>NZ_JAHSTS010000001.1:510000-1721840 GCF_019145435.1 Pseudomonas ekonensis | reverse complement strand
GACGTCGCCCCGCGCATGGCCGGTGTGGTGGTACAGGTGGTGATAGACCGCCTGGCGCGCCGCTTCGATGAACATTGTGCCGGGCACGTGCTCGTGGGACTTGCGGTAGAAGAAGTAGTTGTCGGCGTTGTTGATGAAGCGGAACGAGCTGGAGCGGCGGATCGCCGGGATCGCTTGGCACAGCTGCGCCACGGCCTGCTCAGGGTCGTCGCCCTCCAGGGTGCCCTGCGGGGCGACGATCTGGTAAGGCAGCGCCCTCACCCGTTCCCACTCGTTCTGCGCTTCGCCGCCTTCGGCGAACGCGGCGCCCAGGCGGTTTCGCTTCATAAGCTCGGGCGCCACGCCGAAGGCGGCGTGGCCGTCGGTGCCTGCACCGAAGCGGCGCGAGAGCGGGTTGTGCGCAGCGGCCGCCAGGGTCGCGTCGTCCAGGTGCAGCGGCAGCGCGACTTTCGGCGCGCAGATCAGAACGTCGTCCGCCGAGCCCTTGTGCAGCAGGTCGGGTGCAATGGTGTCGTTGTTCATATCGGTCAACTCATCCTTGAAGAGGTTATGGGCCTGCTCTCTTTCGGCAAGGGGGCCGGCAGCCCCCGGCAATCACGAAGCTTCCATCACATCGCGTTCGGCTTCGTTGCTGGAAGGCGCGGCATGGATCGCGGGCGGCACCCACGACTCGACGCCGGCGGCTTCGCGGTGGATCGGAACCGGGTGCTCGCCCAACAGGATCTGTTCGATGAGCGCCTTCTCGCGCAGGCGCGCAGCGGCGATCGAGCGTTCCTTTACGTGGCCGTAGCCGCGGATCGAATCCGGCAGGTTGGCCCAGGCGATGAAGTGCGCCAGGTTTTCCTGGGTCAGTTCGGGCAGCAGGCGCAACAGCATGGCTTCATAGTCCTGGATCAGGCGGCGCTCCTCGCGCCGCTCGGCGGACCAGCCCAGCGGGTCGAACCGGGTGTGGCGCAGGACGCGGCCCTTGGCCAACACCTTCAGCAACGGCAGCACCCAACCGGAGAATTCGGTCTTCTTCTGTTTGTCGCGCAGCCACGGCAAGGCGAAGTGGAAGGTCAGACGGGTGCGGCCTTCGAAACGGCTGGCCAGGGATTGCAGGAAACGGTCGGTCGTCAGCAGCCGCGCCACCTCGTACTCGTCCTTGTAGGCCATCAGCTTGAACAGGTTGCGGGCGACCGCTTCGGTCAGCGCGCTGCCGTCGCCGGCGCCCGGCGCCGCGCGCACGATGTTCACCACGCGGCGGTAACGGGCGGCGTAGGCCGCGTTCTGGTAGTGCGTCAGGTATTCGCTGTTGCGCTCGATCAACCGCACGAGGCTGTCACGGGGGTTGGGCGCCGCGCTGATGTCGTGCAGCGCGATGGTCCTGGCGCCCTCGGCGGCAGCGCTCGGGTCGAGGTAAGGCGCGACGAACGCGGCGTCCTGCGCCAGCAGCCGGCCCCAGGCAAAGGCCAGGTGGTTGGCGGCGGCACTGCCCGCCAGGTCGATGGCCTTGTTCAGCGCCGCCTGCGACACCGGCACTGTGCCGCGCTGCCAGGCGTAACCGAGCATCAGCATGTTGGCCTGCATCGGATCGACCAGGGTGTCCGCCAGTTGCCCGGCATCCAGGCTGTGGTAGTTGTCCGCGCCCACCTTTTGCTTGAGCAGGTCGACGATCGCCTGGGTCTCGATGCGCAGCTCGGTGCTGCGCAGCATCGCGCCGGTTTGGGTCTGCGCGCTGTTGGCGATCACCACGGTCTTTTCCGGTCGCAGCGTGGCGAGCGCATCGTCCTCGCTGGCCACGACCAGGTCGGCGGCCAGCAGCAGGTCGGCGCCGCCGATGTCGATGCGGTGCTGGTGCAGCGTCTGCGCCTCGTTGGCCAGACGGATGTGGCTCAGCACGGCGCCGCCCTTCTGGGCGAAACCGGTGAAGTCGAGCACGCTGACCGCGCGGCCGTCCAAATGGGCGGCCAGGGCGATGGTGCGCGCCACCGTGACGATCCCGGTGCCGCCGATGCCCACCAGCAGCATTTCGTATGGAGTGTCGAGCGAACGGGACGGCAGCGGCGCCGCCAATGCCGCAGCCCGCGCCAGCACCTGGGCGCTGTCGGCCACCCGGCGCCGCTGCGCGCGGGGCTTGCCGGTCACCGTCACGAAGCTTGGGCAGAAGCCCTTGATGCACGACAGGTCGGTGTTGCAGGAATGCGGGTCGATGCGGCGCTTGGTGCCGAACGGCGTCTGTACCGGCGTCACCGACAGGCAGTTGGACTTGACCTGGCAATCGCCGCAGCCTTCGCACACGGCTTCGTTGATGACGACCTGGGTCTTCACCGCCGGGGCCGGCAGCTGCTTCTGGCGCCGGCGGCCTTCGGTGGCGCAGACCTGGTCGAACACCAGCACGCTGACGCCGCGGGTCTGGCGCAATTGCAGCTGGACATCCTCCAGCCGGTCGCGGTGATACAGCTCGATGCCGTCAGGCAGGCAGTCCTGTTCGCGGTAACGCTCCAGGTCATCGGCCACCACCACGATGCGCTGGGCGCCTTCGGCCTTCACCAGTTCCACGGCCTTCTTCACCGTCAGCTTGCCGTCGATCGGCTGGCCGCCGGTCATGGCGACCGCGTCGTTGTAGAGCAGCTTGTAGGTGATGGTCACGCCGGCGGCGATGGCCTGGCGGATCGCCAGGAAACCGGAATGGAAAAAGGTGCCGTCACCGATGTTCTGAAAGATGTGCGGCGTCTCGACGAAGGGCGCCTGGCCGATCCAGTCCACCCCTTCCCCGCCCATCTGCACGCTGCCGCTGGTGGAGCGCTCAGGCATGCGCGCCGCCATGGCGTGGCAACCGATGCCCAGCCGCGCTTCGCTGCCCTTGGGCACCAGCGTGGAGGTGTTGTGCGGGCAGCCCGAACACAGGTAAGGCGTGCGCCGGATCCAGGCGTGGTCACGCGTCACCGCAGGCATGAGCCAGTAGGTCGGCATCTGCACCGCGATGCCCAGGTCCTGCAGCCGGTGCTGGAGCATCGCCGCGATCCGCGACGGACGCAGCTCTTCGTGATCGCAGACCAGCGGCTGGCCATGTTCGTCGGTCTTGCCGATGATGACCGCGCGCCGGTCGGCCACGGTGTTGTAGTGCTTGTGCTTGAGCTGCTCTTCGACGATGGCCTGCTTCTCTTCGATGATCAGCACTTTGTCGGCCCGCGTCGCCCACTCGTCCAGCACCGGCGACAACGGATAGACCAGGCTGATCTTGAGCAACGCCACGCCGGCGTCTTCCAGCTGTTGCAGGGTGACGCCGCACTGCTGCAGCGCCTGGCGGACATCGCCGTAGGCCTTGCCGACTGCGCCGATGACCAGTTTCGGCCGTTGCGGTGCCGTCACGGCGCTGTCGAGCGGGTTGGCCAGGGCGAAGGCCCGGGCCGCCGCGAACTTGAAGGGCATGCGCCGTTCGATCTGCATGCCGGGCAGGTCCGGCCAGCGCCAGTGCAGGCCGTCCGGCCCCGGATCGACTTCGGGGGTGACGAACTCAGGCAACGGGGACGCGTCGACCGACGTGGTCGCCTCGACCGTCTCGGTGATGGCCTTGAAGCCCACCCACAGGCCGGACGCACGGGACAGCGCCCAGCCCCACAGGCCGCAGCGTTCGTAGTCTTCGAGTCCGTTCGGATGGATCACCGGCAGCCCCCAGGCGATCAGGGTGCGGTCGGACTGGTGGGACAGCGACGACGACACGCAGCCGTGGTCATCGCCGGTGACCACCAGCACGCCGCCCTTGGCCGAGGAGCCATAGGCGTTGCCGTGCTTGATCGCATCGCCGGAGCGGTCGACGCCGGGGCCCTTGCCGTACCACATGCCGAACACGCCGTCGTAGCGTTTGTTCGGGTCGGTCTCGACACGCTGGGTGCCGATCAGCGCGGTGGCCGCCAGGTCTTCGTTGATCGCGGGCAGGAAGCGGATGTCCGATTTCTCCAGCGCACCGCTGGCCTTCATCAGTTCCCGGTCGACGCCGCCCAGCGGCGAGCCGCGGTAGCCGCTCACGAACCCCGCCGTGCGCAGGCCGTTGGCCCGGTCGAGTGCGGCCTGGGTGAACAGCAGCCGCACCAGCATCTGTTGGCCGCTCAGGAAAATGCGTTCGCCGGGGGCCGCATCCTGCGCATACACCGAGCGGCTGTCGTAATGCCGGATACGCAGCGACGATGCCTGGGCGTGAGCGTTTGCCCCGTCCGGCACTGCCCCGTTGGATGCGCCGGCCGGCATCTGATCGGTCTGGGTTCGCTGACGCGCTGATCCAATGGAGTCTGAGTGCACGGGTTCAAGTCCTTATGAAAACTTCACATTAAATGTGCTTGTTTGCTCACCGCAGCAGGAACTTCCGGCCGCGCCATAAAACAACAGAGATGCAACTTCAAATATCAAAGGCGAACGAATGCACGAGCAATCATCAATTGCTCCAGACAACGCGCATGCGCCTGCCTTCGCGGCATTAAGCGAAAAACATTGTTCTATTTTCAGGTTTACGACCGACGTTCTCAGTCGGCCAGACGAACGCCGTCGTTATTCGGGATCGATCAATTCAAAGTTCAAAGTTTCAACTCCTTGTGAAAACTTCATTTGAATGTCTCTGCGAAAGCGCCGGGCACGCAAGGGCCGGCCGCAGACGGGAAGGTGTTTGCCGACGCCGGCCGGCCAGCGGAACGCTGCGGGCGACGGGCATGCGCCGGGCAAGAAGATGGCCCGGCCACAGCGTGCGGCCGACGCGGCCCCGCTGACGGGCGGATCATGGATCGAATAGATGAAGGCCGCATACATGGCGGGCTGACGGAATGCGAGTACAAGGTTTCAAGTCCCTATGAAAACTTCACTGTAGATCGCTTGCCTGCCCATCCTTCCTGGATGCGGCTTCACGACACGCTCTGCGCACTTGGGCAAATGTCGTGACAACACAAGCGAATGACCGGAACCCGCCTCTCTTGAAGTCAGGGTTCCGACGGGTTGAATCTCGGGCGACTTCCGGCGGTTTCTTATAATTGCCGTTAGTACTTTCTGATGCGGGAAAAATAGTAGATTCAGGACAAACGCTTTGTCAATCTTTGCAACGAAAGTTTAACAGCCGGCGTACATATGAACTATCCAGTACACTAACAAACCTGAAACCATCGTTCCAGATTTGATTCGACTTTATCGAATCAGCCACCCATGGGCCGGGGACTTGACCATTGTGTGACTTAAATCAATAAAAAGTCTCAAGAACACCGCTTGCTGTTTTCGAGTAACTACTCGGTAACTTTTCAGCTGAATTAACCTAAGACCAAAGTCTAACTTTACATAAGTAAACCCTTACGGATGCAACATTTGCCCTGTGGCCGTTGGCTTGCCAGCGATGAGGCCGGCACTGCCAACATCAAGGGTGCCTGACACACTGCCGCCGCCAGCAGGAAGACAGCCGCCCCAGGCCGCTGCCGGTGGTGCGTCGCCGGGTGAGCCTTTATCCTTGCTCCCCCGCCGTACCGAGTTCTGGAGTTGTGCCATGCCCCATGAAGGCAACCTGTTGCAAGCCGCCGTCGTCTTTCTATTCGCCGCCGTGCTCACCGTGCCATTGGCCAAGCGCCTGCAGTTGGGCGCGGTGCTCGGCTATCTGTTCGCCGGGGTGATCATCGGCCCGTCGGTGCTGGGCCTGATCGGCAATCCGCAGAGCGTCAGCCACATTTCCGAGCTAGGCGTGGTGCTGCTGTTGTTCATCATCGGCCTGGAACTGTCGCCGCGGCGCTTGTGGGTGATGCGCAAATCGGTGTTCGGCGTGGGGCTGGCCCAGGTGCTGCTGACCGGTTCGGTGATCGGCGTGGTGGCGCTGTCGGTGTTCGGCCAAACACTCAACAGCGCCATTGTGCTGGGCCTGGGCCTGGCGCTGTCGTCCACGGCGTTCGGCCTGCAAAGCCTGGCCGAGCGCAAGGAACTGACCAGCCCCCACGGACGGCTGGCGTTCGCGATCCTGCTGTTCCAGGACATCGCCGCGATCCCGCTGATCGCGCTGGTGCCGATGCTGGCCGGCGTCGATCACCACACCAGCGGCGCCGACGATGTGCGCCACAGCCTGCAGGTGCTCGGCAGCATCGCCGTGGTGGTGATCGGCGGGCGCTACCTGTTGCGTCCGGTGTTTCGCGTGGTGGCCAAGACCGGGCTGCCGGAGGTGTCCACCGCCACCGCGCTGCTGGTGGTGATCGGCACGGCGTGGCTGATGGATCTGGTGGGCGTGTCGATGGCACTGGGGGCGTTCCTCGCCGGCCTGCTGCTGGCGGACTCCGAGTACCGCCATGAGCTGGAAGCGCAGATCGAACCGTTCAAGGGCCTGCTGCTGGGGCTGTTCTTCATCAGCGTCGGCATGGGCGCCAACCTCGGCCTGCTGCTCAGCGCACCGGTCACCGTGGTGGGGCTGACGCTGCTGCTGATCGCCCTGAAGCTGCCGCTGCTGTTCGTGGTCGGACGCCTGGCCGGCGGGCTGAACAAGATCAGCGCCGTGCGCCTGGGCATCGTGCTGGCGGCCGGCGGCGAGTTCGCGTTCGTGGTGTTCAAGATCGGTCGCGATCAGGGCCTGTTCGAACCGCGCCTGTATGATTTGCTGGTGCTGACCATCACCCTGTCGATGGCGCTCACGCCGCTGCTGATGCTGATCTGCGCACGGCTGGTCAGCCCCAAGGTGCAGCCGGTGGAAGTGCCGGAGAAGTTCCGCCAGATCGACACCGACAGCCCGCGGGTGGTGATCGCCGGCATGGGCCGGATGGGCCAGATCGTGGCGCGGATCCTGCGGGCGCAAAACATCAAGTTCGTGGCCCTGGACACCTCGGTGGAAACCATCGAGCTGTCGCGCAGCTTCGGCGGCGTGCCGGTGTTCTACGGCGACCCGATGCGTCCGGAGATCCTCAGCGCGGCCAAGGTCGGCGATGCGGAATACTTCGTGATCGCCACCGACGATCCGGAGACCAACATCAAGACCGCCGAGACCGTGCGCAAGCTCTACCCGCACATGAAGATCATCGCCCGGGCGCGCAACCGTCAGCACGTGCACCGGCTGGTGGATGTGGGCGCCGAAGCGGTGCGCGAAACGTATTACTCCAGCCTGGAGATGAGCCGCCGCACCCTGGTCGGCCTGGGCCTGACCCAGGAACAGGCCGATGCGCGGATCAAGCGCTTCAAGCACCACGACGAACAGGTGCTCGAAGCCCAGCACGCGGTGTACGACGACGCGGCCAAGGTGCTGCAGACCGCCCAGGAAGCCCGGGCGGAACTGGCGAGGCTGTTCGAGTCGGACCAACTGGAAGAGCAATCGCGCAAGGCCTGAGCCCCGGTGCCGGCTCCACAGTTTTTGAGGGTGTACATGAATCTTGTGAACACCCGGGATACCTGTGGGAGCTGGCTTGCCAGCGATGGCGGCATGTCTGGCAACAGAGACATCGGCAGTGCCGGCCTCATCGTTGGCAAGCCGACTCCCACAGGTTTCTGTGGTGACCGCAAATTCTGCAGGCCCCCATCATCCCCTGCAGGAGCCAGCCTGCTGGCGATGGCGGCGCGTCAGCCGCCGCCGAGGGCAGGCCGTTCCCGGATCACGCCATTTCCAGCTCGCGCTCTTCCCTGACCGGCGCAGCCCCGAAGCGGTCCGCCAGGAACGGTGTGATGTCCAGCGGCAGCGGCTCATCGTTGATCAGCTTGTCCAGCAGCACGCCGGTGATCGCCGAGGTCAGCACCCCGGTGCGGAAGTGCCCGCAGGCATTGAGGTAACCCTCCACCCCCGCCATCGGCCCCAGGATCGGCAGCTCGTCCGGCGAACCCGGCCGCAGCCCGGCCCAGGTGCGCTTGAGGTTGATGTCCGCCAGCTCCGGCAGGCAGCGCACCGCGCCCTGCACCAGCCCGGCGATTTCCGGCCAGGTGGTGGTCACGTCATAGCCCTTGTCCTCGGTGGTGCTGCCGATCAGGATCTCGCCGTTGTCCTTCTGCGCCACGTAGCAGTCGCTGGTGGTCAGGCAGCCGTTGAGGATCTTCGGCATACGCTCGGTCAACAGGATCTGCCCTTTCACCGGTTTGACCGGAATCCGCACGCCGGTGGCCCATTCGCTCAAGTCCGCCGCCCAGGCGCCGGCGGCGTTGACCAGGGTCTTGCAATGGAACACCCCGGCCTCGGCGGTCTGCACGCCGGTCACCCGCGAGCCGTGGTGCAGCACACCGGTGACGTTGGTGTTGAAGAACAGGTCCACGCCGTTTTGCCGGGCGCCCTCGGTGTAGGCGTCGGCCAGGCGGAACGGGCTGACCTGGTGGTCGCAGAGAAACTCCAGCGCCCCGCGCGCCTCATGGCTGACGCTCGGCTCCGACTCGCGCAGGGCCGCCTGGTCGAGCCAGCGCACCTGGTCGGCCAGGTGCGGGATGCAGCCGACGATGTGCTCGGCGTACATCCGGTCCTCGTCGTCGTAGATGACGAACTTGAGGCCGGTCTTCTCGAACTTGAAATCCATCCCGTGGTTGTCGGCCAGTTCCTTGTGCAGCGCCGGGTACAGGGCGTTGGACTGCAAAGCGAAGTCAAAGAACGACGGCGGCAGGATGTGCGGCGTGCTGGCGTCCACCGCCACCGCCGCGCCCTGGGTCTCGCGCTTGCGGTTGGCCGACATCATGCGAAAGAAGATCACCCCGCAGCCCAGCCCCACCGACTCGCCGATGGCCCACAGGCCGCCCGCCGAGGCGCGGGTGGCGTTGCCGGGACGCTTGGCGTCGATCAGGGCGATTTTCAGGTCCTTGCGCTTGGACAGCTGATAGGCGACGGACGCGCCGATCACACCGCCGCCGGCGATGACCACGTCATAGAACTTACTCATGGGAAACGGCCTCCGTGCCGAGGGACTGGAACGCGGAAAAAGGAATCGGATCGATCGGGAAGCGCGGCCGCAGCCAGCCCACATCGCGGCGGCCGGTGGCCTGGCGCAGACGGTCGCTGCAATAGCCGACGCACATCCGCCCCTGGCAGTCGCCCATGCTCACGCGGGTGCGCATCTTCAGGCTGGCGATGTCCTGCACGCCCTGCTCCAGCGCCCGGTCGATGTCGGCGCGGGTCGCGTGTTCGCAGCGGCAGATCACCGTGTCCGCCGCCGGCAACGCGGTCTGGCCGACGCCGCGCTCGGTGTAGCGGTCCACCGCCGCACGGAAGCGCACGATGGCCTTGAGCTTGCCCAGGTAACGGTCGCGCCGCACCCGCGCCAGCTCTTCCTCCAGCACGCCGCGCTGCAACAGGATCGAAGTCGCGGCGATCTTGCCGGCGAGCATCGCCGCCTCGCCGCCGCGGATGCCGCCCATGTCGCCGGCCAGGTGCACGTGGGACTCGCTGCTCTGCTGCCAGACATCGGCGTTGGCGCGCAGGTAGCCGTCGTCGCTGAAGCCGTGGTCCAGGCCCATCTGCTGGCTCAGCTGGGTGCGCGGGATGAAGCCGTAGCCGACCGCCAGGGTCTTGGCCTCGATGCGCTCGGCGCGGCTCATGTCCGCCTCCCAGGTCGCCGAGTACGGCGCCACGCTGACGCTTTTCAGTTCGCCCTCGCCGTGGGCTTCGACCACGCCCCAGCCGTAGTTCATCGGGATGCCGTGCAGCTTGAGGTAGGCCAGCATGCTCACGCCGTCGAGGAACAGCTGCGGCTTGTTCAGCAGCGCCAGGCTTTCGCGGGCGATCTTGCCGAACGCGCACGCCTCGTAGACGCCCGCCACGCTGACGCCGGAGGCGTGCAACTGGCACGCCACCAACGGCAGCAGCGGCCCGGTGCCGGTGATCACCACCGGCCCCTGAGGCTTGACCACGCCGCTCTTGATCTGAAGTTGCAGGCCGCCGAGCATGATCACGCCCGGCAGCGTCCAGCCGGGGAACGGCACACTGCGCTCATGGCAGCCGGCCGCCAGCAGCAGTTGCGGATAGGCGATCTCATGGAGGCGCTCGTCGCCGTCCAGCACCACCAGCGAGCGCGTGCCCTCGGCGCCGACCACCCGGTGGTTGAGGCGCACGTCGATCAGCCCGGCCTGCTCGCGGAATTCGCCGTGCAGCTTGCCCAGCACCTCGGAATAGCGCGGCCCCAGGTAGTCCAGCTGCACGCCGTCGCGCAACGGTCCGCGATAGACCACGCCGCCCAGCCGCGAAGCCTCTTCGAGCAGGATGCAGCGCACACCATGGCGGGCCAGTTCGGTGGCCGCCGCCATGCCCGCCGGACCGCCGCCGACGATGACCGGATGCTGGCTCATACGACCTCCTGCCCGTGGATGCGGTTGACCTGGGTCTCGATGCTCATGCCCTCGCGCACCACGGTCTGGCAGGCGCGGCGCTTGTGCCGCCCGTTGATCTTCACCAGGCAGCACTGGCACACGCCCATGCCGCAGTAGGCCCCGCTGATCTGGTTGTGGTCGTTGCGCGCGACCTGGCGCACGCCGAGGGACTGAATGACGCTGAGGACGGTTTCGCCGATGGCGGCGGTGACGGGTTGGCCGTTGATGTGGACAGTCATATCCGCCTGCGCCAACGGCTGGATATCAAAGGTTCTTTCTTGGCAGTGCATTGCGAATCATCCGTGAAAAGTTCAGGTGAGGTTGCGTCAGCTCCTTGCTGCACTACACCTTTGCCGGTCCGTGGGGTTTGTCTCTCTATCGGGCCGGCAGCGGTTCCTGCGTCAGCGCAGCATCAGTGCGCGCGCAAGCAATGTAGTCGATCCAGCGGCAAGGGCGTGGAAGTTTTACGGTAGGGGATACCGCGAGAGGGAATATTGATCCAGGCCAGTGAAAGGCCTGCTGCCCGGGGTCGATCCGACGACCGGGGACAGGCAGGCCTGAGTGGAGGGTGCGTCAGTGCACGAACAGGGCGATCAGGATGATGATCGGGATCGGCACGCCAAGGAAAAACAGCAGTAATGAGCGCATGGCGAAACTCCTCGGTTAACGGACAGGGGGAACGCTGACGGCGGCGTAGGTCTCGACCTCGACATACTCGACCGCATCCCGGCGGCGACCGCCGAACGTGGCCGCGAGACTGGCGAAGAACGCGCCGGCCAACAGGGCGACGAACATCCACAACGATGTCCAGGCGGCCGCTTTGGCGGCGGCATCGGCCGCTTGCTGCGCCTTGAGCTTGGCGTCGGCGATGGCTTTCTGGGTGCGGGCATACACGTCGTCGACCCGGCGTTCGGCATCGGCCTGGGTCAGGTCGGTGCGTTGCGCGACCAATTGGGCGAGGTAGCTACGGTCCTCGGCGCTGAGCTGACCGTTGGCCAGGCTCTGGGCGAAGATCCGGGTCACGTCACCGCGCACGGCATCGTCGCTCACGGCGGCGGGACGCCCGTCGCGGAACAGGCTGTCGACGAAGTAGCCGTAACGCTCGGTGTCGGTGCCCGCGGCTTGCGTCAGGCTGCCGGCCGCACCGCCGACCGCCTGGGCACCGGCGTGCAGGCCGCCGCCGACCAGGCCGCTGACCGAGCCTGCGACCAGGGTCGCGGTGACCAGCGTCGCCACGCACCAGGCCAGGAAGCCGTGGGCGGTGTCGCGAAAGTACACTTCGTCACCGTGCAGGGCGGCCCACTTCACCCGCAAGCGCCCGGCGATGTAGCCGCCCAGGCCCGAGGCGACGATTTGCGTGGCCGCCAGCCAGACGATGGCGGAGATGCCCAGGCCCTTGGCGCTGACGCCCTCCCCGGCCCACGGCGATACCGCCGAGAACCCCAGGCCGATGCCCAGCAGCACCAGGATCGTCGACAGGGCAGCGGCGGCCGCCGCACCGGCGAAGATGGCGCCCCAAGACGCGCCCGAGACCGTGCCCGCCCCGGCTTCATAGTCAGGATAAAACCCATCGGAGGATCTATTCATTGTTGTGGCGCTCCCGGCATGAAAGATGGTGTTACAACTCGTCATCAGACGAATTGCACCGACCGTGCCAGACCACGCTCTTGAATAAATCGTTGTTTTTCAGTGGGTTGAAAATTGCCGACGGGCATCGGCCATGCAGTTTGCAACGACGGCGCGATCGCAGCGGGTTTTATGCATTGGCTCAGGCGAAGGTCACTTGCGCCGGTAGCTCTTGTTGCCGCTGGGCGTCAGGCAGTAGACCCCGCCGCGCGGCCCGGTGCAGAACGAGCCGGTGCCGCAGGCGCAACCGTCGTCGCTTTGCAGCAGCGTTTGCGGTCTTGCCGCGCCCCGCTCGCCGAACATCGCCGCGCAGCTTTTCTTCGAACCGCTGATGGAACCGTCGTTGCACAGGAACAGGTCCCCGTCGCAACGGGCGATCCCGCCCTTCTTGCCCGAGCACGGTGTGTTGGCCGCCGAGGCCGAAGCGCACGCCAGCGCCAGCAACAAGCCCGTCAACGGTACCCAGCCTCTGCCAATCATGGTGCCCACGGTGTCCCTTCCGATTGAATTTGTGGCCAGATGATATCAAGGTTGCGGCAAACGGGATTTCCGGTTTCGCTCGTTGACGGCTAAAACATGAAAGTTAATTTAAAGCGTTACCGCTAAATGTTGGCAAAATGCAGCCATTCCGTTTGAACCGATCAGCAGGCCCCTCATGACTCGCATCCTGACCATCGAAGACGACGCCGTGACCGCCCGGGAGATCGTCGCCGAACTGAGCAGCCACGGGCTCGACGTGGATTGGGTGGACAATGGCCGCGAAGGCCTGGAACGCGCCGTCAACGGTCACTACGACCTGATCACCCTGGACCGCATGCTCCCCGAGCTCGACGGCCTGGCCATCGTCACCACCCTGCGCACCATGGGCGTGGCCACGCCGATCCTGATGATCAGCGCCCTCTCCGACGTCGATGAGCGGGTGCGCGGGCTGCGGGCCGGCGGCGACGACTACCTGACCAAACCCTTCGCCACCGACGAGATGGCGGCCCGGGTCGAAGTGCTGCTGCGCCGCCAGCACAACGGCGGCGCCCAGCCGACCACACTGAAGGTGGCGGACCTGGAGCTGGATCTGATCAGCCACGAGGCCCGCCGCGCCGAGCAGGTGCTGACGCTGCTGCCCACCGAATACAAGCTGCTGGAGTTCCTGATGCGCAACAGCGGCCAGATCCTGTCGCGCATGATGATTTTCGAAGAGGTGTGGGGCTATCACTTCGACCCGGGCACCAACCTGATCGACGTGCACATCGGCCGCCTGCGCAAGAAGATCGACCCGCCGGGCAATGTCCCGCTGATCCGTACGGTGCGAGGCTCGGGTTATGTCATTGCCGAACCCGTCTGACGGCTGGCGCTCCTCCAGCAGCCGGCTGCTGGCGCTCTACAGTTCGCTGTTCGTGGCCTGGAGCGCGATCCTGATGGGGGTCATGTACTTCGAGGTGTCGAGCTACCTCGACAACCTGGCCAAGCATTCGCTGATGCAGCGCCAGCACCTGTTTTCCCACTTTCGCGGCGAGCAGCTGGAAGACGCGCTGGCCGCGAGCATGACCTTCGACATCCGCGGCATCGACGCCTACGGCCTGTTCGATGCGCACCGCCGTTACCTGGGCGGCGCCTTGCAGCAGATCCCCGACGGCCTGCCGCTGGACGGCAAGATCCACACCCTGGCCGACTGCGCCGACTCCGACGACCCGACCCTGCCCGCCGACAGCTGCGACGCCGTGGCGACCCAGACCCGCGACGGCCGCTGGCTGATCCTGCTGCGGGACAACGGTTCGCTGTTCGCCGTGACCCGGATCATCCTGCACGCGCTGCTGTGGGGCGTGTCGCTGACCATCCTGCCGGGCATCGCCGGCTGGCACCTGCTGCGCCGCCGGCCGCTGCGCCGGATCCGCGCGATCCAGGCCAGCGCCCAGGCCATCGTCGCCGGCGACCTGACCCGGCGCCTGCCGCTGTCCAACCGGCGCGACGAGCTGGACATGCTCGCCGCCATCGTCAACGCCATGCTCGAGCGCATCGAGCGGCTGATGAACGAAGTCAAAGGCGTGTGCGACAACATCGCCCACGACCTGCGCACCCCGCTGACCCGTCTGCGGGCGCAGCTGTACCGCATGCAGCAGCAGGCCGGCGAAGGCTCGCACGAAGCGGCGCAGCTCGATCTGGTGCTGGCCGAGGCCGATACGCTGATGGCGCGCTTTCGCGGCCTGCTGCGGATCTCCGAGCTGGAGGACCGGCAGCGCCGCTCGGGGTTCGTCGAACTGGAGCCGGTGCAGTTGCTTCAGGAACTGCACGAGTTCTACCTGCCGCTGGCCGAGGAAGACCAACTGCGCTTCGAACTGCACATGCCCCAGTCCCTGCCGCGCCTGAACGGCGACCGGGCGCTGCTGTTCGAGGCGGTGGCCAACCTGCTGAGCAACTCGATCAAGTTCACCCCGCCCGGCGGTACGGTGATTTTGCGCGGGGTCGACGAGGCGGGACACACGCGGATCGAAGTGCACGACTCCGGCCCCGGCATTGCGGAGTCCGAACGCGAGGCGGTGTTCCAGCGCTTCTACCGCGCCGAGGGCGGGCAACCGAAAAACGGCTTCGGTCTGGGGCTGTCGATCGTCGCGGCGATCGTCAGCCTGCACGGCTTCAGCCTGGCGGTCGGCCGCAGCGAACTGGGCGGCGCGAAGCTGGTGCTCGACTGCCGGGAGAGCCTGATTTCACAGCCCTGAAGGCTCCCCTTCCCCGCTGAACTGCAGGATCCGGCCTGCCGGCCTCACAGATCCCGCGCCAACTCCTACACTGAGGGCTCCGCCACCCCGGAGCCCATCGGCATGAACCGCAACGACCTGCGCCGCGTCGACATGAACCTGCTGGTGATTTTCGAGACCCTGATGTTCGAGAAGAACCTGACCCGCGCCGGGGAAAAGCTGTTCCTCGGCCAGCCCGCCGTCAGCGCTTCGCTGGCCAAGCTGCGGGACCTGTTCGACGATCCGTTGCTGGTGCGCAACGGCCGCGTCCTCGAGCCGACCCAGCGGGCCCTGGCGATCCTCAAAGAATTGCAGCCGGCGATGGACACCATCTCCGGCGCGGTCAGCCGGGCCAAGGACTTCGACCCGCTGAGCAGCCGCGACGTGTTCCGCATCGGCCTGTCCGACGACGCCGAGTTCGGCCTGCTGCCGCCGCTGCTCAAGCAACTGCGCGACGAGGCGCCGAATGTCGTGGTGGTGATCCGCCGGGTGAATTTCCTGCTGATGTCGTCGATGCTCGCCTGCGGCGAGATCTCCGTCGGCGTCAGCTACACCACCGACCTGCCGGCCAACGCCAAGCGCAAGAAACTGCGCGACCTGCGCTGCAAGATCCTGCGCGGCGACGACCGTCCCGGCGCGCTGACCCTGGACGACTACTGCGAACGGCCCCATGCGCTGGTGTCGTTCTCCGGGGATCTGGGCGGCGCCATCGACAACGACCTGGCCCGGATCGGCCGTTCGCGCCGGGTGGTCCTGGCGGTGCCGCAGTTCGCGCCGCTGCGGGCGATCCTGGCCGGCACCGACATGCTCGCCACCGTGCCGGACTTCGCCGCCTGCGCGCTGGTCGAAGGCAGCGGCATGCTGCGGGCCGACGAGCCGCCGTTCGAGATCATTCCCTCGGAGCTGTCGATGGTCTGGAACGGGGTCAACGACAACGATCCGGCGGAACGCTGGCTGCGCTCGCTGATTGCCCGTCACATGTCGGCGCCGCTGCCGGCGCACTGAATGCCTTGAAGCCGGGGTCGACCTCGCGCAGGTACACCGGCAGGTCGGTCATCGGCGGCATCTGCGGGATCTCGAAATACATCTGGATCACCCAGCCCCGGTGGTAGCTGTTGTGATTGACCACATGCAGGAAAATCGCCCCGGCGTTCATCGTGCCGCCGTCGCCGGACACGAACGTGAAGTCCACCGGGTGGTTCAGCGACGCTTCGGTCTGCCCGGCGCTCCAGGCGCAATACCAGTCATCGGCCTCTTCCTGGGCCCGACGCAGCTCGGCGAGATCGGCGTAGACCAAATCGTGGGACGTTTCGAAGCCGTGGCTGCGGCCTTCCAGGTGCGCCTGCCAGATCCGGTCGACCACGTAGATGTGGTTCAGCGTGCCGAGCATGGTTTTAAAGATGGTCTTGCGCTCACGGGTGATTTCTTCCGCCGGCAACGCTTGCAGGCTGTCGAACAGGCGCCGGTTGGCCCAGCGCTTGTAGCCGGCGAACAGATGGGCTGTGGCCAGGTTGATCATCGCGGGTACCTTAGGGTCTGTGTGAAAAGTCTTGAGACGAAGGTCAGGCAAGGCGAAAACAGCCGAGGAAGCGGAGTTTACGGGTTGTAAATGAGCATTCCGAGGCTGTTTTCAACGCAGCATCACCGAGTATCAAGGCTTTTCACACAGAGCCTAGGCGCAAAAACGGATCTGTCCAGAATAGCCCCTGTTCGCCGCAGCGGCGCCGGCACCGACTATTGGTCGGTGGTGCGCGCCCACCCCGCCACCAGTTGCGCGCTGATGCTGACCCCGCCGCACACGATGATCACCACGTCGTGGGCACCGGCCAGCGCCGGGTGGTCGAGGTAGGCCGCCGCCAGCGAAACGCCGCAGGCCGGCTCGACCAGTTGGCGCAGGTCGCTGGCGTAGCGCACCACGCCCAGGATCGCGTCGTCGTCGGACAGCACCAGGCATTGGTGGGCGAACTCGCCGATGTGCGCCACCGGCCAGGCCGCCACCTGGGCCGCGCCGAGGGAGGTGGCCACGGTGTCGATCCGGCTCAGGCGCACCGGGTGGCCGGCCTCGACCGCCGCCGCGAACGAGGCGGCGCCCTGGGTCTCGCAGGTGACGATGCGGCAGTCGCGGCGCCCGTGGCGCAGCAGCCCGGTGAGGATCCCCGCCAGCAACCCGCCGCCGCCCACCGAGGTGACCACGGTGTCGACCTGCGGGCAGTCCTGGAGGATTTCATCGACCATCGAGCTGTGCCCGCGCCACAGCACCGGGTGGTCGAAGGCCGGCACGTATTCGGTGTCCGCCGCGCCCGCCAGTTCCCGCGCCCGTTGGTTGGCCTCGTCCCAGACCTTGCCGTGCACGATCACCTCGGCCCCGGCCCGGCGGATGCGCGCACGGGTGGCCTCCGGGGTGGTGTGCGGCACTACGATGCAGGCCTGCAAGCCTAGCCGCGCCGCCGCCACCGCGGTGGCCAGCCCTGCGTTGCCACCGGACGGGCACACCACCTTGAGCTTGCCCTGCGCAGCCGCCTGGCTGCACAAAAGGCCCATGCCGCGCAGCTTGAACGAGCCGCCCGGTTGCAGGTTCTCCAGTTTCAGCCAGATGCGCCGCTGCGGTGTCGAGAGCGTCGGATGAAGGATCAACGGCGTGCGGATGTGCAGCATGACGGCCTCCGGTATGCGCCGCGGCCCGGCGACATCCGCGCCGGGCCGCGGTCGGTGAGGATGGCGGATGTCCCTTCCTCAAGCTTAGCCCACCGCGCCGCGGAACCCCGCGCGACGGAACCGGCAACTACACTCAACGCAACGGCAGTCAGGTTTGAGGGTTCCATGAAGATGTCTGCACAGATGACCGTCGTCGCGGTGCTGGCCACGCTCGCGTACCTGGGCCTGGCGATGTGGGGCATCGGCGGCGTGGCCGTGTTCTTCTCCCACGGGGCGCTGGTGGTGGTGGCGCTGGCGACCCTGGCGATGGTGGTGGCCTCGCTGTTCAGCGAGGTGAATTTGAGTTCCGGCGAACGGGAAGACCGGGCCAACCGCTGGGTGATCCCGGCGTTCGGCGTGATCGGGCTGGTCAGCGCCGTGCTGCCGGCGTATTGCGACCGGATCGGCTTCTGGACCTTCGGCCGCGAAGGCGTGCGCTGGGTGGGGGCGGTGCTGTTCATCGCCGGCGGCGCATTGCGCCTGTGGCCGGTGTTCGTGCTGGGGCACCGTTTCAGCGGGTTGGTGGCCATCCAGCCGGGGCACCGGCTGGTCACCGACGGCATTTACCGGCGCCTGCGCAACCCGAGCTACCTGGGGCTGGTGGTGAACGCCGTCGGCTGGGCCTTGGCGTTCCGTTCAACGGTGGGCCTGCTGCTGGCGGCGGTGACGCTGATCCCGCTGATCGCGCGCATCCACTCCGAGGAAGCCCTGCTGAGGGCGCAGTTCGGCAGCGAGTACGACGCCTATTGCGCCCGCACCTGGCGCTTGTTGCCGGGCATTTATTGATCCAGGGTGCCGACATCATCGGCGTCTGACGCGCCGCCATCGCTGGCAAGCCAGCTCCCACAGGTTTTGTGGTGTACAGGGATTCTGTGGACACCCGGGAGCCTTGTGGGAGCTGGCTTGCCAGCGATGAGGCCGGCACTGCCGACCTCTGTGGTGCCTGCCCCACCGCTATCGCCAGCAGGCTGGCCCCGACAGGGCCCGGCATGCCTTGTCTTGGCTGCCTGCGGTCAGCCTTCCTGCCGCGTTGCGCTGAGCGACAACCGCCCGTCGCTGCCGGCGCGGACCTGCAGCCCGTCGTAACGGTCTATCGTCGCGTGCGGGGTCTGAAGCGGGTGCTGGTGGGTCGCGGTGACGACCATCAGCGGCGCGCCGGCGGCCTCGGCCGCGAGGATGCCGGCGGTCGCGTCCTCGAAGACCAGGCAATCGCCCGGCTCGACGCCCAGGCGCGCCGCCGCCAGTCGGTAGCCGGCCGGGTCCGGTTTGCCGGCGGTCACGTCTTCGGCGGTGATCATCACCGCCGGCTCCGGGATCCCCGCCGCCGCCATCCGCCGCAGAGCCAGGTCCCGCGGGGCGGACGTCACCATGGCCCAGCGGTCCGCCGGCAACGCCTTGAGGAACGCCGCCGCGCCGAGAATCTCGACAACGCCCTCGACGTCTTCGATTTCCGCCACAGTGATGTACGCCGCCTGCGCCTGCGCATCCACCCCCGGCAGGTTCAGCCGCCGGATGGTGTCGATGGCGCGCACACCGTGGATGGTCGGCAGGAACGTCTCGACGTCCACCCCGTGGCGCACTGCCCACGCCGTCCAGATCCGCTCGGCGGCGGCGATGGAATTGAGGACGGTGCCGTCCATGTCGAACAGGAACGCGCCGAACGCGCGGTTGAGCACAGCATCAAGGGCAGGCAAGGGGTCGCATCCTCTGGCAAGGGGCCGGGCTAATGTGCCCGGCAATGTAACACTTGCGCAGCGGATCAGTGCAGCAGGCGCGGGCCCTTGGACTGGAAGGCGACAGCCACGCAGTCGAGCAACTGCCCGATGGCCCAGGGCTTCTTGATGAAGGCCACCGGATGCCGCACCCCGGAGGTCTGCGGCGTCTCGTAGCCGGACATGACCATCACCGGTTTGTCCGGCCAGCGGTCGCCCACCAGGTTGGCCAGGTCCGCTCCGTTGAGCGTGCCCGGCATGGTGATGTCGGTGAGCAGCAGCGCCACCTCCGGCGCGTGGGCCTCCAGATACTCCGACGCCGCGTCGGCGCTGGTCTGCGGCTCGACCCGGAAACCCTCCTCCTGCAGGATTTCGCAGAGAAACTCCAGAATCAGCGGATCGTCCTCGACCACCAGAATCAACCTGCCAGGCCGGTGCGAATTCGCTGTCGGTACTGGGCACATGAACGGTCACTCCCTGAATTGCATGAACAGTGTCGCGGATCGGATCCGCTTCTTATCTGGTAGGAGCCGCTGCCTGCGAGGAAATTCATTTTTTGGTACAGACGATTTTCCCGCTGCCCGCAAGGGCAGTCCGCGACGCCGGATTTGTGGGTAAAATGCCCGCCCTTTTCGTTTGCCGATTCCGATTGATGACCCCTCAAGCCCTTGCCCTCCTCCATGCCCATCTGCTCGACGCGCTGGCCTCGCCGCCCGCCGAGACCCGCCGCCTGTTCCACGGGCGCGGGCGCTGCTGGCCGGACCTGGAGCAGGTCACCGTGGACTGGCTACAGGGCGTGGTGCTGGTGTCGCTGTTCAAGGAACCGCCGGCGGATCAGCTCGAAGCCCTCAAGCGGATGCTGCTGGACCTCACCGGATCGGCGCAGTGGCGCCAGTCCGGCGCCCACACGTTGCTGATCCAGCACCGTTACCTGCCGCAAAGCACCGCCGAATGGCTGCTGGGCGAGGAAGTCGACGAGATGACTCTCGTCGAGGGTGGCCTGAAGTACCGGGTGGACCTGGGCCGCAAGCAGAACGCCGGGCTGTTCCTCGACATGCGCTACGGGCGCGACTGGGTGCGCGGGCAAGCGGCGGGCCAGCGGGTGCTGAACCTGTTCGCCTACACCTGCGGCTTTTCCGTGGCGGCCATCGAGGGCGGCGCCCGCCATGTGGTCAACCTGGACATGTCCCGCGCCGCCCTGAGCCGGGGCCGGGACAACCACCGGCTGAACGGGCATGACCTGGGCAAGGTGAGTTTCCTCGGCCATGACCTGTTCAAGTCTTGGGGCAAGGTGATCAACGGCGGGCCTTATGACCTGGTGATCATCGACCCGCCGTCGTTCCAGAAAGGCAGTTTTCTGCTGACCAAGGACTACCGGCGCGTACTGCGCCGCCTGCCGGAACTGCTGACGCCGCAAGGCACGGTGCTGGCCTGCATGAACGATCCGTCGTTCGGCCCGGATTTCCTGATCGAGGGCGTAACGCGGGAAGCGCCGGGGCTGCGGTTCGAACGGCGGCTGGAGAACCCGCCGGAGTTCCCCGACATCGACCCGGAAAGCGGCCTGAAGGCCTTGGTGTTCAGGCGCCTGGACTGATTCCCTTTGCCGGAGCCAGCCTGCTGGCGATAGCGGTCTGTCAGGCACCCTCGTTGTCGGCTGTGCCGGCCCTATCGCTTGCAGGCAAGCTCCTACAGTTTTTGCGGTGCACAAACCTCTTGCGAACACCCGGATCCCTGGGGGAGCCCGCCTGCCGGCGATGGCGGTGTGTCAGACAGGCCGCAGCACCAGCGCGAACAACTCGCCGTGCCCGGTGACGTTGAGCTTGTGGTAGAGGTTGCGCCGGTGCACCTTCACGGTCTCAGGCGAGATGCCCAGCTCCCGGGCGATGGCCTTGCTGGAAAAGCCTTGCAGGATCAGCCGCGCGGTGTCGATTTCCCGCGACGTCAGTCGCGCGTCGAAGCGGTCGAGCAACGTCGCCAGATCCCCGGCCGGCGCTTCGGCGACCGCCCCTTGCGGCGGCAGCAACTGCGCATGCCGGCGCATCGCCGCCAGCACCCAGTCGCGCACGCACAGCAGGCGCCCTTGTTCTTCGGTGCCGAACACCGTCGAACGGCCCAACGACAGGCTCAGCACACCCCCCTCGACGTTGACCAGAAACTGCAACTCATCGGCCCCGACCACCGAGCGGAAGTAGCTCTGGTAGTACTCGCTCTGCATGAACTGGTCCGGCGCCACCGACGCGAGGCTGTGCAGGCCGTCGGCGATGCCGGCGACCGCCGCCTGGTGGAACGGGTCGAGCTGGTACAGGCCGGCGCTGTAGCCGGCCAGGTCTTCCTGCTCGTCGGGGCGGGCCGCGCTGTCGAAATCGGTCAGCAACTGCGGCGCCCGGCCCGGCGCCATCAACGCCACCAGGGCATTGTCCAGCGGCACCAGCAACCGCAGGGTGTCCACCAGCGCGCGCCAGAAACCGTCCTGGCCCACGGCGGCGAACATCCGCGCCAGGCTCTGGTGAACGGGCAGTTCCTTCAGCAATGCGTCCACGCACTACCCCTTTTGAGTAACCCTTGATGGGAATGGGAGGGCCGGCGCCGGGCCGATAGCCTGAGCGCTCCCGTCAATCACCGGCCTGCCGCAGGCCAGGAGTGCCGCATCATGCGTCGTCACCGTGGGTATATCAACCTGGGCCTTGGCGCCTGCGTGGCGGTGGCTTCGGCCGCCATGGCCACTGACGCGCCGAGCGTGCACGTCTACAACTGGTACGACTACATCGGCCCGACGACCCTGCATGACTTCAAGCGCGACAGCGGCATCGAGCCGGTGTACGACACCTTCGACAGCGCCGAGGTGCTGGAAGGCAAGCTTTTGACCAGCCGCAGCGGCTACGATGTGGTGGTGGCCAGCAACTACAGCCTGCCGACCCTGATCCAGGCCGGCGCGCTCGCCCCGCTGCCCCGCGACCGACTGCCGGGCTGGAAGAACCTGGACGACGGCCTGCTCGGCAAACTGGCCGACAACGACCCCGGCAACCGCTACGCCGTGCCCTACCTGTGGGGCACCAACGGCATCGGCTACAACATCGACAAGGTGCGCGCCGCCCTCGGCGACAACGCGCCGGTGGATTCCTGGGACCTGGTGTTCAAGGAGGAGAACCTGGCCAGGCTGGGCGAATGCGGCGTGGCCATGCTCGACTCCCCTTCGGAGATGCTGCCGGTGGCCCTGCATTACCTCGGCCTGCCGCCCAACAGCACCGACGCCGAGGACTACCGCAAGGCCGAAGCGCTGCTGCTCAAGCTGCGCCCGCACATCGCCTACTTCAATTCGTCGAAATTCATCAGCGACCTGTCCAACGGCAACATCTGCGTGGCGGTCGGCTGGTCGGGGGCGATGCTCGAAGCCAAGACCAACGCCGAACAGGCCGGCAACGGCGTGAAAATCGCCTACAGTCTGCCCAAGGAAGGCGCGCCGGTGTGGTTCGACACGCTGGTGCTGCTCAAGGACGCGCCGCACCCGGCCCAAGGCCTGGCGTTCATCGATTACCTGCTGCGCCCGGAGGTGATCGCGCCGGTCACCGAGCACCTGTCCTACCCCAACGGCAACCGCGCGGCCACCGCGCTGCTCAACGCAGCCACCCGTGACAACCTCGCGGTGTACCCGCCCGCGTCGGCGATGGCGACGTTGTTCACCCTCGAACCGCTGCCCAAAGCCACCGAACGGGTGCGCACGCGGGTGTGGAGCAAGGTCAAGAATGGCCAATAGCAAGGTGGCCACAGCTTTTCCTCCACCCCCAGATCCCTGTGGGAGCGGGCTTGCCCGCGAAGGCGTCAGCAGGTTCACCGCCCGGCAAGGCACTGGCGCCTGCAGTGCCCTGCAACTGTCACCCTTTTGTGCACACTTCCTCACCTTTACCGAGAGACTGAACCGATGAAACCCCGCGCCAGAGACCTGAACATCCGCATCGGCCGGTTGCAGCCCGGACCGCTCAACGCCATCACCGACGTGCCCGGCGTGCGGGTGGGCCACAGCAGCGTACGCGGCCGCAGCGCCGCCGGCCGCGACATCTGCACCGGCGTCACCCTGATCGAACCCCGCGCCGGCTCGACCAACCGCCAACCGTGTTTCGCCGGGGTGCATGTGCTCAACGGCAACGGCGACGCCACGGGGCTGGAGTGGATTCGCGAAGCGGGCCTGTTGACCAGCCCGGTGGCCTTCACCAACACCCACAGCCTGGGTGTGGTGCGCGATGCGTTGATCGCGCTGGACCGGGCGCAGCAACCGGACGACGGCCGCCTGTACTGGAACATGCCGGTGGTGCTGGAGACCTTCGACGGCTTGCTCAATGACATCAACGGTTTTCACGTGAAGCCCGAGCACGTATTCGATGCCGCCAACGCGGCGACGGGCGGCCCGGTGCCAGAAGGCGCCGTCGGCGGCGGCAGCGGCATGGTCTGCCATGAGTTCAAGGGCGGCATCGGCACCGCCTCGCGCCGGCTGGGCGCGACCCAGGGCGGCTGGACGGTGGGGGCCATCGTCCAGGCCAACCATGGCGTGCGCCGGGAACTGCGAGTCGACGGCTACCCGGTGGGCCGCTTTCTGGAACCGAAAGCCTCACCGTTCACGGACGCGGCCCTGCCCCATCCGGGCATGGGATCGATCGTGGTGTGCCTGGCCACCGACGCGCCGCTGCTGCCGCACCAATGCACACGCCTGGCGCAACGGGCCAGCCTCGGCCTGGCCCGCACCGGGGGCGGCAACGAGGACCAGAGCGGCGACCTGTTCATCGCCTTCGCCACCGGCAACGACCATATCCCGCCCGCCGCCTACGAACGCAAAGGCGCGCCGACCTGCGACGGGCTGCGCATGGTCACCAACGACCACATCAGCGCGCTGTTCCTGGCGGCCACCGAAGCGGTCGAAGAAGCCATCATCAACGCCTTGCTGGCCGCCGAGACCACCGAAGGCAACGGGCACTCGGTGCCGGCGCTGGACGCCGACACCTTGCTCGCCGCGCTCGGCAAGGCCGGCTGGCCCGGCGCCTGATGCACCGCGCGGGGCCGGCCTTCACTGGAACAGGCCGAGCCCCAGCGTGTGGGCGGTTTGAAGATGCAGCGCCGGATCGTGCAGCTCCGATTCCAGCAACAGCGTCGAACTACCCATCGTCGCCCCGCAGTAATCGAAGATGCCGTGCTCGATCTGCGCCTTCATCGCCGCGCCGTAACCATGCCGCCCATAAGTGCCTGCGTCCGCCCCGCCGAGGCCGACCAGGTGCACGCGCAGGCGGCCCAGTTTCTTCGAAAGCCCCGCGCCGCCGTCGAAATCGAACGCCCAGCCGTTGCTGAACACCCGGTCGATCCAGCCTTTGAGTAGCCCGGGCATCGCCCACCAGAACACCGGAAAGACCAGCACCAGCGCGTCGGCGCGGTCGATGCGCGCCTGCTCGGCCAGGACATCCGCTGGCGGCGGCGATTCGCGGTGGTGCACGGCCCAGTCCGCACGGGTGAAACGCGGGTCGAAACCTTCGGCATGCAGGTCGGCGATCTCTACCGTGTGGGCCGGATCGGCCGCCGTCACGCCGTGCGCGATCCGCTGCGCCAGCGCATGGGTCAATGAACGGGCATCGTGATGATCCACAACAATCAATGCGTGCATGGGAATCTCCAGGTGGTGGACGCTCGCCGGGGGCTCTATACTCCAGACAAGCTACTATCGGTAAGCTACCGAAAGTAAACTACGATTGGTATATAACCCATGTCAACCACCGAAGTCCCCAAACCCGCCCAGCCCCGGCGACGCCTGTCGCGGGAGGACCGTCATCGCCAACTGCTCGACCAGGCCTGGCAACTGATCCGCGAACAAGGCACCGACGCCCTGACCCTCGGTTATCTGGCGGAAAAGGCCGGCGTGACCAAACCGGTGGTCTACGACCACTTCACCACCCGGGCCGGCCTGCTGGCCGTGCTGTACCAGGATTTCGACCGGCGCCAGACCGCCCTGATGGACGCCGCGCTGGCCACCTGCGCGCCGCGCCTGAGCGACACTGCGCAGGTGATCGCCACGCAATACGTCGATTGCGTGCTGACCCAAGGCAAGGAGATTCCCGGGGTGATCGCCGCATTGGCCAGCACTCCGGAGCTGGAGAAAATCAAGCGGGAGTACGAAGCGATCTTCCTGGAAAAGTGCCGAAATGCACTGCTGCCCTTCACCCAAGGCGGGGCCATCGCCCAGGCGAGCCTGCGCGCGATGCTGGGCGCCGCCGAGGCGCTGTCCCAGGCGGCGGCCAGCGAGGAGATCACAGCCCCCCAGGCCCGCGACGAGCTGTTCGCCGTGATTCTCGCCCTGGTCGAAAGAGCCGCAAAGCAGGTGACTGACGGTACTTGAGGCCGCCCGCGCACCTTCCTACGATGGAGTGACGCAGCCGCTGGTCCGCCAGACCGCTGCGTAGGCGCGGGTGCATTGAACCCCTATCAAGCCCGCGCCTCGCTTCATGCGCATCTTGAGCCTCACGGGCTCTACTTCCTCCCCATCAAAGAGTCTTGAGGCTCTTTTTTTGTCTGCGCGAACCGGTGCCGCCGTTCGGGGAATCAGTGCAGGGTCAGACGCTGGCGGACAAACGCTTCGGTGCGCCGCGTCACCTGGTCCAGATGCCGGTCGCGCTGCTTTTCCGCATCGAGCATCGCCCGCTTGCCGTGCTTGTGCAGCAGGTAGGTGTGGATCTGCTGCACCTCCAGCGAACGGTAGATCGGTGTCGTGTCGATGAAACCGGCCAAGCCGCTGCTGCGGTGATGGCGGGTGCTCATCAGCACCTGCGTCGCCCGTTGGCCGATCACCTGAAAGCCCATGGCCTCGAAGTACGGCACCTTGCCCACGGTGCACGTCAGTTCGGCATGGGGGTAGCGGGCCAGCATCTCGCCGACCATCGCCCGCGCCACGCCTTGCCGCCGATACCCTTCACGCACGGCCAGGTAGGCGACGTTGCACGCTTCCCAATCGCCCTGCACCGGCAAGTACAGCAAGAACCCGGCGACCTGCTCCGGATCGTCCTCGTCAGTGGCGACCAACAGTTCCGCCTCCGTGCCCTTCTCCCCGTTCAACGCCTCCAGGTACAGGTGCACCTCGTAGCCGACCGCGTACTGGTAGACGTTGTACAGCAGGTTGCTGGGGCCCAGGCCGATGGCGCTGATGTCGGTCAGGTAATCGACCACCATCTGCAGAATCTGGCTGTTGATGCCTTCGGGGCACGGGGACTTGAAGTGGGTGATGCGGGGCATGGCGGACTCCGGCGTAAGGCACAGTCGCCGGGCGACTGATGCCCGGCAAGCGGCGACATCATACCTTGTGCGGGGGATTGCGGCTGTCCGTCGGATCCGGCGGCGCATGGCACCGCCGGGCAACCGCTCAGGCAGGGTGCCGTGCGGCTGACAAAAATTTCATTTGCCCGGCGGCGGATCTTTCGCCGATTCGGCGTCCAATTCTTCAACTGCGCTCACTTTCCGAGGCAGGCCTTGAGGAGTCGTCATGAACGTTGTCCGTTCGTTGTCCCGTTGGCGCAAAGCGCTGCTGCTGGTGCCGTTGACGTTCGCGGCGCTGGCCGGCACGCCGGTATTCGCCCAGCCCGAAGTCATCATCCGGGAAGCGCCGCCGCCGATGCGCGTGGAACCGATGCCCGGCGCTCGCCCCGGCTACGCCTGGGATCCGGGCCACTGGCGCTGGGAAGGACGCGGCTACGCCTGGGTGCCCGGCCACTGGCAGCCGGTGGCGCGCCACGGCGCCCGCTGGAAACCGGGGCACTGGCAGGCGCGCGGGCCTAACTGGTACTGGATCGAAGGCCATTGGGTGCGCTGACCGTGAACCGACCGCAAATGCCCCTCTTCAGGAACACCGTCATGTCGCGATCCGTCAAAACCCTGATCGCCGCCGCGCTGGCGGCGATCACCCTGTCCGGCTGCGTCGTCGCCCCGGCCCGGCCGCACCGGCCACCGCCGCCGGTGGAAGTGGTGCCGGTCATGCCTGCGCCGGGCTATCACTGGGTGCAGGGCCACTACCGCTGGGGCGGCAACCAGTGGCGCTGGGTGCCGGGGCATTGGCGGGCCTACTGAGGCCCGTCACTGCTGCGGCGCCACCACCTTGAACTTGATGTCGATGTCTTTCGACACCACGGTGTCCGCCCACTCCCCCGCGCCGAGGCCGAAGTCGTCGCGCCTGAGCGTCAGCTCACCGTCGAAGATGCCGATGCCGTTGCCCGGTTTCAGGTGCACCGGCACCTGCACCTCGCGGGAAATGCCCTTGAGGGTGAGCCGGCCGGTGACCCGGTAGCGGTCGTTGCCGACCGGTTCGAAGCGGCTCGACTCAAACACCGCCACCGGGTATTTCACAGTGTCGAACCAGGCCGGCTTCACCAGTTCGGTGTTGGCGTCCTCGCTGCCGGCGTCGATGCTGGTGAGGTCGATGCGCAGCGTGGTGCGGGCATCGGCGAGGCGGTCGGTGTCAAGGTCCAGGGTGGCGTCGAACCTGCCGAACGTGCCGTACATCCGCGAGCCCATCTGGCTGTAGGTGAAACTGATCTGGCTGGCCGCCGTGTTGACCCGCTCGTACTCGGCCGCCGACGCGGCGGACACCGCGCACAGACACGACACAGCCGCCAACAGCCATCGGGTCGACATGGGACTCTCCGTTCACGGGCACCTCGATTGACTTAAGCAAACATCCGCCGCTCATGCCACATCGCCGGCCATGTGCGCCTTCAGGTAAGCGATCAGCGCGGTGACCTTCGGCGACGGCACGTGCTCGCGGGCGGTCACCGCGTTCAGGTCCTGGGGCGGGCCGATCCACTCGGGCAGCACCCGCACCAGCCGCCCGGCCCGCACATCCTCATCCAGGCTCTGTTCGATCGCCAGCGTCAGCCCCTCGCCGGCCAGCACGGCGTCGCGCAGCAGCGCGGGGTCGTTGGCCAGGATCTGCGGGTCGACGCGGTAATCCTTGAGCCGCCCGCCGGCCCGGCGCAACGGCCAGACATAACCGACATCGCGCCGGGCCTGGTGCAAGGCCAGCGTCCGGTGCTGCATCAGGTCTTCGGGACCTGCGGGATGGCCCTCGCGCTCAAGGTAGGCCGGCGCGGCGAACAGGCCCGTGGGAAAGCTCGCCAGCCGACGGGCGATCAGGCTCGAGTCCGGCAACGCGCCGAGGCGCAGCGCCAGGTCGATCTTCTCGCCCACCAGATCCAGCGGCACATGGGACGCCAGGATCTCCAGGCGCACCTGCGGATAGCGTTGGCGAAACCCGGCCAGCATCGGCGCGAACCAACTGACGCCGAACGAGAACGGCACCGTCACCCGCAGCCAGCCGCGGGGTCCTTCGCGCAACTGCTGCACGGCGTGTTCGGCCTGCTCCAGGGTGTCGGCGACGGACTGGCATCGCTCGTAGTACACGGCGCCGGCCTCGGTCAGGCTCAATTGGCGCGTGGTGCGGCGCAGCAGTTGTGCGCCGATGGCCTGCTCCAGCTCCCGGACCCGCCGGCTGACCGTGGTCTTGGGTATCTGCAGGGCATGGGCCGCCGCCGTGAAACTGCCCAGGCGCACCACCTGCAGGAACACCAGCGTATCGTTCAAATCGCGCTTCATCCGTACACCTTCCCGACGGCGGATTATGCCGCTTGCGGCACATTGCATGCCGGGATTATGGGCTAATCAGCACCGCCGGTGCGACATAGGATCAAGCCTCCCCCTACTGGAGTGCCCCTGATGAAGCTCGAAGAATACGCCGCCCACGACGGCATCGGCCTGGCGCGGCGGGTCGCCGCCGGCGACGTCACCCCGCAGGCCTTGGCCGACTTGGCCAGCGAAGCCGTGCAGCGGGTCAACCCGTCGCTCAACGCGGTGATCGAACACTGGGCGCCGACCGTGACGCCCGGCAGCGGCCCGTTGGCCGGCGTGCCGTTCCTGATCAAGGACCTGGCCATCACCGCCGCCGGCCGCCGCAACGAATTGGGCAGCCGCCTCGCCCAAGGGCTGGTGGCACCGAACGATTCCCACCTGATGCAACGCTTCAACGCCGCCGGCCTGGTCACGCTGGGCCGCACCACCACGCCGGAAATGGCGTTCAGCACCGAAACCGACTCCGTCCTGCAAGGGCCGACGCGCAACCCGTGGGATCCGCAACGCTCCGCCGGCGGTTCCAGCGGCGGCGCCGGGGCGGCCGTCGCCGCCGGCATCGTGCCCATTGCCCACGCCACCGATGCGGCGGGCTCGATCCGGGTGCCGGCGGCGTTCAACGGTCTGGTGGGGCTCAAACCGACCCGCGGCCGCAGTTCCCATGGGCCGGTGATGGACGAAGTGTTCGCCGGGCTCGGCGTGCAGTTGGGCCTGTCGCGTTCGGTGCGCGACAGCGCGGCGTTGATGGACGTGGTGCAAGGCTGTGCGCCGGGCGACCCGTACCACACCGCCGCGCCGGCCGAGGGTTTTCTGGCCCAGGTCGGCCGCGATCCGGGCCGTTTGCGCATCGGCGTGCTCGACACGCCATGGAACGGCGCCGCCGTCGATCCGCAGATCAAGGAGGCCCTGTCCGCCGCAGCCCGCGAACTCGAATCGCTCGGCCACCGGGTCGAGACCGCGCAAGCGCCGCTGGGCGTCTCGTGGGACGCCTTCGTCGAAGCCAACGCGCACATCTGGTGCGCGAGCCTGGTGCGCTGGATCGACCACCTCGCCGGTGTCGCCCGCCGGCCCGTCGACCGCAGCACCCTGGAACCGGCCACCCTCGCCTGCTACGCCTTCGGCCAGCAATCCCGGGGCACGGACTTCGCGGCGGCGCTGGAACTGCGCAACAGCATCGCCCGGCAGGTCGCCGCGTGGTTCGGGACGGTCGATGTGCTGCTGACCCCGACCCTGCCGCAATTGCCGCAGGCCCTCGGCACCTACAACCACGGCGCCGAGCGACTGGACGGTCGGCAATGGACGGCACGGGTGTTCGAACATTCGCCGTTCACGCCGGTGTTCAACGTGGCGGGAACCCCGGCGATTTCGCTGCCGTTGGGCCTGTCCCGCAGCGGACTGCCGATCGGCCTGCAACTGGCCGCCCGCTTCGGCGCCGATGACGTGCTGCTGCGACTGGCGGCGCAACTGGAGCAGGCCCTGCCGTGGCGGGCTCGCCGCCCTCCGCTCTGGGCCGGCAGCGCCTGACCGGCAAGCAGCCATCCCTGGGGCGAGGAAGCTTGCTCCCTCGCCTCAGGGGCTACACCAGCCGTTCGATCTTCTGATGCTGCCAGACCATTCTGTAATACAGCGTCTGCAGCACCAGCATCCCCAGGTACGCCAGCGGAAAGGCCATCCACACGCCCTGAAGGCCGTACTGCCCGTCCAGCCAGTAGGCGGCCGGCAACTGCACGCCGACCACACACAAGATCGCCACCCCCACCGGCACCAGCACCGTGCCGCTGGCGCGCATGATCCCGCCGATGATCGCCTGGAAGCCGAACACCAGCAGGCTCCACAGCATGATGTGCAGCAGGTGCTCGGCCATTGCCCGGGTCGCGTCCTCGGTCAGGAACAGCCCCAGCAACCAGTGCGACGCCAGGTAGCCCAGCACGATCAGGCCGCCGGTCAGGCCCACGTTGATCCAGAGCCCTGTGCGCAGGATCGGCCCCAGCCGTTCGAGCCGGCCGGCGCCGATGGCTTGGGCGCCGAGGATCGACGCGGTGATGGCGATCGACAGCGCCGGGAACTGCACGTAGTTGACGATCTGCGTCACCGCGCCATAGGCCGCCGTCGCCTGGGAACCGTGCTGGTTCACCAGCGCCAGAATCACCAGTTCCGACAGTGACAGCACGATCATCTGCACGCCGGTCGGCAGGCCGATGCGCAGCACCTTGCCCAGGATCGCCCCGTCCAGGCGCAGCGCCGCGAAAAACTCCCGGTCCGGCGCCAGCGGGTGCCCCTTGCGGATCAGCCGCCACGCCAGCCAGCCCATCGCCGCCAGGTTGCCCGCCAGCCCCGCGTACGCCGCGCTCTGGATGCCCATCTGCGGCAACCCCAGCCAACCGCGGATCAAGGCCGGCGTCAGCGCCAGGCCGACGCCGGTCGAGACCATCAGCGCCAGCAGCGGCGACAGCGTGTCGCTCACCCCGCGCAGCAACTGGGTGAACAGCACGAACACCAGCATCGACGGCAGAATCCACATCATCACGTGGGCATAGGCCACCGCGTCGTCCAGCACATCCGCCGGCGTGCCCAGCCCCTGCAACGCCGGCCGCGCGAACACGCTGCCCAGCACCGCCGCCGCCAGACCGATCAAGACGCCCAGCAGCAACGTCGCCCCGGAGATCGCCTTGACCATGTGCGCCTCCCGCGCGCCCCACGCCTGGCCGATCAGCACGCCCGCCCCGGCACCGAGGCCGATGACCAGCGCAATGAAGAAAAAGATGATCGGGAACATCCCCGACACCGCCGCCAGCGCCTGGGTGCCGAGCATCTGGCCGATGTAGATGCTGTTGACCGTGCCGGACATCGATTGCAGGAAGTTCGACAGCACCATCGGCGCCAGGAACAGAAAGTAGGTTTGCCAGAGGGGGCGTTGGGCGGGATTGGACATTGAGGATCCGTCTCGGGGTGGGCAGGTTCGACGGATAGTACGCTAGTCGCAATGAAGACTGACGCACAGGCCATGCTGCGGCGGCAGATCTTTTGTCCGACGCCCGTCGAACCGGGCGGGTCAAGTCAAATGTCAAACACCGGTATTTGTTCGCTTGCGTAGTGCTTGATCTCATCCGCTGAAAATACGGCATAGCACTCGTCGCACAACGCCGTCGGCCGTTGGCCCATATTGGGCATCAAATGCACTGTCCCCTGGGCACCATAGACGGCCCTTGCGCCGGAAGAGCTTCGAAGCTCGATGGCCACCCGGCCACCTGCCGCGCTATTCAAGAAATTGCACGAATAGATGCCGATGGCCAAATCCGCGCCGAACAGGCTTTGCAGCTTGGCGCCAAAGGCTTGGGCGCTGGAGTAACGGCGCCCCGTTTCAGCCTCGGCAATGAAGTTCTCGTCCTTCACATCATTCGGGTCACCGATGTAAAGGCATCCCTCTCGACCGTGGGTCACAATCAGGATCGTGTCGACGACCGCAACACCCTTTTTCTGCGCCGCAATCATTTCGAGACGTGCCACCACACTGCTCAATGTCGAGTTGGCATTGATCAGCCAACAAGGACGGCCGAGCTTTTCGCTCCAGCACTCAATTGATTTGGCAAACGCCGCGCCGGAGTCGCCCCTGCTCTTTTCATCCAGAAAATCATGGTAGATGACCACGATGCCCCGCACGGGAAGTGGACCCAGCAAGTTGCCTGTCACCAATTCAATGGCGTAACGGAAGTTAATGGACACGACCTGACTCGCGTCCGTCGGAAAATGATTCACCTCAGTCGTCAGCACGACTTCGGTGCCTACCTGAACATATGGCTTTTCCGTGTCGTCCGCCCAGGGCGCATTGTCGCTTGCGTTGTGGATCTTGGTTTTGTCCAGATTGATCCGCACCAACGCATTGGTCGACAGCGCGACCAGCAACGTCCGGCCACTGCTCAGATCCTTGATGATGGCCCTGTCGGGCTTGCCCTTGACATGCTTGGCGAGTTGGGTGACCACTCCATACCAGAAATACATCTTGCCACTCCTTTGGCTGGTGAACCGCGCCTGACCGCGCGGGGCAATTATGGTCGACTATCGACAGATCGCGAGCCGATGATCCAGCCCTCGGAGGTCTGCGCAGCCAACCTGCGCACCAAGGGCGACCGCACTCGCGATCGAACGCCCGATACGAATGCGAGCCTTTGGTTCAAATGTGGTAAACAACAGCCCCCTTCATCGAGGTTGCACCGTGCCCCGTACCCTATGTTTGATGACGTGCGCCGTACTGACGACGCTCACCGTCACCGCCCACGCCGCTCCATCTCCCGAATCCTTGAAACCCTTGCTGGAGACACTCAACGAACGCCTGAACATCGGCGACCTGGTGGCGCTGACCAAATGGGACAGCGGCAAGCCGATCCAGGACAGCGCCCGGGAAGCCCAGGTGATCACCAATGCCCGGACGCTGGCCGCCGAGCAAAAGCTGGATCCGGAAGACGTCGCGCAATTGATCGCCGCCCAGATGGAAGCCAACAAACTGGTGCAGTACGGCCTGCTGGCGCAGTGGCAGGCGGCCGGCGCCGCGCCGGACACGCCGCGCCCGGACCTGGGCAAGCAGATCAGGCCCCGCCTCGATGAACTGCAGACCCGGCTGCTGCAGCAATGGGCCGCCTTCGCGCCCTATCGCCATGACCCGGACTGCACGGCGTGGCTGGCCGGGGCGCGCAAGGGGCTGACCCGAGACGCCCTGCACGAGCTGGCCCTGATCCGCGCCACGGGCGAATTATGCGTTCGCCCCGCGATGCCTTGATCGGGTGGCACGACGTTCATCGCCGCCCTCATCGGCGGCGTCGATAGTCACCATCAGCGCAATGAAGTTCTCTTAAAAAATCCCGGGCGTAACATCGGCTCCATACCCACCGACAACACCCCGGAGCACACGATCATGAAACGCCAAACCATCCTCGGCATCGCTTTCTCGGTACTTGCGCTGAACGCTTTTGCAGCCCCTTCCGCCCAAACGACGGTCGCCGAAGGCGGCTCGGACAAACTGATCGAAAGCCGTTTGGCCGAAGGCGGTTCGGACCGTCTACTGGAACGCCGCGTCGCCGAGGGTGGCTCGGATCGTCTGCTGGAGCGCCGAGTCGCTGAGGGTGGCTCGGATCGTCTGCTGGAGCGCCGCGTCGCCGAAGGTGGCTCGGACCGTCTGCTGGAACGCCGCGTCGCCGAGGGTGGCTCGGACCGTCTGCTGGAGCGCCGCGTCGCTGAAGGTGGTTCGGACCGTCTGCTGGAGCGCCGCGTCGCTGAAGGTGGCTCGGACCGTCTGCTGGAGCGCCGCGTCGCCTGACCCCGACCAGTGCACCACCGCATCGCCCATAAAAAAACCGGCCTGATCAGCCGGTTTTTTTTCGCCTTCGCCGTCGCTTACTGCGCGGTTTTCAGCTTGATCACGTCGCCCGACACCTTGGTGGTGTAACCGGTCAGGACCCAGGCCCAGAACCAGTTTTCCTGAACCTGGGTGTTGATCATGGCATCGCCGCCACGGGCCTGGATCGCGGCGCTCTGGGCGCGGACGAAACGGCTGTTCTGACGGATCGGGATGCAACCGAACAGCAGCAGGCCGGTGGCTTTGGCTTCGCTGTGGCCAATCACGGTGTATTGGCTGCTGTCGTAATGCTGGGTGTTCATCGGGGTGCCGGTGCAACCTGCCAGAACCGCACCGAACAGTGCGGCGGCGACGACTTTGCTGAGGTACTTCACTGCGTGACTCCATAAGGTGAACGCCCGGGATCCATCTCTCGGGCGGCGCACACTTTACCGGACGCGATAGCTCATTGATATCAATCTTGGCCGTTTTCTCGTCCCGCACTCACTGGCAGCCCGACCGCGAATGCGCCTACCATGGCGCCACACCAATAAGAACAGACACCGCCCATGCTCAAAGCCAGTCTGCGAAGCCACCTGACTCTCTGGTTTGCCGGCCTTTCTCTCCTGACGCTGCTGAGCGTCGGTTTCTACATCGGCCACATCGCCACCGAACAAATGAAACAGGCCAGCGGCAACGCATTGCTGAGCAACGCGCGTTCGGCGGCGGCGCTGCTGGGCCAGCAGTTGCGCGAGCGGCAACTGGAGGTCTACCTGCTCAGCCGGGCGCCGCACCTGGAGCGCGGCGACCTGGACAACCCGGCCATCCTGACCTCGATGAAGCTGCGCAGCGAGGCCCGCGCCGAATACGCGTGGATGGGTGTGGCCGACGCCGAAGGCCGGGTACACCAGGCCGTCAACGGGCTGCTGGTGGGCCAGTCGGTGCAGCAGCGGCCGTGGTTCCAGGCCGGCCTGCGCGGAGAGTACACCGGCGACCCGCACGAGGCCGTGCTGCTGGCCAAACTGCTGCCGGGCCTGCCGAACGGCGAGCCGCTGCGCTTCATCGATTTCGCCGCGCCGATCCACACTGCCGAAGGCCGGGTGATCGGCGTGCTCGGCGCCCACGCCCACTGGAGCTGGGTGACGCGGATCGTCGAGTCGGCGGTCTCGCACAAGGATGCCGCGCCGGACATCGAAGCGCTGATCATCGACCACGACGGCAAGGTGCTGTACCCCGAAGCGCTGGTCGGCCAGCAACTGGCGCCCACCGACCCCGCCTCGCCCGGCTGGATCGCCGCCAACGGCTACCTGACCGCCCAGGTCACGGTGCCGACCCCCGCCAGCACGGCGCTGTCCTGGTCGATCGCCGTGCGCCAGCCGCTGGACACCGCCCTGCAGCCGGCGCGTTCGCTGTTCCACAAACTGCTGTTGCTGGGCGGCATCGCCGCCGTCGGGTTCGCACTGGTCGGCCACTACCTGGCGCTGTACCTGAGCCGTCCGATCGAACACCTGGCCCGCTCGGCCCGGCAGGTGCAGAACCACGAATCCGGCGCGCGCTTCGCGCTGCAGCACCCGGTGCAGGAGATCGCCCAGCTCGGTCAGTCCATCGACGCCATGACCCGCTCCCTGCTCGGCAAGGAACGCGAACTGCAACAGGCCAACGCCTCGCTCGAAGCCACGGTCGCCCTGCGCACCGCCGCCCTCACCCAGGCCAACGCCGAACTGCTGAAGCTGGCGACCCACGATGCCTTGACCGGCGTCCACAACCGTCGCCGCTTCGACGAGAAACTCACCGAATACAGCCTGCTGTTCCGCCGCACCGGCCGCCCGTTCGCCTTGCTGCTGATCGATGCCGACCACTTCAAGCGCACCAACGACACCTACGGCCACGCGGTCGGCGACGACGTGCTGCGGCAACTGGCGCAGCTGATCCAGGCCAACACCCGCGCCACCGATTTCGTGGCCCGCTACGGCGGCGAGGAATTCGCCGTGCTGCTGCCGGAAATCGCCAAGCCGGACACCCCGGACATCGTCGCCGAAAAGATCCGCGCCGCCGTCGCCGAGGCGCACTTCCCGGTGGTCGGCCAGATCACCGTGAGCATCGGCGTCGGCCTGGCCGACCCGGCCGACAATGCTCCCACCGCACTGGTCAGCCGGGCCGACCGGCAGTTGTATCAGGCCAAGGCCGAAGGCCGGAACCGGGTGGTGTGCCAGGCGTCTTTCGGCGAGATGAACCGGCAGGGATGAGCTGGCAGGGATGAGCCGGCAGCGATAAGCCGGCGAAGCGTTCAGGGGCGTGCCGCGGATGCGTCCGAGAAGCTGCCCAGATACGCCAACAGGTTGTCGATCTTCTCTTCGTCGCTGAGCCCCCAGAAGATCATCCGCGTGCCCGGCACCACGCCTTTCGGATCCTTCAGGTAGGCCGTCAGCGTCTCACGGTCCCAGGTGATGCCCGAGCCTCTCATGGCTTCGGAGTACACATAGTTGGCCGATGTCCCCGCCACCCGGCCGATGATGCCGTTGAGTTGCGGGCCGAACCCGGGACGGGCGGACTCGCCCACTTGATGGCAACCGCCGCACAGGCGCGGAAAAAGCTTGCCGCCGGCCTCGGCGTCGCCGGCGGCGTGGGCCGGAAGGCTCAGGAAGGCCATGTTGAGGATCAGGGCGAGGGTCAGCGAGACGGTGTTTTTCATCGGGGTTCCGGACAGGCCAGGCGGGCGGCGTAAGGGTGATCTCCACGTTAGCTTCAAGCTTCAAGCTTCAAGCTTCAAGCCAACGAGGACATTAGAGATAAGCGTCCACCACTCGCCTGACCTTGATCAAGGCCTGGCGCAAAACGTCCATGCCCACCGACCCCAAAGCCAGCCGGATCGCGTGCGGCACATGAGCCGACACGGTGAACGGCTCCGCCGTGGTGACCGACACTTGGCCGCGCATCAGTTCGGCCACCACCTGGTCGGCCCGGGCGTCCTCCGGCAGCGGCAGCCAGAGGAAATACGACGAAGGATGGCCGACCACCGGCAGCCCTTCGAGCACCTCCACCGCGAGCGCCTGTCGGGCCCGGGCGTCGTGGCGCTTTTCCTCCTCCAGCCGCTCGACCGTGCCGTCGTCCAGCCAGCCGCAGGCGATGGCGGTCATCACGCCGGGGGTGTTCCAGGTGGTGGCGCGGATGATGCGCTCCAGCGCCGGCACCGTCGCCGGCGGTGCGGCGATGAAGCCGACGCGCAGGCCGGTGGCGATGTTCTTGGACAGGCCTGAGACGTACACCGTGCGCTCCGGCGCCAGCACCACCAGCGGGGACGGCGCGTCGTCGGCCAGAAAGGCATAGGCCGCGTCTTCGATGAGGATCAGGTCATGCCGGCGGGCAATCGCCGCCAATTGCTCCCGCAGAGCCAAGGACAGCACCCAGCCCAGCGGATTGTGCAAAGTCGGCATGCAGTACACGGCGCGCACCGGACGGCTGCGGCAGAGGGTGTCCAGCGCCGCCAGGTCCGGCCCCTGGGCGGTGACCGGGATCGCCACCACCTCCAGGTGCAGCGCCTCGGCCAGCACCTTGAAGCCCGAATAGGTCAAGGCATCGGCGGCGATGACATCGCCGGGCTTGAGCATCGCCATCAGCGTCACCGCCAGCCCCTGCTGCGCGCCGTTGACGATCAGCACCTGACCGGCCTCGACCGACAATCCACGGCTGCGCAGGTGACGGGCGACCGAGGCCCGTTCGTGCTGGCGTCCGGCGTGGGGCTGATAGCGCAGCAGCGCCTCCAGGTCGCCGGACAACGCCAGTTGGCGCAACGCGGTGCGCAACAGGTCGTCCTGACCGGGCAGCGACGGATAGTTGAAATTGAGATCGATCATGCCGACGGCGACGTCTTTCTGGTCGATGCCCTGCCCCGGCGACAACGAAGTTTCGCGCACGAACGTGCCGCGCCCGGTCTCGCCGCTCACCAGCCCCATGGCCTCGAGTTCGGCGTACACCCGCGAGGCGGTGACCAGCGCCAGCCCTTCGCGGGCGGCCAGTTGCCGGTGGGTCGGCAGGCGGGTGCCGGGCGCCAGATGCCCCGAGCGGATGTCGGCCGCGTAGAGGTCGACCAGGGACTTGTAGCGGGAACGGGGCATGCCGGTGTATCCATGACAATTCTTTGATTGTCTTGATTCTCGGCCATAGGATTCGACGCAGGCAACCCCCAACCTTGAGCGCGACCCCGTATGGAACGAACATCGAACCTGCCCCACACTGCCCTGGAGAAGACCAGCGGCTGGATCAACGGATTCATTGGCGTGGTGATCTTCAGCGGCTCATTGCCGGCCACCCGGCTGGCGGTGCTGGAATTCGACCCGGTGTTCCTCACCGTGGCCCGCGCCACCCTCGCCGGTCTGCTCGGGCTGTGCCTGCTGTGGTTGTTCCGCGAGCGACGCCCGGCGCGCGACCAGTGGTGGCCGCTGGTGATCGTGGCGCTGGGCGTGGTGCTCGGGTTTCCGCTGCTCACGGCGCTCGCCCTGCAATACGTGACGTCGGCCCATTCGATCGTGTTTGTCGGCTTGCTGCCGCTGGCCACGGCGGTGTTCGGCGTGCTGCGCGGCGGCGAGCGGCCGAGGCCGGTGTTCTGGATTTTCTCGTTGCTGGGCAGTGCGCTGGTGGTCGGTTTCGCGCTGGCACAGGGCTTGAGCGCTTCGCCCACCGGCGACCTGCTGATGCTGGCGGCCATCCTGGCCTGCGGGCTGGGTTACGCCGAAGGCGCGAAACTGTCACGCACCCTTGGCGGCTGGCAGGTGATCTGCTGGGCACTCGTGCTGGCGCTGCCGGCGATGGCGGCGCTGAGCCTGTGGCGGATGCCCGTCTCGTTCTCCGGCATCAGCGCCACGGCCTGGACGTGTCTGGCCTACGTGTCGCTGTTCAGCATGCTGATCGGTTTTGTGTTCTGGTACCGCGGGCTGGCCCAGGGCGGGATCGCCGCCGTCGGGCAATTGCAGTTGCTGCAGCCGTTCTTCGGCCTGGCGCTGGCCGCGACGCTGGTGCATGAACAGGTCAGCCTGGGCATGCTGGCCGTGACGCTGGGGGTGATCCTGTGCGTGGCCGGAGCGAAGAAATTCGCCCGCTAGCCCTCAACGGGCCTCGGCCTTCCATTGCCGCGGGCTTTGCCCGGTCTTGCGCCGGAACGCCCGGGCCAGCGCCGACGGACTGTCGTAGCCGACCTCTTCGGCGATCAGCGCAATCGGCCGGCCCTCGCGCAGGCGCTTCTGCGCCAGGCTGATCCGCCAGCTCAACAGATAATCCAGCGGCGTTTGCCCCACCACCCGGCGAAAGTGCTCGGCGAACCCGGCGCGGGACTGGTTGGCGGCCGCCGCCAGCTCGGCCACGCTCCAGGCCCGGGCGGGCTCGTCGTGCATCAGCGCCAACGCCCGCGACAGCCTGGGATCGGCCAGCCCGGCCATCATCCCCGGTTGCTGGTCGCGCCGGCTGATGAGGTGGCGCAGCAGCAGGATCACCAGCAGTTCGAACAACCGGTCCATCACCGCTTCGCGCCCGCAGTGGCCGTCGAAGGCTTCCTTGAACAGCCACGCCAGCGTGCTGCCCAGCTCCGGGATGTCGGTGAGCTTCAGCACCAGATAGTCCGGCAAGGCCGACGCCAGCGCGTTGCCTGAGCCGCCGTCGAACGTCAGCGAGGCGCACACCAATTGCGTGCCCATCGATTCGTCGGCGAACAGTCGGTGGGCCAAGGGCCGGGGGAAAAAGATCAGAGTCGGTTCGTTGAGCGTCAGCTCAGGGTCGTTGCCGGGCTTGAGCAGCACCTCGCCGGCCTGCAGCAGGTGCACATGGCCGCACGCCTGTTCGCCGCCGTAGGCGCTGACGCCGCAGAACGCGCCGCTGTGGAACGTGCCGGCATTGACGCCGAAGTGGGTGAGCAAGGTGGAGAGGCGATCCATGACGACATTCTCGGCGACGGTTTTGGACGATCTGCCGCATATCCTCGACGATTTGCACCCAAACCACCAGCCGCGCTCCCTAACATGAGCTCCATCCCCGGTGCACTCCGCACCGGACATCCGGAGATTCATCATGAGCCGCATCACCCCGATCAGCCTCGACACCGCCGCCGACGCCACCCGCACCGTGCTGGAAGGCGTGCAGAAGAAAATCGGCTTCCTGCCAAATGTGTTCACGACCCTGGCCAAGGCGCCCGTGGCGCTGGACACCTACCTGCAAGCCTCCGCCATCCTGGGCAAGACCTCGCTCAGCGCCAAGGAAAAAGAAGCGGTGTACCTGGCCACCTCGCAGGTCAATGGCTGCGACTACTGCCTGAGCGCCCATACCCTGTTCGCCAGCAAGGCCGGTCTGTCGGCCGAGGACATCGCCCAGGCGCGCCACGGCCGGCTGAACGCCTTCGCCGCCCTCGCCCGCCAACTGACCGAGACCCGCGGCCAGCTGAGCGACGAACAGATCGCCGCCGCCCGCGCCGCCGGCATCGACGACAAGCAGATCATCGAAACGGTCGCCCTGGTCGCCGTGCAGACCCTGACCAACTACCTCAACAACGTGGCGCTGACCGACATCGACTTCCCGGCCATCTGAAACCTGCCTGCTCCCACAGTGGCTTGGGATGACCGCCGATCCTGCGAACATCCGTCATACCTGTGGGAGCGGGCTTGCCAGCGATAGCGGTCTGTCAGCCACCGAAGATATTGACTGTGCCGGCGCCATCGCTGGCTAGTCGAATCGTCGCACCGCAGCGGTGTCCGCAGACAGTGCCGCCCTCTCCCGCCTGCTCAACCGTGCTCCACCCCGGCGCGCTTGAGCAGTTTCTTGCAGCGCTCGGACAGGTGGAACACCTGCAGCTGCTTGCCGGCCTTGGCGTACCGCTCGCGCAGGGTCTTCAGCGCGGCGATGGCCGAGTAGTCGACAAAGCTCAGGTGCCGGCAATCCAGGGTCACCCGCTGCGGATCGCCGGCCGGGTCGAACTGGTTGAGGAACGGCGTGGTCGAGGCAAAGAACAGCGTGCCGTGAGGCCGGTAGAGCTTGCTGCCGTCGGCCTCCAGATGCGCATCGGCGTACAGTTCGCGGGCCTGTTGCCAGGCGAAGTTGAGCGCGGCGATGACGATGCCGCACAGCACGGCGGTGGCCAGATCCGTGAACACGGTGATGACCGTCACCGCCATGATCACCAGCACGTCGTTGAGCGGCACCTTGTTCACCACCCGCAAGGAGGCCCAGGCAAACGTCTGCTGCGACACCACGAACATCACCCCCACCAGCGCCGCCAGCGGAATGCGCTCGATCATCGGCGACAGGAACAGGATGAACAGCAGGATCGCCACCCCGGCCACCACGCCGGACACCCGCCCGCGCCCGCCGGAGCTGAGGTTGATCACGGTCTGGCCGATCATGGCGCAGCCGCCCATGCCGCCGAACGCGCCCGAAACCATGTTCGCCGCCCCCAGCGCCACGCATTCGCGGTCCGGGTAGCCGCGGGTCTCGGTGATTTCGTCGGTGAGGTTCAGGGTCAGCAGGGTTTCCAGCAGGCCGACCAGCGCCATCAGCACCGCGTACGGCGCAATGATGCGCAGGGTCTCCAGGTTCCACGGGATGTCCGGCAGCGCCAGCACCGGCAGGCCGCCGGCGATGTGCGCCATGTCGCCGAGGGTGCGGGTCGGCAGGCCCGACAGGTACACCAGCACCCCCACCCCGAGGATCGCCGCCAGCGCCGGCGGCACCGCACGGGTCAGGCGCGGCAGGAGGTAGACGATGGCCATGGTCAGCCCCACCAGCCCGGCCATCAGGTACAGCGGCGCGCCGCTGAGCCAGTGTTCGCCGTCCTTGAAATGCTCCAGCTGCGCCAACGCGATGATGATCGCCAGACCGTTGACGAAACCGAGCATCACCGGGTGCGGCACCATCCGCACCAGCTTGCCCAGGCGCAACAGCCCGAACGCCATCATCACCAGACCGCCGAGCAGCACCGTGGCCAGCAGGTACTGCACGCCGTGCTGCACCACCAGCGCGACGATCACCACCGCCATCGAACCGGCCGCCCCGGACACCATGCCCGGCCGCCCGCCGAACAGCGCGGTCAGCGTGCAGATGATGAACGCGCCGTACAGGCCCATCAGCGGATTGAGGTGGGCCACCAGCGCAAACGCAATGCATTCGGGCAACAGGGCGAACGAGGTGGTGAGTCCGGCCAGGACATCGGCGCGCAGACGTTTCGGTTTCATGGCTTACCTGATACGGGGTCGACGGAAAAAACAGGGCTGCGGATGTTACGCAAGTGTCCGCAGGCAAACCAGCGGGCACTGACAACGGCCGCCGGGCGCTCTAAGCTGGCGCGCCTGTTTCGTTGCCCGAGAGTCCGTCATGCCCAACCCGTTGAACGCCCGGGAAGTCTGCCAGCGCCTGCGCGATGCCGCGTTGGGCGTGTGTCCGTTGCGGCACACCGCCGATCCGTGCGGATCCGGCCGGATCACGGTCGATATCGACGGCTGGCGTCTGGCGCTGGACCTCGACGGGCGGCGCCTGCTGCATTGCCTCGACTGCCGCAGCGCAGATGGCCGGGTCTGGCGACTCGACGCCTCGCAGCGCTTCGGCACCGACCCGGTCAGCCTGCTGAGCACCTGGGAGCTGGCGCAGATCGAACGGCTGCTGGCCGAGTGACCGGTTCAGCCCTTGCGCAGATCGAGGTTGTAGGTGAAGTAACCGGTGTCGCGCACCCAGCCCAGCGACTCGTACAAGCCTTGGGCGGTGAAGTTGTCGGTGGCGGTTTCCAGCACCAGGCCTTTGGCCCCGGTCTGCACGGCGAAGTCCCGCGCGGTGTTCATCAGCAGCCGCCCCACGCCGCGGCCACGGGCGGCGGGCGTGGTGAACAGGTCGCTGAGCAGCCAGGTGCGGTGGGCGTCGATGGACGAGAACGACGGGTACAGCTGCACAAAGCCCAGCGCCTGGCCGTCGGCGGCCTGCGCGATGAAGATCGCCGATTCGCCGGCGGCCAGGCGCTCGGCGATGAACGCCCGCGACTGCGCCAGATCGGCCGGCTGGCCGTAGAAGCCGCGGTAGGCGTCGAACAGCGCGGCCACCGCATCGAGGTGAGAAGCATCGGCGCGCAAGGTGCGAAGGGTCATGTGGAGGTTTCCCGGATCGAGTGGATCGGCACAGCATAGCGTTGTCCGTCGAGTCTGCTGGCCTCATCGCTATATAGTTTTGTATATTGCGAACCCGAAACCGCCAGACTCCGCCGTGCCTTCCATGAGCAGCATCCGTCAACGCAACGAGCAACTGATCCTCGCCGCCGCCAGCGAAGCATTCGCCGCCAAGGGTTTCGACGCCACCCAGACCCGCGACATCGCCGCCCTCGCCGGCGTGCCCAAGGCCAACCTGTATTACTACTTCCAGACCAAGGAAAACCTCTACGCCAAGGTGCTGCTGGGTTTCGTCGAGCCGCTGCTGGAAGCCTCGGCGGTGCTGCGCGAGAGCGACGATCCGCTGATCGGCCTGCGGGCGTACGTGGCGGCGCGGATCCGCATCGCCCGCGAGCACCCGGCCATCGCCAGGGTGTTCAGCGGCGAACTGCTGCTCGGCGGCCCGCAGTTGCCGCACGAGTGCCGCGACCTGCTGCACGCCGAGGCGAGACGCAACGTCGAGTGCCTGCGCAGCTGGATCGACCGCGGCCTGCTGGCCCCGGTGGATCCCGAGCACCTGATGCTGTTCATCTGGTCGGCGACCCGCACCTACACCAACATCGGCTGGCAGATGGGATGCATCACCGGGCGCGAAGTGCCGCAGGATGAGGACTATGCCGCGGCGGCGGACACGGTCACGCGGCTGGTGCTGGGCGGCGTGGTGCGGGAGCCGGCGGCCCCTGCGCACCGGTTGATGTTCGCCACCTGAGGCGGCGGGCCCGCTGCGCGAGCCACAGGCTTGCGTTAAGGCATGCGGTCCAGCGGCAGGGTTCTGCCGCCCTGCATGCGCTCGTACCAGACTTGCACGGCAGCGGGCAGGCGATCTTTCCAGTCAGGGACGTTGGTGTAGTAACGGGCGCGGGACTCGCCCTGGGCATCGGGCACCAGCAATGCGATCCAGAAGCGGTTGTCGGCGGCACGCATCACGATGGCGGCGTTGACGTTGCCCAAACCGCGCACCCACAGTTCATCGACCTCGCTGCCCGGCACGTCGGCGGACGGATCGCCGATCACCATCGTCCCCGCGCTTTGCGCCAGCGCCTTGTAATCGCCCTTGAGCAGCGTGCGCAGTGTGTCGTCCTCCTGTTGCGTACGCACCAGGCCCAAGGCGAGCAGATCGTAGTCCAGCGCCAAGGGCGTTGGCGAAGCGACGTAGCGCCCGGCATAGAACACCCCCATCCCCGCCCCGCAGTCAGCGTCGTCACCCTGTTGCGCAACGTCCAGCACGCCGTTGATCGCCGTGAAGCTCAACGCGCAACCGCCCTCGGCGTAGTCCGCCCCCGAGGCGCGGCGTGCGGCGGTTCCCTCCAGGCTGCCTTCGTTGGCGCCGGCGGTGGCCTCCACGGTGAAGGCCACATGCGAATCGTCCCGAAGGGAGGTGTTCAGCTCTGCGCCTGAGGACACGCCTTCGGGAATCCGCTGCCACACTGCGTTCCAGCTGAACGGCTTGGCGGCGTATTCAAGTTCGGTGAGGCGCATGAGGTACTGCCGACGCAGGCAACCCAACGTTTCGCCGCAAAGGTCGCGGTTCTTCAGCCACGCTCGTTGATCCGCCCTTAGCGCCTTCGGGTCGGCGACCTTCGCCAGCGTCGTGCGCCACAGCGCGCTCAGCTTCTCATCAAGGGCGCAGGTGTACGGATCGGCGCAAAGGGTTTTCTCGACCGGCCCGGACGCCTTCGCGCAGTCGAAACCGGCGGCGTGGGACATCGGGGCAAACAAGAGACTGGCCAGCAGCCAGGCATGACGGGCATTGAACGCGGGCATCGACAGATTCCATTCCTGAGGCGCCGGCAGTATGCCGGGAGCGGCCGGTCGATGCCCGCACATTTCACCGCCGCCCCCTGTAGGAGCGAGCCTGCTCGCGAAGGCGTCATCCGTTTCAATGACCGCGGTGAATGACACAACGCCTCGCGAGCAGGCTCGCTCCTACAGGGAAGGCGGGGCGGCGGGTCAGAAGGTGATCTGCGCCGCCGGCGTGACGTCGATCCGCGCCACCGAGCCGCTCAGGTGGGCCAGGTCCTTGTTGTGTTCGGCGATGATGTCCTCGGCGCTCATGCTGCCGTTGTCCACGGTGGAGTGGGCGTCGGCCGCCAGCACCACGTCGTAGCCCAGTTGATGCGCCTGGCGCACGGTGGCGTTGACGCAGTAATCGGTCTGCAGGCCGCCGATCACCAACCGGTCGAAGTCTTCCTTGGGGATCAGCTTCTGCAGCGGTGTCTGATAGAACGAGTCCGGGGTGGTCTTGCGCACGTACAGGTCGCCCGGCGCGGTCTCCAGGCCGTCCGCCAGTTGCCAGCCGTCGCTGCCGTGGGCCAGCAGGTCGCCCTCTTCTTCGTGCTGGATGAACACCACCGGCACGCCGGCCTGGCGGGCGCGGGCGCTGAGGCGGTTGAGGGTGTCGATGACGCGGTGGATGTCGTAGCACTCGTATTGGCCCGAGCACAGGGCGCGTTGGACGTCGATGATCAGCAATGCGGTGGACATGGCAGGCCTTCCTTGATCGGTCCGTGAGACAGGGGCGGACAAACGCCCGCCCCTCTTTTTTACGCGCGTCAGTAACCCAATGACAACCCGGTGTTGCGCCGCGGGTCGTTGGCGCCGTAGAAGCGGTTCTTGCCCACCGGCTTGCCGCCCAGGGACGGCGCGCCGACGAGGATCGCCGCGATGTGGTTGGGGTCCTGCGGGCCTGCGAACTTGTGGCCCCAGCTTTCGAGGATCTTCTTGGTGTCGGGGCTGGCGGCGAAGTCTTCGAGGTTGGTCTGCTCCGGCATCCACTGCTGGTGGAAGCGCGGCGCATCGACCGCTTCCTGCAGGCCCATGCCGTAGTCGATGACGTTGAGCATGGTCAGCAGCGTTGCGGTGATGATCCGGCTGCCGCCCGGCGTGCCGACCACCATCACCACCTTGCCGTCCTTGGTGACGATGGTCGGGCTCATCGACGACAGCGGCGCCTTGCCGGGCGCGATGGCGTTGGCCTCGCCCTGCACCAGGCCGTACATGTTCGGCACGCCGACCTTGGAGGTGAAGTCGTCCATCTCGTCGTTGAGGATCACCCCGGTCTTGCTGGCCATCACGCCGGCGCCGAACCAGTCGTTGAGGGTGTAGGTCACCGACACGGCGTTGCCCCACTGGTCGACGATCGAATAGTGGGTGGTGTTGCTGCCCTCATGGGGCGCAACGCCCGGCTTGAGTTCGGCGGACACGCCGGCCTTCTGCGGCGCGATGGCTTCACGCAGCTTGGTCGCGTAGTGCTTGTCCAGCAGGTGCTCGATGGGGTTCTTCACGAAGTCCGGATCGCCCAGGTAACTGTTGCGGTCCACGTAGGCGTGGCGCATGGCTTCGATCTGGTAGTGCATGCCCTGGGCCGAACGGAAGCCCAGGTCCTTCATCGGATAGCCTTCGAGAATGTTCATGATCTGGCAGATCACCACCCCGCCGGAGCTGGGCGGCGGCGCCGAGACCACGTGGTAGCCGCGGTAGTCGCACTCCACCGGCGCCAGTTCGCGGGTCTTGTACTTGTCCAGGTCGGCCTGGGTGATGATGCCTTTGTTGGCCTGGCTTGAGGTGACGATGGCGTCGGCCACCCAGCCCTTGTAGAAACCGTCGGCGCCTTTTTCGGAAATGGTGCGCAGGGTCTTGCCCAGGTCCTTTTGCACCAGTTTCTGCCCGACCTGCATCGGCTCGCCGTTGCTGAGGAAGATCGCGCCGGAGTCGCGCATGTCCTTCTTGAACACGTCGGTGGCGTACTCCAGCAGATCGACGTCGCCCTGCTCCAGCACGAACCCGTCCTCGGCCAGCCTGATGGCCGGGGCAATCATCTCATTGCGCGGTTTGGTGCCGTACTTCTTCAGCGCCAGCTCCATGCCCGACACCGTGCCCGGCACGCCGACCGCCAGATGGCCGCGGGTGCTCAGGTCCGGGATGACGTTGCCGTCCTTGTCCAGGTACATGTTCGCGGTGGCGGCCAGGGGGGCCTTTTCCCGGAAATCGAGGAAGGTCTTGCGCCCGTCCGCCAGCTGAATGGTCATGAAACCGCCGCCGCCCAGGTTGCCCGCCGCGGGGTAGACCACCGCCAGCGCGTAACCGACGGCGACCGCCGCATCCACCGCATTGCCGCCGTTCTTCAGCACATCGACGCCCACGTGGGTGGCCAGGTGCTGGGCGGTGACCACCATGCCGTTCTCCGCCGCCACCGGGGCCACCGAAGCGGCATGGGCCGTGAGACAGGCCAGGGTCAGGGAGGTCGCGATCAGGGTCTTGGCAAAAGGTTCGTACTTCATGGGTCGGTCCTTTCTTGTTATTAGGCTCTGTGCGAAAAGCCTTGATACTCGGTGATGCTGCGTTGAAAACAGCCTCGGAATGCTCATTTACAACCCGTAAACTCCGCTTCCTCGGCTGTTTTCGCCTTGCCTGACCTTCGTCTCAAGACTTTTCACACAGACCCTGGGTTCTTCGGGAAAGCAGGGAGAAGCGCTGCAAGAGCCAGTATGGCCGCGATTGCGATTTGCGCCTCCCGGAACACGCCGTATGCTGTGCGCTGTTCCCGCCCCTGTCCGGAGTCCGTCGCCATGGCCTACACGTTCATCACCCTGCCCTCGCCGGTGGGCGAACTGAAGCTGGTCGCGAACGGCCAGCGACTGGCGGCCATCCTCTGGGAAAACGACAAGCCCGGCCGGGTGCGCCTGGGGCCGATGGTCGAGGCGCCGGACAACCCGGTGCTGCTCAGGGCCGCGCAGCAGCTGCAGGAATATTTTGCCGGCACCCGGAACCGCTTCGAGCTGGAGCTGGATTTCGCCGGCACCGACTTCCAGAAAAGGGTCTGGGCGGCGCTGCTGACCATCCCCTTCGGCGAGACCCGCACCTACAGCCAGATCGCCGAGCAGATCGGCCACCCCAGCGCGGTGCGGGCAGTGGGCGCGGCGAACGGGCGCAATCCGATCTCGATCGTTGCGCCGTGCCATCGGGTGATCGGCGCGTCGGGCAAGCTGACGGGGTTCGCCGGGGGGCTTGAAGCCAAGGAGCGGCTATTGAGACTGGAAGGTTGCCGGTGGGCCGAGGTCGGTCGGACGGGGGAGCTGTTCTGATCGTCTCCCCCGCCACACGCCTCACACGGCAAAGAGGTTGTTCATCGCCGCATACTGCAACAGCATGATGGTCTTGGCATCGCAGATCTCGCCGCGCCGGAAGGCCTCCAGCGCATCATCGAAACGCCACTCCAGCACCTCCAGCTCTTCGGTCTCCTCCTCCAGGCCGCCGCCGGCGCCGACCTTCGACGACGCGTCGTACTCGGCGACGAAAAAGTGCAGCTTCTCGGTCACCGAACCCGGGCTCATGTAGGACTCGAACACCTTCCTCACGTCATGCACGCGGTAGCCGGTTTCCTCTTCGGCTTCGGCCCGGATGCGTTGCTCGGGGTCGGCGCCCTCAAGCAGCCCGGCGGCCACTTCGATCAGCAGCCCGTCATGGCCGTTGACGAACACCGGCAGACGGAACTGCCGGGTCAGCACCACCGTGCGCTTCTCGCGGTTGAACAGCAGGATCGCGGCACCGTTGCCGCGGTCGTAGACCTCACGGGTCTGACGCTGCCAGTCGCCGCTGTTGCGCCGGTAGTCGAAGGTGATTTTCTTGAGCAGATACCAATCGTGGGACAGCACCTGCGTATCGATGAATTTGACCCGTTCGGCCGTGTTGGACATGACGCCTGACCCTTGTGTCCTTGAGGGACGCCCATGGTAGGCGAAAAGACGTTGCCCACGGACGAAAAAAAGCCCGGCAGCGCTACCGGGCTTTCTGTTCGCTTACTGCTGTTGGCCGATGTCGACCGTCATGTCGTCCGACGCGTGCTCAGACAACTTGGCGCCGTGGATCAGCGGCCCGTAACGGCGGCTGAATTCCCAGTTGTACGGCACCCGGTCCTTGCTGATGCCGTTGTCCCAGTTCACCGACCAGGTCATCAGCCCCTTGATCGGATGCCCTTTGATGGCCAGCCGCTTCATGGCGTTGCCCACCGCGGTCTTGTCGATCACGTAGCCGGTGGCGGCGGCATCGACGTTGGCCGGCAGGCCGATGACGAACTTGTCCGCCGCGATCTTGGTGAACCCGCGGGTGCCGGTCACCAGGCTTTCGGTCAGGTAATAAAGGAAGTCCTCCTTCATCGCGTCGTTGTTCTGCGCGATCCACGCGCCGTTGCCGTTGTTGGCCTCCGGCACCCAGACCCCGTCGCCGCCCTGGTTGTAGAACTGCGGAGCGATGAAGTCGTAGTAGCCTTCCAGCGCCTGCAGGTAGCCGACGTACTTGCCGTTGGCGGTCAGGTACGGAAACTCCGGCGCCATGCTGATGATGAAGTGCTTGCCTTGGCCTGCGTAGTGGTCCTTGACCAGTTTCAGCGCCGCCGGCAGGACGGTCTTGTTGGCGGCGAAATCAATCGCGCTCTGTTCAAGATCGATGTCCAGCCCGTCGAAGCCGTAGGTTTCCACCAGACGGATGATCTCGTTGGCCAGCGGCTGTTCCTGGCCGGCGCGCAACTCGATGTGCGCATCGGCGCCGCCCAGGGAGATCAGCACCGCCCGCCCCTGGCTGTTGAGCACGCCGACCTGGCGGCGGAACTCGGCGTCGGAGACGTTGTAGGGCTTGAAGGTCGGGATGCCGTTGCCCTTCATGAAGGCCACGGCGACCACGTTGTACTCTTTGGGTACGTTTTCCAGTGCGATGTTGGCGAACTGCCCTTGCCGGTAGCCGTCGCTCGGCCCCGCCGGCCAGTTGTGCCAGAAGCCCATGAGGATCTTCTTGCCGGCGATGCTCGGCATCAGCGACGCCGCGTCGCCTGCCTGGTTGTGCAACAGGGTGAAGTCAATGTTCGACATGTTCTAATCCTTCAGAACGTGTGGGTCGGTTGGCGCGGACTTATTTGAAGTCGACGTCGAAGGCCTGATAGAAGGCGTTGCCGGTGTTGGCGACGATCCACATCAGGACGATCACGTGACGCCCCTTCTTGTTGGCCGGCAGTTTCACCGAATGGTTGACCTTGGCCTTCAGTTCGCCCGCATGACTGTAGTACGGAACCTGAGGGTAGAAGTCCTCGAAGAACGGTTGCGCCTCCAGTTGCGCACGGGTGATGCGGGTCTTCGGATCCCAGCCGTCCTTGGTGATCAGCCAACGGTAGCCGCGGGTGGTGTGCGGGGCGGTGTACTCCCATTTGATGTCCAGGGTCTGGCCCGGCGTGACGTTGAGCAGCGGCCAGGTGAACGGGCGACCGAGCTTCTTGCTCATTTCCTCGTCGGTGAAGTTCACGCAGTCGCGGGCGTCGTCCTTGCCGCCGCTGAGGATGTAGCCGTCGGCCGGCGGCACGACGCTCGGGTTGTCCGTGCCGAACGGCGCGGGGAACGGGCCCGCCGCCAAAGCCGGGAAGTTCTTGCCGCCTTCCATTTCGTTGACCTGCCAGCCGCCCAGCAGACCTTGTTCGATGGCCACCGAGCCACGGCTGGCCGGAGAGGTGACGCGACCGTGTCGCAGTTGGGTTTCAGGGGTTGCTTGATTCATGTTGTTCACTCCATTGATTTAAGAACTCTCCTTCCCGAGGAGAGGCCTTCAAGCTAACGGAGGGGGATTTTTTGTCCATCGGCGGATTTGTCGCAGTGGGCGGCCTTACGCCAGCGACCGCCAATGAATACTGGATGGATATACAGTACCCTAAGTAAGCGCGTACTCATCCTGTAGCAAAAAACCTACACGCCAAAGGCATGAAAACCGGCATCTGCGGATCAGGGCACCCGGGACGGCGGAAGGCCGGCCGGGGGGATGGATCAATGGCGAACGCCGGGTTAGGCTGCGCCTTCGTTGCCAAAAGGACGTTGCACATGAACCTGCGAATCGAGCTGTCGCACACCAATACGGAAGAAGAACGCCTGGCCATCCTGGCGCCGCTGCACGCCTACAACGTCGCCCAGGCCGGCATCGCGCCCTCCACCCCCCTCACCCTGCTGGTGCGCGACGACAGCGGCGCGATCCTCGGCGGACTGTATGGCCGTTTTGTCTGTGAGTGGCTGTTCGTCGACCTGCTGTCGGTGCCTGAAGCAGGCCGGGGCCAGGGCATCGGCTCCAGGCTGATGGGCATGGCCGAGGAGCTGGCGCGGGAGAAAGGCTGCTTCGGGATCTGGCTCGACACCTTCGATTTTCAGGCGCCGGTGTTCTACCGAAAACTTGGCTACAGCGAGTTCGGTGAACTGGCGGACTATCCGCCGGGGCACAAGCGGCTGTTCTTTCAGAAGCGGTTGAAGGACTGAACCGGCAGTCTGGCTCCCACAGGGATCGGTGCGTGGCACAGATCCATTGTGGGGCTCGCCCGCGAGGTGGCCGGAACTGTCACCGCCTCAACCCGATCTACAGGCAGGTCGCCAACGCCGCCAACCGGCGCTTGGCGACGAAGTCGTCCTTCTGCGCGTAGTACTTGAGCGTGGTGCCGGACGCGCCGCTGACCACATCGACAAACGATTCCGCCGAGCGGGTGTACACCGTCGTGCCGCCCTGCTTGCCCGGCTCCAGGTACGCCGCCGCGTCCACGCCGAACACCGCTTCGTCCTGCCAGGAGAACTGCACGCACTGCGCCACGTCCTTGCCGGGCTTTTCCGAGGTCAGGGTCTTGTAAGGGGTTCGGGTGCGGGCGTCTTCCATCACCGATCCCGCGCAACCGGCCAGCAAGGTCGCCGCCAGCGCCACCGTCAGCATTCGCATTGCATTCGCTCATTCAAAAAAGAACGGACTGTATCACTGCCCGGCAAGGTTTCGTTCAGCTTTACCGCATCGGGCGGCGCGACAACCCTCGCGCTATGGAGTAAAACCGTGTTTTCCCACCCAGGAACCCGGCCAGGAACCCGCCCATGCTGCCGTCCGCCACCACCCACCGCGCCACGCCCGGCCACCTGCACACCCAGAAATGGCGCGGCCGCGTCGGCCTCACGCTGGTCGCCTGCCTGTCGGTGCTGGCCGGCATGACCGACGCCATCGGCTTCATGGCCAGCGGCGACTTCGTCTCGTTCATGAGCGGCAACACGACCCGCCTGGCGGTGGCGATCAGCGACGGCGACCTGGGCCTGACCCTGCGCCTGTCGATCCTGGTCGCCACGTTCGTCCTCGGCAATGCCCTCGGCGTCATCGTCAGCCGGCTGAGCGGGCGCCGGGCGCTGCCGTTGCTGCTGTGCATCGCCGCGCTGCTGTGCGCCGCCGCGGCCTGGCCGTTCGAGCAGCAACTGCCGGCCCTGTTGGCGGCGATCACCGCCATGGGCATGCTCAATGCCTGCGTCGAGGAAGTGAACGGGCTGCCGGTGGGGCTGACCTACGTCACCGGGGCCCTGTCACGGTTCGGCCGGGGACTGGGCCGCTGGCTGCTGGGCGAGCGACGCAACGGCTGGCGGGTGCAACTGGTGCCCTGGACTGGCATGTTCGTCGGCGCGGTCATCGGTGCGCTGCTGGAGCGCCATCTGGGCCTTCAGGCCCTGTTTTTCAGCGCATTGCTGGCCGGCGTGCTCGGGGTGGTGGCCCTGAAGATCCCCCGCCGCTGGCAACTGGGCTACATGCCGCGCTGACACTCGCGGCGCATGCGGCAACATCCGCTTCGCCGCCCCGGCGAGAAAGCTTTATCATGGCCGCAGTTTCGCTGATCGAGTCCGTCATGAAGTTCGCCATCGCGCTGTTTTCCGCCGCCCATGCGCCCTCCTCGCGCCGTGCCCTGCTGTTCGCCCAGGCGGCGCTGGCCGGCGGGCATGAGATCGTCCGGCTGTTTTTCTACCAGGACGGCGTGCACAACGCCTCGGACAGCGTGGTCACCCCGCAGGACGAACAAGACCTGCCCAAGCAATGGCGCGCCTTCATCACCGAACAGCGGCTGGACGGCGTGGTGTGCATCGCCGCCGCCCTGCGCCGTGGCGTGCTGAACGCCGAAGAGGCCGGCCGCTACCAGCGTGACGCCGTGGCCGTCAGTGCGCCGTGGGAGCTGTCCGGGCTGGGCCAACTGCACGATGCGGTGCAGGACGCCGACCGTCTGATCTGCTTCGGAGGCGCGTGACATGGCCAAATCCCTGTTGATCATCAGCCGTCAGTCGCCGTGGTCCGGCCCCGGCGCCCGCGAGGCGCTGGACATCGTGCTGGCCGGCGGCGCGTTCGATCTGCCGGTCGGCCTGCTGTTCCTCGACGACGGCGTGCTGCAACTGGCCGCCGGGCAGAACGCCAGGGCCTTGCAGCAGAAGGACCTGAGCGCCAACTTGCAGGCGTTGCCGATGTTCGGCGTCGAAGAGCTGTTCTACTGCGCCGACAGCGCCGCCCTGCGCGGCCTCGGCGATCTGTCGCTGGACGAGGCGCAGCCCTTGGCCGCCGACCGCATCACCGCCCTCATTGACCGTTACGACCAGGTGATCACGCTCTGATGTCGACTTTGCATGTGTTGTCCCATTCCCCGTTCGGCGACGAACGCCTGAGCAGTTGCCTGCGTCTGCTGGGCAGCGCCGACGCCCTGCTGCTGTGCGGCGACGCCGCCTATGCCCTGCAACCCGGCACCGCGCCGTTCGCTGCGCTCCAGGCCCGCCGCGCCAGGCCGTACGTACTGGCCGAAGATGCCCAGGCCCGTGGGCTGGCGGTTCCGGACTGGGCCGAAGCCATCGACTACCCGGCCTTCGTCGAACTGTCGGTGCGCCACGACAAGGTCAACACCTGGCTATGAAGACCCTGACCGTCGGCGCCCGCGCCATCGAACTGGACAAGGACGGCTTCCTGGTGGACCTGGGCGACTGGTCGGCCGAAGTCGCCGCTGCCCTCGCCGCCGCCGAGGACATCGAACTGACCCCCGACCACTGGGAAGTCCTTGAGCTGCTGCGCGCCTTTTACGCGGAGTTCGAGCTGTCCCCGGCCACCCGGCCGCTGATCAAGTACACCGCCCTGAAGCTGGGCCCGGACAAGGGCAACAGCCTGCACCTGAACCGCCTGTTCAAAGGCACCCCCGCCAAGCTCGCCGCGAAACTGGCGGGCCTGCCCAAACCGACGAATTGCCTATGACCGACTTTCCAGCGTTGACCCTCGAAACGCCCGCCGAGCATCCGTTCGCCCAATTCGTGCGGATCCTGGGCAAAGGCAAGCGCGGCGCCCGCGACCTGACCCGCGCCGAGGCCCGCGAGGCCATGGGCATGGTGCTGGACGGCAAGGTCGAGGACACCCAGCTCGGCGCCTTCCTGATGCTCTTGCGGCACAAAGAGGAAAGCGCCGAGGAGATGGCCGGCTTCACCGAGGCCCTGCGCGAACGCTTGCAGGCCCCGACGCTGAGCGTCGACCTGGACTGGCCGACCTATGCCGGGAAAAAACGCCACCTGCCGTGGTACCTGCTGGCCGCCAAGTGCCTGGCGCAGAACGGCGTGCGCATCTTCATGCACGGCGGCGGCGCCCACACCGCCGGGCGCCTGTACAGCGAACAGCTGCTGGGCGAACTGAACATTCCATTGTGCCGCGACTGGCAACAGGTCGGCTCGGCGCTGGACAACGGCGGCCTGGCGTTCATGCCGCTGGTGGACTGGGCCGCGCCGTTGCAGAAGATGATCGACTTGCGCAACACCCTGGGCCTGCGTTCGCCGATCCACTCGCTGGCGCGGATCCTCAACCCGCTGGGCGCCCGCTGCGGCCTGCAAAGTATCTTCCACCCCGGCTATCAGGCGGTGCACCGCGAAGCCAGCGGCCTGCTCGGCGACACGGCCATCGTGATCAAGGGCGACGGCGGCGAAATCGAGATCAACCCGGACGCCGACAGTCACCTGTACGGCACGGCCGGCGGCGCAAGCTGGGACGAAGAATGGCCGCGTTTGTCGGCCCAACGCCACGTCAAACCGGCTTCGCTGGAGACCCGCCAATTGAAGGCGGTCTGGCGCGGCGAGTCGGACGACAGCTACGCCCACATGGCCCTGTTGTCGACCATGGCACTCGCCCTCCGAGGGCTGGGCCAGAGCCGTGAGCAAGCTTTCGAAACCGCCGAGCGATTCTGGGCCGCACGGAACAAATCGATTTAATCGATCATAGCTGCCCGATCTTTGCGCTTTTTGTTCGAACCCATCGGAATAGACTCCACTCCAACGATCATTGGTTTCGGAGTCTTGAACATGGGTTTACTGGTGGATGGCCGCTGGCAGGACAAATGGTACGAAAGCGACAAGGACGGCGCCTTCCGGCGCGAACAGGCGCAACGCCGCCACTGGGTCACCCGCGACGGCCGCCCCGGCCCCAGCGGTGAAGGCGGGTTTGCCGCCGAGGCCGGGCGCTACCACCTCTATGTGTCGCTGGCCTGCCCGTGGGCCCACCGCACGCTAATCCTGCGCAAGCTCAAGGGCCTGGAAAGCCTGATCGACGTCTCGGTGGTCAGTTGGCTGATGCTGGAGAACGGCTGGACGTTCGACACGGCGCTGGGCTCCACGGGCGACCGCCTCGACGGCTTCGACTTCATGCATCAGCGCTACACCGCAGACACCCCCGACTACACCGGCCGCGTCACCGTGCCGGTGCTGTGGGACAAACGGCTCAAGCGCATCGTCAGCAACGAATCGGCGGAGATCATCCGCATGTTCAACAGCGCGTTCGACGGCTTGACCGGCAACGGCCTGGACTTCTACCCGGCGCCCCTGCGCAGTGAAATCGATGGGCTGAACGAGCGGATCTACCCGGCGGTCAACAACGGCGTGTACCGCGCCGGCTTCGCCACCTCGCAGCAGGCCTATGAAGCGGCGTTCGACGATGTGTTCGCCGAACTGGATCACCTGGAAGGATGGCTCGGCGCCAACCGCTACCTGGCGGGCGAATTCCTCACCGAAGCGGACATCCGCCTGTTCACCACCCTGATCCGCTTCGACGCGGTGTACCACGGCCACTTCAAGTGCAACCTGCGGCGGATCGCCGATTATCCGAACCTGTCGAACTGGCTGCGCGAACTGTACCAGTGGCCGGGCATCGCCGAGACGGTGGACTTCCAGCACATCAAGCACCACTACTACGCCAGCCACAAGACCATCAACCCGACCGGGGTCGTGCCGAAAGGGCCGGAGCAGGATTTCAGCGCGGCCCATGACCGGGCGCGGCTGAGCGGGAAAGGGATCTGGAATCAGGGCAGCGTTTGAGGGCCCCGATCGCCAGCAGGCCGGCTCCCGCATTGGATTCGTGAACGACACAAATCCCCTGTAGGAGCCAGCCTGCTGGCGACGGGCGCGGCGCGGTCCGTCAGACCTGCCCCTGAGCCCCTTCGAACCACGCCAGTTTCTCGCGCAGTTGCACCACTTCGCCGACGATCACCAGGGTCGGCGCATGCACTTCGTGCTCCGCCACCAACCCGGGCAGGTCGGCCAGGGTGCCGGTGAACACCCGCTGATTGACCGTGGTGCCCTGCTGGATCAACGCCGCCGGGGTGTCCACGCCGCGCCCGTGCTTGATCAACTGCCCGCAGATGACCGGCAGCCCCACCAGGCCCATGTAGAACACCAGCGTCTGCGCCGGCGCGACCAGGTCGGCCCAAGGCAGATCGGTGGAACCGTCCTTCAGGTGCCCGGTGACGAAACGCACCGACTGCGCGTAGTCGCGGTGGGTCAGCGGGATCCCGGCATAAGCCGCGCAACCGCTGGCGGCGGTGATGCCCGGCACGACCTGGAACGGGATGCCGTGGGCCGCCAGTTCTTCGATCTCTTCACCGCCGCGGCCGAAGATGAACGGATCGCCGCCCTTCAACCGCACCACCCGCTTGCCGGCCTTGGCCAGATCCACCAGCTGGCGGTTGATCTGATCCTGGGGCACCGCGTGGTCGGCGCGGCGCTTGCCGACGTAGACCCGCTCGGCGTCCCGGCGGCACAGCTCAAGAATCGCCGGCGCCACCAGACGGTCGTACAGCACCACGTCGGCCTGCTGCATCAAGCGCAAGGCGCGGAAGGTCAGCAGGTCCGGATCGCCGGGGCCTGCGCCCACCAGATACACCTCGCCGGTGGCCACCGGTGCCTGGCCATCGATCTTGGCCTGCAACAGACGTTCGGCCTCGGCGCCCTGCCCGGCCAGTTGCCGGTCGGCGATCGGCCCCTGGAACACGTCTTCCCAGAAGGCGCGACGCTGCTGCACATCCGGAAACAGGCTTTTGACCTGATGCCGGAAACGCGCGGCGAGACCGGCCAGGTGACCGTAGGTGGCGGGGATCCAGGTTTCGATCTTGGCGCGGATCAAACGGGCCAGCACCGGCGCGTCGCCGCCGCTGGACACCGCGATGATCAGCGGCGAACGGTCGACGATGGCCGGGAAGATCACGCTGCACAGGGCCGGCGCGTCCACCACGTTGACCGGCACGCAACGCCGATGGGCATCGGCGGAGACCTGCGCGTTCAGCGCTTCGTCGTCGGTGGCGGCGATGATCAGCCTGCAGCCGTCCAGGTCTGCCTCGAGGTAGCCGCGCAACAGGCACTCACCGCCGCTGGCGGTCACCAGGTCACGCAGTTGTGCTTCGATTTCAGGTGCGACCACCCGCAGCAGCGCACCGGCGTCGGCCAGCAGGCGGGATTTGCGCAAGGCAATCTCCCCCCCGCCGACGACCAACACACGACTGCCGCGCAGGTTGTGAAACAGCGGCAGATAGTCCATGTCAGCCGATGACCTCAAGGCCACCCATGTACGGCTTCAGCACGTCCGGCACGCGGATCGAACCGTCGGCCTGCTGGTAGTTCTCCAGCACCGCCACCAGGGTGCGGCCGACCGCCAGGCCGGAACCGTTCAGGGTGTGCACCAGCTCAGGCTTGCCGGTTTCCGGGTTGCGGAAGCGCGCCTGCATGCGGCGGGCCTGGAAGTCGCCGCAGTTGGAGCACGACGAGATCTCGCGGTACTTGTCCTGGCTCGGGATCCACACTTCCAGGTCGTAGGTCTTGACCGCGCTGAAGCCCATGTCGCCGGTGCACAGCGCCAGGGTGCGGTACGGCAGCTGCAGCAGCTGCAGCACCTTCTCGGCGTTGGCGGTCAGGCTTTCCAGGGCTTCCATGGATTTGGACGGCTCGACGATCTGCACCATCTCGACCTTGTCGAACTGGTGCTGGCGGATCATGCCGCGGGTGTCGCGGCCCGACGCGCCGGCTTCGCTGCGGAAGCACGGGGTGTGGGCGACGAACTTGATCGGCAGCTGCTTGGCGTCGACGATCTCGCCGGCCACGATGTTGGTCAGCGACACTTCGGCGGTCGGGATCAGGTACAGGTCGGCCTCACCGTCGCGGCCGATCTTGAACAGGTCTTCCTCGAACTTCGGCAACTGGCCGGTGCCTTGCAGCGCCGGCGCCTGCACCAGGTACGGGGTGTAGGCCTCTTCGTAGCCGTGCTCGGTGACGTGCAGATTGATCATGAACTGCGCCAGGGCGCGGTGCAGGCGGGCGATCGGGCCGCGCAGCAGGGCAAAACGTGCGCCGGACAGCTTGGCGGCGGTTTCGAAATCCAGCCAGCCGAACTTCTCGCCCAGGGCGACGTGGTCCTGCACCGGGAAGTCGAACGCGGTCGGCGTGCCCCAGCGGCGCACTTCGACGTTGCCGTCTTCGTCTTCGCCCACCGGCACCGACTCGTGCGGCAGGTTGGGGATGCCCAGCAGGATCGCGTCCAGCTCGGTCTGGATCTTGTCCAGCGCGGCCTTGCCTTCGTTGAGCTGGGTGCCCATGTTCTCGACATTGGCCATCAGCGGTGCGATGTCTTCGCCGCGCTGCTTGGCCTGCCCGATGCTCTTGGAAATCGCGTTACGTTCAGCCTGAAGCTTTTCGGTTTCGGTCTGGACTGCCTTGCGCTGCTCTTCCAGCGCTTCGATGCGTGCGACGTCCAGGGCAAAGCCACGGGATGCCAGGCGGTCCGCTACGTCCTGAAGGTTGCTACGTAACAGTTTGGAATCGAGCATGTCGGTCTCTCGTTGTCAAAGTTTGGTCAGGGACAGGCCGGCCCAGGTGGCGAGCAGCCCGCCGAATACGCTGAGCGCCGCATAGCCCAGGGCCAGCGGCACTTGCCCGCTTTCCAGCAGGCGCACCGTATCCAGTGAAAAGGATGAAAAGGTCGTCAGCCCTCCGAGGAAGCCGACGATCAACCCGGCACGCACCTCGAAAGGCACCTCCGGGCGTATCAAAAACAGGCCGTACAGCACGCCGATCAAAAGACAGCCCACGATATTAACGGCCAGCGTCGCGGTATAGAAGTGCCGCGGCCAGTTGGCGTTGACCCAATTGCCGGCGGCAAAGCGCAGCAGCGTGCCGGCGACGCCGCCGATGGAGACTGCAACGATCGCTGGAATCACGGTTTTCTCCGCTGGCGGGGGCTCAGCCGGTCGAGTTGGGCAAGGTGCTTGAGCTTTTCGCCGATCTTCAGCTCCAGGCCACGGGGCACCGGCTGGTACAACGGAATCGGCTCGAGCGCTTCGGGGAAATAGTCTTCGCCGGCGGCATAGGCGTCCGGCTCGTCGTGGGCATAGCGGTATTCGTCGCCGTAGCCCAACTGCTTCATCAGCTTGGTCGGGGCGTTGCGCAGGTGCAGCGGCACTTCCAGCGAACCGTGCTCGGCGGCGGCGCGCATCGCGGCCTTGAAGCCCATGTACACCGCGTTGCTTTTCGGCGCGCAGGCCAGGTAGGTGATGGCCTGGGCCACCGCCAGCTCGCCTTCGGGGCTGCCGAGGCGCTCCTGCACGTCCCACGCCGCCAGGCACAGGCTCAGGGCGCGGGGGTCGGCGTTGCCGATGTCTTCGCTGGCCATGCGCACCACGCGCCGGGCCAGGTACAGCGGATCGCAGCCGCCGTCGATCATCCGTGCGAACCAGTACAGCGCGCCGTCCGGGTTGGAGCCGCGCACCGATTTGTGCAGCGCGGAGATCTGGTCGTAGAACGCTTCGCCGCCCTTGTCGAAACGCCGGCGGGTGTCGCCGAGCAGGCTCTGCAGCAGGTCGGTGCCGATCTCGCTGTCGTCGTCGGCCAGGTCCGAGGCGTTCTCCAGCAGGTTGAGCAGGCGCCGGCCGTCGCCGTCGGCGGCCGACAGCAGCATCTGGAAGCCTTCGTCGCTGAGGGTCAGGTGGCGTTTGCCCAGGCCCCGCTCCTCGGTCAGCGCCCGGTGCACCAGCTTGCGCAGCGCGGCTTCGTCCAGGCTCTTGAGCACATACACACGGGCCCGCGACAGCAGCGCGTTGTTCAGTTCAAATGACGGGTTTTCGGTGGTGGCGCCGATGAAGATCAGCGTCCCGTCCTCGACGTACGGCAGGAACGCGTCCTGCTGGGACTTGTTGAAGCGGTGCACCTCGTCGACGAACAGGATCGTGCGCCGGCCGTACTGCGCGGCCTGCTGCTTGGCGATCTCCACCGCCTGACGGATCTCCTTGACCCCGGCCAGCACCGCCGAAACCGTTTCGAAGTGCGCATCCGAGACTTCCGCCAGCAGCCGCGCCAGGGTGGTCTTGCCCACGCCCGGCGGGCCCCAGAAGATCATCGAATGCAGCGCGCCCTGCTCCAGCGCCTCGCGCAGCGGCTTGCCGCGGGCGAGCACGTGCTCCTGGCCGACGTATTCGTCCAGGTTGGTGGCGCGCAACCGGGCCGCCAAAGGCTGGGCCAGGGGCTCTCTGCGAAACAGATCCATCACGTACCGTTGAAACCTCTAGGCGTTGATCCTGCGGGCTCTCGCCCACAGAAGTCAGGGGTTATTCCTGGATCACGTCGGCACCCTTGGGGATGTCGAACTTGAACCTGGACGCCGGAATCGCTTCGTTGGCCTTCACCCCGGTGAACAGGATGTTGGTGCGCTGGCCGACGCTGTCGATCAGCTGCATGTCATTGACCAGGCCATTGCGGAACGACAGGCGCAGGCTGTCGAACAGGGTGTCCTTGGTCTTCGGCTTGAGGGTGAAGTCGATCACGCCGCCGGCTTCCTTGGCGGTGATGTCGAAGCTCTGGCTGATCTTCGACACGTCGCCCGACAGCAGCAGGGCCGGGGTCTGGGTCAGGCGCTCGTCCAGTTTCTTGATCGTCGCCTGCTCAAGGTCCGGGTCCCACAGGGTGACCTTCTTGCCGTCGGAGACCATGGTCTGCTCGGCCGGCGCATCGGTGTGCCAGTAGAACAGGCCCGGGCGCTGCAGCGACATCTCTCCGGCGGTTTCCTGCAATTGGGTGCCGCTGCCGTCGAGGGTCAGCTGGGAAAAGCGTGCGGTGAGGGTCTTGGATGTTTCCAGCAGTTGGGTCAGGCGCGCCACGTCCTTTTCGTCGGCGTGGGCCGAAAGCGTGGTCAGGGCCAGTACCGGCAGCAGCATGCGGATCAGACGCATGGGAGTCCTCTTGAATACTCGTGGGAGAGCGGACGGCGCCTCATTGCGCCGTCCCGGCTGTTGAATCCGGGGGGTTGACTCAGTCGCGCACCGGCCCCGGGGCCAGCACCTCGCGCGAACCGTTGGTGTTCATCGCCGTGACGACCCCGGCCATTTCCATGGCTTCGATCATCCGGGCGGCGCGGTTGTAGCCGATCTTCAGCTTGCGCTGCACCGCGGAGATCGAGGCCCGGCGGCTTTCGAGCACGAACTGCACGGCTTCGTCGTACAGCGCGTCGGCTTCCGGATCGTCGCCTTCGCCACCGCCGCTGCTGCCTTCGAAACCGCTGCCCGCCTCTTCGACACCGTTGAGGATATCGTCGTTGTATTCCGGCGCGCCGCGCAGTTTCCACGCTTCCACCACCCGGTGCACTTCGTCGTCGGAGACGAACGCGCCGTGCACCCGGATCGGCAGGCTGGTGCCCGGCGGCATGTAGAGCATGTCACCGTGGCCGAGCAGTTGTTCGGCGCCGCCCTGGTCGATGATGGTGCGCGAGTCGATCTTGCTCGACACCTGGAACGCCATCCGCGTCGGGATGTTGGCCTTGATCAGGCCGGTGATCACGTCCACCGACGGCCGCTGGGTCGCGAGGATCAGGTGAATGCCGGCGGCCCGCGCCTTCTGGGCGATCCGGGCGATCAACTCTTCCACCTTCTTGCCGACGATCATCATCATGTCGGCGAATTCGTCCACCACCACGACGATGGTCGGCAGCTTCTGCAGCAATGGCGCCTCGTCGTGGATGCTTTCGCGCTTGTACAAAGGATCGCTCAACGGCTCGCCGGCGTCCTGGGCCTCCTTGACCTTGGCGTTGAAGCCGGCCAGGTTGCGCACGCCCATCTTCGCCATCAGCTTGTAGCGCCGCTCCATCTCGGCGACGCTCCAGCGCAGGGCGTTGGCCGCGTCCTTCATGTCGGTGACCACCGGGCACAGCAGGTGCGGAATGCCTTCGTAGATCGACAGTTCGAGCATCTTCGGGTCGATCATGATCAGCTTGGCGTCTTCGGGACCCGACTTGAACAGGATCGACAGGATCATCGCGTTCACGCCCACCGACTTACCGGAACCGGTCGTACCGGCCACCAGCAGGTGCGGCATCTTGGCGAGGTCGGTGATGACCGGCTTGCCGCCGATGTCGTGACCGAGGGCCAGGGTGACCGGCGACTTGAAGTTGTCGTACTCGGGCGTCGACAGCACCTCGGAGAACCGCACGATCTGCCGGTCTTCGTTGGGGATCTCGATGCCGACGGTGGTCTTGCCCGGAATCACCTCGACCACCCGCACGCTGGTCACGGCCAGGGAACGCGCCAGGTCCTTGGCCAGGTTGGCGATGCGGCTGACCTTCACGCCGGCGGCCGGCTGGATTTCGTAGCGGGTGATGACCGGGCCCGGATGGATCGAGTCCACCGTGACCTCGACGCCGAATTCCTTGAGCTTGATCTCCAGCAGGTGACCGATCGCCGCCAGGGACTCCGGGGAATGGTTGAGCTGTTTCTTTTCCGCCACATCGAGGATCGAGATCGGCGGCAAGGTGCCTTCCACGGCGCTGTCGACGAACAGCGGCACCTGCTTTTCCTTCTGTACGCGCTTGCTCGGCTCCGACGCCTTGACCGGGGCCGGCATGATGACCGGCGGAACCTGTTTCTCCCGCTCGGACATGTGTTTGCTCAGGGCCTGTTCGCGTTCGATCAGGCGTTCCTTGACCTTGGCCTGCTCGCGCTTGTCCGGCACCGCCGGGGCGACGACCTCGTCCACACGGTCATCGACTTCGCGCAGTTGGGCCACCAGTTGCCGGCGCTCGGTGCGCGCCGCCCACCAACGGTTGAGCGCGCCCTGGAACAGCTCGAACAGGTCGAGGGTGATCTTGCCGGTGACGTCCATCACCTTGAACCAGGACAGGTCGGTGAACACCGTCAGGCCGAACAGGAACAAGGCGATGAACAGCAAGGTGCTGCCCTGGATGTTCAGGGCGTTCCTGGCCAGGTCGCCGAGGCTTTCGCCCAGCGCCCCGCCGGCGCCGGCCGGCAGGCTGGAGGCTGCGGCATGGAAATGGATATGGGCCAGCGCGGCGCCCGACAGCACCAGGAACACCAGGCCGATCAGGCGCCAGGAGAACAGCCAGCCGCTCCACTGCCAGGGCTCGTGGCGCTGACGGAAGATCTGGTAGGCCTTTATCGCCAGCAGCAGCGGGAAGATGTACGCGAAGTAACCCAGCACCATGAACAGGATGTCGGCGCTGTAGGAACCGGCGGGACCGCCGAAGTTCTGCACGTCGTCAATCTTGCTGTTGTGGCTCCAGCCCGGATCGTCCTTGCCGTAGGTCAGCAAGGCCATCATCAGGAACAGGCACAAGGCACCGATGGCGATCAGCGCACCTTCCTTGAGCCGGTAGTGCAACTGCTGACGCCAGAGCGGAACGACTGCTTTTGGTGCTTCCGTGGATTTCTTCAAAACGCTTCTTTTCCTGCGCCCGCGGCGCGTCCATCTATTGAATGACGATCAATAACTGCCCGATCCCAGGCAGGCAAAAAATTGACGGGCACAACCGGAACCCGTTTTAACACTGCATCGGTGCCTTAATAAACTCGGCACACGGAGAATATTCTGCAACAGCCCGGCATTGTACGGGTTTGCAAGCGCGTTGCCATGCCCGCGCCTGTGCAACAAGCATAGCCAAGCGCACGGATCCTGCGGCTCAATTTGAGCATGCATTGCCTTTTGTGACAAAGGCTTATGAGGCGTATTTGATGAACGTCACGAAGCGCCCGACGCAGATCGCCGCACAATGCCCGACGCCCGCCGCGCCACCCGTCTGCGCGATGCCCGATTACGACCGCGCCTGCCCGGCCAAGTTGCAGCCGCGCAGGATCGGGAGGACATTCCCGTCATTTAACGGCACACTCTAGCGCAGCCACCGCCCTCCCCTCTTCCGCAAGCCCGAATGCCATGCTGACCTGGTTACAACGCAACACCCTGACATTTCCGCCCCTGGAAAAGGCCATGCGCGATCCCAACGGACTGCTGGCGGCCGGCGGCGACCTGTCCGCCGACAGGCTCATCCAGGCCTACCGCCACGGCTGCTTTCCGTGGTTCTCCGAAGGCCAGCCGATCCTCTGGTGGTCGCCGGATCCGCGCACGGTCCTGTTTCCCGACGAACTGCACGTCTCCCGCAGCCTGGCCAAACTGATGCGCAAACAGCGCTACCGGGTGACGTTCGACCAGGATTTCAAAGCCGTGATCAGCGCCTGCGCCGCGCCGAGGGACTACGCCGACGGCACCTGGATCACCCAGGCAATGCAGGACGCCTACATCGAACTGCACCGGCGCGGCTTTGCCCATTCGGTGGAAGTCTGGGACGGGGGCGAACTGGTCGGCGGCCTGTACGGCCTGGCCATGGGCCAACTGTTTTTCGGCGAATCGATGTTCAGCCGCGCCGACAACGCCTCCAAGTACGGCTTTACCACGCTGGTGCAGCACCTGAAGGACGCGGGATTCGTCCTGATCGACTGCCAGATGCCCACCGACCATTTGCACAGCCTCGGCGCCCGGGCGATCTCGCGCTGCACCTTCGCCGACTACCTGGCGCGGCACCTGGACCGGCCCAACCAGGCCACTTGGGTTTGCTGAGCGACTTTTGCGCACCTGGCTTACACTTAATTCACAAGCTTATCCCGAGGGTTGATCATGACCGAGTTGGCGCGTTTGAAGTTCTATGCCACTCAGCCTCACTCCTGCAGCTACCTGCCGCAGGAGCAGGCCACGACCCTGTTTCTCGACCCCAGTCAGCCCATGGATGTGCATGTCTACGCAGACCTGTCGGAAATGGGTTTTCGTCGCAGCGGCGACCATCTGTACCGCCCGCACTGCCAGAACTGCAATGCCTGCGTGCCGGCGCGCATCCCGGCGCTGCAGTTCAGCCCCAACCGCCAGCAGAAGCGCATTTTCAAGCGCAATGCCGACCTGCAGGTGCGACCGGTGAAACCGGGCTTCAGCGAAGAGTATTTCGACCTGTACCAACGCTACATCGAGCAACGGCACGCCGACGGCGACATGTACCCGCCCAGCCGTGACCAGTTCGCCACTTTTCTGGTGCGCGACCTGCCCTTCTCGCGCTTCTACGAGTTCCGGCTCGACGGACGGTTGCTGGCCGTGGCCGTCACCGACCTGCTGCCCAACGGCCTGTCGGCGGTCTACACCTTTTATGAGCCGGACGAAGAGCGCCGCAGCCTGGGGCGCTACGCCATCCTCTGGCAGATCGCCGAAACCCGCCGGCTCGGGCTGGACGCCGTGTACCTGGGCTACTGGATCAAAAACTGCAAAAAGATGAACTACAAGACCCAGTACCGGCCCATCGAACTGTTGATCAACCAGCGCTGGGTCATCCTCAACTGAACGCAAACCCTTAAACCCCTTGGCGTAAACACCACTTTTCGGGCACAATGCACGCCGCTTTTGCCTGGCGCAGTTGCACCGGGCCATTCACTGGACACCGAGGGCTTTACTGCATGTCGAAAGAAGACAGCTTCGAAATGGAAGGCACTGTCGTCGACACCCTGCCAAACACCATGTTTCGCGTGGAATTGGAAAATGGGCACGTCGTTACCGCGCATATCTCCGGCAAGATGCGCAAGAACTACATTCGTATTCTTACCGGTGACAAAGTGCGCGTCGAGCTGACGCCCTATGACTTGAGCAAAGGGCGCATCACTTACCGCGCTCGCTAAGCAAGTCAATACAAGACGCCCGGCCCTGCCGGGCGTTTTTGTTTGCACGCGATTTGACCTCGCCCGGAAACAGGATTGGCTGAACCACCGCCATCGCGGGCAAGCCCGCCCCGCAACGACCGGGGTGCTCACCCCTGTCGCGCACACCTCAAACCCTGTGGGAGCGGGCTTGCCCGCGATGACGGCCATGATGCCGACCGGCACGGCACAGAAATGGCCAGGAATGCCCGGACAGCAAAAAGGCGCCTTGTGGCGCCTTTTTGCTGTGTTGCGGCTTTGGCCTCAGGCCATTTCCGCCGTGGTTTCGAACTCGAAGGTCAGCTCGCCGTCCTTGATGTCGATGTGCACCACACCGCCATGCTCGGCCAGTTCGCCAAACAGGATTTCCTCCGCCAGCGGACGCTTGATCTTGTCCTGGATCAGGCGCGCCATCGGACGGGCACCCATCGCCGAGTCGTAGCCGCCGGCCGCAAGCCAGCTTCGGGCTGCGTCGGTGACTTCCAGCAGCACCCGCTTGTCTTCCAGCTGCGCCTGAAGCTCGGTGAGGAACTTGTCCACCACGCTCTTGATGACCTCGTGGCTGAGGCGACCGAACTGGATGATGGTGTCCAGGCGGTTGCGGAACTCCGGCGTGAAGCTCTTCTTGATCACTTCCATCGCATCGGACGAGTGGTCCTGATGGGTGAAACCGATCGAAGCGCGCGCCGCGGTTTCGGCACCGGCGTTGGTGGTCATGATGATGATCACATTGCGGAAATCCGCCTTGCGCCCGTTGTTGTCGGTCAGCGTCCCGTGATCCATCACCTGCAGCAGCAGGTTGAAGACTTCAGGGTGAGCCTTCTCGATTTCGTCGAGCAGCAGCACGCAATGCGGTTGCTTGGTGATCGCCTCGGTCAGCAGGCCGCCCTGGTCGAACCCGACATACCCCGGAGGCGCACCGATCAGACGCGAAACGGTGTGGCGCTCCATGTACTCGGACATGTCGAAACGAACCAGCTCGATGCCCAGCGCCTTGGCCAGTTGCCGAGCGGCTTCGGTCTTGCCGACGCCGGTCGGGCCTGCGAACAGGAACGAACCGACTGGCTTGTCAGGCGACTTCAGCCCGGCACGGGACAGCTTGATCGCGGTCGACAGGGAATCGATCGCCGCATCCTGACCGAACACCGTCAGCTTGAGGTCGCGTTCGAGGTTGCGCAGCAGTTCCTTGTCGGAACTGGTGACGTGTTTCGGCGGAATCCGCGCGATCTTCGCCACGATGTCCTCGACCTGGGCCACGTCGATGCGCTTCACGCGCTTGTCCGCCGGCTGCAGGCGCTGGTAGGCGCCCGCCTCGTCGATGACGTCGATGGCCTTGTCCGGCATATGCCGGTCATTGATGTAGCGCGAGGCCAGTTCGGCGGCGGCGCGCAGGGATTCGTCGCTGTACTCGATGTTGTGGTGCAGCTCGAAGCGCCCTTTCAGGCCGCGCAGGATGCCGATGGTGTCTTCCACCGACGGCTCGACGACATCGACCTTCTGGAAACGCCGCGCCAGGGCCCGGTCCTTCTCGAAGATGCCGCGGAATTCCTGGAACGTGGTAGAACCGATGCAGCGGATGTCACCGGACGACAGCAGCGGCTTGAGCAGGTTGGAGGCGTCCATGACGCCGCCGGACGCCGCGCCGGCACCGATGATGGTGTGGATCTCGTCGATGAACAGGATCGCCTGCGGACGTTTCTTCAGCTCGTTGAGCAGCGCCTTGAAGCGTTTCTCGAAATCGCCGCGGTACTTGGTGCCGGCCAGCAAGGCACCCAGGTCGAGGGAATAGACGACGCTGTTGATCAAGAGGTCCGGCACCAGGCCGTCGACGATGCGCTTGGCCAGGCCTTCGGCGATCGCGGTCTTGCCCACGCCCGCCTCGCCCACCAGCAGCGGGTTGTTCTTGCGCCGGCGCGCGAGGATCTGCGCGACGCGCTCGACTTCCGTCTCGCGGCCGACCAGCGGGTCGATCCGGCCCTGACGCGCCAGTTCGTTGAGGTTGCTGGCATACGCGTCCAAAGGATTGCCTGAAGAAGAAGACTCACCGCCCTCGTCGTCCTGCATATCTTGCTCACCCTCAGAATGTTCGCCATGCCCCGGCACCTTGGAAATGCCATGGGCGATATAGTTGACGACATCGATGCGTGCGACGCTCTGCTGCTTCAGCAGGAACACCGCCTGACTCTCTTGCTCACTGAAGATCGCGACCAGCACGTTGGCGCCGGTCACTTCGCGTTTGCCCGAGCTCTGAACATGAAAGACAGCACGTTGCAGCACACGCTGGAAGCCCAGGGTCGGCTGGGTTTCGCGGTCCTCGTCATGGACGGGGATCAGCGGCGTGGTGGAGTCGATGAACTCCTGCAGGTCGTGCTTGAGTTTGTCGAGGTTTGCGCCGCAGGCACGCAAAACGGTGGCGGCAGCCTCGTTATCCAATAGGGCCAGCAGCAGGTGTTCGACGGTCATGAACTCATGACGCTTCGAACGGGCCTCCTTGAAGGCAAGATTGAGGGTGACTTCGAGCTCGCGGTTTAACATAGCTTCACCTCATACCCAAGTGGTCGGCGATTAACCGTCCTTCTCGATTTCACAGAGTAGCGGATGCTGGCTTTCCCTGGCGTACTGGTTGACCTGCATGGCCTTTGTCTCGGCGATGTCGCGGGTAAACACTCCACATACTGCCCGTCCTTCTGTGTGGACGGCCAGCATGACCTTGGTCGCCAGCTCGCGATTCAGGTTAAAAAACACCTCGAGCACTTCGACGACGAAATCCATCGGTGTGTAGTCATCATTGAACAAAACCACCTTGTACATCGGCGGCGCCTGCAATGCAGGCTTTGCTTCCTGAACAGCAATGCCCGCTGAATCGTCGTCGTGTAAATCAGGGCGATCCTGATTGAATGTTAGTCGAATCTGGCTGATTGCATGCATGGAAAGAAAGGTTCGTCAGTTGTGCAAATACAGTGGTGGGGGCGGCTGCACGCGTTTTCAACTCCGACTGCCCGGTCACCTTGACTATCGGGAAAACGGTGTTACAACCAATAGAACCCACGGTGGGTAAAAAAGATCCGCGGAGTCCTGTTCGCAAACGAATTCGACTGCGGATGAATTGGATGATACTCCAGCGTTGGAGTCTGTTGCAGAGGGATTTGAGCATGGCTGTCGGCAAGGTGAAATGGTTCAACAATGCCAAGGGATTCGGCTTCATCAACACCGACGCCCGCGAAGGCCGGGACGAGGACGGCAAGGAAATCGACTTTTTTGCCCACTACTCCGCCATCGAGATGGAGGGCTACAAGACCCTCAAGGCCGGACAGCTCGTCAACTTCGAGATCGTGCAAGGGCCCAAAGGCCTGCACGCCGTCAAGATAGCGCCTGCCGACGCCGCAAAAGAACGCACAGCGGCCGCCGGCCACGCCCAGACGGTCGCCCACTGACCCTAGCGCACCTGCCGCCCTAAACGAAACCGCCCGGTTCGAACCATCGAACCGGGCGGTTTTCATTGCGGCGGGTTCGCTTACATGTGCGAGATCAGCGCCTCGCCGAAGCCCGAAGACGACACCAGCTTCGCGCCTTCCATCAGGCGTTCGAAGTCGTAGGTCACGGTCTTGGCCTTGATCGCGCCGTTGGTGCCCTTGATGATCAGGTCGGCCGCCTCGGTCCAGCCCAGGTGACGCAGCATCATCTCGGCCGAGAGGATCACCGAGCCCGGGTTGACCTGATCCTTGCCGGCGTACTTCGGCGCCGTGCCGTGGGTGGCCTCGAACATGGCCACGGTGTCGGACAGGTTGGCGCCCGGCGCGATGCCGATGCCGCCCACTTCCGCCGCCAGGGCATCGGAGAGGTAGTCACCGTTGAGGTTCAGCGTGGCGATCACGTCGTACTCGGCCGGACGCAGCAGGATCTGCTGGAGCATGGCGTCGGCGATGGCGTCCTTGACGATGACTTCGCGGCCGGTCTTGGGGTTCTTGAACTTCATCCACGGGCCGCCGTCCAGCAGCTCGGCGCCGAACTCTTCCTTCGCCACCTCATAGCCCCAGTCCTTGAAGGCGCCTTCGGTGAATTTCATGATGTTGCCCTTGTGCACGATGGTCAGCGACTTGCGGTCGTTGTCCACCACGTATTGCAGGGCCTTGCGCACCAGGCGCTTGGTGCCCTCCTTGGAGACGGGCTTGATGCCGATGCCGCAATCCTGGTCGAAACGGATCTTGGTGACGCCCATTTCCTCTTTCAGGAACTTGATGACCTTGGTGGCCTCCGGGGAACCGGCCTTCCACTCGATGCCGGCGTAGATGTCCTCGGAGTTCTCGCGGAAGATGACCATGTCGACGTCGCCTGGCTTTTTCACCGGGCTCGGCACGCCGTCGAACCACACCACCGGCCGCAGGCAGACATACAGGTCCAGCTGCTGGCGCAGGGCGACGTTGAGGGAGCGGATACCGCCACCGACCGGGGTGGTCAGCGGGCCCTTGATGGAGACGACGTAATCCTTCACGGCATCCAGGGTTTCCTGAGGCAGCCAGGTGTCCTGGTCATAGACCTGGGTCGCTTTTTCGCCGGCGTAGACCTCCATCCAGGAAATCTTGCGCTTGCCTCCGTAGGCCTTGGCCACGGCAGCATCCACCACCTTGATCATCACCGGACTGACGTCGACGCCAATGCCGTCGCCTTCGATGAAGGGAATGATCGGGTTATCAGGGACATTGAGAGAATGGTCTGCATTGACGGTGATTTTGTCGCCGACGGCCGGAACCTGAATCTTCTTGTAACCCATGCTGAACTCCACTCATTGGATTGAACATCTGGCTTCGTCCGAGCGTAACCCAGTTGAATCAACACGCAAACCCTCTGTTCCGGGCACGGGCACATCCCGCTTCCTACAAGCCTGAAAGCAAAGGGAAAAGCGCCAATCTCAAGCATTGGCGACAACGCACCGCCCACCTCTGCCCTGCGACCTTTAGACCAATGGACGAGAATCGTTGCATATGAACCATCGGCAGATTGCCAGCTACCTATGTATAATGCCGCCCGCTGACCACAGGGTCACGACGGCTGGCCTCTCTACGACGAGACTTTCCGCCTGATTTGGCCGGGCTGATACCGCAGCCTGACCGCATGACGCTCTACTGATGCACCCAACATCACCGCGAAGAAACCTCGACACTCGGTTCATGGATGACTTTGAACGAACGCGCTTACCCGGCGCCCCTCGAGTTTCTGCGCACGCTTTAGCAAAGAAGAGAGAGTTAATCCGAATATGCCCACCCGCTCGAAGATCATCTATACCTTCACCGACGAAGCTCCAGCCCTCGCCACCTACTCCCTGCTGCCGATCATCGAGGCCTACACCGCTTCGGCCGACATCGCCGTCGAGACCCGCGACATCTCCCTTGCAGGGCGCATCCTGGCCAGCTTCCCCGAGCAACTGGGCGACAAAGCCGTAGCCGACCACCTCGCCGAACTGGGCGAACTGGCGGTCACGCCTGAAGCCAACATCATCAAGCTGCCGAACATCAGCGCTTCGGTACCGCAACTGCAGGCCGCCATCAAAGAGCTGCAGGCCCAGGGCTACAACCTGCCGGACTACTCGGAAACCCCGGCCACCGACGCCGAAAAAGACGCCAAGGCGCGTTACGACAAGGTCAAGGGCAGCGCCGTGAACCCGGTTCTGCGCGAAGGCAACTCCGACCGCCGCGCTCCGCTGTCGGTCAAGAACTACGCGCGCAAGCACCCGCACAAGATGGGCGCCTGGGCCAAGGACTCCAAGTCCCACGTCGCCCACATGAGCGCCGGTGACTTCTACGGCAGCGAGAAGGCCGCCCTGATCGAAGCCGCCGACGCGGTGAAGATCGAACTGATCGCCAAGGACGGCACCGCCACCGTCCTGAAAGAGAAGACCACCGTCCAGGCCGGCGAGATCCTCGACTGCGCCGTGATGAGCAAGAACGCCCTGCGCGCCTTCATCGCCGCCGAGATCGAAAGCGCCAAGGCCCAAGGCGTGCTGCTGTCGGTTCACCTCAAGGCCACCATGATGAAGGTCTCCGACCCGATCATGTTCGGCCAGATCGTCGCCGAGTTCTACAAGGACGCCCTGGCCAAGCACGCCGACGTGCTGGCGCAGATCGGCTTCAACCTGAACAACGGCATCGGCGACCTGTACGCCCGCATCAAGACCCTGCCGGCCGAGCAGCAAGCCGCCATCGAAGCCGACATCCAGGCGGTCTACGCCGTTCGTCCGGCACTGGCGATGGTCAACTCCGACAAGGGCATCACCAACCTGCACGTGCCGAGCGACGTGATCGTCGACGCCTCGATGCCGGCCATGATCCGTGACTCCGGCAAGATGTGGGGCACCGACGGCCAGTTGCACGACACCAAGGCCGTGATCCCGGACCGCTGCTACGCGACCATCTACCAGGCCGTGATCGAAGACTGCAAAGCCAACGGCGCCTTCGACCCGACCACCATGGGCAGCGTGCCGAACGTCGGCCTGATGGCCAAGAAGGCCGAAGAGTACGGTTCCCACGACAAGACCTTCCAGATCAAGGCCGACGGCGTCGTCCGCGTGACCGACAGCAAGGGCACCCTGCTGATGGAGCAGGCTGTCGAAGCCGGCGACATCTTCCGCATGTGCCAGACCAAAGACGCGCCGATCCAGGACTGGGTCAAGCTGGCCGTCAACCGTGCCCGCGCCAGCGCCACCCCGGCGATCTTCTGGCTCGACCCGATGCGCGCCCACGACGGCGTGGTGATCGAGAAGGTTCAGGCCTACCTGAAAGACCACGACACCGCCGGTCTGGACATCCAGATCATGGCCCCGGTCGAGGCGATGAAGGCCACCCTGCAGCGCACCCGCGAAGGCAAGGACACCATCTCGGTGACCGGCAACGTGCTGCGCGACTACCTGACCGACCTGTTCCCGATCATGGAACTGGGCACCAGCGCCAAGATGCTGTCGATCGTGCCGCTGATGAACGGCGGCGGCCTGTTCGAGACCGGCGCCGGCGGTTCGGCTCCGAAGCACGTGCAGCAACTGCTGGAAGAGAACTTCCTGCGCTGGGACTCGCTGGGTGAATTCCTGGCCCTGGCCGCGTCCCTGGAGCACCTGGGCGTGAACTACGGCAACCCGAAGGCGCTGGTGCTGGCCAAGACCCTGGACCAGGCCACCGGCCAGTTCCTGGACAACAACAAGTCGCCATCGCGCAAGGTCGGCAACATCGACAACCGCGGCAGCCACTTCTACTTGGCGCTGTACTGGGCCCAGGCCCTGGCCGCCCAGACCGAAGACGCCGCGCTGCAAGCGCAGTTCGCGCCTCTGGCCAAGACCCTGACCGAGAACGAAGCGACTATCGTCGCCGAGCTCAACGCCGTTCAGGGCAAGCCCGTGGACATCGGCGGCTACTACCACGCCGACGCCGAGCTGATCAGCAAGGCCATGCGCCCGAGCGCCACGCTCAACGCAGCCATCGCTGCACTGGCGTAAGGTTGTAGCACGGTAAAGAAACCCCGGCCCAGCGCCGGGGTTTCCGTTTCTGGAGAGCACACAAAACCCTGTGGGAGCTGGCTTGCCAGCTCCCACAGGGATAGTGTTTCAGGTTTTGAGAATCGAGGAAGACCCATGGCCTGGCAACCCCACATCACCGTCGCCACCATCGTCGAGGACAACGGCCGCTTCCTGATGGTCGAAGAGCACAAGGCCGGCCGCAACGTGCTCAACCAGCCCGCCGGCCACCTGGATCCGGACGAGACCCTGATCGAAGCCGCCATCCGCGAAACCCTTGAGGAAACCGGCTGGGACGTCGAGCCCTCCGCGGTGATCGGCATTTACCTGTACACAGCCCCGAGCAACGGCGTGACGTACCAGCGCGTCTGCTTCAGCGCAAACCCCCTGAAGCATCACCCCGACCGCCGGCTGGACGACGGCATCGTCGGCGCCAAGTGGCTGACCCGCGACGAATTATTGGAGCAGCGCGAACACTGGCGCAGCGATCTGATCATCCGCTGCATCGACGATTACCTGGCCGGCAATCGCTTCGGCCTCGAACTGATCCGCCCTTCCCTTTAGCCTTGAGGCCGTGAGCCTGTTAGAATCGCGTCCTTTTTCAAGACACTCATTGAATCCCTATGCGTGATCCAGCCCCTTCTGACACATCCAAGAAGCGCGTCATTGTCGGCATGTCCGGCGGCGTGGACTCTTCCGTTTCCGCTCTCCTGCTGATCGAGCAGGGCTTTGAGGTGGAAGGCCTGTTCATGAAGAACTGGGAAGAAGACGACGGAACCGAGTACTGCACCGCGATGGACGACCTGGCGGACGCCCAGGCCGTGTGCGACAAGATCGGCATCAAGCTGCACACCGCCAACTTCGCCGCCGAGTACTGGGACAACGTGTTCGAGCACTTCCTGGCCGAATACAAGGCCGGCCGCACGCCGAACCCGGACATCCTGTGCAACCGCGAAATCAAGTTCAAGGCGTTCCTCGACTACGCCATGAGCCTGGGCGCCGACCTGATCGCCACCGGCCACTACGTGCGCCGCCGCGATATCGACGGCCGCACCGAACTGCTCAAGGGCCTGGATCCGAACAAGGACCAAAGCTACTTCCTGCACGCCGTCGGCGGCGAACAGATCGCCAAGACCCTGTTCCCGGTCGGCGAACTGGAAAAGCCCGAAGTGCGCGCCATCGCGGAAAAATACGAACTGGCCACCGCCAAGAAGAAGGACTCCACCGGGATCTGCTTCATCGGCGAACGCCGCTTCAGCGACTTCCTCAAGCAGTACCTGCCGGCCCAGCCCGGTGAGATCAAGACCACCGAAGGCGAAGTCATCGGCCGTCACCACGGCCTGATGTACCACACCATCGGCCAGCGCCAGGGCCTGGGCATCGGCGGCCTGAAGGACGCCGGCGACGAGCCGTGGTACGTGCTGCGCAAGGACCTGGAGCACAACGAACTGATCGTCGGCCAGGGCAACAACCACCCGTGGCTGTTCTCCGGCGCCCTGCTCGCCTCCGAGATCTACTGGGTCAACCCTGTCGACCTGAGCCAGCCGCGCCGCCTGACCGCCAAGGTGCGCTACCGCCAGAGCGACCAGGCCTGCACCCTGGAGCAGACCGCCACCGGCTACCGCGCCGTGTTCGACGAGCCGCAGCGCGCCGTCACGCCGGGCCAGTCGGTGGTGTTCTACGACGGTGAGGTCTGCCTCGGCGGGGGCGTGATCGAAGTCGCCGAGCCGTGGAGCGGCCAGGCATGAGCCCGATCCAGGAACAACTGACGGCGTTGGGCGGCGTGTTTCTCGCCGCCGTGCTGGTCGACCGGATCGCCAAGACCGGCCAGACCAACGAGGCCGGCCTGACCTGCATGCTCGGCAGCCTGCTGGTGCGCGACCCCAAGGACACGCTGGACGTCTACGGCGGCGACGACATCAACCTGCGCGACGGTTACCGCGCCCTGATCGGCGCCCTCGAGCGCGACCCGAGCACCCTGCAGCGCGAGCCGTTGCGCTACGCCCTATCGATGCTGGGTCTGGAGCGACAACTGGCCAAGCGCGACGACATGCTCGACACCATCGGCAAGCGCCTGCCGCAGATCCAGTCCCAGGTCGAGCATTTCGGCCCGGCCCACGAAAACGTGATCGCCGCGTGCGGCGCGCTGTACCAGGACACCCTGAGCACCCTGCGCCAACGGATCCAGGTGCACGGCGACATGCGCAACCTGCAGCAGCCGAGCAACGCCTCGAAGATCCGCGCCCTGCTGCTGGCCGGCATCCGCTCGGCGCGCCTGTGGCGCCAGCTCGGCGGCCACCGCTGGCAACTGGTGATCAGCCGCCGCAAGCTGCTCAAAGAGCTGTATCCGCTGATGCGCAGCGAGTGAACCGACCCGCGACAATTGCTTTGTAGCCTGTAACGCGTAATACGCCGGTCAGTTGGTGACGGATCGGCGGATGTTTTCATGTATGATACGCGCCCCATTTCGTTGCCCGACTGTCCGAGAACACCCCATGCAGCTCTCTTCGCTCACTGCGGTTTCCCCTGTAGACGGCCGCTACGCCGGCAAAACCCAGGCCCTGCGCCCCATTTTCAGCGAGTACGGCCTGATCCGCGCCCGCGTCCTGGTCGAAGTGCGCTGGCTCCAGCGCCTGGCCGCCCACGCCGGCATCCCGGAAGTGCCGGCCTTCTCCGCCGAGGCCAACGCCGTTCTGAACGAACTGGCCGAAAACTTCTCGCTGGAGCACGCCGAGCGCGTCAAAGAGATCGAACGCACCACCAACCACGACGTCAAGGCGATCGAATACCTGCTCAAGGAGCAGGCGGCCAAGCTGCCGGAGCTGGCCAAGGTCAGCGAATTCATCCACTTCGCCTGCACCAGCGAAGACATCAACAACCTGTCCCACGCCCTGATGCTGCGCGAAGGCCGTGACGACGTGATGCTGCCGCTGATGCGCCAGACCGCCAACGCCATCCGCGAACTGGCCCAGCGCTTCGCCGACGTGCCGATGCTGTCGCGCACCCACGGTCAGCCGGCCTCGCCGACCACCCTGGGCAAAGAGCTGGCGAACGTGGTCTACCGCCTGGAGCGCCAGATCGCTCAGGTGGCGGCCGTTCCGCTGCTGGGCAAGATCAACGGCGCCGTGGGCAACTACAACGCCCACCTGTCGGCCTACCCGCAGGTCGACTGGGAAGCCAACGCCCGCGCCTTCATCGAAGACGAGCTGGGCCTGGCCTTCAACCCGTACACCACGCAGATCGAGCCGCACGACTACATCGCCGAGCTGTTCGACGCCATTGCGCGCTTCAACACCATCCTGATCGACTTCGACCGTGACATCTGGGGCTACATCTCCCTGGGTTACTTCAAGCAGCGCACCATCGCCGGCGAAATCGGTTCGTCGACCATGCCGCACAAGGTCAACCCGATCGACTTCGAAAACTCCGAAGGCAACCTGGGCATCGCCAACGCGCTGTTCCAGCACCTGGCGAGCAAACTGCCGATCTCCCGCTGGCAGCGCGACCTGACCGACTCCACCGTGCTGCGCAACCTCGGCGTGGGCTTCGCCCACAGCGTGATCGCGTACGAAGCGAGCCTCAAAGGCATCAGCAAGCTGGAACTGAACGCACAGAAGATCGCCGAAGACCTGGACGCCTGCTGGGAAGTGCTGGCCGAACCGGTCCAGACCGTCATGCGCCGCTACAACATCGAGAACCCGTACGAAAAACTGAAGGAACTGACCCGCGGCAAGGGCATCAGCCCTGAAGCGCTGCAGACCTTCATCGACGGCCTCGACATGCCGGCCGAAGCGAAGGCAGAGCTCAAGCGCCTGACGCCGGCCAGCTACATCGGCAACGCCGTGGCGCAAGCCAAGCGCATCTGATCGACCGCTTGAACCGTTTGAGACGCCCGGCCGCGCCGGGCGTTTTTATTCCCGTCTGAAAAGTGCTTTTTTTCAATAGGTTACATATGAATCCAGATACTCCTCTTCAACTTCTGGGCGGCCTCACGGCGCGCGAGTTCATGCGCGACTACTGGCAGAAAAAACCGTTGCTGATCCGTCAGGCGATGCCTGACTTCGAAAGCCCGATCGATCCTGACGAGCTGGCCGGCCTGGCCCTCGAAGAAGAAGTCGAATCGCGCCTGGTCATCGAACACGGCGAGCGCCCGTGGGAGCTGCGTCGCGGCCCGTTCGCCGAGGACGAGTTCACCAAGCTGCCTGAGCGCGAGTGGACCTTGCTGGTGCAGGCGGTCGACCAGTTCGTGCCGGAAGTCAGCGAACTGCTGGAGAACTTCCGCTTCCTGCCGAGCTGGCGCGTCGACGACGTGATGATCAGCTTCGCGGCCCCGGGCGGCAGCGTCGGCCCGCACTTCGACAACTACGACGTGTTCCTGCTGCAGGGCCACGGCAAGCGCAACTGGAAGATCGGCCAGATGTGCGACTCCGAAAGCCCGCTGCTGCAGCATGCGGACCTGCGCATCCTCGCCGAATTCGAACAGACCGACGAGTGGGTGCTGGAACCGGGCGACATGCTCTACCTGCCGCCGCGCCTGGCCCACTGCGGTGTTGCCGTGGACGACTGCATGACCTACTCGGTCGGCTTCCGCGCGCCGAGCGCCGCCGAAGTGCTGACCCACTTCACCGACTTCCTGAGCCAGTTCCTGCCGGACGAAGAGCGCTACACCGACGCCGACGCCAAGCCGGTCAGCGATCCGCACCAGATCCAGCACGACGCGCTCGACCGCCTCAAGTCCCTGCTGGCCGAGCACATGGGCGACGAACGCCTGCTGCTGACCTGGTTCGGCCAGTACATGACCGAGCCGCGCTATCCGGAACTGGTGGTCGGCCTGGAAGAAGTCGCGGAAGACGACTTCCTCGGCGCCCTGGAAGACGGCGCGGTGCTGATCCGCAACCCGAGCGCCCGCCTGGCCTGGTCCGAAGTCGACGACGACCTGCTGCTGTTCGCCAGCGGCCAGAGCCGCTACCTGCCGGGCAAGCTGCGCGAGCTGCTGAAGATGATCTGCGCCGCCGATGCGCTGCACATCGACAACCTCGGCGAGTGGATGGACGACGAGGACGGCCGCGGCCTGCTGTACGAACTGGTCAAGCAAGGCAGCCTGGGGTTCGCCGACGATGAATAAGATTCGCGTGCATGTCGCAGACTGGCAAAAGGACAACGCCGAGATCCGGCGCATCCGCGAAACCGTGTTCATCGCCGAGCAATCGGTGCCGCCGGAGCTGGAATGGGACGCCGATGACGCCACCGCCGTGCATTTCCTGGCGTTCGAAGGCGACTTCCCCATCGGCACCGCCCGCCTTCTGCCCGACGGGCACATCGGCCGGGTGTCGGTGCTCAAGGACTGGCGCGGCCTGAAGGTCGGCGATGCGCTGATGCAGGCGGTGATCGCCGAAGCCGAAGCGCGGGGGCTCAAGCAGCAGATGCTCAGCGCCCAGGTTCAGGCGACGCCGTTCTACGAGCGCCTGGGGTTCCACCTGGTCAGCGAGGAGTTCCTCGAGGCCGGGATTCCCCATGTCGACATGGTCCGCCATTCGGCCTGAGCCCTGTGACGAGAGAGCTTGCTCCTTCGCCACAACCCTCGCGAACGCCCCGCCATCTCCGGATGCCGGGGCGTTTTGCCGTCCGGGATTCAACTTGCCCCACCCCGGGCCGACAAAGTGGCAATATCAAGCCTTTCGAAAGCGGAGATAACGGACATGTCCCTACGCACCCTGCTCGCCACCCTGCTGCTCGGCTGCAGCCTGTCGGCGATGGCAGCCACAGAAATCGTTCCCCTCAAGTACCGCACCAGCGCCGACATGCTGCCCATGGCGCAGGACTTCATAGGCAAGGACGGCCAGGTCAGCGCCTACGGCAACCAGTTGATCGTCAAGGCCGAGCCCGGCAAGATCCAGGAACTCAAGGATCTGCTGACGCAACTCGACACCGCGCCCAAGCGCCTGCTGATCACCGTCGACACCAACGAGAACAACGGCCGCGGCGACGAAGGCTACTCGGTCAACGGCGCCCAACCGAACCAGACCCGCATCATCAGCCGCAGCACCGCCAGCCGCGACGGCGGCGTCCAGCAGGTACAGGCCAGCGAAGGCATGCCGGCGCTGATCCAGGTCGGCCAGAGCGTGCCGATCACCAGCAGCCAGAGCGACTCCTGGGGCGGCTACAGCAGCCAGACCCAGTACCGCAACGTCACCCAGGGCTTCTATGTCACCGCCAGCGTCACCGGCGACATCGTTCACCTGGCCATCAGTACCAACCGTGACCGCATGAGCCAGGAACGTCCCGATGTAGTGAACGTGCAAAGCACCGACACAACCGTCACCGGACGCCTCGGAGAGTGGATCACCCTGGCGGGCGTGAATCGCCAGACCCAGGCCGACAAACAGGGCCTGACCCGCAGCTACTCGACTCAAGGCCGGGATGACATGACCTTGCGGGTGAAAGTCGACAGCCTGGACTGAAGCCCCGAAAACTGACCGTACAGTCGTATTAGACGAAAGATGTAGTGCTTGAAAAAAAGCACTACAAAACGTTTGACGGGCCAAAAAAGCGAAGGCATGATGGCCTCGCTCCCGCTAATCAGAGGCCCTGGCAAGGGCCTTCGAAGCGATGTTCGCACCTACCCCGCGAACCGTTTCGTGTCTGTACCGCCCACAAGGTGTGTTTGACGAGGTTGCGACTGGAACGAAGTTGTCCCGAGGGACGGAAGCGTTTTTAGGTAACCCGGCATCACGCTGCAGCCCGCAGGAAAGGCCCACGACGCCCCGACTGCGCCCGCCAGTTCGCCTTTACCTGCTCACTCTCCCCTCGAGCCCGTCGTTCATCCCGTCGCCATCCCGCCGAACCCGACTTGACCACCCGGACCTCTGGTCAGCGAGCGCAGGAATTTTCCACCGCAGAACAACTTTTCATAAAGACGCGACGAGGTTTATCTCCATGGCACTGACACGCGAACAGCAAATTGCAGCCCTTGAAAAAGACTGGGCTGAAAACCCGCGCTGGAAAGGCGTGACTCGCACTTACTCCGCTGCTGACGTCGTCCGTCTGCGTGGCTCGGTCCAACCTGAGCACACCTTCGCGAAAATGGGCGCCGAGAAGCTGTGGAACCTGGTGACCCAGGGTGCCAAGCCGGCCTTCCGTCCTGAGAAAGATTTCGTCAACTGCATGGGCGCCCTGACCGGCGGCCAGGCCGTGCAACAAGTCAAGGCCGGCATCCAGGCGATCTACCTGTCCGGCTGGCAAGTGGCTGCGGACAACAACTCCGCCGAATCGATGTACCCTGACCAGTCGCTGTACCCGGTGGACTCGGTGCCGACCGTGGTCAAGCGCATCAACAACGCCTTCCGCCGCGCCGACCAGATCCAGTGGAAAGCCGGCAAGAACCCGGGCGACGACGGCTACATCGACTACTTCGCACCGATCGTGGCTGACGCCGAAGCCGGTTTCGGCGGCGTCCTGAACGCCTACGAGCTGATGAAGAGCATGATCGAGGCAGGCGCCGCCGGCGTTCACTTCGAAGACCAACTGGCTTCCGTGAAGAAATGCGGCCACATGGGCGGCAAGGTACTGGTTCCGACCCAGGAAGCCGTGCAGAAGCTCGTCGCTGCCCGTCTGGCCGCTGACGTCGCCGGCACCCCGACCATCATCCTGGCCCGTACCGACGCCAACGCCGCCGACCTGCTGACTTCGGACTGCGACCCGTACGACCAGCCGTTCGTGACCGGCGAGCGCACCCAGGAAGGTTTCTACAAGGTTCGCGCCGGCCTCGATCAAGCCATCGCCCGCGGCCTGGCCTACGCGCCGTACGCCGACCTGATCTGGTGCGAAACCGCCAAACCGGATCTGGAAGAGGCCCGCCGCTTCGCCGAAGCGATCAAGAAGGAATACCCGGACCAACTGCTGTCGTACAACTGCTCGCCTTCCTTCAACTGGAAGAAAAACCTGGACGACGCGACCATCGCCAAGTTCCAGCGCGAACTGTCCGCCATGGGCTACAAGCACCAGTTCATCACCCTGGCCGGCATCCACAACATGTGGCACAGCATGTTCAACCTGGCGCACGACTACGCCCGCAACGACATGACCGCCTACGTGAAGCTGCAGGAGCAGGAATTCGCCGACGCCGCCAAGGGCTACACCTTCGTGGCTCACCAGCAGGAAGTGGGCACCGGCTACTTCGACGACATGACCACCGTGATCCAGGGCGGCACCTCGTCCGTGACCGCACTGACCGGTTCGACCGAAGAAGAGCAGTTCCACTGATCGACTTCGCCTGAGCGAACGGCCCTGGCGGATCGTACAGAAACCTAACCGCCAAGCCGCACAACTGACGCCCCGACCGGTTCGGGGCGTTTTTTTTGCCCGTTATCCAACGAACGCCGCGGATTCCGGAGCCACCCGGGATCGCTGCAGGAGCCAGCCTGCCGGCGATGCCCTCGACCAAGACACCGCCCCTCCCGCAACCTCTCTGCGCGAACCTTGATCCAGCGCAGTGCCGGCAGCAGAAAAACCGGCTAAAACAGGCGCCGCCGCTACTTGCAGTAACGCAGATATAAGACAACTTCCCAACTGCCGCACCGCCAAAAAGTAACAAACCCACTCCAAACGATATTAATTATCATTTAGCCGCAACTATGTTCGTTACATCCCTCACAAAACATCATTGACGCAATCCGGGCTAATGCCCGCAACCCGCGGGCTGCGGGGCATTCGAGGCGCGCTATGTCCTTATTCCAATAAATAATTTCGCTATAGGAATTTTACTTGCAGGGTGTTTAGCCATAAAATCAGCGGGATTGATTGCTGCGACATATCGTCACTGCCTTATTTCTTTATCAAGCTCAGAGACCCTTGCTCTCTGTTAAGGATTACCAGCATGCCCGAAGCGACCGGACTCATGGCCCACAACTGGGGCTTTGCCATTTTCCTTCTGGGTGTCGTCGGCCTGTGCGCCTTCATGCTCGGCGTATCCAGCCTCCTCGGGTCAAAAGCCTGGGGTCGCAGCAAAAACGAACCGTTCGAGTCCGGCATGCTGCCCACCGGTGGCGCCCGCCTGCGGCTCTCAGCCAAATTCTATCTGGTCGCGATGCTGTTCGTGATCTTCGATATCGAAGCCCTCTTTCTCTTTGCATGGTCTGTGTCCGTCCGCGAAAGCGGCTGGACCGGATTCGTCGAAGCTCTCGTTTTCATAGCAATTCTGTTGGCAGGTCTTGTCTACCTATTTCGAGTGGGCGCCCTTGACTGGGCTCCGGAAGCTCGTCGTAAGCGGCAGGCGAAGCTGAAACAATGAGGCTTTGGCAATGCAATACAATCTCACCCGAATCGACCCCGATGCGCCTAACGAGCAGTACCCGATCGGCAAACGGGAAACCGTCGCCGATCCGTTAGAGGATCAGGTCCACAAAAACATTTTCATGGGCAAGCTGGAAGACGTGCTGAGCGGCGCGGTCAACTGGGGACGTAAGAACTCCCTGTGGCCGTACAACTTCGGCCTGTCGTGCTGCTACGTGGAAATGACCACCGCCTTCACGGCGCCCCACGACATCGCCCGCTTCGGCGCCGAAGTCATCCGGGCATCACCGCGTCAGGCGGACTTCATGGTTATCGCCGGTACCTGCTTCATCAAGATGGCGCCGATCATCCAGCGTCTCTACGAGCAAATGCTCGAGCCGAAGTGGGTTATCTCCATGGGTTCGTGCGCAAACTCCGGTGGCATGTACGACATCTACTCCGTGGTTCAAGGGGTGGACAAGTTCCTGCCGGTGGACGTTTACGTGCCTGGCTGCCCGCCCCGTCCGGAAGCGTTCCTGCAAGGCCTGATGCTGCTGCAGGAATCGATTGGCCAGGAGCGTCGCCCACTTTCCTGGGTCGTTGGCGATCAAGGCGTCTATCGCGCCGACATGCCTTCGCAAAAGGAACAGCGCCGCGAACAGCGCATTCAGGTAACCAACCTGCGCAGCCCTGACGAAGTCTGATCCAGATCTGTTCTGCATAGAAACGAGAAGCTGGCTTCATTCTTTACGTTGACCGAAAGCGAAAAAATAACCATGACTACAGGCAGTGCTCTGTACATCCCGCCCTACAAGGCAGACGACCAGGATGTGGTCGTCGAACTGAACAACCGCTTTGGCGCCGAAGCCTTCACCGCCCAGCCGACCCGCACCGGCATGCCGGTGCTGTGGGTGGCCCGCGCCAGGCTCGTCGAAGTCCTGACCTTCCTGCGTAACCTGCCCAAGCCGTACGTCATGCTCTATGACCTGCACGGTGTGGACGAGCGCCTGCGCACCAAGCGTCAAGGGCTGCCGGACGGCGCCGAATTCACCGTGTTCTACCACCTCATGTCGCTGGAACGTAATAGTGACGTGATGATCAAGGTTGCCTTGTCCGAGAGCGACCTCAGCCTGCCAAGCGTCACCGGCATCTGGCCGAACGCGAACTGGTACGAGCGTGAAGTCTGGGACATGTACGGCATCGACTTCAAAGGCCACCCTCACCTGTCGCGCATCATGATGCCGCCGACCTGGGAAGGTCACCCGCTGCGCAAGGACTTCCCTGCCCGCGCCACCGAATTCGATCCGTTCAGCCTGAACCTGGCCAAGCAGCAGCTCGAGGAAGAGGCCGCGCGCTTCCGTCCTGAAGACTGGGGCATGAAGCGTTCCGGCCCGAACGAGGACTACATGTTCCTCAACCTCGGCCCGAACCACCCTTCGGCCCACGGTGCGTTCCGCATCATCCTGCAGCTGGACGGCGAAGAGATCGTCGACTGCGTGCCGGACATCGGCTACCACCACCGCGGCGCCGAGAAGATGGGCGAGCGCCAGTCCTGGCACAGCTACATCCCGTACACCGACCGCATCGACTACCTCGGCGGCGTGATGAACAACCTGCCGTACGTGCTCTCGGTCGAGAAACTGGCCGGCATCAAGGTGCCGGAGAAGGTCGACGTCATCCGCATCATGATGGCCGAGTTCTTCCGGATCACCAGCCACCTGCTGTTCCTGGGCACCTACATCCAGGACGTCGGTGCGATGACCCCGGTGTTCTTCACCTTCACCGACCGCCAGCGCGCCTACACCGTGATCGAAGCCATCACCGGCTTCCGTCTGCACCCGGCCTGGTACCGCATCGGCGGCGTCGCCCACGACCTGCCGCGCGGCTGGGACAAACTGGTGCGCGACTTCGTCGAATGGCTGCCCAAGCGCCTCGACGAGTACACCAAGGCCGCCCTGCAGAACAGCATCCTCAAGGGCCGTACCATCGGCGTTGCCCAGTACAACACCAAAGAGGCCCTGGAATGGGGCGTCACCGGTGCGGGCCTGCGTTCCACCGGCTGCGACTTCGACCTGCGTAAGGCGCGTCCGTACTCCGGCTACGAGAACTTCGAGTTCGACGTGCCGCTGGCCGCCAACGGCGACGCCTACGACCGCTGCATGGTGCGCGTGGAAGAGATGCGCCAGAGCGTGCGCATCATCGACCAGTGCCTGCGCAACATGCCGGAAGGCCCGTACAAGGCGGATCACCCGCTGACCACGCCGCCGCCGAAAGAGCGCACGCTGCAGCACATCGAAACCCTGATCACGCACTTCCTGCAGGTTTCGTGGGGCCCGGTCATGCCGGCCAACGAATCCTTCCAGATGATCGAAGCGACCAAGGGCATCAACAGTTATTACCTGACGAGCGACGGCGGCACCATGAGCTACCGTACCCGGATCCGCACTCCGAGCTTCGCCCACCTGCAGCAGATCCCTTCGGTGATCAAAGGCAGCATGGTCGCGGACCTGATCGCGTACCTGGGTAGTATCGACTTCGTTATGGCCGACGTGGACCGCTAAGCATGAACAGCACGCTTATCCAGACAGACCGTTTCACCTTGAGTGAAGCCGAGCGCTCGGCCATCGAGCACGAGATGCACCACTACGAAGACCCGCGCGCGGCGTCGATCGAAGCCCTGAAGATCGTGCAGAAGGCACGCGGCTGGGTGCCGGACGGCGCCGTGTACGCCATCGGCGAAGTCCTCGGCATCCCCGCCAGCGACGTCGAAGGCGTGGCCACGTTCTACAGCCAGATCTTCCGCCAGCCGGTGGGCCGCCACATCATCCGCGTCTGCGACAGCATGGTCTGCTACATCGGCGGCCACGAGTCCGTCGTCAGCCAGATCCAGAGCGAACTGGGCATCGGCCTCGGCCAAACCACCGCCGACGGCCGCTTCACCCTGCTGCCGGTCTGCTGCCTGGGCAACTGCGACAAGGCACCGGCGCTGATGATCGACGACGACACCTTTGGCGACGTACAGCCTGCCGGCGTCGCCAAACTGCTCGAGGGCTACGTATGACCCTGACTTCTTTCGGTCCTGCCAACCGCATCCAGCGTTCGGCCGAGACCCACCCGCTGACCTGGCGCCTGCGCGACGACGGCGAGCCCGTCTGGCTCGACGAGTACCAGGCCAAGAACGGCTATGCCGCCGCCCGCAAGGCCTTCGCCGACATGAGCCAGGACGACATCGTCCAGACCGTGAAGGACTCGGGCCTCAAGGGCCGCGGCGGCGCAGGCTTCCCCACCGGCGTGAAGTGGGGCCTGATGCCGAAGGACGAATCCATCGACATCCGCTACCTGCTGTGCAACGCGGACGAAATGGAGCCCAACACCTGGAAGGACCGCATGCTGATGGAGCAACTGCCCCATCTGCTGATCGAAGGCATGCTCATCAGCGCCCGCGCGCTGAAGACCTACCGCGGCTATATCTTCCTGCGCGGCGAGTACACCACCGCCGCCAGGCACCTGAACCGTGCCGTGGAAGAAGCCAAGGCCGCCGGCCTGCTGGGCAAGAACATCCTGGGCAGCGGCTTCGATTTCGAGCTGTTCGTCCACACCGGCGCCGGGCGCTACATCTGCGGTGAAGAGACCGCGCTGATCAACTCCCTGGAAGGCCGCCGCGCCAACCCGCGCTCCAAGCCGCCCTTCCCTGCCGCCGTGGGCGTGTGGGGCAAGCCGACCTGCGTGAACAACGTCGAGACCCTGTGCAACGTGCCGGCGATCATCGCCGACGGCGTGGACTGGTACAAATCGTTGGCCCGCGACGGCAGCGAAGACATGGGCACCAAGCTCATGGGCTTCTCCGGCAAGGTCAAGAACCCGGGCCTGTGGGAACTGCCGTTCGGCGTGACCGCCCGCGAGCTGTTCGAGGACTACGCCGGCGGCATGCGCGACGGCTACAAGCTCAAGGCCTGGCAGCCGGGCGGCGCCGGCACCGGCTTCCTGCTGCCGGAGCACCTCGATGCGCAGATGTACGCCGGCGGCATCGCCAAGGTGGGCACCCGCATGGGCACCGGCCTGGCCATGGCGGTGGACGACAGCATCAACATGGTGTCCCTGCTGCGCAACATGGAGCAGTTCTTCGCCCGCGAGTCCTGCGGTTTCTGCACCCCTTGCCGCGACGGCCTGCCATGGAGCGTCAAGCTGCTGATGGCCCTCGAGAAGGGTCAGGGCCAGCCAGGCGACATCGAGACCCTGCTGGGTCTGGTGGGTTTCCTCGGCCCGGGCAAGACCTTCTGTGCTCACGCACCGGGTGCCGTGGAGCCGCTGGGCAGCGCGATCAAATATTTCCGCCCGGAGTTCGAGGCCGGCATCGCGCCTTCCAGCGCCGCCGTCCCGCCTATGGCGAAGCCGATCACCGTCGGCGCGTAAACGCTTAAAGAGAGGCGAAGGGTCCGTGCCCCTCGCCTTGCGTCCGATGACGCCTTTCGGGGCTGGTTGGATTCGGACGGACAACAAGATTCCATTAGCCACGCCCGCTGACACCGGGCCAACGAAGACCTTTGAACCATGGCCACTATCCACGTAGACGGCAAAGCGCTCGAAGTCGACGGGGCAGACAACCTGTTGCAGGCATGTCTGTCGCTGGGCCTCGACATCCCTTATTTCTGCTGGCACCCCGCGCTCGGTAGCGTCGGGGCCTGCCGCCAGTGCGCGGTCAAGCAGTACACCGACGAGAACGACACCCGCGGTCGCATCGTCATGTCCTGCATGACCCCTGCCACCGACAACACCTGGATCTCCATCGACGATGAAGAATCCAAGGCGTTCCGCGCCAGCGTCGTCGAATGGCTGATGACCAACCACCCGCACGACTGCCCCGTGTGCGAGGAAGGCGGTCACTGCCACCTGCAAGACATGACCGTGATGACCGGCCACAACGAGCGCCGTTATCGCTTCACCAAACGCACCCACCAGAACCAGCACCTGGGCCCGTTCATCTCCCACGAGATGAACCGCTGCATCGCCTGCTACCGCTGCGTGCGCTTCTACAAGGACTACGCCGGCGGCACTGACCTTGGCGTATACGGCGCCCACGACAACGTGTACTTCGGCCGCGTCGAAGACGGCACCCTGGAAAGCGAGTTCTCCGGCAACCTCACCGAGGTCTGCCCGACCGGCGTGTTCACCGACAAGACCCACTCCGAGCGCTACAACCGCAAATGGGACATGCAGTTCGCCCCGAGCATCTGCCATGGCTGCTCCAGCGGTTGCAACATCTCCCCGGGCGAGCGCTACGGCGAACTGCGTCGCATCGAGAACCGCTACAACGGTTCGGTGAACCAGTACTTCCTGTGCGACCGCGGCCGTTTCGGCTACGGCTACGTCAACCGCACCGACCGCCCGCGCCAGCCGCTGCTGGCCGATGGCACCAAACTCAGCCTGGACGACGCGCTGGACAAGGCCGCCGACCTGCTGCGCGGCCGCAACATCGTCGGCATCGGCTCGCCGCGCGCCAGCCTGGAAAGCAACTACGCGCTGCGTGAGCTGGTCGGCGCCGAGCACTTCTACAGCGGCATCGAAGCCTGCGAACTGGAGCGCATCCGCCTGGTCCTGCAAGTGCTCAAGGACAGCCCGCTGCCGGTTCCGACGATGCGCGACATCGAAGACCACGACGCCGTGTTCGTCCTCGGCGAAGACCTGACCCAGACCGCCGCCCGCATGGCCCTGGCCCTGCGCCAGTCGGTCAAGGGCAAGGCCGAAGACATGGCCGAAGCCATGCGCGTCCAGCCGTGGCTCGACGCAGCGGTGAAGAACATCGGCCAGCACGAACTGAACCCGCTGTTCATCGCCAGCCTGGCCGAGACCAAGCTCGATGACGTCGCCGAAGAGTGCGTGCACGCCGCGCCCGACGACCTGGCCCGCATCGGCTTCGCCGTCGCCCACGCCCTGGACGCCAGCGCCCCGGCCGTCGAAGGCCTGGACGCAGAAGCGCTGCAACTGGCCAAGCGCATCGCCGACGCCCTGCTCGCCGCCAAGCGTCCGCTGATCATCGCCGGCACCTCGCTGGGCTCCAAGGCCCTGATCGAAGCAGCCGCGAACATCGCCAAGGCCCTGAAGCTGCGTGACAAGAACGGCTCCATCAGCCTGGTCGTGCCTGAGGCCAACAGCCTCGGCCTGGCCATGCTCGGCGGCGAATCGGTCGATGCCGCGCTGCAAGCCGTGATCGACGGCCGCGCCGACGCCATCGTCGTGCTGGAAAACGACCTGTACACCCGCACCGCCCAGGCCAAGGTCGATGCCGCGCTGAACGCCGCGAAAGTGGTGATCGTCGCCGACCACCAGAAGACCGCCACCAGCGACCGCGCCCACCTGGTGCTGCCGGCGGCGAGCTTCGCCGAAGGCGACGGCACCCTGGTCAGCCAGGAAGGCCGCGCCCAGCGTTTCTTCCAGGTCTTCGACCCGCAATACATGGATGCCAACATCCTGGTGCACGAAGGCTGGCGCTGGCTGCACGCCCTGCGCGCCACCCTGCTGAACCAGTCGATCGACTGGACCCAGCTCGACCAGGTCACCGCCGCCGTTGCCTCCAGCACCGCGCAACTGGCCGGCATCGTCGACGCCGCGCCGTCCGCCGCGTTCCGCATCAAGGGCCTGAAGCTGGCCCGTGAGCCGCTGCGCTACTCCGGCCGCACCGCGATGCGCGCCAACATCAGCGTTCACGAACCGCGCACCCCGCAAGACAAGGACACCGCGTTCGCCTTCTCCATGGAAGGCTACTCGGGCTCCGCCGAACCGCGCTCGCAAGTGCCGTTCGCCTGGTCGCCGGGCTGGAACTCGCCGCAGGCCTGGAACAAGTTCCAGGACGAAGTCGGCGGCCATCTGCGCGCCGGCGATCCGGGCACCCGCCTGATCGTAAGCACCGGCGATGCGCTGAGCTGGTTCGCCAGCGTTCCGCGCGCGTTCAACCCGGCCCAGGGCACCTGGCAAGCCGTGCCGTTCCATCACCTGTTCGGCAGCGAAGAGAACTCTTCCAAGGCCGCCCCGGTGCAGGAGCGCATTCCGGCCGCCTACGTCGCGCTGGCCAAGTCCGAAGCCGACCGCCTGGGCGTCAACGACGGCGCGATGCTGAGCCTGAACGTCGCCGGCGTCAGCCTGCGCCTGCCGCTGCGCATCAATGAAGAGCTGGGCGCAGGCCTGGTGGCGCTGCCTGCGGGCATCGCCGGCATTCCTCCGGCATTCGCCGGCGTTTCCGTCGACGGTCTGCAGGAGGCAGCGCAATGACCTGGTTCACCCCTGAAGTGATCGATGTGATCCTGACGGTCATCAAAGCGGTCGTCGTCCTGCTGGCCGTGGTGGTCTGCGGGGCGCTGCTCAGCTTCGTCGAGCGTCGCCTGCTGGGCTGGTGGCAGGACCGTTACGGTCCGAACCGCGTCGGCCCGTTCGGCATGTTCCAGATCGCCGCCGATATGCTGAAGATGTTCTTCAAGGAAGACTGGACGCCGCCGTTCGCCGACAAGGTGATCTTCACCCTGGCGCCGGTGGTGGCCATGAGCGCCCTGCTGATCGCCTTCGCGATCATCCCGATCACCCCGACCTGGGGCGTGGCGGACCTGAACATCGGCCTGCTGTTCTTCTTCGCCATGGCCGGTCTGTCGGTGTACGCGGTGCTGTTCGCCGGCTGGTCGAGCAACAACAAGTTCGCCCTCCTGGGCAGCTTGCGCGCCTCGGCCCAGACCGTGTCCTACGAAGTGTTCATGGGCCTGGCCCTGATGGGCATCGTGGTGCAGGTCGGCTCGTTCAACATGCGCGACATCGTCGAGTACCAGGCGCAGAACCTGTGGTTCATCATTCCGCAGTTCTTCGGCTTCTGCACCTTCTTCATCGCTGGCGTGGCCGTGACTCACCGTCACCCGTTCGACCAGCCGGAAGCGGAACAGGAACTGGCCGACGGCTACCACATCGAATACGCCGGCATGAAATGGGGCATGTTCTTCGTCGGTGAGTACATCGGCATCATCCTGATCTCGGCGCTGCTGGTCACGCTGTTCTTCGGCGGCTGGCACGGCCCGTTCGGCATCCTGCCGCAACTGTCCTTCGTCTGGTTCGCACTCAAGACCGCGTTCTTCATCATGCTGTTCATTCTGCTGCGCGCCTCGATCCCGCGCCCGCGCTATGACCAGGTGATGGACTTCAGCTGGAAATTCTGCCTGCCACTGACCCTGATCAATTTGCTGGTGACCGCTGCAATCGTGTTGTGGAACACGCCTGCAGTCGCGGTTCAGTGAGGACTTGACCCATGTTCAAATATATTGGCGACATCATTAAGGGTACCGGTACCCAGTTGCGCAGCCTGGTCATGATCTTCGGTCATGGCTTCCGCAAGCGCGACACCCTGCAATACCCGGAAGAGCCGGTCTACCTGCCGCCGCGCTACCGTGGCCGCATCGTGCTGACCCGCGACCCCGACGGCCAGGAGCGCTGCGTGGCGTGCAACCTGTGCGCCGTGGCCTGCCCGGTCGGTTGCATCTCGCTGCAGAAAGCCGAAACGGAAGACGGTCGCTGGTACCCGGACTTCTTCCGCATCAACTTCTCGCGCTGCATCTTCTGCGGCCTCTGCGAGGAAGCCTGCCCGACCACCGCGATCCAGCTGACCCCGGATTTCGAGATGGCCGAGTTCAAACGTCAGGACCTGGTGTACGAGAAAGAAGACCTTCTGATCTCCGGCCCCGGCAAAAACCCTGATTACAACTTCTATCGTGTTGCAGGTATGGCCGTTGCGGGCAAGCCGAAAGGCGCCGCACAGAACGAAGCCGAGCCGATCAACGTGAAGAGCTTGCTGCCTTAAGGAAGAACGATGGAATTCGCTTTCTATTTCGCATCGGGTATCGCGGTTGTCTCCACGCTTCGCGTGGTCACCAACACCAACCCTGTGCACGCCCTGCTCTACCTGATCATTTCGCTGATCGCCGTGGCCATGACGTTCTTCGCCCTCGGCGCGCCGTTCGCCGGCGTGCTGGAAGTGATCGCCTACGCCGGCGCCATCATGGTGCTGTTCGTGTTCGTGGTGATGATGCTGAACCTGGGCCCGGCCTCGGTTCAGCAGGAACGTGCCTGGCTGCGGCCCGGCATCTGGGCGGGGCCGGTGATCCTCGCCGCGCTGCTGCTGGCCGAACTGCTGTATGTCCTGTTCGCTCACCAGAGCGGCCAGGCCATCGGCCAAACCACCGTGGACGCGAAAGCCGTGGGCGTCAGCCTGTTCGGCCCGTACCTGCTGGTGGTCGAACTCGCCTCGATGCTGCTGCTCGCCGCAGCCGTCACGGCGTTCCACGTGGGCCGCAACGAGGCGAAGGAGTAACGTATGCCTGCTATCCCTCTCGAACACGGTCTGGCGGTCGCCGGCATCCTGTTCTGCCTCGGCCTCGTCGGCCTGATGGTCCGCCGCAACATTCTGTTCGTATTGATGAGCCTGGAAGTGATGATGAACGCCTCTGCCCTGGCGTTCATCGTGGCGGGCGCCCGTTGGGCGCAGCCGGATGGACAGATCATGTTCATCCTGGTGATCAGCCTTGCCGCCGCCGAGGCCAGCATCGGCCTGGCGATCCTGCTGCAGCTGTATCGCCGCTTCCACACGCTCGATATCGACGCTGCCAGTGAGATGCGCGGATGAACCTACTCTTTCTGACTTTCGTATTTCCCCTGATCGGGTTCCTGCTGCTGTCGTTCTCCCGCGGGCGCCTTTCGGAAAACCTGTCGGCGCTGATCGGCGTCGGCTCCATCGGCCTGTCCGCCATCGTCGCGGCCTACGTGATCTGGCAGTTCAACGTCGCACCGCCGGAAGGCGGCGTGTACACCCAGGTGCTGTGGCGCTGGATGTCGGTGGAAAGCTTCCAGCCGAACTTCACCCTGTACCTGGACGGCCTGTCCGTGACCATGCTGGGCGTGGTGGTCGGCGTGGGTTTCCTGATCCACCTGTTCGCCTCCTGGTACATGCGCGGTGAAGCGGGCTACTCGCGCTTCTTCTCCTACACCAACCTGTTCATCGCCAGCATGCTGTTCCTGGTGCTGGGCGACAACCTGCTGTTCATCTACTTCGGTTGGGAAGGCGTGGGCCTGTGCTCGTACCTGTTGATCGGTTTCTACTACAGCAACCGCAACAACGGCAACGCAGCCCTGAAAGCGTTCATCGTCACCCGCATCGGCGACGTGTTCATGGCCATCGGCCTGTTCATCCTGTTCCAGCAGTTGGGCACGCTGAACGTCCAGGAACTGCTGGTGAAGGCGCCTGAGCACTTCAAGGCCGGCGACTTCTGGATCGTCCTGGCGACCCTGATGCTGCTGGGCGGCGCGGTCGGCAAATCGGCCCAGCTGCCGCTGCAGACCTGGCTCGCGGACGCGATGGCCGGCCCGACCCCGGTCTCGGCACTGATCCACGCTGCAACGATGGTTACTGCGGGTGTCTACCTGATCGCCCGTACCCACGGCCTGTTCGCCCTGGCGCCGGACATCCTGCACCTGGTCGGCATCGTCGGCGGCGTGACCCTGGTTCTGGCCGGTTTCGCGGCCCTGGTGCAGACCGACATCAAGCGCATCCTCGCCTACTCGACCATGAGCCAGATCGGCTACATGTTCCTGGCCCTGGGCGTGGGCGCGTGGGAAGGCGCGATCTTCCACCTGATGACCCACGCGTTCTTCAAGGCCCTGCTGTTCCTCGCCTCCGGTGCGGTGATCGTCGCCTGCCACCACGAGCAGAACATCTTCAAGATGGGCGGCCTGTGGAAGAAACTGCCGCTGGCCTACGCCAGCTTCATCGTCGGCGGCGCGGCCCTGGCCGCCCTGCCGCTGGTGACCGCAGGCTTCTACTCCAAGGACGAGATCCTCTGGGAAGCGTTCGCCAGCGGCCACGAAGGCCTGCTGTACGCCGGCCTGGTCGGTGCGTTCATGACCTCGCTGTACACCTTCCGCCTGATCTTCATCGCGTTCCACGGTGAAGCCAAGACCGAAGCCCACGCCGGCCACGGCATCTCCCACTGGCTGCCGCTGTCGGTGCTGATCGTGCTGTCGACCTTCGTCGGCGCCATGATCGTTCCACCGCTGCACGGTGTGCTGCCTGAGAGCGTCGGCCACGCCGGCGGCGAAGCCAAGCACAGCCTGGAAATCGCTTCGGGCGCCATCGCCCTGGCCGGTATCCTGCTGGCGGCCCTGCTGTTCCTGGGCAAGCGCCGCTTCGTGACCGCCGTCGCCAACAGCGGCATCGGCCGTCTGCTGTCGGCCTGGTGGTTTGCCGCCTGGGGCTTCGACTGGATCTACGACAAACTGTTCGTCAAGCCGTACCTTGCGATCAGCCATGCACTGCGCAAAGACCCGCTCGACCAGACCATCGGTCTGATCCCGCGCATGGCCAAGGGCGGCCACACCGCCCTGAGCCGTACCGAGACCGGTCAACTGCGTTGGTACGCCGCCTCGATGGCAGCCGGTGCCGTGTTGGTCATCGGTGCTGTCGTGCTGGTAGCGGTCTGATATGAACCTTGCGAATTTGCGAAAGGAAACGAGCCCGTCATGATTCTGCCTTGGCTAATCCTGATCCCCTTCATCGGCGGCCTGCTGTGCTGGCTGGGTGAGCGCTTCGGCGCCACCCTCCCCCGCTGGATTGCGCTGATCACCATGTCCCTGCTGCTCGCCCTCGGCCTCTGGCTGTGGGCCCACGGCGACTATTCGTTTGCACCCAAACCCGGTGCCGACCCAACCTGGGCGCTTGAGTTCAAGCATGTCTGGATCCAGCGCTTCGGCATCAACGTGCACCTGGCCCTCGACGGCCTGTCGCTGCTGATGATCCTGCTGACCGGCCTGCTGGGCGTCCTCTCGGTGCTCTGCTCGTGGAAAGAGATCCAGCGTCACGTCGGTTTCTTCCACCTGAACCTGATGTGGATCCTGGGCGGTGTCGTCGGCGTGTTCCTGGCCCTCGACCTGTTCATGTTCTTCTTCTTCTGGGAAATGATGCTGGTGCCGATGTACTTCCTCATCGCGCTCTGGGGTCACAGCTCCTCGGACGGCAAGAAGACCCGGATCTACGCCGCGACCAAGTTCTTCATCTTCACTCAGGCTTCCGGCCTGATCATGCTGGTGGCGATCCTCGGTCTGGTGCTGGTGAACTACAACAGCACCGGCGTGATCAGCTTCAACTACGCTGACCTGCTGAAAACCAAGATGTCGGCCACCACCGAGTACGTGCTGATGCTGGGCTTCTTCATCGCCTTCGCGGTGAAGCTGCCGGTCGTGCCGTTCCACTCCTGGCTGCCTGACGCCCACGCCCAGGCGCCGACCGCCGGTTCCGTCGACCTCGCCGGTATCCTGCTGAAGACCGCTGCCTACGGCCTGCTGCGCTTCGCCCTGCCGCTGTTCCCGAACGCCTCGGCCGAGTTCGCGCCGATCGCCATGACCCTCGGTCTGATCGGGATCTTCTACGGTGCGTTCCTGGCGTTCGCGCAAACCGACATCAAGCGTCTGATCGCCTTCTCGTCCGTTTCCCACATGGGCTTCGTCCTGATCGGCATCTACTCCGGCAGCCAACTGGCCCTGCAGGGCGCCGTGATCCAGATGCTGGCCCACGGCCTGTCGGCGGCGGCGCTGTTTATCCTCAGCGGTCAGCTGTACGAGCGCCTGCACACCCGTGACATGCGCGAGATGGGCGGCCTGTGGTCGCGCATCGCGTACCTGCCGGCGATCAGCCTGTTCTTCGCAGCGGCCTCCCTGGGCCTGCCGGGCACCGGCAACTTCGTCGGCGAGTTCCTGATCCTGATCGGCACCTTCGCCAGCGCACCTTGGATCACCGCGATCGCCACCTCCGGCCTGGTGTTCGGTTCGGTCTACTCGCTGATCATGATCCACCGCGCCTACTTCGGCCCGTCCAAGTCGGACTCGATCCTGCACGGCATGGACGGTCGCGAACTGATCATGGTGCTGGGCCTTGCGGTGCTGCTGATCTACCTCGGCGTGTACCCGCAGCCGTTCCTCGACACCTCTGCCGCCACCATGCATGGCGTGCAGCAGTGGCTCGGCACCGCCTTCACTCAACTCGCTTCGGCCCGGTAAGAGCGCTATGGAATTCACGATCCAACACTTTATTGCGCTAGCGCCACTGTTGATCACCAGCCTCACCATCATCGTGGTGATGCTGGCCATCGCCTGGCGCCGCAACCACTCGCAGACCTTCCTGATTTCGGTGGCGGGCCTGAACCTGGCGTTGCTGTCGATCCTGCCGGCACTCAAAGTCGCGCCCCTGGCCGTGACCCCGCTGCTGCAGATCGACACGTTCGCCTGCCTGTACATGGCGCTGATCCTGGTCGCCACCCTCGCCTGCGTCACCCTCGCCCACGCCTACCTGGGCGACGGCGGTTCGGGTTACCCGGGCAACCGTGAAGAACTGTACCTGCTGATCCTGATGGCCGCCGCCGGCGGTCTGGTCCTGGTCAGCGCACAGCACCTGGCCGGCCTGTTCATCGGCCTGGAACTGCTGTCGGTGCCGGTTTACGGTCTGGTGGCCTACGCCTTCTTCAACAAGCGCTCGCTGGAAGCCGGCATCAAGTACATGGTGCTGTCGGCGGCCGGTTCCGCGTTCCTGCTGTTCGGCATGGCCTTGCTCTACGCCGACGCCGGCTCCCTGAGCTTCAACGGCATCGGCCAGGCGCTGGCCGCCACCGGCCTGCCGAGCTCGATGGCCCAGTTGGGCCTGGGCATGATGCTGATCGGCCTGGCGTTCAAGCTGTCGCTGGTGCCGTTCCACCTGTGGACCCCGGACGTGTACGAAGGTGCTCCGGCGCCGGTGGCCGCGTTCCTGGCCACCGCGTCGAAAGTGGCCGTGTTCGCCGTGATGGTGCGCCTGTTCCAGATCTCCCCTGCCGCCAGCAGCGGCGTGCTGAGCAACGTGCTGACCGTCATCGCCATCGCCTCGATCCTGTTCGGCAACCTGCTGGCCCTGACCCAGAGCAACCTCAAGCGTCTGCTCGGCTACTCGTCCATCGCGCACTTCGGCTACCTGCTGATCGCGCTGGTGGCGAGCAAGGGCCTGGCGGTGGAAGCCATCGGCGTGTACCTGGTCACCTACGTGATCACCAGCCTCGGCGCGTTCGGCGTGATCACCCTGATGTCCTCGCCGTACAACGGCCGTGACGCCGACGCCCTGTACGAGTACCGCGGCCTGTTCTGGCGCCGTCCGTACCTGACCGCCGTGCTGACCGTGATGATGCTGTCCCTGGCCGGCATCCCGCTGACCGCCGGCTTCATCGGCAAGTTCTACATCATCGCCACCGGTGTCGAGTCGCACCAATGGTGGCTGGTCGGCTCGCTGGTGCTGGGCAGTGCCATCGGCGTGTTCTACTACCTGCGCGTGATGGTCACCCTGTACCTGATCGAACCGAACCTGCGCCGTCACGACGCCCAGCTGCACTGGGAACAGAAGGCAGGCGGCGTGATGCTGCTGGCCATCGCCGTCCTGGCGTTCTTCCTCGGCCTGTACCCTCAGCCGCTGCTGAACCTGGTTCAGCAATCGGGTCTGGCGGGCTGATCGCCCGGCGACCTTCGGCGGTAAACAAAAACGGCACCTTCGGGTGCCGTTTTTGCGTTTGCGGGATCGCTTGCGAGCGCCCTGCCCTTCCACCTTCAACCATGCCCGAAGCCTCTCACGTGCGTGGCTGATTTGTCTTACAGGCGTTTTTACGATCGGTGACTACCGTTGAAAAGGGAGCGAAAAGGATGGCCCAAGGGCCTTGACCCATTCGGTTTTCGGGACAGGACTATACGCAGGTGACGTACAGAGATCCCACTATGAAACGTGACATTTTTTCCGAACTGATGAATGGCGTCGAAGCCTTGGCCGACGAGCGCCAAAGCAAGATCACACTGCGGACCCACAAGGTTCAGTTGCCGAAACTGGTGCCTGTCACCGCCGATGAGTTGATCGCTATCCGTCAACAGCTCAACCTCTCGCGCTCGGTGTTCGCGATGTACCTGCGTACCAACACCCGAACGCTCGAGAACTGGGAACAGGGACGGGCAACCCCCAATGCCCAGGCCACCACCCTGATTCGCCTGGTCGAGCGCTTTCCGCAGACGATCGAACAACTTGCAGCCCTGACCTGACCGTTCGGGATTGTCCCCTCCTCCACATGACGAAAATGTAATTCCCCCATCACCCTGGCGTTATCCGCAGCTTGCAACGATGTCACCCGGCGACCCTAACGGCGGCCCTTTCCGCCGAACAACAAGACCCACGCCGAAGCACGTTCCCGTTCTGCCGAACTCCAGGAGTGATTGATGGTTAACAATTCAAGAATGTCGATGGCCGCATTGGCCGTGGTTGTCGGCTCCGGACCGACCAGCGCGCTTGCGCAGGAAAAGGCCGAGGGTTTCATCGAAGGCAGCAGCCTGACGGTGCTCAACCGCAACTACTACTTCAACCGCGATCACCGCGACGGCCAGTCCAGCCCCACCGGCAACGGCTATTCCGAAGCCTGGGCCCATGCCGTCATCAGCAAGTTCGAATCCGGTTTCACCCAGGGCACCGTCGGGGTCGGGGTGGATGCTTTCGCGATGATCGGCCTGAAGCTCGATACCGGTGACGGCCGCAACGGCGGCCGCAGTTCGTTCGATGTGTTGCCGGTCAACAGTGACGGTGAAGCAAGGGACGAATACACCAAGGTCGGCGGCGCCGCCAAGGTGCGGGCGTTCGATACCGTGGTGAAAATCGGCGACGTGTTCCCGGCCAACCCGGTCGTGGCAGCGGGCGATTCGCGTTTGCTGCCCGAGAGCTTTCGCGGTGTCACGGCGACCAACACCAGCATCGAAGGCCTGTCGATCCAGGGCGGCCGGTTGCATGCGATGAGCCAACCGGTCTCCAGCGACATGCGCGACAACTTCGCGACCTTCTATGCCGGCCCGGTCAACTCGCCCTGGATCGCTTACGGCGGCGGCGATTATGCGCTGAACAAGAACCTGAGCTTCAGCCTGTACTCCAGTCGCCTCAAAGATGCCTGGAACCAGTACTACGCCGGCACCGCCTGGACGTATCCGCTGTCGGACGACCTGTCGCTGTTCGGTGGCCTGAACTATTACAAGGCGGTCGATGAGGGCAAACAGCTGCTCGGCAAGTTCGACAACGACATCTGGAGCGGCCGGATCGGCGTGAAGCTCGGCGCGCACTCCGTGGCCCTGTCGCACCAGCGCAACAACGGCGACGACGACTTCGACTACCTGCGCCAGTCAGACTCGATCTTCCTCGACAACTCCATCCAGTACAGCGACTTCAACTCGCCCAAGGAGCGCTCGTGGATGGTGCGCTACGACCTCGACATGAGCGCCTACGGCGTACCCGGCTTGTCGTTCATGACCCGCTATGCCCGCGGCACCGACGCCGACTACTCCAACGCCAACGCCGTGTACATGCGCCGAGACGCCGAGGGTAATCCGTTGACCGACCAGAAGCGCTGGGAACGGGACATCGAAGTGAAATACGTGGTGCAGAGCGGCTCGTTCAAGGACATGTCGCTGCGCCTGCGTCAGGCCACGACCCGCGCCACGGCGTTCGAGTCGGATCTGGATGAGGTACGCGTGATTGTCGAGTATCCGCTGGCGATCCTCTGACCCGGCGGATCAACCCCATTCACCTTTAGAAGCTCCTTGCTCCTTTGGTAAGAGGTGAATCTTTGGCGTCCTTCGGGGCGCCTTTTTTTTGCCGTGTTGCAGTGCGCTAGACCAACCGCGTATCCAGACCGAAACGCTCCTGCGAGACCAGGGTGAATTGATCCGCCGCCAGATCGCAGCTCACCAGCAGGTTCCACGAATGCCGTGTCACGGCCGACGGGATGAGCACAAAGGGATGTTGCGCCAGCAGCTTCTCGGCGAACAGTTGCTGATTGGGGGAAGGTTGGGTCGGAATGAGCCAGTTGGGATTGGGGACGTCTTCGGGCTGGACGACCTTGATCGTCGAGGGATCCCGCACTTCGAAACAGGTGAGCACGTGCGCAACGGTGTCCAGCGCATCGAAGCCCAGGTGGGCCGCGACCTCCAGAATGGCGGTCGACGGATCGGCCGATGCGTAGATCACCCGGCGACCGGGCGGGTTCCAGCGGCCGCCGGAGCGTTGCGCACCGATGCCGCTGTCCCATGTTTCCTTGTAGACCTCACGGTCCAGACGCCAGGCGTACCACTTGCCGTCCCAGGGCAAGGGATTCACTGATAGACCCCGTGCTCGATCCGGGTCAGGTAATCCTCCACCACCTGGAAGCCCAGCGGGTTGTCGACCAGCTCCAGCGGCACATTGCCGTCCAGGTACTTGCAGGGTTTCTTCAGCCAGTCTTCGGCCAACTGCTGATTGCCGAACACCTCGGTGGCGTGTTCCAGCACTTGCGCGTACTGGAAAGCGACGGCGCTTTGCTGCGGGTTCAGGCGAACCGAACCGGTCTCCTTCGCCAGGCGCTGGACGGTGCGGATGGACTTGCCCGTGATGCGCTGGACAAGGTCGTGCTCCATGTACAGCGCCGACAGGGCCAGCATGTCCTTGACCGCACTCAGGCTGAAACCCTCGTTGGTGAACTTGAGGATCGACAGGCGCGTGTCGCCCTTGCGGCCATGAAGCAGCACCTCGGTCGGCCTTCTGAGGGTCTTGCGCACCCTCGGGACCGAGGCCGTTGTAACCGTGGACATACCGACGCCCTCCATACGACATTTGACGCAATCATAACGCCAAATGTCGCCGCTCAGGCAAGTGAATGCTGCTTCCAAGATTGCCCCGTCCTTTTGGTATCCGATGAAATCCATCCGCCCTGAGGGTAAGTGACGGGTCCTCCGAAGCCAACCTTAAAAAACTGTAGGAGCATTCACGGAAATTCATGGAAACCGGGGCCTTGCTGTAGGAACTCACCCTCCCCGTTTGCGGCAATCGCCCGCCACGGTGTACGTGACCGTGTTGAGCTGGCCCTGCGAGTCCTCGTAGGTCATCGCCGTCGGCACCACCGCGCAGGCTGTCTGCGGGCGCACGACGCTCACCACCTTGACCACGTCCAGCTTCATCCCGTACTCATAGGCCTTCACCACCGGCGCCGCTTTGCCTTGGCTGGCTGCGTACTGCTCCATGGCTTTGGCATTGGCGCCGAGGGCCCTTTCGAACGTACGGTCACCGCCGCCTTCGGCCAACGCATTCAGGGACATCGCCATGGCACCGGCGAACACAATCGATCGGATGGCTTTCATATCCGTTTCCTTCCGTAGCTGACTCATGAAAAAGCCCGTCATCGGTGCACGGTGACGGGCTTGCGCAAGCGCGGCACGCTTACAGGTCTTGGGTGGCGTCGTCTTTCTTCTCGTTGACGACCACAGGTTCGCGGGCCTTTTCCTTGGCGACGAACAGCTCCACCGAACGGTCGTTGGCCGTCATCATCCGCTCGAACGTCCGGTCGCCGCCGCCTTCGGCCATGGCCAGGGAAGACACCGCCAACGCAGCCAGAAAGGCACCGATCTGTACAGGTTTCATGCTTGATTCCTCGTTGAGTAACTGACGGGTTCAAGGTAACAACCCGTACCTTTCGTGACGGTGGCGCGCACATTACATATCCGTCATGTGCCCGCCGCCCAAGGGAATCAACCTGAAGGAGCGAGCCTGCTCGCTCCTTCAGGGAGACCGCTATCGGCCTGGGGTCGCGTCCTCGTCCCGGCGGTGGGCCAGGCGGTAGAGCAGCGGCAGGATCAGCAGCGTGAGCACGGTCGAGGACAGAATCCCGCCGATCACCACCGTGGCCAGCGGGCGCTGCACCTCCGCGCCGGTGCCGGTGGCCAGGGCCATGGGAATGAAGCCCAGGGACGCCACCAGCGCCGTCATCAGCACCGGCCGCAGCCGCGTCAGCGCACCCTCGTCGATCGCCTCGGCCAGTGAGCGTCCCTCTTCCCGCAGGTTGCGGATGAACGCGATCATCACCAGCCCGTTGAGCACCGCCACCCCCGACAAGGCGATGAAACCGACGCCCGCCGAGATCGACAGCGGGATGTCCCGCAGCCACAGGGCCATGACGCCGCCGGTCAGCGCAAACGGAATGCCGGTGAACACCAGCAGGCCGTCCTTGAGGTTGTTGAACATCATGAACAGCAGCCCGAACACCAGCAGCAGCGCCACCGGCACGACGACCTGCAGACGCTTGGCCGCCGACTGCAACTGTTCGAACTGGCCGCCCCAGCTCGTCCAGTAACCGGCCGGAACCTGCACATCGCGCCCGATCGCCTCGGCGGCCTCGCTGACGAACGAGCCGATGTCACGCCCGCGCACGTTGGCGCTGACGATCACCAGACGCTTGCCGTTCTCACGGCTCACCTGATTGGGCCCCAGCACCAGGTCGAGGCTGGCGACCTCCTTGAGTGCGATGAACCCGACCCGGTCGGCGGCGCCGTTGAGCGCCGGCACCGGGATCAGCAGCGCCGACAGGCCGTCGATGTCCTTGCGCATGGCGTCGGACAGGCGCACGACCATGTCGAACCGCCGGTCGCCTTCATACAGCGTGCCGGCCTGACGCCCGCCGACCGCCACCGCGATGGTGTCCTGCACATCGCCCACGTTGAGCCCGTAGCGGGCGGCCTTGTCGCGGTCGATGTTGATGGTCAGCACCGGCAGCCCGGTGGTCTGCTCGACCTTGACCTCGGACGCGCCGCTGACCTTTTGCATCGACGCCGCAATCTTCGCCGCCGTGGCGTTGAGCACGTCCATGTCGTCACCGAACACCTTGACCGCCACGTCGCTGCGCACGCCGGAGATCAGCTCGTTGAAACGCAGCTGGATCGGCTGCGACAGCTCATAGTTGCTGCCCGGCAAGGTCGCCGCCGCCTGTTGCAGTTCGGCCATCAGGGTGTCGCGGGACTTGCCCGGATCCGGCCACTGGTCCTTGGGCTTGAGCATCACGTAACTGTCGGAGATGTTCGGCGGCATCGGGTCGGAGGCGATTTCGGCGGTGCCGGTGCGGGCGAACACCCGCTCGACTTCCGGCACCTTGCCCAGGATCAGGGTTTCCAGGCGCTGCTGCATGTCCACCGACTGGGTCAGGCTGGTGCCCGGCACGCGCAAGGCCTGCAGGGCGAAATCGCCTTCGCTGAGGCTCGGCACGAATTCGCTGCCCATGCGTGCGGCCACCGCGCCGCTGAACACCACCACGCCCAGCGCCAGGCCCAGCGCCGCCTTGCGGTGGCCCATCACCCAGGCCAGCGCCGGCGCGTACGCCCGGCGCGCGCCCCGCATGACCGCGCCCTCTTCCTCCTTGACCTTACCGGTGACGAACAACGCAATGGCCGCCGGCACGAACGTCACCGACAGCAACATCGCACCGAGTAGCGCGATGACCACGGTGAACGCCATCGGATGGAACATTTTGCCTTCCACCCCGCTCAAGGCGAAGATCGGCAGGTACACGACCATGATGATCAACTGGCCGAAGATCAGCGGGCGCCGTGCCTCCTTCGCCGCCGCGAACACCTCATGGAAACGCTCGGAACGGGTCAACAGCCGCCCGTGATGCTGCTGCGCGTGGGCCAGCCGGCGCAGGGTGTTCTCCACGATCACCACGGCGCCGTCGACGATGATGCCGAAGTCCAGCGCCCCCAGGCTCATGAGGTTGGCGCTGACCTTGTTGGTGAACATGCCGGTGAAGGTGAACAGCATCGACAACGGAATCACCATCGCGGTGATCAGCGCGGCGCGGATGTTGCCCAGGAACAGGAACAGGATCGCGATCACCAGCACCGCGCCTTCCACCAGGTTTTTCTTCACCGTGGCGATGGCCTTGTCCACCAGGTGCGTGCGGTCGTACACCGGCACCGCGACCACGCCCTTGGGCAGCGAGCGGTTGATCTGCTCAAGCTTGCCGGCCACCGCCCGGGAGACCGTGCGGCTGTTCTCGCCGATCAGCATGAACACGGTGCCGAGCACCACTTCGCGGCCGTTTTCGGTGGCGGCGCCGCTGCGCAGTTCGCGGCCGATGTCGACGGTGGCCACGTTCCTCACCCGGATCGGCGTGCCGTCGACGTTGGCCATCACGATATTGGCGATGTCTTCGGTGCTCGCCACCTGCCCCGGCGCGCGGATCAGCAGCTGCTCGCCGCTGCGCTCGATGTAGCCGGCGCCGACGTTGGCGTTGTTGCGCTCCAGCGCCGTCACCAGATCGGTCAGCGTCAATTTGTGGGCCGCCAGCCGTTTCGGGTCGGGGGCGATCTGGTACTCCTTGGCGAACCCGCCGATGGTGTTGATCTCGGCCACGCCGGGAACGTTGCGCAGCTGCGGCTTGATGATCCAGTCCTGGATCACCCGCAGGTCGGTCGGCGTGTACGCCGTGCCGTCGTCCTTGAGCGCGCCGTCCCGGGCCTCCACCGTCCACAGGAAGATCTCGCCCAGGCCCGTGGAGATCGGCCCCATCACCGCCTCCACGCCTTCGGGCAACTGTTCCTTGGCCGCTTGCAGGCGCTCGTTGACCAGTTGCCGGGCGAAGAACAGGTCGGTGCCGTCCTTGAAGATCACCGTGACCTGCGAGAGGCCCGAGCGCGACAGCGAACGGGTCTGCTCCAGCGCCGGCAATCCGGCCATCGCCGTCTCGATGGGGAACGTGATGCGCTGCTCGGTCTCCAGCGGCGAGAACCCGGCGGCGCCGGTGTTGATCTGCACCTGGACGTTGGTGATGTCCGGCACCGCGTCGATCGGCAGCTTCTGATAGCTGGCGACGCCGAGGCCGGCCATGAGCAATACGGCGAGCAGCACGATGAAGCGCTGCTCGATGGCGAACTGGATCAGGCGTTCAAACATGGGGACCTTCTTGTCGAAGACGGATCAGTGAGCGTGCTCGGCCGAGGCCTTGCCCAATTCCGATTTGAGAATGAAGCTGCCGGCGGCGGCGACCTGCGCGCCCGCCTCCAGCCCTTCGGTGATTTCCACCAGCCCGGCGGCGCGGCTGCCCAGCGCCACCGTTTGCGCCTTGAAGCCGTCGCCGGTGCGCACGAACACCGTGGGCTGGTCTTCCACGGTCTGGACCGCGGCCTCCGGCACGGCCACCTTGACCTGCCGGCTGTCGGTGGCCACCAGCGCCGTCACGAACAGCCCCGGACGCCAGGCGCCCTGCGGGTTGGCCAGGGTCACGCGGACCGTCGCGGTGCGCGTCTGCTCGCCGAGCAGATTGCCGACGTAAGCCACGGTGCCCGCCACTTCGGCGTTCAGCTCCGGCGCGCTGACGGTCACCGGCTTGCCCACCTGCACCCGGTTCAGGTCCTTGGGCGAAACGCCGAAGGTCACCCACACCCGCGACAGGTCCGACAGGGTGAAGGCGTTGGTGGTCTCGTCGACCACCTCGCCCGGCGTCAGGTGTTTCTCCACCACCACGCCGTCGAACGGCGCGCGCAGCTCATAGCGGTTGCCTCCGGCAGCGGCCATGCTGCCGCTGAGCACGCTGATTTTCTGCCGGGCGTTGGCCAGGGCGATCTCGGCCTCTTCCAGTGCCTGGCGGGCCTGAAGGAAATCCTGCTCGGCGGAGATCTTGTCCTGCCACAACTGCTTCTCCCGTTCATAGGTCGTGCGCGCCAACGCCAGGCGGCGTTGCGCCGCCGCCTGCTCGCTGCGCTGATCGGAGATCTGCTGACTGGCGATCACCGCCAGCAACTGGCCCTTCTTCACCGGCTGGCCCAGCACCACCGGCACTGACTCCACAACGCCGGGCACCCTCGGCACGACGTGCGCGGTGCGGTCTTCGTCGAAGCGCACTTCGCCGGGGAACGGCAAGCCCAAGCTCAGCCCCGCCGGCTGGGCCCGGGCCAGTTGAATGCCCGACGCGGCGATCTGTTCGGCACTCAGGATCAGTTGCCCTTCTTCGCCTTCATCGTGCCCGCCTTCGGCCGCTGCGCTTTGGGCAGCATGCTCCGCGTGCTCGGCCGCCTCGTCGGCGTGGGCACCCTCGGACAGGTTGCCCACCCACAACGCGCCGATTCCGATGCCCAGGCTCAAGGTCGCCGCCGCGACCGCCATCAGTTTTTTATCCATGGAAACTCCTCTGCGCCGCGCCGCCGACGCAGCGCTGCGGTGATCGAAAAAGTGAAATTCAGCGACTGGCGGCGAGCGCGCCGAGATCGCCGAAAATGCGCTCGATGCGCACCCGGGCGTCGCTCGCGTCGGCCACGGCCTGGACGTATTGGGTGCGGGCGTCGATCAAGGTGCGCTGGGCGTCGAGCACATCGAGAAAAGCGAACTTGCCCATTTCGAAGCCGCGGGTGGCGCTGTCCACGGCACGTTGTGCGGCCGGCAGAATGTTCCGGTCGAACGCCTGCGCTTCGCCGTTGGCGGTCTGCCATTGCTCCAGCGCCGTCTGGACTTCGGTGCGCAGGCGCAGCTCCGTGGCGTTGCGCAGGTCCCGGGCCTGATCGGCGCGGCGTGCGGCGGCCAACACGTTGCCCTGGTTGCGGTTGAACAGCGGAATGGGCAGCGACAGCCCGACGACGTTGACCCGTTCGCGTTCCGTTTCGCTGTACTGGCTGCCGACGCTGACGGTCAGGTCCGGAATCCGCTGGGCCTTCTCCAGCCCCAGCGAGGCTTCGCGCTGGTCGATCTGCAACGCCGCCAGGCGCAGCTCGGCGGTCTCGTTCAGGCGCCCGAGCAACCGGGACGACGGCGGAACCGCCGGCAGCGCGGCCGCTGCGGCCGGCACCTCGGCCGCCTCCGGCAACGGCGCGCCCATCACCTGCGCCAACTGCTGCCAGGCATTGGCCCGGTCGCGCTCAGCCCGGCTCAGCTCCAGGCGCACTTGCGACAATTGCACCTCGGCCCGCGTGCCTTCGACCGGCGACGACTTGCCTGCCCCGATCCGCCCCTGCGCCACCCGCAGGCCGTGCTCGGCCAAGGCCTGCGACTGACGGGACAGTTGCAGCCGTTGCTGCGCCGTCTGCACGGCGGTATAGGCCTGGATCACGTCGGCGCGCAGGCCGAGGCGCTTGCGCTCCAGCTCGATGCCGGCGGCGTCCTGGGCGCGGCTCGCCACATCGATCCGCGCCCCGCGCTTGCCGCCCAGTTCGATCGGCTGGCTGAGGGTCACCGTGGTGGTGCGCGACTCGCGGCGGGTGTCTTCCGCTTCCCAAGACACTTGCGGGTTCGGGACCAGCCCCGCCTGCTGCCGCTCGCCTGCGGCGATGCCGATTTCCCAGCCGGCCGCGGCCAACTCGGGGTTGCCGGCGAAGGCCGTTTGCAGGGCCTGGTCAAGCGTCAACGCCGGGCCCGGCGAAACGGCCGCCATGGCGCAGCCGCCCCACAGCAGGAAGCCGGCGGCATGCAACACCCGCCGCGTGTTTTTCAGGCGCAGGCGCGCCGTCCGTTCAATTAAACCGGGCAATTGAATGTTTCCTTTTTGATTCGGGAATCTTCGATGCCGCCACGGTAGGGTTTTGAACTTATCGACAAGGTGACTGGAACATTACAAATACGTTATCCAGCGTTGGCCCGTTAACTTTTGCTCTAGCATGGAAGTGTGCACGACCAATTAGAAACACAACGAAACACTTACTCTTCGAGTATCTGCCGAACAGCACTTGCCGCACTCCTGGATTCATGAAGTGCATGAAAAATCGCCCTCAGCGCTGCGACAGACCGTCGCAGAAGGCCGATTTAGGCACATCCAATCAGCGACTTCGTTTGACCCTGAAGTGACTACAGACTTTATTCTGCACACCTTCCTCCGGCGAAATGCCCGCAGGAAACACATTGAACCGCCGCAACTAAACAACTGAACCGGCCGATAAGAACAACAACTTCCAGAGCCCGCCCCATTAATTGACCCTTCAATGAAAGTGGTGATTGACCATGCGAATCCTTATTGTCGAGGACGAGCTTAAAACTGCCGAATACTTGCACCAGGGACTGACGGAAAGCGGTTATGTCGTCGACCGTGCGGCCAACGGCGCCGACGGACTGCACCTGGCGCAACAGCAGGCCTATGACCTGATGATCCTCGACGTCAACCTGCCGGAACTGGACGGCTGGAGCGTGCTCGAGCAACTGCGCCGCACCCGCTCCACCCGGGTGATGATGCTCACCGCCCGCGGCCGTCTGGCCGACAAGATCCGCGGCCTGGACCTGGGCGCCGACGACTATCTGGTCAAGCCGTTCGAGTTTCCCGAGCTGCTGGCCCGGGTGCGCACGCTCATGCGCCGCAGCGAGAACATCCCGGTGCCGCAGGTGCTCAAGGTGGCCGACCTGGAGCTCGACCCGGGCCGTCACCGGGCCTTTCGCGACGGGCAGCGCATCGACCTCACCACCAAGGAATTCGCCCTGTTGCACCTGCTGATGCGCCAGTCCGGCGAGGTGCTGACCCGCACCCAGATCATCTCGCTGGTGTGGGACATGAACTTCGACTGCGACACCAATGTGGTGGAAGTCTCGATCCGCCGCCTGCGGGCCAAGATCGACGATCCGTTCGCCAGCAAGCTGATCCACACCTTGCGCGGCGTCGGCTATGTGCTGGAGGCGCGGGAATGAAGCCGGTCAGCCTGTCGATGCGCCTGGGCATCACGGTCAGCGTGCTGGGCGCGCTGCTGGTGGTGTTCCTCGCGGTGCTGGCCTACTTCGCCCTGACCCACGAACTGAACGCGCTGTCCCGGGACAGCCTGGCCAGCAAGATGGAGCAGGTCGAGCACAGCCTGTCGCTGTACACCGACCCCGGCGAAATCCGCTCAAAACCCCACATCCTGCTCGATCAGGTCATGGGCCACGACAACCTCACGCTGACCCTCTACGACCTCGACAACCTGCGCACGCCGCTGCTCAAGTCCGGCGCCGGCATGGCCGAACCGCGCCTGGAGCTCAAGGCCGCACGGACGGCGACCGACGAACTGGCCTACACCGCCAGCACCGACACCGCCGGGGCAAAATTCCTCACGGCGACCAAGCTCGTGCGCCTGAAAGACGGCACCCGCGTGCCGCTGCTGCTGTCGGTGGACAACGCCCACGACCAGGCCTTGCTCAGCGCCTACCTGCGTTCGACGCTCATGGCGCTGCCGCTGCTGCTGATCTTCATCGGGCTCAGCGCCTGGGGCGCCGTGCAGCGGGGGCTGGCGCCGATGCGCGAGTTCCGCAAGGTGGCGGCGATGGTCTCGACCCAGGACCTGAACCATCGCTTGTCGGTGGTGAACATGCCCCAGGAACTGAGCGAACTGGCCCAGGGCATCAACGTCATGCTCCACCGCCTGGACGCGGGTGTGCAGCAGCTGTCGCAGTTTTCCGACGACCTGGCCCATGAGCTGCGCACGCCGATCAACAACCTGATGGGTAAGGCCCAGGTGACGCTGTCCCGGGAACGCAGCGTGGAGGAGTACCAGGACGTGCTGGTGTCCTGCATCGAAGAGCTGGAACGGGTGGCGCGGATCGTGTCCGACATGCTGTTCCTGGCGCAGGTCAGCCATCCTTCGGCGCTGGCGCCGTTCGAAACGGTCGAGCTGGCGGACGAAGCGCGCAAAGTGGCCGAGATGTTCGCCCTGACGGCCCAGGACAAGCGGATCCAGCTGAGCGTGATCGGCAGCGCCCGCGTACTGGGCGACCGCCTGATGATCCAGCGGGCGATCTCCAACCTGCTCTCCAACGCCCTGCGCCACTGCCCGGACGGCAAGACGGTCACCCTGCTGATCGAACGGGGCGCCGCCCAGTCTTCGCTGCTGGTGAGCAACCCCGGCGCCGGCATCGAAGCGCAGCACCTGCCGCACCTGTTCGACCGCTTCTACCGGGTCGACAGCAGCCGCTCGCGCACCCAGGGCAGCACCGGCCTGGGCCTGGCCATCGTGCGCTCGATCATGAGCCTGCACCGGGGCGTGGCCGAAGTGAAGAGCCTGCCGGGGGCGATGACGGTGTTCAGGTTGGGGTTTCCCAATCCGGAGGCGTGAGTCGCACCGGTTCGATGGGTGCACCGCAACTCTTGTAGGATTCGTTACCGCCGCGCCCCATCCTCCCACAAACGCCGAAAGCTCGCGCCGTAACGTCCGTTTCGTCCTACAGCCAGCCTCAGTGAAACTCTTTAGGGTAGTGCCTGACGGATGGACTATCGGAGCGAGGCCGGATGATGAAACGGAACACCTTTTGCGAATGGATTGAAGGCCTTGATACGTTGGCCGTTCGACAGCAGGTTTGGGGCGCGGCAACGGCCTACGGAGCGGGATCAGTCAACCGGGCACTTGTCTGCGCTGAACAATCGCACCCCTTTGCGGCCCCACAACATTCTGGCTAAATTTGTCCAGAACTCAGGGGAAACATGATGATCATCGTTCCGTTGGCCGAAGCCAAAAACAACCTGTCCAAACTCGTCGATGAAGCCGCAGCCGGAAAAATCATCACGATTGCCAAACATGGTCGTGCACTCGCACGCCTCGTTCCCGCCGGAAAACCCGATCCCCGGCGCATCGGAGCCATGAAGGGAAAGCTGACGCTACCCGATGATTTCGACGCACCATTGTCAGACGAGACGCTGGATGACTTCGAAGGCACTCGAGCATGAGGTTGTTGCTCGATACCCGTATCTTGCTCTGGACACTCGACTTCGACCGTCTGATCATCGCCGCCGCACTGACAGAGCCCATGAAATTGCTGACCGCCGACCCTGTGGTGGCTCAACACACCGATCTGGCGGTTCTGGTTTAATCCGATGCAGAAACAAGAACGGCACCTTCCGGTGCCGTTCATTCGTTACGCCCCCGCGCTCACTTGCGCGCCGCCTCCCACGACTTGAGCAGTTCGTTGTAGCTCACGGTCTCGCCCTTGGGCTTTTCGTTGGCCAGTTTCGGCTTCGGTGCGCCGGGTTGGTCGAACCAGTATTGCGCATCGCGCTCAGGGTTCATTTTCGGCGCGCAGGTGGCCTGGGCCTTGGAGCGTTCCAGGCGGGTCATGATCGCGTCCTGATCCTTGGCCAGGCCGTCGAGGGCTTCCTGCGGGGTCTTGTCGCCGCTGGCGGCCTCGGCGATGTGGCTCCACCACAGCTGCGCCAGGCGCGGGTAGTCAGGCACGTTGGTGCCGGTCGGTGTCCACTGGATGCGGGCCGGGCTGCGGTAGAACTCCACCAGGCCGCCGAGCTTCGGTGCCAGGTCGGTCATGGCCTGGGAGTTGATGTCCGACTCGCGGATCGGCGTCAGGCCAACGATGGTTTTCTTCAGCGACACGGTTTTCGAGGTCACGAACTGCGCGTACAGCCAGGCCGCGAGCTTCTGTTTCTCGGGCGTCGATTTCATGAACGTCCACGAACCCACGTCCTGATAGCCCAGCTTCATCCCCTCTTCCCAGTACGGCCCGCGCGGCGACGGCGCCATCCGCCACTTCGGCGTGCCGTCGGCGTTGACCACCGGCAGGCCCGGCTTGGTCATGTCGGCGGTGAACGCGGTGTACCAGAAGATCTGCTGGGCGATGTTGCCCTGGGACGGCACCGGCCCCGACTCGGAGAAGGTCATGCCCGCGGCTTCCGGCGGCGCGTACTTCTTCAGCCAGTCGACGTATTTGGTGGTGGCGAACACCGCCGCCGGGCCGTTGGTGTCGCCGCCGCGGGTCACGCTGGAGCCCACCGGATGGCAGTCCTCGACGCGGATCCCCCACTCGTCCACCGGCAAGCCGTTGGGCAGGCCCTTGTCGCCGCCGCCGGCCATGGAGAACCAGGCGTCGGTGAAGCGCCAGCCGAGGGACGGATCCTTCTTGCCGTAGTCCATGTGCCCGTAGATGCGCTTGCCGTCGATTTCCTTGACGTCTTCGCTGAAGAACCTGGCGATGTCCTCGTAGGCGGACCAGTTCACCGGCACGCCCAGCTCATAGCCGTACTTTTCCTTGAACTTGGCCTTCAGGTCCGCACGCTCGAACCAGTCGGCGCGGAACCAGTAGAGGTTGGCGAACTGCTGGTCGGGCAGCTGGTACAGCTTGCCGTCCGGCGCGGTGGTGAACGAGGTGCCGATGAAGTCCTTGAGGTCCAGGGTCGGCGAGGTGAAGTCCTTGCCCTCGTTGGCCATCAGGTCGCTGATCGCTTCGGTCTTGCCGTAGCGAAAATGCGTGCCGATCAGGTCGGAGTCGTTGACCCAGCCGTCATAGATGCTCTTGTCCGACTGCATCACGGTCTGCAGTTTCTCCACCACGTCGCCTTCTTGCAGCAGATCGTGGGTGACCTTGATCCCGGTGATTTCGGTGAAGGCCTTGGCCAGCACCTTGGACTCGTATTCGTGGGTGGTCAGGGTTTCCGAGACGACCTTGATGTCCATCCCGCGAAACGGCTCGGCGGCCTTGATGAACCACTTCAGTTCCGCCAGTTGCTGATCGGCCGTCAGGGTGGACGGCTTGAACTCGCTGCCGATCCACTTCTTCGCCGCCTCTTCGTAGGCATCGGCCCAGGCCGAAGCGCTCAGACCGCTCAAGGCCAGCAGGGCCGCCAATGAAATGCTATGTCGCAGCTTATTGTTTTTGTCGAACATAGAGACCTCCTGTTTAAGTTCCGGAGCCGCATCGCCGAGCGATTCGGTCACCCCCAACGCATCACAGCCAACAGCCACACCACAGACAACGCGAACGCTATCCAGATGCTCCAACCGGTGACGCCGATCACCAGCAAATGCAGGTAGGCGCTGCCCAGAAGACCGATGAACAAGCGGTCGCCACGGGTGGTGGCGATCGGCAGGAAACCTTTGCGCACAACGCTTGGCGAACGCAGCTCCCAGGTGGTCATGGCCACCAGGATCAGGGCGATGACGCCAAAGAACGCCGCCGTCGGGATCGTCCAGCTCATCCATTCCATCATCGCTTCCTCATACCCGGCCCAGGGCAAAGCCCTTGGCCACGTGGTTGCGGACAAACCAGATCACCAGCATGCCCGGCAAAATGGTCAACACTCCCGCCGCCGCCAGCACGCCCCAGTCGATGCCCGACGCGGACACCGTGCGGGTCATCACCGCCGCGATGGGCTTGGCGTTCACCGACGTCAGCGTGCGCGCCAGCAACAGCTCGACCCAGGAAAACATGAAGCAGAAGAACGCCGTGACGCCGATGCCGGAGCCGATCAGCGGGATGAAGATCTTCACGAAGAACTTGGGGAAACTGTAGCCGTCGATGTAGGCGGTCTCGTCGATTTCCTTGGGCACCCCGGACATGAAGCCCTCCAGGATCCACACCGCCAGCGGCACGTTGAACAGGCAGTGGGCCAGCGCCACCGCGATGTGGGTGTCGAACAGGCCGATCGACGAGTACAGCTGGAAGAACGGCAGCAGGAACACCGCCGGCGGCGCCATGCGGTTGGTCAGCAGCCAGAAGAACAGGTGCTTGTCGCCCAGGAACCGGTAGCGCGAGAACGCATAGGCCGCCGGCAGCGCCACGCTCAGGGAAATCACCGTGTTCAGGCTCACGTAGTACAGCGAGTTGAGGTAGCCGGTGTACCAGCTCGGATCGGTGAAGATCACCTTGTAGTTGTGCCAGGTGAAGTCCTGGGGAAACACCGTCAGCCCGCCGAGGATCTCGGTGTTGCTCTTGAACGACATGTTCAGCAGCCAGTAGATCGGCACCAGCAGGAACAGGATGTAGACCAGCAGCGGAATCAGCTTTCTCTTGCTCATGGCCGGGCCTCAGCGGTTGGCGTCGTTGTGGGTCATGGCGGTGTAGAACAGCCAGGACACCAGCAGGATGATCAGGAAGTACACCAGCGAGAATGCCGCCGCCGGCCCCAGATCGAATTGGCCCACGGCCATCTGGGTCAACGTCTGGCTCAGGAACGTCGTGGCGTTGCCCGGCCCGCCGCCGGTGAGCACGAACGGCTCGGTGTAGATCATGAAACTGTCCATGAAGCGCAGCATCACCGCGATCAGCAGCACGCTTTTCAGCTTGGGCAGCTGAATGTGGCGAAACACCGCCCAGGCCGAGGCCCGGTCGATCCGCGCCGCCTGGTAGTACACGTCGGGGATCGCCCGCAGCCCGGAGAAGCACAGCAGCGCCACCAGCGACGTCCAGTGCCACACGTCCATCACCAGCACCGTGACCCAGGCGTCCATGGTATTGGCCGCATAGTTGTAGCTGATGCCCACGGCGTTGAGGCCCGCCCCGAGCAGGCCGATGTCGGCGCGGCCGAAGATCTGCCAAATGGTGCCCACCACGTTCCACGGGATCAGCAGCGGGATCGCCAGCACGATCAGCACCACCGACGACCAGCGGCCTTTGGTCGGCATGGTCAGGGCGATGGCGATGCCCAGCGGGATCTCGATCACCAGCACGCAGGCCGAATAGATAAACTGGCGCAGCAGCGAGTCGTGCAGCCGCGGATCGAGCAGCACCTGCCGGTACCAGTCGGCGCCGACGAAGTAGCGGCTGGACTGGTCGAAGATGTCCTGCACCGAATAGTTGACCACCGTCATCATCGGGATCACGGCGCTGAACGCCACCAGCAGGAACACCGGCAGCACCAGCCACCAGGCCTTGTTGTTCTGCACCTTGTTCATGGCAGCACCTCGCTGTCTTCGGTGGTGTCGAGCAGGAACTCGTCGGCGTACACCATCAGCCACTGGGCCGGGAAACTGATGTGCGCGGTGCCCTGGGGCACCGGCTTGTCTTCGGCCAGGCGCACCTTGAGCGGCACGCCGTCGAGGTTGAGGGTGAGGATCTTGTAGGTGCCCAGGTCTTCGACGTGCACGACCTTGGCCTGCAGCGCGTCTTCGAACGGCTCGTCCCACACATGGACGAATTCGGGGCGGATGCCGACCTTGAGGTTCTTCCACTGGCCGTGCCCGATGTGGCGCTGCAAGGCCTCGGACAACGGCAGGTGGGTCGAGGCGAACCCCACCCCGCCGGGCTGCGGCTGCACGTCGATCAGGTTCATCCCCGGGCTGCCGATGAAGTAGCCGACGAAGGTGTGGCTCGGCCGCTCGAACAGTTCCCGCGGCGTGCCGAACTGGACGATCTGGCCGCCGTACATCACCGCGATCTTGTCGGCGAAGGTCGAGGCCTCCAGCTGATCGTGGGTGACGTAGACCATGGTGATGTTGAACTGCTCGTGGATCTGCTTGAGCTTGCGCCGCAGTTTCCATTTCAGGTGCGGGTCGATCACCGTCAGCGGCTCGTCGAACAGGATCGCCGAGACATCGTCGCGCACCAGCCCGCGGCCCATGGAGACTTTCTGCTTTTCGTCGGCGGTGAGGTTGCGGGCCTTCTTGTTCAGCAGGTTCTGCAGGTCGAGGACGTCGGCGATCTCCTGCACCTTGCTGTGCACTTTCGCCTCGGCCAACCCCTGGTTGCGCAGCGGGAACGCCAGGTTGTCGAACACCGTCATGGTGTCGTAGACCACCGGGAACTGGAACACCTGGGCGATGTTGCGCTGCTCCGGCGACAGGTCGTTGACCGCCTTGCCATCGAACAGCACATGGCCCTGGGACGGGCTGAGCAGGCCGGAAATGATGTTGAGCAAGGTGGACTTGCCGCAGCCCGAGGGGCCGAGCAAGGCATAGGCGCCGCCCTGCTCCCAGACGTGGTCCATCTCGCGGATCGCGTAGTCCTCAGGCCCCGCCGGAGTGCGGGTGTAGCTGTGGGCCAGGTGCTGCAAGCGGATCTCGGCCATCAGGCGACCCTCGCGACGCGCCGGCCCGGTGCCTGCACCAGACGGCCCTGCGCATCGAACACGAACAGTTTATGGGTGGGGATGTAGATGCGGATCGGCGCGTCGACGTCGTACTCGTGAACGCCCGGCAGGTGCAGCACCAGCAGGAAATGCTCGTTGCGCACGTGCAGGAAGGTCTCCGAGCCGCTGATCTCCGCCACTTCGACGGTGACCGCCAGTTCCAGGTCGTCATCGTTGCTCGGCACCAGCGAAATGTGGCTGGGACGCACGCCGAAGCGGAACTCGCCCTCGCCCACCGGGCGCAGGTCGACGTTCAGCGGGAAGTGCACGAAGTTGGCGAAGCTCACCTCGTTGCCGGCGATCCGGCCCGGCATCAGGTTGATCGGCGGCTCGGAGAACAGCTCGGCGGCCAGCACGGTCTTCGGCTGCTGGTAGACCTCGGTCGAGACGCCGCTCTGGATCACCCGTCCCTCGTGAAGGATGGTGGTCGTGCCGCCCAGGGCCAGCGCCTCGTTGGGTTCGGTGGTGGCGTAGACGGCGATGGTGTGGCGGGCCTTGAACAGCTCGCGCATTTCCTGGCGCAGCTCTTCGCGCAGCTTGTAGTCGAGGTTGACCAGGGGTTCGTCGAACAGGATCAGCTCGGCGTCCTTGACCAGCGCCCGGGCCATGGCCGTGCGCTGCTGCTGGCCGCCGGACAGCTCCAGCGGATGGCGCTTGAGGAACTTCTCGATGCGCAGCATCTTCGCCGTCTCCAGCACCTTGGCCTGGATCACTTCGTCGGCGACCCCGGCCTGGCGCAACGGCGAGGCGATGTTTTCGAACACCGTCATGGTCGGGTAATTGATGAACTGCTGATAGACCATCGACACGTTGCGCAACCGCACCGGGCGCTGGGTGACATCGACGCCGTTCATCAGGATGCGGCCGCTGTCGGGCTTGTCCAGCCCGGCCATCAGGCGCATCAGGCTGGTCTTGCCGGACAGCGTGCGCCCCAGCAGAACGTTGAAGGATCCGGGTTCGAAGGTCAGGCAGGCATCGTCGATCCAGGTCTGGCCCTCGACGGTGCGGCTGACGTGCTCCAGGGTGAGTGACATGGCTCGGCCTTTTTATTGTTGGAGTCCTGTGGCGTGTGCAGCAGAGCGACATTCGTGCCAGAAATCCCAAGCCGTTGATTTGTCGCGAAAATCACCGAAATCGCCGACAAACCCTGTTCATTGCTGAACACATTTGAACAGTTCGGCGATTGACAATGAACACATGTGAACAACACTCTACCGAGGCTTTCGCCCGGTTCCATGGGCCCCATAACAACAATAAGAACGCTGCATCCGGAGGCTGACCGCCATGGCCGCACCCGCCCCGCCGCTGTCTCATGACGCCATCGTCCAGACCTCCTGGTCCCGCTGCCGCGCCTACGGCCTGAGCCATCAGAGCGTCCCGGCGTTCGACCAACTGCCCGCCGCCGGCATCGCCCGCCTGCTCGACAGCCACCACTCGCTGGTGCAGACCACCCACCAGGAAGTGCTGCCCTACTACGAGAACATCCTGAGCAACTCCAACTGCCTGATCATGCTCGCCGACAACCAGGGCCAGGTGCTGACGTCCTGGGGCACCCAGCGCTTCATCGAGCCGAGCCTGGCCCGGGGGTTCCAGGTCGGCGCCAGCTGGATGGAGCGCTCCAGCGGCACCAACGCCATCGGCACGGCCCTGGCCTGCGAGCAGGCGGTGCACATCGAGCACGACGAGCATTTCCTCAAGGCCAACCGCTTCATGACCGGCTCAGCCGCGCCGATCTTCGACGCCGAGCGCAAGGTGATCGCGGTGCTGGACGTCTCCAGCGACAGCTACCTGCCGCCCTCCCACACCCTGGGCATGGTCAAGATGATGAGCCAGACCGTGGAAAACCGGCTGATCCTCAACCTGTTCCGCGGCCAGCACTTCGAACTGACCTTCAACACCGGGCTGAACAACCTCGACAGCCAGTGGGCGGGGCTTTTGATCTTCGACGAAAGCGGCCAGGTGTTGTCGGCCAACCGCCGGGCCGACAACCTGCTGGGCCTGCGCCTGTCGCGGGTGAGCGTCGAAAGCCTGTTCCAGGTGTCGCTGCTGGAGCTGATCAACCAGCCCGACGGCCTGCCGTTCGCCTTGCAGACCGCGGGGCGCAACCGCTTCCAGTGCCTGCTGAGACGGCCGAAACAGGCGCTCGTCCAGCCACGGGTGTTCGCCGAACCGAAGGCGGCTGCGCCCGCCGCCGTCAGCCTGGGCACCCTGCACTTCGGCGACAGCCGCGTGGAAAAGGCCGTGCGCCAGGCCGAACGCCTGCTGGAGAAAGACATTCCGCTGCTGATCCACGGCGAGACCGGCGTCGGCAAGGAAGTCTTCGTCAAGGCCTTGCACCAGGCCAGCTCCCGCAGCAAACAGGCGTTCATCGCCGTCAACTGCGCGGCGATCCCCGCCGAACTGGTGGAGTCCGAACTGTTCGGCTACGAAAAGGGCGCGTTCACCGGCGCCAACCAGAAAGGCAGCATCGGCCTGATCCGCAAGGCCGACAAAGGCACCCTGTTCCTCGACGAGATCGGCGACATGCCCCTGCCGACCCAGGCCCGCCTGCTGCGGGTGCTGCAGGAGCGTTGCGTGCAGCCGGTGGGCAGCAGCGAGCTGTTTGCGGTGGACTTGCGGATCATCTCCGCCACCAACCGCTCGTTGCGCGAACAGGTGCAGTTGGGGCGCTTTCGCGAAGACCTGTATTACCGCATCGGCGGCCTGACCCTGGAACTGCCGCCCTTGCGGGAGCGCAGCGATAAAGAAGCGCTGTTCAAACGGTTGTGGGAGCAGCATCGCGAACCCACGCAATGGGCCGGGTTAAGCCAGGAGGTGCTGCAATTGTTCGGCCGTCATCCATGGCCCGGAAACCTGCGCCAGGTCAGCAGCGTGATGCAGGTGGCGCTGGCCATGGCCGAAGATCAGCCGGTGCGGCCCGAACATTTGCCGGATGATTTTTTTGTCGATCTGGACATGGAGCCGGTGGAGACGATGGCGCCGCTGGGGATCGACCTGAACGATGCCGAGGCGCTGAACCGGGAACTGCTGGCGGCCGGGGGCAACATTTCCCATCTGGCGCGGCGGTTGGGGGTCAGCCGCAACACCCTGTACAAGCGGTTGCGCCAGGCTGACTAACAAGGTGGCTGGTAGGGCCTCATCGCTGGCAAGCCGGCTCCCACAGGGTATTGAGCCGTACGCAAACTGATGAACACCTGTAAAACCTGTGGGAGCTGGCTTGCCAGCGATAGCGTCAGCCCGGTCGCCTCAGGATCCTGAGGCAGCAAAAAAAACAAAACCCGCACAAGGCGGGTTTTGTTTTGCGGCAAGCAACGGCAATCAGTCAGCCAGACGCCAGGTCGTGCCGCCCTTGCCGTCTTCCAGCACCACGCCCATGGCGGTGAGCTGGTCGCGGATGCGGTCGGATTCGGCCCAGTCCTTGCCGGCCCGTGCCGCCAGGCGCGCAGCGATCAGCGCTTCGACCTCGGCCGCATCGACACGCCCTTCGGCGCCGGCCTGCAGGAAGTCGTCGGCCTCCAGTTGCAGCACGCCCAGCACACTGGCCAGTTCCTTCAGGCGCGCCGCCAGACCGGCCGCCGCGTCGAGGTCGCTTTCGCGCAGGCGGTTGATCTCGCGCACCATCTCGAACAGCACCGCGCAGGCTTCCGGCGTGCCGAAGTCGTCGTTCATCACCGTGGTGAAGCGCTCGACGAACGCCTCGCCTCCGGCCGGCGCCACGGTCGGCAGGCCTTTCAACGCATGGTAGAAACGCTCCAGGGCGCCCTTGGCGTCCTTGAGGTTGTCTTCCGAATAGTTGATCGCGCTGCGGTAGTGGCTCGACACCAGCAGGTAACGCACGACTTCCGGGTGGTACTTGTCGAGCACGTCGCGGATGGTGAAGAAGTTGTTCAAGGACTTGGACATCTTCTCGCCATTGATGCGGATCATGCCGCAGTGCATCCACGCGTTGGCGTAGGTCTTGCCGGTGGCCGCCTCGCTCTGGGCGATCTCGTTCTCGTGGTGCGGGAACTCCAGGTCGCTGCCGCCGCCGTGGATGTCGAAGGTCTCGCCCAGGCAGCAGGTGGACATCACCGAGCACTCGATGTGCCAGCCCGGACGCCCGGCGCCCCACGGCGATTCCCAGCTCGGCTCGCCCGGCTTGGCCGCTTTCCACAGCACGAAGTCCAGCGGATCCTGCTTGGCCTCGTCGACCTCGATCCGCGCACCGATGCGCAGGTCTTCGATCTTCTTGCGCGACAGCTTGCCGTAGCCCATGAACTTGCCGACGCGGTAGTACACGTCGCCGTTGCCCGGCGCGTAGGCGTAGCCCTTGTCGATCAGGGTCTGGATCATCGCGTGCATGCCCGGGATGTGGTCGGTGGCACGCGGCTCCATGTCCGGCTTGAGGATGTTCAGGCGCGCCTCGTCCTCGTGCATCGCCGCGATCATGCGTTCGGTCAGCGCTTCGAACGACTCGCCGTTCTCGTTGGCCCGGTTGATGATCTTGTCGTCGATGTCGGTGATGTTGCGCACGTAGGTCAGGTCGTAGCCGCTGAACCGCAGCCAGCGGGTCACCAGGTCGAACGCGACCATGCTGCGGCCGTGGCCCAGGTGGCAGAAGTCGTACACGGTCATGCCGCACACGTACATGCGCACCTTGTTGCCGTCCAGCGGCTTGAAGGCTTCTTTGCTCTTGGTGAGCGTGTTGTAGATCGTAAGCACGTTAGTTCCTTGACTGAATCACTGACCCCAGGAGTCGCGCAGGGTCACGGTACGGTTGAATACCGGTGCGCCCGGTTTCGAGTCCTTGATGTCTGCGACGAAGTAGCCTTCGCGCTCGAACTGGAAACGGTCTTCCGGCTGTGCGTTGCCGAGCGAAGGTTCGGCACGACAACCGGTGAGGACCTGCAGGGAGTCAGGGTTGATGTTGTCCAGGAAGCTGGCGCCGTCCTCGGCCTTCTCCGGGTTCGGAGAGCGGAACAGGCGATCGTACAGGCGCACTTCGCACTCGACGCTGGCGGCCGCCGGCACCCAGTGGATCACGCCCTTGACCTTGCGGCCTTCAGGGTTCTTGCCCAGGGTGTCCGGGTCGTACGAGCAGCGCAGCTCGACGATGTTGCCGTCGGCGTCCTTGACGGCTTCGTCGGCACGGATCACGTAGCTGCCGCGCAGGCGCACCTCGCCGGCCGGCTCCAGGCGCTTGTAGCCCTTGGGCGGTTCTTCCATGAAGTCGTCGCGGTCGATGTAGATTTCCCGGGCGAACGGCAGGACGCGCACGCCCATGTCCTCTTTTGGGTGGCACGGCAGTTCGAGGTTCTCGACCTGGCCTTGCGGGTAGTTGGTGATCACCACCTTCAGCGGACGCAGCACGCACATGGCACGCGGCGCGCTCTGGTCGAGGTCGTCGCGGATGCTGAACTCGAGCATGCCGAAGTCCACCACGCCGTCGGAACGGTTGGTGCCGATCATTTCGCAGAAGTTGCGGATCGATTTGGGCGTGTAGCCACGGCGGCGGAAGCCCGACAGCGTGGACATGCGCGGATCGTCCCAGCCGTTGACGTGTTTCTCGTCGACCAGTTGCTTGAGCTTGCGCTTGCTGGTGATGGTGTAGTTCAGGTTCAGGCGGCTGAACTCGTACTGACGCGGGTGCGCCGGCACCGACAGGTTGTCGAGGAACCAGTCGTACAGCGGACGGTGGCCTTCGAACTCCAGGGTGCAGATCGAGTGGGTGATGCCTTCGATGGCGTCCGACTGACCGTGGGTGAAGTCGTAGTTGGGGTAGATGCACCACTTGTCGCCCGTCTGGTGGTGATGGGCGTGGCGGATGCGGTACAGGATCGGGTCGCGCAGGTTCATGTTCGGCGAGGCCATGTCGATCTTGGCGCGCAGCACGCGGGCGCCGTCCGGGAACTCGCCGGCGCGCATGCGGGCGAACCAGTCCAGGTTCTCTTCCACCGAACGGTCGCGGAACGGGCTGTCCTTGCCGGCCTCGGTCAGGCTGCCGCGGTATTCCTTGGCCTGCTCGGGCGTCAGGTCGCAGACGTAGGCCTTGCCGGCCTTGATCAGCTCGACGGCCCAGTCGTGCAACTGGTCGAAGTACTGCGAGGCGTAGCGCACTTCGCCGGCCCATTCGAAGCCCAGCCATTTGACGTCGCTTTCGATGGCATCGATGTATTCCTGGTCTTCCTTGGCCGGGTTGGTGTCGTCGAAGCGCAGGTGGGTGACGCCGCCGAACTCCTGGGCCAGGCCGAAGTTCACGCAGATCGACTTGGCGTGGCCGATGTGCAGGTAGCCGTTGGGCTCAGGCGGGAAGCGGGTGACGATCTGCGTGTGCTTGCCCGAATCCAGATCCGCCTGGATGATCGGGCGCAGGAAATTGACCGGCACGGCTGGGCCGGTCTTGGCGTTCGAGGTCGGGTCGACGGTGGGCTTGCTCATAGGATCCTTGACGTACATGTGCGCGGCCGCCGTGAGGGGGCCAGACAAAACAAAGCCGCTATCATAGCCGATGCCGTCAAGGCCCTGACAGAGCAGGCCTTACAAAAGGAACGCATTTAATCGCAGGCCTGCGAAAAACAGCCTCGAAATTCGCGCCCGTCACGCTAAACTGCGCACCTTGGCCGAAACCGGCTGAACCGGTGGCGGGGCCGAATGTCCCAAAACCACGAATTCCTCATAAAGAGTAGCGATCATGACTCAAGTCAAACTGACCACCAACCACGGTGACATCGTCATCGAACTGAACGCTGAAAAGGCCCCGCTCACCGTGGCCAACTTCATCGAATACGTTAAGAAAGGTCACTACGAAAACGTCGTGTTCCACCGCGTCATCAAAGGCTTCATGATCCAGGGCGGCGGTTTCGAGCCGGGCATGCAGGAAAAGAAAGACAAGAGCCCGAGCATCCAGAACGAAGCCGACAACGGCCTGAAGAACGACAAGTACACCATCGCCATGGCCCGCACCATGGAGCCGCATTCGGCTTCGGCGCAGTTCTTCATCAACGCCTCCGACAACGGTTTCCTCAACCACACCGGCAAGACCGTTCAGGGCTGGGGCTACGCTGTGTTCGGCAAAGTGGTTGAAGGCACCGACGTGGTCGACAAGATCGAAGGCGTATCCACCACTTCCAAGGCCGGCCACCAGGACGTGCCGAAAGACGACGTGATCATCGAGAAAGCCGAGATCATCGAAGCGTGATACTGCTGATTTCAGACTTGCATCTGGAAGAGGAGCGCCCGGACATCACCCGGGCGTTTCTGGATTTGCTCGCCGGGCGCGCCCGCTCGGCCAGTGCGCTGTACATCCTGGGCGACTTTTTCGAGGCCTGGATCGGCGACGATGCCATGACCCCGTTCCAGCGTTCCATCTGCCGGGCCCTGCGCGAACTGAGCGACAGCGGCACCGCGATCTTTCTGATGCACGGCAACCGCGACTTCCTGCTCGGCCAGGCCTTCTGCAAAGAGGCCGGCTGCACGCTGCTGAAGGATCCGAGTGTCGTGCCGCTCAACGGCGAACCCGTCCTGCTGATGCACGGCGACAGCCTGTGCACCCGCGACGAAGCCTACATGAAGCTGCGCCGTTACCTGCGCAACCCCGTCACCCTGTTCATCCTGCGCCACCTGCCCCTGGGCACGCGGCACAAGCTGGCGCGCAAGCTGCGCAGCGAAAGCCGTGCGCAGACGCGGATGAAGGCCAATGACATCGTCGATGTCACGCCGGAGGAAATTCCGCGGATCATGCAGGAATACGGCGTGAAAACCCTGGTTCACGGACATACCCATCGCCCGGCCATCCATAAGCTGCAATTGGGCGACCAGGCCGCCAAGCGGATCGTGCTGGGGGACTGGGACCGCCAGGGCTGGGCGTTGCAGGTGGACGACAACGGCTTTGCGCTGGCGCCGTTCGATTTCGCCCCGCCGCCGGCCCTTCCGGCCCCCGCAACCTAAAGCTCAAATACAAAACTTCTGTAGGAGCGAGCCTGCTCGCGATGGCGGAGTGTCAGTCAATGTAAATGTTGAGAGACCGTCAGCTATCGCGAGCAGGCTCGCTCCTACAGTTGGATCGTGGTACCCATCAGTGACCGCTGGCCTCCGGCCCCGCCTTCGCGGCGAACGGCGGCTTGGCCAGCCACACGATCAGGATCAGCGCCATGAACCCCCACCCCAGCAGCGTGAAGTAGTCCACGGTGGAGAGCATGTAGGCCTGGCCGGTCAGCACATGGTCCAGCTGCGCATACGCCGGGTTGCCCGCCCCGCCCAGGCTGTTCAGCGCCTCCCGGGTGGCCGGCTCGTAGGTGCTGATGCTTTCGCTCATGTAGGCATGGTGCTGGTCGGCGCGGCGGATCCAGATCCAGGTGGTCAGCGACGCCGCAAAGCTGCCGCCCAGGGTACGCAGGAACGTCGCCAGCCCCGCTCCGTCGGCGATCTGGTGCGGCGGCAGGTCGGACATCAGGATGCTCAGGGTCGGCATGAAGAACAGCGCCACGCCGATGCCCATGAACAGCTGCACCAGGGCGACGTGCTGGAAGTCCACCTCGTTGGTGAACTCGGCGCGCATGAAGCAGCTCAGGCCGATCGCCAGGAACGCCAGCCCCGCCAGCAGGCGCAGGTCGAACTTGTGCGCGTACTTGCCGACGAACGGCGACAGCACCACCGGCAAAATGCCGATCGGCGCCACCGCCAGCCCGGCCCAGGTGGCGGTGTAGCCCATCTGGGTCTGCAGCCACTGCGGCAGGATCAGGTTGATGCCGAAGAACCCGGCGTAGCCCAGCACCAGCACCAGGGTGCCGATGCGGAAGTTGCGGTGCGAGAACAGGCGCAGGTTGACCACCGGGTGCCGGTCGGTCATTTCCCAGATCACGAACACCGCCAGCGCCACCACCGAGATCGCCGCGCCGATGATGATGAAGCTCGACTCGAACCAGTCCAGGTCATTGCCCTTGTCGAGGATCACCTGCAACGCGCCGACGCCGATGATCAATGAGATCAGCCCCACGTAGTCCATCGGCTGACGGCTGGTGACCACCGGCCGCTTGGCCAGTTGCTGGCGCACCACCATCACCGCGAAGATCCCGATGGGCACGTTGATGAAGAAGATCCACGGCCAACTGTAGCTGTCGGTGATCCAGCCGCCGAGGATGGGGCCGGCGATCGGCGCCACCACCGTGACCATCGCCAGCAGCGCCAGGGCCATGCCGCGCCTGGCCGGCGGGTAGACCGCGATCAGCAGGGTCTGGGTCATCGGGTACAGGGGACCGGCCACCAGCCCTTGCAGGACACGGAAGCCGATCAGTTCCGGCATCGACGTGGAAATGCCGCACAGGAACGAGGCCAGCACGAACAGCATCGTCGCCCACAGGAACAGCTTCACCTCGCCGAAACGCCGGCTCAGCCAGCCGGTGAGCGGCAGCGCGATGGCGTTGCTCACGGCAAACGAGGTGATGACCCAGGTGCCCTGCTCCGAACTCACGCCGAGGTTGCCGGAAATGGTCGGCAGCGCCACGTTGGCGATCGTGGTGTCGAGCACTTGCATGAAGGTCGCCAGCGACAGGCCGATGGTGCTGAGCACCAGGCTGGGCGGCGCAAAAGAGGCGTTATTGCTCATCGCGGATCCTTGGAAACCTGATTGTCGCTGCGCCCGTCACAGGCGCAGCCGCCCTGGCGAGAGCGTTTTCAGTGGCGAGGGAGCTTGTCGGATCGCCGCACCGTCCCGCTCGGCTGCGAAGCAGCCGCAATCGTTTGGGGCCGCTGCGCGCCCGGCTCGCTCACCACAACATGCCCCCACAGGGAGGGTGTCAGCGTTGCGCGGTCTTGCTGACGGCGGCGCTGTTGTCATGGATCAACTGGGTGATCATCGCGTCGGCCTCGGACAGTTGGCGGTCATACACGCGGGTGGTGAACGACGCCTTCTGCGGCGGCTGCTGGGCCAGCACCGGGCCGCTCTGGTCGTGCAGGTTGACCTCGACGTTGGTCGACAGGCCCACGCGCAGCGGATGCTTGGCCAGTTCCTCGGCGTTGATGTGGATGCGCACCGGCACGCGCTGGACGATCTTGATCCAGTTGCCGGTGGCGTTCTGCGCCGGCAGCAGGGCGAACGCGCTGCCGGTGCCGGCGCCGAGGCTGTCCACAGTGCCGCTGTACTTCACGTCGCTGCCGTAGATGTCCGACTCGATCTCCACGGGCTGGCCGATGCGCATGTCACGCAACTGGGTTTCCTTGAAGTTGGCGTCGATCCACAGTTGATCCAGCGGGATCACCGCCATCAGCGCGGTGCCCGGCTGCACGCGTTGGCCCAGCTGCACGGTGCGCTTGGCGACGTAACCTGTGACCGGCGCGATCAGCGTGCTGCGCGCGTTGTTCAGGTAGGCCTGACGCAGTTCGGCGGCGGCGGCCATCACGTCCGGGTGCGACGACACCACGGTGTCATCGACCAGCGCACTGGTGGTCTTCAGTTGCTGTTTGGCGTTGGCCAGGGCGTTCTGCGCCGAGGTCAGGTCGTCGCGGGCGTGGGACAGTTCTTCCTGGGAGATCGCCCCGCCGGCGGCGAGGTTCCTGCGGCGGTTGAAGTTGTCCTGGGCCTTCTGCACTTCGGCCTGCTGGGCATTGACCTGGGCCTTCATGCCGTCGACGTTGCTGTACAGGCCGCGCACCTGGCGCACGGTGCGGGCCAGTTTGGCCTGGGCGCTCTGCAGGCCGACTTCGGCGTCGTTCGGGTCGAAGTTCACCAGCACCTGGCCTTCGTGCACCAGGTCACCGTCGTCGGCGCCGATGCTGACCACGGTGCCGGTCACCAGCGGCGTGATCTCGACCACGTTGCCGTTGACGTAGGCGTCGTCGGTGCTTTCGCTGAAGCGGCCGTAGAACTGGTGATAGCCCCAGACGCCGGCGCAGGCGACGGCGACCGCGATGGCCAGGCCCGCCAGCATCGCCTTGCGCTTGCGCGGGTTGCCAGTGTCTTGAGTGTTGTCTTGAGCTTGAGTGTTTTGCGCAGTGGCCATGGCAAGTACCTTGAATTAGTTGTGCCGCGTGGCTGGAACGGCGTTGGCTGCGCTCAGGGTGTCACCCTGGAAGCCGCCGCCCAGCGCTTGCATCAGTTGAATCGACAGGTCGATCTGCTCGGCATTGAGGCTGGCCAGCTGACGCTGGGCCTGCAGCAGTTGCTGCTCGATGCTGAGCACGTCCAGGTAGTTGCCGATGCCGGAACCGTAACGCTGGACGACGGTGTTGTAGGACTCCTGGGCGATCTCGGTCGCGTGCTGCTGGGCAGCGATCTGCCGGCCGATGTCACGCAACTGGTTGAGGCTGTCGCTGACATCGCCCAATGCTTTCACCAGGCTTTTGTTGTACTGGGCCACCGCCAGGTCGTAATCGGCGTCCTTGGCGTCGAGGTTGGCCCGCAGGCGTCCGCCGTCGAAGATCGGCACGGACAGGGTCGGCGCGATGTTGAAGAAGCGGCTGGCGGAACCGAACATCGCGTCGCCCAGCAAGGATTCGGCGCCGGCGGCGGCCGTCAGGTTCAGGTTGGGGTAGAAGCGGGTCTTGGCCGAAGCGATGTCCTTGCCCGCGGCCTCCACGCGCCAGCGCGCGGCCACCAGGTCCGGGCGACGGCCGAGCAGTTCGGCCGGCAGCACCGACGGCAGCGCCACGGCGCTGGCCTTGAGGACGTTCGGCCGGGGGATTTCGTTGCCGCGGTCCGGGCCTTTGCCGAGCAGCACGGCCAGGGCGATCCTGGCGCTGTTCAGGCGTTTTTCCGCGTCGACCAGGCTGGCTTCGGAGCTGGCCTCCAGGCTTTGGGTCTGCTGCAGCTGGTACTGGCTGTCGATGCCGGAACGCAGGCGCCGCTCGCTCAGGTCGAGCATCTGCCGGGTGCGTTTGAGGTCTTCGCTGGCCAGGTCGTGGACGATGTGCGCCTGGCCCAGGTCGCTGTAGGCCCGGGCCACGTCGGCGGCCAAGGTCAGTTGCGCGGCCTGGCGGTCGACTTCGGCGGCGCGGGCCTGGCCCAGGGCCGCTTCCCACGCATCGCGCTGACCGCCCCACAGGTCGAAGTTGTAGTTGAAGCCGGCGCTGACGTTGCGCACGGTGGAGTACGCCCCGCCCTGCCCGCGCGGATCCTGGTCGCGGGCCAGGCGCGAACGGCTGACGCCGGCGCTGGCGTCGAGGGTCGGGTAGCGTTCGGCGTCGGCGGCGAAGGCGGCGGCGCTGGCCTGGTGGGCGCGGGCTTCGGCGATCTGCATGTCCGGGCTGTCGCGCAGGGCTTCGCGGATCAGGCCGTCGAGCTGCGGATCGCCGAGGCTTGTCCACCAGTCGCTCTTGGGCCAGGCGGCGGGCGACAGGGGCACGCCGTCAAGGGACTGCCCGGCCTTCAGGCTTTTGGCGTCCAGGCGCACGCCTTCAGTCTCGAGGCCGCTGTAGTTGGCGCAGCCGGCGAGGATCATCGCCGACAGCAGCAGCGTCACGCCGCTGCGCAAGGTCTTACCGCTCATTGTTCTCACCCAGGCGCAGCACGGTGATCGAGTCGCCGGCGGCCAGCAGAATTTTCTTGAGGATGTATTGCAGGGTCACGAGCTCGTCCGACGTGATCGCCCCGGCCAGTTCGTTCATGGCGTCGGCGCCGATCTGCGGCAGGCGGTCGGCCAGTTGCTGGCCCTGCTCCGTCAGCTTCAGTCGGACCTGACGGCGGTCGTCTTCGCTGCGCTGGCGGATCAGGAAGCCTTTCTGCTCCAGACGGTCGAGCATGCGGGTCATCGAGCCGCTGTCCAGCGACAGGTGCCGGCACAGCTCGGCCGGCGTATCGACGCCGTACTGGGCCACGATGATCAGCACCTTGAACTGCGCGGCGGTGATGCCGTGGGGCTCCATGTGGGTGTCGATGATCCGGTCCTTGAGCAACGCGGCACGGCCCAGCAGCAGGCCCAGATGGCAGTTCTTGAATTCGTCGGGGGTGAAATGCTTCATTTGCGCACCTAATGACTGCCTAGGCAGTGAATATGTGACGAGATATTACTGCTTAGGCAGCGAATGTCAACGCAATCGTTAGGTTGCTTTGTTATTAGTTGACTATTGGACTAGGTCTTTTGTTGCGCACAGGCGGACGCCATCGCGGGCAAGCCCGCTCCCACAGGGTTCGGCGTCGTGCACAAAGTGTGTATATGACCCAGGAACTTGTGGGAGCGGGCTTGCCCGCGATGGGAGCGACTCGGTTTTCGGAGTGAGCGGCCTAGAAATCCCGCTTGTAGAAGATGTCCAGCGAACTGGCCACGCCGCTGGCGGCTTCGAGGTAGACCTTTTTGCTCAGCTTGTAGCGCAAGGCGATGGTGTTGGCCGGCTCGAACACCCCCACGCCGTAGCGCAGGCTGAGCTTCTCGGAAATGTTGCCGCTGGCCACCACGCTGGTGGTGTTGCCGCTGCCTTGGGTGTCGAGCTGGAAATCCTGGATCCCCAGGTCCTTGGCCAGCCCGCTGGTGACCCCGGAGCTGCCCATCAGCCCCAGCCCCAGCGCCGCCTGGGCGAGCATGTTGTTGTCCTCGCCGTTGCTGCTCAGCGGACGGCCCAGCACCAGGTAGGACAGCGCCTGCTCCTGGCTCATCGCCGGTTCCGAGAAGATCTGCGTGGTCGGCTGCTCGGCGCTGCCGCTCAGGCGGATGCCGGCGATCACGTCGTCGGTCTGGCGGATCGCTTCGATGTCCAGGTACGGCTGGTCGATGGGGCCTGCGAACAGCAGCCGCGCCCGGCGCACGTTGAGGCGCTGGCCGTAGGCGCGGTAGCGGCCGTCGTTGAGCCACAGTTCGCCGCGGGTGTCGAGGTTGTCGCCGATGTGTACCTGGCCTTGCAGGTTGGCGGTGAGGCCGAACCCGGCAAAGCTCAGCTTGTCCTGGCCGACGATCACGTCGATGTCCATCTTCATGGCCAGCGGCGTTTTGCCCTCTTCGGTCTGTTGGCCGACGATGACCGTGTCATCGGAGACTTTCACGGTGGATGGCGGCAACTCACGCACGGTGATTTCGCCCTTGGGCACCAGCACCTTGCCGGCGATGGCCAGTTCGTCGCCGGCCATGGAAATTTTCAGGTCCGGCGCCACTTCCAGCTTGGCGTAAGGCTCGACCGTGACCGGCAGCTGCGTGCCCTTGAGCGCCAGATCGACCGCCAGCGCCTGGCCCCAGGCGATGTTGCCGTTCAGGCTGCCCTGCCCGGCCTTGCCGCTTTTCCAGCCGCCGTTCAGTTGCACGCTTTCCCCGGCGATCACCGCTTGCAGTTGCAGGGCCTGCAACTCCATCGGCAGTTCCGGCCCCGACACCTCGCCGTCGCTCAACTGCACGGTGCCGTTGACCTGCGGCGCCAATAGGCCGCCGGACACCGTGCCGCTGCCGTTCAGGCGCCCGGTGAGTTTCTCGACCATCGGCACGAACGGCCGCGCCACCGACAGGTCCAGCCCGGTCAGGCGGAACGAGCCGCTCAAGGGTTTGTTCTTCGCCAGCGGGTTGAGCTGGGCCTGCACCATCAGTTCGCCCAGTTTGTCGCCGACGAAGTTGAGGTCGGTGTCGATGCGCTTGGGCGTGAGTTTGCTGGACAGGCGCAGGGTCTGGTACGGGAAGTCCAGCCATTGGTTCTTTTCACGCACGCGCAAGGTGCCGCCGCTGGCGTCGACGCTGATCAGGCCGTTGGGGCCGCTGGCCGGCAGATCCAGTTGCAGGTCGGCGTTGAGCCGGCCCTGCCAGGCGAAGTCCTTGGGCAGCCAGGCGGCCAGGCTTTCGATCGGGAACTGCTTGAGGTGGTAGCGCAGCTTCGGGTCGGGCATCAGCCGCTGGTCTTCGCCGCACAGGCTGGCGTTGCCGGACATCCAGCAATGGGCGCCGAAGTTGATTTTGCCGTCGGCCAGGCGCTCGAGCTTCGCCGGCCCTTGCAGTTTCCAGTCCTGGCCGCCGGCCTGGATGTCGCCGCTGGCCAGGCGCCCGCGCCAGTTGCCCTTGTCCAGATTGCCGTCCAGGCCCAGGGCCAGTTTCAGCTTCGGCCCGAGCAGGTCGAGGTTGAGCTTCTGCTGCCGGATGTCGCCCTGGCCGCTGACGGTCAGCGTACCCAGGGAGGTGTCGCCGGCCTGAATGCCGCTGCCCTTGAGGTCGATCTTCGCCCGCTGCGCGCCGTCAAGGGTGGCGTCGAGATTGAGGCTTTGCAGGCGGTTGTCCTGGAACGCCAGCTGCGAGCCTTGCAGGCCCAGCTTGCCCTGCGGCGCCTTGAGCGTGCCGGCCACATCGACCCGGCCGTTGACCTGCCCGCGCAGTTGCGGCCAGAGCTGGGCCAGGCGTTGCAGCTTGATGTCGATCTGCCCGGTGAGCTTGTGCTGCAGGCTGCCCTTGCCGCTGATGCTGTTGTCGCCGAGGCGGATCTGCAGGGCGTTGAGGTTCCATTGCTCGCCCGCGCCGTCGGCCTTGGCTTGCAGCACCGCCGGCTGGCCGCGCAGTTTGCCCTTGAGGTCGAGGTCGGCGTTGAGGCTCAGGCGTTCGCCCTTCATTTCCCCGTTGCTTTTCAGCGGCCCGGCCAGGGTGCCCGGCAGTTCCGCCAGCCAGTACGCGGGGTTCAGCGCCGACAGTTCCAGCGCGGTGTCCCAGGCGATGCCGTCGGCGAACCCCACGTTCACATGGCCTTCGGCCTTGCCTTGGCCGGCCTCCAGCTTGAGTTGCGGCAGAAAGACTTGCTTGAGGTTGCCGCTGAACGGGCTGCTCAGGCTGAACGCCCCCGCCGGGCCGTCCAGGGCGGCGGCGAAATTGCCGAGGTACTGGCCGTCGGTGTAGGAGACTTCACCGGTGAAGGTGCGCAAGGCGACTTGCGGCTCGTCGATCTCCGGATAGAGCCGATGCCACGGGAAGTCCCGCCAGTCGATGTTGGCCTGGGCGCTCAGGCCCTTGCTCCAATCGAGATGGCCGGTGAGCTTGAGGCTTTGCTTGTCGTTGGCGTTCAGCTCGAGGCCGGCGATCTGCGCGCCGCTGGCGTCCACCTGCCCTTGCAGCGCCAGCGCCACCGGGCCTTGCTCGGCGGGCAGCGTGGCGTTGCCTCGCAGGCGGTAACCGTTTTTCAGGTCGCCTTCGCCGGTCAGCAGCAGTTGGTTGAATTGCAGGGTGTCCGACAGATCGGCGCTCGGCTTGAAGGCGTCGCTGGTGATGCGCACCTTGGCGGGCAGGTGTTCCGCCAGCGGTTGCAGCTCGCCGCTCAACTGGCCGTCGAGGTAGCCATGGCTGTCGGCGTGCAGGTTGAGGGTCTTGAGCAAGTCGCCGTCGACCTTCAGCGCCAGCGTCCACGGCTCGGTGCCCGGCGCCGGCAGCGTCAGCTGGCCTTCGACGGTCAGCGGCCAGTCGCCGGTCGGCTGCAGCAGGCCGGCCAGTTTCAGGCTCAGGTCCTCGCGCCGCAATTGCACGTTGTCGATCTGCAGGCCCTTGGCCGTCCAGTGCGCGGCCAGTTGCAGATCCTTGAGCTGTTCGTTGCCGTCGAGCAACAGGCTGCCGACCTGCACGTCGCCCAGTTCGATGGCCACGGGCAGTTGAAGGTCCGGCAGCTTGACCGGGCCGCTCTCGCGGGTTTCTGCGCCCGGCGCAAAGTGCAGGCGCACCTGCCCGGCCTTGAGCTGTTGGATGCACAGGGTCATGCGGGCCAGGCACAGCGGCGACCATTCGAACACCGGCCGGTCCAGCTCGACCCGGTTGCCGTCCTGCTGCCACAGCAGGTGATCGGCGCTCCACTGGCCGCCGAGCCGGCCCTGGAAATTGTCCACGGTCAGGCCCGGCACGAAGCCCAGGGCCCAACGGCTGCCGGCCTCGGTGCCGAGCACCAGCCCAGCGCCCGACACCAGCAAAAGCGCCAGCGCCCCAGGCGCCAGCAGCGAAATCTTCAAACCACGCTTCACAGCTCAGGCCCCATGGAAAAGTGCAGCCGGATGCCGCCGTCGTCGTCCAGCGCGTGGGCCAGGTCGAGGCGGATCGGCCCCACCGGCGACACCCAGCGCACCCCGATGCCGACCCCGGTCTTGAGGTTCGGCAGTTCGAGCTTGTTGAAAGAGTTGCCCTGATCGACGAAGGTCGCCACCCGCCACTTTTCGGCGATCGAGTATTGGTACTCGACGCTGCCGGCCACCATGTAGCGTCCGCCGATGCGGTCGCCTTCGGCGTTTTCCGGGGACAGGCTCTGGTAGTCGTAGCCGCGCACGCTCTGGTCGCCGCCGGCGAAGAACCGCAGCGACGGCGGCACCGACTTGTAGCCGTTGGTGGCGCTGCCGCCGACCTGCACCCGCCCGAGGAAACGGTGCTTGTCGAACACCGTGGTCAGGCCCTTGACCAGCGCCGTGCCGTACAACAGGTTGTTGTCCGAGCCCAGCCCTTCCTTCGCCACCTTGCTTTCGAACGACAGGCGATAGCCGTTGTGCGGATCGATGCGGTTGTCGCTCTTGAGGTACGAATAGCTGATGCCGGGCATCAGCAGGTTGCTGAGGCCGGAGTCGTCGCCGAGCTGGTATTCCTCGCGCTGCCACTTCAGCGAGATCACCCGTTGCCAGCCGCTGGGCAGCTTGCTGTGCCATTCCGGGCCGAAGGTGAGCAGCTTGCTCAGGGTGTCGGAGCCGTCGATGTCTTCGTATTGGTAGCCGCCGGCCCAGCGCAGCTTGTCGGTCAACGGCGGGTCCAGCGGGATGTCGTAGAACAGCCCGACGTTCTGCCGGGGCGCCGACAGCTCGGCCTCCCAACCGTAGCTGTCGCCCTGGGGGTTGACCCAATGGCGCGTCCAGTTGGCTTTCACCCGCGGGCCGACGTCGGTGGAGTAACCCAGGCCAAGGCCCATGGTGCGCGGCTTGCGGGTGTCGAGCTTGACGTCCACCGGGATCACGTCGTTCCTGGCCGCCGTCGGCGCGGCATCGACGCGCACGCCTTCGAAGTAGCCGCTCGATTGCAGGGCCCGGTTGAGTTCGGCGATCAGTTCCGAGTCGTACGGTTCGCCGGCCTTGAACGGCACCATGCGTTGCAGCAGGTCCTCATCGAACGGCGTGTCGCCCTCGAACTTGACCGGGCCCAGCGCATAGCGCGGGCCGCTGTCGTAGATCAGTTCGATGTCGGCGACGCCGGCGCGTGGATCGACCGACAGCTTCTGGCTGGTGAAGCGGCCACTGAAGAAACCGTAGCGCGAGGCCTGGTTCTGGATCAGTCGCTTGGCGTCTTCGTAGCGGCCATGGTTGAGCACCGAACCGGGCTTGAGCACGTCGCTTTTCGGTACGCGGAACGCCTTGAGCGAAGCGGCCGGGCCGTCGATGCGCACGGTGACGTTGCGCAGGCGCACCGGCTCGCCCGGATCGACCTTGAGCACCAGGCGCGGCTTGTCGCCGCCCTTCACTTCGCTGTCGATCTGCGGCTGGTAGTAGCCCAAGGCCTGGGCGGCCTTGTGCGCCTGCTCTTCGGCGCCGCGGCTGAAGCGCAGCAAGGCTTCTTCGTCGCGGTCGCCGAGGCTGCCGATATAGCCTTCTATATTGGCTTTGAGTTCATCGTTGGACGGTTTGACCCGCACATCCAATTCACTTTGCGCCAGCGCCGCGCAGCTGGTTAACAGCAGGAGCACGCCACCGGTAAATCTTCCTGGAAACTTCATAGGCGCGGATGCTATCACGAGCTCGGGAGCGTGATAGAGCCTTGGGGTGCGCGGAAAGTTCGCCCCTCAAGCCGTTGCAGTATGTAACACCTGCGGATTGGCGTGGAAAAACACATGCTCGCGCACCGGCCCGACCGCCACCTCGCCGATTTCTTCATAGCCCTGACGCTGGTAGAACGCCAGGTAGCGCGGGTTGCCGCTGTCGAGCACCACACCGCGGGAGTGCTCATCCACCGCGCACCAATTGTGCACCGCCTGCAGCAGCTGTTCGCCGAAGTGCTTGCCCTGGAACTGCGGGTGAATGCCCAGCAGCGGCAGCACATGCACCGCCTCGCCGGGCACGCAGGCCGCCACGGCGGCGTGGTATTCCAGGTAACGCCGGGTGCAGCGCAACCCGGTGCTCAGCACCATGCGCAGGCGCCAGGCCCAGCTTTCGGTGACGTCCAGCCGCCGCTGGGGCGGTGCGATCAGGGCAATGCCGATCAGGCGGTCGTTGACCAGCAGGCCGATGGCCGGCAGCTCCTGGGCGAAATGCTGCTTGACCAGTTCGCGCACCGTGGCCCGCACCCGTTGTTCGTAGCCCGGGCGTTCGGCCTCGAACAGGTAGGCGAATGTGGGTTCGTGGCGGTAGGCCTGGTACAGCAGGGACCGCGCCTCGCGGGAATAACCGCGGTCGAGCATGTGGATGTCGGCGATGGCGGTCGAGGTTTCAGGCATGGCGGTGATTCTCCCCGGTGGCGCGGCTGCGGCGGCGCTCTTGTTGGTACGAACCTGCCGGTGGCGGCGCAGTTCCCAAAAGGTATAGACCACCCCAAGACAACGCACATCTGACAGAACACCGCGAATCCCCCTACCCCGCACTGGCCCCCATCCCACATGTCAGCTAGCATCGCCCTTTTGCCAGGACTGCCGACCATGAAGATTGTTTCCTTCAACATCAACGGACTGCGCGCCCGTCCGCATCAGTTGACGGCGCTGATCGAGAAACATCAGCCGGATGTCATCGGCCTGCAGGAAACCAAGGTGCATGACGACCAGTTCCCGCTGGAAGAGATCCGCGCCCTGGGCTACCACGTGCATTTCCACGGCCAGAAAGGCCACTACGGCGTCGCCCTGCTCTCGCGCCAGGCGCCGATCGCCGTGCACAAGGGCTTCGCCACCGATGAAGAAGACGCCCAGCGCCGCTTCATCTGGGGCACCTTCGCCGATGCCGACGGCACGCCGGTCACCATCATGAACGGCTACTTCCCCCAGGGCGAAAGCCGTGACCACCCGACCAAATTCCCGGCCAAGCAACGCTTCTACAGCGACCTGCAACAGTTGCTGGAAAGCCAGTTCAAGAACGATCAGGCGCTGGTGGTGATGGGCGACGTGAACATTTCCCCGGAAGACTGCGACATCGGCATCGGCCCGGACAACATGAAGCGCTGGCTGAAGACCGGCAAATGCAGCTTCCTGCCGGAGGAGCGCGAGTGGATGGCGCGCCTGAAGAACTGGGGCCTGACCGACAGCTTCCGGCACCTGAACCCGGAGGTGGCCGACACCTTCAGCTGGTTCGACTACCGCAGCCGCGGCTTTGAGGACGAGCCCAAGCGCGGGCTGCGCATCGACCTGATCCTCACTTCCCAGGCCTTGCTGCCGCGGGTGAAGGCGGCGGGCGTGGACTATGAGCTGCGCGGCATGGAAAAGCCGTCGGACCATGCGCCGATCTGGCTTGAGCTGAGCTGATTCCCCCCTGCAGGAGCAGGCCTGCTCCGGGCGGCGACAGCGTCCGCCCCCTCGCAGCGACGGTGGCTGAAACGGCCCCCTCACGAGCAGGCCCGCTCCCACAGGTTTGCGTTGACCGCAGATCCTGCGGGGCCGCTGTCATTTTTCCGAAACCTTTCTGACTTAATCTCCCCGGCAATCCCCTTGGCCGCAAACGGTGCCGGCATGATCCCGCGTGTTCTGTTGATCCTCGTGCTGGGCGCCTGGCTGCCTGCAATGGCCTGCGCCGACGGCTTGCCGATCCCGAAACACGGCCCGGCGCTGCGCATCCAGGGCTCCAACACCATCGGCGCGGCGCTGGGGCCTGCACTGGTCGAAGGACTGTTGCAGGAGCAAGGTCTGCTCAAGGTCCACCACGAAGACCCGGACACCGCCAACGAACAACGCATCGTCGGCCAGACCGCCCAAGGCCGGCGCGTGGTGGTGGAGATCGCCGCCCATGGCTCCAGCACCGGCTTCACCGCGCTCAAGAGCGCCGGCGCCGACCTCGCGGCGTCGTCGCGCCCGGTCAAGGACGGCGAACTGGCCGCCCTGCAAGCGCTCGGCGACCTGAAAAGCCCCGCCGCCGAACAGGTGATCGCCATCGACGGCCTGGCGATCATCCTTCATCCCGACAACCCCGTGCGGCAACTGGACACCGAACAGTTGGCCAGGATCTTCAGCGGCGAGGCGAAGACCTGGGAAGCCGTCGGCGCCAGCGGCGGGCCGATCCACCTGTATGCGCGGGATGATCAGTCCGGCACCTGGGACACCTTCAAGGAACTGGTGCTCAGCGGGCGCGGCAAGACCTTGAGCAGCGCGGCCAAGCGTTTCGAGTCCAGCGAGCAGTTGTCCGACGCGGTGAGCGCCGACCCGCAGGCCATCGGCTTCATCGGCTTGCCGTACATCCGCCAGGCCAAAGCGGTGGCGATCATCGACGGCCAGTCCCAGGCCATGCTGCCGCTGCCGGGCCTGATCGCCACCGAGGACTACCCGCTGTCCCGGCGCCTGTTCTTCTATCTGCCGCCCGTCAGCCAGAACCCGTGGGCCAAGGCATTGGCGGCGTTTGCGCAAAGTCCCCAGGGCCAGGCGATCGTGGCGGCCAACGGCTTCATCGCCCAGACCATCCATCCCATCGCCGTCTCCCCGAACGCGCTGATGCCCGAGGGTTACCAATCCCTCAGCCGCCACGCCCAGCGTCTGACGGTGAACTTCCGCTTCGAAGAAGGCAGCGCCAGCCTGGACAACAAGGCCCGCCAGGACCTGGCGCGGGTGCTGGACTACCTGCAACGCCACGGCAAGACTGACCGCGCCGTGACGCTGGTGGGTTTCGGCGACGCCAAGGACGACCCGGCGCGGGCCGACCTGCTGTCGAAGCTGCGGGCGATGGCGGTGCGGCGGGAACTGGTGAAAGGTGGGGTGACGTTGCGCGAGGTGCGGGGGTTCGGCGCGCTGATGCCGGTGGCGGCCAACAATGCCGACGAGGGGCGGATCAAGAATCGGCGGGTGGAGGTGTGGGTCTATTGAACGTCGGGCGAGGGAGCAAGCTCCCTCGCCACAACAATAAAGCGCGGGCTCAGCGCTCGCTGCGCAGCATGTCCTTGGGCACGTACTTGCCGATCTCGAACTTGCCGATGGCCGCGCGGTGCACTTCGTCCGGGCCGTCGGCCAGGCGCAGGGTGCGCTGCATCGCGTACATGTAGGCCAGCGGGAAGTCGTTCGACACCCCGGCCCCGCCGTGGATCTGGATCGCCCGGTCGATCACCCGCAACGCGACGTTCGGCGCCACGACCTTGATCTGCGCGATCTCGCTCTTGGCCACCTTGTTGCCGACGGTGTCCATCATGTACGCCGCCTTCAGCGTCAGCAGGCGGGCCATGTCGATCTCCATGCGCGAATCGGCGATCTTGTCGACGTTGCCGCCCAGGCGCGCCAGCGGCTTGCCGAACGCGGTGCGGCTCACCGAGCGTTTGCACATCAGTTCCAGTGCGCGTTCGGCCATGCCGATCGAACGCATGCAGTGATGGATGCGGCCCGGGCCGAGGCGGCCCTGGGCGATCTCGAAGCCACGCCCTTCACCCAGCAGCACGTTTTCGTACGGCACCCGCACGTTGTCGAACAGCACCTCGGCGTGGCCGTGGGGCGCGTCGTCGTAGCCGAACACCGGCAGCGGGCGGACGATCTTCACGCCGGGGGTGTCCACCGGCACCAGGATCATCGAGTGCTGGGCGTGACGCGGTGCATCCGGGTTGCTCAGGCCCATGAAGATCAGGATCTTGCAGCGCGGATCGCAGGCGCCGGAGGTCCACCACTTCTTGCCGTTGATCACCCACTCGTCGCCGTCGCGCACGGCCCGGGCGGCCATGTTGGTGGCGTCGGAGGACGCGACGTCCGGTTCGGTCATGGCGAACGCCGAGCGGATCTCGCCGCGCAGCAGCGGCTCGAGCCAGCGCTGTTTCTGCTCTTCGTTGGCGTAGCGCACCAGCACTTCCATGTTGCCGGTGTCCGGCGCCGAGCAGTTGAAGGGCTCGGGGCCCAGCAACGAGCGGCCCATGATCTCCGCCAGCGGCGCATATTCGAGGTTGGTCAGGCCGGCGCCCAGCTCCGATTCCGGCAGGAACAGGTTCCACAGGCCTTCGGCCCGGGCCTTGGCCTTGAGTTCTTCCATGATCGCCGTCGGCTGCCAGCGGTCGCCTTCGGCCACCTGGCGCTCGAACACGGCTTCGGCGGGGTAAACGTAAGTGTCCATGAACGCGGTCACGCGCTCACGCAGTTCCTGAACCTTGGGCGAATAAGCGAAATCCATGGGCACTACCTTTTGGTGAGAGGTTGTTCAGATCATGCAATCGATGCTAGAACAGCGCTGATAATTTACCTAGCCTATTCTCGGCATGTATAAACATTCATCACCGATATATGATCGGTTGATTTTCCGGGCCATCTACATAACAAGAGAAGCCGCGCAATGAATCTGAGCAAGGTCGACCTCAACCTTTTCATCGTCTTCGACGCGATCTACACCGAAGCGAACCTGACCCGCGCCGGGCAGATCGTCGGCATCACTCAGCCGGCGGTGTCCAACGCCCTGGCCCGCCTGCGCGAGACCTTCAACGACCCGCTCTTCGTGCGCACCGCCCAGGGCATGGTGCCCACGCCCATGGCACAGAACATCATCGGCCCGGTGCGCAACGCGCTCTCGCTGCTGCGGGTGTCGGTGCAGGAAAGCCGGATCTTCAACCCGGCCCAGGCCGTCAAGACCTACCGCATCAGCATGACCGACCTCACGGAAGCGGTGATCCTGCCGCCGCTGTTCCAGCGCCTGCGGCGCCTGGCGCCGACGGTGGTCATCGAGAGCTTCTTGTCCAAGCGCCGGGAAACCACCAAGGAACTGGCGGCCGGACGCCTGGACTTCGCCGTGGACGCCCCGCTCAACACCGACCCGCAGGTGCGCCACGTCAAGCTGATGGAAGACCGCTACGTGTGTGCCATGCGCAAGGGCCATCCCCTGGCGGGCAAGGAAAAGGTCACCCTCGACGACTACCTGGGGCTGACCCACATCCACATCTCCAGCCGCCGCAACGGGCTGGGCTATGTGGACCTGGCGCTGGGCAAGATGGGCATCCAGCGCAAAATCGCCCTGCGTTCCCAGCATTACCTGATGGCGTCCCAGGTCTTGCAGCAGACCGACATGGTCATGACCGTCCCGGAGCGCTTCGCCCGCCGCCATGACCTGCTGACGTTCAACCTGCCGGTCAACGATGTGCCGCCGGTGGAGACCCACCTGTACTGGCACGAAAGCACCGACCAGGATCCGGCCAACCGCTGGATGCGCGAACAGATGATCGAGCTGTGCCAACAGGTGACGGCACAGGAGAAGAAGCTGGACAGCGTGTAGGGATTTTCTGCGCGTCATCGTTCGCTGGCCCCCACAGCCATGTGCGCAACACAGCCCCCTGTGGGAGCCGGCCTGCTGGCGATGACGCCAATAAAGACTCCGAACAGGCCGCCCCTTGACGTAAACGTCAACCTGCCAGTAGCTTAGCGCCAAGTACCCCTTTTCCGAGCGCTTCCATGAGCAGCCAGACCTACAGCATCTCCGACCTCGCCCGCGAGCTGGACATCACCACCCGGGCGATCCGCTTCTATGAAGAGCAAGGCCTGCTCAGCCCCGAGCGCCGAGGCCAGGAACGCATCTACTCGCCGCGCGACAAGGTCAGCCTGAAGCTGATCCTGCGCGGCAAGCGCATCGGTTTCTCCCTGGCCGAATGCCGCGAACTGATCGAGCTCTACGACCCGTCCAGCGGTAACACCAAACAGCTCAACAGCATGCTGGCGAAGATCAGCGAACGCCGCGCACAGCTCGAGCAGCAACTGCTGGACATCGAACAGATGAAGCTGGAGCTCGACACCGCCGAGGAACGCTGCGTGCAGGCGCTGGAGCAGACGCTCAAGAGTCAGCAAGTCGTGCAGTAACAGCCACAATTCATCTCCTGTGGGAGCGGGCTTGCCCGCGAATGCGGTCTGACATTCAAAATTGATGCTGGCTGCACCACCGCAATCGCGAGCAAGCTCGCTCCCACAGGGTTCTCCAGGAATTCAAAAGAGCAGGTCAACGCCATGTCCCTCCCCTCCCAAGTACGCCTGATCGAAGTCGGCCCGCGCGATGGCCTGCAGAACGAAGCCCGGCCCATCAGCGTCGCCGACAAGGTGCAACTGGTCGACGCGCTCAGCGCCGCCGGCCTTGGCTATATAGAAGTCGGCAGTTTCGTGTCGCCCAAGTGGGTGCCGCAGATGGCCGGCTCCGCCGAGGTGTTCGCCCAGATCCGGCGCATGCCGGGCGTGACCTACGGCGCGCTGGCGCCGAACCTGCGCGGCTTCGAGGACGCGGTGGCGGCCGGGGTCAAGGAAGTCGCGGTGTTCGCCGCTGCGTCCGAAGCCTTCTCCCAGCGCAACATCAACTGCTCGATCAGCGAAAGCCTGGCGCGGTTCGCACCGGTGATGGAAGCGGCGAAGCAGCATGGCGTGACCGTGCGCGGTTACGTGTCCTGCGTGCTGGGTTGCCCGTATGAAGGTGCGGTGGCGCCCGAGCAGGTCGCGGCGGTCGCCCGTGAGCTGTACGCGATGGGCTGCTATGAAGTCTCCCTCGGCGACACCATCGGCACCGGCACGGCGGGCGCGACCCGCAGGCTGTTCGAGGTGGTGTCGGCCCAGGTGCCGCGGGAGAAGCTCGCCGGCCACTTCCACGACACCTACGGCCAGGCCATGGCCAACATCTACGCCAGCCTGCTCGAGGGCATCAACGTGTTCGACAGTTCCATCGCCGGCCTCGGCGGCTGCCCGTACGCCAAGGGCGCCAGCGGTAACGTCGCCACCGAAGACGTGGTGTACCTGCTCAACGGCCTGGGCATCGAGACCGGTATCGACCTGGACGCCTTGATTGCCGCGGGCCTGCAGATCAGTACCGTGCTGGGCCGCCCGACCGGTTCGCGCGTGGCCAAGGCCCGCAGCGCACAGTGAGGGGGCAGGGTGTTACCGCTGCGGCCCGGAATGCGGGCACGAACGAGTAACACGGAAACAAATTGTCTGGTTTTATCTGAGGGAAAAATCCTTCAAAAAACATAAATCGTTGAATTTAAAGGATTTTTAAAAGTTGGCACGGCAACTGCTATCTCTCTGGCATAACAAGAATAAAAAAGTGGCAAACCAATAAAAACAAGACGAAACGACTCTGACATAACAAAAACAACACGGCAGAGACGCAGCTAACAGATTTTTTTGGAGAAGGTGTGCTTTTCAGGGTGCTCTTCGGAGTGACCCGCAACCGGGCAGAGAACAATAAAACTACCTTCAGGTAGCTCCCGTATCGGTTGGATCGCTTGGCGAGAAAGCGGATCAGCGCTCAAAAAAATACGTTTGCTCTTGATCCCGGATGGGGATCGCCAAAAAACGCAGCACAGGGCCACGGTCACCAAAAACAACAACAGGCCGCCCCTCAATAATAAAAAAGAGCACGCGACGACAAAATTAAAGGGGAGCTTCGGCTCCCCTTTGTGCTGTCTGCGACCCTGAAAACACCCCCGACGACCGATCCTCGCGCCCCCACACGGCGATGCGCGAAGCAAAGCCTGTGGGAGCCCATCTGCTGGCGATGACGTCAGCCCTGCCTGTCGCGCAACTCCTCGATGCTGATCTCGCGCATGCGGAATTTCTGGATCTTGCCGGTCACCGTCATCGGGAACTCCTCGACGAACCGGAAGTAGCGCGGCGTCTTGAAGTGGGCGATGCGCTCCTTGCACCAGGCTTGCAGCTCCTGCTCGGTGGCGCTGTGGCCGGGGTGGAACTTGATCCAGGCGACGATTTCCTCGCCGTAGCGCGAACACGGAATGCCGATGACCTGCACATCCGCCACCGCCGGGTGGGTGAAGAAGAACTCTTCGAGCTCGCGGGGGTAAATGTTCTCGCCGCCGCGGATGATCATGTCCTTGTTGCGCCCGGCGATGCACACGTAGCCTTCGTCGTTCATGCTGGCCAGGTCGCCGGTGTGCATCCAGCCGGCGGAATCGATGGCTTCGGCGGTCGCCTGCGGGTTGTTCCAGTAGCCGAGCATCACGCTGTAGCCACGGGTGCACAGCTCGCCGATGGTGCCGCGCGGCACCGGATTGCCCGCCTCGTCGATAATCTTGCTTTCCAGCTGCGGCTGGGTGCGGCCGACGGTGGTGACGCGCAGTTCCAGCTCGTCCGCAGGGCCGGTCTGCAACGACACCGGGCTGGTCTCGGTCATGCCGTAGGCGATCTGCACCTCGCTCATGTGCATGTCGCTGATCACCCGGCGCATCACTTCGATCGGGCAGGTGGCGCCGGCCATGATCCCGGTGCGCAGGGCCGACAGGTCGAACTCCGTGCGCTGCGGCTGATCAAGCATGGCGATGAACATGGTCGGCACGCCGTACAGCGCCGTGGCTTTCTCTTCGGCGGCGGTGCTCAGGGTCAGCAGCGGGTCGAACGCATCGTTGGGGTAGATCATGGTGCTGCCGTGGGTGACGCAACCGAGATTGCCCATGACCATGCCGAAGCAGTGGTACAGCGGCACGGGGATCACCAGCCGGTCGGCGGCGGTCAGGCCCAGGCTTTCGCCGACCATGTAGCCGTTGTTGAGGATGTTGTAGTGACTGAGGGTCGCGCCTTTGGGGAAACCGGTGGTGCCGGAGGTGTACTGGATGTTCACCGGTTGGTCGAAGTGCAGGCTGTCGCTGCGCTCGCGCAGTTGCTGCGCCGTGACCCCGCCGGCCAGGTCCGCCAGTTGCGACCACGGCAGGAACCCCGACGGCGGTTGCGCATCCAGGCTGATCAGCCCGCGCAGGTCCGGCAGGCGCTCGCTGCGCAACTGGCCGATGGACTGTTCGGCCAGCTCCGGCAGCAGGCCTTGCAGCATGCCGTGGTAGTCGGAGCTCTTGAACGCGCCGGCGCACACCAGCCATTGGCAGCCGGACTGCTTGAGCACGAATTCCAGTTCGCTGCTGCGGTAGGCCGGGTTGATGTTGACCAGGATCACGCCGATCTTCGCCGTGGCGAACTGGGTGATGCACCACTGCGCGCAGTTCGGCGACCAGATGCCGAGCCGGTCGCCGGCCTCAAGCCCCAACGCCAGCAAGGCCCTGGCGTGCAGATCCACCTCATCGGCCAGTTGCCGCCAGGTGTAGCGCCGCTGCTGATGGCGCACCACCAGCGCCTCGCCGTCCGGGTGATGCGCGACGGTCTCGTCGAACTTCTGACCGATGGTCATCGCCAGCAAGGCTTTGTCCTGGGAACCGCGGGTGTAGCTGCGCTGCGGGTTTGCACTGGGTTGATCCATGACGACCCCTATTGTCTTTTTTGTAGGAGCGTGGCGCTGGTGACGAGAGGCTCGCGCAGCAGTCGTGAAACCGGCAGGCCGGCGATGCCAGACGCACCGCAGCCTGCGATTTTGCGACCGCTTCGCGCTCGAGCGGGAGCAAGCTCCCTCACCACCAAGAGCGACGCCGGTCTTTCAGAACTGGCCCTACTCTCGCTCAAGTTGACGTTAACGTAAAGGGTGATTGACAGCCATTCGTCACAGGCTTACGTTAACGTAAAGGTGAGAGCCGAACCGCCGCTCTCCCCACCCGACAAAAAAGCCAAAAGGTGACCCATGAGCTACCCAACCCTGAACTTTGCCCTCGGTGAAACCATCGACATGCTGCGCGATCAGGTTCAGTCCTTCGTCGCTGACCAGCTCGCCCCGCGTGCCGCCCAGATCGACAGCGACAACCTGTTCCCCGCCGACATGTGGCGCAAGTTCGGCGACATGGGCCTGCTCGGCATCACCGTGCCGGAAGAGTACGGCGGCGCCGGCCTGGGTTACCTGGCGCACGTGGTGGCCATGGAAGAGATCAGCCGCGGCTCGGCCTCCGTCGCGCTGTCCTACGGCGCCCACTCCAACCTCTGCGTCAACCAGATCAACCGCAACGGCAACCACGAACAGAAAAGCAAATACCTGCCCAAGCTGATCAGCGGCGAACACGTCGGCGCCCTGGCCATGAGCGAACCGAACGCCGGCTCCGATGTGGTCTCGATGAAATTGCGCGCCGACAAGCGCGGCGACCGCTTCGTCCTCAACGGCAGCAAGACCTGGATCACCAACGGCCCCGACGCCAACACCTACGTGATCTACGCCAAGACCGACCTGGAAAAGGGCCCTCACGGCATCACCGCCTTCATCGTCGAGCGCGACTGGAAAGGCTTCAGCCGCAGCAACAAGTTCGACAAGCTCGGCATGCGCGGCTCCAACACCTGCGAGCTGTTCTTCGATGACGTCGAAGTGCCGGAAGAGAACATCCTCGGCGTGCTCAACGGCGGCGTGAAGGTGCTGATGAGCGGCCTCGACTACGAGCGCGTCGTGCTCTCCGGCGGCCCGACCGGGATCATGCAAGCGTGCATGGACCTGATCGTGCCGTACATCCACGACCGCAAGCAGTTCGGCCAGAGCATCGGCGAGTTCCAGCTGATCCAGGGCAAGGTCGCCGACATGTACACCCAGCTCAACGCCAGCCGCGCCTACCTCTACGCCGTGGCCCAGGCCTGCGAGCGCAACGAGACCGCCCGCAAGGACGCCGCCGGGGTGATCCTCTACACCGCCGAACGCGCCACGCAGATGGCCCTGGACGCGATCCAGATCCTGGGCGGCAACGGCTACATCAACGAATTCCCGGCGGGCCGTCTGCTGCGTGACGCCAAGCTGTACGAAATCGGCGCCGGCACCAGTGAGATCCGCCGCATGCTGATCGGTCGCGAACTGTTCAACGAGACGAAATGAATGTCGCCAGTGGCAAGCTGCAAGCTTCAAGCGGCAGGAAAAACGTGCCCTTGCTTCAACTTGTAGCTTGTAGCTTGAAACTTGAAGCTGCTACGGAGTAGCCGATGATTCTGCATACCCAGCTCAATCCCCGTTCAGCGGAGTTCGCCGCCAACAGCGCGGCGATGCTCAAGCAGGTGGACGCCCTGCACACCCTCCTGGCCCAAGTGGCCCAGGGCGGCGGCGCGAAAGCCCAGGAACGCCACACCTCGCGCGGCAAGCTGCTGCCGCGCGAGCGGATCAACCGCTTGCTCGATCCGGGCTCGCCGTTTCTGGAAATCAGTCAATTGGCTGCCCACGCCGTGTATGGCGAAGACGTGCCGGCTGCTGGCGTGATTGCCGGGATCGGCCGCGTGGAAGGCGTCGAGTGCATGATCGTCGCCAACGACGCCACGGTGAAAGGTGGCTCGTACTATCCGCTGACCGTGAAGAAACACCTGCGCGCCCAGACCATCGCCCAGCAGAACCGCCTGCCGTGCATCTACCTGGTGGACTCCGGCGGCGCCAACCTGCCGCGTCAGGACGAGGTGTTCCCGGACCGCGAACACTTCGGGCGGATCTTCTTCAACCAGGCCAACATGAGCGCCATGGGCATTCCGCAGATCGCCGTGGTCATGGGCTCGTGCACCGCCGGCGGCGCGTATGTGCCGGCGATGGCGGACGAAGCGATCATGGTGCGCCAGCAGGCGACCATCTTCCTCGCCGGCCCGCCGCTGGTGAAGGCCGCCACCGGTGAGGTGGTCAGCGCCGAAGACCTGGGCGGGGCCGATGTGCACTGCAAGGTCTCCGGGGTGGCCGACCACTACGCCGAAAGCGACGAGCACGCCCTCGCCCTCGCCCGCCGCAGCGTGGCCAACCTCAACTGGCGCAAGCTCGGCGAGGTGCGGCAACGCACGCCGATTGCGCCGCTGTACGCCAGCGACGAGTTGTACGGCGTGGTGTCGGCGGACGCCAAGCAGCCGTTCGATGTACGCGAGGTGATTGCGCGATTGGTCGACGGTTCAGTGTTCGATGAATTCAAAGCCTTGTTCGGCACCACGCTGGTGTGCGGTTTCGCTCACCTGCACGGCTACCCGATCGCGATCCTGGCCAACAACGGCATCCTGTTCGCCGAGGCCGCGCAGAAAGGCGCGCACTTCATCGAACTGGCCTGCCAGCGCGGCATTCCGCTGTTGTTCCTGCAGAACATCACCGGGTTCATGGTCGGCCAGAAGTACGAGGCCGGCGGCATCGCCAAGCACGGCGCCAAACTGGTGACCGCCGTGGCCTGCGCCAAGGTGCCGAAGTTCACCGTGATCATCGGCGGCAGCTTCGGCGCCGGCAACTACGGCATGTGCGGCCGGGCCTATGACCCGCGCTTTTTGTGGATGTGGCCGAACGCGCGGATCGGCGTGATGGGCGCCGAACAGGCCGCCGGCGTGCTGGTGCAGGTCAAGCGCGAACAGGCCGAACGCAGCGGCCAGGGCTTCAGCGCCGAGCAAGAGGCCCAGATCAAGCAGCCGATCCTCGACCAGTATGAAGAGCAGGGCCACCCCTACTACTCCAGCGCACGGCTGTGGGACGACGGCGTCATTGACCCGGCGCAGACCCGCGACGTGCTGGCCCTGGCCTTGTCCGCGTCGCTGAACGCGCCTATCGAACCGAGCCGCTTCGGCGTGTTCCGGATGTGATGTTTTTTTGTGGGAGCGGGCTTGCCCGCGAAGACGGCCGCACATCCTGATGTCGATGTGACTGACACCCCGCTTTCGCAAGCCAGTGCGCCTCGCAAAGACTGTGGAGACGAACGACATGAGCGACTTCAACACCCTCGAACTGCAGAGCGACCCACGGGGTTTCGCGACCCTGTGGCTCAGCCGCGAAGAGAAGAACAACGCGTTCAACGCCGAGATGATCCGCGAGCTGATCCTGGCCCTCGACAAGATCGCCAGCGACGCCAGCCTGCGTTTTCTGCTGGTGCGCGGCCGCGGCAAGCATTTCAGCGCCGGGGCGGACCTGGCCTGGATGCAGCAGTCGGCCGAACTGGATTACCACACCAACCTCGACGACGCCCGGGAACTGGCGGAACTGATGTACAACCTCGCCAAGCTGAAGATCCCGACGCTGGCCGTGGTGCAAGGCGCGGCGTTCGGCGGCGCGCTGGGCCTGATCAGTTGCTGCGACATGGCTATCGGCACCGACGATGCGCAGTTCTGCCTGTCGGAGGTGCGCATCGGCCTGGCGCCGGCGGTGATCAGCCCGTTCGTGGTGCAGGCCATCGGCGAGCGTGCGGCGCGGCGCTACGCCCTGACCGCCGAACGCTTCGGCGGCCAGCGGGCCCGGGAGATCGGTCTGCTGTCCGAGAGCTATCCGGCCGACGAGCTTGAGCAAAAGGTCGATCAGTGGGTCGACAACCTGCTGCTCAACAGCCCGGCCGCCCTGCGCGCCAGCAAGGAGCTGCTGCGTGAGGTCGGCAACGGCGCGCTGACCCCGGCGCTGCGCCGCTACACCGAAAACGCCATCGCCCGCATCCGTGTCAGCCCCGAAGGCCAGGAAGGCTTGCGCGCCTTTCTGCAGAAGCGCCCGCCGAGCTGGCAAGCCGCAACCACCACCAAGGAGCCGCGTTGATGAGCGCACCTGTTCTCACCACCCTGTTGGTGGCCAACCGCGGCGAGATCGCTTGCCGGGTGATGCGCACCGCCAAGGCCCTGGGCCTGACCACCGTCGCCGTACACAGCGCCACCGACCGCGAAGCCCGGCACAGCCGGGAAGCGGACATCCGCGTCGACCTGGGCGGCAGCAAGGCGGCCGACAGCTACCTGCAGATCGACAAACTGATCGCGGCAGCCAAGGCCAGCGGCGCCCAGGCGATCCATCCCGGCTACGGGTTCCTTTCGGAGAACGCCGGATTCGCCCGCGCCATCGAAGCCGCCGGCCTGCTCTTCCTGGGTCCGCCCGCCTCCGCCATCGATGCCATGGGCAGCAAGTCCGCCGCCAAGGCCTTGATGGAAACCGCCGGCGTGCCGCTGGTGCCGGGCTATCACGGCGAAGCGCAGGATCTGGACACTTTCCGCGAAGCCTGCGAACGCATCGGCTATCCGGTGCTGCTCAAGGCCACGGCCGGCGGCGGCGGCAAAGGCATGAAAGTGGTCGAGGACGTCAGTCAGCTGGCAGAGGCCCTGGCCTCGGCCCAGCGTGAGGCACAATCGTCCTTCGGCGACTCGCGGATGCTGGTGGAGAAATACTTGCTCAAGCCGCGTCACGTGGAGATCCAGGTGTTCGCCGACCGTCACGGCAACTGCCTGTACCTGAACGAGCGCGACTGCTCGATCCAGCGCCGGCATCAGAAAGTCGTCGAAGAGGCCCCCGCTCCCGGCCTGAGCCCCGAGCTGCGCCGGGCCATGGGCGAGGCGGCGGTGCGTTCGGCCCAGGCCATCGGCTATGTCGGCGCAGGCACGGTGGAATTCCTGCTGGATGCCCGCGGCGAATTCTTCTTCATGGAAATGAACACCCGGCTGCAAGTGGAGCACCCGGTCACCGAGGCCATCACCGGGCTGGACCTGGTGGCCTGGCAGATCCGCGTCGCCCGGGGCGAAGCGCTGCCGATCACCCAGGATCAGGTGCAGCTGAACGGCCACGCCATTGAAGTGCGGCTGTACGCGGAAGACCCTGCCAACGATTTCCTGCCGGCCACCGGCCGCCTGGCGCTGTACCGCGAATCGGCCGCCGGGCCGGGTCGGCGGGTGGACAGCGGCGTGACGGAAGGTGACGGGGTTTCGCCGTTCTACGACCCGATGCTGGGCAAACTGATCGCCTGGGGGGAGGACCGGGAACAGGCGCGCCTGCGCTTGCTGAGCATGCTCGATGAGTTCGCCATCGGCGGCCTGAAGACCAACATCGGCTTCCTGCGGCGGATCATCGCGCATCCGGCCTTTGCCGCTGCGGAACTGGATACCGGGTTCATCCCGCGCTATCAGGAACAATTGCTGCCGGCGCCTTGCGCGTTGAGCGATGCGTTCTGGAACGCGGCGGCGCAGGCATTCGCGCAAAGCTTGCCGGGCACGGCACGGGCGGATGACCCGGCTTCACCGTGGGCCTTGCACAGCGGCCTGCGGGCGGGCTTGGCGCAAGAGATCACGTTGCATTTGAGCTGCGAGGGACAGGACCGGGCACTGACGCTCGGCGCCGCCGGCGACGCCAGGCTGACCGGCGAACAGCTGTCGATCGAGCGCGACGGCGTGCGTCGTCAGCACCGGGCGATCCGCCAGGGGGATGCCCTGTACCTGCAATGGGACGGCGAATGGCGCCGCATCGAAACCTACGATCCGATCAGCGCGGTCGAAGCCAGCCACAGCCATCAGGGCGGCCTGACGGCGCCCATGAACGGCAGCATCGTGCGTGTGTTGGTCGAGGCCGGGCAAGCGGTCGAGGCCGGCGCTCAATTGGTGGTGCTGGAGGCGATGAAGATGGAGCACAGCATCCGTGCGCCCCACGCCGGCGTGGTCAAGGCGCTGTATTGCCAGGAAGGCGAGATGGTCGGCGAAGGCAGCGCGTTGGTCGAGCTGGAAGAGGCGTGAAATGAGGATCGATCCTACGCCTGGCGAGGATCGATCCGACTAATACCTGGCCGTTGCCTGCACCACGACACCGATGATTCGGCATGCGTCGGTGAACAGGGCTTTCGGCCAGGTCGGATTGAGCGGCAACAGGTAACGCTGGCCGCCCTCTTCGATCAGTTTGCGGAAGATCGCTTCCTCGCTGTCCGCCCATTGGGCGATCACCAGTTTGCCCGGCACCGCCTCCAATGCCGGATCCACCAGGATCAGCATCCCTTCGGCGATGCTCGGGCCGCTGGGCGCCATCATCGAGTCCCCCGTCACCAGCAGCCAGAACGCCGCGCCGCGGGCATGGTAGTCCGTCAGTTCGAAGCGGCGCTTGTCCTGGACGCCCGCATACGCAGGTTCGGCTTCGCGCACCTGCAGGGGCTCTCGCCAGTCGTTGACGGGATAGCGGAAGTACGGGTTGTACTTCTGCGCCAGCGGCATCCCCTCGTCGGCGTCCGGCTGCGGTTCGCGGATCACCAGCGCCACTTCGAGAAAATCCATTCCCAGCGCCTTGAGCACCCGGTTCATCTCATCGACGCCCGGCTCCCGACGTTTGTTCAGCCAATGGCCGATACCACCCTGGGACATGCCGACGCGCTCGCCGAGTTCGACTTGAGTGACTTTGAGTTCACTCATTTTGGCCTTGACCAATTCAATCCATTTATCCATGTGCGGCACCATACGTGGACGCCTTCGGCCAGCAAAACACATATTGTAGTATTTAAATTCTGGTCACAAATACGCCGGGTATTATGCTTGGTTCATGGATTTGAACACGAACAGGGAGTGACCTCACGCCATGAACATCACCAGCAAAGACTTGCCCGACCTGCAGATCGACACCACGCTCACTTCACCTCAAGGAAGCGCTGCCGCGCAACGCGCACTGGACTATTACTTGAAACCGACTGTGTCCGAACCCGACACCGAGGACCGCTTCTTCGGCGTCAACCGCAACCTCAGCAGCGAGGAATCCCTGGTGCATGCCTCCGACCTTCTGCGCTGCGCGGCGGCAACGGCGATCAAGGCCACGGACGGGCTGCAGGGCGTCAGTCGGGATCTGGCGTTTTCGGTGGTGCACATGGTGGACATGGCACGGGCGATGGTCGATCACTCGCTCGATGGCGGCGGTCATTGAGGGACGGAACAGGGACCGGAAAGATTTTTCCGATCGCGCAGATAAAATCATTTGACTTGCAAATGATAATGATTATTATTGGACGCAACTGGTCGCGAGACCGGCCGATGGACCAGAGACCTTAGGTCGGTCTTCTGGACTATCTCCTCATCAGGCTAATCACGGTTTTTGACCCGGCTTTTTGCCGGGTCTTTTTTTGCCAGTTTTCTGGCTTATGGCTTCAGGCTAATGAAGTCTTTAGGTGCCGCAAATTCGGTGGCGCGGATAATATCAAAAGAATATCGCTTGGCAAGCCGAACCCGGCCGAACCGGCACCAGACAATGACATTTAGCACTTGAGAATCAATCGCACAGCCACTAAGCTGCCTGCGCGTCATGGAGGACGCCCCCACCCGCACACCCCGCAATTTCCCTCGGTTTCACCCCCGTCTTGCGTGTAAAGTAGCCACCATAAAAATCCTGTCCAGGAACCGATATGACCGTGGCCAAATCTTCGTTCGACATCAGCGCCAACTTCGACAGCGGCAACATCCAGGTTGTCGACATCAGCAACCCGCTCAACCCGGTGCTGGCGATCCGCCCTGACACCCGCAGCAACCATTTCCAGTGGTTCCACTTCAAGGCCAGCGGCCTGCATGTCCATCAGGAACACTGGTTCCGCCTGGTCAACGCCAGTCAATCGTCCTACAACAAGGCCTGGACCGGTTATCAGGCGGTCGCTTCCTACGACCACGTCAACTGGTTCCGCATTCCGACCCAATTCGAAGGCGACAGCCTGCGCTTCTGCCTCGAAGCCGAGCAGACCCACGCCTGGTTCGCCTACTTCGAGCCCTATAGCCGCGGCCGTCACGACTGGCTGATCGATCAGGCCCTGACCAAGGCCGGCACCGAACTGCTGGCCACCGGCAAGAGCGTCGAAGGCCGCGACATCCAGTTGCTGCGCAAGGGCAGCGGCGCAGAGGGCCGGCGCAAGGTCTGGATCATCGCCCAGCAGCATCCCGGCGAGCACATGGCCGAATGGTTCATGGAAGGCGTGATCGAACGCCTGGAGCGCCACGATGACCAGGTGTTGAACGAACTGCTGGCCAAGGCCGACCTGTACCTGGTGCCGAACATGAACCCCGACGGCGCATTCCACGGGCACCTGCGCACCAACGCCATGGGCCAGGACCTGAACCGCGCCTGGCAGACCGCCAGTCAGGAAGTCAGCCCCGAAGTCCTGTTCGTGCAGCAGCAGATGGAAAAGTACGGCGTCGACCTGTTCCTGGATATCCACGGCGACGAGGAAATCCCGCACGTGTTCACCGCCGGCTGCGAAGGCAACCCCGGCTTCACGCCGCGCCTGGAAAAACTCGAAGAGGATTTCCGCAGCCACCTAAAGCGCATCACCAAGGACTTCCAGACCAAGCACGGCTATACCCGCGACGAACCGGGCCAGGCCAACATGAACCTGGCGTGCAACAGCGTCGGCCAGCGGTTCGACTGCCTGTCGCAGACCCTGGAGATGCCGTTCAAGGATCACGACGACAACCCCAACGCCCTCACCGGCTGGTCGGGCAAGCGCTCCAAGCAACTGGGCAAGGACGTGCTGACCGCCATCGCCGAGATCGTCGACGGCCTGCGCTGATCCCCCTCCCCTTGCACCAAAAAAAAGATCGCAGCCAGGCTGCGATCTTTTTTTTGCGACGGCGATTCGCACTCAGGCGGTCAACCGCGATCCCGTCCACGCAACATGCTGTCGAGCACGCCGTCGCGGCGCACCCAGCCGTGGAACAAGGCAGCCGCCAAATGCACCAGCACCGTCACGAACAGCAGGTACGCCAGATAGCCGTGGGCCTTGCGCAACAGCGCGAACACCTGCGCATCGGCCGGCAAGATCGACGGCAACTGCAGCGAACGGCCCAGCATCACCGGGTCGCCCGCCGCACTGATCATCGCCCACCCCAGCAGCGGCAGCACCAGCATCAGCCCGTACAGCAGGACATGTGACGCCTTGGCCGCCATCGCCTGCCAGCCCGGCAGGTCTTCGGGCAACGGCGGCTGGCGGGTGCAAAACCGCACCAGCAGCCGCACGACCGCCAACGCCAGAATCGCGATGCCCAAGGGCTTGTGCAGGTTGATCAGCCATTCATGCCGCGCCGACACCGAAGCGACCATGCCCGCGCCGATGAACAGCATCGCGATGATCATCAACGCCATCAGCCAGTGCAGCAGCCGCGCCGGAAACGCAAAATGGGTCGGTTGCTTGCTCATGGGCGAGCCTCCTGTCGGGTGGCGGGCAATTGGCTGACTTCACTGGTGCGGCGCAGGTAGGAATTGGCGTAACCGGCCGAACGGGCGGCCAGCAACGGATCGTCGGAACCTTCGATGCCGGCCGGCAGCACCAGCGGGTCGTAGTTGATGTCACGGCACTCGCCGCTCAATTGCGGCTGCGTCTTCTCCAGCACCAGTGTGCCGGCGTTCAGCACCTTGCGGCCGGCGGGCCAGGCCTTGCTCGCGTCGTTCACCGGGTCGGCCGGATCGGCCAACGTGATGTTCAACTGAAAGCGCAGCGGCCCTGCCGCCAGGCGCTGCACCAGGTCTTTCTCCAAAAAGTCGGCGCCCTCCGGCGCAGAAGCGCCGGCGGCGTCCTGGGCCTGCGGCGCCATGCTCCAGCGCACCGCCTGCTTTTTCCCCGCGGCGTCGACCAGGTAGAACGCGTTGACGCTGTTGTAGGTTTCCGTGGCATAGCTCGCAGACGGCTTGGCCGTCTTCACCCAGGTCAGGAACGGCACCGTTTCCGGGTGGCTGGCGAAGAACGCCGGCACCTTCGACGGGTCGGGCTTGCCGGTGGCCGGATCCGGCGACTGCGCCTGCAACAACTGATAGAAGGCCTCGGGCGTGCCCACCGGGAACACCGGCATGCTGTTCATGCCGGTGCGCCATTGCTGGCCGTTGGCTTGCTTGAAGCGCAAGGCCAGGCTGCGGATCGGCACGCTGCCGTCCGGCGCATAGGGACTGCCCGCCGGCAGCGCGAAGCGGCCGACCACGGGCGTGACGGGTTCGTTGAACACTTGGGCGGCGGAAAACGCCCGCGCCTCGCCGCTGCTTTCGAAACGCCCGATCACGCACACACCTTTGGCGTGGTTGCGGCGAAAGCCTGGGTGGATGCCGTTGTTCTTCTCCAGCACATCGACCAACGCCTTGGGCGTCAGGCGTTGCGGGTCGAAGCTGCCGTGCACGTAGGCAAACGCCCCGGCCACTGCGGCGACCACCACGGCGATGCCGGTCAAGCGCACCAACAGGCTTGCGGCCCCCAACGGCGGACGCTGCGGGCCGCCAGGTGGTGAAGTGTCGGGCGAGCGGTTCGGTGAACTGCGATCAACCATGAAAGACTCCAGGGCCATCGGCCATAGGAAAAGGTGCTATGAGACGAACGCCTCGTAGGATTATTCCCTTTGAACTGTAGTTTCTTTCAGTTAACCGCGAGCGAACCGGTGTTCAGCCGTCTAGCTCGGGTTGAAGCAAGGCTCGCGCTTCTCCAGAAAGGCTTGCATGCCCTCCTTCTGCTCCGGCGTGGCGAACAAGGCATGAAACCCGCGGCGCTCGGACAAAATGCCTTCGCGCAACCCCACCTCAAGCGCACGGTCCACCGCCTCCCGGGCAGCCAGCATGGCCGGCCGCGAGAAACCGCTGATCCGCTGCGCGATCGCCAGGGCCTGCTCCATCACGTCCTCGTCGCCCGTCACCCGAGAGACCAGGCCGGCCCGCTCCGCCTCATCGGCGGACATCGAACGTCCGGTCAGAATCATGTCCATCTTCACCCTGATTCTCCTCAATTGATTTGCGACAGCCACGACAACGGCCTGTCAGGAATCCCAGATCGCGCCGTAGGCCGGAATGCCCCGCGCTTCCATTTCCTCGACCACTTGCTCGGTCAGGCGCTGGTTGGAAATGCAGATCACCGCCTCCGCACCGAAGGAACGGACGGCCGCGTACGCCAACGCCACCAGATCCGGTTTTCCCGACTCCCGGGTATCCCAGATCAGTGCCTCAGGCTGAGCGTCGAGAATCTCGTCCACCAGCGCATCGCCGTAGGTGGCCCTCGGGCTGCGCGCCGACCAGACCAGGCGCGCCGGCACCTGCCCGGCCAACAGATGAGGCAGGACCGGACCGATGCCGCTGCCGGTGGCGATGTACACCACCGACTTGAACAGCGTTTCGATGCGGGCCACGCCTGCCGTGGTGATGCCCTTGACCCAGACGTGGGACGGCGGCTGTTCGATGAAGGAACCGGTCCAGTCACCCGCCCGGGAAATGATCAGGCGAAAGCCGTCTTCGCCCGGTGCGGGAATGTTGGCGAAGGCGTGCCATTCCCACAGCGGGTGGCGGCTGATGGCAACGGAAGAGCCGGTGAACGGCGTGTGATGGGTAAACCGCGCAATCACCGCATGCGAAGAAGGCCTGACCCATGTCACCGGGACTCTGCGCAGGCGCAGCCACGGCAACGCGATGCTGCACGTGACCACCAGCAACGCCCAGAACGACGCCGACCCGACAAGCGCCTGCGCCAGCGGATCCGACGGATGCCGGTCGGCGGCGAACGCCAGCGTCATCGCCCAGAACAATCCGAGCGCCGTCCACCCGCCGAATCGGTGCATCCGTTCGAAGCCGTTGTGATAGCGCGCGCGGATCCGCGGCATCGCCAGCACCGCGATCAGCGCCAGCAGCCCGAGCAGCGTGCCGCTGACCCCCAGCAACGTGAGCGAAACCCCGTCGCCCGCGCTCCTGCGCCCCGGTAATGCTGCAGGGTGTTGATGATCGTGGTCTCGGTAGGCCCGCACGCGTTGTAAAAGGTGCAGAACGAGGCCCAGCGGTCCGCCAGGGGACGCGGGCACGGCTCGCCGGCCAGGGCCACCACCTGCATCCGTGTGCAGCGCGCCGGGACGAGCCGGGCGAGGATCGACGGGGTCGCGATCAGCACATCGCACTGTTCGGCCGTTTCGGCGATGTCCTTGCCGCGGATCAGCAAGGTGGCGCCGTGGGCCAGGCAACCCAGGGTCTCCCAGGCCGCCATGTCGAAGGCGATGTTCAGGATCTGCCCCACCTTGACCCCCGGGCGCAGGCCGAGGTTGCCGGGAGCGGTCAACAGGATGTTGCAGACGTTGCGGTGGGTGACGCGCACGCCATTGGGCACGCCGGTGGTGCCGGAGGTGAACAGCACGAAGCACAGCGCCTCTGCCGACACATCGATGCCCGTCGGGTTCTCTTCATCGCCCGCCCCACCCGGCGTTGCCATGAAGGTGTCCAGCTCGATGCACCGATGCTCGCCGGTCAGCGGGATCGCCTGGCTCAGCGACGACAGCGTCAGCACCGCACGGATCGAAGCGACCGACAGGATGTGGCTCAACTGCGCAGCCGGCGTGATGCCGACGTGCTGCGGGACGTAGGCGGCCCCCACCTTCAGCACCGCCAGCATCCCGACCAGCATCCCGACCAGCATGGGAATGGAACGCTCGACAAACAAGGCGACATGATCCCCGGCGGCCACGCCCTGCGCCTTAAGGTGCGCCGCCAGGCGATTGGCCTGGCGATTCAGTTCGCCGTAGGTCAAGGTCTACCCGAGATGACGGGCAGCGATACCCTCCGGCTGCTTGGCCGCCTGCGCTTCGATGGCGCGGTGAATCAGGAAAAAGTCGGGGGTGACGGTCGGGCCCTGCCCGAATCGCCGCCAAGGATCACGGCCGACAATCGACGCAGGCCGGCAGCGGGGTTCCGACTGGCTGTTTATCGCGAGAGTTTGCATATAAGACGTTTCCTTCTGGCTCAACAGGTTGTCCGGGCGCATCAGGTACAAGTGCCTGAAGGCGCGGTTCCAACGGGTTGAGCGAGGAAACGCTTGGCGATTACAGAGATGACAAAATGCGATGAACTATCCTACAAAGCTGGTAAAAACATCCTTCACAGGAATGGAATAACGGGGCTCGGGCGGCGTCTTCCTCTCGATGCCGCTTCCGGCCTAGAGCTTTCACCCTCCATGAACACACTCGACGAACAGCTGCGCGAACTGCTCCCCCGATTGCGGCGCTTTGCTGTCTCGCTGACGCATGACGCCGCCAGCGCCGATGACCTGGTGCAGGCCAGCCTGGAACGGGCCCTGTCGGGCTGGCGGGACAAGCGCCCGGACGGCGACCTGCGCGCCTGGCTGTTCGCGATCCTCTACCGTCAGTTTCTCGATGCCCACCGGCGCTCGCGGCGTTATGCGCGCATGCTTGAGTTCTTCACCGGCCGTGACGACGCCGAACCTTCGGTGGAGCGCACGGTGATCGCCCGCTCCACCCTGCAAGCCTTCGACCGCCTGCCCGCCGAACAGCGCGCCCTGCTGCTGATGGTCTCGGTGGAGGGCTTGAGCTACAAGGAGGCCGCCGAAGTCCTCGACGTCCCCATCGGCACCGTGATGTCGCGCCTGTCCCGCGCCCGCCAGGCCTTGCGCCAGCTCAGCGACGGCGAAATCAGCAGCCCTTCCATGCGGATACTCAAATGATCAGTCTGCCCCCCAGCGAGCGTGACCTTCACGCTTATGTCGACCGCCAGCTCAACGACGCCGACCGGCAACAGCTGGAAACCTGGCTCGCCAGCCACCCGGACGAAGCCGCACAAGTCCGCGCCTGGCAAACCGATGCCCAGCACCTGCGGGCGGCCCTGAGCGGCGCGCTGCAGCAACCGGCCAATGCGCAGCTCGATCCGTTGGCGGTCCGCCAGCGGCTCAAGCGCAACGCCCAGCGCCGCTGGGCCAGTGCCGCCGTCTTGATGCTCGCCGTGGGTGTAGGTGGCTTCGGCGGCTGGCAGGCCCGGCAAATGACCCTGGTGCACGCCCCCGCGCCCATGACCGACGCCTTGCAGGCCTATCGCCTCATCGCCCAGCAAGGCCTGCTGCCGGCGGACTACACCGTGGCCGGCGACAGCGGCATGCAGCAGTGGCTCGACCGTTACTTTGCCCGGGCCAGCCGTCTGCCGGATCTGTCGGCGGCCGGATTCCGGCCGGTCAGCGGCCGCTTGCTCAGCACCGACGAGGGGCCGGCGGCGATGGTGATGTACGAGGACGGCAGCGGTCACAAGGTCAGCTTCTACCTGCGCCCGCCGGGCCCGAAAAACACCTTCCTGCCCCGCGGCAGCCGCAGCGACGGCGAGCTGCGCGCGGACTATTGGTCCGGCGACGGCTACAACTACGCGATGGTCAGCCCGACCGACACCCCGGCGGCACCGTTGCTCAAGCAGTCGCTGCCCTTCTGATCCCTTCCTGGCGGCGTCGTCAGCGACGCCATCGCCGGCAGGATGGCGATGAGGCCTACACCTGAGCACCTGCCCTATCGCCGGCCGACGCCGACAAAATCCTCCGCTTCAGAACCCCACATCCAGCACCACATTGTCCAGGTACGTCCCGGCCGGCGGCGTGGTCTGGTCGGTGTAGACCTTGGCGTTGTAGTTGAAGACCTGGCTGCCGGTGCCCAGCCCGTTGCCGGGGTTGACCTCGGCGTCGCTGCTGGCCCGGCGGGCGGCGCCGACGCTGCCCCAGCGGGTGGTGCCGGCGCTCTTGAAGATGTCGTAGGCCAGGTAGTTGCCGCCGGAGACCATCCGCCGCCGCCCGCCGGCGCTGACCGGGTTCTGCCCGTCGCTCAGGCCCACGGTGTAGGCGCTGCCCTTGGTGCAGGCAAGGTTGATGGTCTGCCCCGTCACCGGGACGAAGGCGCTGACCACCGGCGCGCTGCCGAAGGCGATGTTCGGCGCGGTGATGGTGCAATCGTTGGCCACGGTCAGGTTCACCGTCAGCGTGGTGGTGCCGCTGGCGATGTCGCGCCCCAGGCAGATGCCGCCGATGCCGATGCCGGAGCAATAGTTCCAGTTCCAGAAGATGCTCAGGGTCTCGCTGTACGTTCCCGCCGCGACGTTGCTGCCGATCGTGGTGCCGAAATAAAGCGGCACGGTCTTGGGCGTCGTGCCGTTGAGCAGGCCGAGGGCATCGATGATGCCGTTGCGGGCGAAGTCGTAGGCGGTGCCGCGGGTCAACGGGTAACTGGTGCTGTTGTTGGCGTAGATCGTGTAGCCGATGACATCGCCGGTGGGCCCGAGCAGGCCGCTCTGGGTCGAGGTGACCGTGGCCCAGAAATGATCGTTGCTGGCCAGCAGCGACAGCAGCGAACCGGTGCAGCTCAGGCCGGCGTTCAAGGTCGAGCCCGGCTGCGAGGTGGTGCGCACGGAAATCGAACTGACCGTGCCGAACGCCACCGGGACGGTGCTGACCACCGAACACAAGGCGTGGGCCACGCCCGGCAGCATCAGCGCCAGCCACAGGCAGATCCGCACGCCGCTCATTGGCACACCAGCGGGCCGATCAGCGGCACCTGGTCCTGGTTCACGTCTACGCTGAACTGCGTCTTGCAGGTCTTGCCGCCCGCCAGCGTCACCTGCAGCGAGTTCTCTGCCGACAGGTTCTCCAGGTACACCAGCCCGTCCCAGCCGACCACCGTGCGGGCGCCGCTCTGCTCATGCAGCACGCCGCTGCCCAGCGGCAGCTCGCGCTGCTGCGCGTCCACCAGCACGACGCTCGCGGCAACCACCCGGCTCAGCGGGAACTCCAGCAGATAGCCGCTGCCCCGGCGCACGGCGATCCGCTGCTCGACATTCGGGCTGCGCACATTGGCCGGCAGGTTCAACGGGTCGATTTCGTATTTGCCGCGGTAGTAGGCGCTGCTCCACGGCACCAGCAAGTGGCCGTTGCGGTCGGTGCGGCCGACCTGCTGGTTTTCGTAGCGCACCGGAATGTCGGCGAAGCCGTCGGTGCTGACCACCACGAACGCATCGTCGATGCGGTTGGCGGCGAACACCTGATGGTCCATCCACACCAGCGAACCGCTGGCATCGGCCCAGCGGGTCTCGGCCTCGGACGTGCCGTAGACCCCGGCCTGCAACTGCACCGACTGCAGGCGCCAGGTCAGGTCCGCCTGGCGGTAATCGGCGCCGTCGCCCCTGGCGTAGCCGAGGTTGAAGCCCACGCCGCCCTCGATCGGCACCGCGCGGCTGAAGTTGACCCGTTGCTGCGACTGCCCGGTCTTGCTGCGCTCGCTGCTGACCGCCAGGCTGCCGTACAGGTCGAACGGGATCACCAGTTGCGCCTGCACCGCCCAGTTGCTGTCGCCGATCTCGCGGTTGGCCGACAGGTAGAAACTGCTGTTGCGCCACAGCGGTTTGCTCCACGTCAGGTTGAGCAAGCGGGTGCGCGTGTCGTCCGCCGCGCGGATGTCGAAATACCCGGCGCCGAGGCTGCCCCAGCGCTCCAGGTTGACGCTCAGGGTCGCCTGTTCGCTGCGCCGGCTCAGGCTGGCGTAAGGCGTGTCGATCACGCTCAGGTCGGCGTACCGGTCACGGCGTTGCAGCCGCTGCCAGGAAAAGCTGTAGCGCTGGCTGCTGTACTGGTAACCGACGCTCAACTGCTGGCCGGTGTCGCCGTCGAATCGGCTTTGGCTGACCGCCGTGTTGAGCACCCCGAAGTTGCCCAGCCGCAGGTTGCCCCCGACGCCGCCCAGCGTCAGCGCCTCAGCGGCTTCGGCATGGCTTTCCAGGGTGAACGCGTCACTGACGCCGTACCGCAGGCTGCCCGAAGTCACGCCCGGGCCGTAGCTGAAATCCTTCAGGCCGTACTCACGGCGCAAGGTGCCGGCGGACACCGAGAAATCGCTCAAACCCTTTTGCAGCAGGCTGCTGGTGACATAGAACGGCACGGTGGTGGACACCTGCCGGCCCAGCGCATCGGTGGTCACCACCACCGCCTCGCCCGCACCGTTGATGAACGGAATGTTGGTCAGGGTGTACGGCCCCGGCTGCAGGTCGGCGCTGCTGGACTTGTAGCCGTTGATGAACAGGTCCACCGAGGACGGCACCGCCGCCTCGCCGGCGAACTGCGGCAGCGGATAGGTCACAAGGTCCGGACGCACGGCGAAATCCCTGGAGAACTGAACGCCGCCCAGGCGCACGGAATTGCTCCAGGGCAACGCGCCGCTGACCACGTCGCCGGCCTCGTAGGTCAGCATCCGGTCGTCGTCGGAATAGCGCCAGGCGGTGTCGTAGCGCAGGTAACCGTTGTCCAGCGAACCCGCCGCATCGCCCGACAGCGTGCGCCGGTACTGCCCGGTATTGGACAACGTGCCCCAGCTGTCGAACACCCGCACTTCGTTCCACGCCGCCAGGTAGGTGCCGGCGTCGTCGGTGTCGTTGAGGTACAGGTCGTAGTTGAACAGCGCCCCGAAACTGCTCAGCGCCGGGGTGCGCGGGTAGGCCTGGCGGTTGCCCACGAACTGCTCCGGCAGCCAGTCCGGCGGCACGTCGAGCAGCAGCCGCTGGCCGGCGCTGTCGTATTCGCTGTGCAGCCCCGGCAAGCCCTCGAGGTCGACCTCGGTTCCCAGCCCTTGCGGCAGGTTCATGCCGGTCTCGCGCAGCGTCGCGACCGGCACGTACAGGCGCCCGCCGCGCTGCTCGACCGCCACCACCCGTCCGGTGTTCATCCGGTTCACCACCAGGTCCAGAAACAGCTGCGCATCGCTCACGGCCTCCATGCCGCTGGGAGGCGGCGGCAGTTCGCCGGCCCCGGCCAGATCAACGAACACCAGGCAACACGCGCCGGTCATGAACCACAACGGACGCCGGATACGTCGAGCCCATCCCGGACTCATTCGCGCTTCACGTCCATCAATGGACTGGTTCCTCCTGATGCCGCCACGTCCCGTAGCGGTATTCACTCACCCCTCCGGCCCGCTACCGCGCCGGGGCGATGCTCTGCACCTGCGTCGCGCCGTTGACGCGGACCTGCAACGCCGCCTCCCCTCCCGGCGGCACCGGGGCCGGCCAGCGCATCACCGCACCGGGCAACACATAGCCCAGCAGCCCTTCGGCCAGGGGCTTGCTTTGCCCGCCCTGACGTATCGCCACATCGGTCAAGCGCGCATGCACCGCCCCCTGGTTGCGCACCTCCACGAAGGGCCGGCCGTCCACCGCCACCGTGCGCCAGCTCAACTGCGGCACGCCGACGCCTTTGGGGTCGCGCTGGCGGGTGCTGTCCTCCTTGCTCCACAACCCGGCGCCGTAGGCGAACAGCGGTACCGAGTAACGCATCTGAAAGCGGATCGCCGCCGCGGTCTTGCCGTCTTCGGCGGCGGGCGGCAAGGCCGACGGGATTTCGTCGATGATGATCCGGTACGCCAGCTCCTGACCGGGCGGGACGTCTTGGGTGCGGGTCAGGCGCACCAGTTGCTTTTGCCCCGGTTCGATCTTCGCCACCGGCGGGCTGCCGATCACTTCGCGCTGGTTGCGGTACTGCTCCTCGAACCCGCTCTGGCTCCAGCCGAACACACGGATCTGCAGGTTGGCGGTTTCATTGCCGCGGTTTTCCAGCCACAGCGCGCTGGCCTGCTGATCGGCCTCCAGTACCGGATCGATGGGCCAGATCAGCACCGAACTGGCGGCCTGCGCCTTGAGCGCAGCAACCAATGCCAGAACCGGCATCACCCAAAACCGATGCCGTGACGTGAATGCCCCCATGTGACTGCTCCTTGTCGGCCGTCCGAACGCCGTGTCACCACGACAGCTGCACCTGCAGCACGTCGCTGTAAGTCCCCCCAGGCTGATTGCCCGGCAATTGCACCCGCCCGTAGATCGGCAGGCTGATGTTGTTCGCGTCGCTGTAGGTCACCGCCACGCTCTGACCGATGCCCAGGCTCTGGCTGTAGGCGGCATCGCGAAACAGCGAGTAGGCCACCCGCGCACTGCCGCTGTTGAGCTGCAGGTTGCGCCCGCCGCTGTTGTACAGGCCGCCGTCGACAGTCATGTTCAGCGCCACCCCCGGCGTGCATTGCAACTGCACGCCACCCGTCAGCGCCACCTGCACCGTGCCGGTGGCCAGGGCCGAACTCGAACCGAAGTTCAAGGCGCCGTAGTTCGACACCCCGCCCACCACCAGGCAACCCGGCGTCACCGTGGCGCTGACCTGGAAGCTCTGGCTGGTCACCGCCGCCAACGGCAACGGCACGCCGAACCCGCAGAGCAGGAGCAGTGCCGTCCAGCCCCGCCGGCCCATGGGCTAGAACGTCAGTTCGACGGAAATGGTGTCGGTGTAGGTGCCCGCCGGCAGTCCGGCCTTGCCAACCGCCTGACCGTAGATGTTCACGGTCTGGGCCACGCCGGTGCTGGTGGCGAGGCTGATGGTGCCGTCGATGGCCAGCAGCTGCGAATGCCCCGCGTCGGTGTACAGGTCGTAGGGCACGTAGTTGGCGACCCCGTCGTACAGCGCCCGCGTGCCCCCGGCGGACTGCCCGTCGTGGGCGCCGGCCCGCACCTTGACCACCGGCGTGGTGCCGGCCGAACAGAGGATCGACAACGCGCCGCCTCCGCCGCCCAGCACTTGCCCGCTGGCGGTGGTGAACAGGCTGTTGCTGGTGCCGAAGTTCAAGGCGCCGAAGTTCAGGCCGGACGAGCCGCCCGCGCCGTTCACCTGGCAACTGCTGATCAGGATCAGGCTGGAGGTGATCTGACCGGTGACCGTGGTGGCGGCGCCGGCGCTGGAGGCCAGCGTCAGGCCGAGCAGCGACAGGCCTATCCTTGATGCAAACGTACGCATGGTGTCCTTCCTCTACGGTTTACCAGTCGAGCGTCACCGTCAGGGTGTCGGTATAGACACCGGCAGGCAGCGCGCGGGTGTTCGCCACCACCGAGCCAAACACCGGGATGGGTATCTGCGCACCGCTGGTGACAGCGAAATTGTGTTGCTGGCCGATGCTGTAGCTCTGGTGGCCCGAGGCATCGAGGAACAGTTGATAGGGAATGGTCTGACGGCCGTTGCTCAAGCGCCGGGTATTGCCGTCGCCATGGGCACCGCCGTCGATGGTCACGGTGAAGCCGGTCACCGAGGGGTTGCAGGCGACATTGAGCCGACCGCTGCCCTGCTGGTCGATGCTGGCCTTGAGCGGGGCGTCCCAGGTCGGCCCCTGCCGGCCGAAGTCCAGCGAGCCGAAACCGTCGGCGGGGCTGCCGGGGCTCGTGGCGTTGGTCACCTCGCAGCCGGCGATCAGGGTCAGCCGCGCATGGATCTGCCCGCTGACCACCGCCTGCGCATCCTCGGCGAGCAACAGCAACCCGCCTGCGGCCACCAACAGCCAGTGCTTGCTTGTCATCGCGTGTGTCCCTACTCCTTCAGGTGGTTTGATCACCGCGCCCGACCTTGAGCGCCCTTCCCTTCGCACCCGAATCCGTCGGGCCCTTTACCGGTTGTTCTGGTACGGACGGCCACCTACCAGGTGACCGTCACCTTGATCAGATCCGAATAGCGACTGACCCGCGGCACCTCCGCCAGCCGTTCTATCCGCGCATACAGCGCAAGCTCCACCGTGCCGCTGTCCGGCACCCGCCCGCCGAGCGGCACGTTCACCCCCAGCGGCACTTGCCGTGCGGCATCCCGGTACAGGCGATAGGGAATGGGTTTGCCGCCCGATGTCCCTGCCAGGTAGCGCACGTCTCCGACACCGCCATGGAGCCCGCCGTCGATGCGGATCTGGTACGGCGTGTCCGGGTTGCACTCCAGCCGCGGCAATCGCCGGTCGGCGAGCGCAGCCCCCAGCGGCCCCGCCGGATCGTCCAGGCGCGCGATGTTGCCGAAGTCCAGCACACCCGCCTGGCCGATGCCCGCCTCGCGTGGCTGGCCGATCAAGCGGCAACCGCGCTGCACGTCGACCCGCACCTCGACCTGCAGGTCGGCGGCCGACAGCGGCGCCGCCAGTGCCCACGCCGCGATGGTTTTCCATGCCGCCTTCAGTGCTGCCTTCACGGCCCTGATCCCTGTACGCGACCTGTGCGTCGCAACTGTGTTGAAGGTTAGCAATGGACGACGATTCCGCCAGTCGATTGGATCCAGCGATCTGACGGGATTTGTTTCGAAAGATTGGCGAACGGTCGACAGTTGCCGCTGCGAAAACCTGTACCTGCCGCAAGATGCTGTCCAACATCGACGTTGCGCCGATGAACCGTGGTGGAAGGAAAACTACCCGTCTGGTTACACTACGCCGCCGAGCTCGGGGAGCCGGCCTGACCACGGAGAGCCCCCACAGTGTCCGCCCAACCGCCCGAACGCCCGCGCCAGGCCCATCGCTGGTCGGCGCTGCGCCGCTTGTTCGGCAAGGGCGCCCCGGCCGGCGCCGGCCATTGCGCCGGTGCCCAGGCGATCCGCGATTACTTCCGGCACAAGGCCCACGGCCAGGGCTATACCCTCAGCCACAGCCAGCAGCGGGTCATCGACTGCATGGCGCGGCAAGCGGGCCTGTTGCTCGGCGCGACCGCGCAGACCCCGCCCAGCCTGTACCTGCACGGCGCCGTGGGGCGCGGCAAGAGCTGGCTGCTCGACGGTTTCTTCCAGGCGTTGCCGACCGAACGCAAGCGGCGCCTGCACTTCCATGAATTCTTTGCGCAACTGCATCAAGGCATGTTCAGCCACCGCGCGCAGGAGGACGCCCTGGCCGCCACCCTGGACGAACTGCTGCACGGTTGCCGCGTGGTGTGCTTCGACGAGTTCCACGTGCACGACATCGGCGATGCGATGCTCATCGCCCGTTTGTTCAAGGCCCTGTTCGAACGCGGCACCGTGCTGCTGGTGACGTCCAACTACCCGCCCGAAGGCTTGCTGCCCAACCCGCTGTACCACGCCCGGTTCAAGCCGGTGATCGACCTGATCAACGCGCGCATGCAGGTGATGGAGGTCGGCGGCCCCCACGATTACCGCAGCCAGGCGCGTCAGCACGCGCATCAGGTGTTCACCCAGGGCCATTACGTCTGGCCGGCGACCCCGGCGCAGCGCGAACGCCTGGGTCTGCCGCCGCACGATGCCAAGCCGCAGCCATTGGCGGTGGGCAGCCGGCACGTCCGGGCCTGGCTGCTGGATCAGCGCCGTGTCGGCTTCAGCTTCAGCGATCTGTGCGAACAGCCCACGGCGGTCATGGACTACCTGGAGCTGTGCCGGCGCTTCGACCACTGGATCATCGACGACCTGCCGGCCCTGGGCGAATGCTCCATCGCGGCCCAGCAGCGCTTCATCAACCTGATCGACGTGCTCTACGACCAGGACAAGCACCTGACGCTGCTGGGAAACCTGCCCCTGCGCGAAAGCCTCGGCGGCCACGCCACCGACCTGGCCCGCACCCGCAGCCGGTTGGGGCAACTGTCGGAACGACACGATCCCGCTTGATCCTTGCTGGAACCTGCGTGCGCCACAACACTGCGCCGGTTCCGATCTGCCGCTATCATGTCGCCCATTTCCGGCGCCCCGCGCGCCTTCCCTCTGGAAGCGGATCCGTTCATGCACACCCTTGCTCAATTGCGCGCCGGCGAGTTGTCGGGCATCACCCGGCTGGACCTCTGCGAAGGCCTGACCGACTTTCCCCGCGAGATCTTCGACCTGGCGGACAGCCTGGAGGTGCTCAACCTCAGCGGCAATGCCTTGAGCAGCCTGCCGGACGACCTGCACCGCCTGCACCGCCTGCGGATCCTGTTCTGCTCCGACAACCGTTTCACCGAGCTGCCGGCCTGCGTCGGCCGCTGCGAAACGCTGTCGATGGTCGGCTTCAAGGCCAACCGCATCGTCCATGTGCCGGGCGCGGCGCTTCCGCCGAAGCTGCGCTGGCTGATCCTCACCGACAACCGCATCGAGACCCTGCCGGATGAACTGGGCGAACGGCCCGCACTGCAGAAACTGTTGCTGGCCGGCAACCGCCTCACCCGACTGCCGTCGAGCATGCAGGCCTGCCATCGGCTGGAGCTGATCCGCATCGCCGCCAACCGCTTCACCGAACTGCCGCAATGGCTGCTGACCCTGCCGGCCCTGACCTGGCTGGCCTACGCCGGCAATCCGCTGGAGACCGAGGCGGACTCGGCCGCGCTCGACGCAACGCCGGTGATCGACTGGTCGACGCTGCGCCTTGAGCACAAGCTCGGCGAAGGCGCTTCGGGGGTGATCTCACGGGCGCTCTGGCAACGTGACGGTCAGCCGGACACACCGGTGGCGGTCAAGCTCTATAAAGGGGAAATGACCAGCGACGGCTCGCCGCTGCATGAGATGAACGCCTGCATCACCGCCGGCCGGCACCCGAACCTGATCCGCGTCGAAGGGCGCATCGGCCGCCATCCGGACGGTGCGCAAGGGCTGGTGATGCAGTTGATCGATCCGCACTACCGCAACCTGGCCGCCTTGCCGAGCCTGGCGTCCTGCTCGCGGGACGTGTACACCGACGACTGCCGCTTCCATGCCGACGCCGCCCTGCGGGTCGCCCGCGGCATCGCATCGGTGGCCGAGCATCTGCACGGGCACGGCATCACCCATGGCGACCTCTACGGGCACAACATTCTGCTGAACGATCAGGGCGATTGCCTGCTGGGGGACTTCGGTGCGGCATCGTTCCATGCCACCGAGGACAACCTGGAGACCCGCGCGCTGCAACGCATCGAAGTGCGGGCGTTCGGGATCTTGCTGGGAGAGTTGCTGGAGCGGATCGACTCAGGGTTGAGCGATGAACGGCGTGCAGCGCTTCAGGCGCTGGAGCAGCGCTGCTGCCAGCCGGACGTGCTGTCGCGGCCAGGCTTTGGCGAAGTGACGGCGCTGCTGGGCAAGCTGTGACGCTTGCCCTTTTGGTGAGGGAGCACGCTCCCTCACCACAGGCTGATCAGCCTGCCAGGCCGACGAACATGTCCTGCACGTCGTCGTGGTTGTCGAGGCCTTCCAGGAACGCTTCGACTTCGGCCATCTGCTCGGCGCTCAGACCGCTGACCGGGTTCTTCGGCTGGTAGCCCAGCTTGGCCGACAGCACGGTGAAGCCTTGCTCCGGCAGGGCTTTCTGCACGGCGTCGAGGTCGGTCGGATCGGTCAGGAACAGGGTCGCGCCCTCTTCGCCCGGCTCGAAATCCTGGGCGCCGGCTTCGATGGCGGCCATTTCCGGATCGGCGTCCGGGGTGTCAGGCGACGCTTCGATCATGCCGACATGGTTGAAGTCCCACGACACCGAACCGGAAGCGCCCAGTTGGCCCTTGCGGAACGCCACGCGGATTTCCGCGACGGTGCGGTTGACGTTGTCGGTGACGCACTCGACGATCAGCGGCACCTGGTGCGGGGCGAATCCTTCGTAGGTCACGCGGTGGTACTGCACGGTCTCGCCCAGCAGGCCTGCGCCTTTCTTGATGGCGCGGTCCAGGGTTTCCTTGGGCATCGAGGCTTTCTTGGCCTGTTCGACCACCAGACGCAGGTGTGCGTTGGTGGCGGTATCGGCACCGTTGCGGGCAGCGATGGTGATTTCCTTCACCAGTTTGCCGAAGATCTTGCCCTTGGCGTTGGCTGCCGCTTCTTTGTGTTTAACCTTCCACTGTGCGCCCATTACTCACTCTCTTGATCTGTGGCGCCGAGACATCTATTGGCCGACGCAGGGGGCCAAGTTTATACGCCCTAAAGTCGGCAATCGACCAAAAAATCCATCGGCGGAATCGACATCTTCACCACTGCTTGTAGGGCGATTCGGAAAAGCCGGTTTGCCATGTCCATTCGGCACTGCGGTTTCGTACCCTTTCACGCCCGTACCGCCCGACAGAATCGCCGCCCATGCACAACGACAAGGAAAGTCCCTTCACCCTGACATTGGCCGATGGCGCCCTGACGCTGCCGGTATTGCGGTTCAGCGGCCGGGAAGCGCTGAACCGGCCCTACCGCTTTGAGGTGGAAGCCATCGGCGTGACGCCGGCCCTGACGCCCGACGCCTTGCTGCACCAGCCGGCGTTTCTGAGGCTCAATGACCAGCAAGGCATCCACGGCACGATACACAGCGTCGGCTGCGAACACCGGGCCGTCCACCAGACCGGTTATCGGCTGGTGCTGGTGCCGCACCTGCAACGGCTCGACCAGGCGGCCCGCCGGCGGGTCTTCGTGAACCAAAGCGTGCCGGCGATCATCGAGCGGCTGTTGACCGAACATCGCCTGCCGCCCGCCGGATACCGACTGGAAATGACGGTGGGACAGTACCCGCCGCGCCCGTTCTGCATCCAGTACGAGGAAACCGACCTGGCGCTGTTGCGACGCCTGTGCGAAGAAGAAGGCATTCATTTTCACTTCGAACACCGCTGCGACGGCCATGTCGCCGTGTTCGCCGACGACAGTCTGAGCCTGCCGCCAGTGCCGGCGACCGTCGTGTTCGGCGCACAGGCCGGCGCGTCCCCTTCAGCCATCAGCGTCCTGTTCCAGCGCCATGACGCGGTCTGCCCGCCCATGCCGCCCACCGTTCTCGAACGGGGGCACGGCAACCCTGACGGCACCGCCGCCAACCATACGCTGCCGCCCCTGCCGACGGCGCCGGGCAGCCGATCAGCCGAGGCGGTGCATGCCGATCAACGCAGCCGTCGCCACCTGCAGCGCCAACGGTGCGCAAACCGCTGCATCCAGGGCCAGAGCGATGCGACCGAGCTGCGCAGCGGCCATCTGCTGCTGGTGGCGGATCACCCGATGAGCACCTTTAACGAACAGTGGCTCATCACCGAGTTGCGCCACCAGGGTCGGCAGCCGTCGATCCTGCAACCGGCGTCGCCTCCCCGTCATTACCGCAACGATTTCACCGCGCAACCGTGGTCGACCGAATACCGCCCGCCCCAAACGCAGCCCCGCCCACGGATCCCGGGGTTTCAGCCGGCGCAAGTGGTCGGTGCGCCCGGAGCGCCTGCGCAAGTGGATGAACAGGGGCGCATGGCCGTGCGCCTGTGGCCTGAGCAATGCCACGACGCCGAACCCGGCGTTCTGTGGCTGGCGATCGCTTCGGCCACGGCCGCAGGCCGGATCGCCTGCGAACATCTGCCCTGCGCGGGCAGCCGGGTATGGGTCAGCTTCCTGGACAGCGACCCGGACCGGCCGATTGTGTTTCTGGACGCCTGCCACGCCCGGCCGGCGCCCTCCACGACGCCTGCGCCGGCCGACGGACTGCTGCTGGACTGGCTGCTCAACCGCGCGGCGCCTTCTTGAACGGTGCCGAGGCTTTTTCTCTCAAGCCGGCGCGAGCTCCAGGAACGCCTGGATCAGACGCAGCTCCCGCCGCCGCTCCAGGCAGCCGATCATGTGCCGGTTCTCCAGCCCGTCCCCGGCCAACGGCAGCGCCACCACCCGCGGATCAGGGCTGACCTCCACCGACGAGACCACGCCGACGCCCAGGTTCGCCGCCACCGCCTCGGTCACCGCTTCGCGGCTGTCCAGTTCCAGCAACACCCGCGGCCGGACCGAGGCCTGCGCGCACGCGCCGTCGAAGGTGCGCCGGGTGATCGAGCCCGGCTCCCGCAGCACCATGATGACCCGATCCAGCGCCTTGAGCGCCACGGTGCCCGAACGCACCGACCAAGGATGCCCCGCCGGCACCAGCGCACAGATCCGCGACTCGCTCAGCGCCTGAAGGTGCAGGCCCTTGCGCGGTTCGACCTCGGTCAGCACCGCCACGTCGGCATGCTCGGACAGCAACGCGGCCAGGGTTTCCTGCGCGTTGCCCAGGCGCAGGTTCACCGTGATCCCCGGATACCGCTCCCGCAGCCTGGCGAGCATCGGCATGACCAGGTGCGGGCCGTCTGCCGCCACCTCCAGCCGGCCGGTGAGCAACTGGCGGTTGGCTTCGAGCATCACCTGGGCCTCTTCGGCGAGGCTGAACATGGCCCGGGTGATCGCCGCCAGCCGGGTGCCCTCTTCGGTCAGTTCGACCCGCCGTGCGGTGCGGCGCAACAGGGTGATCTGGTAGTGCTCCTCCAGCGCCTTGATGTGCCCGGTGACCGCCGGCTGGCTGATGAACAGCCGTGCGGCGGCCCGGGTGAAGCTGCCTTCCCGGGCCACGGCGTCGAAGGCCCGGAGCTGGAACAGGTTCATGAATAACCCTCACTGATGACTAGCATAACAACAAACAATTTGATTGATGAGGCGCCGAATTGCAACGTATGCCCCGTAGCTTCAGCCCACAGCACCCGCGCGAGGACACCCCATGAGTACCGCCGCCCCGATCCTGCTCACCCCAGGCCCGTTGACCACTTCGGCCCGCACCCGCCAGGCCCTGCTGGTGGACTGGGGTTCGTGGGACGAAGGCTTCAACCGGCTGACCGCCAGTCTCTGCGAACAGCTGCTGGCGATCGTCAACGGCGCCGACACCCATCACTGCGTGCCCCTGCAAGGCAGCGGCACGTTCGCCGTCGAAGCCGCCATCGGCACGCTGGTGCCCCGCGACGGCAAGGTGCTGGTGCTGATCAACGGCGCCTACGGCAAGCGGCTGGCGAAGATCTGCGAAGTCCTCGGCCGCCCGTTCAGCACCTTCGAAACCGCCGAAGACGAACCGACCACCGCCGCCGACGTCGACTGCCTGCTGCGCGCCGACAGCGCCATCACCCACGTGGCGCTGATCCACTGCGAAACCAGCACCGGCATCCTCAACCCGCTGGCGGACATCGCCGATGTCGTGCGGCGCCACGGCAAGCGCCTGATCGTCGATGCCATGAGCTCGTTCGGCGCCTTGCCGGTGGACGCCCAGCAGGTGCCGTTCGACGCACTGATCGCCGCTTCCGGCAAATGCCTGGAAGGCGTGCCGGGCATGGGTTTCGTGTTTGCCCGCAAGGAATCCCTGGCCGCTGCCGCCGGCAACTCTCACTCCCTGGCGATGGATCTGGCTGACCAGCACGCTTACAGGATGAAGACCGGCCAATGGCGCTTCACCCCGCCGACCCATGTGGTCGCGGCGCTGCACGAAGCCCTGCTGCAATACAACGAAGAAGGTGGCCTGCCGGCGCGCCATGCGCGTTACGCCGCCAACTGCCGGGCACTGCTGGACGGAATGGCCGCGCTGGGCCTGCGCAGTTTCCTGCCCGCCGCCATCCAGGCCCCGGTCATCGCCACCTTCCACGCGCCGAAGGATCCGCGCTACCAGTTCAAGGCGTTCTATGAACGGGTCAAGGCCAAGGGTTTCATCCTCTATCCCGGCAAGCTGACCCAGGTCGAGACGTTCCGCGTCGGCTGCATCGGCCACGTCGACCCGGCGCAGATGCGCGAGGCCGTCGCCGCCGTGGGCGAGGCGCTGCGCGAAATGGAAGTCTTCGACACCTGAACCACCCCGAACATCCCCTGTGGGAGCGAGCCTGCTCCTGCCTTTGAACCGCATCGCCCATACAGGATTCCCAGCATGAACTACACCGCCCCAACCCGCCTGCAAGCCGCCATCCTCGACTGGGCCGGCACCGTGGTCGACTTCGGCTCCTTCGCCCCCACCCAGATCTTCGTCGAGGCCTTCGCCGAATTCGACGTCCAGGTCTCCATCGAAGAGGCCCGCGGGCCGATGGGCATGGGCAAGTGGGACCACATCCGTACCTTGTGCGACATGCCGCAGGTCGCCGAGCGCTATCGCAAGGCGTTCGGCCGCACCCCGACCGACGACGACGTGACGGCCATCTACAACCGCTTCATGCCGTTGCAGATCGAGAAGATCGCCGAACACTCGGCGCTGATCCCCGGCGCGCTGGACACCATCGCCCGCCTGCGCGGGCAAGGGATCCGGATCGGCTCCTGCTCCGGCTATCCGAAGCAGGTGATGGACAAGGTCGTGGCCCTGGCCGCCGCCAACGGCTACGTCGCCGACCACGTGGTCGCCACCGACGAGGTGCCCAACGGCCGTCCTTGGCCGGCCCAGGCCCTGGCCAACGTGATTGCGCTGGGCATCGATGACGTCGCCGCCTGCGTGAAGATCGACGACACCGTGCCGGGCATCCTCGAGGGCCGCCGCGCCGGGATGTGGACCGTGGCGCTGACCTGCTCCGGCAACGCGTTGGGGCTGGACTACGCGGGCTTCCGCGCACTGGACAGCCAGACGCTGGCCAGCGAACGCCAGCGCATCCACGCTCTGTTCGAGGGTTCGCGCCCGCACTACCTGATCGACACCATCAGCGACCTGCCCCCGGTGATCGCCGACATCAACCGGCGCCTGGCCAACGGCGAAATGCCTCAGGGCAGCTGATCCCGCCGTACGCTTCGGGAAAAAAAATCGCCGCTGTCTTCGTGACAGCGGCGATTTTTTTGGGCAACCCCCTGATTCAGCCCGGTGAAAGCGTTTTCATGTTCAGGCAAATCCTTCTAAAGAGGATTACAGTTAAAACAGGCCGTCGCTCAAGAACGGCACGTTCCGACCCTGATCCGTGAGGAAACACCGTATGCCCTGGACAAGTTCCGAATCACGCTACAGCACTGTGTCAGTCCTGTTGCACTGGTTGATGCTGGTGCTGTTGGTGCTGGTGTACGCCAGCATGGAGCTGCGCGGTTACTTTCCCAAGGGCAGCGGCGGCCGCACGCTGATCCGCGAAGTGCACTACATGCTCGGCCTCACCGTGTTCGTGCTGGTGTGGTTCCGCCTGCTGGCCCGCAGCCTGGGCCCGGCGCCGAAGATTTTTCCGGCGTCGCCGCAATGGCAGACCGCCCTCGCCCGGCTGATGCACTGGGCGCTGTACCTGTTCATGATCGCCATGCCGATCCTCGGCTGGCTGATCACCAGCGCCGAAGGCCATCAAGTGATGTTCTACGGTTTCGACCTGCCGCTGCTGGTGCATGAAGACAAGACGTTCGCCAAGCAGGTGGAGCACTGGCATGTGCTGATCGGCAACATCGGTTACGGGCTGATCGGGCTGCATGCGCTGGCGGGGCTCTATCACCACTATGTCGTAGGCGACAACACGCTGCTGCGGATGATGCCCAAGCGCGGGTGATCGCCGCCGGCGACCGCTTCGTTCGAAAGCGCTCAGCGCACCGCAAATCCCCTGCGCCCCTGCAATCCGCCGGTATGCACGAACACCAACCGCGTGCCGGCGGGAAAGCGGCCGGCCTCGACGGACCGTTCAAGCGCGAACAACGCCTTGCCGGTGTACAGCGGCTCCAGCGGAACACCACAGGCCTGCTCCGTGCGTTCGATGAACGCCAGCAAGGCCGGATCGACCTTGGCGAACCCGCCGCGGCTGGCGTCGGTCAGCGCGTAGAGCGGACTCTCCAGCCCGGCCTCCCGGACGATCGCATCGACCTGCGGCGCCACGCCGTGGTCGTCCGGCACCGCCAGCGCGCCATGCACCGGTCGGCCACCGGCCTCGGCCAGCACCAGCCCGGCCAGGGTGGTGCCGGTGCCGCAGGCCAGCCACCAAGCGTCGAAGCCGTCCCAACCGAGCGCGCCGAGCTGCACGTCGACCTGCTCCTTCAACGCTGCGCAGCCCCGTGCGCCCGCCAGCCCTCCGCCGCCCTCCGGCACCGCATGCAGCGTCGGATACTGCGCCTGCCATGGCTGCCAGAACCCCGGCTCATGCCGCGCCCGGTAACCGCCATAGCCGAGCCAGTGCAGTTGCATGCCGAAGGCCTGCAGATCGGTCACGGTGGGCGTGTCCTGCGGATGCCCGCGCAACAGGCCGACCGTGGCGAACCCCAGGCGCTTGCCCGCAGCGGCCAAGGCATGCAGATGATTGGAGTGGGCACCGCCGAGGCTGATGATGCCTTCGGCACCGGCCCGGTCGGCGGCCTTGAGGTGCTCGACGAGCTTGAACCACTTGTTGCCGCTGATCAGCGGATCGATGCGGTCCAGGCGCAGGACCGCCGCCTCGATGCCGGCGCGGTCGAGCCAGTCGAGCCGAAGCCGTTCGAGCGGAGCCTGGGCGAGCCAGTCGGAGGGGGGAAGAAACATCGATGCCGGTTCCGGAGAAAGAGCCGGCATCTTAAAGCAACTGTCTCGGTCCTGCCGTGCATCCACATGACCTTGAGGTGAACACAGCGGCTGCATTCAACCCCAATCCCTGTGGGAGCCAGCCTGCTGACGATGGCGTCAGCCCGGTCAACCGTAGCGCTGCCCCTCAGACCGCTATCGCGAGCAGGCTCGCTCCCACAAGGACAGCGCCGCGTCGGTCAGATCTCGGCCGCCAGGCGCGAACCCTGGTTGATCGCCCGCTTGGCGTCCAGCTCCGCCGCCACATCGGCGCCGCCGATCAGGTGCACGCTCTGCCCGGCCTCGACCAGACCGTCGTGCAGCTCGCGCAGCGGATCCTGACCTGCGCAGATCACCACGTTGTCCACCGCCAGCACCTGCGGCTCGCCGGTCTCGCCGATGCGGATGTGCAAGCCTTCGTCGTCGATCTTCAGGTATTCGACGCTGTTGAGCATCTGCACCTGCTTGTTCTTCAGACCGGTGCGGTGAATCCAGCCAGTGGTCTTGCCCAGGCCGTCGCCGACCTTGGACTTCTTGCGTTGCAGCAGGAACACCTCACGGGCCGGCGCATGGGGCGCGGCCTTGATCCCGGCCACGCCGCCGCGGGCCTCCAGGTGCGCATCGATGCCCCACTCTTTCCAGAACGCGGCACGGTCCTGGCTGGTGGCCACGCCCTCGTGCACCAGGAATTCCGACACGTCGAAGCCGATGCCGCCAGCGCCGATCACCGCGACGCGCTTGCCGACCGGCTTGCGCTCCAGCAGCACATCCAGGTAGCTCAGCACCTTGCCGTTGTCGACGCCCGGGATCGCCGGCACCCGCGGCGCAATGCCGGTGGCCAGGATGATCTCGTCGTAACCGCCGTCCACCAGCTGCGCCACGTCGACACGGGTGTTCAGGCACAGCTCGACATGCGTGGTCTGCAGCTTGCGCTTGAAGTAGCGCAGGGTCTCGTAGAATTCTTCTTTGCCCGGCACGCGCTTGGCGACGTTGAACTGGCCGCCGATTTCGCTGGCCGAATCGAACAGTGTCACCTGATGCCCGCGCTCGGCGGCCACGGTGGCGGCCGACAGTCCGGCAGGCCCAGCGCCGACCACAGCGATCTTCTTGAGCCGCTGCACCGGCACATAGTTGAGCTCGGTCTCGTGGCAGGCGCGCGGGTTGACCAGGCAACTGGTGAGCTTGCCGCCGAACGTATGATCCAGGCACGCCTGGTTGCAGCCGATGCAGGTGTTGATTTCGTCGGCACGGCCTTCGGCGGCCTTGTTGACGAAGTCCGGGTCGGCCAGGAACGGACGCGCCATCGACACCATGTCGGCGTCGCCCTCGGCGAGGATCTGCTCGGCCACTTCAGGGGTATTGATGCGGTTGGTGGTGATCAGCGGAATGCTCACCGACCCGCGCAGCTTGGCCGTGACCTTGCTGAACGCGGCACGCGGAACCTTGGTGGCGATGGTCGGGATCCGCGCTTCGTGCCAGCCGATGCCGGTGTTGATGATGGTCGCGCCGGCCTGCTCGATGGCCTTGGCCAGTTGGACGATCTCTTCCCAGGTGCTGCCGCCCTCGACCAGGTCGAGCATCGACAGGCGGAAAATGATGATGAAGTTCGGGCCGACCGCCTCACGCACCCGGCGCACGATCTCCACCGGCAGGCGCATGCGGTTCTCGTAGCTGCCGCCCCAGCGGTCGGTGCGGTGGTTGGTGTGGGCCGCCAGGAACTGGTTGATGAAGTAGCCTTCGGAACCCATGATCTCGACGCCGTCGTATTCGGCGGTCTGGGCCAGCACCGAGCAGGTGACGAAATCGCGGATCTGCTTCTCGATGCCTTCCTCGTCCAGCTCCTTGGGCTTGAACGGGTTGATCGGCGCCTGGATCGCGCTCGGCGCGACCTGCTTGGGGCTGTAGGCGTAACGGCCGGCATGGAGGATCTGCATGCAGATCTTGCCGCCCGCCTCGTGCACGGCACGGGTGACGATGCGGTGCTTGAGCGCCTCTTCTTCGGTGGTCAGCTTGGCCGCGCCGGAGTACACGCCGCCCTCGTCGTTCGGGCCGATGCCGCCGGTGACCATCAGGCCCACGCCGCCACGGGCACGCTCGGCGAAGTAGGCCGCCATGCGCTCGAAACCGCCCGGCTTCTCTTCAAGGCCGGTGTGCATCGAGCCCATGAGGGTGCGGTTGCGCAACGTGGTGAATCCCAGGTCCAGCGGGGCCAGCAGGTGCGGATAGTGAGCGGCGGTCATCGTTAACTCCACAGCGAGCGATCACGGAAAAGTGCGGGAGCTCTGCGTCCCCCGTCAGTCATGCCCGACAGACTAAGAGTCGCATCCCCGTCACTCAATGACCGTAACTGACAAGTTATTGATCCAAATGCGCAGCGCCCCTTGGCAAGCACCGGCGCCGGCCCTACCCTAGTCGCACACCCTGCACCCGGCTGTCGTTGGTCTTCATGCGCAAACTTCTGTACCTGACTTTTTCCATGGCCATCATCGCCGCCCTTGCCTGGTATGCGATGTGGACCGCCGACCGCCCTATGGGCCATTACCTGTCGGACCTGCGCATCCGGCTGGCGGTCGACCAGGGCACCCCCGCCGACCGGGGCAACCTGCTGGGGATCCAGCCGGAGCTGTTTCCCACCGATTACCAAAGCACCGAGCGCCTGCACCGCAAGCTCGCCGCCTACCTGCAACAGGCCCAGGACCAGGGCCTGCTCAACGAGAAGACCGTGGTGGTGCTGCCCGAGCATGTCGGCACCTGGCTGATGATCAGCGGCGAGAAAGACGAGCTGTACCAGGCCGCCACCCTCCCCGAAGCCATGAACTGGCTGGCGGCCAGCAACCCCTTGCAGTTCGCCCGCGCCTGGCTCAGCGCCCGGGGCGACAGCCGGCTGGACGACGCCCACCTGCGCATGAAGTCCAGGGACATGGCCAAGGACTACCAGGCCCTGTTCGGCGGCCTGGCCAAGGAATTTCGCGTCACGCTGGTGGCCGGCTCGATCGTGTTGCCGGAGCCCAGCGTCATCGACGGCCAGCTCAAGGCCGGCGGCGGCGCGCTGTTCAACAGCAGCGTGGTGTTCGGCCGTGACGGCGCGCCGATCGGCCAACCGCAGCGGCAGATGCGTCCGATCTTCGAACAGAACGAAACCGGGCCCTCGCAGGCCCCCTCGCCGGTCACGGTGGTCGACACCCCTGCCGGCCGCCTCGGCGTGCTGATCGGCAACGACAGCTGGTACCCGGACAACTACCGCAGGCTCGACGAGCAAGGCGCGCAACTGGTGGCGGTGCCCGCCTTCGTCGTCGGCCATGGCGCCTGGGATCTGCCCTGGCGCGGCTATCAGGGGGCGGACGCACCGGCCTCGGTGCCGCTCAAGCCCGGCGAGGTCAGCGAAGGCCAGGCCTGGCACCGCTTGACGCTCACCGCGCAAGCGCCCGGCAGCCGTGCGGCGGCCGGCATCAGCGTGTTCCTGCGCGGCCAGTTCTGGGACAAGCCGGCCACCGGCCAAAGCTTCCTGAGCAGCAACGGCCAGCAGTTCACCGACGGCGACGCCCGCGGCGCGCGCCTGCTCAACCTCTGGCTGTAGCCGTGAAGCCGCTGCCGATGCGCCTCGGGGATCTGTCGGTGGGCTTCGTCCACAGCCTGGCCGACGCCATGCGCAGCCACGGCACCGACCCGCAGCCCCTGCTCGAACAGTACGGCCTGGATCCCGCCCGCCTCGCCGAGGCCGGTGCGCGCCTGTCGATCCCGCGCTACATGCGGCTGGGCCACGGGGCGATCCAGTTGACCGGCGACGCGGCGCTCGGCCTGCGCATGGGCCGGCTCAGCCGCCTCAGCCAGGCCGGGCTGGCCGGGGTCACCGCAGCCCAGGCGCCCACCGTGCGCGAAGCCGCCCGCTGCCTGATCCGCTTCGAAGCGCTGTACGGCTCCAACTACCGCGGCCAGTCGAGCTTCCACGAAGACACCGACGGCGCCTGGCTGCGCTTCTACTCGATCAGCCCGTACAACGCCTACAACCGCTTCGTGGTGGACTCGATCATCGCCGGCTGGCTGCAGCAGCTCTCCAGCGTCAGTCCCGAACCGCTACGGGCGGAGCGGATCGAGATCGAGTTCGACGCGCCGGATTACCGTGAGGCCTACTCGCAGCTCGGCGACTGTCCGATCCAGTTCGGCGCCCAGCAGAATCAGTTGCGCCTGAGCCTGGACAGCCTCGCCCGGCGCAATCCGGAACACTGTCCGAGCACCTGGCGGCACCTGCTGCAATTGTGCGAAAGGGAGTTGGAGCAGTTGACCCGCACCCGCAGCCTGCGTGAACGCATCACGCAACTGCTGGGGCCGTTGCTCAATGGCGGCCGGGAACCCGACCTCGAAGAAGTGGCGGCACGCCTGAAGCTGCCCACTTGGACCCTGCGCCGCAAGCTGGCCGAGGAAGGCACGCAGTTTCGCGCCATTCTCAACGACACCCGCCGCGACCTGGCCATGACCTACATCCGCGACACCGAACTGGCGTTCGGCGAAATCGCCTACCTGCTGGGTTTCGCCTCAGCCGAAGCCTTCCAGCGTGCGTTCAAGCGCTGGACCGGCCAGACCCCGGGCGAGTTCCGCCGCAGTCACCGCAAGACGGCCTGACGCGCCGGGCCAATGCCTCAGAGCTCGGTGGCGTCCTCGGCCGGCTCCGGCGAGTCCAGTTCAAAGGCCTGCGACTCGAGCAGCTCTTCTTGGTAGTCATCCATCGTGTGATCCCCCGCTTGCCGAAAACGGTCTGAAAAACAGACCTGTGCGCCGAGCATAAAGTGCCCGCATGAAGGAAAAATGAAACACCGCCTTCATGAAAGTAACGTAGCAGCCAGAGGGGAATTTATCGCGTTTTTTTAAGGTGCCGTCGCAGGAGCGGACTGACCGCTCCTGCCCATGTCACTGGCCGGCAGCGGGCAGCGCCGAAATCGGCTCGGACGGCGGCGCCAGGTCCGCAGGGTTGGCCGGCGGCGTGATGGCTTCCGTGGCGGAAGCAGGTTCCGCGCTTGGCGCCGACGTGACCGGTGCCGTTTCGGCGGGCGGGGTCACGGGTTGCGCACTGACGGGTGTCGCCTCCACCGGCGCTGGCGCCGTTTCGGCCGCAGCCGGAGCGGCCTGCACCGCCGGAGCCGGCGCCGGTGCCGCCACAGGCTCTGCGGCCGGCGCAGGCGCTTCGGCCGCCGGCGTCGTTTTGGCCTCGGGCACGCCCAGGTCGGTCTTCGGCTTCTCGGTGATGTGCGCTGCCTTCTTGGCGTCCGCCGGCAGGAACAGCTCGACCAGCGTGAAGAAACGCTCATAGAACTTCTGCGACGACACCGTCTCGCTGGCCACCTTCACCATCGAGTCGTCCGACGAGCCGATCGGCATCGACACCGAACCCAGCACACCGACACCCAGGCTCGCGGAGTTGTTGATTTTCTTCAGTGCGTAGCGATCCTGCAGGGCGTTGGCGAACACCGTGGCATGGTGGCCGGCGCTGTTGTCCTCGGCGCACACGACGTTGAAGCTGATTTCCAGGTGGTTCTCGCCGGTCTGCTGGAAACTCTTGTGGCCGCTGACCAGTTTCGGGTCGCTGCTGGTGATGATGTAACCCTGACTGAGCAACGCACGGCGGGCCGCTTCGCAACTGACGATGTCGCTCACCGGATAGTTGCGCGAGAACGTGCCGGAGTCATCGAAGTTCTCGTGCTCGTAAACGGGCTTGTCCTTGGAGCAGCCGGCAGCGGCGGTCAGCAACAGCGCCAACCCGAAGAAACGCACGGGTATTGAATTCAACATTGAACATCCTGAGGGAAAAACGGTCCGGGGCGTATTGTGCATCAGATCGCCACCCCGCGGCGCATGGATTAGTGTCTTGATTCGGTTACAACTGTACCGGTCATGGATGGCCGGAAAAAGTCGCACCGACAAACGTTCGATGAAAATACTGTCATCCGCCGCCCGCCGGAAACGAAAAGGCCCCGGATTTTCATCCGGGGCCTGACGTTTTGCGCTCAACCGAACATCAGTAACGCTTGATGTCCGCCTGGCCTTCCAGCTGCTTGCGGTAAGCCGCGAAGTCTTGCTGGCCCTCGCGGGAGGCGAGGAAGCGACGGTACTGCGCCTTCTCTTCTTCGGTCGGCGCGGCGCCTTCGTTCACGCCGTTCAGGCGCACGATGGTCACGCCACCGTCCGGCAGGGTGATGCTGCTGAAGGTAGGCTTGTCCTTGGCGGCCGGCTTCGGCATGCGGAACAGCGCTTGCAGCACCGCCGGATCGACGCCTTCCTGGGCACGGGTGGCCGCTTCGGTGACTTTCCAGCTCTGACCGTCCACCGCCTTGTCGGCCGGCGCCTTGCCGTCGCGCAGACTGGCGATCAACTGATCGGCACGGGTCTTGGCGGCCGCGCTGGCATGCTCCTTGACCAACTGGGTGCGGATGGCCGCAGCCACGCTTTCCAGCGGCAGTTGAGCAGGCTTGAGGTGCTCCTTGGCGCGCAGCACGATCACGGTTTCCGGATCCAGTTCGATGGCGGTGCTGTTGGCGCCGTCATCCAGCACTTCGGTGCTGAACGCAGCCGTCACCACGGCACGGTTGGCGGCAACGCCTTCACCGCCCTCGCGGCCGAACGGCTTGGAGGTGTGCACGGTCAGCTTCAGGTCCTGCGCCGGCTGGGCCAGGTCAGAGGATTCGAACGAAGAGTCTTCCAGTTGCTTGGTGGCCTCGACGAAACGCTGCTCGACCTGCTGGGCCTTCAGCTCGCGGGTCAGCTGGTCCTTCAGGCTCGCCAGCGTCGGCACCTCAGGCGCCTCGACGCCCAACAGCTTGATCAGGTGGAAACCGAAATCGGTGCGCACCGGTGCGGACACCTGATCCTTGGCCAGCGAGTACAAGGCTTTCTCGAAAGCCGGGTCGTACACGCCGGGACCGGCATAGCCCAGGTCGCCGCCGTTGTTCGCCGAACCCGGATCCTGGGAGAACTCCTTGGCCAGCGCTTCGAACTTCTCGCCCTTGGCCAGACGTGTCTGGATGTCTTCGATCTTCGCCTTGGCCTGGGCCTCGGTGGTCTTGCCGTTGACTTCGATCAGGATGTGCGCCGCACGACGCTGTTCCGACAGGTTGGCGATCTCTTTCTGATAGGCCGCCTGCAGGTCTTCGTCCTTGACGGACACCTGGTCGAAGAACGATGCCTTTTTCAGCTCCAGGTAATCGATGACCACTTGATCCGGGGTCATGAATTCCTTGGCGTGCTCGTCGTAGTAAGCCTTGACCTCGTCATCGGTCAGCTTGACCGCGGCCGGGTCGGCCTTGACGTTCAGCGCCGCGAAGTCGCGGGTCTGCTTCTCCAGGCGGGCGAACGCCAGCACCTGGGCGTCGGTGACGAAGCCGCTGCCGGCGACGCCGGCGCGCAGTTGGCCGATCAGCATTTCCTGGGCCAGCATCTGGCGGAACTGCATGCGGCTGTAACCCAACTGACGGATCACCTGGTCGAAGCGCTCGGAGCTGAACTTGCCGTCCACCTGGAACTCAGGCGTCTGCAGGATCACCTGATCCAGCGCAGCCTCCGAGAACGCGAACTTCGACTGCTCAGCGCCTTGCAGCAGCAGCTTGCGGTCGATCAGGCCCTTGAGGGCCGAATCGCGCAACAGTTTTTCGTCGAGCAGAGAAGCGTCGAAATCCTTGCCCAGCTGTTGCATCAGCTGACGGCGCTGCATGTCGACGGCCTGGCTCAGCTCGTTTTGGCTGATTTCTTCGCCATTGACCTTGGCTGCCTCATTCTTGTGAGTGGCAGCCTTGAAAATGGCGTCGAAACCGGTCAGAGCCATCAGTACGACGATGACTCCGATGATGGTCTTGGCAATCCAGCCTTGTGAATTGTCCCTGATGTTCTGCAGCATGCGTCCCCCAGAAACGGTTGTACTTCAGAGTGGGCAACCGTGGAGCGTGGGTAGAATCCGGATAGAAGAAAGGCGCACCCGAGGATGCGCCTTCTCGAAACTGACGGAGCGGACTGGGCTCGAACCCTCGATCCCGGCGTGGCAGGCAACGCTTCGGCTCGCCTGCCCTACCGCCCCGCTGCCAAGTCAGGCTTGACCCCGACCCGGATGGGTAAAAACCTGAATCGAACTCAGTTGACAGCTTCTTTCAGGGCTTTACCGGCTTTGAAACCTGGCTTTTTAGCAGCAGCGATTTGCAGCGTCTTGCCGGTCTGTGGGTTGCGACCAACGCGAGCTGGACGATCGGTCACGGAGAAAGTGCCGAAACCAACCAGAACTACGGAGTCGCCAGCCTTCAGAGCGCCAGTGACGGATTCGATTACAGCGTCCAGCGCACGGCCAGCAGCAGCTTTCGGGATATCAGCGGATGCAGCGATAGCATCAATCAGTTCCGACTTGTTCACTCTAAGTCCCCTTATATCTATTTGAGTATGATTCTAAGTTTTTTGGTGAAAGCAAAAACGAGTGCTGAATGGCCTACAGACACTTAAGAGCCGCTTTATAACAAGGGCTCTAAAAAGCTGTCAAGGAAGCCCCCCAGGCAAATGCGTACTAATGCGTGCTAATTCTTTCCTTAGAGTCAGACTCACGTTTTTCGTCCTTGGCAACTATCTCCGGAGCCACATCCGGCAAGGGCTCCGGCGCGTATTGCAGCGCAATTTGCAGGACTTCGTCAATCCATTTAACCGGTTTGATCTGCAGATCCTGCTTGATATTGTCCGGAATTTCCTTCAGATCGCGCACGTTCTCTTCCGGGATAATGACGATCTTGATTCCGCCGCGGTGGGCCGCCAGCAGCTTCTCCTTCAGGCCGCCGATGGCCAGCACCTGGCCGCGCAGGGTGATCTCGCCGGTCATGGCGACATCGGCACGCACAGGAATGCCCGTCAAAGCCGACACCAGGGCGGTGCACATGCCTACACCGGCGCTCGGGCCGTCTTTCGGGGTCGCCCCTTCCGGCATGTGGATGTGGGTATCGCGCTTCTCGTGGAAGTCCAGCGGAATGCCCAGGCTCTTGGCGCGGCTGCGCACCACGGTCTGGGCCGCGGTGATCGATTCGACCATCACGTCGCCCAGCGAACCGGTCTTGATCAGTTGCCCCTTGCCCGGCACGACAGCGGCTTCGATGGTCAGCAGTTCGCCGCCGACCTGAGTCCAGGCCAGGCCAGTCACCTGTCCGATCTGATCCTGCTGCTCGGCCAGACCGTAGCGGAACTTGCGTACGCCCAGGAAATGCTCCAGCAGGTCAGCTGTCACTTTCACCGAGAAGCGTTTTTCCAGCGCGTGCTCCTTGACCGCCTTGCGGCAGACCTTGGCGATCTGACGTTCCAGACCGCGCACACCGGCTTCACGGGTGTAGTAACGGATGATGTCGCGGATCGCTTCCTCGTCGAACTCCAGTTCGCCCTTCTTCAGGCCGTTGGCCTGGATCTGCTTCGGCGACAGGTACTTGACCGCGATGTTGATCTTCTCGTCCTCGGTGTAGCCCGGCAGACGGATCACTTCCATCCGGTCCAGCAGCGCCGGCGGGATGTTCATCGAGTTGGAGGTGCACAGGAACATCACGTCGGAGAGGTCGTAGTCGACTTCCAGATAGTGGTCGTTGAAGTTGTGGTTCTGCTCCGGATCGAGCACTTCCAGCAACGCCGACGCCGGATCGCCGCGCATGTCGCTGCCCATCTTGTCGATTTCATCGAGCAGGAACAGCGGGTTGCGCACGCCCACCTTTGTCATCTTTTGAATCAATCTTCCTGGCATCGAACCGATGTAGGTCCGACGGTGGCCACGGATTTCCGCCTCGTCACGCACGCCGCCCAGGGCCATGCGCACGAACTTGCGGTTGGTGGCGTGGGCGATCGACTCCGCCAGCGAGGTCTTGCCCACGCCCGGAGGGCCGACCAGGCACAGCACCGGGCCACGGATTTTCTTCACGCGCTTCTGCACGGCGAGGTACTCAAGGATGCGCTCCTTGACCTCCTCGAGGCCGTAGTGGTCGGCATCGAGAATGTCTTCGGCACGGGCCAGGTCCAGGCGCACCTTGCTCTGGGCCTTCCACGGCACCTGCACCAGCCAGTCGATGTACGAGCGCACCACAGTGGCTTCGGCGGACATCGGCGACATCTGCTTGAGCTTGTTCAGCTCGGCGGTCGCCTTGGCCAATGCGTCTTTCGGCAGGCCGGCGGCGTCGATGCGCTTCTTCAGGTCTTCGACTTCGTTGTGGCCTTCGTCGCTGTCGCCGAGCTCTTTCTGAATGGCCTTCATCTGCTCGTTCAGGTAGTACTCGCGCTGACTGCGCTCCATCTGCTTCTTGACGCGACCGCGGATGCGCTTCTCGACCTGCAGCAGGTCAATTTCGGCGTCCAGCAGCGCCAGGACGTGCTCGACCCGGGCCGACAGGTCGACGATCTCCAGGATCTCCTGCTTCTGCTCGATCTTGAGCGCCATGTGCGCGGCCATGGTGTCCACCAGGCGGCCCGGCTCATCGATGCTGTTGAGCGACGACAGGACTTCGGCCGGGACTTTCTTGCCCAGTTGCACATATTGTTCGAACTGCGACAGCAGGCTGCGCACGAACACTTCGGATTCGCGCTCGGCGGCGTCGGTCTCTTCGATGAGCGACACTTCGGCGCGGCAGTGGCCGTCGACTTCGCTGAAACGCTCGACGGTGCCACGCTGCTCGCCTTCGACCAGCACCTTGACCGTGCCATCAGGCAGCTTGAGCAATTGCAGAACGGTGGCGATGGTGCCTACGCGGTAGAGAGCCTCTTCGCCGGGATCGTCGTCGGCCGGGTTTCTCTGGGCCAGCAGCAGGATCTGCTTGTCGCCCGCCATCGCTGCCTCGAGGGCTTCGATGGACTTCTCGCGTCCCACGAACAGCGGGATAACCATGTGCGGATAGACCACGACATCACGCAATGGCAGGAGAGGCAATTCGATGGTTGTCTTCATGATTTCGCCTCTGCGTCGGCCAGATGGCCGTAAAAGGATGGAAGTAAGCTTGAATCCAAGATGGGGGCTGCATTCGAAAAATACAAGCGGATAAAGGATCGGCTTGAAAAATCACGACTTACGCGTGCGTGCGCAGGGATTGAATGCAGTGGGAACAGCCCGGCCCGCTTGCGCCGGATCGCCTGCGCCCGAAAAAGCAAAGGGGCCCGAAGGCCCCTTCCTGATCCGGCATGGTGGACGCTTACGCGTCCGGCGCTGCCTTGGCGGTCGGCTCACTGTTCTCGTAGATGTACAGTGGCTTGGACTTGCCTTCTATGACGCTTTCATCGATCACGACTTTACTCACGTCGGACTGCGACGGGATTTCGTACATCGTGTCGAGCAGCACGCCTTCGAGGATCGAACGCAGGCCGCGGGCACCGGTCTTGCGCTCCAGGGCACGCTTGGCGACGGACTTCAGCGCATCGGAGCGGAACTCCAGATCCACGCCTTCCATCTCGAACAGCTTGGCGTACTGCTTGGTCAACGCGTTCTTCGGCTCGGTGAGGATCTGCATCAGCGCAGCCTCGTCCAGCTCGTCCAGGGTCGCCAGCACCGGCAGACGACCGACGAATTCCGGGATCAGACCGAACTTGACCAGATCGTCAGGCTCGACCTCACGCAGGGATTCACCGACCTTCTTGCCCTCTTCCTTGCTGCGCACTTCGGCGTTGAAGCCGATGCCGCCCTTGGTGGAGCGGTTCTGGATGACCTTTTCCAGGCCGGAGAACGCACCGCCGCAGATGAACAGGATGTTGCGGGTGTCGACCTGCAGGAACTCCTGCTGCGGATGCTTGCGGCCACCTTGCGGCGGAACGGAGGCGACGGTGCCTTCGATCAGCTTGAGCAAGGCCTGCTGCACGCCTTCGCCGGACACGTCGCGCGTGATCGACGGGTTGTCGGACTTGCGCGAGATCTTGTCGATTTCGTCGATGTAGACAATGCCCATCTGGGCCTTTTCCACGTCGTAGTCGCACTTCTGCAGCAGCTTCTGAATGATGTTCTCGACGTCTTCGCCCACGTAACCCGCCTCGGTGAGGGTCGTTGCGTCGGCGATGGTGAACGGAACGTTCAGCAGGCGGGCCAGGGTTTCGGCCAGCAGGGTCTTGCCCGAGCCGGTCGGGCCGATCAGCAGGATGTTGCTCTTGCCGAGCTCGACATCGTCACTTTTCTTGTCACGCTGGTTCAGACGCTTGTAGTGGTTGTACACCGCTACCGCCAGAACCTTCTTGGCACGCTCCTGACCGATCACGTACTGATCAAGGATGCCGCTGATTTCTTTGGGCGAAGGCAGTTTATGCGCGCTGCTTTCGGCCTGTGCCTCCTGCACCTCCTCGCGGATGATGTCATTGCACAGGTCGACGCACTCGTCGCAGATAAAGACCGAGGGGCCGGCAATCAATTTGCGTACTTCATGCTGGCTTTTGCCACAGAAGGAGCAATAAAGCAGCTTGCCGTTGTCCTCGCCGTTGCGGGTGTCAGTCATTCGATCGATCCAAATCCGATAGGCTTGCAACACAAGATGAAGGCTATTGCGGGCTTTTTCAAGCCCGCAGGTGATCGGACCTGCCGACCTGCCTTGTTTTCGGGCTGCTTGTTTTAAGCGGGACGCTGCTCGATCACTTCATCGATCAAGCCGTACTCGCGCGCTGCGTGGGCGCTCATGAAGTTGTCGCGGTTGGTGTCGCGCTCGATTTCCTCGAGCGTGCGCCCGCTGTGCTTGGCCATCAGCGTGTTGAGGCGCTCGCGGATGAACAGGATTTCCTTGGCGTGGATCTCGATATCCGAGGCCTGGCCCTGGAAACCGCCCAGCGGCTGGTGAATCATCACGCGCGAGTTCGGCAGGCAGTAGCGCTTGCCCGGCGCACCGGCGGTCAGCAGGAAAGCGCCCATGCTGCACGCTTGACCGATACAGGTCGTCGACACGTTCGGCTTGATGAACTGCATGGTGTCGTAGATCGACATGCCCGCGGTCACCGAACCGCCCGGCGAGTTGATATAGAGATGGATGTCCTTGTCCGGGTTTTCCGCCTCAAGGAACAGCAGTTGCGCGCAGATCAGGTTGGCCATGTAGTCTTCGACAGGGCCGACCAGGAAGATCACCCGCTCCTTGAGAAGACGCGAGTAGATGTCGTAGGCGCGCTCGCCGCGAGCGGATTGCTCGACAACCATCGGGACCAGGCCGCCGGCGGCCTGGACATCAGAGTTCTGCTGAATATAAGAATTTCGGAACATGCTCTGCAGTCACTCCCAAATAGTTATGTCTTGAATGCACATAAGCCAGCGCGAAGGCTGGCTTATGTGTGTACTTCTTAACGCAGGAACAATCAGTCGGCTTTTGGAGCTTCTACCGGCTTGACCGCTTCTTCGTAAGAGACCGATTTGTCGGTCACGCTAGCTTTCTGCAGAACAGTATCCACAACTTGTTCTTCCAGCACAACCGAACGGACTTCGTTCAGTTGCTGCTCGTTCTTGTAGTACCAGGACACTACTTGCTCTGGCTCTTGGTAAGCCGAAGCCATTTCCTGGATCATTTCGCGAACGCGCGCTTCGTCAGGCTTGAGGTCGTTCTGCTTGACCACTTCAGCCACGATCAGGCCCAGCACCACACGGCGCTTGGCTTGCTCTTCGAACAGCTCGGCCGGCAGTTGGTCAGGCTTGATGTTGCCGCCGAACTGCTGGACGGCCTGCACGCGCAGACGGTCGACTTCGTTGGACAGCAGCGCCTTCGGCACTTCGATCGGGTTGGTGGCCAGCAGACCGTCCATAACCTGGTTCTTCACCTTGGACTTGATCGCCTGACGCAGTTCGCGCTCCATGTTCTTGCGAACTTCGGTGCGGAAACCTTCCAGGCCCGATTCCTTGATGCCGAACTGGGCGAAGAAGGCTTCGTTCAGCTCAGGCAGCTGAGGCTCGGAAACGGTGTTGACGGTCACGGTGAACTCGGCGGTCTTGCCGGCCAGATCCAGGTTCTGGTAGTCCTCTGGGAAGGTCAGGTTCAGAACGCGCTCTTCACCGGCCTTGGCGCCGACCAGGCCTTCTTCGAAGCCCGGGATCATGCGGCCGGAGCCCAGCACCAGTTGGGTGCCCTTGGCGGAACCGCCGGCGAACGCTTCGCCGTCGACCTTGCCGACGAAATCGATGTTCAGCTGGTCTTCGTTCTGGGCAGCGCGCTCGGCCACTTCGAAACGGGTGTTCTGCTTGCGCAGGATGTCCAGCATCTTGTCCAGGTCGGCGTCAGCCACGTCGGCGCTCAGGCGCTCGACGGTGATGCCGTCGAAACCGGCGACGGTGAACTCAGGGAACACTTCGAATACGGCTACGTATTCCAGGTCCTTGCCGGCTTCCAGGGATTTCGGCTCGATCGAAGGCGAACCGGCCGGGTTCAGCTTTTGCTCGACCACGGCTTCGTAGAAGGAGGACTGGATCACGTCGCCCACCGCTTCCTGACGAGCATCGGCACCGAAACGGCGCTTGATTTCGCTCATTGGCACTTTGCCTGGACGGAAGCCAGCAATCTTGGCCTTTTGGGCAGTCTGCTGCAGACGCTTGTTGACCTGGCTCTCGATGCGCTCGGCCGGCACGGTGACGCTCATGCGGCGCTCAAGAGCAGTAGTATTTTCAACAGAAACTTGCATGGATATTCCTCGTTGCACAGACGTTGGCCGGCCGTTTCCGACCCCAGAATCAAGGGCATGCATTCTAGTGGGTCAAACTCAAGAAGTCACCCTACTGAAATCAGGTGGAAACGCAGCAGGCGGTTTTCCGGTGCGGATGCACGGATGCACCGCGCTCCGCAGGCGAATACAACAATCCCGCCAGGGGGTCGTGCCGACCATTCTATATATAGAAGAGGCGCGCCAGCATCTCCCTGACAGCCGGCCCCAAAACGCGGACCGCCGAAACAAAAAAGGCGCCAGACTGTTAAATCTGGCGCCTTTCGAAATATGGGGTGGACGATGGGGATCGAACCCACGACAACGGGAGTCACAATCCCGTGCTCTACCAACTGAGCTACGCCCACCATATTGCGTGTCAAAAAAGCCTTTCAGCCCCTTTGCGATACCTCAACCAAGCCTGCGGCATGAATGAAGCCTTGATTGGTGCGGATGAAGAGACTCGAACTCTTACGCCTCGCGGCGCTGGAACCTAAATCCAGTGTGTCTACCAATTCCACCACATCCGCGACTTGAAGCGGTTAAAGCAAAGGCGCCAGACCGTTAAATCTGGCGCCTTTTGAATATGGGGTGGACGATGGGGATCGAACCCACGACAACGGGAGTCACAATCCCGTGCTCTACCAACTGAGCTACGCCCACCATATCGCGCTACTTGTGCCAATGCTGCCTAATGGCGCACCCGGCAGGACTCGAACCTGCGACCATCCGCTTAGAAGGCGGATGCTCTATCCAGCTGAGCTACGGGCGCCTTGTTAATCTGTACCCTTGGAGGACTACAAACTAAGTGCTTTCCGGCCTTGCAGAACCTTGATTCCGCTCGACTTTCTTAACCAGTGCTAGGCTGTGCCCGACAAGTGCGACGAATAGTATAGAGACACCTGAAGACCGTCAAATCCTTTTTGAAAAAAATTCATTTAATTAAAGGGGTTAGGGGAATTTGCAGACCAAGCGACTTTGCCCTCACCGCCTGACATGCGAGAATGCGTTCTCATTTTTTCCCCTCTCGATGGTTAATCACGCGCAATGACTGCACAACTAATCGACGGCAAATCCATCGCCGCCAGCCTGCGCCAGCAGATCGCCCAACGGGTCGCAGAGCGTCGCGAGCAAGGCCTGCGCACGCCGGGCCTGGCGGTGATCCTGGTCGGCAGCGATCCTGCCTCTCAAGTTTATGTCTCGCACAAGCGTAAAGACTGTGAAGAGGTCGGCTTCCTTTCCCAGGCCTACGACCTGCCTTCCGACACCACCCAGCAGGCGCTGACCGACCTGATCGACCGCCTGAACGACGACCCGGCGATCGACGGCGTCCTGCTCCAGCTCCCGCTGCCGGAGCACCTGGACGCCTCCAAGCTGCTGGAGCGCATCCGTCCGGACAAGGACGTCGACGGTTTCCACCCTTATAACGTCGGCCGCCTGGCCCAGCGCATCCCGCTGCTGCGCCCGTGCACCCCCAAAGGCATCATGACCCTGCTGGAAAGCACCGGCGCCGACCTTTACGGCATGCACGCCGTGGTCGTCGGCGCTTCCAACATCGTCGGCCGCCCGATGGCGATGGAGCTGCTGCTGGCCGGCTGCACCGTGACCGTCACCCACCGTTTCACCAAGGATCTGGCCGGCCACGTCGGCCGCGCCGACCTGGTGGTGGTCGCCGCCGGCAAGCCGGGCCTGGTCAAGGGCGAGTGGATCAAGGAAGGCGCGATCGTGATCGACGTCGGCATCAACCGCCAGGAAGACGGCAAGCTGGTGGGCGACGTGGTGTACGAGACCGCCCTGCCCCGCGCCGGCTGGATCACGCCGGTGCCGGGCGGCGTCGGCCCGATGACCCGCGCCTGCCTGCTGGAAAACACGCTCTACGCGGCAGAAACCCTGCACGGCTGAGCCGCGTTTTCCGCACCCTGAGAACCCCGCCTTGCGCGGGGTTTTTCATGCCCTCGAAAAAACCTTTACCGTTCGCCGGAAACCCCTATTTTCACAGGGCTTTTCACGACTTTTTCATGCCTCTCGAACAACCATCGACAGTTCTTCGGCCATACTCCTACAATGCGTCGTTTTTACGACACAAGCCGTTACAAAAACGGCATTTCCAACCCTTACGAGTTCGCCCGCGTGAATATTCGCCTCTCCATCCTGAGCCTGGTTTTTGCATTTTCAGGCACACTCCTCACGCCAACGGCCGATGCCGCCGAAACCACCGCTGCCCCCCGAGACGCCTCGCAACTGAAGATCGCCTCCGGCAGCGCCCTGCTGATGGACATGCAGACCAATAAAGTCATCTATTCCAGCAACCCGGACGTGGTCGTGCCGATCGCCTCCGTGAGCAAGCTGATGACCGGCCTGGTGGTTGTGGAAGCGCGACAGAACATGGACGAGTGGATCGACGTCGACATCAGCAACACCCCGGAAATGAAGGGCGTGTTCTCCCGGGTCAAACTGCGAAGCGAGCTGCCGCGCCGCGAGATGCTGCTGATCGCGCTCATGTCCTCGGAAAACCGGGCGGCCGCAAGCCTCGCCCACCACTATCCGGGCGGCTACGCAGCGTTCATCGCCGCGATGAACGCCAAGGCCAAGGCCCTGGGCATGACCAGCACCCATTTCGTCGAGCCGACCGGCCTGTCGGAGCGCAACGTGTCCACCGCCCGCGACCTGAGCAAACTGCTGGTGGCCGCGCACAAGCATCCGATCCTCAGCGAACTGACCACCACCAAGGAAAAGACCGTGTCGTTCCGCAAGCCCAACTACACCCTGGGCTTTCGCAACACCGATCATCTGGTGAACAAGGCGGACTGGGACATCAAGATCACCAAGACCGGCTTCACCAACCCGGCCGGGCATTGCCTGGTGCTGGTGACCCGCATGGGCAACCGCCCGGTGACCCTGGTGATCCTCGACGCGTTCGGCAAGTACACCCACTTCGCCGACGCCAGCCGCATCCGCAGCTGGGTGGAGACCGGCAAGAGCACCAACGCACCGGCGGCGGCGCTGCAGTACAAGGCGGCGAAGAACCTGAAGAACCGCCCCGGCAACGTGGTCGAAGCGTCCAAGTAACCCGCGAAACGACAAAGCCCCGAACGTTCGGGGCTTTTTTTCGTCTGCGGTTTCAGTCGTTGGGCAGCGGCATTTGGTCATCGTCGGGAATGCCGTCGCCGGCGCTCGGATCCCGTGCATGGGGCGTCACCACCGCCGGACGGGCCAACGGGTCGCGCAGCGGGCTTTCAGGGTCCAGCACCGGATCCACCTCGGGTTCCGCCGTGGTCGGCACGCTGTCGGGTTTATGGTCATCGAAGCTCGAATCGGTACTCATGTGCACCTCGCATCCGGGATACGGCCCGGAACGACCGGGCCTCTGACCATAAGAAACCCGATGCGCCACACCGTGCCCCAGAGATGACGAACGGAGCCTTACTGCGCCCCCAGCGCCTTGCGCGCCTGGGCCGCTTCCTGCTCCTGCCCGGCCTGGGCCAGCTCGTCGGCGGCCTTCAGCCAGCGCTGGCGGTCGACCGAAGCCGGCACCTGCGAAGGTTTCTGGATCAGCACCGCCCAACCGCCGGCCTTGTTCAGGGCGGACTCGAAGGCGCCGAAGCCCATCAGCTCGCGCCGGTTCATCCCGGCGCGCAGCAGCACGGTCTGTTTTTTCCGGTCATAACCGGAGAGGATCGCGTAGCGCGGCTCGGCCCAGAAGGCCGACCCTTCGCTGAAGCGCACCATCACCGGATAACCCGCGGCGACCTGGGTCAGCAGCGCCGGCAGCCGGCTGTCCAGCGGATAGACCACCATGCCGTATTCCCGGGCGAGGTTCTGCAGGTTCTGCTGCAACTTGTCTTGCGCCTGGGGCAGGTGCAGCGGCTTCTCCAAAAGGCCCGGCGTGATCACGATGCCCTGCTGCGACAACAGGCTGGCCAGCACCTGCGGCCCGCTTTGGTTGGCCTCGCCGCGGTAGAACGTGCCGCTGAGTTCGACCCGCTCCGGCAGGCGCTGGACTTCCGGCGCCACACTGCCCGCGCATCCCGCCAGAGCGGCCGCGCAACCTGCCGCCAGCAGCGCCGCGCGGATCCGAGAAAATACCTGCACCATCGTCACTCTCTATCAAAGACGCCGGTCGTCGTGTTCCGGCCTGGCCGACGATCATAGGACGGCGCAACGCTGCGGTATAGCCCGAAACCGCAGACCCGTCGCCGGCATAGAGCGAACTGATTGGCCGCCCCCGACCTTCGGTCAATAGCCTGAAACACGCCAGCGTCTAGACTGTGGCTTGAAGACAGAGAACGCGTGCGCCCGACGCAGGGCAAAGAGGAGGCACCGATGAGCCTGACGATGACCATCATGATGCTGATAGCCGGCTGGCTGGCCGTGGCCGCCGCCATGTTGTGGGGCGTGCTGCGCATCGCCCGGCGCCACCACCCTCATCCGCCCCGCCCCGAACCTGCGCAAAAGGCCGCCAGGCACCGCGCCCGCCATGTCACCGCGCACTGATCGATAACCGCCAAAACAAAAAAGGCCGCCCGGACTCGCGAGAGCCCGGGCGGCCTTTTCGTTCAGCGGTGCTTAGCCTTCGGCCGGCAAGCGCTTCTGCCTGGCCCGGCGCGACATCATGTTCAGCACCTCAATGGCCGCGGAGAACGCCATCGCCGCATACACATAGCCTTTCGGCACGTGGGCGCCGAAACCTTCGGCGATCAGCGTCATGCCGATCATGATCAGGAAGCCCAGGGCCAGCATCACCACCGTCGGGTTGTCGTTGATGAACTTGGCCAGCGGATCGGCCGCCAAGAGCATTACCAACACCGACACCAGCACCGCGATGATCATGATCGGCAGGTGTTCGGTCATGCCGACGGCGGTGATGATGCTGTCGATGGAGAACACCAGGTCGAGCATCAGGATCTGCCCGATGGCGGCGGCGAAGCCCAAGGTCACCGTGGAGCTGGCGGTCTTCGGATCCTCCGGCGCCGGATCCATGCTGTGATGGATCTCCGTGGTGGCTTTCCACAGCAGGAACAGGCCGCCGGCGATCAGGATGATGTCCTTCCAGGAGAACGCGTGGCCGAAGATCTCGATCACAGGCTCGGTCAGCTGGACGATGAACGCGATGGTGCTCAACAGGCCCAGACGCAGGATCAGCGCCATGCCGATGCCGATGCGCCGCGCTTTCTGACGGTGCTGCTCGGGCAGCTTGTTGGTCAGGATCGAGATAAAGATCAGGTTATCGATGCCGAGCACGATTTCCATCACCACCAGGGTGGCGAGCGCAATCCAGGCGGTGGGGCTGGCGGCGAGTTCCAACAGATATTCCATGGTTCAGTCCTGGTTCTTGTAAGACGTTTTAGATTTCCTGGGAGGACGATTCGGATTTTCCGTCGTCATCCTTCGATTCTTTCTTGCCGGCCAGATTGCCGGTGGCATCGCTGAGCGCCTGCTCCGCCGCCTTGTGGGTGTCGTCGATGGCCTGCTTGGCCGCTTCCGCCGCTTGCCCCATCAATTGCTGGGCGCTCTTTTCGGCCTGGTCGCATCCGGCCAGTACCAGTAAAGACGCGATCAGCACCGCCGTGGCTTTGAGTTTCATCTTGCTTCCCTCGATTGGATCAGACAGCGGCCCCACAGGCGGGCCGTCGATGGCTGGGCATTCTAGGGAAGGTGACACTTCAGAAAAATTCGTATTTTTACCGGCTATACTTCGGTTTTTACGAACAAAACATTTCACAGAAGAACGCCATGCTCAATTACCGACAACTGCATTACTTCTGGGTGGTGGCCAAGACCGGCAGCATCGTGCGCGCCTGCGAGCAGTTGAACCTGACCCCGCAGACCATCAGCGGGCAGATTTCCCTGCTCGAAGAGACCTACGGCATCGAACTGTTCCGCCGGGTCGGCCGTCAGCTGGAGCTCACCGAAGCCGGGCGCCAGACCCTGCCTTATGCCGAACAGATGTTTCAGTTGGGCGGCGAGCTGGAGCGGATGCTGCGCACCCAGCCCAATGAGCAACAGATTCTGTTCCGCGTCGGCGTGGCCGATGTGGTGCCCAAATCCATCGTCTACCGCCTGATCGCGCCGACCATGGAACTGAGCGAGCCTTTGCGCATCACCTGCCGCGAGGACAAGCTGGAACGGCTGTTGGCGGACCTGGCGATCCAGCGGCTGGACATGGTGATTTCCGACAGCCCGATGCCGTCGCACCTGGACATCAAAGGCTACAGCCAGAAACTGGGGGAATGCGGGATCAGTTTTTTCGCCACCGCCGAACTGGCGGCGCAGTACGGAAAGGACTTTCCGCGCAGCCTGCACGGTGCGCCGCTGTTGATTCCCGGCGCGGAAACCGTGGTGCGCAGCCGCCTGCAGCGCTGGTTCGCCGAACAGCAGATCCAGCCGAGGATCGTCGGCGAGTTCGATGACAGCGCACTGATGCAGGCGTTCGGCCAGTCCGGCAGCGGGATCTTCATCGGCCCCAGCGTGATCGCCGATGAAGTGAAGCGTCAGTGCGGCGTCGAAGCGATCGGCCAGACCGACGCGGTGAGCGAATCGTTCTACGCGATTTCCGTGGAACGCAAGGTCAAGCACCCCGGCATCGTTGCGATCACCGAAGGTGCCCGACGCGAGCTGTTCACCGCCCTTTAGGCCTCGGCACAGGCCTCACGGGGCTTGAGCGCCATCAGCACCATGGCCAGGACGATCGACAGCAGGATGAAGCCGGCAGCGGCGAAACCGACGAATCCCAGGCCCGCGCTGTCGATCACCCGGCCGCCGACCATCGCGCCCAGGCCGATGCCCAGGTTGGCCCCGGCGATGTTCAGCGACGCGGCGAAGGCCGGCGCCTCGGGCGCCGCCTTCATCAGGCGCACGTGGCTGACCAGGAACAGCGCCGCCTGGGTCACGCCCCAGATGCCCATCGCCGCCGCCAGCCCGACCGGCGAATGGATGTTCGGCACCAGCGCCACCATGCCGGCGATCATGAAGGTGCAGAACATGATCGACGCCACCAGCGGATGACGGTCCACCGCGCGGCCGCCCAGCGAGTTGCCGATCAGCCCCACTGCGCCGAAGCCCATCAGGCACCAGCCGACCACGGTGCCGTTGAACCCGGCCAGCCGCTCCAGGATGTCCGCCAGGTAGGTGTAGGCGGTGAACATGCCGCTGAACACCACGATCGACAGCAGCACATGGCCCAGCATCAGCGGGCTGCGCAGGATCTTGAACTGCGAGGCGAAGCTGACCTGATGCTGGTGCAGATTGGTCTTGGGCAGGTAGACGAACAGCAGCAACGCCTTGGCGAACGCGATCACCGCCAGGATGGCGAACGCGCTGCGCCAGCCGAACGCATCGGAAATCAGCGTGCCGACCGGAATGCCGAACACCGTGGCGCAGACGATGCCGAAGCCGATCTTGGCGATGGCGCGGCCGGCGTGGTCGGGGCCGACGATGTCCACCGCCGTTTCGCTGGCCAGGGCCCAGAACACCGGCAGCCCGAGCGCCGGGATCAGCCGGGCGACGGCCATCACCCAAATGTTCGGCGCCAGGGCCGCAAGGGTGTTGGCCAGGCCGAACATGATCAGGATGGTGATGAACAGCCGGCGCCGCTCGAACCGGGCGAAGAACGCCGTCAGGAACGGCCCGAACATCGCCACGGTGAAGGCGAACAGCGTCACCAGCAACCCGGCCTGCGGGATGGTGACCTCAAGGTCTCGGGCGATCGCCGGCAACAGGCCGACGATGATGAATTCCGTGGTCAGCACCGTGAAGCCGGCGGCGGACAACAGAAGGATCGGAAACAGCATGGGAAACTCCAGCGAAACGGCGGCACCGGCGTCCGACCCGAAGGCCCGCCGGCAAATCTGAAAATGAGGATGGCGGATGTTAACAGAAGTGTTTGCGCCCAGGCTTGCACAAAGCTGCCGATCTTGCCGACCGTTCGGGCGGCGGATCGTCACAGGTCTGAAGGAAGGCGCCTGCGCTGTGGTAAAGTCCGCGCCCTGCAAAACGTACACCCTGTTCAACGACCCGTTTGCCGGCGTCGTTGGCGCGCCGACACTTTCGGTTCGTGAGCCGGGCCTGCCCCCGCCTTGTCGCCCGCGCACGCGACCTGCTTCCCCATAAAAATTCAGAGATGCCGTTAATGACCGCTTCATCCCCTTCTCTCCTGCACCGCCTGAAAAACCTCAGCCTGGTCACGCAGATCCTGATCGGCCTGGCGGCCGGCATCGCCCTGGCGCTGTTCGCGCCGGAAGCGGCCAAAGCCACGGCGTTCATCGGCAAAGTGTTCGTCTCGGCCCTCAAGGCCGTGGCGCCGGTGCTGGTGTTCGTGCTGGTCATGGCTTCGATCGCCAACCACAAGCACGGCCAGGAAACCCACATCCGGCCGATCCTGTTCCTTTATCTGCTGGGGACGTTCGGCGCCGCCGTGGTGGCGGTGATCGCCAGCACGCTGTTCCCGTCCAGCCTGGTGCTCTCCACCGACAACGTCGCGGTGAGCGCGCCGGGCGGCATCGGCGAAGTGCTGCAGAGCCTGCTGCTGAGCGTGGTCGACAACCCGGTCAGCGCCCTGATGAACGCCAACTTCATCGGCATCCTGGCCTGGGCCATCGGCATGGGCGTCGCGATCCGCCACGCCGGCGACACCACCCGTCAGGTGCTGGACGATCTGTCCAACGGCGTGACCGTAATCGTGCGGGTGGTGATCCGTTTCGCTCCGCTGGGCATTTTCGGCCTGGTGGCCTCGACCCTCGCGACCTCGGGCTTCGGCGCGCTGATCGGCTATGCGCACCTGCTGGCCGTGCTGCTGGGCTGCATGCTGTTCGTGGCGCTGGTGATGAACCCGTTGATCGTGTTCTGGAAACTGCGCCGCAACCCGTATCCGCTGACGCTCAAGTGCCTGCGCGAAAGCGGCATCACCGCTTTCTTCACCCGCAGCTCGGCGGCCAACATTCCGGTCAACCTGGAATTGAGCAAGCGCCTGGGCCTGCACGAAGACACCTATTCGGTGTCGATCCCGCTCGGCGCCACCATCAACATGGCCGGCGCGTCGATCACCATCACCGTACTGAGCCTGGCCGCCGTGCACACCCTGGGCATCGCCGTGGACATCCCGACCGCGATCCTGCTCAGCGTCGTCGCGGCGATCTGCGCCTGCGGCGCCTCGGGCGTGGCCGGCGGTTCGCTGTTGCTGATCCCGCTGGCGTGCAGCCTGTTCGGCATCCCGAGCGAGATCGCCATGCAGGTGGTGGCCGTGGGCTTCATCATCGGCGTGCTGCAGGATTCCGCCGAGACCGCGCTGAACTCTTCCACCGACGTGCTGTTCACCGCCGCCGCCTGCCTGGGCGAAGAGCAGAAGGCCCAACGCCCGGCCTGAGGCCAAACCTGCAGGAGTCCGGCAGGCACCCTGGCGGTGTCTGTACCGGCCTCTTCGCGAGCAGGCTCGCACCTACAGAAGAACGGCATGAAAAAGCCCGCCAAGGTTTACGCCTTGGCGGGCTTTTTCATGGCTTTGCGAAGCCGGGCGGTTTAGAACGCGCCCATGTAATCGCGCTTGCCCACTTCCACGCCGTTGTGGCGCAGCAGCGCGTAAGTGGTGGTGACGTGGAAGAAGAACTGCGGCAGGCCGTAGGTCAGCAGGTAGGCCTGGCCGGTGAAGCGCTTCTCTTTCGGCGTGCCCGGACGGGTCACGATCTCGATGCCTTCCTTGCCGTTGATCTGCTCCGGCTTGATCTCGCCGATGAAGGCCAGGACTTTGCTCAGCAGGGCTTGCAGCTCGGCGAAGGTGGTTTCGCTGTCGTCGTACTTCGGCAGCTCGACCTCGGCCAGGCGGGCTGACACGCCCTTGGCGAAGTCCACGGCGATCTGCACCTGGCGCACCAGCGGGAACATGTCCGGGTACAGGCGCGCCTGCAGGAAGGCGTTTGGGTCGATGTTTTTCTCGGTGGCGTGGGCTTCGGCCTTTTTCAGCACATCGCTCAGGGCGTTGAGCATTTGCTGGAAAACCGGGACGGATGCGGCGTACAGGGAGAGGGTCATGGCAGTCTCGCGTGGTGGCGGGTGGTCAAACGTGGGCGATTATAGCCATGCCTTGCGCCGGTGCGGCTTGTCTTTTGTCGTGCAAGGATTAGGCTAGGCGCCTTCGACTGCACAGGGAGCCCGCGATGACCACCGAATCAGAGACCACTTTCGACGAACCGCGGCTCAACGCCACGGAAATCCGCATTCTGGGCTCGTTGATCGAGAAGCAGGCCACCAGCCCGGAAACCTATCCGCTGACCCTCAACGCCCTCGTGCTGGCCTGCAACCAGAAGACCAGCCGCGAACCGGTGATGAACCTGACCCAAGGCCAGATCGGCCAGAGCCTGCGCGCCCTCGAGAGCCAGGGCATGGCCAGGCTGGTGATGGGCAGCCGCGCCGACCGCTGGGAACACAAGGTCGACAAGGCGCTGGAACTGGTGCCGGCGCAATTGGTGCTGACGGGACTGATGTTTCTGCGCGGCCCGCAGACCGTCAACGAGCTGCTGACCCGCAGCGGCCGCATGCATGACTTCGAAGATGCCGAACAGGTGGTGCATCAGCTGGAACGCCTGATCGCCCGCGGCCTGGCGGTGCTGATTCCGCGCCAGGCCGGCCAACGCGAAGACCGCTACACCCACGCCCTGGGCGACCCGGCGGACATCGAGGCGATCATCGCGGCGCGGCAGCATGCCGGAGAGCGCAGCACGGCCGGCGGTGTGTCGGTCGAGCGCATCGAGGAGCTGGAAGCGCGGATCGCCGCACTGGAAGAACGCCTGGCCCGCCTGGAATAACCGCCGCCAACCCCCACAGGATTTGCGGTGGCCAGCCATTTCCGCGAACACCGCCGCACCCTGTGGGAGCTTGCCTGCAAGCGATGGCGGCAGGTCGGGCGATGAAGACCCCCGCCGATCTCAGCTGCGGGCAAACGCCACCGCCGCCTCGAACTGCTCCGTTGTCGGCCGCACGCCGGTGTAGAGCACGAACTGCTCCAGCGCCTGAATGGCGATCACCTCAAGACCGGTGATCACCCGCTTGCCCTCGGCCCGGCCACGCAGGATCAGCGGCGTTTCCGACGGGATCGCCACCACATCGAACACCGTGTCCGCCGCTCGGATCGCTTGCGGCGCGAACGCCAGTTGGTCAGCCTCGGGCCCGCCGGTCATGCCGATGGGGGTGACGTTGATCAGCATCTGCGGCCGCTCGTCACCCAGGTCTGCCGCCCAGCGGTAGCCCAGGGCATCGGCCAGCGCCCGCCCGGCGCGTTCGTTGCGGGCGACGATCAGGCCGTTGCGGTAACCGCCGTCGCGCAGGGCGCTGGCCACCGCCTTGGCCATGCCGCCGCTGCCGCGCAGGGCGAAGGTCGAGTCCTTGGGCACCGCATGGGTCTGCAGCAGTTGCGCAATGGCGATGTAGTCGGTGTTGTAAGCCTTGAGGTGGCCTTGGGTGTTGACGATGGTGTTGATCGACTGGATCGCCGCCGCCGACGCGTCCAGCTCGTCGACCAGTTCGATGCAGGCCTCCTTGAACGGCATCGACACGCCGCAGCCGCGGATGCCCAGCGCGCGGATCCCGCCCACGGCGCCCGGCAGGTCCTGGCTGCTGAACGCCTTGTAATAGAAGTTCAGGCCCAACTGCTCGTACAGGTGGTTATGAAAACGCAGGCCGAAGTTCCCGGGACGCCCAGACAGGGACATGCACAGTTGGGTGTCTTTGTTGGGGTTCATCTGCATGAAGAATCTCCTCGGAATGCACTTTCGGATGGACGGGGTTAGCCAGGCCACCGGGTTCTGAACGATCATGGGCCGGTCTGTTCCGGGCATCGCAGCCGATGCCGCGAACCGGGTAACGGAGCCGGTACAGACCTTACACAAAATTTACCCAGCGGCCGTGCTGATTTTCAGAAATTCGTTGTCATAGAGGTATCCCCGCGCCATCCCGTGCCTGTTGCAGGCCCGGACGCCGGGTCGAAGAACCGAGGAATTATCATGATTCGTAAACTCCCCATCGTGGCCTTGTTGATTGGTGCATTCGCTGTCACAGGTCAGGCAGAAGCCCACGGCGGTGGCTGGCAGGGCCCGGCGGTGTTCGGTGCGATCGTCGGCTCGGCCATCATCGGCTCGGCGCTCATCAACCAGGATCGGCCGGTCTACGTCCAACAGCCTGTTTACGCTCAGCCGGCGCCGGTGTACGTCCAGCAACCGCCGCCACCGGTCTACTACCAGCCGGCACCGGTGTATGTGCAACAGCCGGTGTACGTGCCGGGCCCCGTCTACTACGGCCCGCCCCGCGGCTACTACGGCCATCCGCGCTACTACGGCGGCCCGCGCTGGTAACCGCACCCCTGGGAGCCCCGCTTTTGAGCGGGGCTTTTTTATGACCGTCCGTCGGCCGCGTCTGTATACACCGCGTCAAGGTCGCTCCGAAGACAATGCCGACCGTTAAAGTCGGCATGATGGACAAGACCCGGAGCGCCCGGTCATCCGACGGTCATCCCTTTGTCATGACGGAGCCGCACTCTGAATCCGTCCGCAAACAACAGGTTGAAAACAACAAGGACGACAGCCATGCCCACACAGAACCCGCACCGCATCGTCGGTTTATGCACCTCGAGCAAGGTCTACAGCGCCCTGACCGAGCTCAAGCACCTGGAAGGCCACCGCAGCGCCAAGTTCCTTTCGCTGCTGACCGAAAACCTGGTGCGCAAGGGCCTGCTCAACGAGCGGGAAGTGGTGCACATGCTCGATCAAGTGGTCGACTGAACAGCCCCCTCCGGCGTCGATGTCCACTATCGAAAGCGTTGATTTTCCGCCGGGGCGGCGATTGCATAAGGTAGCCCCATCGATTGATGGAGGTATCGGCAATGGCTCAGGTTCAAATCATGTCTGTCATCGGCAGCGCCGTCCCCGCCTCGCTCCGGGCCTTGGGGTTGCTCGCCTGCTGGTACGTGGTGCGCGACGGCGAGCAGATCAGCGGCCCGCTCCGTTCGCTGCCGGACGCCCAGGCACTGTCCCGGGCCATGCTCGACGGCCCGCTCGGCGCCTAAGGCAATTGCACCTTCGGCCGGGTCTCGAGGTACAGCGCCCAGCTCGACATGAACAGCGCCGCGATCAGCGGGCCGATCACAAAGCCGTTGAGGCCGAAGACCGCCAGGCCGCCTAACGTCGAGACCAGGATCATGTAGTCCGGCATGCGCGTGTCCTTGCCCACCAGCAGCGGACGCATCAGGTTGTCCACCAGCCCGATCACGAACACCCCGAACAGCCCCAGCACCACCCCCTGCCAAATCATTGCGCTCAACAGGAAATACAGCGCCACCGGCGCCCAGACGAGGCCCGCCCCCACCGCCGGCAACAGCGAAAGGAACGCCATCAGCACCGCCCACAGCAACGCGCTGGGAATGTCCAGGAACCAGAAGATCGCCCCGCCCAGCGCCCCCTGCGTGACCGCCACCAGCAGATTGCCCTTCACCGTGGCGCGCACCACCCGGTTGAACTTCAGTTGCAGACGGCGCTTGTGTGAACTGGTCAAGTAATCCTGGACACCGATTACGGTTTACGCCGTCAGTTTCTCCATCGCGACCGGCGACCAATAGTTGTTGTAACTGTGAGGCCTGGTGGTGTTGTAGCGCGTGACATAGCGCTGTACATCCGCTCGGGCCTCATGCTCCGAGCCATAGCCTGTTTCGGGCACCCACTCCGATTTCAAACTGCCAAAGAAACGCTCCATCGGGGCGTTATCCCAGCACTCGCCCTTACGACTCATGCTTTGCCGGTGACCATGTTTCAGCAGCTCACTTCTAAACTTATGGCTGGTGTACTGGCAGCCTTGGTCGGAGTGAAACAGCACATCTTTGGGGTGTCCCCGTAGCTCGACGGCCATCCGCAAGGCTTCGCAGGTCAACGTGGCATCAGAGATCATCGAAAACGACCAGCCCACAATCCGGCGGGCGAACAGATCCAGTACCGCGGCAAAATACAGCCAGCGCTTGCCGACCTTGATGTACGTGACATCGCCGCACCACACCTGGTTGATCGCCGTGACCTCAAACTGGCGCTTGAGTACATGCGGCGCCACCAGCGCTTCCACGCCCGAAGACTTGTACTTGTGACGCCGACGCTGCCGACTGGCGATGCCGGCTTCTCGCATCAGGCTGCGCGCCATGTACCGTCCGACACGATGCCCATTGGCTTGCAGCACCTTGGCCAAGGTGCGCGAACCGGCAGAGGCCCTGGAGGCCTTGTGGTGCTTGACCAGCAAGGCTTTGAGCTTTTCTCGTTCGGGACGCACCCGGCCTTGGCGCTGACGCCAGGCGTAAAAGCTGCTGCGGCCGATTCCCAGCACGCGGCAGCATTCGTTAACGCCGTACAGCTCACCCAGCTCATCGATCAGCGAGAGTGATCTTTGGCGTCCAATAGCAGGAGAGCACTGGCCTTTTTTAGGATTTCGATATCCCGGTCTTTTTGCCTGAGCAAGGCTTTGAGTTGTTGGATTTCTCGCTGATCAGCAGTAATCGCTTTGGCCCCGACCGGAGTCGATCCCTGGCGCTCCTGACGAACCTGTTCAACCCAGCGACGCAGAGCCGTAGGGCCAACACTCAAACTGGAGCAGACCTCGGGAACCGATAGCCCCTCGTCCAATACCATGCCGGCCGCCTTGAGTTTGAACTCACTGGAATAAGAATTACGCATATCCAAACACCTCAGATTTGGGCGCCATCATAGCGCCCGATTGAGGTGTCCAGAATTATTAGGCCAGTTCAGTGCTGCTCCTCCAGCGGCATTGCCGTACGCACCTTGCGCGCCAGTTCGGCGCCGTCGCGCAAAAAGAAGAACAGCAAGTACAACATGATGAAAAAACCCGCCACGAACTCGAACGTGCCCTGGCCGACACTGAACGCCTGCGTCGCCAACGCCTGGCTGCCTTGCAGCGCGGCCTTGACGATCTTCTCGCGCAAGGCGTTGAGCTCACCGACGCCCATGCGGTCGAGCAGGTGCTGGAAGTACGGCGGCAGGCTGTGCTTGAACTGCGCAAGGTAGGCGCCGATGTCGATCTCGCCGCTGTCGATGCCTTTGTAGAGCGTCGCCCCTTCCTGCACCAGCAGCATCCCGATGACGATCACCGGCAAAATTGCGATGACCAGGCAAACGCCCAAGGTGCACAACGCCGTCAGGTTGCGCGGCCACGCGAACCGCAACTGCAGGCGGCGCTGCATCGGCGCGAACAGAATGGCGAGGATCACCGCCCAGAACACCGCGCCGTAGAACGGCAGCAGGATCCAGATGAAGGCGACGGTCACCAGCACCAGCAGCACCGTGAGGGATTTGAATTGCAGGCTCTTTCGGTTCATGTGCGATCCACGTCGGCCGGGGCGCCCCGTGCGCCCATCCGGACTTGGTCAACCCGCGCCGGCACAAGTGCCCTTTTTGTTCATGGAGCATAGATCCAGATCAATGAATCCTCGTCGCCGCTGCCTTACCCTCCCGCGCTTTTGCCAGCGATGCCGCCATGACCGCCACCCTGCCCCTTACCGCCCCGGAACTGCTGGCTCCCGCCGGCACCCTGAAGAACATGCGCTACGCCTTCGCCTACGGCGCCGATGCGGTGTACGCCGGACAGCCGCGCTACAGCCTGCGGGTGCGCAACAACGAATTCGACCACGCCAACCTCGCCCTCGGCATCCGTGAAGCCCAGGCCATGGGCAAGCGCTTCTACGTGGTGGTCAACATCGCCCCGCACAACGCCAAGCTCAAGACCTTCCTCAAGGATCTGGCGCCGGTGATCGAGATGGCGCCGGACGCGCTGATCATGTCCGACCCGGGCCTGATCATGCTGGTGCGCCGGCACTTCCCGCAGATGCCGATCCACCTGTCGGTGCAGGCCAACACGGTGAACTGGGCGAGCGTGGAGTTCTGGCAGCAGCAAGGGCTGAGCCGGATCATCCTGTCCCGCGAACTGTCCCTGGAGGAGATCGGCGAAATCCGCGGACAGGTGCCGGGCATGGAGCTGGAGGTGTTCGTCCACGGCGCCCTGTGCATGGCCTACTCCGGCCGCTGCCTGCTCTCGGGGTACATCAACAAGCGCGACGCCAACCAGGGCACCTGCACCAACGCCTGCCGCTGGAAGTACTCGGCGCAGGAGGCCACGCAAAACCAGCTCGGCGAAATCGTGCAGACCTGCGAACCGCAGCCGACCCTTGGCCTCGGCACCCCCACCGAACAGGTGTTCCTGCTGCAGGAGGCCAACCGTCCCGGCGAACTGATGCCGGCGTTCGAGGACGAACACGGCACCTACATCATGAACGCCAAGGACCTGCGCGCCGTGCAGCACGTCGAGCGCCTGACCCGCATGGGCGTGCATTCGCTGAAGATCGAGGGACGCACCAAGTCGCACTTCTATTGCGCACGCACCACCCAGGTCTATCGCCGGGCCATCGACGACGCCGTGGCCGGCCGCGAGTTCGACCGCAGCCTGATGAACGACCTGGAATCGCTGGCCCAACGCGGCTACACCGAGGGCTTCCTGCGCCGCCATGTGCATGACGAATACCAGAACTACCAGAACGGCAGCTCGGTCTCAGAGCGCCAGCAGTTCGTGGGCGAGCTGACCGGCGAGCGCCGGGGCCGGCTGGCCGAGGTCAAGGTGAAGAACCGCTTTGCCCTGGGCGATCACCTGGAACTGATGACGCCCAAGGGCAACTTCCATTTCGACCTGCACCAGTTGCACAACCTCAAGGACGAAGCCATCGACGTGGCACCGGGGGACGGACACACCGTGTACCTGCCGATCCCGGATGCGGTGGACCTGCGCTTCGGGCTGCTGATGCGGGACATCGGCACGGCCTGATCCTGACGGCGCCCTCACCGGCGCCATCGCTGGCAAGCCAGCTCCCACAGGGTTCGGTGGCGTTCGCAAAAATGGCAGGCCACCGCAGGTACCTGTGGGAGCTGGCTTGCCAGCGATGGCGGTGTGTCAGGCGATGAAGAGGTCAGTCGTACCGACCTCTTCCCCCGGTTCAGCCCTGGGCCAGAAACCGGTCCCGGCTGTTGGTCAGGTGCAGCCACATGGCCGCCCGGGCCGCGTCCGGATCCTGGCGCCTGATCGCATTGAGGATCGCCTCGTGCTCCTGGCTGGCCAGCTCCCCCAGCTTGCTCAGGTCCACCGCGCCGCGCTCGGCGGCGTTGACCCGGGCGCGCGGGATCATCGCGCTCCCCAGCTGCTGCATGATTTCGGTGAAGCACACGTTGCCGGTGGCCTCGGCAATCAGCAAGTGGAAGCGCCGGTCGGCCTCGACGCAACTGTCGTTGTTGGCCAACAGACGCCGGTAATCGTCCAGGGCCTGACGCATCTGCGTCAGTTGCTGTTCGCTGCGGCGCTGCGCCGCCAGCGCTGCCGCCTGCGTCTCCAGCCCCATGCGCAGTTCGAGGATGCCGCGCACCCCCAGCGCGGTCTCGACATTGAGCCGCAAGCCCTGCTCCGGTGCCCGCTCGATCACGAACGTGCCGATGCCGTGACGCGTCTCCACCAGCCCCGACGCCTGCAGCTTGGAAATGGCTTCGCGCACCACCGTGCGGCTGACGCCATGCTCCCGGACGATCGAATTCTCGGACGGCAGCTTGTCGCCGGGCAGCATCTGGCCGAGCAGGATGCCCTGGGTCAGCTTTTCGACCAGGTCATGGGCCAGGTTGTGGGCGCGCTTGCGGGCGGGAGCGTCGAGTTCGTCTTGCATGGTCGGTTCCAATGGCGGGGCTTGCGGATCGTAGCACTGCGGCGGCGGGGCATTGAGCGGATTTTAGCTCACAACACGGCACAACTTGTATGACAACACTCAAATAAATCATTCACCCGAGCCAAAATCTCACTCCCCACCTCCCCAAACCCAATAGACAAAACCGGCCTCACGACCACAGAAACCTCAGCAATTACGGCACAAAAACCACAAATCGAATAAAAACAGACCGTCATCAAATCATTTCGTTGGTACGCACAACTTGTCTGACAAAAAAATCTAGTTGTATGATGTCTATCAACAACGCAACACCCAGACATACCCCGCATAAAAATAACGAGTGGGAGAAAACCAAGTGAAACCATCCATCGCCGGGCTGAACGAGGCCGCCGATCCAGCGCTGTCTTCGGCCATCGCCAAAGTCAAACGCCACGTCCTGCCGCTGTTCGTGATCATGTTCATCGTCAATTACATCGACCGGGTGAACATCGGCTTCGTCCGCACCCACATGGAACACGACCTGGGCATCGGCGCCGCAGCCTACGGGTTCGGCGCCGGCCTGTTCTTCATCGGTTACGCGCTGTTCGAAGTCCCCTCCAACCTGCTGCTGCAAAGGGTCGGCGCACGGATCTGGCTGACCCGCATCATGCTCACCTGGGGCCTGGTGGCCGCCGGCATGGCGTTCATCCAGAACGAAACCCACTTCTACATCCTGCGTTTCCTGCTCGGCCTGGCCGAAGCCGGGTTCTTTCCGGGGGTGATCTACTACTTCACCCGCTGGCTGCCGGCCGCCGAACGCGGCAAGGCCATCGCGATCTTCCTCAGCGGCTCGGCGGTGGCCTCGTTGATATCCGGCCCGCTGTCCGGCCTGCTCCTGCAGATCAGCGGCCTGGGCCTGCACGGCTGGCAGTGGATGTATTTCATCGAAGGGATGTTCTCGGTGGGCCTGTGCGTCTTCGTCTGGTTCTGGCTCGACGCCAAGCCCCACGACGCCCAATGGCTGAGCCGCGCCGAACAGGACGCGCTGGTCAAGGCCATCGACGACGAGCAACGGGCGCGGGAGGCGGCGACCACGGTCAGGCCGTCGCTGGGCCGACTGCTCAAGGACCGCCAGATCATCCTGTTCTGCCTGATCTACTTCTTCATCCAGTTGACCATCTACGCCGCGACCTTCTGGCTGCCGAGCATCATCAAGAAGATGGGCGAGATGAGCGACTTCCAGGTCGGCCTGTTCAACTCGATCCCGTGGCTGCTGTCGATCATCGGCATGTACGCGTTCGCGTCGTTCTCGGCCAAATGGAAACACCCGCAAGCCTGGGTCGCCGCAGCCCTGCTGATCGCGGCGGCGGGGATGTTCCTGTCCACCACCGGCGGGCCGGTCTTCGCCTTCGTCGCGATCTGCTTCGCCGCACTGGGCTTCAAGTCCGCCTCGTCGCTGTTCTGGCCGATCCCCCAGGCGTATCTGGACGCACGCATCGCCGCGGCCGTGATCGCCTTGATCAACTCGGTGGGCAACCTGGGTGGCTTCGTGGCGCCGACCACCTTCGGCCTGCTGGAAGAACACACCGGTTCCATCCAGGGCGGGCTCTACGGCCTGGCCGCGACGTCGGTCATCGCTGCCGTCATCGTGTTCGCCGCCCGCACCGCCCCCCAATCCTCGCCCGCCGCCGTCACCGCCGACGCTGCGCCGAAACACGCCTGAAAGGACACCCGAAATGACCGTACACGACATCGCCAAAGCCCCGATCATCACCGACATGCAGGTCATCCCGGTGGCCGGCCACGACGGCATGCTGCTCAACCTGAGCGGCGCCCACGGACCGTTCTTCACCCGCAACATCGTCATCCTCAAGGACAACGCCGGCCACACCGGCGTCGGCGAAGTGCCCGGCGGCGAACGCATCCGCCAGACCCTCGAAGACGCCCGCAGCCTGGTGGTCGGCAGCCCGATCGGCACCTACCAGAAGATCCTCAACCAGGTGCGCCAGACCTTCGCCGAACGCGACGCCGGCGGGCGCGGCCTGCAGACCTTCGACCTGCGCATCACCATCCACGCGGTCACTGCCCTGGAAGCCGCCCTGCTCGACCTGCTCGGCCAACACCTCGACGTGCCGGTGGCCGCATTGCTCGGCGAAGGCCAGCAGCGCGACGAAGTCAAGATGCTCGGTTACCTGTTCTACGTCGGCGACCGCCGGCAGACCGACCTGGCCTACCGCAGCGAACCGGACGCCGACAACGACTGGTTCCGCGTGCGCCATGAACAAGCCATGACCGCCGACGCCGTGGTGCGCCTGGCCGAAGCCGCCCACGCCCGCTACGGTTTCCAGGACTTCAAGCTCAAGGGCGGCGTGCTGGCCGGCGATGCGGAAATCGAGGCCGTGACCGCCTTGGCCGAACGTTTCCCCGAGGCGCGCATCACCCTTGACCCGAACGGTGCCTGGTCGCTCAAGGAAGCCATCCGCCTGTGCCGCGACCAGCATCATGTGCTGGCCTACGCGGAAGATCCGTGCGGCGCGGAGAACGGCTACTCGGGCCGCGAAGTCATGGCCGAATTCCGCCGCGCCACGGGGCTCAAGACCGCCACCAACATGATCGCCACCGACTGGCGCGAAATGGGCCACGCGATCCAGTTGCAGTCGGTGGACATCCCCCTGGCCGACCCGCACTTCTGGACCCTGCAGGGATCGGTGCGCGTGGCGCAGATGTGCCACGAATGGGGCCTGACCTGGGGCTCGCACTCCAACAACCACTTCGACATTTCCCTGGCGATGTTCACCCACGTGGCCGCCGCCGCGCCGGGCGACATCACCGCCATCGACACCCACTGGATCTGGCAGGACGGCCAGCGCCTGACCAAGGCACCGTTGCAGATCGTCGACGGTTGCGTGAAGGTGCCGCACAAGCCGGGGCTGGGCGTGGAGCTGGACATGGATCAGGTGGCCAAGGCCCATGAACTGTACAAAGGCATGGGGCTCGGTGCGCGGGACGACAGCGTGGCGATGCAGTACCTGATCCCGGGTTGGGCGTTCGATAACAAGAAGCCGTGCCTGGTGCGCTGAGTCCTCTGACGGAACCACAACCCCTCTGTGGGAGCGAGCCTGCTCGCGATGGCGGCGGCACATCCGGCATCGCGAGCGGGCTCGCTCCTGCATCGGGTCGGCGTCAGGCAGACATCTGCAGCAGCCAGTGCCTGAACGCCAGCATCGCCGGGGTTTCCGGTTTCGACTGCAACCGCGTCAGCCAGTAGCTCCCCGTGGTGATCTCGATCGCGAACGGCTGACAGATCGCCTCCGCCGCCAATTGCCGGGCAAACATCAGCGGCGGCGCCAGCGCCACCCCGCTCCCCTGCAAGGCCGCGTCCATCATCGCCAGCGACGAGTCGAACACGATGCTCTGGGGCGGTGCCGCGTGGGTCGCCAGACCCGCCGCCTGAAACCATTGCGGCCATTCGTCGCTGCGGTAGGAACGCAGCAAACGCTGTTGCAGCAGATCCCCCGGCGCTTGCAGTTGCCGGGCGATCTCCGGCACGCACAGCACCGACAGCGGCGCCTCCAGCAGGCGGGTCGCCTCGATCCCGTGCCAGGCCCCCGCGCCGAAGCGGATCGCGTAATCCAGCCCTTCGGCGGCCACGTCCACCCGGTTGTTGTGGGTCGACAGGCGCAGATCGATCAGCGGATGCTTGGCCTGAAAGTCCGCCAGCCTGGGCAGCAGCCAACCCACGGCGAACGTGCCCACCGCCCCGACCGTCAGCGTCTCCCGGTACTGCCCGCCGGCGAGGCGTTCCAGCATCTGCGCGATATGATCGAAGGACGTGGTCAGCACCGGCAACAGGGTTTCACCCTCACCGGTCAACATCAGCCCGCGGGGCAGACGCTTGAACAAAACGACGCCGAGCTGCGCCTCCAGGCTTTTCACCTGATGGCTGACGGCGGCCTGGGTCACGCACAGCTCCACGGCGGCGCGGGTGAAGCTCAAATGACGCGCGGAGGCTTCGAAGGCGCGCAACGCATTCAGAGGCAATTGAGGTCGAATCATGCCACGTCCCAAATCTTTCTAATGGCTCGTCCGAGTTTTCATCGTTTGCCGAATACCGCCGGACTGCCTAGATTTGGCGGCGCCGATCAGCCGGCCCAACGGACAACGCTCGCAGTGTAGCGGGATAACACCATCAGCACTCATGGAGAGTGGTTCAACCATGCCATCGATCAACCTGAACAAACTCAAGTCTTTCAGCGCTTGCGGACTTTTCTTCAGCGCCGCCAGCTGCCTGGCTGCCCCTCAAGCCGACGACCCGCTGCACGCCCTGGTAGATGCCAGCGTGACGCCGGTCATGCAGCAAGAGAACATCGCGGGCCTGGCCGTCGCCGTGACCGTCGATGGCAAAGCGCATTACTTTAACTACGGTGTCGCCGACAAAAAGTCCGGGCAACCGGTGAGCGAAAACACCCTGTTCGAGATCGGTTCGGTGAGCAAGACCTTCACCGCCACCCTCGCCGCCTACGCCCAGGCCAACGGAAAACTGGCCTTCTCCGACAAGGCCAGCCAGCACTGGCCGGCACTCGAAGGCAGCGCCTTCGACACCATCAGCCTGCTGCAACTGGGCACCTACAGCGCCGGCGGCCTGCCGCTGCAATTCCCGGCCGCCGCAGACTCCTCCGACAAGATGCTCGGCTATTACCGACAGTGGCAACCCACCTATCCCGCCGGCAGCCATCGCCTGTACTCCAACCCGAGCATCGGCCTGTTCGGTTATCTGGCGGCCAAGAGCCTCGGCCAGCCGTTCGACCGGGCCATGACCGATACCCTGCTGCCGAAGCTCGGACTCAAGCACACCTTCCTGTCGGTGCCCGCGTCTGAACAGAAGCTCTACGCCCAGGGCTACGACAAGAACGACCGACCGGTTCGGGTCACCCCCGGCGCACTCGACTCCGAAGCCTACGGCGTGAAGACCAGCGCCGCGGACCTGCTGCACTACGTCGAAGCCAACCTCGACACCGCCAGACTCGAAACGCCGCTGCAAAAAGCCATCGCCCTCACCCACACCGGCTACTACACCGTCGGCGACATGACCCAGGGCCTGGGCTGGGAACGCTACGCCTACCCGATCAGCCTCGACCGCCTGCTGGCCGGCAATTCGACGCCGATGGCCATGGAGGCGCACAAGGTCAACTGGCTCAACCCGCCGCAGCCCGAACCGGCAAACGTACTGATCAACAAGACCGGCTCCACCGGCGGTTACGGCGCGTACGTGGCGTTCGTGCCGTCGAAGAAGGTCGGGATCGTGATCCTGGCGAACCGCAACTACCCGATTCCGGAACGGGTGAAGATGGCGCACAAGATCCTCGGCGCGCTGACCGAGTAACGCCCAAGGCAAAAAAAAAAAACGGGCGACCTATTTAAGGTCGCCCGTTTTCGTTTCGGCATCACAAGATGCCCCTCAATCATCCGGCTGCTCCGGCGGCTTGGCCGGTTTGGCCGGCTTCGCAGGTTTGGCGCCCTTGGCGCCTTTGGCCGGGGCCGGTTCCGTGGCGGTCGGTGCGGTGACCACCGTCGCGGTCATTTCCTTCTCGGCGGCCGGCAATGCATCGATGGTGTCGAAGATCTTCTTCAGGTCCACCGTCTTGGTGTCGTCCCCCGAACTCTCCAGCTTCTTCTCGCCGTCCTTGCCCACCAGGATCACCTTGGGCAATGCGCCTGCGCCGAGCTTCAGGGCGCGGATCAGGGCCATGGTGTCCTGCTGGCCGAGATCCTTGCCGTCGAGCTGGCCGGACATGTTCAGCACGGTATAGACGCGGATGTTGCGGTCGCTGACGCCTTGCTTGTTGGCCGGATCCTCCAGGGACTTCTTCAGGCGCAGCCATTCGGAGTCGACGGTGCTGGAGGTGATCACGATCAGTGGCCGGGCGCGCCCCTTGTCGATGTCCAACGGGGAGTCGCTGTCGGCGGCGGCGAACAGGGGGCCGGCGAACGCCAGCAAGATTGTCAGGGTCAGTGACCTGATGAGCATGCGCATCTCCTTTTGATATCCACGCTCTACTGATTGCGCACCATGGCGATCGTTCCGGGTCGGCCCCGGTAAAAGTGTTTCGCCATGTCCCAAGCTTAGGACAGGGCCGACATTGCGCAACCGCACGGCGCCAGCCCCGACGTGAATTTGATTACGGGGCATGACCGCATTAGGGTGTCCGCTGCCCCCATGAAAAGGAGTTCAAGCGGCATGCAGATCGATTACCTGTGCGACCACCCCCAACTGATCGGGGAACTGGCCGAGCTCAATTTCAAGGAATGGGGCCACTACCGGCCCGGCGATACGCTCGAAGCCCGCACCGAACGCATGCGGGCGGCCTGCGGCAAAGGCGCGGTGCCCAGCGTGGTGGTGGCCATCGAAGACGGGACGTTGCTCGGCGGCGCCCTGCTGATCGACAGCGACCTGGACCTGCGCCCGCAACTGACGCCCTGGCTGGCCGGGGTTTACGTGAAGGCCGAACACCGGGGCCGCGGCATCGCTTCGCAACTGGTCAAGCGCATCGTCGAAGAGGCCGCCGCGCTGGGCGTGCCGGAACTGTTCCTGTACACCGACGCCTCGCAATCGCTGTATGCGCGACTGGGCTGGGAGGTGGTCGAAGAGCTGGACTATGACGGGCTGCCGGTGACGCTGATGAAGTACGCCGTCACCCGTTGAGGCCGCCGCGGTTTCGCTGCGCGGTCAGAACGCCAGCTTGTAGCCGATCAGCACCAGCATGGTCGCCAGGCACGGCCGCAGCAGCTCATCGGAGACGCGGCCGGTCAGGTGGCTGCCCAGCCAGATCCCCGGCAGCGAGCCCATCAGCAGAAAGCCCAGCACGCCCCAGTCCATGTTGCCCATGCTGGCGTGGCCGAGGCCGGCGACCAGGGTCAACGGCACGGCGTGGGCGATTTCGGTGCCGACCAGGCGGCGGGTCGGCAGCAGCGGATAAAGGATGAACAGCGCGACGGTGCCCAGGGCGCCGGCACCGATGGAGGTCAGCGCGACCATGGTGCCGAGGATCAGCCCGGTGACCACGGTCATGGCGTTGAGGCGCGCACCGCTTGGGTTGTAGTTGCCGCCGGCACGCTTGTGGGCGAACTCCAGCAGACGCTTCTTGAACAGGATCGCCAGCGCCGTGGCGAACAGCACGAAGCCCAGGGCCTGCTTGATGATCGCGTTCATCGCGTCCGGCGCGGCGTGCAGGGTGCTGAGGAACCACAGCGTCATCGCCACCGCCGGCACGCTGCCGAGGGTCAGCCATCCGGTGATGGCCCAGTCGATGTTGTTGTTTTTCTTGTGCACCAGCACGCCGCTGGACTTGGTGATGGCGGCGTACAGCAGGTCGGTGCCCACCGCCGTGGCCGGGTTGATGCCGAACCACAGCAGGATCGGCGTCATCAGCGAACCGCCGCCGACACCGGTCATGCCGACGATGAACCCCACCACCAGCCCGGCAACCACCAGGCCGAAATTTGCCAATTCCATGAAGACGCCCAGAAAAACCACAGGAAAAATATGGCCCGCAGCATAGCGAGTTTTCTTATAACTCCCTATATCGATGGGATCTATCGTTATGCCATTTATGTGAGAGCGAGCCTGCTCGCGATGACGCCGTGTCAGCCACATCATCGCAATCTGACACACCGCTTTCGCGCCTGGGGGGCAGCCGCTCTATTGCACCGGCAGGAAATTCAGGAACAGCAAGCTCTGCGCATAGTTCAGGCCGATGCGCCGGTAGCGCTCGTCGAGCATCTGGGTCAGCAGATCCAGGCGCGCCACGATCTTGCCGAACTCGGTGGCGAAGCTCAGGTTGCTGCCCTCCTCCGAGATCTCGTTGGAGAACAGCAGAGGCTGGCCTTCCTTGTTCTGCCGCTGGGCCAGGATCCACGTGGCCTTCTCGATGTTGCGCGCAGCGTTGTGGACGAAGGTCGGGTTGATCGCGTCGGTCATGTAGAACTCGGTGCGGTTGCCGTGGGCGGTGACCAGCATGCTGCCGATGGCGTAGATGAACGCGCCGACCCGGTCGCCGAGAAACTCCGGGCTCATGGCATAGCTCAGCGCCGCCAGGTCCTTGCGGCCGCCCAGCACCGGCAGCGGCTGTTGCTGCTCGATGGCCAGCCGCACCTGTTTGACGGCAACGCCGATGTTCAGGAAACCGGACTTGCGCAGCTCGTCGGGGTTGCGCAGGTACAGCTTGCCCATCAATCGGTAGAGGCTGTTGAGGTTGTCGCGCATGGCCAGGGTGGCCATGCGGTCGACGCTGGTCTGGAGGAATTCCTGGGGTTGGCCATCGCGGATCTGGCTGATGAAACCGTTGCCGTCCTGGTGGCTGCAACCGCCGAGCAGCGGCGTCGCCAGGCAGGCCAGCAACAGGCACGGGCGTTGGATAAGGGCGAACAAACGGGTCATCAATGCTTCGGCAGTCTCGTTCCTGCGCGACGGGGCTCGCCGCAACCTGCCCCTGCATAGAGCCGGGGATCGGGCAAAAGTGCGATGCCCGCATCGACCAACCGACCTTTGGCATGTCGCGCCACGCATTCTAGTCAGACTTTTAATTGGACTAACTCATTTCTACGACTATAAATCTAAGTCCACGCTTATTTAGTATGACTAAATAAGCGATTTCAGCGAAAGCCTTCACCGTTTGACGCCACCGCCAAAACAACAAAAAGGAAGGTCACCATGCTTCAATCCCGTCACCTGCTCCCCGGCCTCGGACTGTCCCTGATGCTCACGACCCTGCCCGCCCACGCCGCCGGCCTTTACGGCGAACACAAAGCCTTCGGCAAGACCGATGACGGCACCCCCGTCGAGCAATACATCTTGCGCAACCGCCACGGCATGCAGGCGACCGTCATCACCTACGGCGCCACCCTGCAGGCGCTGCGGGTGCCGGACCGCCACGGCAAGCTCGATGACATCGTGCTCGGCTTCGACGATGTGCAAGGCTACCAGCGCGGCACCGCGTACTTCGGCGCGACCATCGGCCGTTTCGGCAACCGTCTGGCCGACGGTGCGTTCGAGCTTGACGGCCAGCGCTACCAGGTGCCGCAGAACGACAAGACCAACGCCCTGCACGGCGGCCCCCAGGGGTTCGACAAGAAGGTCTGGAAGGCCCGCGAGACGAAAGACAAGGATTCGGTGGGCGTGACCCTGACCTACCTGTCGGCGGACGGCGAAATGGGTTTCCCCGGCAACCTCACCACCGAAGTGACCTACCGCCTCACCGACGCCAACGAACTGCGCATCGACTACAAGGCCACCACCGACAAACCCACGGTAATCAACCTGACCAACCACAGTTACTTCAACCTGGCCGGCGCAGGCAACGGCGACGTCCTCAAGCAACTCGCCACCCTGCATGCCAGCCATTACACGCCGATCGACGCCAAGCTCATCCCCACCGGCGAACGGGCGCCGGTGGCAGGCACGCCCATGGACTTCACCCAGGCCACCGCCATCGGCCAACGCATCAAGGCCGACCATCCGCAGCTCACGTTCGCCGAACCGAACCAGGGCGGCTTCGACTTCAACTGGGTGCTGGACGCCAAGGGCGACCTGGCCAAACCGGCCGCCGAGGTCAGCGACCCGCACTCCGGCCGCCGCTTGCAGCTGTACACCAGCGAGCCGGGGGTGCAGTTCTACACCGGCAACTTCCTCGACGGCACCGTCAAGGGCAAGGGCGGCAAGGCGTACCCGCACTGGGGTGCGTTCACCCTGGAGACCCAGCACTATCCGGATTCGCCGAACCAGAAAGGCTTCCCCAGCACACGGCTGGATCCCGGCCAGACCTACACCCAATCGGTCGTGTTCCGGTTCTCGGCGCAGTAAGGCGGATCCCCGCCGCAGACCTCCTGCCGGATCAGGTTGGGCTATCCTGCTGACCAACCAAAGTCCCGACCGCTCAAGAACAGGAGGTTTGCATGCGTACACTCGAACTCGCCGGCGTACCGGTGCCGGTGATCGGCCAAGGCACCTGGCGCATGGGCGAAGACCGCTCGGCGCACCGCAGCGAGGTGGCGGCGTTGCGCTCCGGCATCGAGCAGGGCATGAACCTGATCGACACCGCCGAGATGTACGGCGAAGGCGGCGCCGAAACCGTGGTGGGCGAAGCCATCGCCGGCCTGCGCGATCAGGTGTTCCTGGTGAGCAAGGTCTACCCGCACAACGCCAGCCGCAAAGGCGTTCCCCAGGCCTGCGAGCGCAGCCTGCGCCGCCTCGGCACCGAGCGCATCGACCTCTATCTGCTGCATTGGCGCGGCCAGTATCCGCTGGAGGAAACCGTCGAGGCCTTCGAGCGCCTGCGCGAGGACGGCAAGATCGGCCGCTGGGGCGTGTCGAACTTCGACGTGGATGACCTGGAGGAACTGTCGGTGCCGACCTGCGCCACCAATCAGGTGCTGTACAACCTGGAGGAACGCGGCATCGAATTCGACCTGCTGCCGTGGTGCCAGCATCAGCGCATGCCGCTGATGGCGTACTGCCCGATCGGCCAGGGCGGCGCGCTGCTGGCCGAGCCTGTGCTGCAAGAGATCGCCGCTCGTCACGGCGTCACCCCCGCACAGGTTTCGCTGGCGTGGATTCTGCGTCAGGATGGTGTGATTGCGATCCCCAAGGCCGTGCGCCCGGAGCACGTGCGACTCAATGCACAGGCGGCGCAGCTTCAACTGGACGCCGGGGATCTGGCGGCGCTGGACCGGGTGTTTCAGGCGCCACACCGCAAGCGGCGGCTGGCCATGGTCTGAGCCACCACCGACTGGCCGAGGGCTTCGGCATGAGAAGCACAGATCAGTACGACCCGTTCAACCTGAAACGTTTCGTCCAGGCCCAGGATCCGGTGTTCGAGCGGGTGCAGCGCGAGCTCGACGACGGCCACAAGCGCAGCCACTGGATGTGGTTCGTCTTCCCGCAGTTCGCCGGGCTCGGCGGCAGCGAAATGTCCCGGCGTTTCGCCATCGGTTCGGCGGCCGAGGCTCGGGCCTATCTGGCCCATGACCTGCTCGGCGCCCGGCTGCGCACCTGCACGCAGTTGGTGCTCAACGTTCCGCAGCGCTCGGTGGCGCAGATCTTCGGGCATCCGGACGACCTGAAGTTCCATTCCTCGACCACCCTCTTCGCCCAGTTCACCGACGCCGGCAGCGTGTTCCATCAAGCCCTGGAGCGCTATTTCCATGGCATCCAGGACGAATGGACGCTGCAGCTGCTCGACTCAAAACAAGCCCATCTGCCCCCCGACCAGGGTTGAGAAATCGTCGTCGACAAACGGCAGGATCGCGTCCGCCACCGGTTGCAGCTGGCGGGTGATGTAGTGGTCATAGTCGATGGCCGCCCGGCGCGCCTCCAGCGGCTCGGGGCCGGCCAGGGTGATGACGTAGCTGATCCAGCCGCCGTTCTGGTACTGCCGGGGCCGGCCGTGCTGCGCGTTGTAGTCGTCGGCCAGGCGCGCGGCGCGCACATGGGGCGGGACGTTGCGCTCGTAGTCGTCGAGGGTGCGGCGCAGGCGCTTGCGGTAGACGAGCCGGTCGTCGAACGCGCCGGCCAGGGTCTGGCGCACGTACTCGCGCACGTAATCCTGATAGGGCTCGCGCCGGAAAATCCGTTCGTACAGTTCCTGCTGGAACTGGCGGGCCAGCAGCGACCAGTCGGTGCGCACGGTCTCCAGGCCCTTGTAGACCATTTCCTCGCGGCCGTCGGGCCGGGTCACCAGGCCGGCGTAGCGCTTTTTGCTGCCCTCCTCGGCACCGCGGATGGTCGGCATCAGGAAGCGTTTGTAATGGGTCTCGAACTGCAGCTCCAGGGCGCTCTCCAGCCCGTACTGCTCACGCACGTGCCCGCGCCACCAGTCGTTGACGGACTGCACCAGCGCCCGGCCGATCTGCGCCGCCTCTTCCTGGCCGTGGGGCCGGCGCAACCAGACGAAGGTGGAGTCGGTGTCGCCGTAGATCACCGCGTGGCCATGGGCTTCGATCAACTGGCGGGTGCGCAGCATGATTTCGTGGCCGCGCAGGGTGATCGACGACGCCAGCCGCGTATCGAAGAACCGGCAGCCGCTGGAACCGAGCACGCCGTAAAAGGCGTTCATGATGATCTTCAGCGCCTGGGACAGCGGCGCGTTGCGCTCGCGCTTGGCCTGTTCCCGACCCTCGGCGACCCGCGCCACGATGGACGGCAGGCAATGCCGTGTGCGGGAAAACCGCGCGCCGCGAAAGCCCGGCACGGACTCGGCGTCGCCGGGCTGGCGCAGGCCCTCGATCAGGCCCACCGGGTCGATCAGGAACGTGCGGATGATCGACGGGTACAGGCTCTTGTAGTCCAGCACCAGCACCGACTCGTACAGCCCCGGCCGCGAGTCCATGACGAAGCCGCCGGGGCTGGCCTGAGGCGGGTTGGTGCCCAGGTTCGGCGCCACGAAGCCCTGGCGGTGCATCAGCGGCATGTACAGATGGGTGAACGCCGCCACCGAGCCGCCGCTGCGGTCGGCCGGCAGGCCGGTGACGCTGGCGCGCTCCAGCAGGAAGTCCAGCAGGTCGGTCTTGGCGAAGATCCGCGTGACCAGCTCGCAGTCCTTGAGGTTGTACTTGGCCAGCGACGGCTTGTCCTCGGCGAACATGCGGTTGATTTCGTCCATGCGCTGGTACGGGTTGTCGATGGACTTGCCCTCGCCGAGCAGGGTCTGGGCGACGTTCTCCAGGCTGAACGAGGGAAAGCTCCAGGTCGCCGAGCGCAACGACTCGATGCCGTCGATGATCAGCCGCCCCGCCGCCGAGGCGAAGAAATGGGTGCGGCTGCCATGTTCGCGCCACTGCATCTCCTCCCCGCCGCGCCCCAGCTTGAGCGGCACGCCCAGGCGCCGGGCGTGTTCGTGGAGGATGCGCAAGTCGAACTGCACCAGGTTCCAGCCGATGATCGCGTCGGGGTCGTGGCGGGCGAACCAGTCGTTGAGTCTCTTCAGGATCAGGGTGCGCGAGTCGCAGTATTCGAGGTCGAAGTCAACGGCGCTGCCATCGCCGTTCGGTGCGCCGAGCATGTACACCTGCCGTTCGCCGCAGCCTTCCAGGGCAACGGAATACAGCTCGCCCTGCTCGGTGGTCTCGATGTCCAGCGACACCAGCCGTAACGTGGGCCGATAGCCGGGCGCGGGCTTGAGATGGGCGTCGGTCAGCACGCCATCGGCGTCCGGCGTGCCGCCGAACCGCACCGGCGCGGTGATGAAGCGCTCCATCAGGTAGCGTTCGGGCGGACGCACGTCGGCTTCGAACACGTCGACGCCGGCGCGGTTGAGCGCGGTCTCCAGGCGCATCAGCTGGCCGTGCTGCCGGCAATACAGCCCCAGCACCGGGCGGTGTTCGAAATCCTGCAGGGCCAGGGGACGCAGTTCGACGTTCTTTTCGTCCGCCAGCACACGCTCGGCCTGCCCGCGCTGTTCGGCAGGGATGAACGCCACCGACGGCTGGTGCGGCAGGCGCACGCGGCGCGGGCCGGCGTCGGTCGCCAGCCAGAACTCGACTTCGGTGCCGGCCGGGGTGTCGCGCCAATGCCGGGTCAGGACGAAGCCCTGCTGTACATCCACCACTGCAACCTCGTGAAACGGAATCTGGCGGCCATTCTACCCGGCCCGTGGCGAGGGAGCTTGCTCCCGTTTCCCGGAACGCCCCCGCCACACCGGCAGAACCGGCATTTTTTTGCCGAATGACGTTTTTTGCGTGTTATCTGCCGTTTTGCGGCCTTGCCCTGCGCGCCGGCGTCTACGATGCTTCAGGAACAACAACGACAACCCCTGAGTAACCGCCATGAAGACCGTCGCCCAGCTGCTCAAGCTCAAAGATGAGAAAAACCAGAAAGTGCACACCATCTCGCCGGACGACATGGTGCTGCAGGCCCTGATGGACATGGCCGCGAAGAACGTCGGTGCGTTGCTGGTGGTCAAGGACGGCCGGGTCGAGGGGATCATCAGCGAGCGCGACTACGCGCGCAAGCTGGTGCTCAAGGGACGCTCGTCGGTGGGCACGCCGGTGCGCGACATCATGGTGTCGCCGGTGATCACCGTGGACACCCACCAGACCGTCGACACCTGCCTGGGCATCATGTCTGACAAACGCCTGCGCCACCTGCCGGTGGTGGAGAATGGCCAATTGATCGGCCTGCTGTCCATCGGTGACCTGGTCAAGGAAGCCTTGGCCGAACAGGCGGACCTGATCCGGCAGCTGGAGAGCTACATCCGCGGGGAATGAGCCCTCCACGGTGAGAGCCAGCCTGCCGGCGATGGCGGTGGATCAGCCACCACTGATGCCGGCAGTGCCGGCCTCATCGCTGGCAAGTCGAATCGTCGCACCGCAGTTCCCACAGGTTTTTGTGGTGAACATAGATACTGCGGACACCCGCAGCCACTGTGGGAGCGGGCTTGCCCGCGATGGCGGTGGGTCAGGCAACAGTGATGGCGCCTGTACCGGCCTCGTCGCTGGCAAGTCGAATCGTCGCACCGCAGCTCCCACAGGTTTTTGTGGTGAACATAGATACTGCGACACCCGCAGCCACTGTGGGAGCGGGCTTGCCCGCGATGGCGGCGGGTCTGCCACCGCAGTCGTCGGCAGGCAAGCCCACCCGTTCAGGCGGGCCAGTGCCGCGCAAACACCGGGGCCAGCACGGGATGGCGATCGATGCGCGCCAGCCAGGCATGGAAGCCGGGGCGGGCCTGGCGCAGATGCTCGCGGGAACCGGCCCAGCGGGTCACCACCGCCGCCAGCAGATCCAGCGCCCCCGGCTTTTCGTCGTCCAGGTACAGCTCGGCGGAAAACAGGTCGGCGAACACCTCCCACGTCCAGTGCAGCCGCTCGCGGGCGCCGGCCATCAGGTTCTGCCGCGAGGCCTCGTCCGGCATCACCAGCCAGCGTTCCGGGTAATCGATGACGCCGATGGCCGCATAGCAATTGCTGACGATGTACACCATGCCGCGGATCGCCTGGTCGCGGTCGGCGGCGTCGGCCGGCAGCAGGCCGGACTCCGGAAAGCTCAGGCCCAGGTGCACCAGGATCGCCGCGCTTTCGGTGATGACGCGGCCGTCCGGCAACTGCAGGGTCGGGATCTGCTTCAGCGGGTTGAGCCGGGCCAACTCCTGGGCCGCCTCGCTGCTGGCCTCGACGTCGATGAAACGGTAAGCGATCTGGCACAGCTCCAGCGCCGCCTCGATGGCCGCCGCGCCCGAATTCCTGTGCCCGTACAGTTGATACATGCGCCCTCCCAAGGCTGCCGGTTGCGCTTCACGCTTGCAGTGTAGAAGGCCCGGCGAATAACGCCGCCCCCGAACGGATGCGGCCCCATCACGCTGACCGACGGCCCGTGCGCCAAACCATCATCGGCGTCGATGTCCACCATCACGGCAATGAAGTTCTCTTAAAAAATCCCGGGCGTAACATCAGCTCCATACCAACCGACAACACCCTCTGGAGCACACGATCATGAAACGCCAAACCATCCTCGGCATCGCTTTCTCGGTACTTGCACTGAACGCTGTTGCAGCCCCTTCCGCCCACACGACGGTCGCCGAAGGCGGCTCGGACAAACTGATCGAAAGCCGTTTGGCCGAAGGTGGTTCGGATCGTCTGCTGGAACGCCGCGTCGCCGAAGGTGGCTCGGACCGTCTGCTGGAACGCCGCGTCGCCGAAGGCGGTTCGGACCGTCTGCTGGAGCGCCGCGTCGCCGAAGGTGGCTCGGACCGCCTGCTGGAACGTCGCGTCGCCGAAGGCGGTTCGGATCGCCTGCTGGAACGCCGCGTCGCCGAAGGCGGTTCGGATCGTCTGATCGAACGTCGCGTGGCCTGATGCTTCGCCTCACCGCAACAGCCCAGAAAAAACCCGGCTCCGTCAGCCGGGTTTTTTTATGCCTTTCGGTTTTTCATTGCTTGGCCATGCAGCGCCGGTAGCGCTTGTCCACCCGTTTGGCGAACCACGCGGTGGTCAGTTTGCGGGTGATCTTCGGGCTCTGCAGCACGATCCCCGGCAACACCGCACGGGGCAGCGGCTTGCCCTCGGCCCGCTCCGCCAGCTCGAACACCCGTCGGTACACCCGGGTGTCTTCAAATCCCAGCGTGTCGCCCTTCTCCAGTTGCTCACGGATCACCGGATTGCGCATGTCCAATGACTTGCCCAGCGCCCGCACGGCCAGCTCCGTGCTGCCGGGCATGATCGACCCCGGCCGGATCAGGTCGCCGTCCAGCGCCAGCGGGATGCCTGACGCGCGGCTCACCGCATTCTGGAACGCCGCGTTGCGGCTGGCGTACCAACCGGCGTTGAAGTCGGCGAAGCGGTACAGCGGCTCGCGGTAGCTCACCGGATACCCCAGCAAGTGGGCGATGCCGAAGTACATGCCGCCCCGGCGACTGAACACCTCGCGGCGGATCGTCCCGTCCACCGGATAGGGATAGTCCTTGGCGTGCCGCTCGGCGAATTCGATGCTCACCTGCATCGGCCCGCCGGTGTGCACCGGGTTGAAGCCGCCGAACAGTGTGCGGCCCATCGGCGCCATGCCGATGAAGTCATCGAAGATACCGCTCAGTTCCTTTTCGCTGCGGGCGGCGCTCAAGCGTTCGCTGTAGGTCTTGCCGTTCGGCGAGCGCACCGCCAGCGCCGCGCTGACCAGCAGCCCCGGAATGTGGGCCTTGCCGGCACGGCGGTCGATTTCGTCACGGGCGATCTTGCCCAGGCCCGGCACCGGTGGATCCGCCTGGAAGGTCGATTCCTGCTCGGCCACCGCCAGCACCGAACACAGGTTGGCGGTGCTCGGGTCGAGGTTCTGGGCGGCGAACGCCGCATAGATGTCGGTGGCCCAGCCCTGACGGTCGGCCGTGCCGGCCGGCAGCAGCCGCACGATCTGCGCCTTGACCTCGGCCGGCGAGCGTGCGGCCGGCCCTTCGCCGCGCTGGCCGGCGCAACCGGCGAGCACCGCCAAGACGGCAAGACCGACGAGCATTCGAAAGGTGGGCATAAGGTTCAGTCCAAGGATCCGGTGCAGGCTATGACTCCCGGCATTCTGCCCCGTTCCGTGGCGAGGGCGCTTGCTCCCTCGCCACAGGGCCCCGGCCGGATTCCGTTGAGCAGCCCGACTGGCCACCCTCCCCGGCTGATCCATACTTGCCGTTGCACCTGCCTGGGAGAACCGCCATGAACCGCAGCGACGTACTGATCATCGGCGCCGGCCCCACCGGTCTGGTGCTGGCCCTGTGGCTGAGCAAACTGGCGGTGCGCGTGCGCATCATCGACAAGACCTCCGCCCCCGGCACCACCTCCCGGGCGCTGGCGGTGCAGGCGCGCACCCTGGAGCTGTACCGCCAGCTGGACCTGGCCGACGCCGTGGTGCGCAGCGGCCACCGGGTGCAGGCGGCCAATTTCTGGGTCAAGGGCAAGCCTGTGGCGCAGTTGCCGCTGCACCGCATCGGCGAAGGCCTGACGCCTTATGCGTTCCTGGAGATCTACCCGCAGGACGAACACGAACAGCTGCTGATCGAACGCCTGGAAGACTACGGCGTGACCGTCGAACGCAACACCACCCTGGAAAGTTTCGAGGAAACCGGCGATGGCATCACCGCCCGGCTGCGCCTGCCCGACGGCGAACAGGAAACCTGCCAGGCCTGCTACCTGGCCGGGTGCGACGGCGCCCGTTCGGTGGTGCGCAAGACCCTGGACAGCGGGTTCCCCGGCGGCACCTACCAGCAGATTTTCTACGTCGCCGATGTCCGGGCCAGCGGTCCTGCGCTCAACGGCGAGTTGCACCTGGACCTGGACGAAGCGGACTTCCTCGCCGTGTTTCCGCTGGCCGGCGAAGGCCGTGCGCGGCTGATCGGCACCGTGCGCGACGAGCGGGCGGAGCGCGCTGAGACCCTGCAGTTCTCCGATGTCAGCAGCCGCGCCATCGAGCACCTCAAGGTGCACATCGAAGACGTCCACTGGTTCTCCACCTACCGGGTGCATCACCGGGTGGCCGAGTTCTTCCGCAGCGGCCGGGCGTTCCTGCTCGGCGATGCGGCGCACGTGCACAGCCCCGCCGGCGGCCAAGGCATGAACACCGGCATCGGCGATGCGATCAACCTGGCCTGGAAGCTGGCGGCGGTGCTCGGCGGCGGCGCCACGCCCAAACTGCTCGACAGCTACGAGACCGAGCGCATCGCCTTCGCCCGGCGCCTGGTGTCGACCACCGACAAGGTGTTCAGCTTCGTCACCGCCGAAGGGCGCATGGCCGACTTGCTGCGCACGCGGCTGGCGCCGTTCCTGATCCCGAAAATGGCGTCGTTCGAGACCAGCCGCGAGTTCCTGTTCCGCACCGTGTCGCAGATCACCCTCAACTACCGCGGCATGCCGCTGAGCGAAGGGCTGGCCGGCCATGTGCACGGCGGCGACCGCCTGCCGTGGGCCCACGACGGTGAAGGCGACAACTACGAACCGCTGCGCCACCCCGGCTGGCAGGTGCATGTGTACGGCGACACCAGCGACGAGATGATCGCCTGGTGCCACGCCCACAACCTGCCGCTGCACGTGTTCGACTGGCGCCCGGCCTTCGAGGCGGCGGGCCTGGGGCGCAACGGCTTCTACCTGCTGCGCCCGGACACCTACGTGGCGGTCGCCGACAACAGCGCCGACCCGAAGGTGATCGAGCGCTACCTGCGCGATCACGGGATCCGGCCGTTCTTCAACTGACCCGGCCCGGCGGCGCCCGGACTGACGCCGTCGGCGCCCACATCCAGGCTGGCGGGATCGGTCAGATCCCGGCCAGGGCCAGGTCCATCGCGAAGTAGGTGAAGATCAGGTCCGCACCGGCCCGCTTGATCGCGCCGAGACTTTCGCGCACCACACGGTCCTCGTCGATGGCGCCGGCCTGGGCGCCGAACTTGATCATCGCGTACTCGCCGCTGACCTGGTACGCCGACAGCGGCAGGTTCGAGGCCTGGCGGATGTCGCGGATGATGTCCAGGTACGCGCCGGCCGGCTTGACCATCAGCGCATCGGCGCCTTCCTGCTCGTCCAGCAGCGATTCGCGCAGGGCTTCGCGGCGGTTCATCGGGTTCATCTGGTAGCTCTTGCGGTCGCCCTTGAGCGCGCTGCCGCCGGCCTCGCGGAACGGGCCGTAGAGGGCCGAGGCGAATTTGGTCGAGTAGGCCATGATCGCGGTCTGGGCGAACCCGGCCTCGTCCAGCGCCCGGCGGATCGCCTGCACCTGGCCGTCCATCGCCGCCGACGGCGCGATCACGTCGGCCCCGGCGCGGGCGGCGGCCACGGCTTGCTTGCCGAGGTTGATCAGGGTCTGGTCGTTGTCCACTTCATGGTTGTGCATCACGCCGCAATGGCCGTGGTCGGTGTACTCGCAGAAGCAGGTGTCGGACATCACGATCATTTCCGGCACGGCGTCCTTGGCGATCCGCGACATGCGCGACACCAGGCCGTTCTCGCGCCAGGTGTCGCTGCCGCTGGCGTCCAGGTGGTGGGACACGCCGAACGTCATCACCGACTTGATCCCGGCCCGGGCGTAACGCTCGATCTCGCCGGCCAGCTTGCGCTCGGGAATGCGCATCACCCCGGGCATGCTCTTGATCGGCACGAAGTCGTCGATCTCTTCCTCGACGAAAATCGGCAGCACCAGATCGTTGAGGGTGAATTCGGTTTCCTGGAACAGGCTGCGCAGGCTCGCATTGCGGCGCAGACGGCGTGGACGTGCTTCGGGGAACTGACTGGACATGGGGCCTTTCCTGAAAACGGCGGATGAGACGAAAGTCGTAGGGGGCGAAGCTTATGCCTTGCGCAGGGCGGCGTACAAACCTGGATCAATCAAGAGTGCGTTACCGCGCGCGCAACAATGGGCTGTGGGAGCGAGCCCGTTGCGGTGACGTCAGGGCCGTCATCGCGAGCAGGCTCGCTCCTGCAGGGCAACCGTCAGGAAGGAATCGTGAGGCCGCGCACCACCGCCGGCCGCGCCAGGAAGCGCTCCAGCACCCGGGTGACGTTGGGGAAATTGCCGATGCCCACCAGATCGCCCGCCTCGTAGAAGCCGATCAGGTTGCGCACCCACGGGAACGTGGCGATGTCGGCGATGGTGTAGCGCTCGCCCATAATCCAGTCGCGGCCCTCGAGACGCTGGTTGAGGACGCTGAGCAGGCGCCGGCTCTCTTCGACGTAACGGTCGCGGGGGCGCTTGTCTTCGTAGTCCTTGCCGCCGAATTTGTTGAAGAAGCCGAGTTGGCCGAACATCGGGCCGATGCCGCCCATCTGGAACATCAGCCACTGGATCGTTTCGTAGCGCAACGCGCCTTCGTGGGCCAGCAGCTGGCCGCTCTTGTCGGCGAGGTAGATCAGGATCGCCCCGGACTCGAACAGCGGCAGCGGCTTGTCGTCCGGCCCGTGGGGGTCGAGGATCGCCGGGATTTTGTTGTTCGGGTTCAGCGACAGGAATTCCGGGGACATCTGGTCCTGGGTGTCGAAGCCCACGCGGTGCGGCTCGTAGGGCAGGCCGATCTCTTCAAGCATGATCGACACCTTGACGCCGTTGGGAGTCGGCAGGGAATACAGCTGAATCCAGTCGGGGCATTGCGCCGGCCATTTGCGGGTGATCGGGAACGCGGACAGATCGGTCATGGGAAGCATCCAGTCACAATTGAAGCCCCGATCATAATGGAGGCTCCGCCGAACCGTAACATCTTGTGGTTAGGCTGCCGGGGCACGGATCGAACCAACCGGGCTTCAGGGGACTCTGAGCGCACACACTTCGCAAGGAACGCCATCGAAGACAGGGAACACACCCGGCGCTGGGAGCCCGAGGTGCACAGGCTTGTCCGCCTTGACCGAATCCGCTGAAGAATCCTTTGCCCATGACGAACCTGATGAGTTTCGCCAAACGCTTCAAGCACCGCCCCTACGTGGCCCTGCCTTCCCTGCTGGCGGCCAGTGCGCTGTTCCTTTCCCTTGAGTCCAGCGAAAGCCGCGCGCAACCGGTGGACGGCACACAGACCCTGGTGTTCCTGCGCCACGCCGAAAAACCCGCCGGCGGCCTGGGCCAGCTCAACTGCCAGGGCCTGAACCGGGCGATAGAACTGTCGACCCTGCTGCCGGAGAAGTTCGGCAAGGCCGACTACGTGTTCGCCGCCAACCCCACGCGCAACGTCGAGGAAGGCGAGTTGGACAACGCCTACAGCTACATCCGCCCGCTGATGACCATCAGCCCGGCCGCGATCCGGCTCGGCCTGCCGGTGAACATCGAGTTCTCCGCCAACGACACCAGCGACCTGGCCCGGGAACTGATCGAAGACAAGTACCACAACGCGACCATCTACACCGCCTGGTCCCACGGCTACCTGCCGGAGCTGATCAACAAGGTGGCCGGCAAGGCCGTGGGCGAGCGGCAGACCATCACCGACGACTGGGACGCCGGGGACTTCGACTCGCTGTACGTGCTGACCCTGACCTGGCACAACGGCAAGGCCAGCCTGCAGAGCCACAGCTACAAGCAGGGGCTGGACAACGGCAAGGTCACCTGCCCGACCTGAGTTCCCGAACCTGCACTGCCCCCACTGACGCCATCGCCTGCAGGCTGGCGCCTACAATTTTTGCCTTCGACACCGATCCGGGTGGGGGCCAGCCTGCTGGCGACGGGCGGCACCCGCACCGTCAGCCCCGCTGGCTCACCCGCGCCCGCAAGTACTCGACAACCGCTTCCCGTTCCCCCGCGAACTCGATCCGCGCGCCCTTCTTCTCGCGCTGGAACACGTACATCGGATCGTAGTACTCGCGCAGCAAGCCCTCGATCCAGCCCCGGTGCAGTTCCACCGCGCCGCTGCGGCCCTGCTCGGTCAGGGCCTGCTCCATCAGTTCCAGCATCCGCCGGTGCCGTTCGCCGCCCAGGCGTTTGTGCACGTTGTTGAGGCTGTCCAGCAGACGTTGCGAGAACAGCGCGAACCCGGCCTCGCCGTGCACCGCCGAAAACTCCGCCGACAGGTCCACCACGTAATCGCGCAGGATGCGTTCCACGCGCTGGTCGAAACGGTCCTCCAACCAGACCATCGGGTACTGCTGCATGCCCTGGTACAGTGGCAACGGCAGCGCGCAACTGCCGACCACCCGGCTCTCGTCCTCCAGCACGAACTGGCCAATGCCGGCGTCGCGCTTCTTGAGGATGTCGATGGCCAGGCGGTTCTCGAAATCGATGTTCGACGGCTGGCCGGTGGCGCGCTTGCCGAAGCTCGAGCCCCGGTGATTGGCGTGGCCCTCCAGGTCCAGGCCGTTGTCGAGCAGCGCCAGCGCTTCGGTCTTGCCGGTGCCGGTCATGCCGCCCAGCAGCACGAAATCACACTGGGCGATGGCCTGTTCGAGGGTGTCGATCAAAAAGGTGCGCATCGCCTTGTAGCCGCCGCCGACCCGGGGGTAGTCGATGCCGGCCTCGTCCCTCAGCCATTGCTGGGTGATCTGCGAACGCAGGCCGCCGCGGAAGCAATACAGGAGCCCGTCGGGGTGGGTCCGGGCGAAGTCGGCCCAGCCCTGGATGCGTTCGGCTTTGACCGCGCCGGACACCAGGCGATAGCCCAGCTCGATGGCGGCCTGCTGGCCGTGCTGCTTGTAGCAGGTGCCGATCCGTTGGCGTTCGTGGTCGTTCATCAGCGGCCGGTTGACCGCGCCGGGGAACGAGCCCTTGAGAAACTCGACCGGCGCACGCGCATCCATCAGGGGCCGGTCGTTGAGGAAGATGTCGCGGTAATCGGTGCAGTCGAAGCGCATCAAACCACCTCGACCGCGTGGGTCTGTCGCTCGACCAGCTCGCCGATCGGCTCAAGGCTCAGGCCCAGCTCGGCCGCCACCGCGAGGAACCCGGCATCGCCTTCGGGGGTGACGGCGATCAGCAGGCCGCCGCTGGTCTGCGGGTCGCACAGCACGCGCTTGTGCAGCTCCTGCAGGCGGCCGACCTTGCCCGAATAGCTGTCGAAGTTGCGCAAGGTGCCGCCGGGCACGCAGCCCTGTTCCAGGTAGTATTCGATGCTGGCCAGGCGCGGCACCCGGTCATAGGCGATGCGCGCCGTCAGGTGGCTGCCGTCGGCCATTTCCACCAGGTGCCCGAGCAGGCCGAAACCGGTGACGTCGGTCATGGCCGTGACCCCGGCCAGTTTGCCGAAGCGGCTGCCGGGCTTGTTCAGGGTGCACATCCAGTCGCGGGCCAGGCCGATGTCGGCGTTGCGCAGCTTGCCCTTCTTCTCGGCGGTGGTGAGGATGCCGATGCCCAACGGTTTGGTCAGGTACAGCCGGCAGCCGGCGGTGGCGGTGTCGTTGCGCTTCATGTGGCGCTTTTCCACCAGGCCGGTGACGGCCAGGCCGAAGATCGGCTCCGGCGCGTCGATCGAGTGCCCGCCCGCCAGCGGGATGCCCGCCGCGTCGCACACCGAGCGCCCGCCGCGGATCACTTCCCGCGCCACTTCCGGCGCCAGCACGTTGACCGGCCAGCCCAGGATGGCGATGGCCATCAGCGGATCGCCGCCCATGGCGTAGATGTCGCTGATGGCGTTGGTGGCGGCGATGCGGCCGAAGTCGAACGGGTCGTCGACGATCGGCATGAAGAAGTCGGTGGTCGAGACCACGCCGCGCTCGGCGTCGATCTCATACACCGCCGCGTCGTCGCGCGAGGCGTTGCCGACCCACAGTTTCGGGTCGAGGTTCTGCGCCCCGCTGCCGGCCAGGATCACCTCCAGCACCTGGGGGGAAATCTTGCAGCCGCAACCGGCGCCGTGGCTGTATTGGGTCAGACGAATCGGCTCGCTCATGAAAAGTTCTCAGGCTGTGAATGGGGCCGATTCTAGCAGAGGCGCCCGCAACGGATGTTTCGCGCGCGGCCCTCGCCACAGAAGCCAGGCGCACGACAAAAAAAACCGCCCTTGCGGGCGGCTAAAGCGCTCCGGCCATGAAAACTCAGAAGCCCAGGCTGAAGCTGATGGTCATCGCATGATCGTTGCCGTCGCCGGACAGTTGCCCGGAATAACCGATCCCCAGTTTGCCGGTCGGGCTGATCTGGAAGTCCACGCCGGCCTCGACGATGGCGCTGTCCTCGGCGATCGGCACGCCCTGGGTGCTGAACGAGGCGCCGCCGTCGATGAAGGTCAGGTCGGCGTCGGGCTTGGTGTCGCCGAAGGCATGCCGCCAGCCGATGGCCGCCCGTGGCGTGAACTGCCCGCCGTTGGCCAGGGTGATCAGCTTGCCGGCGCGCACCCCGAGGGTGGAGAAGGTGATGTCCTGGTCGGCATCGGCCTTCAGCCGCCCTACCCCGCCCTTTTCCTTGGCCGAGTCGGTGTCGTAGTTGACGTAGGCCAGCCCGGCGAACGGCTCCAGCGCAATGCCGGCGGCCTCGAGCGTGTAGCCGACTTCGCCGAACACCTGGGCGCTGCGCGCGTCGTAATCGGCCTTCAGCCGGTCGTTGTAGTTGCCGACGCTGACGTCGCGTTTGGTTTCGATGTCGTGCCAGCTGTAGGCCGCACCGAGGCGCACCGCCAGGGCGTCGAACTGCGAGCTCAGGTACGCCGCCAGGTGGTAGCTCTCGACCGTGGCGTCCGAGCGCCGGTCGTGGGCGTCGAGGTCGCTGCGGGTGTAGCCGGCGGCCATGCCGGCGCGCCACTGGTCGTCCAGTTGCTTGTCGGTGCCGAGCAGGAAGCCCGAGAGGTTGCGGTCGAGTTTGGCGCTGTTGCTGTCGCCGTCCGACTCGCCCCACGCGCCGAGCGCGCGGATCCAGCCGACCATCTCGCCGTGGCAGCCGTTGCTGCTCAACTGGTTGTCGCTCGGCGCCAGGGCCCGGCGCGGATCGTCCGGCGCGCTGCACGACGGCTGGCGCATGCGGTCGTTGACCGCGTCGCGCACATAGCGCGAGTCCTCCAGCACGGCGCTGGCGGTGCTGGCGTGGATCTCCCCGGACAGGCTGTCGAACGCGTTGCGCGCACCGGCCACGCTGAGGTTGACGATCTCGTTCTGCAACGCCGCCCCCGCCGCACCGTTGCGCGACAAGGCCTGGGCCGTGCTGCGCTGGTTGCCGGTGGCCGAGACGTCGGCGAACGAATTGCCGTTGCGGCTGACCGCCAGGTTTACCGCATTGGCGCTGTACACAAGGCTGGTGTTGAGGAACGCGTACTGCGGCAGGTCCGCCGAGCTGAAGGTGCCGGTGACGCCGCCGCCCGCCGTGATCAGCGAATACGTGGTGTTGCCGGAGAACGGCGCCAGGCTGTTGACCAGCAGGCCGCCGCCGAGGGTCGCGGTGCCGCCGACGGCCAGCGGCGTGGCGGTCGGCGAGCTGACCGTCAGCGCCAGCAGGCCGTCGGCGGCGTTGGTCAGGTTGCCGGTGACGCTCAAGGTGCCGTCGGTGCCGCCGGAGGCCACCACGCCATGGTTCACGATCGCGCCGACGCTGCCGTTGCCGCTCAGCGCTGCGCCGTTGGCCACGGTGACCTGCCCGGCCAGGGAGGCGCGCGCCGCGCGGCTGCCGACCTGCAGCACGCCTTGATCCACCGACACCGCGCCGCTGAACGGCTGGTCACCGGTCAGCAGCAAGCGGCCGGTGCCGCGCTTGGCCAGTGCGCCGATGCCGCTGAGCCGGCCGCTGAACTGGCCGTCGACGTTCTGCTGGAACACCAGCGAGGCGTTGTCGAGGATGTTGCCTTGCAGGCTGGTGCTGTTGCCGATCAGCGTACCGCCGCTGACCGTGGTGCCGCCGCTGTAGGTGTTGGCGCCGCTGAGCACCAGCGTGCCGGCGTCCAGTTTTTCGATGCCGCCGGTGCCCACCAGCGGCGCGGAGATTTCCGTGCTGCCTCCGGCATTGACCCGTACCGGCGCCAGGCTGCCGTCCGGCCCGTTGACCGGGGTGAGACTGCCGCCGGCACCCGCCGTCAGGCTGTAGCCGCCGACCAGGAACTGCAGGCCGGTGAAGGCTTGGTTGCCGACCACGCTGACCGTGCCGCCCTGCCCGCCGAACACCGCGAACTGGCCATTGGCGCCCAGCGCCTGGGTGCCGGTGGGGTCGGTCCAGTTGGTGCCGGGGCCCCACACGCCGCTGCCGCCGCCGATGCTGCCGTCGGGGTTGGTCTTGCCGCCGTTCCAGAACTGCACTTCGCCCGGCGAGCCCTGCACCAGCAGGTTGATCTGGTTGGCGAAGGCGGTCTGCAACGACAGGTTGCCCGTCGGCACCGGCAGGCTGCCGTAGGTCAGGCCGTTGTCGGTGAGGGTGCCGCCATAGCTGAACAGCTGATAGATCCCGGTGCCGAAGCCGCCGGCGTTGGTGATGTTGAGGGTGCCGTCCAGCGTGAGGTTGCCGGCGACGTTGACCACCGTGGTGGAGCTGGCGGCCGAGCCGAGGGTGAAGTCCAGCACGCTGCCGGAGGACAGCGCCAGCGAACCGACCGACAGCGGCGTCGCCGTGCCGCCGCCCAACAGGGTCGCGCCGCTGGCCAGTTGCACGTTGCCGCCCAACTGCCCGCCGCCACCGATCTTCGCCCCGCTGGCGACATTGACGCTGGCGCTGTTGAGCACGCCATTGACCCGCAGCGTGCCGGCCTGCACGTCGGTGTTGCCGGTGAAGCCGTTGGTGCCGGTCAGCAGCAAGGCGCCGGTGCCGGCCTTGGTCAAGGTGCCGGCGCCGGTGAGGTTGCCGGTGTAGGTGCCGTCGCTGTTCTGCTCGAAGGTCAGCGCCGCGTTGTTGACGATGGCCCCTTGCAGGCTGCTGGTGTCGCCGCGGGTGCTGCCGCCGTTGAGCGTGGTGCCGCCGGTGTAGGTGTTGGCGCCGCTGAGCGCCAGGTCGCCGCTGCCGTTCTTCACCAGGCCGCCGTTGCCGCTGATGGCGCCGATCAGGCTAGTGTTCTGGTTGCCGGCCAAGGTGAGCTGCGCGCCCAGGCCGATGGCGTTGGCCAGTTGCAGCGCGCTGGCGCTGTCGAGGGTGGCGTTGCCCAGGACGCTGAGCGCGCCGCTGCCGATGGCGCTGTTGTTGCCCAGGACCAGCGAACCGCCGGACAGTTGCGTGCCGCCGCTGTAGGTGTTGTTGCCGTTGAGGGTCAGGCTCGCGGCGCCGGCCTTGGACAGGCTGCCGCTGCCGCTGACCGTGCCGTCGAGGGTCAGGGCGTTGCTGCCGGCGATGGCCAGCCCGCCGTTGAGCACCACGGCGTTGGCCAGGGTGACGGCGGTGTTGCTGTCCAGCGCCGTGCCGTTGGCGGCGGTCAATGTGCCCGTGCCCAGTGCCACGTCGTTGCCCACCACCAGTTTGCCGCCGTTGAGGGCGGTGCCGCCGGTGTAGCCGTTGGCGGCGTTGAGCACCAAGGTGCCGGCGTCGTATTTGCCCAGGGTGCCGCTGCCGTTGAGCGCCACGCCGAGGGTGGCGGTGGCGTTCGGGTCGACCCGCACGGTGGCGTTGCCCAATGCGCCGTTGACCAGGTTCAGCGAACCGGCTGTGCCGTTCTGCAGGCTGTAGCCATCGGTGACGAACTGCAGGCCGGTGATGGTCTGCGCGCCGTTGACCGTCACGGTGCCGGCGCTGCCCTGGAACACCGCGAAGCTGTTGCCCCAGGCCTGGTTGACGGTGCCGTTGACGTCGGTCCAGTTGGTGGTGCCGCTGCCCCAGGTGCCGCTGCCGCCTTCGATGGCGCCGTTGCCGGTCAACTGACTGCCGTCCCAGAACTGCACGGTGACGCCTGGGGCTGTGACCAGCAGGTTGATCTGGTTGCCGACGCTGGTCTGCAATTGCAGGTCGCCGGGGGTGACGCTGCCCGGCAAGGTGCCGAACAGCAGACCGTTGTCGGTCAGGCCGCCGGTGTAGTTGATGATCCGGTAGACCCCGCTGCCGAAACCGCCCAGGTCGCTGACGTTGAGGGTGCCGTCCAGGGTCAGGTTGCCATTGACGTTGAGCAGCGCGCTGCCGCCGCCGGACACCGGCGCGCCGAGGCCGACATCCAGGTTCGAGTTGCCGCTGAGCGCCAGCGAGCCCACCGACAGTGCGCTGCCGGTGGCCAGCGCCAGGTGCCCGCCGTCGGCCACGGCGACCGCGCCCGCAAGGCTGCCGGAGCCGCCCAGGGTGCCGCCGCTGTTGACCTGCACGTTGGCGCTGTCCAGCGAACCGTTGACCCGCAAGGTGCCGGCGCCGACCGTGGTGTCGCCGGTCAGGGTGCTGGCGCCGGTCAGGGTCAGGGTGCCGGTGCCCAGTTTGTTCAGGGCGCCGCTGCCGGTGAGGATGCCGGCGAAGGTACTGCTCAGGTTGTTGCCGCCGATGCTCAGCGACTGGCCGGCGCCGACGTCGGCGGTGCCGCTGCCGGTGAGGCTGGCGATGGCCGCCGAGCCGCCGAGGTTGAGGGTGGTGCCGCCCGCGAGGTTGACCCCGGCGTTGTTGCCCAGCGCCGCGTTGCCGACGGTGGTGAGGCTGCCGGCCTGCACGTCGAAGGTGCCGTTGAAGGTGTTGGCGCCGGTCAGGGTCAGGTCGGATGCGCCGCTCTTGGTCAGCGTGCCGGCCCCGGCGAGTACGCCGCCCAGGGTCAGGTCGTTGCTGCCGGCCACGGTCAGGTTGGCGTTGACGTTGACGTCGTTGCCCAGCACCAGCGTCGAGGTGTTGTCGAGGGTCGAGGCGCCCGCCACGGTCAACGCACCGGAACCCAGCGCGCCGGCGGTGCCGAGGGTCAGGGTGCCGGCGTTGAGCGTGGTGCCGCCGCTGTAGGTGCCGGTGCCGTTGAGGGTCAGGTTGGCCGCGCCGTTTTTCACCAGCCCGCCTGTGCCGCTGATAGCGCCGCCCAGGGTCAGGTTATTGCTGCCGGCCACCGTCAGGTTGGCGTTGAGCACCAGCGCGTTGCCCAGGGCGAAGGCGCCGCTGCTGTCGAGGCTCGAGGCGCCGGCCACGGTCAGGTTGCCCAGGCCCAGGGCGGTGGCGTTGCCGACGGTCAGGGTGCCGGCGTTGAGCGTGGTGCCGCCGAGGAAGCCGTTGGCGCCGGACAGCGTCAGGTTGGCCGCGCCGTTCTTGGTCAGGCTGCCGGCACCGTTGATGGCCCCGGCCAGCGTCAGGTTGTTGCTGCCGGTGACGGCGAGGTTGCCGGCCAGGTTCACCGCGTTGTTCACCGAAACGGCGCTGGCGGCATCCAGCGTGGTGCCGCCGGCCGCGTTCAGGGTGGCGGAACCGAGCGCCGAGTTGGACGCCAGCACCAGTCCGCCGGCGTTCAGCGCCACCGGCCCGAGGAAGGCGTTGTTGCCGCCGAGGGTCAGGCTGGCCGCGCCGTTCTTGATCAGGCCGCCGGTGCCGCCGATCACGCCGTTGAGCGTCAGTGCGTTGCTGCCCGCCACGGTCAGATTGCCATTGAGGGTCACGGCGTTGCCCAGGGTGACCGCCGCGTTGCTGTCCAACTGCGTGCCGGTCGCCGCCGTCAGCGTGCCGGTGCCCAGCGCGGTGTTGCTGCCGACCACCAGTTTGCCGCCGTCCAGCGCGGTGCCGCCGCTGTAGCTGTTGGCGCCGTTGAGGACGAGGGTGCCGCTGTCGAGCTTGTTGAGGATGCCGCTGCCGTTGATGCCCACGCCGACCGTCGCGGTCACGCCCGGATCGACCCGCACCGCCGTGGTGCCGCCGGTGCCGTTGACGGCGGTCAGTTGCCCCGCCGTGCCGTTGACCAGGCTGTAGCCGTCGGTGGTGAACTGCAGGCCGGTGAACAGTTGCGTGCCGTCCACCGTCACGGTGCCGGCGGTGCCCTGGAACACGCCGAAATCGCCGGCCCAGGCCTGGTTCAGGGTGCCGTTGACGTTGGTCCAGTTGGAGCCGGCGGCGTTCCAGGTGCCGCTGCCGCCGTCCACCGTGCCGTTGGGCACGGTCTGGCTGCCGTCCCAGAAGCGGATGTTGGCGTTCGGCGCCGACACCAGCAGGTTGACCTGGTTGCCGACCGAGGTCTGCACCACCAGGTCGCCGAGGCCGAAGCCGACCGGCACGCTGGCCACGTCCAGGCCCAGGTCCGTCAGGCTGCCGGTGTAGTTGATCAGGCGGTACACGCCGACGCCGAAACCGCCGGCGTCGGTGACGTTGAGGTTGCCGTCCAGGGTCAGGTTGCCGCTGACATCGATCAGCGACGTGGTCGACGGCGCGGCCAGGGCCACGTCGAGGTTGCCGCTGGCGCCGAGGGTCAAGGCGCCCGCCGACAGTTGGTTGCCCGAAGACAGGGCCAGATGGCCGCCGTTGGCGACGCTCAGCTGGCCGAGCACCGTGCCGTTGCCGGTGAAGGTGGCGCCGCTGCCGACATTCACCTGAGCGCTGGCCAGCGAGCCGCTGAGGTTCAGGGTGCCGCCGCTCACCAGCGTATTGCCGGTCAGGCCGTTGATGCCGGTGAGGTTCAGGGTGCCGGTGCCGACCTTGGTCAGGCCGCCGCTGCCGCTGACGTCGCCGTCGAAGGTGCTGGTGGTGCTGACCCCGCCCACGGTCAGGGTGCTGCCGGCGCCGACCTGCACGCTGCCGCTGCCGCTCAGCCCGCCCAGGCTCGCGTCGCTGCCCAGGTTGAGGCTGGCCCCGGCGCTGACGTCGGCGCCGGAGGCGTTGCCCAGCGCGCCGCTGCTCAGGGTGGACACACTGCCGGCGAGGATGTTCAGCGCACCGGTGAAGGTGTTGCTGCCCGCCAGCGACAGGTCGTCGAGCCCGCTCTTGATCAGGTTGCCGGTGCCGCTGACCACGCCGCTGAGCACCAGGCTGTTGTTGCCGGCCACGGTCAGCCCGGCGTTGAGGGTGATGTCGTTGCCCAGGACCAGGGCCGAGCTGTTGTCCAGCGTCGCGGCGCCGCCGACGGTCAGCGCGCCGCTGCCCAATGCCGCCGCGGTGCCGAGGGTCAGCGTGCCGGCATTGAGGGTGGTGCCGCCCTGGTAGGTATTGATGCCGTTGAGCGTCAGGTTCGCCGTGCCGTTCTTGACCAGCGAGCCCGTGCCGTTGATCACGCCGCCCAGGGCCAGGTCCTGCGAACCGGCGACGGTCAGGGCGGCGTTGAGGGTGACGGTGTTGTTCAGGTTGACCAGCGGCGACGTGTTGTCCAGGGTCGCGGCCCCGGCGACGGTCAACGCACCGCTGCCCAGCGCCGAGCTGTTGCCCGCGGTGAGCGTCCCGGCGTTCAGCGTGGTGCCGCCCGCGTAAGCGTTGGTGCCGTTGAGGGTCAGGTTGGCCGTGCCGTTCTTCACCAGGCTGCCGACGCCGTTCACCGCGCCGCCCAGGGTCAGGTCCGCGGTGCCGCCGATGTTCAGGGTCCCGGCCAGGTTCACGGCGTTGCCCAGGCTGACGGCGGTGTTGGCGTCCAGCGTGGTGTTGGCCGCCGCGTTCAGCGTGCCGCTGCCCAGTGCGGTGCTGTTGCCGAGGATCAGTTTGCCGGCGTTGAGCGCGGTGTTGCCGAAGTAGGTGTTGGCGCCGTTGAGGGTCAGGTCGGCGGCGCCGTTCTTGATCAGCCCGCCGACGCCGGACACCGTGCCGGTGAGGGTCAGCGCATTGCTGCCGGCGACGGTCAGGTTGCCGCCCAGGTTGACGTTGTTGGCCAGGCTGGTGGCGGTGCTGGCGTCCAGCGTGGTGCCGGCCGCCGCGTTCAGGTTGCCGGTGCCCAGCGCGGTGGCGGAGCCGACGATCAGCGTGCCGGCGTTGAGCGACGTGGAGCCGGTGTAGGTGTTGCTGCCGGTCAGGGTCAGACTGGACGCGCCGGTCTTGATCAGCCCGCCGGCACCGTCGATGACGCCGCCCAGGGTGAGCGCGTTGGCGCCGCCGGCCGTGAGGTTGGCGTTGAGGGTGATGGCGTTGCCCAAGGTGACCGCACCGCTGCTGTTGAGGGTGCTCGCTCCGCCCACGGTCAGGCCGCCGCTGCCCAGTGCCGCCGCGTTGCCGACGGTCAGGCTGCCGGCGTTCAGGGTGGTGCCGCCGCTGTAGGTGTTGCTGCCGTTGAGGGTCAGGTTGGCCGTGCCGTTCTTGATCAGCCGGCTGGCGCCGCTGACCACGCCGCCCAGGGTCAGCCCGTTGCTGCCGCCGATGCTCAGGTCGGCGTTGAGCACCACGTTGTTGGCCAGCGCCACACTGGTGCTGCTGTCCAGGGTCGCGGCGCCGGTGACCGTCAGATCGCCGCTGCCCAGCGCGCCGGCATTGCCGACGGTCAGGGTGCCGGCGCTGAGGGTGGTGCCGGCCAGGAAGGTGTTGGCGCCGTTGAGGATCAGGTTGGCGGCGCCGTTCTTGGTCAGCCCGCCGCTGCCGTCGACCACCCCGCCGAGCGTCAGGTTGGCGCTGCCGCCGATGTTCAGGTTGCCGCCCAGGGTGACCGCGTTGCCCAGCGACACCGTCGTGTTGGCGTCGAGCGTGGTGCCCGCCGCCGTGCTCAGGCCGCCGCTGCCCAGCGCCGTGTTGGCGCCGACGATCAGCGTGCCGGCGTTGAGCGAGGTGCCGCCGGCGAACCCGTTGCTGCCGCCCAGGGTCAGGGCGGCGGTGCCGTTCTTGACCAGCCCGCCGGCACCGTTGACTACGCCGCCCAGGGCCAGGGCCTGGGTGCCGCCGATGACCAGGTTCGCCGCCAGGTTGACGGCGTTGGCCAGGCTCACTGAGGTGGTTGCGTCCAGCGTGGTGCCGGCGGCGGTGTTCAGGGCGCCGGTGCCCAACGCGGTGTTGCTGCCCACCAACAGCGTGCCGGCGTTGAGGGCGGTCGCGCCGCTCTGGGTGTTGTTGCCGGTCAGGGTCAGGCTGGCCGCGCCGCTCTTGGTGAGGCCGCCCGTGCCGGAGAGCACGCCGCCCAGGGTCAGGTTGTTGCTGCCCAGCACGGTGAGGCTGCCGGTCAGGCCGACGTTGTTGTTCAGGGTGACGTTGGCGGTGCTGTCCAGGCTGGTGCCGGCGGCCGTGTTCAGGGCGCCGCTGCCCAAGGCGTTGTTGTTGCCGACCCGCAACGTGCCGGCACTCAGGGTGGTGGTGCCGCTGTAGCCGGTGTTCACGCCGCTGAGGGTCAGGCTGCCGCTGCCGGTCTTGGTCAGGCCGCTGGCGCCGGTGAGCGCGCCGCTCAGGGTCAGCGCCCCGGCGCCGCTGGCGGTCAGGGCGCCGTTGAGGGTGATGGCGTTGGCCAGGTTGACGGTGCCGGGCGCGGTCAACGTCGCCGCGCCGCCGATGGTGACGGTGCCGCCGCTGAACGCTTGATCGTTGCCCACCTGCACGCTGCCGGCGTTGATCGTGGTGTTGCCGGTGAAGGTGTTCGCCGCCCCCAGGCTCAACTGGCCGGCGCCGGACTTGGTCAGGCCGCCCGTGCCGGACAGCACGCCGGTCAGGCTCAGGTCGTTGGCGCCTTGCACCGTCAGGCCGCCGGCGCCCAGGGTGATCAGGTTGCCCAGGCTCAGGCCGGCGCTGCTGGCCTGGAGAATCCCGCCGTTGGCGGTCAGCACGCCGCTGCCGAACGCCGCGTTGTTGTTGAACTGCACCACCCCGCCGTTGAGGGTCGAACTGCCGCTGACCACCGGCCCCTGCAAGGTCCAGGTGCCGCTGTTGACGGTGAGGTTGTTGAAGTTGACGTAAGTGGCGCTGGACACCGTGCCGCTGCCGCTGGTGCCGCCGCCCACGCCGAGGGTGTTCTGCAGCACCAGGGCGTTGGTGCCGCCGGCGCCGCCGTCGATCTGCCCGGTCGGGGCGAACGTCAGGTTGACCCCGATCAGCCCGCCGAGGCCGACGGTGACCTGCACGCCGTCGCCGACGTTGACGCTGGAGCCGGTCACCGCGGTGAAGGTGTTGGTGCTGTTCACCCCCATCGACACGCTGCCGGTGATGCTGCCGGTGTTGGTGAACGTGTTGCCGGCGGCGGACGTCTCGAACGCCACCCGGCCCTGCACGCTGCCGTTGTTGGTCATGTTCACCGTCGAGCCGCCGTACACGCCCACCACCGGGGTGTCGGCCAGGCTGATGCCGCCCACCGACAGGCCGGTGGAGGTGATCGTGCCGTTGTTGGTGATGCTGGTGGTGCCGGCGGCCGCGTTGTTCACGCCGATGCCCAGGCCGTCGATGCTGGTCAGGTTCAGGCCCAGCACCATGCCGGTGCCGCGGATGATGCCGCTGGCGTTGTTGAGGACGGTAACCGTGCTCGCCGCGCCGGTGCCGATGAACGCACCGCCGCTGAGCACCGACACCAGCCCCAGCAGCGCCGGGTCGAGGGTGCCGGAGTTGTTCAGGGTGATGTTGACCCCGGTCAGGTCCAGCACCCGACCGCCGAGGGTGGCGTTCATCTGCGCGCCGGCGTTGACGTTGACCGTCAGGCCGTTGGTCGCGCTGGCGTAGTTGTTGAGAAACAGCGGCAGGCTCGGCACGCCGGTGCAGGTCACGGTGGAACCGGCCACCGAACAGGTGGCGAGCGCCGGCTGGCTGACGCCGCCGAACAGCAGTCCGGCGACACTCAGGTGCACGGCAAGTGACAGTGGGGAAAAACGCGAAACGAGGGCGATAGCGGACCTTGTGTACACGGACTGCTCCTTGTCGTGGCCAAAATCTTCCTTGAGGGGCGTGCTTTGCACCGCTTATTCCGCACGCGAATCAAGACTGCGACGGTCATCACAAAACCGTGACATTCCCGACACACGCTAGTTGATGCCCCGCGATGGGGCATTCTTCAAATGGTGTTAATACTTTGGCGCTAGACGCTTTTGAAATATGGATCCAGAGCCACGGCCTGTGCGGTGTTCGGGCCTTTTGTGGGCGCCTGCCTGCTGGCGATGCCGGCAATGTCAGGCAACAGAGATGTCGGCAGTACCGGCCTCATCGCTTGCAGGCAAGCTCCTACAGGGTTTTGTGGTGTGCAGGGATGCTGCGGACAACCGGAATCCTCTGTGGCCAGCCTGCTGGCGATGGCGGTGGATCAGGCACCGGCGATGCCGGGTCGGGATGCCGGGCCTGCGGGTTCTTTGAAAACTGGTACGGCTTGTGCAAACGTTTGCGAGCCGTTTATCCCGGCCATTTCGACCCAGAACCGTACAAGCCCGGAATTCCGGGCCTGGATCCGCAAAAAAGGACTTTGAATGCACGTTCCCTCCTGCCGCCCTTCCCGCGGCGCGCGCACATTTGCCGTTTCCCTGCTACTGGCCGGCGTTACCGGACTTCTCAGCGACAGCCTTCTGGCGCAGCCGGCGGCCGGCGAAGAGTCGGCCCAGGGCGAAACCCTGAGCCCCGAAGCCAGTCCGCCGAAAAAAGGCGCCTACCTGTCGGACTGGTACAACCAGAACCTGACCCTGATCGGCAGCAAGGACATCAGCTTCGGTCCGCGGCCGGCCGACGACATCTACCTGGAATACGAATACTTCGGCCGCAAGGGCCCGTTCGAGCTGTACGGCTACATCGACATCCCGAAGATCTTCAACATCGGCAACAGCCACGACAAAGGCGTGTGGGACCACGGCTCGCCGGTGTTCATGGAGCACGAACCGCGCATCTCCATCGACCACCTGGCCGGCCGCAGCCTGGCCATCGGCCCGTTCAAGGAGTGGTACGTGGCCTTCGACTGGATCTACGACCACGGCAGCAACAGCGCCAACCGCGCCAACACGCTCTACAGCGGCCTGGGCACCGACATCGACACCCATTCGCGGGTCAACCTGTCGGCCAACCTGTACGGCCGCTACCAGTGGGAGAACTACGGCGCCAGCAACGAGTACTCGTGGGACGGCTACCGGGCGCAGCTCAAGTACATCGTGCCCATCGACCGCTTCAGCAACGGCGCGTCGCTGACCTACATCGGCTTCACCAACTTCGACTTCGGCTCGGACCTGCACAAGGACAACCCCGCCCGCACCGCCAACGCCACGGTGGCGACCAACGTGCTGCTGTACTCGTTCACCCACTTGCGCTTCACCCTGGTGGGCCGTTACTTCCACAACGGCGGCAACTGGGAGGACGGCAGCGAGCTGAACTTCGGCGACGGCGACTTCCGCGCACGCTCCAACGGCTGGGGTTACTACGCCGGCATCGGTTACCAGTTCTGATCACAGGAGGTTTTCATGAAGGCAATGATGCGTGTTTCCCTGGCCGCTGCGGCCCTGCTCTCTTCCACCGCCTGGGCGGCGACCGCGCCGGCCCAACCCGGGCCGCTGCGGCCCAAGGTGGTGCTGATCACCATGTTCGCCCCCGAGGCGCAGCACTGGATCGACCGCCTGCACCTGACCCGGGAAGTGCGCGTGCCGGGGCTGTCGGCCGAGTACCCGACGGTGCGCTGCAATGCGCAGCAGGTGTGCCTGATGGTCACCGGCATGGGCCAGACCAACGCCGCCGCCTCGACCCTGGCCCTGGCCCTGTCGCCGCAGTTCGACCTGCGCAAGAGCTACTTCCTGATCGCCGGCATCGCCGGCATCAGCCCCAGGCACGGCACCCTCGGCACCGCCGCATGGGCGCACTACCTGGTGGAGTTCGGCACCCAGTGGGAGCTGGACGCCCGTGACGCGCCCAAGGACTGGCCGACCGGCTACCTGGGCATCAACACCCGCGGGCCAAACGAAAAGCCGCCGCTGGACTACAAGACCGAAGTGTTCGAGCTCAACCCGCGGCTGCAGGCCAAGGCCTTTGCCCTGAGCCGCCATGTCACGCTCAGCGAGAGCAAGGAGTCGGCGGCCTGGCGCCTGAAGTACCCGCAGGCCCCGGCCAACCAGCCGCCGACGGTGACGCGCTGCGACACGCTGGCGGGCAACACGTGGTTCTCCGGCACCCGCCTGAGCGAACGGGCCGAGGTCTGGACGCGGCTGCTGACCGACGGCAAGGGCGAATACTGCACCACCCAGCAGGAAGACAACTCCACCTACGAGGCCCTGCTGCGCGCCAGCCGCGAAGGCCGGGTGGACGTGCAGCGCCTGGCGGTGGTGCGGGCCGGCTCGGACTTCGACCGCCCCGCGCCGGGCGGCAGCGAAGTGGACAACCTGCTCAAGTACGCCGATCAGGGCGGCTTCGCGCCGGCCCTGGAAAACCTCTACCGCACGGGCAATCCATTGGTGCAGGACATCCTCGAGCACTGGCCGGTGTGGGAAAAGGGCGTGCCCGACGCCTGACCGCCGGGCAAGAAAAAACCCGCACCTTCGGCAAGGTGCGGGTTCGTTCGTCTCAGCGTCGGATCAACGCTCCAGCAGGATCCGCAGCATGCGACGCAGCGGTTCGGCCGCGCCCCACAGCAGTTGGTCGCCGACGGTGAACGCACCGACGAACTGCGAACCCATGTTCAGCTTGCGCAGACGGCCGACCGGGATGTTCAGGGTGCCGGTGACTTTCGTCGGGCTCAGCTCCTGCATGCTGATGTCGCGGTTGTTCGGCACCAGCTTGACCCAAGGGTTGTGCTGGCTGATCAGCCCTTCGATGTCGGCGATCGGCACGTCCTTGTTCAGCTTGATGGTCAGCGCCTGGCTGTGGCAACGCATGGCGCCGATGCGCACGCAGATGCCGTCGACCGGGATCGGGCTCTTGAAGCGGCCCAGGATCTTGTTGGTCTCGGCCTGGGCCTTCCACTCTTCGCGGCTCTGGCCGTTCGGCAGTTCCTTGTCGATCCACGGGATCAGGCTGCCGGCCAGCGGCACGCCGAAGTTCTCGGTCGGGTAGGCTTCGCTGCGCATGGTTTCGGCCACGCGGCGGTCGATGTCCAGGATCGCGCTGGCCGGGTCGGCCAGCTGGTCGGCCACGGCGGCGTGGGTCGCGCCCATCTGCTTGATCAGCTCACGCATGTTCTGCGCGCCGGCGCCGGACGCCGCCTGATAGGTCATGGCGCTCATCCACTCCACCAGGCCGGCCTCGAATAGGCCGCCCAGGCCCATCAGCATCAGGCTGACGGTGCAGTTGCCGCCGATGTAGTTCTTGGTGCCCGCGTCGAGCTGCTGGTCGATGACCTTGCGGTTGACCGGGTCGAGGATGATCACCGCGTCGTCGTTCATCCGCAGGCTGGACGCCGCGTCGATCCAGTAGCCCTGCCAGCCGGCTTCGCGCAGCTTGGGGAAGACTTCGTTGGTGTAGTCGCCGCCCTGGCAGGTCAGGATCACGTCGAGGGTCTTGAGCTCTTCAATGCTGTAAGCGTCCTTGAGCGGAGCAATGTCCTTGCCCACGGACGGGCCTTGGCCACCGACATTGGAAGTGGTGAAAAACACCGGCTCGATAAGATCGAAATCCTGCTCTTCCAGCATCCGCTGCATGAGCACGGAACCGACCATGCCGCGCCAACCGATCAGACCTACACGTTTCATCGCAACTACACCTTCTTGAAAAGTGGGCCGCTGCTTCGCATTGAATTTCGCAGCGGGCCCGAGAGATTACAGATTCCGCAGCGCGGCGACTACTGCGTCACCCATTTCCTGCGTACCGACTTTAGTGCAACCGGTCGAAAAGATGTCGCCGGTGCGCAGGCCCTGGTCCAGGACCACGCTGACGGCCTTCTCGATGGCATCGGCCGCGTCCTGCAGATTGAAGCTGTAACGCAGCATCATCGACACCGACAGAATGGTCGCCAGCGGGTTGGCGATGCCCTTGCCCGCGATGTCCGGCGCCGAACCGTGGCAAGGCTCGTACATGCCCTTGTTGTTGGCGTCCAGCGAGGCCGACGGCAGCATGCCGATGGAACCGGTGAGCATCGACGCTTCGTCGGACAGGATGTCGCCGAACATGTTGTCGGTGACGATCACGTCGAACTGCTTCGGTGCGCGCACCAGTTGCATCGCGGCGTTGTCGACGTACATGTGGCTCAGTTCGACGTCCGGGTAGTCCTTGGCCACCTGCTCGACCACTTCGCGCCACAGCTGGCTGGACGCCAGGACGTTGGCCTTGTCCACCGAGCACAGTTTCTTGCCGCGCACGCGGGCCATGTCGAAGCCGACGCGGGCGATGCGGCGGATCTCGCTTTCGCTGTACGGCAGGGTGTCGTAGGACTGGCGCTCGCCGTTCGCAAGCTCACGGGTGCCGCGCGGGGCGCCGAAGTAGATGCCGCCGGTCAGCTCGCGGACGATCAGGATGTCCAGGCCGGCGACGATCTCAGGCTTCAGGCTCGACGCGTCGGCCAGTTGCGGGTAGAGGATCGCCGGGCGCAGGTTGCCGAACAGGCCCAGTTGCGCCCGGATCTTCAGCAGGCCGCGCTCCGGGCGGATGTCACGCTCGATGGTGTCCCATTTCGGGCCGCCCACGGCGCCCAGCAGCACCGCGTCGGCGGCGCGGGCGCGCTCCAGGGTCTCGTCGGCCAGCGGCACGCCGTGCTTGTCGATGGCGGCGCCGCCGATCACGTCGTGGCTCAGCTCGAAGCCCAGGCCGTACTTGTCGTTGGCCAGTTCCAGCACCTTGACCGCCTCGGCCATGATTTCCGGACCGATGCCGTCACCCGGGAGAATCAGAATCTGCTTGCTCATGCTTTCCTCATGTCTTCAGTCGGTGCGCCGCTGACCGGCGCGCCCGGAAAAATGTATTCAGCGTTCGGCCATCAGCACCAGTACATCTGTACTGAACGAACCGTCGGCCTCAATCTCAAAATATTCGCGCACTTCGTTGCCCATCGACTGCTGCAACTGGCGGATCGCGGCGCGCATCACCTCGGGCGTGCGCATGCGCTCGACCCAGCTGTTGTATTCCAGACGCAGGCGCTGGCGCGCGGTGCTGCGGGTGTGCAGACCGGCCTCGCTGACCTGGCGCAGCCACTCGCCGGCCGAATAGTCGCGCACATGGCTGGTGTCGCGCAGCACTTCGACGCTTTGCAGGTACGTGTCGAACAGCGGGCTGCCGGGCGACAGCACATCGATGAACGCCGCCACGCCACCGGGCTTGAGCACCCGCCGGACTTCGCGCAGGGCCAGCCCGAGGTCGCTCCAATGGTGCGCCGAATAGCGGCTGAACACGAAATCGAATTCGCCGTCGGCGAACGGCAGGCGCTCGGCGGCGCCGTTCACCGTGACGATGTTGCCCAGGCCCCGGTCGACGGCGGCGGCCGCGACCACGTCGAGCATCTGCTGCGACAGGTCGTAGGCCACCACTTCTTTGGCCAGGGCGGCGACGTGAAAGCTCACATGGCCCGCACCGCAGCCCAAATCCAGCACCCGTGCCCCGCCCTGCCCGGCCAGTTCGGCCTGCAGCAGCGCGAACTCGGCGCCTTGGGCGTGAACGGCGCTGCTCAGGTAGGCGGCGGCCTGTTCACCGAACTGTTTCTGTACGACCTGGGTGTGCTGGGCGGTGGTGCTCATGGTGGACTTTCCCTTGATCTTGTTGTGCCTGTTACGGCCTCATCGCTGGCAAGCCAGCTCCCACAGGTTTTGCGGACACCGCCAATCACTGTGGGAGTTTCCCTTGATCTCGTTGTGCCTGTTCGGCCAGTTCCCACAGTTTTGTGAACACCGCAAATCACTGTGGGAGCTGGCTTGCCAGCGATGAGGCCGGCGCAGGCAACATGAATCCCGAATCAGTTACGCGTCGCGGAACAACCACGGCTGGCTCTTGCGGTGCGCCGCTTCGAACGAGGCGATCGCGTCGCCGTCCTGCAGGGTCAGGCCGATGTCGTCCAGGCCGTTGAGCAGGCAATGCTTGCGGAACGCGTCGATCTCGAAGCGGTGCACCTTGCCGTCCGGGCGGGTCACGGTCTGCGCCTGCAGGTCGATCTGCAACTGGTAGCCCGGCTCGGCCTCGACCTGCCTGAACAGCTCATCGACTTCTTCTTCGCTCAGGATGATCGGCAGCAAGCCGTTCTTGAAGCTGTTGTTGAAGAAGATGTCGGCGTAGCTCGGCGCGATGATGCTGCGGAAACCGTACTCGTCCAGCGCCCATGGCGCGTGTTCGCGGCTGGAGCCGCAACCGAAGTTCTCCCGGGCCAGCAGCACGCTGGCGCCCTGGTAGCGCTCGGCGTTGAGCACGAAGTCCTTGTTCAGCGGCCGCTTGGAGTTGTCCTGGTACGGCTGGCCCACGTCGAGGTAGCGCCATTCGTCGAACAGGTTGGGGCCGAAGCCGGTGCGTTTGATCGACTTGAGGAATTGCTTGGGGATGATCTGGTCGGTGTCGACGTTGGCACGGTCCAGCGGCGCGACGAGTCCCTGGTGTTGAGTGAAAGCCTTCATGGTTACTGTGCTCCCTGGATCAATTCACGAACGTCGATGAAACGACCGTTCACCGCCGCCGCAGCGGCCATGGCCGGGCTGACGAGGTGGGTGCGGCCACCGGCGCCCTGACGGCCTTCGAAGTTGCGGTTGGAGGTCGAGGCGCAGTGCTCGCCGGACTCCAGCCGGTCCGGGTTCATCGCCAGGCACATCGAGCAGCCCGGCTCGCGCCATTCGAAACCGGCCTCCAGGAAGATCTTGTCCAGGCCTTCGGCTTCCGCCTGGGCCTTCACCAGGCCCGAGCCCGGCACCACGATGGCCTGCTTGATGGTCGAGGCCACCTTGCGGCCCTTGGCGATCTCGGCCGCCGCGCGCAGGTCTTCGATCCGCGAGTTGGTGCAGGAACCGATGAACACGCGGTCGAGCTGGATGTCGGTGATCGCCTGGTTGGCGGTCAAGCCCATGTACTTCAGGGCGCGGACGATGGAGTCGCGCTTGACCGGATCGGCTTCCCTGGCCGGGTCCGGCACGTTCTGGTCAACGGCCAGCACCATTTCCGGCGACGTGCCCCAGCTGACCTGCGGCTTGATCTGCGCGGCGTCGAGCTCGACCACGGTGTCGAAACGGGCGTCGGCGTCGGACACCAGGTCCTTCCAGGCCTCGACCGCCTGCTCCCACTGCGCGCCCTTGGGCGCGAACGGACGGCCCTTGACGTATTCGACGGTCTTTTCGTCCGCCGCCACCAGGCCCACGCGGGCGCCGGCCTCGATGGACATGTTGCAGATGGTCATGCGGCCTTCGATGGACAGGTCGCGGATGGCGCTGCCGGCGAACTCGATGGCGTGGCCGTTGCCGCCGGCGGTGCCGATCTTGCCGATCACGGCCAGGACGATGTCCTTGGCGGTCACGCCGAACGGCAATTGGCCGTCGACGCGCACCAGCATGTTCTTCATTTTCTTGGCGACCAGGCACTGGGTGGCGAGCACGTGCTCGACCTCGGAGGTGCCGATGCCGTGGGCCAGCGCGCCGAACGCGCCGTGGGTGGAGGTGTGGGAGTCGCCGCAGACCACGGTCATGCCCGGCAAGGTCGCGCCCTGCTCGGGGCTGATCACATGCACGATGCCCTGACGCACGTCATTCATCTTGAATTCGACGATGCCATATTCGTCGCAGTTGTCGTCGAGGGTCTGGACCTGGAGGCGCGAGACCTGGTCGGCGATGGCGGCGATGCCGCCCTTGCGCTCCGGCGTGGTCGGCACGTTGTGGTCCGGGGTCGCGATGTTGGCATCGATGCGCCACGGCTTGCGCCCGGCCAGACGCAGGCCTTCGAAGGCTTGCGGCGAGGTCACTTCATGGATGATGTGACGGTCGATGTAGATCAGCGCCGAACCATCGTCGCGCTGCTTGACCAAATGCGAATCCCAGAGCTTGTCGTAGAGCGTTTTGCCGGCCATCAGACGGTTTCCTCATCAGCTTGTTTCTATGCCCTGGGCTTATCGATAACCCTTTGGCTTGTGAGGTCGATCCTATGGCGTTAGATTGAATAACTCAAATTCATATTTTTTATGCTTTGAATAACCAACTGGAATACTAAAATGGATCTGGCCAACCTCAATGCCTTCATCGCGATCGCCGAGACCGGCAGCTTCTCCGGCGCCGGGGAACGCCTGCACCTGACGCAACCGGCCGTCAGCAAACGCATCGCCGGCCTGGAACAGCAATTGAAGGTGCGCCTGTTCGACCGGCTGGGCCGCGAAGTCGGCCTGACCGAGGCCGGCCGGGCCCTGCTGCCGCGGGCCTACCAGATCCTCAACGTGCTGGACGACACCCGCCGGGCCCTGACCAACCTGACCGGCGAAGTCGGCGGCCGCCTGACCCTGGCCACCAGCCACCACATCGGCCTGCACCGCCTGCCGCCGCTGCTGCGCGAATTCACCCGCCGTTACCCACAGGTCGCGCTGGACATTCAGTTCCTCGATTCGGAAGTGGCCTACGAGGAAATCCTCCACGGCCGGGCCGAACTGGCGGTCATCACCCTGGCCCCGGAGCCCCACGCGCTGGTCAAGGCCACGCCGGTGTGGGACGACCCACTGGATTTCGTGGTCGCCCCGGAGCATTCGCTGCTCGGCAACGGCGCCGTCAACCTGGCGGACATCGCCGGCCATCCGGCAGTGTTCCCCGGCGGCAACACCTTCACCCACCACATCGTGCAGAAGCTGTTCGAGGCCCAGGGCCTGACGCCGAACATCGCCATGAGCACCAACTATCTGGAAACCATCAAGATGATGGTCTCCATCGGCCTCGCCTGGAGCGTGCTGCCGCGCACCATGCTCGACGATCAGGTGGCGCGCATACCTTTGCCGGGCATACAGCTCAGTCGCCAGCTAGGCTATATCCTGCACACCGAACGGACGCTGTCGAACGCCGCGCGGGCCTTCATGGCCCTGCTGGATGCACAAATCGATCTGCCAGGGACTCACGGCTAACTTGTGCTACTCCTATAGAGCCGCCTTTCCCTGTGCCTAACGCCCAAATTAGCTCAAGGCCCGTCAACAATGCCGAAATCTGTCGACCGTATTCCGCCGATGCCACGCATTCAGGCCATTGACCCGCGGCGTTCCGAGCAGAGCTGGGAAAGCGCGCCGCAGCTGCTGGCGGCGCTCAACGGCGCGCGGCTGGGCGCCTGGTACTGGGACATCGAGCGCGGCAAGATCAGCTGGTCGCGCGGCACCCAGGCGCTGTTCGGCTTCGATCCGCGGCAACCGCTGCCCGAAGACCTGGAATACCTCGACCTGCTGCCGCCGGAAGACCGGGCCAAGACCGTCCGCGCCTTCCATGCCGTGATCGCCGGCGCCCCGCTGGAACAGGCCATGCACCACCGCATCCGCTGGCCCGACGGCAGCCTGCACTGGCTGGAGATCAACGGCAGCCTGCTGCCGGACAAGCACGGCCGGCCCCGAATGATCGGGGTGATCCGCGAAATCACCCACCAGCGCCAGCGGGAACAGGCCCTCACCAGTTCCGAGAAACGTTTCGCCACACTGTTTCACCTGTGCCCCAACATGGTGCTGCTGACCCGCCAGGAAGACGGCCTGATCAGCGAAGCCAACCAGTATTTCGAAAGCCTGTTCGGCTGGCCCGTGCAGGACGCCATCGGCCGCACCACCCTGGAACTGGGCCTGTGGGTGCACCCGGAGCAGCGGGCGGAGCTGGTCAAGGCCACCAAGGCCAAGGGCGAGCTGGTCAGCCGCGAGGTACAGTTTCGCGCCAGCAACGGCCAGATCCACGACGGCATCCTCAGCGCGCAGAAGGTCGAGCTCGAAGGCCAGCCGTACCTGCTCAGCACGTTCCTCGACACCACCGAACGCAAAGCCGCCGAGCACGCCCTCAAGGACAGCCAGGAGCGCCTGGACCTGGCCCTGGACTCGGCGCAGCTGGGCACCTGGGACTGGGACATCCCCACCGGCATGCTCTACGGCTCGGCCCGGGCGGCGCAACTGCACGGCCTGGAGCCCAAGCCCTTCCACGAATCGTTCGAGGAGTTCTTCGAAGGCGTGCCCGGCGAGGAGCGCGACAGCATGCGCGACGCCTACCGCAGCCTGCGCGAAGGCCCGGCGGGCAATTATCAGCTGACCTACCGCGTGCAGTTGCCCGACGGCAGTTCCCGTTACCTGGAAAGCCGCGCCCGCCTCTACCGCGACGAGAACGGCGTGCCCCTGCGCATGGCCGGCACCCTGCTGGACATCACCGATCAGGTCGAACGCGAACAGCGCCTGGTGGCGTCCGAAGAGAAATTCGCCACGCTGTTCCAGGTCAGCCCCGACCCGATCTGCGTGACCCGCCAGGAAACCGGCGAATTCATCGAGATCAACTCCAGCTTCAGCCAGACCTTCGGCTGGAGCGCCGCCGACGTGATCGGCCGCACCGCCGAAGACATCGGCCTGTGGGACGCCTCGGCCAAGAGCCTGCAGCGCATCGAGCGGGTGATCCGCGAGCAGGGCCTGAGCAACGTGGCGATCATCGTCCAGCACAAGGACGGCCAGTCCCTGACCTGCGTGATCTCCAGCCGCCAGATCAGCGTCGGCAACCAGCCCTGCATCGTCACCACCCTGCGCGACATCACCCAGCAGCAGCGTTCGGAAGCGGCGCTCAAGGCCAGCGAAGAGAAATTCGCCAAGGCGTTCCACTCCAGCCCCGACGCCATCACCATCAGCGAACGCGACACCGGGCGCTACCTGGAGGTCAACGACGGTTTCTGCCGCCTCACCGGCTACCGCGCCGACGAAGTGATCGGCAAGACCATGTACCAGGTGGGCATCTGGGCCGAGGAGAAACAGCGCTCGGCCCTGTTGGCCGAACTGCAGATCAAGGGCCGCGTGCACCACCAGGAAATGCTCGGGCGCAACAAGCGCGGCGAACTGCTGACGGTGGAGGTCTCGGTGGAGCCGATCACCCTCAACGAAACCGCCTGCCTGCTGCTCACCGCCCGGGACGTCAGCCTGCTCAAGAACGCCGAGGCGCAGATCCGCCACCTGGCCTACCACGACCCGCTGACCAACCTGCCCAACCGCGCGCTGCTGATGGACCGCCTGAGCCAGCAGATCGCCCTGCTCAAGCGCCACAACCTGCGCGGCGCGCTGCTGTTCCTGGACCTGGACCACTTCAAGCACATCAACGATTCCCTCGGGCACCCGGTCGGCGACACGGTGCTCAAGATCATCACCGCACGCCTGGAGGCCAGCGTGCGCATGGAAGACACCGTCGCGCGCCTGGGCGGCGACGAGTTCGTGGTGCTGCTCAGCGGCCTGGAGGGCACGCGCAACGAAGTCAGCAGCCAGGTGCGGGAGCTGTCCGACACCATCCGCGAGCTGCTGTCGGAGCCGATGTTCCTCGACGGCCAGCGCCTGCAAGTGACGCCGAGCATCGGCGTGGCGCTGATCCCCGACCACGGCTCCACCCCGACCGACCTGCTCAAGCGCGCCGACATCGCGCTGTACCGGGCCAAGGACTCCGGCCGCAACACCACGCAGATGTACCACAACACCATGCAGAAGGCGGCCAGCGAGCGCCAGCGCATGGAGACCGACCTGCGCCTGGCGCTGTCGCGCAACGAATTCACCATGCACTACCAGCCGCAGATCGACGCCAAGGACAACCGCATCATCGGCGCCGAGGCCCTGGTGCGCTGGAACCACCCGGAGCTCGGCGCGCAGTCCCCCGCCGAATTCATCAAGGTGCTGGAGGACAGCGGGCTGATCCTCGAGGTCGGCACCTGGATCCTCGACGAGGCCTGCGACGCCTTCAAGCAACTGATCGCCGAGCACCTGATCGACCCGCTCAACTTCACCCTGTGCGTGAACATCAGCCCGCGCCAGTTCCGCCAGAACGACTTCGTCGAACGCATCGAGCAGAGCATGACCGGCCACGGCCTGCCCTGCTCGCTGCTGAAGCTGGAGATCACCGAAGGGATCGTGATCCAGAACCTGGAAGACACCATCAGCAAGATGCGCCGCCTCAAGAAGCTGGGCGTGACCTTCGCCATGGACGACTTCGGCACCGGCTATTCGTCCCTGACCTACCTCAAGCGCCTGCCGGTGGACACGCTGAAGATCGACCAGTCGTTCATCCGCGACGCCACCAGCGACCCCAACGACGCCGAGATCATCCGTGCCATCGTCGCCATGGCCCGCAGCCTGGCGCTGGAGATCATCGCCGAGGGCGTCGAGACCCCGCAACAGCTGGAATTCCTGCAAGGGTTGGGCTGCCACCTGTATCAGGGTTACCTGTACAGCCGCCCCTTGCCGCTGGAGGCGCTGAAGGCGCTGCTCAAGTGAAGCCCGGGGCGTTTCGTAACCGCCCGCGTCATCGCCGGGCCGGCATTTGCCAGTGCTTGCCGCAACCTGTAGGGTCGCGGTCTTTCACCCGGCTCCAACGAGATCGCTCATGCAGGATGCAACCCTTCCCCGCCCGGCCATGCTGGGCATTGACCTTGGCACCACCAACAGTCTCATCGCCGTCTGGCAGGACGGCCGGGCCCGGCTGATTCCCAACGCCCTGGGCGATGTGCTGACCCCGTCGGTGGTCAGCCTCGACGAGGACGACAGCGTCCTGGTGGGCAAGGCCGCCCGCGCCCGCCTGACCACCCATCCGCAGCGCACGGCGGCGGCCTTCAAGCGCTTCATGGGCAGCGAAAAGCGCCTGGAGCTGGGCGACCGCTCGTTCAGCCCCGAAGAGCTCTCGGCCCTGGTGATCGGCGCGCTCAAGCAGGACGCCGAAGCCTGGCTCGGCCATCCTGTGGAGGAAGCGGTGATTTCGGTGCCGGCGTACTTCAGCGACGAGCAACGCAAACGCACCCTGTTCGCCGCCGAACTGGCGGGCCTGAAGGTGTCGCGGCTGATCAACGAACCCACCGCCGCCGCCATGGCCTACGGCCTGCACGAGCAGACGTTCGAGCGCACGCTGATCTTCGACCTGGGCGGCGGCACGTTCGACGTGACGGTGCTGGAATACGCGCTGCCGCTGATCGAGGTCCACGCCTCCACCGGCGACAACTTCCTGGGCGGCGAAGACTTCACCGAAGCGTTGCTGCAGGCCTGCCTCAAGGACTGGCGGCTCACGCCGGCGCAGATCGACGTCCAGGCCATGGCCAGCCTCGGCGACGCCCTGGAACAGCTCAAGCGCAAACTCGCCGACGGTCCGCAGTCATTGAGCTGGCGCCACGGCGACACACCGTACGAATGGACGCTGGACGAAGCCGGCGCGCTGAAGATCTGGGAGCCGCTGCTGGCCCGCCTGCGCGCGCCCATCGAGCAGGCCCTGCGCGACGCCCGCCTCAAGCCCCGCGACCTCGACAGTCTGGTGCTGGTGGGCGGCGCGACGCGCATGCCGGCGGTGCAGCAGATGGTGGCGACGCTGTTCGGCCGCCTGCCCCACCGCCACCTCGATCCGGACACCATCGTCGCCCTGGGCGCCGCCACACAGGCGGCCTGCAAGGCACGCGACGGCGCCATCGAAGAGCTGATCCTGACCGACGTGTGCCCTTACACACTGGGCATCTCCACCCGCCGCAGCGATGAAATCACCGGCGCCTTCGCGCCGATCATCGAGCGCAACACGGTGATCCCGACGTCCCGGGTGCAGAAGTTCTACACCACCCATGCGTATCAGAACCTGATCCGCATCGAGGTGTACCAAGGGGAACGGCCGTGGGTGCGCGACAACATTTTCATCGACGCCTTCGACGTGGAAGTGGCGCCCAGCGAACAGACCCAGGAACTGGATGTGCGCTTCAGCTACGACATCAACGGCCTGCTGGAAGTGGACGTGACCCTGCTCGCCACCGGCGAGCGCCACAGCCACAGCATCGACCGCAGCCCCACCGGGCTCGACGAACAGGCCAGGCAGGCCAGCCAAGAGCGGTTGACCGCCCTCAAGACCCACCCCCGCGACACGCTGCCCAACCGGACGCTGCTGGCCCGCCTGGAACGGGCCTGGGCGCAAAGCCTGGGGGACGAACGCCAGCGGATCGCCGATTGGCTGGACGCCTTCACCACCGTGCTCGCCGGCCAGCGACCGTCAGAGATCGCCAGCCAGCGCAACCGGCTCAACGAAGCGCTGGATCAGCTGTGCCTCTGACCGCCGAGCTGCCGTAACGCAGCCTGCAGACCGCCGGCCAGCGCGTCGTTGCCCGCACTGTCCGGCGCAACGCCGTAACGGTTGGGCAACCGGTCGCCGGGGAAGGCAAACAGGATCAGCGGCAGAAACGGAAAGAACGGCGACAGGCACGCCAGCACCAGCAATGTCGGGATGCCGCGCCCGATGTCGTGCAGGCGCCGAAGCACGGCGCCGACCAGAAAGATCAGGCCCAGCAACGATACGGCGATCCCGGTCAGCGCCGCGCCGCTGAGCAGCGCGGCCAACGGCGTGACCAGCAGCGCTGCGATCACCTGCCCGATGAACGCTCCACGCCCCAACCGGGTGCCCAACCGCCAGAAGGCGCCGGCGGGCACCGGACGGCTGTCGCCCTTGGCCAGCAGCAGGCATTCGCACCGGGACAGCAACGCACTGAAGGCGAACCGCAGGCCGAGCCCGAGCGCCGGGTTGTCCTTGGCCTGTTGCAGGCGCAGCAGGGTTTTCTGGCGCGGCACGCCCGCGCCGCCGTACCGCACCAAATCCTTGAGCGTATCGAGCGCCAGATAGAACGCGTCGCTGGCGACCCCTTCGTCCTCCAGCGCCTGACGTGGCGGACGCGGCGGCTCGCCCTTGATCAGGCCGTGGCGCAATCCGTCGAACCAGTCCTGGGGATTCACCACTTCGGTGATCCTGTCGAGCAGGAACCGGCGCTGCCGGGCATCGAACAACGGGTCGTGGTACAGCACGGCGGTCAGCAGCATGCGCCCGAGCAGGTCATCGTCAAAGGCATGGATGTCGCTGCGCAGGCATTCGAGCAGACGGTCGTTGCCCGGCAACCGGGGGCTGCCCAGCGCCTGCCGGACACCCAGCAGCCGCCGGGCGAGCGCGGCGTGCACCGGATCCGACGGCTGCAGCCAGCCGAACAGCGCGCTCAGGTCGCCGTGCTCGCGCGTCAATCGGCTCAACAACGGCTGCACCCGGCTGAGCGGGTGGGCGGGGTCGAACGCCAGGCGCTCCAGGCATGGCGCATCGACCATGCCCAGCCAGCCCTCCGGCTGATCCAGCAGCGCCAGCAGGAACGCCGTTTGGGCGTGCCACTGCCAGACGGCCTCGCCCTGCCCCGGCGCCGGCAACAGGGCACCGCTCTCGCTCAACTCCAGCAACAGGCTCAAGGTCGACAGGTCGCTGTCGGCCTTCGGGTCATCGAGCTTGAACGCCTGGGCGATGCGCTCCAGGCCGCCGCGGCTGTACGGACGCCAACGGCGCAGCCACACCCGGCAGACCTTGTGCGCTTCGCCCTTTTCGAGCGCGGCCGGCAGCGGGCCGGGCGCCCCGTTCCCATCGACGAAGCGCTCCATCGCCAACGGCACGGGCGCCCCGGTCAGCCAGCGCACGTGTTGTTCGGCCTGATGCTGCAATCCGCTCAACACCAGCCCTTCAAGGGCATCGATGGGCTCCGGTTCATCCAGCACCTGCCGCAGCAGCGCAACGTCGCCCCGGTGCAGCGCCCAGGCGTGCCGGTACAGGCGTTGCAGCCGGGCGTCGTCTTGATGGTCGAGCAACAGCGCCAGCAGCGGCCATTCGTCGCCGCCCGTGCGCCAGTCGACGAAGCACTGGGCCAACCCTTGCAGCGGCAGCCGGCCGGCGCCCATCCAGCGCGCCAGGGTTTCGGGGCGTTGGGACGGGCTGCCGTATTCCTGGCTGACGTGACCGAGGTCGGCCGACCATTCGCTGAAATCCCCCAGCCGGTCGAAGGACTGGATCAACAGCGGCAACACATCCGGCTGGCGCTTGGCGCACAGCGCCAGCAACTGGCTCTCGGCCTTGGGATGACGGTGCTCCCGCCACAGCCGCACCCAATGGGGCAACGCCTGATCGTCCTGCCCCAGCAAGGTGTGCTGGCAGGCGAGCAGATACAGCCCGTCCACGTCATCCGGCGCTTCGCGCCAGTGTTCAAGGCACATCTGCAGCAAATCGGCGCCGCCGATGCCCGCCTGAGTGAACTGCACCAGCAGGCGCCGGATGAACGCAGGATCGCTGGGCAGCGGCAGGCAGGTGTGCTGACGGGCGAAATGCTCGAACTCGTGAAGCGGACGCTGGTTGAAAATGAAGTCGAGGGTGCGCGCGTACCAGAGGCTTTCGATCTGCGCGGGCGCAGACCAGGAGTCCATGACCGTGGTGTCGAACGGCGCCGGATCGTCGAGCCGCGCCAGGTAATCCTCGACGTGCCGGGCATGATCGAAGCCCAGCTCCAGCAAATGCCGGTCCCAGTCCATGCGCCGGGCCAACAGCCCTGCGCCGTCGGCGGAGAACGGACCGTTTTCCCTCAACTTGCGGAACAGGCCCCAGCGCAGATCGTCCAGTTCGCCCAGCGGCAACCGATCCAGGCTCTGGACAAAGGCTTGCCAGGCATCGGCGTTGAAGCGTCGCGCCGGATCCTTCAGCAACCCGTCGAAGTCGATGAACACTTGCCGTACCTGCGACGAATCCGGTGTCGCGTCCTCAACATCTTCCGGCTCGTCATCGCGGGCCAGCCGGATCGCGCTTTCGTAGGCCTCGCGCAAGGCCTGGAAACCCTCCGGATCGGTTTCCGGATGATGGGCCGGCAGGCGTGCCCGGTACGCATTGCGAATCAGCGTTTCATCGGAGGTGGGATCAATGCCCAAACGTATCCAGCAACTCATGACCAGTCGAATGCCTCAAGCGATGCCGGGCGTGGCGGCAAGTCCAGATCCAGGTGCCAGGGCAAGTCCGCAAGGAAGACCGGCATGTTTTGCCCCAGGCCCTTGGCGATCAATGCGGTATTGGCGTTCTGCCCCTGCCGGTCCAGCTCGTGGGCCAGTTCATCGTCAGGGTTGTCGAGGCAGCCCCAGAACGAGCGCCCGACCATGAAACCGTTGAAATAGGCCAGCCAACTGCCGTAATGAAACTGCGCCCGCACCGCCAGCCGGCTGTGCAGCCAGAGGCTCTCGGCCTCGTCGATCCACAGGTTGCGCACGCCGCAGCGCAACAGGAACCCCATGCGCCCGTAGTCCCAGGACAGGATCCCGCCCGGCCCGCAGCTGCCGAACGTGCGGCTGGCGAACTCGTGAAGAATGCGTTCGCGGGGTTCGAGGGTGTCGAGCAGCGACTGCCATTCGCTCGGCAGGCAGCGCTGCCAGGCGCGGTAGGCCGGGGCGAGATGCCGCGCATGGCCGCCGTCGGTCATGCCGTCGAGCATGTCCAGCAGTTGCGCACGGTCGTCGATCCCCCAACTGCCTTGCAGGTTGATGTATTGATCGTCGCAGAACGCGGGATCCGCGTACCCGGCACCGGGGTTGAGCGCCGCCATCGGCGCTGAAAGGGCGAACAGCCAGCGCTGTTGAATCTCGTCCATGAAAAGAGGCTCCAGACCGACCGAAAGGAGTGGGTCGGCAAAACTGCGCGGATTGTAGAGAAACCGCCGAGGGGCGGCAAAGCGTGCGGAGATTTTTGTGCGCATGCAAAAAGGCCCCGACAGTGTCGGGGCCTTCATCGCACGGCTTACCGTCCTTTTGGACGATTGTGTGTCAGCACATGAATCAGTGCTGCAGGGCCGGCTTCTGCGCCCCGTTGATCGGGATGCGCTTGGCTTTCGCCTCTTCCGGAACCACACGCAGCAGATCGATGCTCAGCAGGCCGTTGCTCAGGCCGGCGGCCTTGATCTCGATGTGGTCGGCCAACCGGAAGGACAGCTTGAACGCACGCTGGGCGATGCCCTGGTGCAGGAAAGTGACGCCTTCGTTGGCGTCACGCTTGCCGCCGCTGATGGTCAGCACGCCCTTCTCGACCTGCAGGTCCAGGTCATCTTCCTGGAAACCGGCGGCAGCCACGACGATGCGGTATTGGTCGTCACCGTGCTTTTCGACGTTATAGGGCGGGTAGGTGCTGCCGGGCTCGTTGCGCAGGGCGGTTTCGAACAGGTCGTTGAAACGGTCGAAACCCACCGAGGAACGGAACAGCGGGGCGAGGGAAAATGCAGTACTCATGGTTCAAATCTCCTGAAAACAATCAGCAAGTTTTTTGTCTCCGCGACCCGGATTCGGCATCGCGTAACCCTTAGATAGGGACCGCCGATTGCATTTCAAGAGAACTTGCGAAGAATTTTTCAGGCCGCCTCGGCCACCGGCACACCCAGCAGGCGCGAGACCTGATCGACATCGGTCTCGCGGCGCAGGACGGAAAACAGCTCCACCGCCTCGGGGTAATTGCGCGTGAGCATGGCCAGCCACTGCTTGAGCCGGCCCGGCGACTGGCGGGGCGTCATCTGCGCTTTAGCTTGCAGCCAGAAGTCCTGGATCAGCGGCATCAGCTCGGCCCAGGTCATCTCGACCACCTCTTCGCCGGCCCGGGCGGCGGCGATCTGCCTGGCCAGGTCCGGGCGCGAGACCAGGCCCCGGCCGAGCATGATGTCTTCCACGCCGCTGATTTCGCGGCAACGGCGCCAGTCCTCGACGCTCCAGATGTCGCCGTTGGCGAACACCGGCACCTTGACCACATCCTGCACGCGGGGGATCCACTCCCAATGGGCCGGCGGCTTGTAGCCGTCGGTCTTGGTGCGGGCGTGGACGACGATGTGTTCGGCGCCGCCTTCGGCCAGCGCCGTGGCGCACACCAGCGAACCGTCCGGGCTGTCGAAGCCCAGGCGCATCTTGGCGGTGACCGGAATGTGCGCCGGCACTGCGCGGCGGACATGCTCGACGATCTGGTTGAGCAGCTCCGGCTCCTTGAGCAGCACCGCCCCGCCCCGGGACTTGTTGACGGTCTTGGCCGGGCAGCCGAAGTTGAGGTCGATCACCTCCGAACCCAGCTCACAGGCCAGCGCGGCGTTTTCCGCCAGGCACACCGGGTCGGAACCCAGCAGCTGGACACGCAGCGGCACACCGGCCGCGGTGCGCGCGCCGTTGAGCAGTTCGGGGCCGAACTTGTGGAAATAGGCCGGTGTGAGCAGTTGGTCGTTGACCCGGATGAACTCGGTCACGCACCAGTCGATACCGCCGACACGGGTCAACACATCGCGCAGGATGTCGTCGACCAACCCTTCCATCGGCGCCAGGGCAATTTGCATGGAAAAAACACACTCAAGGAAAAACGTGCGGCAGTTTACTGGATTATCGAGGGGTTCTGCAGGGGCGGGAGCACGCTCGCTCCCGCAAAGAGTCAGCTTTGCAGGCTTTCCGACGCCTGGATCGCCGGGCTGTAGCCTTCGATGAACTCCGCCGGCATGCGCTTGGGCCGACCGGTGGACAGTTCGATGCAGGCGAACGTAGTGCGGGCCCGCAGCAGCGTGGTGTTGTCGCTGGGGCGGATCAACTGGAACTGCCGGGTCATCCTCAGACGCTGGTCCCAATCGACGATCCAGGTCGCCAATTGCAGTTCGTCGCCTTCGTAGGCGGCGGCCAGGTAATCGATCTCATGCCGCACCACCGCCATCGCCCGGTCCAGGCGCCGGTATTCGACCAGATCCAGCCCCAGCCGCTGCGAGTGGCGCCAGGCGCAGCGCTCGAGCCAGGTCACGTACACCGCGTTGTTCGCGTGCCCCAGCCCGTCGATGTCCTCGGCGCCCACTTGCAGATCAATCGTAAACGGCGTTGCCCGATCCCAGCCCATGCCCCTCTCCCGGTCAGATTATTCGACTGGGGCAGTGTAACGGATGCCTACGCCGATTGCCGCGCCTGAAGGCTGCGCCCGGCGAGCAGTGATAGCACCCCATCAATCACGCGGGGGTCGGCCAGCACGCGCTGATGGCCACCGTCCGCCAGGCGCAGCAGGCGGCTGTCGAACCAGGCTTCGTGGATCAACTGCGATTCCTTGACCGGGACAAACGTGTCGTCCTCGGCATGGACGATCAGACCCGGCATGTCCAGTTGATAATGCGCGACATCGAGGGTGGCGGCGCGCATGCCGACGTCTTGCTCGACCCGGCGGATAAACGCCGAACGGGCCCTGGGCGGCATGCCGACGTAACGGGCGAAGCCACGCAGCACCCCCAGAATCCGCGCCGGCGCGGCGATGCTCACCAGCGTCTCGGTGCGCAGCCCCAGTTGTACCGCAAGCATCGCGCTGGCCCCGCCCATCGAGTGGCCGATGACGGCCTGCAGCGGCGGCAGTTCGGCGGCGGCTTCGAGCATGGCCCGGGCGAACAGCACGACGTTGGCTTCACGCCCCGGCGATCGGCCGTGGGCCGGGCCGTCCAGGGCGACCACCGTGTAGCCGGCGTCGACCAGCGCGTTGATCAATGACGCGAACTGGGTCGGCCGCCCTTCCCAGCCGTGCATCAGCAGCACGGTCGGCCCCTGGCCCCAACGCAGGGCCGACAGGCCGAAGCGCAGCGTGATCCGTTCGGACTTCGCCAGCAGCGGCAACTCCCAGTCCCGTGGCGGATGTTCCCGTGGCGTCATGAATGCCAGACGCATTTTGTTCGCCACCAGTTTCGGTGCGAACCAGCCCAAGGTGCCGTTAACGCCGCGAACCCACTTCAACGCGTTCATCGCTCTCTCCTCAGGCCTGTCGCCTTCAGGTCAACGCACCGCCGACTTGGCGGCGCGCAGCAATCGATCGGATAAGTCCCCCGGCCCCAAGGCCCTCGCCAGCGCCAGGCCGCCGACCATAAGGGCCATGTCGGCCAAGGCCTTGTCGGTGTCTTCAGGGCTTGAGGCCAACTGCGCCACCATCAACTCCATGTGTTCGTTCAGTGCGATCCGGAAAGCCTCCGGCAACCGTCCCAGCTCACCGATGGAGGCCGGGATCGGGCACGCTGCCTCGCTGGAATCTCGGTGCTTGCGCGACAGATAGAAGGCGGCGACCAAGGCGCGGCGTTCTTCGCCGGTCAACTCGGCGTCCATGTCGTCGATCAGGTCACGGCGCCGCCCCAGCAGTTGCTTGAACGCTTCGAGCATCATGGCGTCCTTGCTTTCGAAGTGGGCGTAGAAGCCGCCGACGGTCAGGCCGGCCGCGCCCATCACTTCACCCACGCTCGGTTCCGCCGGGCCGCGCTGAATCAGCGCGGCGCTGGCAGCCTTGAGGATGCGTTCGCGGGTTTGAGCTTTCTTGTCGTTCATCGTCGCCTCCGAATATTACGATTAGAATATTATTCTCATAATAATATTCTGCAAGTCACAAATATGACCGCTGGTCTGAAGCACAGTGTAAGGAAAAAGGGAGATTGGCCAAACGCCAGACAAACAAAAGGGCCATTCAATGATTGAATGACCCTTAAAAATCCCGCAAGGCGGGTAATCGTGGCGTCCCCTAGGGGACTCGAACCCCTGTTACCGCCGTGAAAGGGCGGTGTCCTAGGCCACTAGACGAAGGGGACGCAAACCCTTCTACAACTGATCAGTGCTGAGTGCTGATCGCTTCAAGGCCGGAGTGGCCAGACCTTGAAGTGTAAATTGGTGGAGCTAGACGGGATCGAACCGTCGACCTCTTGCATGCCATGCAAGCGCTCTCCCAGCTGAGCTATAGCCCCAGATTTTTCGCCTCGCGGCGGAGCGGCATCTTGCGACATCGCTTCTGTGAAACTGGCGTCCCCTAGGGGACTCGAACCCCTGTTACCGCCGTGAAAGGGCGGTGTCCTAGGCCACTAGACGAAGGGGACGCAAACCCTTCTGTACATCTGATCAACGCTGAGTGCTGATCGCTTCAAGGCCCAATTGGCCAGACCTTGAAGTGTAAATTTGGTGGAGCTAGACGGGATCGAACCGTCGACCTCTTGCATGCCATGCAAGCGCTCTCCCAGCTGAGCTATAGCCCCTCAATGTCGCTTCGTTGTTGCTTCGTCGTTGAGGACGGGGCGAATCTTAAGGGCGTATCGGAAGCCTGTCAAACTTATTTTTCAAAAATTTTAAAATTTTTTGTCGGCATAACAATCACTTACCGCCCTCCCCCCGAAAATACGGGGGGAAACCGCCGCAAGGCAGGATCAAAAGATCGCAGCCCCCGGCGGCTCCACCGAACGCCGATCGCAATTAAGCGATGGCGCCCAGCAGTTTTTCCCACTCTTTGTTTTCTTTCTTCGAGACACCGCCCAGCAAATCAATGGCTTGGCGCAACCGGAAGCGGGTCAGGTCCGGCCCGAGGATTTCCATCGCATCGAGCACCGACACCGAACTGGCCTGCCCGGTGATCGCCGCGAACATCAGCGGCATCGCGTCACGCAGTTTCAGCTCCAGGGATTCGACCACCGCCTGGATCGTCGCGGTGATGGTGTCCTTCTCCCACTGACGCAGGCTTTCCAGCTTCCACAGGATCAGTTGCATCAGTTGCCGGACCTGGTCGCCCGACAGCTTCTTGGATTCGAACAGCTTGGCATCCGGGCTGACGCCGCCGGCAAAGAAGAACCCGGCCAGCGGTGCGACCTGGCTGAAGGTTTCGACACGGCCCTGGACGTGCGGCGCGATCTTCATCATGTAGTCGGCATTGAATGCCCATTTCTGGATGCGCGCGGCGAACTCTTCCACCGGCAGGTCGCGCAGCCATTGGCCGTTGAGCCACGACAGCTTCTCGATGTCGAAGATCGGCCCGCCCAGGGACACGCGCGACAGGTCGAAGTTGTCGACCATCTCCTGCAGCGAGAACTTCTCGCGCTCGTCCGGCATCGACCAACCCATGCGGCCCAAGTAGTTGAGCATCGCCTCAGGCATGAAGCCCATGCGCTCGTAGAAGGTCACCGAGGTCGGGTTCTTGCGCTTGGACAGCTTGCTCTTGTCCGGGTTGCGCAGCAGCGGCATGTAGCACAGGGTCGGTTTTTCCCAGCCGAAGTATTCGTACAGCAGGATCAGTTTCGGCGCCGACGGCAGCCACTCTTCGCCGCGCAGCACGTGGGTGATGCCCATCAGGTGATCGTCGACCACGTTGGCCAGGAAGTACGTCGGCAGGCCGTCGGTCTTCATCAGCACTTGCATGTCCATGCGATCCCACGGGATCTCGACATCGCCACGCAGCATGTCCGGCACCACGCAGACGCCTTCGGTCGGCACCTTCATGCGGATCACGTGAGGCTCGCCGGCGGCCAGGCGACGCGCGACCTCTTCTTTGGACAGCAGCAGCGCACGGCCGTCGTAGCGCGGGGTTTCGCCGCGGGCCATCTGCTCGGCGCGCATCTGGTCCAGCTCTTCGGCGGTGCAGAAGCACGGGAACGCGTGACCCATGTCGACCAGTTGCTGGCAGTACTGCTTATAGATGTCGCCGCGCTCGCTCTGCCGGTACGGGCCGTGCGGGCCGCCGACGTCCGGGCCTTCGCTCCAGTCGATGCCGAGCCAGCGCAGGGCGTCGAAGATCTGCTGTTCGGACTCGCGGGTCGAGCGCAACTGGTCGGTGTCTTCGATCCGCAGGATGAACTCACCGCCGTGCTGCTTGGCGAAGCAGTAGTTGAACAGTGCGATGTAAGCAGTGCCGACGTGGGGATCCCCGGTAGGCGATGGCGCGATGCGAGTGCGGACGGTGGTCATGGCATGTCTCGAAAAGAATGAAAAGCAAAGAACAATCAAGCGGCGAATGGTAACAGGCGACACCCGCCCCGCTCCAGCAGGCAGGGCATTTAAGCCAAGGTTGCGCCTATAACGCCTTTTGGCCCGCCTGAATGGCCGCCTGTCAGCCGATGGCATTTACCGCTTGTCGGCTATCTGCCAGATTCGACCCCTGATAATTTTCCTTACAATTCCTCGACTACAGTTTGCCCCATGCCTGCCCAACTCAAGCGTCGCCTATCCCTTTTCCTGTTGCTGGTCCTGCTGATCGCCGGCGGAGTGTTCGCCCATTGGTTCTTCAAGGGACGCTTCTACGAGAGCACCGACAACGCCTACGTGCAGGGCGAAATCACGCGCATCTCCAGCCAGTTGAGCGCGCGCGTCGACGAAGTCCTGGTGCAGGACAACCAGCACGTGGAAAAAGGCCAGCTGCTGGTGCGCCTCGAAGGCGACGATTTCCGCCTGGCGGTGGATCGCGCCAATGCCGCCCTCGCCACCCGTGAAGCCGAGCGTCAGCAGGCCCAGAGCAAGCTGACCCAGCAATCCAGCCTGATCGCCGCCAGCGAAGCGCAAGTCGCCACCACCGAGGCCACCCTGGGCCGCTCGCAGATCGACCTGAACCGCGCACAGGCCCTGCGCAAGCCCGGCTTCATTTCCGAGGAACGGGTGACCACCCTCTCCGCCGACGCCCACATCGCCCGCTCGCAGGTGGCCAAGGCCCAAGCGGACGCCCAGAGCCAACGCCAGCAGGTCAACGCGCTGACCGCGGAGGTCAAGCGCCTCGACGCCCAGATCGCCAACGCCCGGGCCGACCTGGCCCAGGCTCGGCTGAACCTCACCCGCAGCGAAATCCACGCCCCGATCAGCGGGTTGATCGGCCAGCGCGCCGCACGCAACGGCCAGGTCGTCCAGGCCGGTGCCTACTTGCTGTCGATCGTGCCGGACGAGGACATCTGGGTGCAGGCCAACTTCAAGGAGACCCAGATCGGCCGCATGCAGCCGGGCCAGAAGGCCGAGCTGACGTTCGACGCCTACAGCGACACGCCCATCGAGGCGCGGGTCGACAGCCTGTTCGCTGCCTCCGGCGCGCAGTTCAGCCTGTTGCCGCCGGACAACGCCACCGGCAACTTCACCAAGGTCGTGCAGCGGATTCCGGTCAAGCTGACGTTCAAGGCCGACAATCCGCTGCGCGGCAAGATCCGGCCGGGCATGTCGGTCACCGCCACCGTGAACATCAAAGACGCCCCGGACAATGGCCGGTGATCAGCTGATCCGCCCGGTCGGCGAACCGACCCGGCGGGACTGGATCGCGGTGATGAGCGTGATGCTGGGCGCATTCATGGCCGTGCTCGACATCCAGATCACCAACTCTTCGCTCAAGGACATCCAGGGCGCGCTGTCGGCGACCCTGGAGGAAGGCTCGTGGATCTCCACCTCCTACCTGGTGGCGGAAATCATCATGATCCCGCTGACCGCCTGGCTGGTGCAGCTGCTCTCGGCGCGGCGGCTGGCGGTGTGGGTGTCGCTGGGCTTCCTGGTGTCGTCGCTGCTGTGCTCGATGGCCTGGAGCCTGGAGAGCATGATCGTGTTCCGGGCCATGCAGGGGTTCACCGGCGGCGCGCTGATCCCGCTGGCGTTCACCCTGACCCTGATCAAGCTCCCCGAACACCACCGCGCCAAGGGCATGGCGATGTTCGCCATGACGGCCACGTTCGCCCCGTCCATCGGGCCGAGCCTGGGCGGCTGGCTGACGGAAAACTGGGGGTGGGAGTACATCTTCTACATCAATATCCCGCCGGGGCTGATCATGATTGCCGGGCTGATGTACGGACTGGAGAAGAAGGAAGCGCACTGGGAGCTGCTCAAAAGCACCGACTACGCCGGCATCCTCACCCTCGGCGTCGGCCTCGGTTGCCTGCAGGTGTTCCTGGAGGAAGGCCACCGCAAGGACTGGCTGGAATCGGGCCTGATCGTCACCCTCGGCAGCATCGCCCTGCTCAGCCTGATCACCTTCGTGATCGTGCAGGTCTCCAAGCCCCATCCGCTGATCAACCTGGGCATCCTGCGCAACCGCAACTTCGGCCTGTCGAGCATTTCCAGCCTCGGCATGGGCGTCGGGCTGTACGGTTCGATCTACCTGCTGCCGCTGTACCTGGCGCAGATCCAGAACTACAACGCCTTGCAGATCGGCAATGTGATCATGTGGATGGGCGTGCCGCAGCTGTTCCTGATTCCGCTGGTGCCGAAGCTGATGAAATTCGTCTCGCCGAAATGGCTGTGCACCCTCGGCTTCGGCCTGTTCGGGTTCGCGAGCTTTTCGTCCGGCGTGCTCAACCCGGATTTCGCCGGGCCGCAGTTCAACCAGATCCAGATCATCCGCGCCCTCGGCCAGCCGTTGATCATGGTGACCATCTCGCTGATCGCCACCGCCTACATCCTGCCGCAGGACGCGGGCTCGGCGTCGAGCCTGTTCAACATCCTGCGCAACCTCGGCGGCGCCATCGGCATCGCCCTGCTCGCCACCCTGCTCGATGCGCGCACCAAGACCTACTTCGATTACCTGCGCGAATCCGTCGTGCCCACCAACCCGCAGGTGGCCGAGCGGCTGGCGTCGATGGCCGACCGGTTCGGCAGTGACACCGCGGCGCTGGGCAAACTGAATGAGATCGCCCACCAGCAGGCCTTGATCATGGCCTACAACGATGCGTTCCATTTTGTCGGGATCGCGTTGGGGATCAGCATGCTGGCGATCCTGCTGACCAAGAAACTGCCGGCAGGGCTGAAGGCCGGAGAGGCGCACTAGCCGAAATCTGCGTAGCCTGTGGCGGCCCTATCGCTGGCAAGCCAGCCCCCACAGGTCTCTCAAGTGTTCGCGAGATTTATGGACACCACCATGGACCGATGCATGCCGTGCCACTGTGGCATCAGACGTTCAGCAAACGCTCGCGCAGTTTGGCGATTTCGTCGCGCATCTGCGCCGCCGCTTCGAACTCCAGGTCCCGGGCCAACTGGTACATCTTCTCTTCCAGCGCACGGATGCGCTTGGTGATCTCGCTCGGCGAGCGCAGTTCGGCCTCGTACTTGGCGTTTTCCTCGGCGGCCTTGGCCATGCCCTTGCGCTTCTTGCTGCGCGAGCCGGGCACGTTGGCGCCTTCCATGATGTCGGTGATGTCCTTGACCACCCCTTTGGGCACGATGCCGTTGGCCGCGTTGAACGCGATCTGCTTGTCGCGGCGCCGCTCGGTCTCGCCGATGGCGCGCTCCATCGAGCCGGTGATCTGGTCGGCGTACAGGATCGCCCGGCCGTTGAGGTTGCGCGCCGCCCGGCCGATGGTCTGGATCAGCGAGCGCTCGGAACGCAGGAAGCCTTCCTTGTCCGCATCCAGAATCGCCACCAGCGACACTTCCGGCATGTCCAGGCCTTCGCGCAGCAGGTTGATCCCCACCAGCACATCGAACGTGCCCAGGCGCAGGTCGCGGATGATCTCGACCCGCTCCACGGTGTCGATGTCCGAGTGCAGGTAGCGCACACGGATGCCGTGGTCGGCCAGGTAATCGGTGAGGTCCTCGGCCATGCGCTTGGTCAGGGTGGTGACCAGCACGCGCTCTTCCAGCGCCACCCGCTTGGTGATTTCCGAAAGCAGGTCATCGACCTGGGTCAGCGCCGGCCGCACCTCGACCTGCGGATCCACCAGGCCGGTAGGCCGCACCACCTGTTCGATCACCCGCCCGGCGTGCTCGGCCTCGTAGTTGCCGGGCGTCGCCGAGACGAAGATCGTCTGCGGGCTCACCCCTTCCCACTCGTCGAAGCGCATCGGCCGGTTGTCCAGCGCCGACGGCAGGCGGAAACCGTACTCCACCAGGGTTTCCTTGCGCGAACGGTCGCCCTTATACATCGCCCCGACCTGCGGCACGCTGACGTGGGACTCGTCGATCACCAGCAAGGCGTCGGCCGGCAGGTAATCGTAGAGGGTCGGCGGCGGCGCCCCGGCGGGCCGGCCGGACAGGTAGCGCGAGTAGTTTTCGATGCCGTTGCAGTAGCCCAGCTCCAGGATCATTTCCAGGTCGAACCGGGTGCGCTGCTCCAGACGCTGGGCCTCGACCAGCTTGTTGCTGTTGCGCAGGTATTCCAGACGCTCCTGCAGCTCGACCTTGATGCCCTCGACGGCATCGAGCAGGGTCTCGCGCGGCGTCACATAGTGGCTCTTGGGATAGAACGTGAAACGCGGCAGCTTGCGGATGACTTCGCCGGTCAGCGGGTCGAACGCGCTGATGCTCTCCACCTCGTCGTCGAACAGCTCGATGCGGATCGCCTCAAGGTCCGATTCCGCCGGGTAGATGTCGATCACGTCGCCGCGCACCCGGAAGGTGGCCCGGGCGAAATCCATGTCGTTGCGGGTGTACTGCAGGTCCGCCAGGCGCCGCACCAGCGCACGCTGGTCGAGCTTGTCGCCGCGGTCCACGTGCAGCACCATCTTCAGGTAGGTTTCCGGGCTGCCCAGGCCATAGATGCACGACACCGTGGTGACGATGATCGCGTCCTTGCGCTCCAGCAGCGCCTTGGTGGCGGACAGGCGCATCTGCTCGATGTGGTCGTTGATCGAGGCGTCCTTCTCGATGAAGGTGTCGGACGACGGCACGTAGGCTTCGGGCTGGTAGTAGTCGTAGTAGGAAACGAAATACTCCACGGCGTTGTTCGGGAAGAACGACTTGAACTCGCCGTACAGCTGCGCGGCCAGGGTCTTGTTCGGCGCCAGCACCAGCGTCGGCCGCTGCACCTGGGCGATCACGTTGGCGATGCTGAACGTCTTGCCCGAACCGGTCACACCGAGCAGCGTCTGGTGCGCGAGCCCGGCTTCGATGCCTTCGACCATCTGGCGGATGGCCTCCGGCTGGTCGCCGGCCGGCGCGAAACGGGTGACAAGCTGGAATTCGGACATACACACCTCTGGCAGCGCGGCGTTCCGGGCAAACCGGAGCCCCACGGGGAAGACCGTCAACGACCGATGTCGCTCAAGGAAAAACGAAGAATGTGCTCAATGTGGAGCCTAATTCTTTGGGTTTCAAGGTAAACGTCCTACATCCCGCGCAGACCCGGCCATGACCGTTCGACTGACGGTCGCGAAATAATCGGAAAAACTTAAGCTAAATGCCGATTCGCCTGTCGCCTTCGGTCGCCGATGGCCTCTATACTAGCTCCCCGTTTGTGCACCGCTCTAGTGCATTCGGCTGGAGCGTGACACGTCCCTCCATTCTCCATTCAGAGCCGCCGTAATAATGAGCCTGTTCTCCGCTGTCGAAATGGCACCCCGCGATCCAATCCTGGGCCTCAACGAAGCATTCAACGCCGATACCCGCACCGACAAGGTCAACCTGGGTGTAGGTGTGTACTGCAACGAAGAGGGGCGAATTCCACTCCTGCGCGCCGTCATCGAAGCCGAAACCATTCGCGCCGCTCAGCACGCTTCCCGTGGCTACCTGCCGATCGACGGCATCGCCGCCTACGACCAGGCCGTTCAAAAGCTGCTGTTCGGCAACGACTCGCCGCTGCTGGCGGCCGGCCGTGTGGTCACCACCCAGGCCGTCGGCGGCACCGGCGCCCTGAAGATCGGCGCCGACTTCCTCAAGCAACTGCTGCCGAACGCCGTCGTGGCGATCAGCGACCCGAGCTGGGAAAACCACCGCGCGCTGTTCGAGACCGCCGGTTTCCCGGTGAAGAACTACCGCTACTACGACGCCGCCACCCACGACGTGAACCGTGCCGGCATGCTCGAAGACCTCAACGCCCTGCCGAACGGCTCGATCATTGTGCTGCACGCCTGCTGCCACAACCCGACCGGCGTTGACCTGAACCCGCAAGACTGGAAGAACGTCCTGCAAGCCGTCCGCGCCAAAGGCCACATCCCGTTCCTCGACATGGCCTACCAGGGCTTCGGCGACGGCATCGCCGAAGACGCCGCCGCAGTGCGCCTGTTCGCCGAGTCCGGCCTGACCTTCTTCGTGTCGAGCTCGTTCTCCAAGTCGTTCTCGCTGTACGGCGAGCGCGTCGGCGCCCTGTCGATCGTCAGCGAGTCCAAGGAAGAAAGCGCGCGCGTGCTGTCGCAGGTCAAGCGCGTGATCCGCACCAACTACTCCAACCCGCCGACCCACGGCGCAAGCATCGTGGCCGCCGTGCTGAACAGCCCGGAACTGCGCGCCCAGTGGGAAGCCGAGCTGGCGGAAATGCGCCTGCGCATCCGCGGCATGCGCGACCAGATGGTCGACCTGCTGGCGCAGAAGGCGCCGCAGCACGACTTCAGCTTCGTCGGCCGTCAGCGCGGCATGTTCTCCTACTCGGGCCTGAGCGTCGAACAGGTTCACCGCCTGCGCAACGAGTTCGGCATCTACGCCCTGGACACCGGCCGCATCTGCGTGGCCGCGCTGAACCAGAACAACATCAAGGTCGTGACGGACGCCATCGTCCAGGTCATCTGATCCGGCCTTGCGCTTGAAGAACGGGAAGCCTTCGGGCTTCCCGTTTTTTATGGGCGCGGAATAATCTCCCACACCCTCTAGACTGCACATATCGCCCGCTCCCTCGGAGCACTGCGCATTTTTTGAATCCCCAGCGAGAACCGACATGAAAAACGACGACCTGCGCGCCGACCGCGACGAGCTCGACTACTATCCTCCCCGTACGTCCGGCAAACGCGAGCGCAGCCTGGTGCTGCAGGTGGCGGCCGGGGTGTTTCTCGGCGGCCTGGCCCTGTGGCTGGTGCAACTGGGGGCCACCGCGCTGTACGCCAAGCTGCTGATGGGCACCCTGACCTTCGGCGGCTGATGCGCCCTGGCCAAAAAGTTTCATGCGGATGCTTGACTAGTCCAATTAAATCAGTAAGATACGCACCAATTCCGCAATAGCTCAGTTGGTAGAGCAAGTGACTGTTAATCACTGGGTCCCTGGTTCGAGTCCAGGTTGTGGAGCCAAATAGCAAAGCCCCTGAATCGAAAGGTTCAGGGGCTTTTTTGTGGCCGACGGAAAAGATCCGCCAAGCAAAACGCCGCGCTGTCCTGTCGACAGCGCGGCGTTGTTCGTTTCAGGCGCCGGTCAGACGTGCTCGCCGCTCTTGCTGTGCGCCTTCGGGGCACCGTGCCCATGGTCATGATCCGCTTCGACCACCGGCACTTCGTTGCCGTCGCAGTCATGCAGCTTGCCGTCGCTGAAGTAGTCCCCTTCGCGCAGCGCCGCCAGGTCCTGATAGCGCAGCACCCGCTCGGCTGCCGCCGCGAACACCGACTGCTGGTCCGAGTTGCCGACCGTGAAGTGGTTGAAGGTCAGGTTCAGCATGATCGCCATGATCGCCGAGGAACTGATGCCGGAATGGAAAATGGTCGCGAACCAGCTCGGGAAGTGATCGTAGAAGTTCGGCGCGGCGATCGGGATCATGCCGAAACCGATCGAGGTGGCGACGATGATCAGGTTGACGTTGTTGCGGTAATCGACTTTGGACAAAGTGCGGATGCCGCTGGCCGCCACGGTGCCGAACAGCACGATGCCCGCGCCGCCGAGCACCGAGGTCGGCACCGCCGCGATCACCCGGCCCATGAACGGCAGCAGCCCCAGGATCACCAGGAACAGGCCGCCGGTGGCCACCACGTAACGGCTCTTGATGCCGGTGACCGCCACCAGCCCGACGTTCTGGGCGAACGCGCTCTGGGTGAAGGAGCCGAAGATCGGCGCCAGCACGCTCGACAGCATGTCCGCCCGCAGGCCGTTGCCCAGGCGCTTGGAATCGACCTTGGTGTCGATGATCTCGCCGACCGCCAGAATGTCCGCCGAGGTCTCCACCAGCGTCACCATGACCACGATGCACATCGACAGGATCGCGGCGAAATGGAACGTCGGCATGCCGAAATGGAACGGCGTCGGGAAGCCGAACATCGGCCCTTGGCTGACGCCGGAAAAATCCGCCATGCCGAGGAACACCGCCAGCACCGTGCCGATCACCATCGCCAGCAGGATCGACAGGCGCGAAATGGTCGCGCTGCCGATCTTGCTCAACAGCAGCACCAGCACCAGCGTCACCGCCGCCAGGCCGATGTTCTCCATGCTGCCGAAGTTCTCGGCATGGCTGTTGCCGCCCATGGCCCAACGCGCCGCCACGGGCATCAGCGTCAGGCCGATGGTGGTGATGACGATGCCGGTGACCAGCGGCGGAAAGAACTTGGTGATGCGTGAAAACACCGGCGTGATCAGCAAGCCGATCAGCGACGCCGCGATCACCGCACCGAGCACCGACTGAAAGCCGCCCTCCCCGCCGCTGCTGACGATCGCCACCATGGTCGCGACGCCGGAAAACGACACGCCCTGCACCAACGGCAACTGGCAGCCGAAGAACGGCAGACCCAGGGTTTGCAGCAACGTGGCCAATCCCCCCGCAAACAACGACGCGGCAATCAACAAACCGATGTCCGCCGGCGAGAGCCCGGCCGCCTGGCCGATGATCAGAGGCACCGCGACGATACCGCCATACATGGTCAAAACATGTTGCAGGCCGTAAGCCATATTCGCGCCGACCCCGAGATTTTCGTCCTCGGGCCGTGGGTGTGAGACATGGGGCGTTTTCATGGTGGGGGGATTCCCTGGTTTTTGTTGTGCGCACACTGTATTCAAGAGTCGGGACAAATGTCCATAGACTTGTATACAACTTGTCGGTCACAAAGTGGTTCGGCAGCCACCGGACCTTCTGGCCCGGCGCTTTCATCCCCCACAAATCCGGCAATACATCCGAGCCGGGCCCCTTCCGTTATCCCTCTAGGCTGAAGTGTTCATGGCGACCGGCGGTTGCGCCGCGCACCTCTATATACATATAAAGTATGCATAATGAGTTCATTCGAGATTCAATACGACAAAGCCAAGAACGCCGCCAACAAACTCAAGCACAAGGGCATCAGCCTTGCCGAGACGGAACCGGTGTTTTACGACGAACGCGTGTTGACGCTGGAGGATAACGACCATGACGAACCACGCTGGATCACCCTCGGCCTCGACGGCAAGGACCGGCTGCTGGCGGTCGCCTACAGCTACCGGGAACCGAATGTCGTTCGAATCATTTCTGCGCGCACCGCTACGCCGAGCGAGCGGCGCCAGTACTTTTGGGAGACTTGAACCATGAAAGACGAATACGACTTCAGCAACGCCAAACGGGGATCCGTCTCCGCCTCCAAAGGCAAGACGCGCATCACCATCATGCTCGACGACGCCGTCATCGACGCCGCCCGCGCAGTGGCCGAGCGCGAGGGCTACGGCTACCAGACGGTGATCAACAACACCCTGCGCCACACATTGCTCGACGGCAGCGGCACGTCCGCCCAGGCCGGCGACGGCGGGCGCCTGAAGCCGGGCATCAGCGCCGCCGACCTCAAGGCCCTGGAGAAGAAGCTGGCGGCGGCCGCAGGCGAAATCCGCCGGGTACTGGAGCCGGACGCCAAGCCCTAGGGCTCACGACGGCCGGATCAGCCTTTCGAGCGCCGGGCGCAGTTGCTCGTGCATGGGCACCCTCAGCCCGAACTCGCCTTCCAGCAGCCCGATCAGTTCATCGACGTCCGTCACCTCGCGGCGCTCGCTCTGGGCACCGACGCGGTGGATGGCGAAGCTGCCGTTGTTCAACGTGCGCCGCCAGCCGTCCCCGGTGCGCGCAACCATGAGCCGCTGGGCGAACGGCGACTCGGGGTGGGTCGAGACGTACCAGTTGCCGAGGGTGTAATCGATGTCTTCCTGACGCTGCAGATCGAACAGGTACATCGGCCGCCACTCGCCGGCGACATGAGCTTGCAGCATGTAGCCGTCGGCCTGCGCCTCGATGCGGTAGGGTTCGTGGGGCGTGCGCTGCTGCGCTTCGGTGTCGAGCGCCAGCGGCGCGGTGGGCACCATGCCGCCGAAGCCGACGTCCGTGATGTAGCGCACGCCGTCGAGGGTCACCAGGCTCAGGCGGTGGGTCCGCGCCGTCCAGCTGCCCTCGGGCTGGTTCATCACCACCCGGCCGCTGATGCCGCGGGCGTCGAACCCCAGCTCCAGCAGCAAAGCCAGGAACAGGTTGTTGAGTTCGTAGCAGTAGCCGCCGCGCCCTTCATGCAGGACCTTGCGCTCCACCGACGCCAGGTCGATCGGCACCGGTCGGCCGGCGATCGTCGACAGGTTCTCGAAGGGAAAGGCGCCGGTATGGCGCAACTGCAGCTGGCGCAGGGTCTCGAGGGTCGGCGCCGGGGGCGCCTCGAAGCCCAGGCGCCGCAGATACAGTGTCGAATCGCTCAGGCGTGGCTCGGTCATTGCTGGGTCCTTATGCATGGGGCCGCGGATCATTCCGCCGATGGCCGACATGTATACGGGGTCCCGACCGGGAATCGACAATTGATTTCGCCAATCGCTCCGGGCGCTCCTTCCGGCTCCGACCCACCTCTGCGCTTGCATAAGGCCTGCCCGGTGCGGCGTAATGGTCGCCCGCCCGAACCGCCGAGAGCCGCCCGCCATGCAAACCACCCTGGAAGGCCGGGGCATCGTCCTGCGCCCTCTCCAGTACGCCGACGCCGACGCCCTGCTCCAGGCCGCCGCCGACGGCGAACTGTGGAACCTGACCGTCACCGTGGTGCCTTCGGCGCTCACCGTCGACGGCTACCTGAAGAAGGCCCTGGACGGCCGTGACGCCGGCACCGTCATGCCCTTTGCGATCGTGCTCAAGGCCACCGGCCAGGTGATCGGCTCGACCCGTTTCTGGAAGATCGACCCGCTCAACCGCAAGCTGGAGATCGGCAGCAGCTGGATCGCCGCGAGCTGGCAGAAGACCTTCGTCAACACCGAAGCCAAGTACCTGATGCTGCGTCACGCCTTCGACGTGCTCGGCTGCGTGCGGGTGCAGTTCACCACCGATGAGAACAACCAGAAATCGCGCAACGCCATCCTGCGCCTCGGCGCACAGCAAGAAGGCATCGTGCGCCATGAGCGGATCATGCCCGACGGCCGCAAGCGCAACTCGGTGCGCTTCAGCATCATCGACGACGAATGGCCGCAGGTGCGCCTGAACCTTGAGAAGAGACTGGCCGGCTACGCCATCGGCGACTGAGCCGGCCCCTGCAAGCGATCAGCGGTCCGAGCGCATCAGCTCGCCGATGCCGCCGTCGTAGGAGAACACCGCCGCGCGGTTGCGCCCGGCGTTCTTGGCCTGGTACAGCGCTGCGTCGGCGCGCTGGATGAACGCTTCGATGCTGTCCCGGCCATTGGGGATGAATGCATAGCAGCCCAGGCTCACCGTCACGTAGCCGGTGGGCGAACCGCTGTGGGAAATGTTCCGGTCCATGACGCTGCGGCGGATCTGCCCGGCAATCGCCAGCGCCCCGTTGATGTCGGTGTCCGGCAGCAGCACCGCGAATTCTTCGCCGCCGTAGCGCACCGCCAGGTCGGACTTGCGCTGGCAGCAGCCCTTCACCGCCTGGGCGACCTGCGCCAGGCAGTGATCGCCCGCCACATGGCCATAGGCATCGTTGTAACGCTTGAAGAAGTCGATATCGAGCATGATCAGGCTCACCGGGCTCGACTGTCGCGCCCCCCGGGCGAACTCCACCGCCAACGATTGCTCGAACAGGCGCCGGTTGGCCAGCCCGGTCAGGCTGTCATGGGTGGCGATCTGCTCCAGCGCGCGCTGGGCCTTGCGCAGGTTCTTCTCGATCCGCTCGCCGTCGCGCACCTGATGGATGAATACCCAGCCGAACAGGCCGACGCCGAGCATCACCAGCGCCACGATCACGCTGGACTGAAAGGCCCGGGCGTGCCAGCCCTCCAGGATCGTGTCCCGGGAGGACGACGCCGCGACCACCAGCGGAAAGGACTGCAACTGCCGGTAGCCATACAGCCGCGTCACGCCGTCGATCACCGAATCGATCATCGCGGTGCCCGCCGGCGCGTTGGGCAGCAGCCGCTGATAGATTTCGCCCTGGGCCAGCGACGTGCCGATCAATGCATCGTCGAAGGGCCGGCGGGCAAGCAAGGTACCGTCGGTCAGGCCGAGGAACATGGTGCCGTTGTCGTCGAGGCTGAAGCTTTTGAAGAAGCTGTCGAAGTACGACATCTTGATCCCGGCCAGCAGCACGCCCTGGAAGTTGCCGAGCCGGTCGTTCACCCGCTTGGAGATCGGGATGATCCATTCGCCGTTCTCCCGGCTGCGGATCGCCGGGCCGATGTGCGCCACCGTCGACTCGTTCTGCTGGTGAAACTTGAAGTACTCGCGGTCCGCCACGCCATTGCCCCGGGGCAAGTCGGGAAACGAGGTGATGACCCACTGGCCCTGGCGGTCGAACAGGAACAGGCCGTGCAACTGCTCCAGTTGCTGCACCCGCCGGGCGAGGGTCCTTTGCAGCCTCGGCCGCTGGGCTGCGCCGTAGCCGTCATCCTGGATCCAGTCCACCAGGCTGGTGAGCACCAGGTCCGCCGCCTGGAAGGTGTCTTCGGCCTGCTGGGCCATCGCCCGTGTCAGGTTGGCCGAAGCCATCTGCGCAATCGCCAGGTCCTGGCGCCGCGACTGCTCCAGTTGCAGGTACAGCAGACCGAACAGGCACAGGCACACCGCGACGATGAACAGCGCCGCCGCTTTGCGCAGCGGCAGGCGTTTCAACGTGCCGCCGGGCGGCTGGTGCGGGTCGTGGATTGGGATTGGCAAAAACGTGTCCTGGGCAGGTACTGCAAGGGCGCGGGCCCGAAACCCTTGGTTTCCGTGAGCGTAGTCCACCCGATTGTAAGGGGCAACCGGGTGCTACCGGCACAATCCCGGCCCGATGGATATCGGCACATAACGGTTTTGGATAACCGTTGCGCGTCAATTTATTTTTCTTGGGCTGTGGAGCGAAGAGAACTGTAGGAACCGACCTGCCTGCGGTGGTGGAATGTCTGACGCATCGGTGCTGGATGGGCTGACGTCATCGCGGGCAAGCCCGCTCCCACGGGAACTGCGGTGATTGCGCAATCTGTTGCGGGAGCCAGCCTGCGGGCGATGCGGTCTGTCTGGCGCCCTGGATCAGCGGGACGGCGGCACGCGGATGTCACCGGAACGGCACTGGGTCTTCACGCCCTTGCCGCAGGCGCCGAACTGCAGGTCCTTGCCCATGCACACGCGCACTTCCGACAGTTCAGGGCCGCTGCAGATCACGGCGATGCCGTTCGACGGGATGCCCGGGTTGCTCTTGCGGAACAGGTCTGCGATCTCCTGCGCCTCGAAATAGTACGACTTGCTGAACGGCTGCAGCTCTTCAGGAATTTTCACGGCGGCCACGGCCTTGTCCGCCGCATCCAGGTAACCCATCGCGCCGAGGCCGCTGCAGGTGCCGTGCTTGGCCCATTCGTGGTTGAGCAGCTTGGGCGTCGGGAACAGGGTCAGGCCCTTGGCGGTTTCCGCCGCCGACAGCGTCGTCACCGGCGGGCAGGACTCCGGCCAGCCGCCCCCGGCGTACTGCGGCCACAAGCCATGCAGGACGAAGCCGTAGCCCTTGCCGGAACACTGCACGTCATCCTTGTGGGTCAGACAGAAGGTCGGCGACCACGACAGCGTCAGCAGGTAGTAGTCGAACACCCCCGCCACCGACTCCGTGGCCGCCTGCTTGCTGGCATGGCTCTGACGCGCCGCAGCCGTCTGCATGCCGCCGGCCGTCAGCGCGATCAGCGCCACAATTGTAAAAAGCTTTTTCATGTTCCCGCTCCTTGGGACGTCTGCGTCCGTGGTTTTGGTGAGCTGACCCGGTTCGGGCCAGGAGACGATTGGGTCACGCTTGTGTTGCAAGCGCATGACGCAGGGCAAAACGTGCATTACTTTGAAAGGACTACGATCGAGCTGACATCACCACAGGGAACCGACATGAGTAAAGCAGACGAACTGGCCGCGAAACTCAAACAGACCCGGCACACCCATGCAGACGAAATCACCTGCGCCGAACTCGAGATCGACTGCTGGCCCGCGCAAGTCTACGCCCTTTACCACCGCATCGAAGGCTGGCTGCAACCGGTGGCTGAAGTCGGCCTGAAGGTCCGGCGCAACCCCACCCACGTCTGCGAAAGTTCGCCCGACGGCGAAACCCACGACTACGCCATCGACCAACTGGTGATCGAAGCCAACCAGCACAGCCTGACGTTCGACCCGATCGCGCGGTTCACCGAAGACGGCGCCGGCCGCGTGCAGATCAACCTGCCGGGCAAGGAGACCTCGTTGCTGCGCACCGTCGATGAACACGGCGAAAGCCATTGGTGGCTGCAGACCCTCGAAACCGGACAGCAGTTGGACGCCATCGCCCTGACGGAGAACAACCTGCTGCTGGTGGTTCAGGAAGGGCTCGGACTGTAAGCACCTGCGGCGGCCCGGCGAACCTCTACCACGCAGCCCCGGCCGCCAGCTCGTGCATTTGGGTGAAGCGGGTGATGCCGCCCGTCACCCGCCCGATCAACTGCATTTCCAGTTGCAGGCGGTTCGCTCGGTAACAGCGCTTGGCCCAAGGATCGCAGACAACCGCATTGTGGTTCCACGTGTCCGGGTTGGTGATTTGCCCCGCCACCCGGTTGATGACCACGAAGACATGATCCGGCCCTTCGTACGGCACATAGCCTGTGGGGGTATGGATCTGCTGCTCAAGCTCATAGCGGTCTGTGGCCTGGTTCAACACCGGCCAGTCCCTGACAACGAACGGGTCAGGCAACGCCCTGCCGTCCACGCTCATCATTTCCAGCTTCGGGTGATTCGGCAAGGCTGCAAGGTAGCCGAAAGCGACTGCGCTCTGGGACTCACAGTTGCCGGCCCCCAGGGAAACGGCGGCCCGGGCCTTCAGCTTCATCTCGTTTTGCCATGAGACTTCCGTCGGCCCCCGGTTGTTGTTGCGCCGGTACTCTTCGATCACGCGGTCCCCCTCCTCACTGTGCAACCGCAGATACTCCATGGAGGCTGCGGTCACCGCCGCATCCAGATCATGGTTGAGCCGCCGGTCATGCTCGCGGTTGGACGCCAGTATTCCCTGGCTCCGGGTGTACTGGATTGCCGCAAGGCCCAACTCGATGTAGGGATCGACCATCCTTGGCTCCTTCTTCAAGAGGCAACGGAGACTGCCCGCAGAACATCGGGCAACCGACACAAGCGCAAGCCTAGAGGCAATCCGCAAAACCGCCAATGCCGTGGTCATGACAACCTGTCAAAACTGTAATCCGCCCCTCAGCCAACTGAAAGCTGCCGGCCGCTAGCCTCCCCGTCATTGCCGGACCAGACGGCTCGACGGGGATATTCAGGGCATGCATTCCAACACCTCCAGACGCACTTTCGTAAAGGGACTGGCCGCCGGCGGGCTGCTCGGCGGCCTCGGGCTGTGGCGCACGCCGGTCTGGGCGCTGGGCGACGCGGGCCTGCCCAACGCCTTGAGCGGCAGCGAATTCGATTTGTTCATCGGCGAGACCCCGGTCAATTTCACCGGTTCTCCCCGCACCGCCATGACCATCAACGGCGGCCTGCCCGGCCCGCTGCTGCGCTGGCGCGAAGGCGACACCGTGACGCTGCGCGTGCGCAACCGGCTCAAGGACAGCACCTCGATCCACTGGCACGGCATCCTGCTGCCGGCCGACATGGACGGCGTGCCGGGGCTGAGCTTTCACGGCATCGAGCCCGGCGGCGTGTACGTCTACCGGTTCAAGGTGCGGCAGAACGGCACCTACTGGTACCACAGCCATTCCGGGTTCCAGGAACAGTCCGGCGTCTACGGCCCGCTGATCATCGACGCCAAGGAACCGGAGCCGTTCCGCTACGACCGCGACTTCGTGGTGATGCTCAGCGACTGGACCGACGAAGACCCGGACAGCCTGATGAAGACCCTGAAGAAGCAGTCCGACTACTACAACTTCCACAAGCGCACCGTCGCCGACTTCATCCACGACGTCAGCGACAAGGGCTGGGGCGCCACCGTCGCCGACCGCACGATGTGGGCGCAGATGAACATGAACCCCACCGACATCGCCGACGTCAGCGGCGCCACCTACACCTTCCTGATGAACGGCCAGGCGCCCGACGTCAACTGGACCGGCCTGTTCCGCCCCGGCGAGAAGCTGCGCCTGCGCCTGATCAACGGCTCGGCCATGACCTACTTCGACGTGCGCATCCCGGGGCTGAAGATGACCGTGGTCGCCGCCGACGGGCTGCACGTCAAACCGGTCACGGTGGATGAGCTGCGCATCGCCGTGGCGGAAACCTACGACGTCATCGTCGAGCCCGTCGCCGAGGCCTACACCCTGTTCGCCCAAGCCATGGACCGCACCGGCTACGCCCGCGGCACCCTCGCCACCCACGCCGGCCTGACGGCGGCGGTGCCGGCGCTGGATCCGCGGCCGCTGGTGACCATGGACGACATGGGCATGGGCGGCATGGACCACGGCAGCATGAGCATGGACGACATGGCCGGCATGGATCATTCGGCCATGGGCATGGGCCCGATGCAGGCGCACCCCGCCAGCGAAAAGGACAACCCGCTGGTGGACATGCAAGCCATGACCACCGCCCCGAAACTCGACGACCCGGGCCTGGGCCTGCGCAACAACGGGCGCAAGGTGCTGACCTACGCCGACCTGCGCAGCGCCTTCGAGGACCCCGACGGCCGCGACCCCGGCCGCACTATCGAACTGCACCTGACCGGGCACATGGAGAAGTTCGTCTGGTCGTTCAACGGCGTGAAATTCTCCGACGCCGAGCCCCTGCGCCTGAAGTACGGCGAGCGCATCCGCCTGGTGCTGGTCAACGACACCATGATGACCCACCCCATCCACCTGCACGGCTTGTGGAGCGACCTGGAGGACGGGAACGGCGACTTCCAGGTGCGCAAGCACACCATCGACATGCCCCCCGGCACCCGCCGCAGCTACCGGGTGACCGCCGACGCGCTCGGCCGCTGGGCCTACCACTGCCATCTCCTGTACCACATGGAAATGGGCATGTTTCGTGAAGTCCGCGTGGAAGAATGAGGGGCCGACCATGATCCGATTCGCAGCGTTACCCGTTTTGCTCACCGGCACCCTGTCCACGGCCATGGCTGCCAGCGACATGGCCGGCATGGACCACAGCCAGATGCCCGGCATGGACGCTTCCACCCTGCAGACGATGGACGACGGCGGCATGCAGCCCGCCGCGCCGACCGAAAGCCGCACGCCGATCCCGGCCCTGACCGACGCCGACCGCGCCGCCGTGTTCAACAGCCCCGGCGGGCACAAGGTGCATAACAGTGCCGTCCACACCTACTTCCTCGCCGACAAGCTCGAATGGCAGGACGCCGACGACGCCAGCGTACTGGCCTGGGACGTGTCCGGCTGGATCGGCGGCGACACCGATCGCCTGTGGCTGCGCTCCGAGGGCGAACGCAGCAACGGCCGCACCGAAGACGCCGAACTCCAGGCCCTCTGGGGCCATGCGATCTCGCCGTGGTGGGACGTGGTCAGCGGCGTGCGCCAGGACTTCAAGCCCGGCGCCCCGCAGACCTGGGCCGCGTTCGGCCTGCAAGGCATGGCGCTGTACAACTTCGAGGCCGAAGCCACGGCGTTCCTCGGCGAGGGCGGCCAGAGCGCCATCCGGCTGGAGGGCGACTACGACATTCTGCTGACCAACCGCCTGATCCTGCAGCCGACCGCCGAACTCAACGTCTACGGGCAGAACGACCCGCAGCGCGGCCTCGGCGCCGGGCTCGCCAACACCGAGGCCGGTCTGCGCCTGCGCTATGAGATCCGCCGCGAATTCGCGCCGTACATCGGCGTCACCTGGAACCGCACCTACGGCAACACCGCCGATTTCGCACGGGAGGAAGGCGAAGACCGCAGCGAAACGCGCCTGGTGCTCGGCGTGCGGCTGTGGTTCTGACCCCTTCACCCATCCCAAAAAACACCGCCCCGAGCGGAAAGAGGCCTTGCATGCGCACCATCAAAACCGCCGTCGTACTCGCCACCGGACTGCTGCTGAGCGCCCAGGTCCTGGCCCACCCGAAACTGCTGTCGTCCACCCCCGCCGAAGGCGCGGACGGCGCCGCCCCCGAGAAGATCGAACTGCGCTTCTCCGAGCCGCTGACGACCCAGTTCTCCGGCGCCAAACTGGTGATGACCGAAATGCCCGGCATGGCCCACTCGCCCATGCCGATGAAGGCCCGGATCAGCGCCGGCAGCGACCCCAAGACCATGCTGGTCACCCCGCTGGCACCGCTGCCCGCCGGCACCTATCAGGTGCAGTGGCGCGCCGTGTCGTCGGACACCCACCCGATCACCGGCAACGTCACGTTCAAGGTGAAGTGACCGATGGATGCGCTGATCAACGGCCTGCTGCGCCTGGCGTTGTATGGGGATCTGCTGCTGGTGTTCGGCGTGGCGTCGTTCGGCGTGTACAGCCTTCGCGGCGAACAGCGGCGCTCCGGCGCAGTGCTGGCGCTGCGCCCGATGCTGGCTTTTTTGGCCGCATCGGGCGTTCTGTTGTCGGTGGCCGGCCTGGTGATGGTGACCCGCAGCATGAGCGGCGAGACCGACCTCGCCGCCCTGTGGCCGCACCTGCAAATGATGCTGCGCGAAACCGATGTGGGGATGGCGTGGGCGGTGCGGGTCGGCGCGTTGGCGCTGGTGGGCCTGGCGCTGACGATCCATTCGCGCAGGCCCGGCCTGAGCCTGTGGATCGCCTCGCTGGCCGGCGCCGTCGCCCTCGCCTCGCTGGCCTGGAGCGGGCACGGCGCGATGGACGAAGGGTCGCGCCGCGTCTGGCACTTGCTCAGCGACATCCTGCACCTGCTCGCCGCCGGCGCATGGCTGGGCGCCCTGCTCGCTTTGGTGCTGATGGCGCGCACCGATGCCCGGTTCGACGAAGCGCGGCTTCGGCTTCTAGCCTTTGCCGTCAAACGCTTCGAATGGGTAGGCGCGGTGATTGTGGCGACGCTCACGGTCACCGGCGTGGCGAACTACCTGTTCATCGTCGGCCCGACGCTGGGCGATATCCTGCTCGGCGCCTACGGCATCCTGCTGGCGGTCAAGGTGTTCCTGTTTGCCGGGATGCTGGTGCTGGCGGTGCTGAACCGCTTCCACCTCGGGCCGTTGCTGGAGCGGTCGCTGCGCGACGGACAGCACCGGGTGGCGGCGAACGCACTGCGCCGCAGCGTGGCGGTGGAGTTGGGGATTGCGTTGGTGATCGTGGGTCTGGTGGCGTGGCTGGGGACGCTGAGCCCCGCAATAGAGGGACAGTGATTGGATCCAGGTGTTGTACAAAACAACATCAAAGTGATATCAACGCCGCACCCTCCACGATGTATGGACACCGCATGCCGTTCCCAGCCAATGCCCAAGCCGCCGCCCGTGCGGCCATGGAAGACGTCAACCCGGACCTGGTCGACCCGTTCGCCACGGTCGTCGAGTTCCTCAGCGCCAACCCCGAGTTCGCCCCCAAGGCCACCAAAGCGGCGCCGCTGGGCAGCAACGCCTACATCGGCCGGCTGGCGCAGAAGTTCTCCGACGGCCGCGCCGCCAAACAGCTGAAACTGCCCAGAACCGTCCAAGACCCGATCATCCCGGTGATCATGGGCGCGCACGGCAACTTCGCGCCCGAAGAGCTGCAGAAGATGCAGACCGCCCATGCCATCGCCATGGCCGCCGAAAACCTCACCGGCGACCTGCTCGAAGACTACATCGCCAGCAAGGCCGAACCCACCGGCTGGGTGCAGTGCTCCGGCTACACCACCAAAAAGGCCGACTTCATCAAGCGCGCGGACGACGGCTCCGGCGACTGGAAAATCCTCCAGATCAAGAACCGCGACAACTCCGAGAACTCGTCCTCGCGCTCCGTGCGCGAAGGCACGAACATCCTCAAATGGCACCGCACGTTCGCCCGCAAGGAAGGCTCCAACTGGCACAACTTCCCGGACACGCAACTGGCGCCGCAGTTGTCCGAGCAGGATTTCCAGGCCTACGTCGTCCAACAGATGACCTCGAACAACCCGACGTAATCCACCGGCCGCAAAACCAAAGGGCGATCCGCAAGATCGCCCTTTTTCATGGATGCCTGCCCATTCTGGCCCACCCTCGCACTACACTGCGTCCACCTCCACTCCCCACAGAAGCCCCTCGCCCATGACCACCCCAACCACACGGATGATCTTCTGCGGCCTGCTGACCCTGGCCGGCGTCGCCCAGGCAGAGCCCACCCCTTCGCACCTGGACAGCGTCCAGCAACAGGGCCGGCTGCGCGTCTGCACCACCGGCGACTACAAGCCCTACACCTTCAAACGCGAAGACGGCGACTACGAAGGCATCGACATCGCCATGGCCCGCACCCTCGCCGACAGCCTCGGGGTCAAGGCCGAATGGGTGCCGACCACCTGGAAAACCCTGATGCCGGACGTGCTGGCGGGCAAATGCGACATCGCCATGGGCGGCATCTCGGTGACGTTGGAGCGGCAGAAAAAGGCCTTCTTCAGCAACACCCTCGACGTCGACGGCAAGATCCCGCTGGTGCGCTGCGCCGACCAGGCCAAGTACCAGACCGTCGAACAGATCAACCAGCCCGGCGTGCGCCTGGTGGAACCCGCCGGCGGCACCAACGAAGCCTTCGTCCACGCCTTCCTGCCCAAGGCGCAACTGGCGCTGCACGACAACGTGACGATCTTCCAGCAACTGCTCGACAACAAGGCCGACGTGATGATCACCGACGCGTCCGAAGCGCGTTACCAGCAAAAACTCAAACCGGGCCTGTGCGCCGTCAACCCGGACAAGTACATGCAGTACGGCGAAAAGGCCTACCTGCTGCCCCGCGACGACATCAGCTGGAAACTCTACGTCGACCAGTGGCTGCACCTGAGCAAGGTGACCGGCAAATACCAGAAAGTGCTGGGCGAATGGATCGCGGCGCCCACGGCGCCGTGACCTCAATCGTCGTGCAGCAGGCCCGAGCTGTACTGGTTGAAGTTGTTGCCGATGCTGCTCCCGCCGAACTTCAGGGTGTTGGCGTTACGGCCGTCCAGCGACTGGCAGTCGGCGGAGAAGCACGTGGTGGTGGTCATGCCGCCGCCCGAACAGGCGCTCAGGGCTGAAACGGCGGCGACGATCAACAGCGCGTGAATAAGTCGGGCATGCATGGCTGGGCTCCGTTGGGATGCGGTCTTGTCGCTCCCATCCTAGGCGCCTGCGGCGGGCGGCAACATGAAACTTCACGGCTCGACAGCCGGGGTTCAGCATTGCCGCCCTGTCCTGCCCTATCGGCGACAGGTGGCCCTGAATTACGTCTTCGGCTCGACGTTATCCAGCGCCTGATTCACCGCCACCTCGCTCAACATCACCAACTGCGCAATGCCCAACGCCATCCGCCGCTGCCCGGCGCCCAGCACGGCGGCGAAGTTATTGAGCATCTCCGACGCCGAACCGAGGTTCTCACTGGCGTTGGCCAGGAGGGATTCGGTGTCGTACACCGGGTTGGCCAGGTACATGGGTTCCGATTCATGGGGGGCGCCCATGATCTGCGCGGCGGGGTTGAGGTAATGGTCGAGGGCGCGTTCGGCGGCTTCGTTGAGTTTTCTGGAATCGATGGATTCGTAGGGGGATGCGGGGTCGGTGAGGGGTGGGTTGGGTGTTGGTTTGATCATGGATGGAACCTCTAGCGCGAACATTAGGGAAGCCATCAACCTCGCTACCAAACGAGGGTGGCGGCCATACGCGGGTTGGTAGACCGGTCGCACTAGAACCCGGCGCCCACGGATGGGCCCCACGCATGACCACCATGAAATCGAAGCCCTGAAAAAGCGGCTGCACATGGGGACACTGCACATCTAGAAACGAAACGGGCTACCAAACCCGATCACTGGTTTTCAGCGACCCTGGAACGATAAAACCCGTGATCTAGACGCACAAGTCGGCGGATTCTGGCTTAGGTGTAGGGGGTGGTGCAAGGTGGTGTAGGGGTGGGATTACGGCTCGATGGTTCTTTAAACAAGCCTGACGAGCGACGTTGAAATCTCCGTCCTGCCATATAGGCAAAACTGATCCAGGCAGGACAATTTATCCTTTTCGTCGCACAAATCTAGAAAATAGATCCACCTTCCTTTTCGTACTATTATCTTTTCCATCGGAAAGAGCACAAATAGATCAAGCAACACTTAAAGGATAAAAAAATGGATTTAGATGAGTTTTTACTAGCACCCCGCGAGAGCTTAAACATCGAACTAAAATCTTGGATCGACCCCTCTACCCCAGAGGGGAAAGCAAAGATTGTTAAAGCTGCAATTGCTCTTCGAAACTTTAACGGTGGACACTTGGGAATTGGAATCTCTGACGAAGGCGTCCCGCTAACCTCTGACGCACCAAAAAACTTAGACAACCATTTTCACCAAGATACGATCCAAGCCCTAATAACTCGACACTCCTCAGAGACCTTTGAAATATCAGTCAAATTTGGAAAATTCCAGGGAGTACGCTTTCCATTCATAGTAATTCCGCCCGGAACTCGCACTCCCGTAGCTGCTAAAGTTGGAATTCTAGACCAAAGCACCCCGCCAAAAGAGTTAGTAAAAAAGGACACGGTCTACGTTAGAACCTTAGGTGCCAACAACACGCCAAGCACTGCTGCAGCACTGTTCAGTGATTGGCCGCAGATTATGAACGTATGCTTTGACAACAGAGAAGCAGATATCGGAAATTTTGTAAGACGGCACCTTACAGGAATAGACATCCCCAGCTTGCTCAAGCAATTAAGCGGCGAACCAGTAGAATCACAAATAACAGCAGTTGATGCATTCCTAAACCAATGCCGTCAAAGATTTATAGAGATTCCAAAGTCTGACGATGCAAAAGATCTGGGTATAGGACGGGTTGAGTACGCATTCATAATCAACAGCGCGGAGGTACGCCAAGGGATTAGAGCCGATGATGATTTTCTATCATCATTTATGTACGCCAACCCTCATCACTCTGGATGGCCTTTATGGATGGATACACGTGGTTTTTCAAAGCCTAGTGATAGACCAAGAACTCGCTCTGGAGGATGGGAGGTGCTGATTGAGGATTATATCGGCTCATTTATCCTTCCCCATTTAGATTTCTGGAGAGTAGAGCCCCCAGGCAGTTTCTATCACGCTCGTATTTTACTGGATGACGCAATCGCCATCAAAAACGGTAACAACCCCAACGAACTCTTCTCAATAGACCTTGTAATTAACGGAGTAGCGGAAGCTATATCCGTGGCAATTTCTTTCGCCAACTCTATGGAGTTTCCAGCTACCGATACAACTCTTGAATTTGCATTTCGTTGGAGTGGGCTAGCAGGACGACAACTAAGCGCATACAATCCAGCACGCTACATCTCTCCCGGAAGAATATGTGGCGACGACGAAATAATTAGCCACACAAACATCCCGCTTGACCTTGCGCCCTCATCAATACCATCACTAATTCCTGACATAGTTGGCGACCTCTTTAGCTCGTTTAACGGAATGCGTCTTTCGAAGACCGTCATCGAAGAAATTGCGAGAGAGCAGCTGAATAATAAATATTAGTATACGATAGCGGTAGGTGTTTTTCCCAAAAACATACTTACCGCTTTTATAATAAATTTCACACTGGATGAAACCAACATAGGATCAAAAAAACGAAGAGCAAAAAAATGGAAATCTGTTTCAATGGCTGCTGCTTGAGGCATCCAACAGCCTCCAGAGCATCAAATACCCCCTGAGTGCCCCCCTCCAAACCAAGCTCCCCCATTCCTGATAAACTCCCCCACCTCCCAGCCCCACCCACTCCAGAACCGCCCATGTCCCCGATTACCGCCGCACCCGCTCCGCTCTCCCGTCGTTTTTCCGTCGCGCCGATGATGGACTGGACCGACCGTCACTGCCGGTTCTTCCTACGCCTGCTGTCGAAGAATGCTCTGCTCTACACCGAAATGGTCACCACCGGTGCGTTGCTCAACGGCGATCACGAGCGTTTCCTGCGGCACAACGAGGCGGAGCATCCGTTGGCGTTGCAGTTGGGCGGCAGTGTGCCGCTGGATCTGGCGGCGTGCGCGCGCATGGCGCAGGCGCATGGGTATGACGAGGTGAACCTGAACGTCGGCTGCCCGAGCGACCGGGTGCAGAACAACATGATCGGCGCGTGCCTGATGGGGCATCCGCAGTTGGTGGCCGATTGCGTGAAGGCGATGCGTGATGCGGTGTCGATTCCGGTGACGGTGAAGCACCGGATCGGGATCAACGGGCGGGACAGTTATGAAGAGCTGTGCGAGTTCGTCGGCACGGTGCGTGACGCCGGCTGCACCAGTTTCACGGTGCATGCGCGGATTGCGATTCTGGAAGGGCTGTCGCCGAAGGAGAACCGTGACATTCCCCCGCTGCGCTATGACGTGGCGGCGCGGCTGAAGGCGGATTTTCCGGAGCTGGAGATCATCCTCAACGGCGGGATCAAGACGATGGAGGCCTGCCACGAGCATCTGCAGACCTTCGACGGCGTGATGCTGGGCCGCGAGGCGTACCACAACCCTTACCTGCTGGCCGAGGTGGATCAACAACTATTCGGCAGCCAGACGCCGGTGATCAGCCGCGCCGAAGCACTGGCGCAGCTGCGGCCTTACATCGCCGAGCATCTGCTGGCCGGCGGTGCGATGCACCACATCACCCGCCACGTGCTGGGGCTGGGCACCGGGTTTCCGGGGGCGCGCAAGTTTCGTCAGTTGCTGTCGGTGGACATCCACAAGGCCAAGGATCCGCTGGCGCTGCTGGACCAAGCCGCCGGGCTGCTCGAAGGACGTTGAAAACTGTTTGGCCAGGCGGATCGCTCCACTTGGCCGAATAGGTGTCAGGCCGCCGCAGCGGTCCAGTTCACCCAGCCGAACAGCCAGGTCGCCAGGATCAGCAGACCGAAGGCGATCCGATACCAGGCGAACGCCGCGTAGCTGTGGTTCGCAATGAACTTCAACAGCCCGCGCACGGCGATCATCGCGAAGATGAAGGCAATCACGAAACCCAGGGCGAACACCGGCAGGTCGCCGGCCTGGAACAGTTCGCGGTACTTGTAGCCCGAGTACACCGCCGCACCGACCATGGTGGGCATCGCCAGAAAGAACGAGAACTCGGTGGCGGCCTTGCGCGACAGGCCGAACAGCAAGCCACCGATGATGGTCGACCCGGAGCGGGAAGTGCCCGGAATCATCGCCAGGCACTGTACGAAACCCACCTTCAACGCGTCAGACCAACGCATATCGTCGACATGATCGACGCTCACCACGTGTTCCCGCCGTTCTGCCCACAGCATCACCACCCCGCCCGCCACCAACGCGACGGCGACGGTGATCGGGTTAAACAAGTAATGATGGATTTGGTCAGCAAACAGCACGCCCAGCGCCACGGCCGGCAAAAAGGCGATCAGCAGGTTCGCGGTGAAACGCTGGGCATTGCGCTGGGTCGGCAGGCCTTTGACGACTTCGAAGATCTTGGGCCGGAACGCCCAGACCACGGCCAGGATCGCACCCAGTTGAATGATGATGTTGAACGCCATGGCGCGTTCGCCGCCGAACTCCAGCAGATCCGCGACAATGATCTGGTGGCCTGTGCTGGAAATGGGCAAGAACTCGGTCAGTCCTTCCACCGCCCCTAGTATCAACACCTGGAATAAGGTCCAGAAATCCATTAATCCTCCGTCAGACCGCTCTTGAAGAGCACTTCGTCGATTGCATTCAGAAATTGCGTCTATGATGTTAAACAGTTCGTGTATCCATACCCGACTGTTCTACTCGGCGACGGAGAATAGGCCTTATCAAAAGACGCACTCAAGCCATGTTATTAATCGTCCGGATACGAATTCATCGAAATAAATTTAGGCCCCGGGTAGAAAAATCGGCTTTGGCCCAATAAAATGTGACCCGCCTCACATTATCCATTCACTTGAACAATGATCGATGCACAGGCAGATAGTGGCAAAAGGGCATAAAAAACAAATCGCCACAGATACAAAATGATGGCACAATTCCACATCGCCATCATCTAACGCCCCCTCTTCCACTAGTTCACCCCTCCGAGAAAATCAACTAAAAGCTTGAAAAGCTTAGTTATTGTTAGAAAACTCGGGAGCCACGTCTAAAATCCGCGCAAATGTTACCAATTGTCAGTCACAGATGAGAAACTGTGCTTTAACATCCCGATGTCAGCACTTTTTCGAGTCAATGCATGATGCTTACAGGGAACTTGGCGACCACTAGAAGCCAACGCCGGACAAACGACGAGCCAGGTGTCCTCACCCTGGCCCGCACCCGTGGCGTGGCTGAACATTTCAGTGCGCTGGTCGCCAGGCATGTGCGGGCCGACATGGAGATCGAGGCCAACTCGTACGGCCGCTCATTTAAGCAGCATGAACATTGCGGTTCGTACCGGGCCATCTTCATCGTGATCGACAGCCCCCAGGCGCTCGAAGAAAGCCTGGCGCTGGTGGAAGCGCTGCGCAGCGACAATCTCAAGCCGATCATTTGCGCCGTGCTCACCGGCCGCGGCGCCTTCAACAAGATCAAGTACTATCTGGCCGGCGCCGACTTCTGCATCAAGCTCAATACCCTCGCCGACGAAAGCGCAGAACTGCTTGCCGAGTTCTTCAACAGCGAAGAATGGCAACGGGATATCGACCTGGTGCTGGATCCCACACGCATCTGCCTGTCCGACACCAGCAAGAAGCTGGACATCTCCTTCGCTGAAATGAAGATCCTGGAAGCGTTTGCGCAGACCGGCAATCACATACTCAGCCATGATGAAATCGCCAACATCATGGGGCTCAACACCAATTTCTACGACCCCCGGGCGCTGGAGAAGTCGATCAGCCGTCTACGTGGAAAAATCAAAGACATGTATGGTACAAACGCCATTCAGAGTATCCGTGGATACGGATACCGTCTGATGAGGGGGTTGATCTCAACCGCCTGAACCAAGGATAAGCCGTTTTTTTGCATGCATACGAAGGAGCGTCTGATGCAACCATATAAAGATCCTGGATCTCGTCGTTTCATTCATGTTTCAAATTCAATAATAAGTTGTCGATTGCATGAGCGCGGTGGCAACACCGAACCATAACAATAACGCCCTGTTTCACGCAGCAGATCGAGTGAAGTCTATTCGAGGGCCACTTTCGAGCCCAGACCCTGCCTTATGGTTATTGCCAAGGTGGTCATTACTCGCCTGCCGAATATCTTTTAGCCAAATTTTGGCGTGCAGTTTTAGGAGAGAGACATGGAAACCAGTACCACCCTCCACCGAAAATATTTTGTCGTCGTGACTCACAGCACTTCGTCGCAACGTGAACTTGAATCGATCCTGTCCAGTGAGCGGTTCAACTCGTTCGGCACGTCCCAGGCACAAATGTTCATCGAAGGTGTTGCGTCGCCCTCTTCCGCCCCCATGCTGATGGAGTTCACCTACCCGAGCGTCACAAGGAAGAATGTCGCGCGCAGTATCGAACATGACACGCAAAAGATATTGGCCACCCTCGAATCCGAGTGGCTGGCGGCCCAATCGGCCAACCCGTTCCACAGTCATCCGGCCGCGACGGCGGACACCGGCGGCATTGCCCGAACGATCGACGTCGACGCCGGCGGCACCGAGGCCTGGCACCTGGACGACGATCATGGCGTATTGGTCAAGCAGGGAGTGGAGATCAGCCTCACCGGCCTTGAGACGGCTCTGGTGCGCAAGATGCTGCACCATGAGGAGCGCGTCGTCAGCCGTGACGAACTGATCCTCAGCATCGGCCGGGAGCCTGAGCACTACCGCGGACTGGAGATGTGCCTGAGCCGCCTGCAAGACAAGTTCAAGAGCGCCAGCAACGGTGAACGTCTGTTTCGTGCCGTGCGCAACCGAGGCTACTGCCTGATTCAGGAAGTCGTCGCGTAACCACGGCCTTGCAGATGTAAAACAAACGGAAACAGTGCAAAAACAAAAATAAAAAAGCACTCCTGTTTGACCTCCTCCCTTTTCCAAACGATCCCGCCTCCCACGCCTCCTACAGTATCAAACACAACATCATTTATTCACCCCTCCGCTTTTGACCTTTTCTAACGTCCGACACTTATTGCCACTCAATAGTTGGCACTTTGCCATCTTGTTAGAACTCGTCAGACACCATCCCCGGCAATAACTTAGTCTATTCAATGACGACAGTTCGGCATATCGACGCTGTTACCTCAGGACACTGGCTCCAACAAAAACAACAAGTCTATTTAACAACTCGGTTTTCAACTGTCGAAACCTGAATGGACGTCTTTTGGGGATATCGTATGGATCTTTCTCTTCGTATCAACAGAAACACCGGCCTCAAGGGACTTACCTTCTGGGGTCAATGGGCATTGGCGCAGTGCTTTATTGTTTCACTGCTGTTCATATTGGCCGAGCAGCACACCGGCAAGGTCGAGTTCTATTACCGGATGTGCACCATGCTGGCGGTGCTGGCCTCGGTGCCGGCCTACACGTTCAGCGGCGCGTACCGAAAGCGGGACAACTACCTGACCGGGCTCGGCCGTCTGCTGGCGGGCTGGTCCATGACCATGGGCGCCCTGGCGTTCATCGCGTTCGTGTGCAAGGCCGATGAGCTGTTTTCGCCGCCGGTGATCCTGGACTGGGCCGTGTACGGCTTCCTCGGCCAGGCGCTGTTGTACGCGCCGCTGCACGCGTTCTCCAAGTACTACCAGCGCACCCGCAAGAGCGAGCACAAGACCCTGATCGTCGGCACCGGCGAACTGGCCCTGGGCCTGGCGAAGAAGCTGAACCAGAGCGAAAACCTGCCGCTGGTGGGGCTGGTGAGCAACGGCACCGTTCCCGCGCTGGAGGCAGGCGCACCGCGCGTCGTCGGCGCCCAGGAGGAACTGCTGGAACTGATCCGCCGCCATGGCATCCGTCGCCTGTACATCACCCTGCCCCTGAGCGAAGCGGCGAAGATCGAAGCCATGTACGTCGATCTGCTGGACGCCAACGTCGACGTGGTGTGGGTGCCAGACCTGAACAGCCTGACGCTGCTCAACCATTCGGTGAAAGTCGTGGACGGCCTGCCGGCGATCTACCTGAACGAAAGCCCGCTGACCAGCCGACCGACCGCGGCGCTGAGCAAAAGCCTGGTGGAGAAAGCCGTGGCGCTGGTGGCCATCCTCCTGCTGAGCCCGGTGCTGCTGCTGATCGCGCTGGCCGTGAAGCTCAGCTCGCCGGGCCCGGTGTTCTTCAAGCAGGACCGTCACGGCTGGAACGGCAAGGTGATCCAGGTGTGGAAATTCCGCTCGATGCGCGTGCACGACGACCGTGAGGTCAAGCAGGCCAGCCGCAACGATTCGCGCATCACGGCGGTCGGCCGCTTCATCCGCCGCACCTCGCTGGACGAACTGCCGCAGCTGTTCAACGTGCTGCAAGGGCACATGGCGCTGGTGGGTCCGCGTCCGCATGCCGTGGCGCACAACAACTACTACTCGGGCAAGATTCTCGCGTACATGGCGCGTCACCGAATCAAACCGGGCATCACCGGCCTTGCGCAGATCAGCGGCTGCCGGGGCGAGACCGACACCCTCGACAAGATGCAGAAGCGCGTGGAGATCGATCTTCAGTACATCAACAACTGGTCGTTGTGGCTGGATGTGAAGATTCTGGTGAAGACGCCGTTCACGTTGTTGTCGAAGGACATCTATTGAGGGCAAGGCAGCAGGCACCGCAAGGGGACGAAAGTCCCCTTTTTTGTGGGCGCTGTTTTTGTGTGGAGAGTGCGTTTGCCTGCGGCGCCTGCAAGGGCGCCATCGCCGGCAAGTCGAATCGTCGCACCGCAGCTCCCACAGGGTTTTGAGGTGCACATGGATTCTGCGGTCACCCGGGATACCTGTGGGAGCTGGCTTGCCAGCGATGGCGGTGGGTCAGTCAACAGAGATGTCGGCAGTGCCGGCCTCATCGCTGGCAAGCCAGCTCCCACACGGTTCTGTGGTGTGCTGGGATGTCGCGGACAACTGAGATCCCTTGTAGGAGCCAGCCTGCTGGCGATGGCGGTGGATCAGGCAATAGAGATGTCGGCAGTGCCGGCCCCATCGCTTGCAGGCAAGCCCCTACAGGTTTTGTGATGCACATGGATTCTGCGGGCACCAGCTCCCACAGGGTTTCAGGTCACTCGGTGATCTTCTCGAAGTTGCGGTAGAACATGTCGTCGTCGCGGCTGTCGGTCATCGAGTGCAGCTGGAAGCTGCGGTTGAGCCGCGCGCCGCCGTCGCGGGTCAGGGGCGCCCAGACGAGGTTGGCGCGGCGCATGGTCGACATGCTCATCATTTCATCGAACGGGATGGACAGGTAGATGCCCTTGTCGAAGCTACCCTCGCCGTACTCCGCCCCGCTGGCGGTGGTCATCGTCGCCCAGCCGCCGAAGCGCACGCCGTTGGAGAACTCCCGCGAGATGTCGAAGGTCACGCCCCAGTCGCCGGCCAGGTAGCGGCCGACGCTGATGGCGGCGAGGGTTTCGTAGGGCAAGTCGGTGTAGCCGGTGATGTGGCCGGTCAACACCGAGTAGTCGCGCAGGTCGAAGCCCTGGTCGAATTCGCGCTGACGCACGTAGTTCAGGTCCGCGCCGACCGACCAGCGCTCGCCGGTCGGCCGGAACAGCACCTCGGCCCCGACCCCGGCGAACATTGACTCCAGATAGCCGCCGTAGACCATGCCGTACAGATCCTTGTCCAACTGCTCGGCATGGCTGAGCTGGAACAGCGGCATGGTGGTGTCGGAAGTGGTCAGGTACTGGCGCAGGTCCGTGCGCACCCGCGGCAGGCCGCTGGGCGCGTCGTAGGTGAACTTGTCGAAGTTGTTCACCAGGTTTTGGCTGAGCATGCCGCTCCACCAGGTGTTGCGGGTGAAGCGGAACTCGGCGTCCGCATCCGCGCTGAACTGGTAGAGCAAGCCGTCCGGGCCGCCGACGTTCTGCTTGAAGCCCAGGCCCATGCCGTAGCTGAACCGCTGCAGCGGCTGGGTGTAGAGCGTCTTCTCGTTGTGCGGCATCGCCGGGTTGACCTCGGTGGTGCGGTGCAGCGACTGCAGCGGCTCTTCGTTGTTGATCACTTCGCGGAAGGTCTGCCGGGGCACGCTGGTCTCTTCCAGCGCCAGGTCGTAGCGCTTGTTGACCACGGTGAACCAGTCGATTTCGTCGTTGACGCTGTTGTCCAGAATCCGGCTCGCCCGGCCGACCGCCTTGGCCGAGTGGAAGTAACGCTGCTGCTCGCCGTACACCAGCAGTTCGGAGCCGCGCTGGCTGATGCGCTCGACCTTGTAGCCGGCGTTCTGTTGCAGGCGCTGCGACACGTCGGCCCAGTCGACCTGCTCCATCGGCTGGACCGGCGCCTTGGCCGGCAGCGGCTCGGCCGGCGGGTCGAAGGTCTTGGCCGGGGCCTTGCGGCTGACGAAGTTGGTGTGGAAGGTGATGCCGAACATCGCCGTGTTGCCCCGCTCCCACGCCGCGCTGACATCGACCGAGTCAGTGACCTTGAACACCGCGCCGAGGTTGATCGGCGAGTCCTGCTTGATCACGTTGTCCTTGGGTTCGTGCTTGTAGTCGTTGCCTTCGTATTCGAGCTTCAGGCTCAGCCGGTCCCAGGGCGTCTGGTAGCTGACGCCGCCGAAGAACGAAGGGCTGCCGCGAAAGTACGATCCGGCGTTGACGTCGCCGGTGCCTTCCATGGCCGGCCGGGTCTTGAACCGGTCGCCGAGCACGCTGAACGGGTTGTCGATGTCGCCGCGGTTGCCGATGTAGCCCCAGGCGAGGCCGGCGCTGAAATCGAGGTTGTCGAAACGCTTGTTGGCCACCACGAATTCACTGGCGAACAAGCCCGTACCGCCGACGTCCCGGAAGCCCAGGGCCACTTCGGGGGCCCAGTGGGTCTCCTCCCACAGGCGGGCCTTCACGTCGACCGCCTTGTCCTTGTAACTCTGGTCACCGCTCATCGACGACGGACCGTAGGGCCGGTTGGTGATGGCGGTGTAGCGGAACGAGCCTTCCAGCCAGTCCAGCGGCTGCAGCGACACGCTGTAGCGGCTATAGGGGCTGGTGCGGTTGGCGTTCACGCTCAACTCGCCGGCGGGCGACATCCGTGCGGTGGGGGTCTGCAACAGGCCCGCGCCGCCGAAATCGTTCTGGGTGATGCGCGGCTCGGCCTGGGCCAACCCGCACGGCAATAGCAACACGGCTGCAAAACGTAACTTCAACGAACCACCTCAGCCAACTGCGTGGCAATGAACTCGGCCAACTGCTGATTCAGTTCAGGAATGGGCGGATCCAGGTCGTCGTTCTTCAACGGCACCAGGATCCGGGCGCCCGCCACCGGCAAGTGCCCGCTCTCGCGGTTCCAGTGCGCGATGCCGATCCGCCGCACCGCGCCGTCCGGCTGGATCAGCCACAGGTAATCGGCGTCTGCGTCGTCCTCGAGCAGCGCGCAGCCTTGCAGGTAGTCGCGGGCCTCCTGCAACGGCTGATAGGGCAAGCGGCACGGCTCGGCGACGGCGCCCAGCACCTCGACCTCATCGACCCGCGCCGGATAGATCAGCCGGTCGCCGTCGTCCAGCCGCAGGTTGAGGGCGAAGCCGACCTCCAGCGCCACCGGATCCAGGTTCGCGACCTGGCGCCCGGTGACCGGCATCTGCCGCACCTCCTGGGCCGTGCGCACCGCGAGGGCTTCGCGGCTCGGGCGGTCGAACAGCGCAGCCATGCGCCGCAGCACGTCCAGGTCGAACAGCACCCCGGCCTTGAGCCGGGTCTGTTGCTCCAGCAAGGACTGACGCAGCAGCACCCCCGCCAGCCAGTAGCCTTCGGCGTTGGGCACCGCAACGCTGATCACGTCGGTCAAACGCCCGCCCGCCGGCAATTCCACCGGCCCCGGATTGGCCACGTCGCCGGACACCAGCACCGCCGCCTGCCCTGCCCCGGCCGCCAGCAGGAGGCCGGCCGACAACATCCTCAGCCGCTTCATGGCACATGCCTGCGGTCTGGGGTCAGGTGCACGATCTTCACCCGCAGTTGAGAGGTCAGTTGCTGCTCGCTCTGCACGATGAAGCCGTCCTTCGGGTCGACCCAATAGCGGTTGGTCGCGCGCAGGCCGATGGCCGGTACGTCGATCCGCTCGTCGATGCGCAGCACGGCGTATGCCTTGTCGAGGATGTCGAGGGTTTCCATGGATTTGCGCGTGAAGCGGCTGTTGACCTGCAACCCGACTTCCTGGCCCTTGTAGAGGTCGATCCAGCGCTGGCTGGTGTAGCCGTCGGCGACGTGCTGAAGGCCCTGCTTGAACGGCGCGGCGTCGGACAGCCGCGTGCCGTCCAGGTCGCCTTCCAGGCCCAGGCCGATGCTGCGCACCGCCAGGCCGTCGCGCATCAGCAGCACCTGCTTGCCGGAGGCGACCCAGAACTGCAGGTCCCCGCGCTCACGCACCAGCGCCAGCACACCGGAGCCGGAAGGCGTCGTCAGTTTGAGTTGCGGATAGCGCACCTCGGCCACCTGAGCCGCCGTCACTTCCAGCTCATCCGGGCCGACGGCCGCCGACTTGAGGTTGGTCAACGACGCGACCATCAACGGGTTGCAGCCGCACAGCCACAGGACCGCGCTCAGGCCGATGCCTGTCTTCAACGTTTTCACTGTCGGGCCCGGCCTTATTTGCTGTTGTTACTGAATTCGCTCCAGTTCTTCGCAGCGGAAGCGCCCGTACCGACAATCGACGCCGACGGCACCAACTGGCTGATGAGACGGTTCCAGCGAGTCACGTTGGCAGGCCCGACGTAGACGACGTCCTGGGGACGCACCTCGAAATGCGTGGCCAGCACCATGGCCGTGGGCGATTCGGCTTCGAGCTGGTAGATCTTCGCCGGCTCGACATCGAGGTTCTCGACCCCGCGGATGACGTACACGGCGTTGCCGTTGGCGGTGGTCTGGCTCAGCCCGCCGACCGAGCCGAGCACGTCGGAGAGGTTCATGGTGGCGGTCTTGAAGCTCAGCGCACGGGGCTGGTTGACCTCGCCCATGACGTAGATGCGCTTGTTGTCGTTGTACGGCAGGTACAGCTGATCGCCACCCCGGAGGTAGACGTTCTGCAGCTCGGAATCCTGCTGGTTGAGGGTGTCGAGATTCAGCGGGTAGACCCGCCCGTTGCGCGTCAGCAGCAGGCCGGACAGATCCGCGTTGTTGGTGTCGATGCCGGCCGAGCCCAGGGCTTCGACCACGCTCAGCGGGTTGGTGGAAATGGCCTGCGGGCCGGCCTTGGCGACGGCGCCGGACACCACGACCTTCTGGCTGGCGAACCGCAGCACGGCGACATCCACCTGCGGCTCGGCGATGAAGGCCGACAGGCGCTGCTCGATGTCCGAGCGCAATTGCTGGATGGTGCGGCCGGCCGCCTGGACTTCCTTGATGAACGGGTAATAGAGCGTGCCGTCGGAGCGCACCAGTCGGCCGTTGGCGTCGATCTGTTGCTGCGCGCCGGACGGGGCCGTCAGTTCGGGATGATCCCAGACGGTGATGTAGAGCACGTCGTTGCGGCCGATGCGGTACTCGGCCGGCGCCTCCAGCAACTCGGGCGGCAGCGTTTCGCGCTTCTGGGTGGCCCGGTTCATGGAGATCAGCTTGGGGGTGATCGGGATCAGTTCGACCCGGCTGCTTTCGCTGGCGCCCTGGCGGGTGATGCCGAAGGTGTTCAGGTGCTGGCCGGGGGAAAACATGCAACCTTGCAGAGCGAGACTTGCCAACATTAAAAGATAAACACTACGAGTCATAATGGCACTACGCTATTCAAGGGCGAATCCAAAAACAAAGTCACCCGACTTGCGTCGGGCGACCTTGTACTGCACCAACAGTTACTGCCGTTAGTTGTGCGTGCCGGTTGTACCCGTCGTACCAGTGGTACCGGTTGTACCGCCGTTCGCACTTCCACCGCTGTTGGATGCCGCTACGGCACTGGCAACCATTGCGGTACTGGCGGCGGGCGCTTGAGAAGCCGCCACGTTGCCCGACACATTGGTCACCGCCGTGAGCGGCGCTTCGGCTGCAATGGCCAAGTTGCCGAACATCGACAACAAGGCGATCGCCATCACTTTTTTCATACCCACTCCTTTCCGGCATTCGACTTTAATAACATCAGGCCGTCCGCTGGATGTTAGGGATCACGTCGCAAACTGCGCGAACATGAGCCGTCGTTCATTCACAATCAATCCCGACTTATAAATGTCGAACGGCACGTTTATATCTACGGACTTGAACCGGGCAATTCCAGCGTAATTTCCCGACGTTATCTAACAGTCTGACCGAAACTAACATCGGTCCAATTTGACATCATCCGCGGTAGCCCTGCGGGTGGCTCGATTGCCAGCGCCAGGTGTCGGTCACCATGTCCTGCAGACTGCGCGTGGCCTTCCAGCCCAGTTCCGCGGCGGCCTTGGACGGGTCGGCCCAGCTCTCGGCCACGTCCCCGGAACGGCGCGGCATCACCTTGTACGGCACCGGCTGGCCACAGGCCTGCTCGAACGCGTGGAGCACCTGCAACACGCTGTAGCCGTCGCCGGTGCCCAGGTTCCAGGTGTGGATGCCGGTGCGGCCGGCGATGGTCTCCAGGGCCTTCAGGTGCCCGTCGGCCAGGTCGACGACGTGGATGTAGTCGCGCACGCCCGTGCCGTCGGCCGTGGGGTAGTCGTTGCCGAAGATCGACAGCTCCTGCAGGCTGCCGACCGCCACCTGGCTGATGTACGGCACCAGGTTGTTGGGGATGCCGTTGGGGTCTTCGCCCATCCGGCCGCTGTGGTGCGCGCCGATCGGGTTGAAGTAACGCAGCAGCGCGATGCTCCAGCGCGGCTCGGCCTGGCACAGGTCGCGCAGCACGTTCTCCACGATCAGCTTGGACTGGCCGTAGGGGCTGGTGGGCTGGCCGGTGGGGAAGTCTTCGCGGATCGGCATCTGCTCCGGCGCCCCGTACACCGTGGCCGACGAGCTGAACACCAGGCGGAACACCCCGGCCGCCGCCATCGCCTGGCACAGCGTCACGCTGCCGCCGACGTTGTTCTCGTAGTATTCCAGCGGCTTGCGCACGCTCTCGCCCACGGCCTTGAGCCCGGCGAAGTGCAGCACCGCATCGATCGCGTGCTCCCGGAAGATCCGGTCCAGCAGCGCCCTGTCGCAGACGTCGCCGCGGATCATCTGCGCACTTCTGCCGCAGATGGCCTCCACCGCGTGCAAGGCCGCATCGCTGCTGTTGCAGAGATTATCCAGGACAACAACTTCATAGCCTGCCTCAAGCAGCGCAAGTGTGGTGTGCGAGCCGATATAGCCGGCGCCACCGGTTACCAGAATCTTCATAGCGCGGTCCTTAGTCGGGAAACTTCCCAGTAGCGCGTCAAGCCTGGCCTGTTGAATATGTGTCGCAATTCACACAAACTAGGCCGACAACAACCATAAACAAAACAAGTTCAACGACTGGCGAAAAATATTTATCCAGCCCAAACTGTATTGCCCGCTACTTATTAACACTCCCGCCCACTTGCCACTATCGGCAGATACCGACTAAAAATAACCAACAACAATAAGGCCGACATCTAATAACATTGTCGCCTTCCGCACACATTGCCATTTGCCATCAATTACCTGACTCAGGTATTAAAGTAGGCGTTCAATCAACATTGAAACTTGCAACCTTTCGTTATTGCACGCCATTGGCTGTGTGCCATGAATGTCCAGGATATTTCTATGATTCGTAAATGCTTGTTCCCCGCGGCCGGCTATGGCACGCGTTTCTTGCCGGCCACCAAGGCCATGCCCAAGGAAATGCTGCCGATCGTCAACAAACCGTTGATCGAATACGCCGTCGAAGAAGCCCGGGACGCCGGCCTGCAGCACATGGCGATCGTCACCGGACGGGGCAAGCGCGCGCTGGAAGACCATTTCGACATCAGCTACGAGCTCGAACACCAGATCCGCGGCACCGACAAGGAGAAGTTCCTGGCCGGCACCCGCGAGCTGATCGACACCTGCACCTTCTCCTACACCCGTCAGGTGGAAATGAAGGGCCTGGGCCACGCGATCCTCAGCGGCCGTCCGCTGATCGGCGACGAACCTTTCGCCGTGGTGCTGGCCGACGACCTGTGCCTGAACCTGGAGGGCGACGGCGTGCTTGCCCAGATGATCCAGCTGTACAAGCGCTTCCGCTGCTCCATCGTGGCCATCCAGGAAGTGCCCCGCGACCAGACCCAAAAGTACGGCGTGATCGCCGGCGAGCCGATCAGCGACGGCCTCTACCGCGTCAACAACATGGTGGAGAAACCCGCCCCGCAGGACGCCCCGTCCAACCTTGCGATCATCGGCCGCTACATCCTGACCCCCGACATCTTCGACCTGATCGCCGACACCCAGCCGGGCAAGGGCGGGGAAATCCAGATCACCGACGCCCTGATGAAACAGGCGCAGAACGGCTGCGTGCTGGCCTACAAGTTCAAGGGCCTGCGCTTCGACTGCGGCGACGCCGAGGGCTACCTCCAGGCGACCAACTTCTGCTACGAGAACGTCTACCGGAAGGGGCGCTGAGCCCCGCGCCGGCGCACCCGTAACGTCCACCCCTCATTCAGGCAAACCCCTATGAACATTGCACAACACGCGGCGGACCTTGAACGGTCGGTGGACAACCTCGGCGTGATGAGCTGGCTGTCCCGCCATCAGCCGCTGCCCAGCGCCAACGAGTCCTGGCTGGGCACGATCCTGTTGGTGGAGCGCATCGGCATGTTTCCCTCGTCCGGCGACATCCGCCGGCCGCTGGCCGATCCCTATCCCCTGCTCGCCCACCTGAAGCGGCTGTACGGCGAACAGGCGCTGGAAATCGATGACCGCGACGGCCTGAAGGTGATCTTCAGCGACTGGCGGTTCCGGGTGCGCCTGTGCTGCAACGAGCCGGCCGTGATCCTCAACGTGGAAACCCGCTGCGACACCCACGCGATGCCGCGCCGAACCGCCGAACTGCTCGACCGGCTGGACGCCTTCGAACGCGCCAACGGCTGAGCGCCTAGCGCTGGACGTCGCCGCAGCGATCCTGCGGCGACGCCGCTTCATGGCCGCCGACCATCATGCGATGGAAAAACCCGGCGATCACCTTCCCTCCCGTGGCCGGATCCGGATGAATCCTGTCCGGCCCGATCATCGGCATCGGCCCGCCGGCCGCATAGCGCCTGACGTCGGTGCCGAATGCGCACTGCATGTCGGCATAACCCAGGTGGGCCTCACGGGCCCAGGGCTGCAGCACCTGCGCGTAGGCCGACATCGGGTAGGCACTGGAACGTGACGTGTCCTGGCGCAGGATGAGGTTGATGCTCGCCGCCGGCTGGATCTCGCGCAGCATCCCCACCAGGCCCTGGATGTTCTTCAGGTACTGCTCGGGCTTGACCCCGAAGCCCTGATCGTTGCCGCCGAGCATGATCAGGTAGATGTCCGCCGGGATCTTCGCCACCGCCGCTTTCCACTGCGCCTGCCAGCCGGCGTCGTCGTGGTAGAAGTCCGCCGAGGCCGCGCCGGACGCCGCCAGCTTCGACACCCGCACGCCCCCTTGGCCATTGCTCATCCACACGCCGAACAGCGTCGGCGAGCCGCTCGCCACCTCCAGCCGCAGCGCCCAGTCCGGCGCCGCCGGCGGATCCGCCAACGGCGCTTCGCGGACGCCCTCGCCGTCGAGCTTCAGCGGGCGCCAGGCCTGAGAAGGCGCCCAGCGGTAACGCACATCGCCGGGTTCTCCGTTGCCGAGGTAAAGCAGTTTCGCCTCGGTGACCGTCGTGTCGATGGCCGCCGAGGCGTGGGCATCGATCTCCAGCCATGCGCCCGGGCGTCCGGTGACGGTGCGGCTGTCGGGGCTGGCCTGGCCGAGGCCCGACACTTGCCAGCCGCCGCCGAAGTGTTTTTCGCTGTTGCGGGTGTACTTGAAATGCGTGCCGCCGAGGGCCGCGCCGTGGTTGAAGCCGATGTAGCCGGGGCCTGCGAACCCCGCCTCGGCGGCCAGGCGCTGCACCAAGCGGTTGAGGTAGAAATCCTGCCCGGCGCTGTAGCTGTCGCCGATCACGGAGATGGACAGCACCGGCCCCGCCTTCCCTTCGCGCCACTGGCCGAAACGCTCGCGGGCGTCGCCGACCTGAACCACCGAGGCCGCGACCGGGCTGACGTCATCGACTGCGAACATGGCGCTTATCCTTGTGCGCAACCATCAGGCTGCGGCGCCGTGGCCGCCTGCCCGACAGGCTTCTTGACCCTGGCCCGCTCTCCCAGGAACAGCACGGAGGTGAAGTTGAAGCGGCTGAACAGCGTCGACAGCAGCACCGGCCCGAACAGGCCGAGGGTCAGACCGCAGACCACCAGCACGCTTTCGTCCTTCACGCCCAGACGCCCCAGCAGCGCCCGCGACGTGGCGGCGAACAGCACATGGAACAGAAAGATCGCGTAGGAATAGCCGCCCAGCCAGGTCAGCCACTTCGAACGCATCTCGCTCGACAGCAGCGCGAAGCACGACACGCAGCCCACCGTCAGCCCGATCAGGCTGCGACGGTCGACGATCAGCTCACGGTCCGTCGCCGCCACATACAGCAGCGCCAGCGAAATCATCACGAACACCCAAGGCCCGATGACCTTGAAGAAATGCCGGAAGGTGTCGACCTTTTCCTGGCCGATCATCCCCGCCACGAAAAACGGCAACAGATAGGTCGCGCCGTTGATGCCGAACGCATCGACCTTGAAGGTCGGCAGCAGAAACACCGCCGCCGCGAACGCCAGCAGCAGGTACAGGCGCGTCGCCGTGCGCAGCAGGCCGCGCCACTCGAGCAGGCCGACGAACATGAAAATGATGAACACCGCCTGCAGGAACCAGAAGTGGTTGACCGGGATGTAGAACGACAGCAGCGCATCGGTCACGCCCACGTCCTTGTTCACGCCCGGCCCCACCGCCTGCAGCACGGAGAACGGCACGCCGACGCAGAACAGCGGCACGATCAGCCGCCGCACCTTGCCGCGAAAGAACGCTGCGAAGTCGTTGCCGCGAATCTTGTAGAGCGAATAGATGTAGCCCGAGATAAAGGTGAACAGCGGCATGCGCACGTACACCATGGAATCGGCGATGACCCGGAACGGCGAGCCCAGGTCGATCTTCAGCCCGCCGCCCAGCGGGCCGATGACGTGATACAGCACCAACAGCAGGCAGGCCAGACCGCGCAGGGTCTCGATCTCCAGCGACTTTCTCTTGCTCGACATTACGGCACCCGCCTCATCTCGCGATTGGTTGATTCGGTCCGCACGGGCTTCTTGCCCTGCAGCATCAGCCCCAGCCCGACGAACAGCACCGGCACCACCATGGAGAAGTGCCGGGCGAAGGAGCCGAAGTCCGGCTCGAACAGCCCCTGGACCAGCAGGAACGCGAGGGGGATCGCGATCAGTTCCTTGGCCTTGGTCTGGATGGGGACACCTTTGTAGTCCTTGGACGTGATGACCTTGAACAGCAGCAGCGCGGTCATGATCATCAACGCCACGAAGATCACCTGCCCCGGCCCGGACAGCAGGATCAGCTCGGCGGGAAACGACAGCCGGAAGAAGATGATCATCGAGTCCAGCGCCTGGGAGACGAAGTCGCTGCCGCTGAGCCACGACACGATCAGCGACTTGGAGCCCTCCTCGCCCGCCGTGCGCAGTTCGTTGTTGCTGGCGCGGATCGACGACACCGGAAAGCCGAGCGCCACCTGGATCGCCATGGCGACCGCCAGGTAGAACAGGAACAGCATCAGGAAGAACGTGACGCGCGACACGTACTTCTTCATCACGCAGACGCCGACCCACGACAGCGAAAACAGAATCCAGTAAGGGCGGATCAGCACGCCGTAGATCACCGCCGACAGGAAGAACCCGCCGCGGTACTTGCGCGTCAGCGAGCTCAGGAGAATGCTCAGCACCGCCACCGACACGATGATTTCCTTGGTCAGGTTCTCCAGGAAAAACGAACGGACGATGCCCCACAGGCACAGGGTGCCGAAGATCGCCAGCGGCATGCGCCGGAAGACGACCACCGGGATCGCCGTCAGGAAGAAGTTGCAGAACATGCCGTAGGCCCAGGCGTTGGTCAGGTCGATGCCGGTGGGCCGCAGCAGGAACGCCGAGCACTCGTAGGACGAGCGGTCCGGCGAGAACGGGTTCCAGAAATTGCAGTTGTCGGCCCGGGCGTAGGACATCCACAGCGTCATGGCGTCCGGCCCCGGCGCCCGGGGCACCAGCAGCGGCATGGCCACCGACAGGAACAGGCCGCTGAACAGGATCAGGAACGACATCGACGAATCGAGCTTCACCCCGCGAAACTCGATGCACGGCAACTTCAGCCCCATGCCAGCGCCCTTTTCGCCTGGCCCGCACGGGTCAACAGCGCAATCGCGCCGAGCTGCACGACGATGGCGAAGACGTTGCCCCAGGCGGCGCCCTCGATCGAATAGTGCTTGATCAGGCCGTAGCTGACCGGCACCGACACCAGCAGGCAGATGGCCGCACCGGCGAGCGACGCCCGGCTGTTTTTCGAGGCGATCAATCCGCCCCAGACGATGTCGCCGACCCCGCGCAAGGCAAAGGACACGATCAGCACGCCGAGGATCCCGTTGTCCGGACGCGGTACCGGCGCGCCGACGAAGTCGAGCACGACGTTGAAGAACAGGTAGATCAGCACCGCCACCACGGCCGACACCGCCAGCGAACGCATCACCCATTTGTTCACGAACAGTTGCCTGACCGTGAACGGTTGCCCGTCGGCCTGAAACCGCTTGGCCAGCACCGGAATGCCCACCACCGCCACCACCGCATAGGACAGCGCCTGCAAGGTGTTGGCCGCCGACCAGGCATACACGTAAACGCCCAGGTTGGCGTAGGGTTCAAGGTCGGCGATCAGAAAACGCTCGGCGTACTGACTCAACGCGATCAGCCCGGTGCCCAGGTAGAACGGCAAACCGGCCTTCCACACGGTCGCGGCCGCCAGCGTCCCTTCCTCCCGCCCCCGGTGCACCTTGGCCACGATGGCGTACCCGGCGACGATCACCACCACGTTGGCCACCACCCACAGCCACAGGACGCTCGTGATGTCCGCGACCTGGCCGAGCATCAGCCCGGCCACCGCCAGCAGCGCCCAGAGACCGGTCTTGATGAAGAACAGCAGCGCCCCCAACGTGGCTTTCTGGGCGGAAAACACAAAGGCGTTGATTTCGAAGGACAGGTGCTCGGTGAGCAGCACCAGGGTCACGCAGGCGATCAGCGCGGGCGTCGCCGGCACCGACTGGAACAGCGAGTAGACCGCCACCGTCGCCAACGACAGCACCAGGCCCACGGCCAGGTACAGCCACAGCACCTTGTCGATGACCCGGCGCGAACTGCCGCCGACGCTGATCAGCCGGTTGATCTCGGAGCTGAAGCCCGCGCTGTAGAACTTCGACGCAATCAGCGACGCCGCGACCACCACGCCATAGAAACCCAACGCTTCATAGCCCAGGTAATGGGTGACGGCCAGCACCAGCAGGAACTTGGCGCCCAGCGATCCGCCCCGCAGCAGGAGCCTGAAGATCATCGAACGACGCCTTTGATGATCTCGTCCATCATCACCGTCTTGGCTTCGATCTCGCGGCAGGTGTCGGTCAGGCGCTTGCCGAAGCGGCTCAGCGCATCGGGTGCGTAGACCGTGTCGATGATGGTGTCGACGTCGATGTCGCCGCCGTTGATCACCCAGTCCTCCACGCCCATGTCCTGGTAGGCGCCGAAACCCTTGCGCTCGTAGCTGATGTGATACGCCGGAACGCCCGACAGCAACGACTCGATGGCGCCGTGCAAGCGCACGGAAATCACCAGATCCGGCTGGTGCTTGGCCAGGGTCGCCTTCAGCGGCAGCAGGTCTTCGGTGATGCCCAGCTCCCGGTAGAACGCGCCGTCGTCGTTGCCGCGCACGGCGCTCTGCACCGCGCACACCACCTTGCTTTTTTCCTTCAGGCGCTGCAGCAGCACCTTGAGGTTGGCGACGTAGGCGGCCTTCTTTTCCGGGCTCCACGCCGGCGGCTTGCGCAGCACCACGCACACCGTGGCCGGCGTCGCTGCGCAGTGGGTGAACTTGGGCTGCATGAGGATCTTGCCGGCCAGGGCCTGCACCGCCAGGTCCGGTGCCCGGTAGACGTTCTCGCAGGCCTCGAACATCGCCGAGGAGCGGTTGTCGCGCACGAACACCGCATCGGCGCTGGCGTAGTGCTCGACGATCTTGCTGCTTTCGCCGTGGAACGGCCCGATGCTCTGCGGCAGGTACACCGACGGCACCTTGCTGAGGATCGCCGTTTCCAGTTGCTTGGCGTGCCCCAGCTTCAGCTTGATGTGTTCGAAGGCGCTCTTTGAGCGCATGTAGCCGCCGCCGACGCCGACGATCAGATCCGTCTTCTTCAAAAGATCCGCCAACGCGGCGTAGGAGCGGTTGAGGAACACCGCCTCCTTGACCCGCCCCAGGCCCTTGGCCGCCATCACCGGCGCATCGAAGCGCTTGTGCGGCAGGTAGCTGAAGGACTGCGGGTCGGACGCCACGACATTGATCGACGTGTCGGCACCGAAGTTTCGCTGCACCAGGGCGATGGCCAGGTCCACCAAGAGGCCGTCACCGGAGTTGGACGCACTGTAGCCATGCAAGATCGTTACGTTCATAAGCTGATTTCTACTTAACAAGTGGGGGCGCAATACACGTCATAGGTCTGGCGGATCATCAGCTCGGCGCTGAAGCGCTCGCGCACGATCCGGCGGCTTTCAAGGCCCAGGGCGGTCAGCCCCGGCCTGTGGATCCGCATCAGGCGGTCGGCCAGCGCCTGGTGGTCGCCGGCGGGGAAGATGTAGCCGGACACCCCGTGGGTGACCAGTTCAGGCAGGGACGTGCAGTCGCTGGCGATCACCGGCACGCCCATGGACATGCCCTCCAGCGGCACCATCGCGAACCCTTCCCAGCGGCTGGGCACGATCAGCGCATCGGCCTGGCGGTACAAGGCGTGGACTTCGGCCGGGGTCACCCACGGCAGGTACTCGACCCCTTCCATCGGCGGGGGCGCGGCCGCGTCTTCGTTGACCGCGCTGCCCACCACCGTGAGCTTGAGGTCGGTGCGGCGCACTTCGGCAAAGGCCTTGAGCAGCACGTCGAAGCCCTTCTGGTAGTCGAGGCGACCGACGAACAGCAAGCGGATCGGCTCCGCGCCGGCGGCCTTGGGCACCTCATCCTTGGGCGGTATGCCGTTGTAGATCAGGGTCATGCGCTTGCGGTCGATGCCGAACGCGGCGGCCTTGTCCAGCTCATAGCGGCTGACGCAGATGATCCTGTCGGTGACGTTCTGCAGCAGGCGCTCGATCAGCGAATACAGCTTGCGCTTGGCCGGCGAGCCTTCCATCAGGAACGAAAAGGCATGGGGGCAATAGATGACCTTCGGCGACCGCCAGGGCCGCAGAAGCAGGCACACGCAACGGCCGATCACCCCGGAAAAGGTGCTGTGCAGGTGCACCACATCAGGCTTTTCCTTGAGCATCACCTGCATCAGCCGCCAGGCGAAGCGCAGCATCGACAGCGCATTGCGCCCGCTCCTTTCGAAGGTGCGGATCTGCCCCCCGTCGATGCCGTGCAGTTCCTGCTTCTGGTCCTTGGGCACCAGATAGATCAGTTCGTAGTTCGAGGTTTCGTCGTCGGGCGACGCCGATATCGTGCGGATCACCGTCGCGACGCCGCCTTTTATCGTTTCAGCCACGTGCAGAATTTTTTTCACAACCCACCCACTTCCTTGCCAATTGGAACCGTCGCTCGACTCAGGACTTGTCGGACGCGTATTCGTAGCTGTAGTAACCGTAGCCACCGTTGCCGTAGTAACTGGCTGCGCGCTTCTCGACGCCGTTGAACACCGCGCCTTTGAGTTCGATGCCGTTCTGGGCGAACCGGCGGATCGTCAGTTCGATTTCCTTGGCCGGGTTCATCGCGAACCGGGTGACGATCAGGCTGATCCCCGCTTCGCGGCCGACGATGGCCGCGTCCGTCACGGCCAGCAGCGGCGGCGTATCGATGATCACCACGTCGTAGCGCTCGCTGAGCTCGGCCAGCAGATCGCGGAAATTGGCGTGCATCAGCAGTTCCGACGGATTGGGCGGCACCTGCCCGCGGCTGATGAAGTGCAGGTTGTCGACCTCGATCTTGTGGATCGCCTGTTCGAGGCTGCAGCGCTTGACCAAAAGGTCCGACAGGCCATTGGCGATGGGCGTGTTCAGCGTCTTGTGCAGATGCCCCTTGCGCATGTCCGCGTCGATCAGCACCACCCGCTGGCCGCTTTGCGCCATCACCGCCGCCAGGTTCGAAGACACGAACGTCTTGCCGACCTGCGGGCTGGGGCCGGAGATCATGATCCGGTTGTTGGTCGAGTCCAGCCCGGCGAAGTGCAGGCAGGTGCGCAGGCTGCGGATCGATTCGATGGACAGGTCCGTCGGGTTGCGCAGGGCCAGCAGGTAGGCCGGCTGGGTCTCGGCCGCCTTGGCCCGGACCTTCTTGCTGTCCTCCTCCTTCTGCAAGGCGCTGTAGGGAATCGACGCGTACACCGGCAGGCCGAGCTGTTCGATGGCCTCCGGGCCTTCCAGCCCGCGGCTCATGGACTTGCGCACCAGCACCAGCGCCACGCCGGCAAAGGCACCGAAGAACGTGGCGATCAGCACGATCAGGGCCTTGCGCGGCTTGATCGGGTTGGTCATGTCCACGTCCGCCGGATCCACCAGCCGCACGTTGCCCACCGCCCCGGCGCGGACAATGTCCAGCTCCTGGGCCTTGTTCAGCAATTGCGTGTAGATCTGCGAGGCCACTTCCACGTCGCGGGTCAGGTTCAGCAGTTCCTGCTGGGTGGCCGGCAGGTCCTGCACCTTGCTCTCCAGCGAGCGCTGCTGCTGGGTCAGCTCAGCGATCTGGGTCATCAGGGCGCGGTAGGCCGGGTGCTGCTTGGTGAACTTGCGGTCCATCTCCGCCTGCTGCATCTTCAGCTCGGAGATCTTGGTGTCCAGGCCGACGGCCTGGCCCAGCACCGACTGGGTCTCCAGGGAAATGTTCACGGTCTTGCCGCGGGTCTGGTAGGCGTTGAGCGCTTCGCTGGCCTTGGCCAGGTCGCGTTTGACCTGGGGCAGTTGGCCCTGGAGGAAGTTCAGGCTCTGCGCCGCTTCGGCCGAGGTGCGCTGCACGTTCTGCTGCACATACAGCGACGAGATCTTGTTGAGGATCCTCACCGCCTCGGGCGCATCGCTGCTGGCCAGGGCCAGGCGGATGATGCCCGACTCCTTGCCTTGCTCGGCGATGTCCAGCGCGTCCTGGTAGCTCTGGATCGTGACGATGCGCGGGTTGCGCACCACCTCGAAGCGGGTGCCGGGGTTGGCCTGCAGCCGTCCGATCAGCCCGGCGACGCCGTCCTGGTCGAAGGCGCTGCCGGCCACGCCTTCGGCCAGCAGGTTGTCGTTTTCGTCCAACAGCTGGAAGCGGTGCCGCTCGCCCGCGATCAGGGTGAGTTTCTTGCCCAGCAGTTCCTTGGGCAGGTCGAGACGTTCGATGTCCAGGCGCTCGCCGCCCCAGGCGTAGCTGTTGAGGCCGAAGCGCGGGCGCGAGACGCTGTCTTCGCTGTCGCCCCGATAGCGCCGGGCCAGGAAGCCGCCGATCACCGGGAAGGTGTTGGGCGTGACGTCGATGTCCAGGCGCAGGTCATCGACGGTGCGGCCGATCACTGCGCGGGACTTGATGATGCCGATCTCGGTCACCGACGGCGACTGCCCGCCCAGCATGCTGCTCAGGTCGGAAAATCCGAGCATGTCGTTCTTTTTCGGTTCGACCTGGACCAGCGCGTTCGCCAGGTACACCGGCGTCGACAGCACGGCGTAGGCCACGCCGGCCATCATGAAGGCGCCGGTGAAGGCGCCGATCAACCATTTGCGGTCGATCAACGAGCCAAAGATGCCGAGGATATCAATGCTGTCTTGCTCATTGTCCCGGGTGCCGACTACTGACGGTAACTGCATAAGTCTGTTCTTACCATTCACTGAACTGAAGAATATTCATCAACGCCCGAGGCGTTGCGCCCAAGAGCAAACAGCATCTTCAATCAATGCATGCGCATGAATAAAAGCGGCCTTTCCCTGACGGTACGGATCCGGTATTTCCCGCTCGCTTTGCCACTTGCCGAGCAGGAACACTTTGCCCCTGGCGTGGGACGCGATCTTCAATACTTGTTTTACATGTTCTTTTTCCATGACCAGGATCAAGTCGGAATCATTGACGATATCCGACGTGATCTGCCGCGCCCGGAAACCTTCGGCGCTGTGGCCGTGCTCCTCGACCACCTGGCGCGCGGACGCTTCCATGGCTTCGCCGACCCGGGCGGACAGCCCGGCGGACGCGACCGTGACGCCCGCAGGGGCCAGCGCATCACGCAACAAGAGTTCGGCTGTCGGACTTCGGCAGATGTTGCCCACGCAGACGACAAGGATCTTTTTGAACAAGGTTTACTTTCCTGTGTAATATCATTCTGCCAATACTTCTCGCAATCTTAATGAACCCACGAGACATTCCTGCGTTCAGAAATAGATTCGCCCTGTTAATTGAGTGCATTAAGTACCACGCCGCTGGAAAGTCCCCCAACCAGAATTGCCGGACCAAAAATAACTGTGATTTTCACAAGTCGTTTCCTGACAAAAAATAACATCCGTGCACTTCGCGCACTTGCGCCTATCGAAACAGATAAGGCAAACAACGATTGCTAGTGTCATTTCTCATCAGGAGAGCAGACATGTATTCAGCACATCTCAAACGGCTCGGCGCCCTGGCCTGCTTGCTGCTCGGCGCCGCCGGCCAGGCCCACGCCAGCGAATTGTTTCCGGCCCTGACCGGCACCAGGACCATCGGGGTACAGGTCAAGATCCAGAACTTCTCTTCCGCCGACGCCGCCCAGATCAAGGCGGCGGGCTTCAGCTTCGTGCGCCTGGGCGTCTGGAGCGACAGCCTGGGTGACCCGGCCTATCAGCGGCAGATCAGCGACGCCTTCGCCGTGGCCCGGGCAGCCGGGTTGCCGGTGCTGATGACCGTGCGCGCCACCCGCCCCCTCAGCGCAGAGCCTGCGGCGGCGGGCGAAGCGTTCGCCGGCGCGGTGACGAGCCTGGAGGCGTCCTACCGCACGCAGTTGGTGGCCATCGAAGTCTGGAACGAACCGGATCTGGCCACGTACTGGCCGACCGGCAACTTCGACACGACCTTCGCGCCGTTCATGAAAGGCATGTGCCAGTCGCTGCGAGGCAAAACCTCCTCCACGCCCCTGATCGGCTTCGGCTTCGCCCGGCCGCCGAGCGCAGGGTCGGCTTCGGCCGTTGCGCTGAACAGCATCGTCAGCGCCTACCCCGACTGCCTGGACGCGGTGTCCTATCACCCCTACGGCATGACCGCCGCGCAGATCGGCAATGCCCAGGCGTTCATCCAGCAGAACTTCCACTTGCCAGGGGTCATCAGCGAGTGGGGCATCTCGGCGCTCGGCTCCAACGGCGGCCCCGAGGGCCAGGCCAGCAAGATCGGCGCGTTCATCGGCGACGTCAAACGGCTCAACATCCCGTTGACCTCGATCTATGAATGGAAAAACAGCGATTCGGGCAGCAACGACCGGGAACGCAACTTCGGCCTGCTGACCTCCGACGGCCAGCCGAAACCGGCGCAACTGACGGCCCGCACGCAACTGAACGCCCAATAGCCGCCCTCCACCCATCCGTCGCTTTGAACCTGCGGCCGCTTTCGCCATCGAATCCATCGACACCGCGCCCCCGCCTTTCAAACAGCCGTTTTCAGGTTGTTGCCTCGGGGGCCGCCGATCCGCGTTCATGCCCTTGAGCGGCTGTCAGCGCTCGGGTAATGTCATCAGACCCCTAGGACAGAGCACGCTCATGACTTCCAAGCTGGAACAACTGAAACAATTCACCACCGTCGTTGCCGACACCGGCGACTTCGAAGCCATTGCCCGGGTCAAACCGGTCGATGCGACCACCAACCCTTCCCTGCTGCTCAAGGCGGCCGCCATTGCGGCCTACGCCGAGCTGCTGAACGCCAGCGTCAGCGACTGCAAGGGCGACGTGGGCCTGGCCAGCGACCGCTTCGGCGTCGCGGTGGGCCAGGAAATCCTGAAAGTGATCCCCGGGCGCATCTCCACCGAAGTGGATGCGCGCCTGTCGTTCGACCAGGACGCCATGCTCAAGCGTGCGCACCGCCTGATCGAGCTGTACGACAAGGCCGGCATCGGCCGCGACCGCGTGCTGATCAAGATCGCCTCCACCTGGGAAGGCATCCGCGCCGCCGAGATCCTGGAGAAGGAAGGCATCCAGACCAACCTGACCCTGCTGTTCTCCTTCGCCCAGGCCGCCGCCTGCGCCGATGCCGGCGTGTTCCTGATTTCGCCGTTCGTGGGCCGTATCTACGACTGGTACAAGAAGGCCAACGGCAACGAGTACACCGGCGCCGACGATCCGGGCGTGCAGTCGGTGACCCGCATCTACAACTACTACAAGGCCAACGGCTACAAGACCGTGGTCATGGGCGCCAGCTTCCGCAACCTGAGCCAGATCGAACAGCTGGCCGGCTGCGACCGCCTGACCATCAGCCCCGACCTGATCGACAAGCTGGCGGCGGACACCGGCAAGCTGGAGCGCAAACTGGCGCCGGGCCACACCGGCGAGGCCCGTCTGCCGCTGAACGAAGCGCAGTTCCGCTGGCTGTCCAACGAAGACGCGATGGCCACCGAGAAACTGGCCGAAGGCATCCGCCAGTTCGCCCGCGACCAGGAAAAGCTCGAAGCGCTGCTCAAAGCCAAGCTGTGACCGGCTGACGGCCAACGCAAAAAGGGCGAACCCTCACAGGTTCGCCCTTTTTCATTCATCTGGCGAGGGAGCTTGCTCCCGCCTGGCTGTTAGCGGCCCCGCCGCCGGGACGGTCAATGCCGCTCGAGCGCGTTCACCAGGTCATGGAACGCCTCACGGTTGGACTCGTTCAGCCCCATGAGGATCTTGTGCGCCTCGAGCACCTTGATCCGCACCACTTCCTCCGACTGGTCCTGGTCCGGCAGGTCGTCGAGACACTCCGGACACGGCACAGGGTGGTTGACGATGTTGAACACCTGCTCGAAGCCCATCGACTGCAGCAGACGGGTGATGTCATCGTGGGTGGTGACGACGGTCGGCAACAGGCCGACCTTCTGCCGCGACAGGATGGACAGCTTGGCCAACAGGCCCAGGGTGGTGCTGTCGATGCTGCGGGTTTCGGTCAAATCGATCACGATCGCGTTGAAGTTCAACGCGGTGAAGATTTTCTCAATAGTCGCATCCAACGCCGAACACAGGGTCAGGCGTACTTCACCGACGAACTTCAGGACAAAGGTGCCGTCCTGCTCGGCGAACTGGATTCTACCGGTACTCATTGAAGGTTCCTGCTCAACACCAACAGGGCGATATCATCCGGCATCTCCCCGAGCGTGGCCAATCCAAACACCTGGCGCAGACCATCCAGGCTGCCGCCCGCCGTCTTGACCCGTTGGGGCAAGGCGGCTTCTTTTTCTTTGAGTGTGGGCTCTGGCAAAAGATCCAGAATGCCATCAGACATCAGCGTCAGGCTGAACGTCGGCGGCAGCTCCAGCACGTGATCCTCGTAGGTGGCCTCGTTGAAGAGCCCCACGGGCAGCCCGCGGCCCTCGAGGTAGCGCACGCCCTCAGGCGTGTACAGCACAGGCAACGGCAGATGGCCGCCGATGCTATAGGTCAACAAACCGGTCTCCTCGTCGATGACGCCACCGACCATCGTGACATGCTTGCCCAGCTTACAGCTGATCAGTCCCCGGTTGATATGGCCCAGGACTTCCGACGGCTTGAACTCCGGCAATGTGCCGTTGCGCTTGGACTCGAACAGCAGGCGCGTGGTCATGAACTTCAGCAGCACGGTCACGAACGCGGAGGAAGCGCCGTGGCCCGAGACGTCCGCCAGGTAGAACGCCACCCGATGGTCATCGACCCGGAAGTAGTCGACGAAATCGCCGGACAGGTACAGGGACGGGATGATCTGGTGCTCGAAGCGCAGCTCGTCGACGCTCCAGGGGCTGACCGGGAGCATGTTCATCTGCACCTGGCGCCCGGCGTTCTGGTCTTCCTGAAGCAGGTTCAGGCTGGCTTCGAGCTCACGGTTGGCCTTTTCGAGCTTCTCGCGGTAGCGCTGGTTCTCCAGCAGCAGCCGTGCACGATCCAGGGCCCGGCGCACGGAGTGCTCGAGCACGGCCAGGTCTTCGAGGGGCTTGATCAGGTAATCGGCGGCACCGAGGCGCAGGGCCTCCACCGCATCGTTCATCACGCCGGCACCCGACACCACGATCACCGGCGTCTGCGGCGAGCGTTCGGTGACCTGACGGATGAGTTCGAGACCGCCCATCTGCGGCATGCGCAGATCGCAGATGACCAGATCGGGCTTGTCTTGCTCGAATACCTGAAGTCCCTGCTGACCGTTGCCGGCCTGCAGGACGCTGAAACCACTGTCTTCCAAATAGGCCGCGAGGCTCGCGCGCACTACTTCGTCATCATCGATTATCAGCAGCGTGGCACTGGTTTTTGGCATGTGGGCAAACGGCGCCAGAATGGGGTTGGCGTAGCAGGCGGGGCGACAGGCCCGGCGCAGACTACTGGATTCGCTTTCTAGCCTCTCTGCTGCGGCGCTTGCGGACAACGGTCCCGAACGCGATCACACCAGAGGTGCCCTTCTAAGGCGCAGACGGTACTCCCATCCGCGGGGCGTTTCAAGCATGCGCCGATCGCCACCTGACGACTTTGTTTGTCAAATCACAGAGAGTTATAAGAACCCATCAATCCGTAACCCGTTGGAAGGTCGCCGCCATGAAAAAAGGCGGCCTGATGGCCGCCTTCGGTGTCCGGCGATCGCCGCAGGCGATCAGAAATCGTCTTCGACGTGGCCGTCCTTGACCTTGAACTCGCGGTTCTGCAGATAGGCGTTGCGGATGAAGGTGTACTTGTCGCCGCTGATCAGCTTCTCGCTGGAGAGCAGGCTGGCGCGGGTGTCGACGATGTTCAGGCCGAAGATCGAGTTGCGCACCGGCACGTCGTTGATGTAGCGGTAAGGGCCGGTGTAGCTGTCGACGTACTTCGACGGCGCGTCGCGCAGGGTGCTAGGGCCCAGCAGCGGCAGCATCACGTACGGGCCGCTGCCCACGCCCCAGTAGCCGAGGGTCTGGCCGAAGTCTTCGTCGCTGCGCTGCAGGCCCATCTTGGTGCCGACGTCGAAGAAGCCGAGCAGGCCGAAGGTGGTGTTGAAGATCAGGCGTGCCGCATCGACGCCGGCGGCGGCCGGCTTGGCCTGCAGGATGTTGTTGGCGAAGTTGGTGACGTCGCCGACGTTGCGGAACATGTTGTGGATGCCGTCCTCGAGGAACTGCGGCGTCACGTATTCATAGCCCTGCGCCAGTGGCTTGAGTGCGTAGGTGTCGACGAAATCGTTGAACTGGAAGATCGGACGGTTGACGCTTTCCCAAGGGTCTTCTTCCGTCGCGGCCTGGGCGGCGAACGGGGCCAGCAACACACCGGCACATACACAGATCTGAGCGAGAGGATTGCTCCAGCGCATAAAAAGAAACTCCTTGGATGGGGACTGGCGCAGGACGAATCCGCCCCGGCGATATGGGCGCTAGTATAAGCGCAAAAGCCGCTTTGGGCAGGCCGTCGCGCAGACAACGTGCGACATCTCCTACGGCCGCTTTCACCAACCTGTCATCCAACTGTCACCGGCCTGCCCTAGCCTCTCGCTATTTCAGGGACGTTTTCATGCCGCACGCCGAAACCTTGCCCCTCAGCGCCTCCAACCTGACCGCCGTGCTGTTCGGGCTCAGCGGCTGCCTGGTGGATTTCGGCGCCCGCGCCCGCCACGGCGAAGTCCTGCAGGAACACACCCAGGCCACCCCCGGCGCCCTGGACAGCCTGAACAGCCTGCAGCGCCAGCAGATCCCCTGCGCCTGGCTCGACGAACTGCCGCCCGCCCTCGCCCACCCCCTGACCGCCGCGTTGCCGTCGTGGATCCAGCCGTCGCAATATTCGGCAACAATCAATCCATGGCCGGCCCCGGGCGCCTGCTGGCAAGCGCTGATGTCCCTGAACGTCGAACGGCTCGACGGCTGCGTGCTGGTCAGCGGCGAACCGCGCCTGCTGCAATCGGGCCTGAACGCCGGGCTCTGGACCATCGGGCTGGCCTCCTGCGGCCCGCTCTGCGGCTTGTCGCCGGAGCAATGGCACGCCCTGGAGCAGAAGGAGCGCGAACAGTTGCGCGGCAAGGCGACGCTGCAGCTGTACGGCCTGGGTGTGCACTCGGTGATCGACCATCTGGGCGAGCTCGACACGTGCCTGGCCGACATCAGCCTGCGCAGGCTCAAAGGCGAGAAGCCCTGACCGGGATCATGCAGGCGGCCCGAGAGTGGATTAGTCTTAAGGGGAGCCATAGACCTTTGGCGCCCGGCTGCGGTCTATGCCAGTGCCTCCCGACAAAAGGAAACCGCCATGCCCGCCCGCGAACTGCAAGAACAGCTCAACACCCTGCGCGAGCAACTGGAACAGAATCCGCCGCTGTCCGACGCCGAGCGCGAGCATCTGCACCAACTCATGGCGCAGATCGAATCCGAGCTCAAACTGGAGCAATCCACCCAAGACACCAACATCGCCGATGGCGTGAACCTCGCGGTCGAACGCTTCGAGGTCGAACACCCCGCCATCGCCGGCACCTTGCGCAACATCATGAACTCTCTGGTCAGCATGGGCATCTGAACCCCTGCACACGCAAAAAAGCCCTGCCGTCGCCGGCAGGGCTTTTTCATGTCCGAACCTTCACGGGCCTCATCGCCAGCGGGCTGGCGATGAGGCCGGCGAGGACACCACCTGTGGTGCAAGACTTTACTGACGAACCAGGCGCAGGTTCGGCAACTGCACGCTTTCCGTGCTGCGGTACGGGTTGATGTCCAGGCCGCCGCGGCGCACGTAGCGCGCATAGACGGTCAGTTTCTCTGGCTTGAGCAACCGTTGCAGGTCGAGGAAGATCCGCTCCACGCACTGCTCGTGGAAGTCCGAGTGCTGGCGGAAACTGACGATGTATTCCAGCAGGCTCGAATGGTCCAGCGCCGCGCCACGGTACTCCACCACCACGCTGCCCCAGTCCGGCTGGCTGGTCACCGGGCAGTTGGACTTGAGCAGGTGGCTGTGCACGCTCTCCTCCACCACTCGCGAAGCGTCGCAACGCAGCAGCTCAGGGCGCGGGTGCTCATATTGGCTGACACGGATGTCCAGGTCGTCGATGCACACCCCCGGCAGCGCCGTCACGCCCTCGGCCTCGACGTCCTTCAGGCTGCGGATCCGCACGCCCACCGGCTTGCCGGCTGCGGCGGACAGGTCCTTGACCAGCGTCGCTTCCAGGCTCGCGGTGTCGGCGAACGGCGTCTGGTTCAGGGAGTTCAGGTACAGCTTGAACGACTTGGACTCGATGATGTTCGGCGAATCCGCCGGAATGCTGAACTCGCCGATCGCCACCACCGGCTTGCCCGACGGCAGCAGCCACGACAGCTCGAAGCAGTTCCAGAAATCCACGCCCTTGTACGGCAGGGTGTCTGCGCTCAGCCCCAGTTCCGCCCATTTGGCGGTACGCGGGATCGGAAACAGCAGGGACGGCGTGTAGGTGGCGATGTATTCGCTGGATTTGCCCAGCGGCGAATGTTCGGCTGCGGGATGCATGGCGGAAACCTGACTGAAGAATCAGCGGATTCTACCAGCCTTTGCTCCCGCCTTTGAGTGCTTACTGACTGACCGTCAGTTTGCCGACCATGCCGGCCTGATAATGGCCGGGGATGTTGCACGCGAACTCCAGATTGACGGCCTTGCTGAACGTCCAGGTCAACTCGGCGGTCTTGCCGGGTTCCACCAGCACGCTGTTGGGGTCGTCGTGCTTCATGCCCGGCTTCATCGCGTCCATCGCCATGGCATCGTGGCCCATCGCGCTGTGGTCCATGCCGGCCATGTCGTGGGACATGTCCTTCATGCCGGTGGGCGTGAGCATGCCGCTTTGCTGCATCTGCAACATTTCCTGCTGATGGCTGGCATGCATCGCCGCATCGCCCAGGTTGAATTCGTGCAGCAGTTGTCCCTTGTTCACCAGCACGAAACGAACGGTCTCGCCGGCCTTGACCTCGATGGCCTTCGGATCGAACGACATGTCGCCCATCACCACTTCGATGCTGCGGCTTGCCTTGGCCGCCGGGGCCGGCTGGCCGAATTCGTAGGTGTGCGCCCCAGCCGCCCACAGAGGCGAACTCAGCGCCAGCAGGCAGGCGGCGACGGTCAGACGGTTGCGCAAAAACATGGTCGTACTCCAACAAAGAAAGGTTCAGCCTGTGGGAAACTCTAGCCCGCCTGCGCTGGCGCGAACCTGACAGGCAGATTACAACTTTGTCAGGTTGGCCTGCGTGGCGACCGTCCACGGTATAACGCCCCGAAACCTCCACCCGAGCCGCCCCATGAAACTGCTGATCGTCGAAGACCAACCGAAAACCGGTCATTACTTGCGCCAGGGCCTGACCGAGGCGGGGTTCAACACCGAGCTTGTGGCCGACGGCAACAGCGGCCAGCAACTGGCGCTGAGCGGCGACTATGCCTTGCTGATCCTCGACGTGATGCTGCCCGGCCGGGACGGCTGGCAGATCCTGCAAGCGGTGCGCGGCGCCGGCCTGGATACGCCGGTGCTGTTCCTGACCGCCAAGGACGCGGTGGAGGACCGGGTGCACGGCCTGGAACTGGGCGCCGACGATTACCTGGTCAAGCCGTTCGCCTTCTCCGAGCTGCTCGCCCGGGTGCGCAGCCTGCTACGGCGCGGCAGCGCCACGCCCCAGGAAACCAGCCTGCAACTGGCGGACCTGCGCCTGGACCTGATCCGCCGCCGGGTCGAGCGCAGCGGCCAGCGCATCGACCTCACGGCCAAGGAGTTCGCCCTGCTGGAAATGCTCCTGCGCCGCCAGGGCGAAGTGTTGCCCAAATCCTTGATCGCCTCGCAGGTCTGGGACATGAACTTCGACAGCGACACCAACGTGATCGAAGTGGCGATCAGGCGGCTGCGCCTGAAGATCGACGACGATTTCCCCAACAAACTGATCCACACCGTGCGCGGCATGGGTTATGTCCTCGAAGAGCGGGCCGACTGATGCGCAGGCTTTCCTTGAGCGGGCGCCTGGCCTTGCTGTTCGCCGCCTGCACCGCCGCAGTGTCGCTGGTGGCCGGCGTGCTGTTCAGCCGTGCCAGCGAGGCGCATTTCATTGAGCTGGACCAGCAGTTGCTCGACAGCAAGCTCATTGGCCTGCGCCGGGCCCTGCAGGATGTGCCGGATCATCAACGCCAGGCGCGGCTGGCCGACGAGCTGAGCCGACAGGCCGACCTGTCGCTGCGCATCAGCGGCAGCGACGGCCAGCGTTGGTACGACAGTTCGGACCGGTTGCCCGGGGAACTGCCGCGGGCGAACGGCCTGTCCACCGTCAGCGACGAGGGCACCGATTACCGGGTGCTGAACGCGGCGCTCTATCCGGACAAGGCCGATTCGCCGCAACTGACCCTGTTGCTGGACATCACCCATCACCAGCACTTCCTGCAACGCATGCAGCACCTGATCTGGCTGACCGTCGGCCTGTCGGCGCTGGCCACTGCGCTGCTCGGCGCCTGGGCCGCCCGCAGCGGCCTGCGCCCGCTGCGGCGCATGAGCGCGGTGGCGCGCGGCGTCTCGGCGCAATCGCTCAACGCACGGCTGCCCCAGGAGCAGATGCCGCCGGAACTGGCGGAACTGGCGCAAAGCTTCAACGCCATGCTCGGCCGTCTGGACGACGCCTTTCAGCGGCTTTCGGCGTTCTCCGCCGACATCGCCCATGAACTGCGCACGCCGCTGTCGAACCTGCTGACCCACACCCAGGTCACCCTCACCCGCCCGCGCGCCATGGAAGACTACCGCGAAGCCCTGCACAGCAACCTCGAGGAGCTGCAATGGATGGCGCAACTGGTCAACGACATGCTGTACCTGGCCAAGGCCGACCACGGCTTGCTGATGCCCTCGCGCGAGCCGCTGGAACTGGCCGACGAGACCGACACACTGCTGGAGTTCTTCGCGCCGCTGGCCGAAGACGCCGGCGTGACGCTCAGCCGCGAAGGCCACGGGCGCCTGGACGGCGACCGCGGCATGCTGCGCCGGGCCTTGTCGAACCTGCTGGACAACGCCTTGCGCTTCACCCCGGCCGAGGGCCAGGTGCGCTTGCTGATCGCCGAGCAGCCGAAGTCATTGAGGGTGAGCGTGGAAAACACGGGTGAAGGGATTTCGGCGCAGCTGCTGCCGCGCCTGTTCGACCGTTTCTACCGGGCCGATCCGGCCCGCCAGGAAGGCAACCAGGAGCATGCCGGGTTGGGATTGGCGATCACCCAATCCATCGTCCGCGCCCATGGCGGGCAGATTCATTGCGAATCGGCCCAGGGGTGGACGCGGTTTGTGATCGAGTTGCCAAGGGAGGATTGAGGCCGGCCGTCATGGCCTCATCGCCAGCAGGCCCCCACAGGGAATGGATGACACAGATCCAATGTGGGAGCCGCATTCCTGAGGCTCAGGAGTATCTCAAGGCCTGCGCCGGCTCGACCTTCGCCGCCCGCCACGCCGGGTACACGGTGGCCAGGAAGCTCATGACGAAGCCCGCCGAGCAGATCAGCAGCACGTCGCCGCCTTGCAGCTCCGACGGCAGGTTGCTGACGAAGTACACGTCCGAACTGAAGATGTGCTGGCCGGTGACCCGTTCGATCCAGCCCACCATCTCGCTGACGTTCAGCGCGGCGATGACACCGAGCACGCCACCGATCAGGGTGCCGACGATCCCGATCACCGTGCCCTGCACCATGAAGATCGCCATGATCTGCCGGGGCGTGGCGCCGATGGTGCGCAGGATGGCGATGTCCGCACCCTTGTCGTTCACCACCATGATCAGGGTCGCGATGATGTTGAACGCCGCCACCGCGACGATCATCAGCAACAGCAGGCCGATCATGGTCTTTTCCATTTTCATCGCGCTGAACAGGCTGCCCTGGGTGTGGGTCCAGTCGTCGGCCTTGTAGCCGGCGCCCAGGCCCGTCGCGATGTCGGAGGAGACCTTCGGCGCGGCGTACAGGTCCTTCACCGCCAGGCGCACGCTCTGCACCTGGTTCGGCTCCCAGTGCTGCATCTGCGCGGCGTCGGCCACGTGGATCAGGCCCATGGAGCCGTCCAGCTCGGCGCCGACCTTGAACACCCCCACCACGTTCAGGCGCTGCATGCGCGGGGTGATGCCGCCGGGCGCGGTGCTGACTTCCGGCACGATCAGGGTGATCTTGTCGCCGACGTTCAGGCGAAAGCGCCGCGCAGTGATTTCGCCGAGCACCACGCCGAACTCGCCCGGCTTCAAGGCATCGAGCCGGCCCTGCACGATGTGCTGCGCGACGATCGACACCTTGCCTTCCTGCGCCGGATCGACGCCGCTGATCTGGATCGGCTGCATCATCCCCTTGTAGGAAAGCATGCCTTCCATTTCGGTGAACGGCACGGCGGCGGTGACTTCAGGGTTCTTCAGCGCGGCGGCGGCCACCGGTTGCCAGTCGTCGATGGGATTGACGCCGACGATGGTCGCATGGGGCACCATGCCGAGGATGCGCGAGCTCATTTCGCGCTGGAAGCCGTTCATCACCGACAGCACCACGATCATCGCCAGCACGCCGAGGGCGAGCCCGATCATCGAGGTCATCGAGATGAACGAAACAAAGCGGTTGCGGCGCTTGGCACGGGTGTAGCGCGCGCCGATGAAGATCGATAACGGTCTGAACATTCGCTGGGGCACCGTTTGGAAATAAAAGGCCCGACGCCTTCGCAGGCATCGGGCTGCAGGCGTCAGATGGGGGTCAGGCAACCTTCCTGCAAGTGCAGGACGCGATCCATCTGGCGGGCCAGGTTCATGTCATGGGTCACCACCAGGAACGCCGTGCGCATCGAGGTGCTGAGCTCAAGCATCAGGTCCTGAATGCCCTGGGCGGTGTGGGAGTCGAGGTTGCCGGTCGGCTCGTCGAGCATCACCAGCCCCGGTTTGTTCACCAGTGCGCGGGCGATCGCCACACGCTGACGCTCGCCGCCGGACAGCTCGGCCGGCTTGTGCTCCAGACGATGGGCCAGGCCGACCCGCTCCAGCAGCGCCGTCGCGCGCTGACGGGCCTCCGGGATCGGCGTCTTGCCGATCAGCAGCGGCATGCAGACGTTCTCCAGCGCGGTGAACTCCGGCAGCAGGTGGTGGAACTGGTACACGAAACCCAGCGCGCGGTTGCGCAACTGGCCGCGGCCCTTCTCGCTCAGCGCCGAGAGCTCTTCGCCGGCGAGCCAGACGCTGCCCTTGGTCGGCGTGTCGAGGCCGCCCAGCAGGTTGAGCAAGGTACTCTTGCCCGAACCCGACGTACCGACGATGGCCACCCGTTCGCCGGGGAACAGCTCCAGCTGCAGATTGGCCAACACTTCCACCGACTCCGGGCCTTCCTCGTAGGATTTGCCCAGGCTGCGGCAGCTCAAGATCGCTTTTTGACTCATGCCCGACTCACTCATAACGTAGCGCCTCCGCCGGCTGGGTGCGTGCGGCACGCCAGGCGGGATACAGGGTGGCGAGGAAACTCAGGACCAACGCGGCGGAGCAGACCATCACCACATCCTGGCTCTGCACCTGCGACGGCAGGTAATCGATGAAGTACACGTCCGCATTGAGGAACTTGTGGCCGATCAGGCCTTCGAGGGCCGAGATCGCGGCGCTGACGTTGAGCGCGGCGAAGATCCCGACCACCGCGCCGATGGCGGTGCCGACCACGCCGATCACGGTGCCCTGCACCATGAAGATGCGCATGATCGTGCCGGGCGTGGCGCCCAGGGTGCGCAGGATCGCGATGTCGCCCTTCTTGTCGTTCACCACCATCACCAGCGTGGAAATGATGTTGAAGGCCGCCACGGCGACGATCAGCAGCAACAGCAGGCCGATCATGGCCTTCTCCATGCGGATCGCCTGGTACAGGTTGCCGTGGGTGCGGGTCCAGTCGCGGGCGTAGTAACGGTCTTCGCCGAGCTGCCGGGCGATGTTCCACGCCTCGCGCGGGGCCTGGAACAGGTCGTCGAACTTCAGGCGCAGGCCCTGCACCTGGTCCGGCTTCCAGCGGTGCAGCTTCGCCAGGTCCTGCAGGTTGGTGACGCCCAGGTAGCCGTCGATCTCGCCGGCGCCGACGTGGAAGATGCCGACCACCGTGAAGCGTTTCATGCGCGGGAACATGCCGGCCGGGGTCACGCTGACCTCCGGCGCCACGAACGTGACTTTGTCGCCCAGGCCCACGCCGAGCTTGGCCGCGGCCTTGTCGCCGATGACGATACCGAAGCTGCCAGGGGTCAGATCGTCGAGCCTGCCCTGCTGCATGAAGTTGTCGATGATCGACACGTTGCGCTCCAGCGTCGGGTCGATGGCGTTGAGCAGCACCTTGGACACCTGACCGTTGTTGGTCAACAGCCCCTGCATCTGGGTGAACGGCGCGACGGCCGTCACCTGAGGGTTCTGCCTGACCTTGTCGGCCAGGCCCTGCCAGTCGCTGATGGCTTCGCCGGACTCGACGGTGGCGTGGGGCACCATGCCCAGCACGCGGGTGCGCATCTCATGGTCGAAGCCGTTCATCACCGACAACACCACGATCATCACGACCACGCCAAGGGCGAGCCCGATCATCGAAGTCAGGGAAATGAAGGAGACAAAATGATTGCGGCGCTTTGCACGGGTGTAACGCGTGCCGATGAATACGAAGAGAGGTCTGAACATGTCGGGGCTTGTTCGGAGGGAAAAGGAACGTCCTTGTGGCGGGGGTCGATAACCAGCTTTACACTCAGACCACCGCCGCTACCATGGGTTCGCCATGTCGACATTAGATGAAGAAGATCGCCGCGAATACTACCGTATCGAGGACATGATCGCACTGGAAATTAGGCCCCTGTCCGCTCCCGAAGCGGCGGGCGAGGAAGTGTTGCAGGATGCTTCCCCCCTCTTCAACCTGCTCAGCGAACTGCACCTGAGCGAATTCGAGTCGCAGCACCTGCTGCGCCAGATCAACGAGCGCGACCGCGCCATCGCCGCGTTCCTGAAGACCCAGAACAAACGCATCGACCTGCTCAGCCAGGTGGTCGCCCTGACCGTGCTCGGCCACATCGGCGAGCCGCAGCCGGTGATCATCTCCGAAGGCGGCATCGACTTTCAGCACCCGACGCCCGTGGCCGTCGGCGCGCGGCTGTCGGTCAAGCTGGTGCTGATGCCCCAGGCCCTGGGCCTGCTGCTGCGCGCCCGCGTGACCCATTGCGACCGCAAGGGCGACGGCTACGACGTCGGCACCGAGTTCGAGCACCTGACCGACGCCCAGCGCCAATTGCTCGCCCGCTACATCCTGCAGAAGCAGGCCCAGGAACGACGCCTGGCCCGCGAACAGAACGAATCAGGCATTTGAATTAAGGAAGAACCGTGACCCTCATCTACGGCCACCGCGGCGCCAAGGGCGAAGCACCGGAAAACACCCTGACCAGCTTTCAGGAATGCCTCAAGCACGGCGTGCGCCGCTGCGAACTGGACCTGCACCTGTCCAAGGACGGCGAACTGATGGTCATCCACGACCCGACCCTCAAGCGCACCACCGAGCGGCGCGGCAAGGTGGTCGAGCACACGGCCGCCGAGCTGGTGACCTACGATGCGCGCAAGGGCGGCCCGGGCTGGATCAAGCCCTGCCCGATCCCGACGCTGGAGGAGCTGTTCGAGAAATGCGACTTCGAGCACTGGCAACTGGAGGTCAAGAGCGCCTCGCGCACCCGCGCCGCGACCACGGTGCTGGCGATCCGCGAAATGGCGGTCAGGCATGGCCTGCTCGACAAGGTGACGATCACCTCGAGCTCACGGGAAGTGTTGAAGGCGGCGCAGGACCTGGTGCCGGACGTGTCTCGCGGCCTGGTGGCCGAGTACGCCTGGCTGGATCCGCTGAAGGTCGCGCAGAACTACGGTTGCGCGATTCTGGCCCTGAACTGGACGCTGTGCACGCCGGAGCGTCTGCAGAAGGCGCAGCGCCAAGGGCTGCACGTATCGGTGTGGACCGTCAACGAACCTGCGCTGATGCGCAGGCTCGCCGATTTCGGCGTTGACAGCCTGATTACAGACTTTCCCGGTTTGGCCACTGCCACCCTCGAGAATTGCTGAAATCGGTCTCCCCGGCCGGCTCAGGCCACCGGCCGGAGCCGCTCAAAAAAGCCGGTTGAGGCCGTCGTACGCCGCTACCCGATAGGCTTCGGCCATGGTCGGGTAGTTGAACGTGGTGTTGACGAAGTACTTCAGGGTGTTCAACTCGCCCGGCTGGTTCATGATCGCCTGGCCGATGTGCACGATCTCCGAGGCCTGATAGCCGAAGCAGTGAACGCCCAGCACTTCCAGCGTCTCGCGGTGGAACAGGATCTTCAGCATGCCTTGCGGCTCGCCGGCGATCTGCGCCCGGGCCATGCTCTTGAAGAACGCCTTGCCCACTTCGTACGGCACCTTGGCCTGGGTCAGCTCCTGCTCGGTCTTGCCGATCGAGCTGATCTCCGGAATGGTATAGATGCCGGTCGGCACGTCGTTGACGAAACGCCAGCTGCCGTTGTCGACGATGCTGCCGGCGGCCGAACGGCCCTGGTCATGGGCGGCGCTGGCCAGGCTCGGCCAGCCGATCACGTCGCCGGCGCCGTAGATGTTCGGCACGCAGGTGCGGTAGGCCTCGTCCACTTCGATCTGGCCGCGGCTGTTGACCTTGACCCCGATGTTCTCCAGGCCCAGCTGGTCGGTGTTGCCGGTGCGGCCGTTGCACCAGAGCAAGGCGTCGGCCTTGATCTTCTTGCCGGACTTCAGGTGCAGGATCACGCCGTTGTCCACGCCTTCGACCCGGTCGTAGTCTTCGTTGTGGCGCACGGTGATGTTGTTGTTGCTGAAGTGGTAGCTCAGCGCCTGGGAGATTTCCGAGTCGAGGAAGCTCAGCAGTTGGCCGCGGTTGTCCACCAGTTCGACCAGCACGCCCAGGCCGCTGAAGATCGAGGCGTATTCGCAGCCGATCACGCCGGCGCCGTAGACGATCAGTTTGCGCGGGGTGTGGCCGAGGCTGAGGATGGTGTCGCTGTCGTAGATGCGCGGGTGGTGGAAATCGATGTCCGCCGGACGGTACGGGCGCGAACCGGTGGCGATGATGATGTGCTTGGCCACCAGCTTCTCGACCACGCCGTTGGCGCAGACCACTTCGATGGTCTGCTCGTCGGCGAAGCTGCCGGTGCCGAAGAATACGTCGACGCGGTTGCGGGCGTAGTAGCCGGTGCGCGAGGCGACTTGCTTGGAGATGACCTTCTCGGCGCTTTTCAGCACGTCCGGGAAGGAGAACCAGCGCGGTTCGCCGATGGCCCGGAACATCGGGTTGGTGTTGAACTGCATGATCTGCCGCACGGAGTGACGCAAGGCCTTGGACGGAATGGTGCCCAGGTGGGTGCAGTTGCCGCCGACCTGACGGCGGCTGTCGACCATCGCCACCTTGCGCCCCGCCTTGGCGGCGTTCATTGCCGCGCCTTCTCCCGCCGGGCCGGAACCCAGCACCACCACGTCGTAGTTGTAGACAGCCATGCGTACTCCTCAGAACAGGCCGCGGCGCCATCGGCACCGGCGGCTAAATCACGCCGGATGGCGGCGCGAAGGAACAATTGGGGGCCAGTGAAAAAACCCGGACACAGTCTATAGAAGCGTCAACGCCGCGCACATTAACCCTTGGTCGCGTCGTAGGCTACTTCTGCCTGCACTACAACGCCAGTTTTCGCATTGTCCTCAGTCAGTTTTCCCGCGACTGAGCCGCTCGAACGCAGGGCTTGCGCGCGTGACGAAACCTGTATCGGCACGAATCACGAAGAATGCACCGACGCCGTGCTTTTGCGCATAGTCCCACCCCCTTTCGGGCCCGAGGATCAGCAGCAGCGTCGAAAGCCCGTCAGCCATCAGCGCCGAAGGATCAATCACCGTCACGGACGCCAGATCGTGCACGACGGGCCGGCCGGTGCGGGCATCGAAGGTGTGGGAATAACGCTGGCCGTCCTGCCGGAAATAGTTGCGGTAGTCGCCGGAGGTGGAAACGCCGTAGCCGTCGACCTCAATGATGCGCTCGGTCACCTGCCGGTCGTCACGGGGTTCCTCCAGGGCGATGCGCCACGCAGACCCGTCGGGCTTCTTGCCACTGGCCTTGAGTTCGCCGGTGGCCTCGGCGAGGTAGTCGTGGATGCCCAGGGCTGCGAGCCTGGCGGCGATCGCATCAACCGCGTAACCGGCGGCGATGCTGTCGAAATCGACCTCGACGGCGGCATCCTTGCACAGGCGCTCGCCCTCGATGCGCAGATGCTGATGGCCGACGCGCTGCCGGGCCTGCGCCAGCGCCGCGTCATCCGGCACCTTTTCCTCGCGGCCTTGCGGGCCGAAGCCCCACAGGTTCATCAGCGGCTCCACCGTCAGGTCGTAGGAACCTTCGCTAAGTAGCGACAGACGCTCGCCGACGCGAACCAACTCAAGCACCGGTGCCGGCATGGCCTGACAGCCACCGGCGGGCAAGCCGTTGAAGCGCGAGATGTCGGAGTCGCTGCGGTAGGTGGACATCTGTCGGTCGACCCCGGCCAGGATGCCCTCGACCTCGCCGCGCACCTGCGCAGGATCGGGCAGGCCCGGGTGCCGCACGTACTTGAGCGACCAGGTGCTGCCCATGGTCGGGCCGCCAAGGGTTTCCAGGGTGTCGCCGGCGCCGCAGGCGCACAGCGCGCCCGCCAGGATCACAAGCCCAAGCCACCGTCCAGTTAACAATTCTTCATCTCCCCGCAAAACCGCGCCGGCCATTATGAATCAAAGCGCCCGCGCGCTCCCGCACGAACGCAACGCCTTCATACAAAATCCAACAGCGAGTACCTGGATATGTCCTCCTCCACGGGCAAAGGCAAGGCGATCTTTCGCGTTGTCAGCGGCAACTTCCTCGAAATGTTCGACTTCATGGTCTACGGCTTCTATGCCACGGCCATCGCCAAAGCCTTCTTTCCGGCCGACAGCGCCTTCGCTTCCCTGATGCTGTCGCTGGCGACCTTCGGCGCCGGCTTCCTGATGCGCCCTCTCGGGGCGATCTTCCTCGGCGCCTACATCGACCGCCACGGCCGCCGCCACGGCCTGATCATCACCCTGGCCCTGATGGCCGCCGGCACCGTGCTGATCGCCTGCGTGCCCGGCTACGCGACCCTCGGCGTCGCTGCGCCGCTGCTGGTGCTGCTCGGACGCCTCCTGCAAGGCTTCTCGGCCGGGGTCGAACTGGGCGGCGTCTCGGTGTACCTGGCGGAAATCTCCACGCCGGGGCGCAAAGGCTTTTTCGTCAGCTGGCAGTCCGCCAGCCAGCAAGCGGCCGTGGTCTTCGCCGGCCTGCTCGGCGTCGGGCTCAACCACTGGCTGAGCCCCGAACAAATGGGCGACTGGGGCTGGCGCGTGCCGTTCCTGGTCGGTTGCATGATCGTCCCGGCGATCTTCATCATCCGCCGCTCGCTGGAAGAAACGCCGGAGTTCCAGGCGCGCAAGCATCGCCCTACCCTGTCGGACATCGTCCGCTCCATCAGCCAGAACTTCAGCATCGTCATCGCCGGCATGGCGCTGGTGGTGATGACCACCGTGTCGTTCTATCTGATTACCGCCTACACCCCGACCTTCGGCAAGGCCGAGCTGCATCTGTCTGATTTCGATGCCTTGCTGGTGACGGTGTGCATCGGCCTGTCGAACTTTTTCTGGCTGCCGGTGATGGGGTCGGTGTCGGATCGGATCGGACGCAAACCGCTGCTGCTGGCGGCGACGATCCTGGCCATCGTCACGGCCTACCCGGCCTTGTCGTGGCTGGTGGCGAACCCGAGCTTCAGCCATCTGCTGATCGTCGAGCTGTGGCTGTCGTTCCTGTACGGCTCGTACAACGGCGCCATGGTGGTGGCGCTGACCGAGATCATGCCGGTGGAAGTGCGCACGACCGGCTTCTCGCTGGCCTACAGCCTGGCGACCGCAACGTTCGGCGGCTTCACCCCGGCGGCCTGCACTTACCTGATCCATGTGCTGGACAACAAGGCAGCGCCGGGCATCTGGCTCAGCGGTGCAGCGGTGCTGGGGCTGATCGCGACGCTGGTGCTGTTCCGCGGCAACAGGCACGAACAGCGAGCGGCACAGGCGGCCGTGAGCGGCGGTGCCTGACCGATCGCTTTCGCGGGCAAGCCCGCTCCCACAATGCCCCTGTCGTTCACAAGCATTGCGTACGCCGCGCGACCTGTGGGAGCGGACTTGCTCCGGGAGGCGATCCGACGATGAGGCCCGCACAGACGAGCGAGCTCCCGACAGGCACACAAACAAAAACGCCCCGACCAAGGTCGGGGCGTTTTCATGTACCGCTAAGGCTTAGCGCGGGAACGCTGGCGGGTTCACACCGGCCATGTCTTCCATCACGCGGATCACCTGGCAGCTGTAGCCGAACTCGTTGTCGTACCAGACGTACAGAACGACGCGGTTGTCCTGGGTGATGGTCGCCTCGGCGTCCACCACGCCTGCGTGGCGCGAGCCCACGAAGTCGGTGGAAACCACTTCCTGCGAATTGACGAAGTCGATCTGCTTGTGCAGGTCCGAGTGCAGCGCCATGTAGCGCAGGTACTCGTTCATCTCTTCGCGGGTGGCGGCCTTCTCAAGGTTCAGGTTGAGGATGGCCATGGACACGTTCGGCGTCGGAACGCGGATCGCGTTGCCGGTCAGCTTGCCGGCCAGCTCAGGCAGGGCCTTGGCGGCAGCGGTGGCGGCGCCGGTCTCGGTGATCACCATGTTCAGCGCGGCGCTGCGGCCACGGCGGTCGCCTTTGTGGAAGTTGTCGATCAGGTTCTGGTCGTTGGTGTACGAGTGAACGGTCTCGACGTGGCCGTTGACGATGCCGAACTTGTCGTTCACAGCCTTCAGCACCGGCACGATGGCGTTGGTGGTGCAGGAAGCGGCGGAGACGATCTTGTCGTCAGCGGTGATTTCGTTGTGGTTGATGCCATGAACGATGTTCTTCAGCTTGCCCTTGCCAGGCGCAGTCAGAACCACACGGTCGATGCCCGGGCACTGCAGGTGCTGACCCAGGCCGTCGGCGTCACGCCACACACCGGTGTTGTCCACCAGCAGCGCGTCTTTGATGCCGTACTGGGTGTAGTCCACCTCGGTCGGGTTCTTCGCGTAGATCACCTGGATCAGGTTGCCGTTGGCGGTGATGGTGTTGTTGGCTTCATCGATGGTGATGGTGCCGTTGAACGAACCGTGCACCGAGTCGCGGCGCAGCAGGCTGGCGCGCTTGGTCAGGTCGTTCTCGGCGCCCTTGCGCACCACGATGGCCCGCAGGCGCAGGCCGTCGCCGCCGCCGGTCTTCTCGATCAGGATGCGCGCCAGCAGACGGCCGATGCGGCCGAAACCGTACAGGACGACGTCGGTGCCCTTGCGGGCCGAAGCGTTCTGCTGACCGACCACTTCGGCCATCTCTTCACGCACGAACTGCTCGGCGGTACGGCCGTTGGCTTCGTTGCGGAACTTGAACGCCAGCTTGCCCAGGTCTACCGAAGCCGCGCCGAGCTTGAGCTCGCTCATGGCCTTGAGCAGCGGGAATGTTTCGTGGACGGAGAGTTCGCTGTCGTCGGCAGCGCGATGGCGGGCAAAGCGGTGGGCTTTGAGAATCGCGATGACAGACTGGTTGATCAGGCTGCGGCCATAGATCGAGCTCACCACGTTGTTGTTGCGGTAGAGCTGACCGATAAGCGGAATCATCGCTTCTGCGAGTGCTTCACGGTCGATCCATTCACCAAGACACTGGTCGGGCTTCTGAGTCACGGGAACCTTCCACATGTAGGGGCAGAAAAAAGGGGCTACATTATGCCGCCGAGTCCATCGCGTAGCAATGCGCGCCTGTCGCGCAATCGGTAACAAATGACCGGCCGAAAAAATTGCGCCCCTCGCCAGCCCAGCAAAACCGGGGCTTCCAGCGCTGTCAATTTTTCGACACCCAAACGACCATGTCTGTAACCCTCCGTAACACCCTTGGTTTTCGGCACTACATTTCCACCAAAAAACCGCCCGTTTTTGTCTTTACCACTACATTTCGCCCAAACAGCGCAGATAGACGCAGTCTGCAACTGACAGGCGGCACCCGACGCCGCTACAATTACCGACTTTGTCGCACCGCCTGGAGCCCGACCTTCCGTGCCCGTTCTGCGTCTACCGCCACTCCCTGCCGCGGCAGGTAAACAGCATTGGGGCAACCTGCCCGGTGCCGCCCTGAGCCTGGCGATCGCCGAGGCTGCCAGCGCAGCCAAGCGCTTTACGCTGCTGCTGACCGCCGACAGCCAAAGCGCCGAGCGGCTGGAACAGGAGCTGAGCTTCTTCGCCCCGGATCTGCCCGTGCTGCATTTCCCGGACTGGGAAACCCTGCCCTACGACCTGTTCTCGCCGCACCAGGACATCATTTCCCAGCGCATCGCCAGCCTTTACCGCCTGCCGGAACTTGCGCACGGCGTGCTGGTGGTGCCGATCACCACCGCCCTGCACCGCCTGGCGCCGACCCAGTTCCTGCTCGGCAGCAGCCTGGCGCTGGACGTCGGCCAGAAGCTCGATGTCGAACAGATGCGCACCCGGCTCGAAGCCAGCGGCTACCGCTATGTGGACACGGTCTACGAGCACGGCGAGTTCACCGTGCGCGGCGCGCTGATCGACCTGTTCCCGATGGGCAGCAAACTGCCCTACCGCATCGACCTGTTCGACGACGAAATCGAGACCCTGCGCACCTTCGACCCGGAGAACCAGCGCTCCATCGACAAGGTCGACTCGGTCAAGCTGCTCCCGGCCAAGGAATTCCCGCTGCAGAAAGAAGCGGTCACCCGCTTCAAGGCGCGCTTCCGTGAGCGTTTCGATGTCGATTTCCGTCGCTGCCCGATCTTCCAGGACCTGAGCAGCGGCATCACCCCGGCCGGCATCGAGTACTACCTGCCGCTGTTCTTCGAAGAGACCTCCACCCTGTTCGACTACCTGCCCCAGGACACCCAGGTGTTCTCCTTGCCGGGCATCGAACAGGCGGCGGAGAACTTCTGGAACGACGTGCGCAACCGCTATGAGGAACGCCGCGTCGACCCGTCGCGTCCTTTATTGCCGCCCGCCGAACTGTTCCTGCCGGTGGAAGACTGCTTCGCCCGCCTCAAGAGCTGGCCTCGCGTCACCGCCAGCCAACAGGACACGGACACCGGCGTCGGCCGCGAGCGCTTCCCGGCGCAGGCGCTGCCGAACCTGGCCATCGAGGCCAAGGCCAGCCAACCGCTGGCGGCCCTTTCCGCCTTCCTCGACGCCTTCCCCGGACGCGTGCTGTTCACCGCCGAATCCGCAGGCCGCCGCGAGGTGCTGCTGGAACTGCTCGAACGCCTGAAGCTGCGCCCCAAGACCGTCGACAGCTGGCCGGACTTCGTCGCCGGCAAGGAGCGCCTGGCGATCACCATCGCCCCGCTCGACGAAGGCCTGATGCTGGACGAACCGTCGCTGGCGCTGATCGCCGAAAGCCCGCTGTTCGGCCAACGGGTGATGCAACGCCGGCGCCGCGAAAAACGCGCCGACGCCAACAACGACGCGGTGATCAAGAACCTCACGGAACTGCGCGAAGGCGCGCCGGTGGTGCACATCGACCACGGCGTCGGCCGCTACCTGGGCCTGTCGATCCTCGAGATCGACAACCAGGCCGCCGAGTTCCTCACCCTGGAATACGCCGAGGGCGCCAAGCTGTACGTGCCGGTGGCCAACCTGCACCTGATCGCCCGCTACACCGGCAGCGACGACGAACTCGCGCCGCTGCACCGCTTAGGCTCCGAAACCTGGCAGAAAGCCAAGCGCAAGGCCGCCGAACAGGTGCGCGACGTCGCCGCCGAACTGCTCGACATCTATGCCCGCCGCGCCGCCCGCGAAGGTTACGCCTTCGCCGACCCGAAGGCCGACTACGCCACGTTCAGCGCCGGCTTCCCGTTCGAGGAAACCCCGGACCAGCAGGCCACCATCGAAGCCGTGCGCGAGGACATGCTCGCGCCCAAGCCGATGGATCGCCTGGTCTGCGGCGACGTCGGCTTCGGCAAGACCGAAGTGGCGATGCGCGCCGCGTTCATCGCGGTGCACGGCGGCCGGCAGGTGGCGATCCTGGTGCCGACCACCCTGCTCGCCCAGCAGCACTACAACAGTTTCCGCGACCGCTTCGCCGACTGGCCGGTGACCGTGGAGGTGATGAGCCGCTTCAAGTCGGCCAAGGAAGTCAACGCCGCCGTGGCCGATCTGGCCGAGGGCAAGATCGACATCGTCATCGGCACCCACAAGCTGCTGCAGGACGACGTCAAGATCAAGAACCTGGGGCTGGTGATCATCGACGAAGAGCACCGCTTCGGCGTCCGCCAGAAGGAACAGCTCAAGGCCCTGCGCAGCGAAGTCGACATCCTGACCCTGACCGCCACGCCGATTCCGCGCACGCTGAACATGGCGGTGTCGGGCATGCGCGACCTGTCGATCATCGCCACGCCGCCGGCGCGGCGCCTGTCGGTGCGCACCTTCGTCATGGAGCAGAACAAGAGCACGGTCAAAGAGGCGCTGCTGCGTGAGCTGCTGCGCGGCGGCCAGGTCTATTACCTGCACAACGATGTGAAGACCATCGAGAAGTGCGCCGCCGACCTGGCCGAACTGGTGCCGGAAGCGCGGATCGGCATCGGCCACGGGCAGATGCGCGAGCGCGAACTCGAACAGGTGATGAGCGACTTCTATCACAAGCGCTTCAACGTACTGATCGCCTCGACCATCATCGAGACCGGCATCGACGTGCCGAGCGCCAACACGATCATCATCGAGCGCGCCGACAAGTTCGGCCTGGCCCAGTTGCACCAGTTGCGCGGGCGGGTCGGGCGCAGCCACCACCAGGCCTACGCCTACCTGCTGACGCCGCCGCGCCAGCAGATCACCGCCGACGCGGAGAAGCGCCTGGAAGCGATCGCCAACACCCAGGACCTGGGCGCCGGTTTCGTGCTGGCCACCAACGACCTGGAGATCCGCGGCGCCGGCGAACTGCTCGGCGACGGCCAGAGCGGCCAGATCCAGGCCGTGGGCTTCACCCTGTACATGGAAATGCTCGAACGCGCGGTGAAATCGATCCGCAAGGGCGAGCAACCGAACCTGGAGCAGCCGCTCGGCGGCGGCCCGGAAGTGAACCTGCGGGTGCCTGCACTGATTCCCGAGGACTATCTGCCGGACGTCCACGCCCGCCTGATCCTGTACAAGCGCATCGCGTCGGCCACCGACGAGGAAGGCCTGAAGGACCTGCAGGTGGAGATGATCGACCGCTTCGGCCTGCTGCCGGAGCCGACCAAGAACCTGATGCGCCTCACCGCGCTGAAACTCAAGGCCGAACAGCTGGGCATCAAGAAGGTCGACGGCGGACCGCAAGGCGGACGCATCGAGTTCGCCGCCCAGACGCCGGTCGATCCGCTGACCCTGATCAAACTGATCCAGGGCCAGCCCAAACGCTACAAGTTCGAAGGCGCCACGATGTTCAAGTTCATGGTGCCGATGGAGCGCCCGGAAGAGCGCTTCAATACTGTGGAGGCGCTGTTCGAGCGCCTCATCCCGACAACTGCTTGAAGGACGCCGCATGCGCCTGTTCCGCTCACTGACCTTGTTGATGACCCTGGTCGCCCCCACCGCGTTTGCCGATGACCTGTACCAGGTCGAAATGATCCTGGTGCGCCAGAACGCCGTGCCGGCGATCGTCAGCCGCGCCGCACCGGAAGACTGGGCCGCCGGCGCCCGGCGCCTGGGCGATGACAGCCGGCGCACCCCGGCCCTGGGCGACGTCGCCGCCAAGCTCACCGCCAGCGGCGAGTACAGCGTACTGATGCACAAGGCCTGGCAGCAGACCCTGGGCGAAGCGCCGGCGAAAGTGGCGGTCAGCGAAGGCCAGGAGCAGTTCGGCCAGTTCCCCATCGAAGGGACGCTGGAAATGAAGCTGGGGCGCTTCACCGACGTGAACGCCGATTTCTGGGTCAACCAGATCGACGGCAACGGCATGGTCACGGCCAGCGAACGGCTGAAGCAGGACAGCCACACCAAGAACGGCCAGCTCAACTACCTCGACAACGGCCACCTGGCCCTGCTGATCAAGATCACTTCACTGACGGCGCCTGCGCCTCGCGAAGCGCCTGAAGTCGTGCCGGACTGATCGAAGTCGTTATGCCATCGCCCCTGAGCAAACCGCTGGCACCCTCCTGGGTCGGCCGGTTCAAGGAACAGAGCCTGGAGCGCGGCCGCCGCTACGCGCTGGAAAACCGGGTACGGATCGTCCAGGCCGGCGACGCCACCATCACCGCCAGTTGCGAAGGCTCCGGCGGCAACGTCTACCGCCAGACCATTCGCCTGCGCGAGTCGGCAAAGGGCACGCTGCTGATGGTCGACGCCACGTGCACCTGCCCGGTCCACAGCAACTGCAAACACTGCGCGGCGGTCCTTTTGCAGGTGCAGGAAACCCTTGAGTACCCGGCGGCGGCGAAGGACGCCGAACTGCTGGAGAAACTCCAGGCCGTCCTCGAAAGCCGCAGCCCCAAGGCGCCGCCGCAAGTGCTGGTGGACAACGTCCAGCCAGTGCCGCGCCTGTGGCTGGCCAGCGTCGAGTTCAGCGCGTTCGAGCCGCGCAACGGCAAGATGCAGCGCTACATCCAGCACCGCGCGGCGCTGTCGTTCAGCTATCTGGACGAGTACGTCAGCGGGCAGAAGAACAGCGACATCCTGATCCGCCAGGAAGCGCAGACGCTGCGGATCAAACGCCATCCGGACATCGAACAGACCTACCGCGAGCAACTGCGCATCCTCGGTTTCCGCATCGCCACCCGGCAGAGCAAGGCCCTGCCCGAAAGCGCGGGCGAGCTCTACGAAATGGTCAACGACAGCGCCTGGCTGACCTTCACCCTCAACGACCTGCCGAAACTGCGCACCCAAGGCTGGGAGCTGCAGATCGACGACGAATTCGGCTTCGACCTCACCGCCGTCGACGATTGGTACGCCACCGTCGAACAGACGCCCGAGCGCGACTGGTTCGACCTGGAGCTGGGGATCATCGTCAACGGCGAACGCCTGAGCCTGCTGCCGATCCTGCTCAACCTGATGCGCTCGCACACGGAGATCCTCAACCCGGAACGCCTCGCCCGCCGGCGCGACGACGAATTGATCCTGGTGAACATCCCCCAGCGCAACAGCGAACACGGCCCGCTGCAAGTGGCCCTGCCCCTGGGCCGGCTGAAACCGGTGCTGGCGACGCTCGGCGGGTTCTACCTGCAGGAACCGGGCGAAACCGCCCTGCGCCTGAGCAAGGCCGACGCCACCCGGCTCAATGCGCTGGAAGGCATTCCCCTGCTATGGGAAGGCGGCGAACAGATCCGCAGTTTCGCCCAGCGCCTGCGTGACATCCGCGACTACTCCGCCAAGGCGCCCAAAGGCCTGAACGCGACGCTGCGTCCCTATCAGCTCGAAGGCTTGAGCTGGATGCAGTCGCTGCGGCAACTGGAGGTCGGCGGGATCCTGGCGGACGACATGGGCCTGGGCAAGACCCTGCAGACGCTGGCGCACATCCTCTCTGAAAAGAACGCCGGACGCCTGGATCGCCCGAGCATGGTGGTGATGCCCACCAGCCTGATCCCGAACTGGCTCGACGAGGCGGCGCACTTCACCCCGCAGCTCAAGGTGCTCGCGCTGTACGGCGCCGGCCGCAAAAAGCACTTCGAGCACCTGGAGGATTACGACCTGATCCTCACCACCTACGCGCTGCTGCCCAAGGACATCGACCACCTCGTCCGGCAACCGCTGCATGTGCTGGTGCTGGACGAGGCGCAATACATCAAGAACCCCGGCAGCAAGGCCGCCCAGACCGCCCGCGAACTGAACGCCCGCCAGCGCCTGTGCCTGAGCGGCACGCCGCTGGAAAACCACCTGGGCGAACTGTGGTCGCTGTTCCATTTCCTGCTGCCCGGCTGGCTCGGCGACGTCAAAAGCTTCAATGCCGCTTACCGGGTGCCAATCGAAAAGCGCGCCAGCGAAGTCAGACTTCAACACCTCAACGGTCGGATCAAGCCGTTCCTGCTGCGCCGCACCAAAGAACAGGTGGCGACCGAACTGCCGCCCAAGACCGAGATCATCCACTGGGTCGAACTCAACGAAGCCCAACGCGACGTGTACGAAACCATGCGCCTGGCGATGGACAAGAAAGTCCGCGACGAGATCACCCGCAAGGGCGTGGCGCGCAGCCAGATCATCATCCTCGAAGCCCTGCTCAAGCTGCGCCAGGTCTGCTGCGACCTGCGCCTGGTCAGTGACGCTGCCCCGCCCACCCGCGGCAGCACGTCGGGCAAGCTCGACAGCCTGATGGAGATGCTGGAGGAATTGCTCGATGAAGGCCGGCGGATCCTGCTGTTCTCGCAGTTCACCTCGATGCTGTCGCTGATTGAGGACGAACTGAAGAAACGCAAGGTGGATTACGCGCTGCTGACCGGCCAGACCCGAGACCGTCGCACGCCAGTGAAGGAATTCCAGAGCGGCAAGCGTCAGATCTTTCTGATCAGCCTGAAGGCTGGGGGCGTCGGGTTGAACCTGACCGAAGCGGACACGGTGATTCACTACGACCCGTGGTGGAACCCGGCAACGGAAAACCAGGCCACCGACCGCGCCTACCGGATCGGCCAGGAAAAACCGGTGTTCGTCTACAAGATGATTGCCCGGGGCACCGTCGAAGAGAAAATTCAGCACCTGCAGAAAGAAAAATCCGACCTGGCGGCCGGCGTGCTGGACGGGCGCAAGGCCGGGGACTGGAAGCTGCAGAACGACGACATCGAAGCGTTGTTTGCGCCGTTGCCGGACAAGTTCGACAAGCGCTAAGTACGGATTGCGGGCAAGTCGAATCATCAGACCGCCGCTCCCACAGGGCTTGAGTCAAACCGATCTTTTGGGTACGGCTCATGCCTCTGCGGGAGCGACGCGGCGTAAGGCCGGGCTCAGCCCTTGAGCACCCGCGCCAGCGTCGATTTCACTTTGCCCATCCCGTCATGCAGCGCCTGCTCGATCTCGGCCATGGTGATGACCGCCGTGGTCTTGCCCGCCGCCGGGTTCACCACCAGCGACAGACAGGCGTAATCCAGCTCCAGCTCGCGGGCCAGCGCGGCTTCCGGCATGCCGGTCATGCCGACGATGTCGCAGCCGTCACGCTCCAGGCGCACGATTTCCGCCACGGTTTCCAGGCGCGGCCCCTGCGTGCAGGCATAGACGCCCTGGTCGCTGTACTCGCAGCCTTCGGCCGCCAGCGCAGCAATCAACTGCTGGCGCAGCGGTTCGCTGTAGGGAAAGCTGAAGTCGATGTGGGTGACATGCTCCAGGTCATCGGCGAAAAAGGTGTGCTCGCGGCCGCTGGTGTAATCCACGATCTGGTGCGGCACGCAGAAATGCCCGGTGCCCATTGCAGGATGGATCCCGCCCACGGCGTTGACCGCGATGATCGCTTCGGCGCCGGCCTGCTTCAGGGCCCACAGGTTGGCGCGGTAGTTGACCTTGTGCGGCGGGAAACGGTGCGGGTGGCCGTGGCGGGCCAGGAACAGCACTTCCTTGCCGGCGTACTCACCGATCTGCACCTCGGCCGAGGGCGCGCCATAGGGCGTGTCCAGCGCCAGCGAGCGGCGGATGCTCAGGCCTTCAAGCTGGGTCAGCCCGGTGCCGCCGATAATCGCGTAAACCGTCATAGCGAAGAATCCTTAATCAATCAGTTGAGCGTCTTTGAGCGCGCCGAGGGCGGTGAGCCAGCGCGGATCCTGACGGTAGTCGGTGCTGGCGAACGCCTGCCCGCGCATCCTGGCGATGCGTGCGGACGGCTTGACCTTCAGGCGCTGCGCCGCGCTCAGGGCGAGCTCGGCGGCGGCGCGGTCGTTGCAGACCAGGCCCATGTCGCAACCCGCACTGAGCGCCGCCTCTATGCGGCTGGCGGCATCGCCCACCACATGGGCGCCGGCCATCGACAGGTCGTCACTGAAGATCACGCCGTCGAACTGCAGTTCGCCGCGCAGGATGTCCTGCAGCCAGCGACGGGAGAACCCGGCCGGCTGCGCATCGACCTGCGGATAAATGACGTGGGCCGGCATCACGGCGGCCAGCTGTTTGCTCAGCTTCGCGAACGGCACCAGATCCTTGGCGCGGATCTCGTCGAGGCTGCGCTCATCGTTCGGAATCGCCACGTGGGAGTCTGCCTCGGCCCAGCCATGGCCGGGAAAGTGCTTGCCCGTGGCAGCCATCCCGGCGCTGTTCATGCCGCGGATGAAGGCGCCGGCCAGCAGCGCGGCACGCTCGGGGTCCCCTTCGAAGGAACGGGTGCCCACCACGGCGCTGCGCTGGTGATCCAGGTCCAGCACCGGCGCGAAGCTCAGGTCGAGCCCCACCGCCAGCACTTCGGTGGCCATGATCCAGCCGCACTGTTCGGCCAGGTATTCGGCGTTCGGGTTGTCGGCGATCGCCCGCATGGCCGGCAACCGCACGAAGCCCTGACGCAGACGCTGCACCCGGCCGCCCTCTTGGTCCACCGCCAGCAACAGGTCGGGACGCACCGCGCGGATCGCCGCGCTCAGCTCCCGCACCTGACGGGGGTGTTCGATGTTGCGGGCAAAAATGATCAGGCCGCCCACTTCGGGCTGACGCAACAGTTGGCGATCTTCGGCCGTCAGCCAGGTACCGGCGACGTCCACCATCAACGAGCCTTGCAGGCCAGCAGTCATAGGGATTCCTTGATAACGAAAAACCCGCTCCACGGACAACCGCCGCCCGGGGCATTGCCCGGCGGGTCGGCGGTTTCAACGGGGAACGGGTTCAGAACGAGAGTCGGCATGGGCGGCTAGCTTAGCGGATGTCCGCCGCCGCGCCCACCCGTTTGCTCAGGCCTTGGCGGCCACCGGGGCGGTTTTGCTGCGGGGGCGCAATTGCGCGGCGGCCATGGCGTCATCGGTGACGCCGCTTTCGGCGCGCATGCCGGCGGCGAGGAACGGCACCATCAGGCGCATCACTTGCTCGATGGACGTGTTGATGCCGAAATCGGTTTCGGCGATGGCGCGCAACGCCTTGATCCCGGACATGCTGAACGCGGCGGCGCCGAGCATGAAGTGCACGCGCCAGAACAGCTCGATGGGCGGAATGCGCGGAGCGGCCTCGTTGACCAGCAGCATGTAGCGGCGGAACACCTTGCCGTACATGTCTTCGAGGTAACGGCGCAGGTGACCTTGGCTCTGACTGAAGGCCAGGCCCAGCAAACGCATGAAGATCGACAGGTCGTTGCCGCTGCGGGGCTGGACCACCAGCGCCTGCTCGACCAGGATCTCCAGCAGCTCCTCAAGGGACGCCTTGTGCTCCGGCTTGGCCTGGCGACGCTCCAGCTCTTTGTCGAGGCTGATGCAGAACGGCCCGAGGAACCGGGAGAAGACTGCCTGGATCAGCGCCTTCTTGGAACCGAAGTGGTAATTCACCGCCGCCAGGTTGACCCCGGCCTTGCTGGTGATCAAACGCAACGAGGTTTCGGCGAAACCTTTCTCCGCGAACAATTGCTCGGCAGCATCGAGAATGCGTTCAACGGTTTCCGACTGGGCCATGGCTACTCCGCCTGACAAACACTTGTTTGAAACATACGTTTCAGCCCATGCCTTGTCAAGCCTGCCGGTTCGTTTTGGGAACGGTCGGTCAGGTATTTAACCACACAAGGCCGCGCCTTTGACGGGAGCCGTCGCCGACCGTCCGGCGGGCTGCCGAAAAACGGGCATTGCCAAGCCTCGCCCACTGTATATAATCCCAGTCACTGTATAAAAAGACAGAGCGATCAATATGCTTAAGCTGACGCCACGCCAAGCCGAGATTCTGGCCTTTATCAAACGTTGCCTCGAAGACAACGGCTATCCGCCGACCCGCGCGGAAATCGCTCAGGAACTGGGCTTCAAGTCCCCCAACGCCGCCGAGGAACACCTCAAGGCCCTGGCCCGCAAGGGCGCGATCGAGATGACGCCCGGCGCCTCCCGCGGCATCCGCATTCCCGATTTCGAAGCCAAGGTCGACGAATCCACACTGCCGATCATCGGCCGCGTGGCTGCCGGCGCCCCCATCCTGGCCCAGCAACATATCGAAGAGTCCTGCAACATCAATCCTGCCTTCTTCCACCCGCGCGCCGACTATCTGCTGCGCGTGCACGGCATGAGCATGAAGGACATCGGCATTTTCGACGGTGACCTGCTGGCGGTTCACACCACCCGGGAGGCCCGCAACGGCCAGATCGTCGTAGCCCGGATCGGCGACGAAGTGACCGTCAAGCGTTTCAAGCGCGACGGCAGCAAGGTCTGGCTGATCGCCGAAAACCCTGAGTTCGCCCCTATCGAAGTCAACCTCCAGGATCAGGAACTGGTCATCGAAGGTTTGAGTGTCGGCGTGATCCGCCGCTAAAGGAGGCTGTATGCAGTTCCCTCACGCACCTCAGCAAACACAACTGCCCTTGTTCGAAGCTTTTCTGGCGCAACCGATGGCGCCAGTCCTGAAGGACATCGTCGAGCGTCCCTGGAATGCCGCCCCGGAAGTCTTCAGCGAACTGTCACTGCGAGGCGCTGCCGGGAACTGCCTGAACCTGCTTGCCCCCATTCTTCGTGACCTGAGCGAAGAGCAGGACGCCCGCTGGCTCACCTTGATCGCGCCACCCGCAAGCCTGACCCAGGCCTGGCTGCGGGATGCCGGCCTGAACCGCGAACGGATCCTGCTGCTGCAGCCTCGCGGAGCCCAAAGCGCTCAGCAACTGGCCTGTGAGGCATTGCGCCTGGGGCGCAGCCACACCGTGGTCACCTGGCTCAACCCTCTCAGTCCTGGCTCACGGCAACAACTGATCGGCGCCGCCCGTGCCGGGGACGCTCAAAGCCTGAACATTCGATTGGGTTGACTGAGCGAGGAACGCTCTGCCTCAAGCTCCGGGCCTCTCCAGGGACAGAGAAGCCCGACCGACGGGATCAATGCAGAACCCGTGGCCCTTCCTCTTTGTCGAACTCGCCTTCGACCATGCGACCGGCCATCTGGACGCCGACGCTGAGCATCGCCTTGGCGATTTCCACGTGCTGACCCTGAAGGAACGCCTTGGCATCCTCGGAGAAATCCAGAGTCACCAGGGAGCCTTCATCTTCGGCCCTGCGCAGTTCGATTCGGCCGTCTGGTAACTCGACAATCTCTAGAAAGGACGTTGGCATATGGGTCTGTTCTCCACGAAAGGCAGCGATTATATAGAGATCGTCAAGGCTTCGCTCGGGATCTTGACCAGCAGCATGTAAGGTGCCACCCGCGTCCCTCAGCCCATCAGCACTCGTTCAGGCCTTCGCGGAAGCGAATCGCCAGTTCTTTGAGGTTCTGCCGCCAGCTCTCCAGTTCTTCCCGGCTCAGCTCCGCAGGCGCCTCCTCCTCATCCAGGTTTACCGCCTGAATCAACGGCTGCGTCACATCCCCCTTGGGCTTGTGCGGCACCCGAGGCGGCTGGAACATGGCCGAATGCGCAGCCAGCAGCTTCGCCAGCCAGGTTTCCGGATTACCCGCCAGCTCGATCATCTCGGCCAGCTCCGGAATCGCGATCGACTCCAGCACATCACGGTTCAGCAGCGCTTCCGCCCGAGGCGCGCCTGCCTGCGGCAGCCGGTAGAAACCGGCGATCTCATGGCAGAGCCCCAGCAACGCACCGTACAGGTGAAACAACGCCGACTCGCGCCCTGCCTGGATCAACGCCAACGAATTCATGGCCCGCCCTTCTTCGGCCCTGGCCAAGGCCTCCAGCGACAAACCGGCAAAATAGATTTTCTGGTTGGTACGGGTATAGAGCTCATGTGCCATGCCGGCAGTCCCCACATCGAAATGATTGCGTCACACAGGTCGGACAGTGTCATGGATCATCCGATGCGTCCGCAAGCACAAAACAGAAAGGCCGGATGAAACCCAGGGTTCCATCCGGCCTTTGCGTTCAGATCGCCGACAATGCCGGGCTATTGCCCGATCAAGCTTTGGCTTTCGCCGGGCGCTTGTCTTCGACCGTCCACTTACCGCCGTCGTAGTACGCCTTCCAGCCGGTCGGCTTGCTGTCCACTTCGGACTGCACGTACTGCTCCTTGGTCTTGCGGCTGTAACGGATCACCGTCGGCAGGCCGTCAGGGTCTTTCTGCGGCGCTTCGCACAGGAAGTGGTACTTCGGATCGATCTCGTCCTTGTGCGGCAGGATCTCAAGCACCAGCGGCGCACGCGTCTCGCGGTTCTTCGGGAACTGGCTGGCGGCCAGGAACAGACCGGAAGCGCCGTCGCGCAGGATGTAGGTGTCATCGACCTTTTCGCACTTGAGCTCAGGCATCTTCACCGGATCCATCTTCGGCGGCGCCGCATCACCGCTCTTGAGCAGCTTGCGGGTGTTCTTGCAGGTCGCATTGGTGCAGCCGAAGAACTTGCCGAAACGGCCGGTCTTGAGCTGCATCTCGCTGCCGCACTTGTCGCATTCCAGGCTCGGGCCTTCATAGCCCTTGATGCGGTAGCTGCCCTCTTCGATCTCGTAGCCGGCGCAATCCGGGTTGTTGCCGCAAATGTGCAGCTTGCGCTTCTCGTCGAGCAGGTAGGCGTCCATCGCCGTGCTGCAGATCGGGCAGCGATGCTTGCCACGCAATACCAGGGATTCCGATTCACCCTCGTCGTCCGCCGCGATTTCGTCGCCCGGCACCAGGTTGACGGTGGCCTTGCAGCGCTCCTTAGGCGGCAGGCTGTAGCCCGAGCAACCGAGGAACACGCCAGTGGACGCGGTACGGATCTGCATCGGACGGGCGCAGGTCTGGCACGGGATGTCGGTCATCACCGGCTGGTTGGCGCGCATGCCGCTGTCCGGGTTCTCCGCCACCTCAAGCTTCTTCTTGAAGTCGCCGTAGAACTCGTCCAGCACGTTCTTCCAGTCGCGCTCACCTTCGGCCACGTCGTCGAGGTTCTCTTCCATGCCGGCGGTGAAGCCGTAGTCCATAAGGTTCGCGAAGCTCTCCGAGAGGCGCTCGGTGACGATGTCGCCCATTTTTTCCGAGTAGAAACGGCGGTTGTGCAGGGTCACGTAACCGCGGTCCTGAATGGTCGAAATGATCGCCGCATAGGTCGACGGCCGGCCGATGCCGCGCTTTTCCATTTCCTTGACCAGGCTGGCTTCCGAATAACGGGCCGGCGGCTTGGTGAAGTGCTGGGACGGATCGAGCTTGATCAGCTTCATCGCGTCGCCTTGGGCCATGTCCGGCAGCACGTCATCATCGCCGGGCTTGGCGATCTGCGGCAGGACCCGGGTGTAGCCGTCGAACTTGAGGATGCGGCCCTTGGCGCGCAGCTCGAAGTCGCCGGCCGCCACGCTGACGGTGGTCGACAGGTACTGCGCCGGCAGCATCTGACAGGCCAGGAACTGGCGCCAGATCAGCTCGTAGAGGCGCTCGGCGTCGCGCTCCATGCCCGACAGCTTGCTCGGAACGGTATTGGCGTCGGACGGACGGATCGCTTCGTGAGCCTCCTGGGCGCCTTCCTTGCTGCTGTAGACGTTCGGCGACTCCGGCAGGTACTTCTTGCCGAACTCGCTTTCGATGTAGGTACGCGCCATCGCTACGGCATCGGCCGACAGGTTGGTGGAGTCGGTACGCATATAGGTGATGTAGCCAGCCTCATACAGACGCTGGGCCATCATCATGGTCTTCTTCACGCCGAAGCCCAGGCGGTTGCTCGCGGCCTGCTGCAGGGTGGAGGTGATGAACGGCGCCGACGGCTTGCTGCTGGTGGGCTTGTCTTCGCGCTTGACGATGCTGTAGCTGGACGCCTTGAGCTTCTCCAGCGCGGCCAGGGTCTGGGCCTCGTTCAGCGGCTTGAAGGCCTCACCCTTTTCGCGGGCCACTTCGAAGCGCACGGTCGAACCCTTGGCGGTGCCGAGGTCAGCATGCACCTCCCAGTACTCTTCCGGGTTGAAGGCGCGGATCTCACGCTCGCGCTCGACCACCAGCTTCACGGCCACCGATTGCACGCGGCCGGCGGACAGGCCACGGGCGATCTTGGCCCACAGCAGCGGCGAAACCATGTAGCCGACGACACGGTCGAGAAAGCGACGGGCCTGCTGGGCATTGACGCGGTCGATGTCGAGCTCGCCCGGCTCCGAGAAGGCTTCCTGGATCGCCTTCTTGGTGATTTCGTTGAACACCACGCGCTTGTAGCGACTGTCGTCGCCACCGATGGCTTCGCGCAGGTGCCAGGCGATGGCTTCCCCTTCGCGGTCCAAGTCCGTCGCCAGATAGATGGTGTCGGCGTCTTTGGCGAGGCGGCGCAGCTCTTCGATGACCTTTTCCTTGCCCGGAAGGATCTCGTACTTGGCTTTCCAGCCGTGGTCGGGATCCACGCCCATGCGCGAAACCAGCTGCTTGCGCGCCTTTTCCTTCGGCGACAGCGCTGGGGCCTCGCCGGCGGCGGCCTTGCCGCGCTTGGCGGCCGGCTCCTTGGTGGCGCTAGCCGAACCGCTGGTGGGCAGGTCTCGGATATGGCCGATACTCGACTTCACCACGTATTGGTTGCCCAGATACTTGTTGATGGTCTTGGCCTTAGCCGGGGATTCCACAATGACCAGCGATTTGCCCATGGATCGGAAAATTCCTGAATTCTAGAAGTGAAAGGCGGTTGGCGCCTGACGCGGCACCGCTATATATAGTGGCTACAAGGTGAGGTCAAGCGCAGGGTTCTGCGCGCACTCGCCTCACGGCCCGGTAAAGATGCTCGGTTCGGCCTGCACCAAAGCAAAGCGTGGCACCTGCTCGCCGTCAACCTCGACGGACTCCAGAAACATGCTCAAAGGGCGTACCCAGAAGCCGTATTCGCCATACAGGGCTTGGTAAAAGACCACTTCCTCTTCGGTCTCGGAATGCCGCGCGACACTGAATACGCGGTACTGCGGACCTTTGTAATGCTGGTACAGCCCAGGTTGTATCGGCATGCTTCGGCCCTCACTCAAATCTTTTCAAAATAAAAACAAAAAAAACCGCAAAAACAAAAACCGGGGCACTGGGCCCCGGCTTCCGTCGACGAGACGCTTAAACGCGTTCGAAGACGGTGGAGATGCCTTGGCCGAGACCAATGCACATGGTGGCCACCCCGAAGGTGCCGCCATTCTGCTTCATCACGTTCAGCAAGGTGCCGGAAATCCGTGCACCGGAGCAACCGAACGGGTGACCCAGGGCGATCGCGCCGCCATGCAGGTTAACCTTCTCGTTCATCTTGTCGAGCACTTTCAGGTCCTTGAGCACTGGCAGGGCCTGCGCCGCGAACGCTTCGTTGAGCTCGAAGAAGTCGATGTCGTTGATGCCCAGGCCCGCACGCTTCAGCGCCTTCTGCGTGGCCGGCACCGGGCCGTAGCCCATGATCGCCGGATCCACGCCCGCCACCGCCATCGAACGGATCACCGCCATCGGCTGGATGCCCAGATCCTGGGCACGCTGCGCCGACATCACGATCATGCACGAGGCACCGTCGGTGATCTGCGACGAAGTGCCGGCCGTCACGGTGCCGCCCTTCGGGTTGAAGGCCGGCTTCAGGGTCGCCAGGCTTTCCAGGGTGGTTTCCGGACGAATGGTTTCGTCGTAGTCGAAGGTTTTCAGGAAACCGTTCTCGTCGTAGCCCTGCATCGGGATGATCTCATCCTTGAACTTGCCCTCAACGGTCGCCTTGTGGGCGAGCTGGTGGGAGCGCAGGCCGAAGGCGTCCTGCTGTTCACGGGTGATGCCGTGCATCTTGCCGAGCATTTCGGCGGTCAGGCCCATCATGCCCGACGCCTTGGCCGCGTACAGCGACATGTGCGGATTCGGATCGACGCCGTGCATCATGCTCACGTGGCCCATATGCTCGACGCCGCCCACCACGAACACGTCACCGTTGCCGGTCATGATCGCTTGCGCCGCGGTGTGCAGGGCGCTCATCGACGAACCGCACAGGCGGCTGACGGTCTGGCCGGCCGAGGTGTGCGGGATCTGGGTCATCAGCGACGCCATGCGCGCGATGTTCCAGCCTTGCTCCAGGGTCTGGTTCACGCAGCCCCAGATCACGTCCTCGACTTCCGCCGGGTCGACCTTGGTGTTGCGCTCCAGCAGTTTGCTGATCAGGTGCGCCGACATGTCTTCGGCGCGGGTGTTGCGGTGCATGCCGCCCTTGGAGCGGCCCATCGGAGTACGACCGAAGTCGACGATCACGACGTCTCTAGGATTCAAGCTCATACGTTCACTCTCACTCTAGTTTGGGGGCGCTTAACCGAAGAAGCTCTGGCCGTTCTTGGCCATTTCGCGCAGCTTCGCGGTCGGGTGGTACAGCGCGCCCAAGTCAGCGTACTGGTCGGCCAGGGCAACGAACTCGGCAACACCGATCGAATCGATGTAGCGCAGCGCACCGCCACGGAATGGAGGGAAACCGATGCCGTAGACCAGGCCCATGTCGGCTTCGGCGGCGGTTTCGACGATGCCGTCTTCCAGGCAACGCACGGTTTCCAGGCACAGCGGGATCATCATCCAGTTGATGATGTCTTCGTCGGTGACTTCGCGCTGCTCGTAGACGATCGGCTTGAGCACTTCCAGCACCGACGGATCGGCGACCTTCTTCTGCTTGCCTTTCTTGTCGGCCTCGTAGGCGTAGAAGCCCTTGCCGTTCTTCTGGCCCAGGCGCTTGGCTTCGTACAACACGTCCACGGCCGAACGACGGTCGTCCTTCATGCGGTCAGGGAAGCCATCAGCCATCACGTCACGGCCGTGGTGGCCGGTGTCGATGCCGACCACGTCCATCAGGTAGGCCGGGCCCATCGGCCAGCCGAACTTCTCCATGACCTTGTCGATGCGCACGAAGTCCACACCGGCGCTGACCAGCTTGGCGAAACCGCCGAAGTACGGGAACAGCACGCGGTTGACCAGGAAGCCCGGGCAGTCGTTGACGACGATCGGGTTCTTGCCCATTTTCTTGGCGTAGGCAACGGTGGTGGCGACGGCCAGCTCGCTGGACTTCTCGCCACGGATCACTTCCACCAGCGGCATCATGTGCACCGGGTTGAAGAAGTGCATGCCGACGAAGTTTTCCGGACGCTTCAGGGCCTTGGCCAGCAGGCTGATGGAAATGGTCGAGGTGTTGGACGCCAGGATGGTGTCCTCTTTGACCTGGTCTTCCACTTCGGCCAGCACGGCTTGCTTGACCTTCGGGTTCTCGACGACCGCTTCGACCACCAGATCGACGTGGCCGAAATCGCCGTAGGACAGCGTAGGACGGATGCCGTTGAGCACTTCAGCCATCTTCGCTGCGGTCATGCGGCCCTTGTCGACGCGGCTCACCAGCAGCTTGGCCGCTTCGGCCAGGCCTTGCTCGATGCCGTGCTCGTTGATGTCCTTCATCAGGATCGGCGTACCTTTGGAGGCCGACTGATAGGCGATGCCGCCACCCATGATGCCGGCGCCCAATACGGCGGCCTGCTTCACGTCCTGGGCGATCTCATCGTAGGCCTTGGCCTTTTTCTTCAGCTCCTGATCGTTCAGGAACAGGCCGATCAGGCTCTGTGCGGCCGAAGTCTTGGCCAGTTTGACGAAGCCGGCGGCTTCGACTTCCAGGGCCTTGTCGCGACCGAAGTTCGCGGCTTTCTGGATGGTCTTGATCGCTTCGACCGGAGCCGGGTAGTTCGGACCGGCCTGGCCGGCCACGAAACCCTTGGCGGTCTCGAAAGCCATCATCTGCTCGATGGCGTTGAGCTTGAGCTTGTCCAGCTTCGGCTGACGCTTGGCCTTGAAGTCGAACTCGCCGGAGATGGCGCGCTTGACCAGTTGCACAGCGGCGTCGTGAAGCTTCTCGGGAGCGACCACCGCATCGACCGCGCCGACCTTCAGCGCGTCCTCAGGACGGTTTTCCTTGCCGGCGGCGATCCACTCGATGGCGTTGTCGGCACCGATCAGGCGCGGCAGGCGCACGGTGCCGCCGAAGCCCGGGTAGATGCCCAGCTTGACTTCCGGCAGACCGATCTTGGCCTTGGTGGACATGACGCGGTAATCGGCCGCCAGGCACATTTCCAGACCGCCGCCCAGGGCGATGCCGTTGATCGCGGCAACGGTCGGCACGTTGAGGTCTTCGAAATCGCTGAAGATCTTGTTGGCTTCGAGATTGCCAGCAACCAGCTCGGCATCCGGCAGCTTGAAGTTGTCGACAAATTCGGTGATGTCGGCGCCGACAATGAAGACGTCCTTGCCACTGCTGACGATCACGCCCTTGATCGAAGCATCTGCCTTGATGGTGTCCACGGCCTGACGCAGTTCGTTCAGGGTAAGACGGTTGAACTTGTTGACGGACTCACCCTTGAGGTCGAAATTCAATTCGACGATGCCACTTTCAAGAGCTTTAACCGTGATGGCTTTACCTTCGTAAATCATCAACTGATCTCCACGATATGGAAGCTGAACAGTACACGTCGGACGCAGGCAACCGGCTCGCAGGACGTTTTTTTCGTCGATGCTGACGCCAATCCACCCGGCACACCCGCCAACGCGATAGTCGGGAATCTGTAGGAGCAGTCTGCAATACAAACGCTCAATTCATACGCCCGTTTGATTTGGGTACGCCACATTCACGGAATTTCCGACAATTGTCAATCGCCCGAAATACCGGTTCAAACGCGACCTTACGGTCATTTCCGTAGGACACAGGCCACCGCTCACGGTTGCATGTGAGTACATTCATAAGATCAATCATTAGAAAAGTCGCCCTAATTCCCGGCGAGCCCCGTCCAACGGGCTACGCTCACGGGAGGACGCAGGAAAACAGCCGCATCCAGGCGAACGGACAGCGTCCGGCTACGCCCCAGAAGATTTTCCGGCCTGCCTGGCCAACCCCGCCCGATGCATCATGTCGGGCTTTTTATTGCGCGTCTGCCGGACGTTTCGCACCGTTGCGGCACGAAACGTCCCTGGATCACGCCAGCGCTTTCAGCGTGGCGTCGATGTCCTGCAAGACGCTGGCCTCGCCTTTCTCGCCCCAATACAGGGCGATCATCTGCTTGTCCGCCTCGACCTTGAAGACATTGGCCGGCAACTTGCGGAAATGATCCAGCAGCGCAGGGTCTTCGCAGGCCTCCTGCCATTGATTGACCCAGACCCCGGCAGACTTCTGCCAGTAGGCCCAACACGCCGGCCGGCTGCCGCGCCGCGGCCGGTGGTACTGCGCGCACGGGTTCGGCGGCTCCTGAGACAGCCAGTGCGGCCATTCCTGGGGCGCCAATTGCATGGCCAGGCCCAGGCGCCGCGCCTCCATGCGCAGGGCCATGCGGCCGCTCTGCACGCGGGACGGGCGCAACCATGCCAGCGGACTCAACACCACCAGCAGGATTGACACCACCAGCCAGACCGTCATATCTCTACTCCCGTTTTTGGATGAGCCCATTGCTTCAGTTCGGAACCAATGCGCTTGAAACCAGCCATACTTAACACTATCGAATCCTCTGGAGGCGCAACCATGCCCTACCACCACATCCTGGTCGCCGTCGACCTGACCGAAGAATGCGACCCCGTGATCCACCGCGCCCGCGAGCTGTCGGTGAGCAACGGCGCCAAGCTGTCGCTGGTGCACATCGTCGAGCCGATGGCCATGGCCTTCGGCGGTGACGTGCCGATGGATCTGTCACAACTGCAACAGCAGCAGTTCGACCAGGCCAAGGAGCGCCTGGAGCGCCTCAAGCACAAGTACAGCGAGCTGGAAAGCGCCAACTGCCACCTGACCTACGGCCAGCCGCGCCAGGAAATCCACCATTTCGCCAAGGAACAGGAATGCGACCTGATCGTGGTCGGCAGCCATGGCCGGCACGGCCTGGCGCTGCTGCTGGGGTCGACCGCCAACGATGTGCTGCACGGCGCGCCGTGCGATGTACTGGCGGTGCACCTGATCAAGCGCTGAGCCTCTCTCCAGCGCCCGACCCGCATGCGAAAAGCCCGGCGCCCATCACTGGACGCCGGGCTTTTCCGTTTCCGGGGGCGGTCAGGCCTCCAGCTCGGCCCAACGCTCCACCAGGGCGTCCAGCTCCGCCTGCAGGCGCTCCAGCGAAGCCAGCACTTCAGCTGTCTCCGCCGGCGGACGCTGGTAGAAGCCGGCTTCGGCCATTTCGGCTTCCACGGCGGCGATCTGCTGTTCCTTGGCGTCGATGTCGCCCGGCAGCGCTTCCAGCTCGCGCTGCAGCTTGTAGCTCAACTTCTTCTTCGCGGCCGGGGCTTCGGCCACCGGAGCGGCCACCGGCGCGGGTTCGGCCTTCACCACCGCCGAATTCAAGTCGGCCTTGCCGGATTTGCTCTCGGTCACGCCCAGCAGACGCGGCGAGCCGCCCTGACGGATCCAGTCCTGGTAACCGCCTACGTACTCGCGCACCTTGCCCTCGCCTTCGAACACCAGGGTGCTGGTGACGACGTTGTCGAGGAACGCCCGGTCGTGGCTGACCATCAGCACAGTGCCGCTGAAGGTCAGCAGCACCTCTTCGAGCAACTCGAGGGTTTCCACATCGAGGTCGTTGGTCGGTTCGTCGAGCACCAGCAGGTTGGCCGGCTTGCTGAACAGCTTGGCCAGCAGCAGGCGCGCACGCTCGCCGCCGGACAATGCCTTGACCGGGGTGCGCGCACGCTGCGGGCTGAACAGGAAGTCGCCGAGGTAGCTGAGCACATGGCGGCTCTGCCCGTCGATCTCGATGAAGTCGCGGCCTTCGGCGACGTTGTCGATCACGGTCTTTTCCAGATCCAGCTGATGGCGCAGCTGGTCGAAATAGGCCACGTCGATCTTGGTGCCTTCCTCGACCGTGCCGCTGCTCGGTTGCAGGCCGCCGAGCATCAGCTTGAGCAAGGTGGTTTTGCCGGTGCCGTTGGCGCCCAGCAGGCCGATGCGGTCGCCGCGCTGCAGCACCATCGAGAAATCGCGGACCAGGAACGGGCCGCCCGGGTGGGCGAAGCTCACGTTCTCCAGCACCATCACCTGCTTGCCGGACTTCTCGGCGGTCTCCAGCTGGATGTTGGCCTTGCCGGTGCGTTCGCGGCGCTCGCTGCGCTCTACCCGCAAGGCCTTCAGGGCACGCACGCGGCCTTCGTTGCGGGTGCGGCGGGCCTTGATGCCTTGGCGGATCCAGACTTCTTCCTGGGCCAGGCGCTTGTCGAACAAGGCGTTGGCGGTCTCTTCCGCCGCCAGCACGGCTTCCTTGTGGACGAGGAAGCTGGCGTAGTCGCCGTTCCAGTCGATCAGGCCGCCACGATCCAGCTCGAGGATGCGGGTGGCCAGGTTCTGCAGGAAGGAACGGTCGTGGGTGATGAACAGCACCGCGCCCTGGAAGTCCTTCAGCGCCTCTTCGAGCCAGGCGATCGCGCCGATGTCCAGGTGGTTGGTCGGTTCGTCGAGCAGCAGCAGGTCCGGCTCGGACACCAGCGCCTGCGCCAGCAGCACACGGCGACGCCAGCCGCCGGACAGCTCGGCGAGGGTCTTGTCGGCCGGCAGTTGCAGGCGGCTCAGGGTGCTGTCGACCAGGGTCTGCAGGCGCCAGCCGTCACGGGCTTCGAGGTCGTGCTGAACGTGCATCAGCTTTTCCAGATCGGCGTCGGTGACGATGTTCTGGCTCAGGTGGTGATATTCGGCAAGCAGCGCGCCGACGCCGTCGAGGCCTTCGGCCACCACGTCGAACACCGTCCGTTCGTCGGCCACCGGCAATTCCTGAGGCAATTCGCCGATCTTCAGACCGGGAGCTCGCCATACCGCTCCGTCGTCGGGCTTCTGGTCGCCCTTGACCAGTTTCATCATGCTGGATTTGCCGGTGCCGTTGCGGCCGATGATGCAGACCCGCTCACCACGGGCGATCTGCCAGGACACCTTGTCCAACAACGGCATGGCGCCGAACGCAAGGGACACATCGCTGAATTTGAGCAGGGTCATGAGCTTCTCCAAAAACCGGGCGCGCATTCTACCTGAATCGGGGCTCCAGCAGGCCGGCAATTTCACCGTGGAAGCACTCTGCACAACATTTGTTGCGATCTTGCGGCTCAAGCCCGGCAAAGCTTTCGCCGCCTGCTGGCAAAAGGCTAAGCTACAGACAATTCAGTGCCGGCCCTTGCCGGCGCTTGTCCTGTTTTCATGTGCCCGGATGCCTCATGCGCAGTCGCCTTTTCAGTGTCTTGTCCTGTTTGCTGCTTTCCGCCGCTGCCGCCCAGTCCGCCCAGGCGGTGGACCTGTCCACCCAACGCCAGTACTACGATGAGGCCAAGCGCGCCTTGGCCAAGGGCGATACCGGCCCGTACTTTCGCTACAGCCAGGCCCTGGCCGATTATCCGCTGGAACCTTACCTGGCCTACGACGAACTCACCGCCCGGCTGAAGACCGCGAGCAACGCCGAGATCGAGAAATTCCTCGCCGAGCACGGCGACCTGCCCCAGGCCAACTGGATGAAGCTGCGCTGGCTGCGCTGGCTGGCCGAACGCGGCGACTGGGCGACCTTCGTCAAGTACTACGACCCGAAACTCAATTTCACCGAACTGGACTGCCTGAACGCGCAGTACCAGATCAGCCACAACAAGAAGGCCGAGGGCTACGCCAACGCCGAGAAGCTTTGGCTGACCGGCAAGTCGCAGCCCGCCGCCTGCGACGCGCTGTTCGGCATGTGGGCCGCCGAAGGCCAACTGACCGAGCAGAAGCGCTGGGAACGGGCGAAACTCGCCGCCCAGCACCGCAATTACCCGCTGGCCAACAGCCTGGTCAACGGCCTGACCACCCTCGCCCCGCGCGGCCGCCTGCTGGTGGACGTGGCGCAGAAGCCAGAGCTGCTCAACCAGCCTTCGCGCTTCATCCCGGCGGACGAGCCGATGTCCGACGTGGTGAGCCTCGGCCTGCGCCGCCTCGCCCGCCAGGATCCGGACAAGGCCATGGCCCTGCTCGACGGCTATGCCAGCAGCATGCATTTCTCCCGCGACGAAAAGGTCGCGATCGCCCGGGAAATAGGCCTGACCCTCGCCCGCCGCTTCGACAGCCGCGCCCTGGACGTGATGACCCAATACGATCCGGAACTGCGCGACAACACCGTGTCGGAATGGCGTCTGCGCCTGCTGCTGCGCCTGGCCCGCTGGAACGACGCCTATCAGCTGACCCGCCGCCTGCCGCAGGACCTGGCCACCACCAACCGCTGGCGCTACTGGCAGGCCCGCAGCCTGGAACTGGCGCAACCGCAGAACCCGGAAGCCCAGACCCTGTACAAGAATCTGGCCCGCGAGCGGGACTTCTACGGTTTCCTCGCCGCCGACCGCTCCCAGTCGCCCTACTCGCTGGTCAACAAGCCGCTGGTGCTGAGCCAGGCAACCATCAACAAGGTGCGCAACACCCCGGGCGTGCGCCGCGCCCTGGAATTCCACGCCCGCGGGCAGATCGTCGACGGACGGCGCGAGTGGTATCACGTCAGCCGCCATTTCAGCCGCGACGAAATGGTCGCCCAGGCCAAGCTGGCCTACGACCTGAAATGGTACTTCCCGGCGATCCGCACCATCAGCCAGGCGCAATACTGGGACGACCTGGACATCCGTTTCCCGATGGCCCACCGCAATACGCTGGTGCGCGAAGCCAAGGTGCGCGGCCTGCATTCGAGCTGGGTGTTCGCCATCACCCGTCAGGAAAGCGCCTTCATGGACGACGCCCGCTCCAGCGTCGGCGCCAGCGGCCTGATGCAACTGATGCCCGGCACCGCCAAGGAAACCGCACGCAAGTTCAGCATCCCGCTGGCCTCGCCCCAGCAGGTGCTCGATCCGGACAAGAACATCCAGCTCGGCGCCGCCTACCTGAGCCAGGTTCACAGCCAGTTCAACGGCAACCGCGTGCTCGCCTCCGCCGCCTACAACGCCGGTCCGGGCCGCGTGCGCCAATGGCTGCGCGGTGCCGACCACCTGAGCTTCGATGTCTGGGTCGAAAGCATCCCGTTCGACGAAACCCGCCAGTATGTGCAGAACGTGCTGTCTTATTCGGTGATCTACGGCCAGAAGCTCAATTCGCCGCAACCGTTGGTGGATTGGCACGAGCGTTACTTCGACGACCTGTGAGCCGAAGCTGCAATTGTGTGAAATGAAAATGCCCGCATCCGATGCGGGCATTTTTCATGGCGTCCTGCCGGGCCGACGGCTCAGTCGGTTACCGGGGCAGTCGAATCATGAACACCATCGCTGAACTGCAGCGCCGCCAACCGCGCATACAGCGGATTGCCGGCGATCAGCTCCTGGTGCGTGCCGATGGCCACCAATTTGCCCTGATCCAGCACGGCGATGCGGTCGGCGTTTTTCACCGTGGCCAGACGGTGGGCGATCACCAGTGTGGTGCGGTTGCGCATCAGGCTGGGCAGCGCCTGCTGGATCAGGTGTTCGCTCTGGGCGTCGAGGGCGCTGGTGGCTTCGTCCAGCAGCAGGATCGGCGCATCCACCAGCAACGCCCGGGCGATGGCCAGGCGCTGGCGCTGGCCGCCGGACAGGCCCAGCCCGCCGTCGCCCAGGTGCGTGCGGTAGCCGTCGGGCATGCGCTCGATGAAATCGTGGGCGTGGGCGATCCGGGCGGCCTCCCTGACTTGCTCCGGCGTCGCGTCGGGGCATCCATAGCGAATGTTGTCCTCGACGCTGCCGAAGAACAGCGCCGGGCTCTGCGACACCAGCGCGAAGCAGCGGCGCAGGTCCAAGGGATCCAGGCTCGTGAGCGGCACGCCGTCGATCAAGATCCGGCCTGCGTCGGGGTCGTAGAAACGCAGCAGCAGGTCATACACCGTGGACTTGCCGGCGCCTGACGGCCCCACCAGCGCCAGGGTCTCCCCCGCCCTGACCGTCAGGCTCAAGCCATCGACGGCGAAGCTGTCGGGACGCGAGGGGTAGGAAAAACGCACATCCTGCAGGGTCAGTTCACCCTTGACCCGCTCCGGCAACGTCACCAGACCGTTGGCCGGCGGCTGGATGATGTTCTCCGAGCGCAACAGCTCGGCGATGCGCTCGGCGGCACCGGCCGCCCGCTGCAGCTCACCGATCACCTCGCTCAAGGTGCCGAAGGCGCTGCCGACGATCAGGCTGTAGAACACAAACGCCGCCAGCTCGCCGGCGGAGATCCGCCCGGCGATCACATCCATGCCGCCGACCCAAAGCATCACCGCCACGGCCCCCAGCACCAGCACGATCACCAGGGTGATCAGCCACGCCCGCTGGAAGATCCGCTTGCGCGCCGTCTCGAACGCCTGCTCGACGGTGGTTGCGAAGCGCTGCTCGTCCTGCACCTGGTGGTTGTAGGCCTGCACGGTCTTGATCTGGCCCAGGGTTTCGGACACGTAACTGCCGATGTCGGCGATCCGGTCCTGGCTCAGGCGCGACAGGTTGCGCACCCGCTGGCCGAAAACGAGGATCGGCGCAATCACCAGCGGCAAGGCGATCACCACGATGCTGGTGAGTTTGGGGTTGGTGATGAACAACAGCACGATCCCGCCCAGCACCATCAGCAGATTGCGCAGGAACAGCGACAGCGACGAGCCGATCACCGATTGCAGCAGCGTGGTGTCGGCGGTCAGCCGGGACTGGATCTCCGAGCTGCGGTTGTTTTCGTAGAAGCCCGGGTGCAGGTAGACCAGATGGTTGAACACCTGCCGGCGGATATCGGCCACGCAGCGCTCGCCGATCCACGACACCAGATAGAAGCGCGTGAACGTGCCCACGGCCAGCCCGAGCACCAGCAGCATGAACAGGCCGATGGATTGGTTGAGCAGGTGCGGCGACTGGGTCATGAACCCCTGGTCGACCAGCAGGCGGATGCCCTGCCCCATCGACAGGGTGATGCCGGCGGTGACGATCAGCGCCAGCAAGGCGCCGAACGCCTGCCAGCGGTAAGGGGCCAGGAACCGGTTGGCCAGGCGCAGGGCCCGGCGGTGTCGCGGGGAAAGCATCGGGATCATTCGGGTTCACGTCTTGTGCAGGTGAATGGGATCAGCCTACACGCTGAAATGGGGTGGAACTGTGCGAATCACAACGAGTCAGGTTAATTATGACCGTCACGACTAGGGGCTAGACGCTAATGGTCTAATCTCACGGTTGAGGCACACCGCCATTTCTGTTTGAGTGGAGTTGCCGTCCCGGACAGACCGCAGGGAGTTGTCACAGCCTGGTCACCTGACGGTTCTACCCTAGGCACACAACCTGATGAGGAGACAGGCCATGTCCTTGCAAAACAGCAGCGACGACAAGATTCAAGTGATCCGCACCAAGCCCGGCCAAGCTCTGGGTTGCTCGATCATCGACGAGGACGGCCGCGAAGTGCCGATCACCGAAGAGATGATCCAGAAGGCCTGCCGCGAACTGGATCAGCGATTGGTCAAGCCTGCCGAACAAAAGTGATGTCGCCACCGTCTTCCTGACCCGGCCCTGATGGCCGGGTTTTTTATGCCTGACGGCCAAGGGCCGCAGCGCACTCACTGGCGATGAGGCCGACCCGGTTGATCAAACCGCCACGGCCCCCAACGCCGCCACGATCTGCCGCAGGGCCGGGGACTCGCCCTCGATCCTGACCTTGAGCCCTTCGATCTCGCGCCGCACCGGATACCCCTTGCGCAACGCATCGAACGCCGCCCGCTGTGCGCCGACATCGTCCACCAGGCTGCGCCGGAAGTCCGCGTCGTCCCGGCGCGGGTCGTACACGCCGCGGCACAGCGCCGCCAACGCCCAGGCCGGGTCGGTGTCGGCATGCAGGGTCATCTGAGTCAGCCACGGCGCCGGCAACAGGTCTTCGAGACGGAGGCTGGCCGGATGACCGATGACGTCGCAGTAGGCCTGATAGATCTGCGCCGTACCGCGCTGTTTGCCGTCGAGGCTGTAGCCGGCGATGTGCGGTGTCGCCAGCACGCAGAGGTCGGCCAGCGCCAGATCCACCTCGGGCTCGGCCTCCCAGACGTCGAGCACCGCTTGGAGGTCTTCGCGGGCCAGCAGCACCTCACGCAGCGCGGCGTTGTCGATCACCGGGCCACGGGCCGCGTTGATCAGCCAGGCGCCGGGCTTGAGCCGCTGCAGACGCCCGCGGTCGAACAGGTGCCAGGTCGCGCCGTCGCCGGTGCGGGTCAACGGGGTGTGCAGGCTGATCACGTCGCACTGCTCGATGATTTGCTCAAGGCTCACGTAATCGCCGCCTTCGGCGGCCTGGCGCGGCGGGTCGCAGACCTTCACGTCCCAGCCCAAGCCCTTGAGCACCTTGACCAGACGCCCGCCGACCTGGCCGGCGCCGACCACGCCATAGGTACGCCGGCCAAGATCCGCGCCTTCGATGTCGGCGAGGGTCAGCAGGCTGCCGAGCACGTAGTCGACCACGCCCCGGGCGTTGCAGCCGGGGGCGCTGGACCAGGCGATGCCGGCTTCGGCGAAGTAGTCCAGGTCCAGATGATCGGTGCCGATGGTGCACGTGCCGACGAAGCGCACGTTGCTGCCTTCGAGCAGGGCCCGGTCGACGTTCGTCACCGAACGCACCAGCAGGACATCGGCCCGTTCGACCGTGGCGCGGTCGATCGCGCGGCCCGGCACCCGGCGGATCTCGCCGAAACCGGCAAAGAAGGCATCGAGCAGCGGGATGTTTTCGTCGGCGACAATCAGCATAGAGGGGCTCCTTGGGCGGATCGGCAGTGTAGGCGCTGGCACTGCGATGAGCCAGCGGACATTGCGCCCCCAGGGCCCCATCGCCCCCATGCCGCGATTACAAATCCCCAACACGGGATTTTTCCTGACCGATGCGTCAGCGGCGTAGAATGCGCCGCCCTGCGCATCAATCCTTGGACGCTTTGCCTGTGAACTCCGTGACCCAACGCCCCGCCGCCGTTTCCCCCGACCGCCCCGCCCGGATCCGTCTGGAGCTCAAGAGCCTGCTCGGTCTCGCCCTGCCGATCATCATCGCGCAACTGGCGACCACCGCCATGGGCTTCGTCGATGCAGTGATGGCCGGCCGCGTCGGGCCCCGGGACCTGGCGGCCGTGGCCCTGGGCAACTCGATCTGGGTGCCGGTGTTCCTGCTGATGACCGGCACCCTGCTGGCGACCACCCCGAAAGTCGCACAGCGCTTCGGCGCCGGCACCCACGGCGAAATCGGTCCGCTGGTGCGCCAGGCGCTCTGGCTGGCTCTGACGGTGGGGCTGATGGCGACCGCGATGCTGGTCTGCGCCGAGCCGGTCCTGCACCTGATGAAGGTCGATCCGGAACTGATCGGCCCCTGCATGCAATACCTGCACGGCATCGCCAGCGGCCTGCCGGCGGTGGCGCTCTATCACGTGCTGCGCTGCTTCAGCGACGGCCTGGGCCGCACCCGTCCGGCCATGGTGCTGGGCCTGTGCGGCCTGGCCCTGAACATTCCGCTGAACTACGTGTTCATCTACGGCCATTTCGGCGTGCCGGCCATGGGCGGCGTCGGCTGCGGCTGGGCCACGGCGATCGTGATGTGGGTAATGGCGCTGGGCCTGGCCGGCTATGAGCGCTGGGCGCCCGCCTACAAGTCCAGCGAACTGTTCAGCCGTTTCGACTGGCCGCAATGGGCCGTGATCAAGCGCCTGCTGGCCATCGGCCTGCCGATCGGCATCGCCGTGTTCGCCGAATCGAGCATCTTCGCCGTGATCGCCCTGCTGATCGGCAGCCTCGGTGCCACCGTGGTGGCCGGGCACCAGATCGCCCTGAACGTCAGCTCGCTGGTGTTCATGATCCCGTATTCGCTGGGGATGGCCGTGACCGTGCGGGTCGGTCAGGCCCTGGGGCGCGGGGAGCCGCGTGAAGCGCGCTTCGCCGCCGGAGTCGGCATGGGCAGCGCGCTGGCCTACGCGTGCCTCTCGGCGAGCATGATGCTGTTGCTGCGAGAGCCGATCGCGGCGATCTACACCGCCGACCCGACGGTGATCCACATCGCGGCGATGCTGATCGTGTATTCGGCGCTGTTCCAGTTCTCCGACGCGATCCAGGTCACCGCCGCCGGGGCGCTGCGCGGCTACCAGGACACCCGGGTGACGATGATCCTGACCCTGTTCGCCTACTGGGGCATCGGCCTGCCGGTGGGTTACGCCCTGGGCCTGACCGACTGGCTCGGCGAGCCCCGGGGCCCGAGCGGCCTGTGGCAGGGCCTGATCGTCGGCCTGAGCTGCGCGGCGCTGATGCTGTCGGTGCGGCTGATCCGCAGCGCCCGCAAGCGCATTCGCATCGGCCATTCGGCGGTCTGAGGCCCGTTCCGCCGAAACAAAAAACTGAGGGAGCCAGCAGGCTGGCTCCCTCAGTGGTTTTTGGGATCGGATCAGGCGTTCAGCCTTGCTTCTTGCGGATCCAGTACAGGTAGGTGCCGGCCTCTTCGCGCTGGTCCACCAGTTCGTGGTCAAGGAACACGCAGAACTTGGGGATGTCGCGGCGGGTCGAGGGATCGGTGGCGATGACCTTGAGCAGGCCGCCGGGCACCAGGTCGCGGATGTGCTGGTGCAGCATCATCACCGGTTCCGGGCAATTGAGGCCGGTGGCGTCGAGGGTGCCGTCCACCGGGGTGTCGATCATTTCACTCATGGTTCACTCCTGAAGCAGGCCGGCATTGTCGCGCATTGCCGGGCGTGTGGCGAGCGCTCGGGCGCGGGCTCCCGTCGGGCGGTAGAGGCTCCGGGGGGAGCAAGCTCCCTCGCCGCCATTCATCGCCGTCATCCGCGGGATTTCGGCTTTTTCGCATCGTGCCGGCGCAGGTGGCAGGTCACTTCCTCGCGGTCGTGGTACAGCTGCTTGCAGCCGATGTCGACCTTGACGCCCCGGGCCTTGAAACCGTCGGCGATGCGTTCGAGCAGGCGTTTGACTTCGGCGTAGCGCTGCTTCATCGGCAGCTTGAGGTTGACCACCGCTTCCCGGCAGTGGCCCTCGCCGACCCACTCATCGAGCATCGCGGCGTTGCGGGCCGGTTTTTCGACGATGTCGCAGACCATCCAGTCCACCGGCTGCCTGGGCTTGAAGGTGAAGCCGTCGGCCATCAGGTGCTGCACCAGGCCGGTGTCCATCAGGCTTTGCGCCATCGGGCCGTTGTCGATAGCCGTCACCAGCATGCCCCGATTGACCAGTTGCCAGGTCCAGCCGCCCGGCGCCGCACCCAGGTCCACACCGGTCATGTCGCTGTGCAGGCGCTCTTCCCACTGGTCACGCGGGATGAAGTGGTGCCAGGCCTCCTCCAGCTTCAGGGTCGAGCGGCTCGGCGCCTCCCGCGGGAACTTCAGGCGCGGAATGCCCATCGGCCACATCGCCGAGTTGCCGGCGTCGGCCAGGCCGAGGAACACTTCGCGGCCGCTCTTGAAGGTCAGCAGCAGACGCGGCTTGCCGGCGTCGTCCACCAGCTTGCCGGCGCCGGTGAGCGCCTTGCGCAGCGGCGCCTCGAATTTCTTGCAGAAGTTCGACAGTTCCTTGCCGTCGTTGGTGTCCAGCACTTCCAGCCACAGGCTGCCGCACACCGGGAATTCGGCCATATGGGCGAGGATCACGCTGATGCGGTCGGTTTCCGGCAAGTCGATGAAGACACCGCGCGCCCATTGGCGCGGGAAGATCAATTCGGCGAAACGCTGGCCGCGCATCAGCCGTTCGGCGCCGTCGGCTTCGCTGCACACGAACTCGGCGCAAGCGCTGGACGGCTTGGCCTTGGCGTAGCCGGCCACGTTCAGCCGGGCGGCGAGGTCGGAAATCTCGGAGCAGACTTCGCCTTCGAAGCCTGGCCGGCAGTGCATGAATAGGGTGTTCATTGAATCTCCTGGGCAACTGGCAATGGGTCGATGCGCAAACTTGCCCTGTAGCAAAGCCTGTCACGAAAACCGGCGCATGATAGCCGAGTTCGGAACCTTGGTTCTGTCTATAGAGTCGAGTGATTAGCCAGCTACCGGAAACGGGGCTAGGTTTAAAGCTCAGTTCGTCCCCTCAATCCGTAGCCGTGCGGATTCAAAGGAGTGATCGCAATGCCGTCCCTCGATAGCCTGAACACCCTCAAGACCCTGCAGGTCGACAACAAGACCTATCACTATTTCAGCTTGCCGGAGGCCGCCAAAAGCCTGGGCGACATCGACCGGCTGCCGATGTCGCTCAAGGTGCTGCTGGAAAACCTGCTGCGCTGGGAGGACGGCAAGACCGTCACCGGCGCCGACCTCAAGGCGATCGCCGCCTGGCTCAAGGAGCGTCGCTCCGACCGCGAGATCCAGTACCGCCCCGCCCGGGTGCTGATGCAGGACTTCACCGGCGTGCCCGCCGTGGTCGACCTGGCGGCGATGCGCGCCGCCGTGGCCAGGGCCGGCGGCGACCCGCAGCGGATCAACCCGCTGTCGCCGGTGGACCTGGTGATCGACCACTCGGTGATGGTGGACAAATTCGCCACCGCCAGCGCCTTCGAACAGAACGTCGACATCGAGATGCAGCGCAACGGCGAACGCTATGCCTTCCTGCGCTGGGGCCAGAGCGCGTTCGACAACTTCAGCGTGGTGCCGCCGGGCACCGGTATCTGCCACCAGGTCAACCTCGAATACCTGGGGCGCACGGTATGGACCCGGGACGAGGACGGCCGCACGTATGCCTTCCCGGACACGCTGGTCGGCACCGACTCCCACACCACCATGATCAACGGCCTGGGCGTGCTCGGCTGGGGCGTCGGCGGGATCGAGGCGGAAGCGGCGATGCTCGGCCAGCCGGTGTCGATGCTGATCCCGGAGGTCATCGGCTTCAAGCTCACCGGCAAGCTCAAGGAAGGCATCACCGCCACCGACCTGGTGCTGACCGTGACCCAGATGCTGCGCAAGAAAGGCGTGGTCGGCAAATTCGTCGAGTTCTACGGCGACGGCCTCGCCGACCTGCCGCTGGCCGACCGCGCGACCATCGCCAACATGGCCCCGGAATACGGCGCCACGTGCGGATTCTTCCCGGTCGATGACGTCACGTTGCAATACCTGCGCCTGTCCGGCCGTCCCGCCGAGGTGGTCAAACGCGTCGAGGCCTACACCAAGGCCCAGGGCCTGTGGCGCCTGCCCGGCCAGGAGCCGCTGTTCACCGACAGCCTGGCGCTGGACATGGGCAGCGTCGAAGCCAGCCTCGCCGGCCCCAAACGGCCGCAGGACCGCGTGGCGCTGCCCGACGTCGGCCAAGCGTTCAGCGACTTCCTCGACCTGCAGTTCAAGCCCGCCAGCAAAGACGAAGGCCGCCTGGAAAGCGAGGGCGGCGGCGGTGTGGCGGTGGGCAACGCGGACATGGCCGGCGAAACCGACTACGAGTTCGAAGGCAGCACCTATCGCCTGAAAAACGGTGCGGTGGTGATCGCCGCGATCACCTCCTGCACCAACACCTCCAACCCGAGCGTGATGATGGCCGCCGGCCTGCTGGCGAAAAAAGCCGTGGAAAAGGGCCTGACCCGCAAGCCGTGGGTCAAGAGCTCGCTGGCGCCGGGCTCCAAGGTGGTCACCGACTATTACCGGGCGGCGGGGCTGACGAAATACCTCGACCAACTCGGTTTCTCGCTGGTCGGCTATGGCTGCACCACCTGCATCGGCAACTCGGGGCCGCTGCCGGAGCCGATCGAGAAAGCCATCCAGCAGGCCGACCTGACCGTGGCGTCGGTGCTGTCCGGCAACCGCAACTTCGAGGGCCGGGTGCATCCGCTGGTCAAGACCAACTGGCTGGCCTCGCCGCCGCTGGTCGTTGCCTACGCGCTGGCCGGCAGCGTGCGCACCGACATCAGCCGCGAGCCGCTGGGCGAAGACGCGCAAGGCCGTCCGGTGTACCTGCGCGACATCTGGCCCGGCAGCCAGGAGATCGCCGACGCGGTGAACCAGGTCAACACCGCGATGTTCCACAAGGAGTACGCCGAGGTGTTCGCCGGCGACGAGCAGTGGCAGGCCATCCAGGTTCCGCAGGCCGCGACCTACGTCTGGCAGGCGGACTCGACCTACATCCAGCACCCGCCGTTCTTCGACGACGTCGCCGGGCCCTTGCCGGTGATCGACGATGTCCGGGGGGCGCGGATCCTGGCGCTGCTGGGCGATTCGGTGACCACCGACCACATCTCCCCGGCCGGCAACATCAAGGCCGACAGCCCGGCCGGGCGCTACCTGCGCGAACTGGGCGTGGAACCGCGGGACTTCAACTCCTACGGCTCACGCCGAGGCAACCACGAAGTGATGATGCGCGGCACCTTCGCCAACATCCGGATCCGCAACGAAATGCTCGGCGGCGAAGAAGGCGGCAACACGCTGTACATCCCCACCGGCGAAAAACTGGCGATCTACGACGCGGCCATGCGCTATCAGGCGTCGGGCACACCGCTGGTGGTGATCGCCGGCCAAGAGTACGGCACCGGCTCCAGCCGCGACTGGGCGGCCAAGGGCACCAACCTGCTGGGCGTGAAGGCGGTGATCGCCGAGAGCTTCGAACGCATCCACCGCTCCAACCTGGTGGGCATGGGCGTGTTGCCATTGCAGTTCAAGGTGGATCAGAACCGCAAGAGCTTGAACCTCACCGGCCGGGAAACCCTGGACATCCAGGGCCTGGGCGGCGCGGAACTGACGCCGCGGATGAACCTGACGCTGGTGATCACCCGGGAGGACGGCCGCCAGGAAAAGGTCGAGGTGCTGTGCCGCATCGACACCCTGAACGAGGTGGAGTACTTCAAGTCCGGCGGGATCCTGCATTACGTGCTGCGGCAATTGATCGCGTCCTGAGGGCGCACGCCCTTGTGAAAAGGGAGCTTGCTCCACCCTGGGATGAGGACACTGGCTCTCCCTTTGTGGCGAGGGAGCTCGCTCCCGCTGGCGCGCGCAGCGGGCCCAATAAAAGAAGGCCTGCTGCGCAGTCCAGCGGGAGCAAGCTCCCTCGCCACAAGGGCACTTTTTCTGCAGACGAAAAAAAACCCGCCGAAGCGGGTTTTTCCCAAGACCATTATCGACTCCCTGTCGGCAGCGATCCTTGCTCATGGTCGATCATCCATGATCCTGAAACACTCCCTGTGCTTCAGTTGATGTGGCTAGATTACGCATCGGATCCAATCCGCAAAAGTCGAAAAAGCTACCAGTGCGTGTAAGACATTCGCTATAGCACCCCTTCCGAAATCCCCTACACCTGTCAGGCTTCGAGCGCCGAGGCCGCCAACTGCGCGACTTGCAACTGCCCGGCAGCGGCTTGGCGGTCGTCATCCTCCAGGAACCACGCGGCCGACAGGCCGGCGAACGCCAGCACCCATTGCAGCAGCCGCCGACGTTCCAGCCCCGCCGCCTCGGCGATCACCTCGACCTGCCGGCGGAACCGTCCGGGATCCCCCGCCGTCGGCAGCTCGGGGTTGCAGATCAGGTTGGCGTAGTCATATCCACGCTCGCCGCGCACCCGCTTGGGGTCGATGGCCAGCCAGCCCCGGGGCCCGAAATCGAGCACGTTGTCGTGGTGCATGTCGCCGTGCAGCACCACCACGTCCTGCGGCTCGGCGAGCAGGGCTTCGGCGGTGCGCAGGCTCTTCACGTACGGCCCGCCATGGCGCTCGGCCGCCTGGCGCAGGGACGCGAACCACGGCGCCAGCTCCACCAGCGGCGGAGGCGGAGACGGACGCGGGGCATGCAGGCGCGCCAACGCCGAGCAAAGAATGCGGCTGGCCTTGTCGTCCTCGCCGTTGAGCGCCATGCGCATCAGCGAACGGCGACCCATGGCCCGCTCCAGCAGCAGGCCGTCGCCGTGGTGGGCGATCACCCGCGCCGCGCCCTCGCCGTCCCACCAGGTCATCAGCAGGTTGCCGAACTTCTCTTCGGCGTCCACGGCCACCTTGAGCATCGCCGGGGTGTCGCCCTGGCGCACCGGCAGCAGGCGGCTGCCGGGGGTGATGACCGGCTCGCCGTCCGGCACCAGCGCCCAGCGCTGCAGCCAGGGTCCGTACACGTCGCGCTCAGCCACCTTCACGCTCGCGGGCCCGTTCGCTTTCGGTCAGGAAATGCTCCAACCGGCTCAATTGCTCTTCCCAGCCACGGCTGTCCATGTAGTAGGCCTCCTTCTGGCGCACGTCGGGAATGTGCGCAAAGCCCGATTCTGACACTTTCAGCAACGTGCCGTTTTCATAGTCCTGCAGTTCGAACTTGACCAGCGTGGTCGGCTCCTGGGAGTAGTCGATCTTGGGGTTCACCGCGTAGGGGTGCCAGCGGAACGAAAACAGCTGCTGCGGCTCGACCCGCTCCACCAGCACGTTCCACAGCACGTGCTCGTAGCCGGGGTACGTGACCTGCCCTTGCGTCCATTCGCCGGCGATGAACCGCCGGCCTTCCAGCGCCACGCCGAACCACTGGCCGAACGCTTCGGCATCGACCAGCGCGCGCCAGACATGGGGGCGCGGCGACCTGAGCGTGATCTTGCGTTCAAAGCTATTGGGTACTGGTTTCATACGTCACCTCCTGTTTTGAACACTAGGCCTGTTCGACCACATGTCCAATGCGAAGTTGTATCAAACATCGCAGCCGTTGCGGCTAAACTCCACAGTCCCTTGACGCAGACACCGAGAGAACCCATGCACCCACGCCTGCTTCTGGCCCTTGCGCCGCTGCTTGTCACCCCGCTCGTCCACGCGGCCGCCGATTGCGCCAACGCCAGCGACCAGTCGACCATGAACCAGTGCGCAGCGCAGGAAAACAAGGCGGCGGACAAGGAACTGAACGCGGTCTACCAGCAGATCACCGCGCGCCTGAAGGACAATCCCGAGGGCAAGAAGCTGCTGGTGGGCGCCCAGCGGGCGTGGATCGGATTCCGTGATGCCGAGTGCAAGTTCTCGGCGTCCGGAGTGACAGGCGGGAGCGTCTATCCGCTGATCTACAACAACTGCCTCACCTCGGTGACCAAGGCGCGGACCGAGGCGCTCAAGCAGTACCTGAAATGCGAGGAAGGGGATCTGGGTTGCCCGGTTCAGCCTTAAGCCGCAAGTCGCAAGCCGCAAGCTTGAGGCTTAAAGCTTGCAGCTTGCAGCTTATTACCGAACAAACACCTGCGCCGTGGTGATCGCCATGTCCCCGCCCGGCAGCTTGATGCTGCCGGTCTGCTTCAGGGTCTCGGCATCGAAGATCGCCACGTCGTTGAAGGTGCCGGCCAGGTAGATCTTGCTGCCGTCCTTATTGAACGAAATGCAGTAGTAGGAATGGTCCAGGCTCGCCGCCTGGATCAGTTTCTTCTGCTTGATGTCGTACTTGGCCAGGCGGTTGAGCACGCCGAACATCAGGTTCGGATCCTTGGGCGAGCGCATGCCGCTGAAGTAGATCTCGGTCAGCGGGCCGAAGTCGGTGGTTTCGGTCTTGCCGGTCTTCAGGTCGACGCTGAACAGGCCGTACAGGTACTCGGCCGTGGCCGGATCCTGCTTCTTGTCCTTGAACTTCGCCGCCGTGTAGAGCAGCGAGAAATCATGCCGGTAGGTCTGCTGGTTCCACACATAGAGCACGTCCGGCGCACTGTAGTCGGGGCGTTTCCAGTGGCGGCTGGGGATCAGCACGTCGAACTTGCCGGTCTTCACGTCGACCTTGTACACATCGGCCCCTGCCACATACAGCGTGCCGTCGTCGCCGCTCTGCATGATCGTCAGTTGCCGCGGCGCCGGGAAGCTGCGCACCGGTTTGGCGTTCATCCCGGCGTCGGTCGCGTACACGTCCAGGCGCGGCTGCTTGACCTCGTAGCGGTCGTTGAGCATCTGTGTCGGGTTGGCGATGGCGTACAGTTCCTTGCCGTCGTGGCTGACGGTGAAGGCGAACATCGAACGCGCCTTTTCCCCCGGTTGCTGGGTGATGCTGGCGTGGAACACCTGTTTGCAGGTGTCCAGCGCCACGCCGTAGACATCGGCGTAATGGTTGTTCAGCACGTACGCGGTCTTGCGGTCCGGCGACAGCTGCACGGTGCCGGGGCCGAAGGCGTCGGGCATCTTGCAGGTCTTGAACAGGCTGTCGGTGGCCAGGTCGATGACGTGCAGGTTGTTCGGGTAATTGGTGGTCAACATGTATTCGTGACCGTCTTGCAACGCAGTGTTCTCATCGGCCAGAACGCTGAGCGAACAGGTGCTCAGGACGGCGAACGCGGCCAGGCCGCAGGCTTTGATGCTGTGCATGCTGGAATCCTTTGTCTGACCGATCATTTGTCTTTGGGGAAGACCGTGCCGAGGTTGCGCCAGTTGTCGTTGGACGCCTGGGCATCCTTGTTCCAGTCCGGGTAGGTGCTCATCATGTCCGGCACCTGGGCCGGCCACCAGCACGGGTCGGAGCAGCCGTACAGGTCCGCCTCCATCGGCTGGCACAGCGACGACACTCCGCCGAACGCATCGATTTCCCAGCCCGGATCCGTGGTCGAGGCGCAGCCGGCGACGGAACTCATCGCCACCACCTCTTCGATGCGGTTCTCGGCCGCGGCCTGATCGAGCTTCTGCGCTTTGTTGTTGATTGCCTTGAGATGTTTCATGTCAGTGAGCCTTGCGCGGAGTGATGTAGCGGCTGATGAACGCAGGGTTGCCGGCCATGATCCGGGTGTAGACCTCGATGCCGAAGTCCACCCAGTCACGCATCAGTTCGCAGTAGTGATAGGTCGGGTGGGCCGGATCGCCGTAGCGGGCGTAGCTCTCGTGGTAGCAGCCGCCGGAGCAGAGGTTGCGGATCCGGCAGTCGTGGCAGCCGGTGTCGGTGCGGTCCAGGCGCCGGGACAGGAAGTCGTTCAGTTCCACCTGTTTCACGCCGCCGTGGACGTTGCCGAAGGTCGGCAGCGACGAACCGGTGAAGCGGTGGCACAGGTTCAGCTCGCCCTTGTGGTCCACCGCCAGCATCTTCAGCCCGGCACCGCACGGCAGCGCTTTCTTGTGGCCCTCATGGATGTCGGTGATCAACTGGTGCAGGTTGGAGAAACCGATGTTGCGGTGCTCCAGCGCCGCTTCCAGGTAACGCCGGCCCAGCTTCTTCATGTTGGCGAACACCTCGACCAGCTCGGCGCCGGTGAGGTTGAAGCTGCTGATGTCGCCCGAGGTCACCGGCGCGAAACCGACCTCGGCAAAACCCAGCTCGTTGAACAGGTGATCCCAGATGGTCTCCACGTCGGTGACGCCGGTGGTCAGCGTCACCCGGGCGCCGACCGGACGGCTGTCGTAGCGCGACAGCAGCATCTGCGCCTTGCGCCGCACCACGTCATAGGTGCCCTGCCCGCCCACCGTGATGCGGTTGCGGTCGTGCACGGTCTTGGGCCCGTCGATGCTCACCGACAAGCCGAAGCGGTGGGCGTTGAGGTAGTCCACGGTCTCTTCGGTGAGCAGCGTGGCGTTGGTGGTCATGACGAACTCCACCGACTTGCCGGCCTCGCCGAAACGCTTTTCGCAGTAATCGACCATGTACTCGATGAGCTTGCGGTTGCTCAGCGGTTCGCCGCCGAAGAACACCACGGTGTACCGCTCTTCGTCCGGCGACTCGCGCAGCAGCATTTCCACCGAGGCGACGGCGGTGTCCACGTCCATCTTCTTGCCGGCGGACGGCTTGTCGAGGTCTTCCTTGTAGCAGTAGGTGCAGCTCAGGTTGCAGCCGGTGTTGACGTTGAGCACCACGGTGTTGATGGCCGTGCGCTCGACCCGTTTGGCGGCGATGTCCGGGGTCAGCGGCGAGCCGTCGCTGACCAGTTCCAGCGAGATCAGCTCGCGCAGGGTCTCGTGGATCTCCTCGCCGTCGAACCGCGCGCCGAGGCGCCGGACCAAGTCTTCCGGCGAGCAGCCGGAACCGCGCAACGCGTCGATGATGGTGCCGGTCAGCTCGTCGCTGGCGAACAGCGAACTGCTGGGGATGTGGAACAGCATGCGGTCGGCGTCCACGTGCACTTCGTGCAGGTTGCGCTCGACCAGGTTCAAGATGGCGCCCATTGCAAACCTCCTGTGCAGGCCCCGCTTGGCGGGGCCGGCGGTCATTCCGAAAAAAGTGTCTGAAGCCCGTGCGTTCAGGCCGCCTCACGGAATGGGTGGATTGTTCCAGCGTTGCACGGTGACGATCAGGTGGCCTTCGCCGCTCAGGGACTTGCCTGCATCGTCGACGGCGGCGATCACCTTGAGGTTGCCGGCGTTGTTGGTGGACATCTTGCGCGCCGGGTTCGGCCCGGCATCGCCCGGTGTGAACACGCCCGCGTCGCCCTGCATGGTGCCGGCGAACTTGACGTCTTCGTCCTCCTTGGCGCGCTCGTCGAAGGCTTCGACCTTCCACTGCGCCGGGAACACACCGATGCGGTACGGCTTGCCGTCGGCGCCCTTGCCCCAGGCTTCGGCGTCGAAACGGCCCTGGACCTTCGGCGTCGAACCGCCGCCCTCGCCGATCCGCGCCACCGAAAACGCCGGCACCACCCTGACCGAATCGATCGCGCCATACACCGCCAGGCTCGGGCCCTTCAGGCCGCCGACGCTGACCGTCCGCAGGCCTGGCCGGGCATCGGCCGCTGCCTTGACCTTGACTTTGATCCGGTCGGCGCCTTGCTCAAGCACGTCGAGCACCTGCACGCCCTTGCCGAAGTCCGGCTTGCCGTTCAGGCCGCTGCCGATCAGGGTCACTTCGGCCTCGCCGCCGGCCTTCACGTAACCCGGCTGCACCGCCAGCAGACGCTGGGAGCCCTGCTTGGCGGCGATGAAATCCAGACCCCGCTCATCGTGCTCGGCCTCGAACATCCGGCCTTGCATGGCCGTGCCCTGGGCGGCGAACACCTGGCGCATGGTCACGCCGTCGATGGTGACGTTGCCGCGCCATTCGTAGCCGCTGTAGAGGATGGCGCTGCCGTCGCCGTTGAACGGGCTGCCGTCGGCGTACTGGCCTTTGACGCTGACCTTGAAGGTGTCGCTGCCGTCGGCGGTGACGCTCATCACCCCGGCCAGTTCGCCCTTGCCCGGCAGGTGACCGCTGAAGCTCCAGTCCCCCGCCAGCGCCTCGGCCTTGGGTGCGGCCTTCAGCCAGGCCTGCCACGCCGGATTGTCCAGCGCGTAGCGCTTGGCCAGCAGCGGCACCATCTCTTTGCGGGCGATGTCGAACCAGTCGCGGTCACGCGCCAGCGCCTGGTACTCCAGCGACGGCCATTGGCCGAGGTGGAAATTCACCAGCCGCTCCCATTCCCGGGCCGGACGCCGTTGCAGGGCGACCCGCGCACCGGAGTGGCAGCGCCCGCACATCTGCGCGGTCTTTTCGTCGAACTGCTCCACCGTGTTGAGCCGCCGCTCCAACGCATAGCGCACGCCATCGGTTTCGCTGGGCGCCAGGCCCTGGGTGTCGGCCAGGTATTTGACCAGCGTGCGCCGGTCCTCGTCGCTGATCTGCAGACCGTGCATGGTCTGCATGCGGGCGATGCTCATCAGCCAGCCTTCCGGGGTCTTGCGCTGGTGGCTGATGCGGCTCAGTTTGTCGCCGGTTTCGGGGGTGTGGCAGCCCTGGCAGGTTTCCCTGAGGATGCTCTGGGCATCCCGGGCCGCCAGGCTGTGCGGCGAATGCAGGGCCACGCAGGCGGCCACGGCCAGCAGGCTGGCGCCCATGCCTGATCGGAGTCTTCTCTTCATCAACGTCGAACCTCTCGCACGGTGCTTTCTTATTGTTGTGGCTTATCGTTTTTATGGTTTCTGCCGTCGGCGGCGCTGCGCGGACGGAGGCAAGCGAAACGTCTGAGCTGAGCAATACACAGAGCGTGCCAGCTTGCGGGCAGGCTTTGCGATCAAGCAGTTACGCGGGCACCACCGTGTCCGCCCCCTGCCGGCGACGGGTGCGCGCGTCCAATTTCGCGACAGCTGTTGCAGTGTGAGACAAGCACACCGGCCGCACCGCCGGCGCCGCGACCGACGACTGACACCCCGATATCAAAGTGCCTGCTACGCTTGCTGTTCGCACAGCCAGTGCGTCACGCCTCACACCACCGAAAACCTGAGGAATGGATCATGGGATCACATGGAAAGGGTCACGGCTGCACCCATTGCGGCTGCGAAAACCCGGTATGGAACGCGCTCAAGCACACCGTCGACCTCAAGGCCTTCGCCGGCAAGGCCGCCGGCCTGCTGCCGGAGCCCGGCAGCGAATCGCTGGTCTTCACCGGCGGCACCATCTACCCCCTGATTGACGGCGACATGACCCAACGGGTCGAGGCGTTGGGCATCCACGGCGGCGACGTGGTCGCCTCGGGCAGCCTGGCCGAGGTGCAAGCCCGCATGAAAGCCCGGGGCATCCGCTACCAGACCCGCCCGCTGGGCGGCAAGACCCTGTTGCCGGGCCTCATCGAACCACACGCGCACATCGTGCAGTCCTGCGTCATGGAAGGCTGGGCAGACCTGGGGCCGATCGAGGAGAAAACCCAGAAGCTCAAAGACCCCTATGACTGGGCCTGGCTCAAGGAAACGATCCAGGCCAAGCTCGCCACAGCGGATTTCGCCGATCGATCGCGTTGGTTCCTGGGCCGCATGGTGGATCCGGCGCTGATGCCGTTCACCGAATCCGGGCAGCCGGGCGTGCTGAATACGCTCACCGCGTTCTACTGCAAGGCCGATTTCGCCAAGGACACCGACACCACCGACACCACCGGCAACCTGGACAGCATCGTGTCCGACCGGCCGCTGCTGATGATCAGCGCCTCCATGCACACCGTCTACCTCAACACCGCCGCCTGCGACGTGGTGTATCACCATCAGAACAAGGCCAGCCAGGCGCTGCGCGACACCTACAAGACTTATGAGAATTTCCTGTCGGTGACCAAGGGCAACCTGCAGGAAGAGGCCGGCATCACGCCCGCCCTGCTGTCGATCCCGCTGGTGCAGGCGCTGGATGTGGTGAACATCTTCAAGTACATGAAGGACTATTTCCAGACGGCGTCCAGCCGCGGCATCACGCTGCTGTATGACGCGATGGTGGATCCGACCTCCAAAATGATCCTGGAAGCCTACGGCCTGACCCACCCGCGCAACCTGCGCATCGGTTATGCGGCCTCCTGCAACGGCGTGGACTTCAGCCACATCCCGCCGTACAAGCCGGTGACCAAGGAAGCCGCCCGGCACTTCTACCAAGGCTCGGTGAAACTGGTGTCGGATGGCTCCAACCAGGGGCTGACCGGCTATCAGGCCGCTCCGTACTGCTGCGAAACCGACCGGCCGGTGGGCAACTTCAACTTCTGCGACCCGGGCCCGGACAACACGACCCCGCAAGCCCTCCCCGACGCCTACCAGACTACCCTGAACAGCGCCGTGGCCACCGGCTGGCCGCTGATGATCCACGCCAACGGCGACCGGGCCATCGAGTTCACGCTGCAGGCCTACAAAACCGCGCTGAAGGGCAAAAGCGGCCTGGACAAGCGTCACCGCATCGAGCACTGCTCGCTGCTCACCCCGCGCACCCTGGATCAGTTGCAGAGCGTGGGCATTTCCCCAAGCTTCCTGATCGGCCACGTCGGCTACTGGGGCTACGCGTTCGAGAACGCCATTTTCGAAGACAAGGCCACGCGCATGCTCGACCTGTGCCAGGACGCGCTGGACCGGGGCCTGCGCATCTCCCTGCACAGCGACTGCACCGTCACGCCGCTGGGCCCGCTGCGCTCCATGGAGCAGGCCGTCACGCGCAAAATGGAAGGCAAGCGTGAGAACGGCAAATTCATCACGGATGCCGCCCGTCAGCCCGTGCTCAACGAAGGCCAGTGCCTGACCCGGCAGCAGGCGCTGAAAGCCATCACCTACGACGCGGCCTGGCAGTGCCATGCCGACCAGTGGGCCGGTTCGCTGAAGGACGGGCATTTCGCCGATTTCGTGATCCTGGACCAGGATCCGCTCGACGAAAAAGTCCCGGCCAGCAAGATCCGTGAAATCACCGTGAGGGAAACCTGGAAGGGTGGACACAAAGTCTTCGCCCAATAACCGCCGCTGACGGCGCGGACGTCCGGCAGGCAGGCCGCACGTCCGCGCCCGATCAGCGGCAACCGGCCACAGGGCAGTTCATCGCCCGGCGATTGACGTGCCCCCCGTCCCGGCGCGAAATGGTTGTTCACCCAGTGCTGACAGGGAGATGCGTCATGGCAAACATCACGGTCCTGGCGGGGGACTTTCTGCAAGGTGACGGCGTGTACAGGGACGGAAGCCTTACGCTCAGGACAACGTTGCACCCATGGCCGGGCCTTACCCTCCCGCTCTCATCGATCAAGACCCTCGAAGTCGCCAACGAGGAGTCGATCAGCAACATCAAGGACGCCATCGGCTACGGCGTGGCCGGGGCGATGCTGCTGGGGCCCATCGGCGCCATCGCCGGGTTCATGCTTGCAGGCCACGAGACCGAAGTGACGTTCCTGGCGACCCTCAAGGATCGGCGCCGCCTGCTGATCGCTGCCGACAGCGACACCTACCAGGAAATTTCCCGTCGGGTCGCCTGCTGATCCGAAAGCAAGCGTTCTCCGGCACCTGAATGTCCTTCGCCGTGCCTGCCCGGAATCGGCCTTCACCCGTTCCGGGCGCGTTCGATCCTTGCCAGGCGCTAGCGAACAGGCTTGTCTGGATGTACTTCGTACCGTGCGCCCGGCTCTCGACAGGCGAGCCCTTGCTCTGCCGGAGCCGCCCCGCTTGCCTGCTTTCTGTCTCTTTCGCGCTGCCTCCGGTTGGCCGATGGGGACATACGCAGATCCCTGTAGACCGCAAAGGCGATCAGCAAAAGAATGCCCAGCGACCACAAGGACAAGATCAGAACCGTCATAAATCCTCCTCAAGTACCGCGACCACATAAGACGCAACGATCACAAAGAAGCTGACGACAGCCATCGAGGCCCCCGTACGAACCTCTTCAGCCTCGACCACGTCGCCGATCAACAAAGCCGCGGCCCCCGTCACCATGAATCCCGTACCGATGCACAACAGCAGGTTGGTCATCCATCGAATGGTTTTGTTGTTCATCGACATCCTTGCCAGACATTCTCCCGCCAACTCCGTGGCAGGGTTCACCGCATGACGGCAATCGGGAATCCGCCCCCCCATGCCGCCTGCGATACGTTCATGGAGACGAAAGGTAGCGTCGGCCCCATGAATCCACCAGCCGGATTCAACACTCGGACACACAATCGCGCCCTCCACCGATCACGCCCAGCGGGTTCCGGCCCAGCCTGAACGGCGGCGACCCCGTATCCGGCATCTCACCGACTGTCGCGTTTTGCGACAAATCCCCTCCTCCTCGCCCGTCCGGCTCCCAGCCAGTGCACGGCCTGGCCCGCTTTCAGCCCTTGGCACGGCCATTGCGACTGCCCTTGCGAAAGCCCCCCTCCCGATCCCATCGAACAACAAGAGGTTCTCGCCATGCCCCTGCCGTATCTGCTTCCTGCCACCTCGGCCTTCATCCAGCGTCCGCCGCGCATGCTGATCGGCGGCGACTGGACCGAGGCCGCCGACGGCCAGACCATGCCCCTGCACAACCCGGCCACCGGCGAGGTGCTGTGCGTGGTGCCCCGGGCCACGCCGGAGGACGTCGACCGCGCCGTGCTGGCCGCCCGGCAGGCCTTCGACGATTCGGCCTGGAGCCGCGCCCGCCCCCGGGAGCGGCAGAACCTGTTGTGGAAACTCGCCGATCTGATGCAGCGCGACGCCGAACTGCTGGCCCAGCTGGAATGCCTGAACAACGGCAAGAGCGCGGCGGTGGCGCAGGTGATGGACGTGCAGTTGGCCATCGACTTCCTGCGCTACATGGCCGGTTGGGCGACCAAGATCGAAGGCACCAGCGTCGATGTGTCGCTGCCGTTGATGCCCGGCGACCAGTTCCACAGTTTCATCCGCCGCGAGGCGGTGGGCGTGGTCGGCGCCATCGTCGCCTGGAACTTCCCGCTGCTGCTGGCCTGCTGGAAGCTCGGCCCGGCCCTGGCCACCGGCTGCACCGTGGTGCTCAAGCCCGCCGACGAAACCCCGCTGACCGCCCTGAAACTGGCGGAGCTGGTGCTGGAGGCCGGTTATCCGCAAGGCGTGTTCAACGTGGTCACCGGCACCGGCGTCACCGCAGGCTCCGCCCTGACCCACAACCCGCTGGTCGACAAGCTGACCTTCACCGGCTCCACCGCCGTGGGCAAGCAGATCGGCAAGATCGCCATGGACTCGATGACCCGCGTCACCCTGGAGCTGGGCGGCAAGTCGCCGACCCTCGTCATGGCCGACGCCGACCTGAAGACCGCAGCCGCCGGCGCGGCCAGCGCGATCTTCTTCAATCAGGGCCAGGTCTGCTGCGCAGGTTCGCGCCTGTATGTGCAGCGCAAGCATTTCGACAACGTGGTGGCCGACATCAGCGACATCGCCAACGCCATGAAACTGGGCAACGGCCTCGACCCGAGCGTGGAGATGGGCCCGCTGATCTCCGCGCGCCAGCAGGAGCGGGTCTACCGCTACATCGAAACGGGCCGGGACAGCGGCGCGACCATCGCCTGCGGCGGCGAACAGTTCGGGCCGGGGTTCTTCGTCAAGCCGACGGTGATCGTCGACGTCGATCAGAAACACCCGCTGGTGCAGGAGGAAATCTTCGGCCCGGTGCTGGTGGCGATACCGTTCGATGACGAAGCCGACGCGTTGCGCCTGGCCAACGACAGTCCGTATGGCCTGGGCGCCAGCATCTGGTCGAACGACCTGGCGGCGGTGCACCGGATGATTCCGCGGATCAAGTCAGGTTCGGTGTGGGTCAACTGCCACAGCGCGCTGGATCCGGCGCTGCCGTTCGGCGGCTACAAGATGTCCGGGGTCGGGCGGGAAATGGGCCATGCGGCGATCGAGCATTACACCGAGCTGAAGTCGGTGTTGATCAAACTGTAAGGTTTAGGGTGCCTTCAAGGGCCTCTTCGTCGGTGCGCAGCTGCCAGCGATGGCAGCCTGTCTGGCACATCGGAGCTGGATGTGCCGCCTTCGCGGGCAAGCCCGCTCCCACAGGTTTCAGCTGTGATCCCGGACTCTGCATTCACCTGAAATCCCTGTGGGAGCGGGCTTGCCCGCGAAGAGGCCCGGCCTGCCGACACACGGCTCACGGCTTGAACCCTTGGGCCAGCAGCCACCCGCGCACCGCCCGCCCCTGCTCCGCCGTCATGTCGGCCAGCACCTGCTGCGCCGGCTCGGTGCGCAGCCGCCGCACCAGCGCCGCCACCGCCACCCCGTGCACATGCCAGATCCCCAAGGGCTGATCCGGCGTGATCACCACTTCGGCCTCATCGACAAACCCGTCGTGCAGCACCGGCATCCGCTCGATCCGCAACGCGGTGAAATCCGCCGCCACGTGAGCTTCCCCGGCATCCGGCCACTGCCGTCGCGCCTGCCAGAACGGCCGGTCCGCCCAGCGCCGCTCGTCGGCATAGAAATCCCGGCCGATGCGCGCGAAGCGCAAGAACAATTGCTCCACCCGCTGCCGGTGGAAGCGCTGCGCCAGCGCCGCCCGTTCCGGTTTGCGCAGCAGCGTGTTGATCACCGCCGGCGCCTGCAACGCCGAGGACAACGACTGGAAAATCCCGTTGCCGGACAACGGATCCACCGCCATCGCCGCATCGCCGACGCGGATCCAGCGCTCGCCGCACACCTGCCGCGCCAGGATCGCCGTGCTGCTGCGGGCATGCAGTTGAAGGTCCGCCTCGGCATCGTCGCCGAAGAATGCCTGCGCCAGTTCCGACCTGCGCCGACGCTCGCGGCAGTGCTCCAGCAATTGCGCCTTGGCCGGCAATTGCGCGCTGTTCACGTCCACCGTCCACTGCCAATAACACTGGCCGTCGGCCCGCCGCGCCATCCAGGCCCAGCCGTCCGTCAGGCTTTCCACGGCGCTGGCGGTCGCGCCCGGCGTCCCTTGCCAACGATTGAGCAGGCTGACCGTCTCCGGCCCGCGCACGCCCCTGCCGGACGCCGGCGCCTGGCGTCCGCGGGCCTCCACCAGAAAGTCCGCCGCCAGTGCCCGACCACCGTCCAGTTCGACCCGATGGCCGTCCGCTGAAGGCTGCACGTTCAGCACACGCCCTTCGATCACCTCGACACCGGCCAGGCGCAGGTCTTCGCGCAACCCCCGGTCGAAGGACGGGCGATCCAGCAGGCATTCGATGTTCTGCGCATGCCGCTGGCCGTTCCAGATCACCTGCCGTTGAGACGGCAGAGTCGCCTCCGCCAGCGCCCGATTCAGGCCCGCGCCGCGCAAGGCTTCCAGCACCCGCTGCGACACACCTTCCAGCGCCGCGAACCGCCGCCATTCGCTGACCAGCGTCACCCCATGGCCCAAGCGCCGCAGCCCCAGCGCCACCGCCGCACCGGCCGGCCCCGCACCCAGGATCAGGATGCGTGCGGTCATGGGCCGAGCCGCCGCTCAGGACCGCGATAGCAGGCGTTGGCCCGCAGCCAGTCGAGCACCTGGCCGTTGCTCGCCTCGGGATGAGCCGACAGAAAGGCGCCGATGTGCCCGCTCAACGCCGCGCACCCGAGGCTGGCGCCGGACTGGCCCGGATGCGTGCCGTGCACGCACGCGGCGAAATCCGCCTGCGCGCTGTCGAGCCACGACCATTGCCCGTCGGTGCAGCGGGCGTCGCCGGTCACCCGCAGCACCTGCGGGTAGCTGGCCGGAAACACCGCCGCGCCCTGGGCCGGGCTCGACGCGCAGACCAGCACCCCACGCGCCACCGCCGCCGCACAGGCTTCGCGCAACAGGCTGCGGTCCTGGCGCAGGCCGAGGCTCAGGTTGATCAGGCGCACGTCCCGGGCCACCAGCCAGTCGATCGCCGCGGCGATCTGCAAGGCACTGGTGACGCCGCGCCGGTCGAACACCTGCGCCACGCACATCCGCGCCGCCGGGGCGCGGCGGCTGATGGCGTCGAACACCGCGGTGCCGTGGCCCAAGGGATCGCCCTGCAGCGCCGATTGCATCAGGCCCTCGTCCGCCAGCGCAAAGCGCTGCCCGACCAGCACCCGGTCCTGCTGCGGCGCCGAATGCCCGCTGTCCACCACACCGATCCGCAACTCAGGCTTCATGCCGCACCGTTCTCAAGACAGGTCTTGCACACCAGGACGCCGTCGATCAGCTCGAAGCGCAGATCGGCATCCGCCAGCGTCGAAGGCCGGTGGCTGATCAGGATCCGCGTGCGGCCGGCAAACAGGCGGTCGATGGACTCGATCACCTCGCGCTCGGTGGTTTCGTCCACCGCCGAGGTGGCCTCGTCGAGCACCAGGATCTGCGGATCCTGCAACAGCGCCCGGGCGATGGCGATCCGTTGTTTCTGGCCGCCGGACAATTGCTGGCCGCGCTCGCCCAACGGGCTGTCGAGGCCTTCGGGCAGCGCGTCCACCAAGCCGTCGAGCTGCGCCAGCCGCGCCACCTCGGCCACCGCCTCGCGGCCGGCGTCCGGCACCGCGTAGGCCAGGTTGTCCGCCAGGCTGCCGCGAAACAGCACGATGTCCTGACTGACCACGGCGATGCGCCGGCGCAACGCGAACAGGTCCAGTTCACGCAGATCCACCCCGCCGAACAGCACCCGCCCGGACTGCGGATCGTGGTGGCGCTGCAACAGATCGATCAGCGTGGATTTGCCGACACCGGACGCGCCGCTCAAGGCCACCTTCACCCCGGAAGGAATCGTCGCCTCGATCCCGCGCAAGGTGCTGGCCCGCCCCGGATGGCTGAAGTGCACCTGCTCGAAGCGCAGTTCGCCCGAGGCCGGCAGCGGTTGCGGCGCGTCCGGCGAGCGCACGGTCGGCGCTTCGCCGCGCAGTTCCATGACCCGGCCGAGGCTGACGGTCATGCGCTGGATCGCCACGTACAGCCCCAGCAGGCTCTGCACCGGTCCGACAGCCATGCCCAGATAGGTGGAAAACGCGATCAGCGCACCCAGTTGCCAAGTGCCCTGCACCACCCAATAGCCACCGATCAGGAACGCGCAGGCCCGGGACAGCGAGGTCAACGTCCCCGGCACCGCCTGGGTGAAGAACTCGGTGACCTGCAGGCGCAGCAACTGGTTCATGTAGCCCTGCCCCAGGGTTTCCAAGCGCCGCGCCTCGCGCTGCTGCTGTCCGGCGGACTGGATGAACTTCATCACCGGCAAGGTCTCGACCATGAACGACGACATGTCCGCCGAACGCTCGCGCAAGTGCCGCACATCGCGCTCGACCTTGCGCCGCATCCAGCGCAGCCACACGACGTCGAGCGGAATCAGCACCAGCGCCAGCAGCGAGAGCTTCCACGACAGCGTCAGCAGCATGGCGATGGCCGCCACCAGCCCGATCACGCTCGACACCGCCGAGAACAGCGAGTCCACGGCAAAACGCTGGATCTCCGCCACGTCGCCGTCCAGGCGCGACATCAGGTCGCCGATGCGCCGCTGGCCGTAGAAGCCCGGCGACAGGGTCTGCAAATGCCGGTAGAGGTCGTCGCGCAGGGCGAACAGGATCCGCCCGGACAGCCGCGTGTGCAGGTAGCGGTTGATCCCCGACAGGGCCGTGCCGAGCAGCCCGGCGACGATCATCAGCACCGCGATCAGCACCAGCACCGGGAAGTTGCGCGCCAGCAGGCCGTCGTCGATCAGCAGCTTGACCAGCCACGGCTGCACCAGCACCAGCAGCGACGCGCACACCGACAGGGCCAGCAGGCCGGCAATCGCCCAGCGCTGCGGCCGCACGAAACCGTACAGCCAACGCAGCGCCGCGTGCAGCGCGGCAGGGTTCTGGCTGTCGATCAGGCGCACGATCAGGCGCTGCATCACGGGCGCAACTGTTTGAGTTTGCGGTACAGGGTCGCGCGGCTGATGCCCAGGGCGTCGGCGGCGGCCGAGACATTGCCCTGGTGGGTGTCGAGGGATTGGCGGATCAGGTCCAGCTCATTCTCGCGCAGGCTGCCGGCCTGGGGCTTGTCGGTGTCGGTCAGTTCGTCCAGCAGGCTGTCGGGCAGGTGATCGAGGGTCAGCACGGTTTCGCCCGGCTCGCGCATGGCCAGCGCGGTGCGCAACACCATTTCCAACTGACGGATGTTGCCGGGCCAGTGATAGGCGGCGAGCAGCCGGTTCAGCTCATCGTGCAGCACCGCGTGCGGCGCATCGAGCTTGCCCAGCAGGCGGACGACCAGCGCGCCGAAGTCATCGCGCTCGCGCAGGGCCGGCAGCTTCACGCTGATGCCGTTGACCCGGTAGAACAGGTCCTCGCGAAATTGCTTGTCCTCGACCTGGCGCTTGAGGTCGCGGTGGGTGGCGCAGATCAGCGCCACGTCGATGTCTTGCTCTTCCCCGGCGCCCAGCGGCGCCACCTTGCGGTCCTGCAGCACCCTCAGCAGCCGCGCCTGCAAGGCCAGCGGCATGTCGCCGATCTCGTCGAGGAACAGCGTGCCGCCGTGGGCCTGCTGCAGCCGCCCGACCATGCCCCCCCGGCGCGAACCGGTGAACGCGCCCTCGCGGTAGCCGAACAGTTCCGATTCGATCAGCCCTTCGGGGATGGCCGCGCAGTTGACTGCGACGAACGGCTTGTCGCAACGGCTGCCGGCCATGTGCAGGGCACGGGCGACCACTTCCTTGCCGGTGCCGGTTTCGCCCAGCAACAGCACCGGCAACTCATTGGCCAGGCCCTGGCGGGCCATGCGCAGGGTGCGGGCGTAGCGGGCGTTGCCCCCGGCCAGGGCGTCCAGGTCCGGTTGCGGCTTGGCGGCTTTCGCCACGCTGCGCGGCGGGCCGCCGAGGTTGACCGAACGGGCCGGGGCACGCAGGGTTCTGTAGAAGAATTCGCCCTTGGCGGTCTGCACGCTGCCGACCCCGCCCTGTTGCAGGCGGCTCAGCAACTGCACGCCATCGACGCCGAGAAACTCTTCGCAGCGCCGCCCCACCAGCGCCCCGCGTTCGGCCCCCAGCAGTTGGCAAGCCTGGGCGCTGACCGCCAGGATCTGCCCGCCGAGGCTGACCGCCAGCAGCCCTTGCCACGGCGATTCGAGGTACTGCCGGCGGCTGTGGAACGCCAGCACGATCTGATCGGGAAAACTGTTGCGGAACACCCGGCTCTCGATCTGGCTCACCGCCAGGCTCAGCAGCGCGGTGCTGTCGTGCACGCGGCCGAGCGGGCCTTCGCGGGTCAGGTCGAGGACGCCGAGGATGTCGCCTTGAGGGCAACGGATCGGCACCGAGGTGCAGGAGAAATCGGTGAGGCGGTCCAGGTAATGCTCGCCGCAGTCGATCAGGGTCGGCCGGGCTTCCACCAGCGCCGTGCCCAGGGCGTTGGTGCCGCGCGCCGCTTCGCTCCAGCAGGCGCCGAGGGTGATGTCCTGCAGGCCGCTGCCCTTGAGCCGGTCGGCGCGGCCTTCGACCGCCAGGATGGTGGCGTCGGCGTTGGCGAGGATGACCAGGCCTTCCTTGCCCTGGCGCTCGGCCAGGTAGTCGATGGCCGGTGTCGCGGCGTCGATCAGCAAGCGGTTGCCCGCCAGCAGCACGTCCAGACTCGCGCCGCAGGCCAGCGCCAGGTCATGCTTGGCGTTGAAGTGCACGCCGTGGCTCAGGCTGCGCCGCCACGAGGCGTCGATCTCGGCACGCAGCACGCCGTCGGGGACTTGCCCCTCCAGGTGCAGGCGCTCCCGGGCCAGCCGGGCTTCGGGGTGGGGCTTGGGCCCCGTGTTTTTTATTAGAGTCATCAAGCGCTCCGGAGCGGTCCGCTTTGCGCTTTTTCAAGCGTCCTGGCGCCAATGTTTACGTTAACGTCAGGACGATGGCAATAGCCTTATGGCGCCTGGGTTGCGGCAGGTGAATGCAAAAGCGGCGGACACCGCAAAACCCTGTGGGAGCGGGCTTGCCCGCGATGGCGATCTTTCGGGCGACGAAAGACTCAACGCTGCCACACCTGGGCATTCACAAAGAACGCCCGCGCATTGTCCTCCAGGCTCTCCAGGTGATACCCACCCTCCTGCACGATCAGGCAAGGCAAGCCCAGGCTGCGGATGCGCTCGCCCAGCGCGGCGAACCCTTCGCGGGTCACCGCCACCTTGCTCTGGGGGTCGAACTCATAGATGTCGAACCCAAGCGACAGCACCAGCGCCTGCGCCCCGAACCCGCGCACCGCCGCCAGCGCCACATCCAGTTGAGCGAGGAAATCCGCCTCGCTCGCCCCGTGGGCCATCGGCAGGTTGAGGTTGAAGCCCTCCCCCGCGCCGACGCCGCGCTCGTCGGCGAACCCGGCCACGCCCGGATAGAAGTTGGTCGGGTCGCCGTGCACCGAGACGTAGAGCACGTCATCGCGGTCGTAGAAGATTTCCTGGATGCCCTGGCCATGGTGCATGTCAGTGTCGAGCACCGCGACCTTTCCGAAGGCGCCGCGCAGCACCTGCGCCGCCACCGCCGCGTTGTTCACGTAGCAGAAGCCCCCCGCCGCTTCGGCGCGGGCATGGTGGCCCGGCGGGCGGCACAGGGCGTAGGCCGCCGGCTCGCCGTCGATCAACGCCCGGGCCCCGGCCACCGCGCACTGCGCCGACCAGTAGGCCGAACGCCACGTCTGTTCGCCGACCGGGCAACTGCCGTCGGCCAGGTATCGCGCGGCCTGGGCGAGGACGCCGCGCAAGGCGTTGGGCTCACGCACGAAGATGTTCGACATCACTTCGTCGCCCCAGTCTTCGGGGACCTCTTTCCAGCGCGCATGGGCTTCCTGCAAGAAGGCCAGATAGGGTGCGCCGTGCACCGCCAGCAACGGCGCGAGGCCGGCATCGACCGGTGCCTCGACGGCAAAGCCCAGACCGTGGGCGGCCTGAACCAGCCGCTGCGCGCGCTCGGGGACTTCCTGGGGCGTGCGCATCTGCCCGCGGGAGTAGTAGCTGCGAGGATGGTGGAGCAATTGTTCGGGGTGGAAAAAACTGCGCATGGGGTGAATGTCCTGTCTGTCCGCGTAAGGCATGCAGTCGGCTGCAATCCTCTGTGGGAACCAGCCTGCTGGCGATAGCGGTGTGTCATCGAAATGAGGGGTGTCTGAGCGGGCCCTATCGCCAGCAGGCTGGCTCCCACAGTTTTGTTTGCTACACCGTCCTGTTTGGCGTACGCGGTTCCTGTGGGAGCGGGCTTGCCTGCGAAGACGTCGCTCAGGGCGCTACTCAGTCAGCCCGACCGGCACGGGCCAGCACGGCGTTGAGCAACACATCGGTGCCCTGGCGCACGTCGTCGGGCAGCACGTCTTCGGCCTCGTTGTGGCTCAAGCCGCCGACGCACGGGATGAACACCATTGCCGTCGGGCAATGTCGGGCCAGGTGGATCGCGTCATGGCCGGCGCCGCTGACGATCGGTTGTTGAGCGTAGCCCAGCGCGTCGACGGCCTCCTGCACCGCCGCCACGCACCCGGCGTCGAACGGCGTGGCCGGGCTGATCCAGTGCGGCGTGACGGTGAGGGTCAGGCCCCGCCCGTCGGCGATCGCCTGCAAGCGTGCGCGCACCTGCTCTTCCATCGCCGCGATGGCATCGTCGCGGTGATGGCGCAGATCGACGGTGAAGTTCACCAAGCCCGGAATGGTGTTGCGCGACGACTTGCTGATGGACAGCTCGCCCACGGTGGTCAGGCCCTGGGGCGCGAAATCCGCCGCCAGCCCTTCGATGGCCTGGATCATCCGCGCCACGCCGTACAAGGCATCCTTGCGCAGCGCCATCGGCGTGGTGCCGGCATGGGCGGCCATGCCTTCCACCCGCACGTCGAGCCAACGGATCGCCTGGCCGCCCGTCACCACGCCGATGCTCTTGGCGTTGTCCTCGAGGATCGGGCCCTGCTCGATGTGCGCCTCGAAATAGGCATCGACCTTGCCGCCCAACGGACGGCTCCCGGCGTAACCGGAGCGCTGCAAGGCCTGAGCGACGCTGATGCCATCGGCGTCGCGCACGGCCAGCGCGGCGTCCAGATCCATGAGGCCGGTGAACACCGCCGAGCCGAACATCGCCGGAGTGAACCGGGCGCCCTCCTCGTTGGTCCACACCGCCACCTCCAAGGGTTTGCGGGTCTTGATGCGCAGGTCATCGAGGCGGCGCACCACTTCCAGCCCGGCGAGCACCCCATAGACGCCATCGAAGCGTCCACCCTCAGGCTGGGTGTCGAGGTGGCTGCCCATCATCACAGGCGCAGCGTCCGGGTCGGTGCCGGGGCGGCGGGCGAACAGGTTGCCGATGGCATCGACGCTCACGGTCATGCCCGCGTCGCGGCACCAGTGGGCGAACAGTTCGCGACCGGCCTTGTCCTCGTCGCTCAGCGCCAGCCGGCAGCTGCCGCCCCGGGCCGTCGCACCGATTTCGGCCATGGCCATCAGGCTCGCCCACAGGCGTTCACCGTTGATCTTCAGCATGAAACTCTCCAGAACAGTCATCAGGCGCGGACCGTTTCCGCGCGGTGGGCATGGGCGTGACGGCGCGCCAGGGACAGCACGCAGACCAGCGAAACGGCAGCGATCAGGCTGTAGAACACCGCCATCGGCCACCACTGGCCGGTGAACCGGTGCGCCAGCATCGTGCCGATCAGCGGCGTCAGGCCGCCGGCCAGCGCGCCGCAGACCTGATAGGCCAACGAGATCGCGGTGTAGCGCACTCGGGTCTCGAACATGCCGCTGACGTAACCGGCGATCACCGCATAGAACGAGGCCATGCACACCACCGCCAGGGCGATGCCGAGGATGATCAAAGGCGCCTGGGCCGAACTGACCAGCACGAACATCGGGTACGGCGACGCCATCGCCAGCAGTGAGACAAGGCACAGGAACCGCGTCGCACCGATCTTTTCGGCCATCCTCGCCGCCAACGGCTGGATGCAGAACTGGATGATCGCGACGAAGAACAGGCACTCCAGGATCAGCGAGCGCGGCAGCGCCAGTTGCTGGGTGGTGTAGGCGATCATGAAGGTGTTGGTGAAATACACCCCGGCGATGCCCAGGGTGTTGGCACCGATGCACAGCAGCAGCGGACGCCACGCGGTGCGCAGTACCTCCATCACCGGCGCCTGTTCCTTGCGGGCCTGTTGCCGGGCCTGCTCACGGACGGCGAGGAACTCCGGCGACTCGTTCACCCCCAGGCGAATGGCCAGACCGACCACCAGCAACAACGCGCTGGCCAGGAACGGCACCCGCCAGCCCCAGCTCATCAGGTCCTCTTCCGGCAGCCGGGTCACGGCGCTGAACGCCAGCAACGACAGAATCAGCCCCGCCGGACTGCCCAACTGCGCAAACGACGCGAAGAAATTGCGCCGGCCCTTCGGCGCATGCTCGCCGGCCATCAGCACCGCCCCGCCCCACTCGCCGCCGACGGCGATGCCCTGGACGACGCGCAGCAGGATCAGCAGCACCGGCGCGGTCGCGCCGATCTGCGCATAGGTCGGCAGCAGGCCGATGCACACGGTGAGCACGCCCATCATCAGCAGCGTGATGACCAGCGATTTCTTGCGCCCGATGCGATCGCCGATGTGGCCGAACACGATCCCGCCCAGGGGCCGGGCGAAGAAACCCACCGCGAACGTGCCGAAGGCGGCCATGGTGCTGAACAGCGGATCGCCGGAGGGGAAGAACAAGGCGCCGAACACCAGCGCGGCGGCCGTGGCGTAGATGTAAAAGTCGTACCACTCGATCATCGTGCCGATGAAGGCGGCGGCCGCCGCACGGCGCGGCTGGTTCGAAGCGTGGGGCTTCATGGGTCGGGCTCCTTTGGTTATTTTTCTGGCAGGAGTTGAACGGCAAGTCGTGGCGCTCTGCTGGCGCCTGGCGTGGAGTGATTTATCGTCCCGGGGCTATGATCAGTCAATTTTCTATTTATTATTCCGATTATTACGCCACCTTATAATCGAGAGCCGCCATGGCCGAACGCGACCTGCAACGCCTGCTCAACGACCGCCTCGACTGGAACCTGCTGCGCACCTTCCGCGTGATCGGCCAGGAACTGAGCATCAGCCGCGCCGCCGCGCGCCTGCACCTGACCCAACCGGCGGTGAGCCAGGCCCTCAAGCGTCTGGAAGAACAACTGGGCCGCCAACTGATCGCCCGGCGAGGGCCGCGCTTCGCCCTCACCGAGGTCGGCGAACAGTTGTTGGCGCTGGCCGGCGAAATCTACGGACAGGTGTCCCAGGTCAGCAGCCTGCTGGGTGAGCCGGCGGACGAAGTGATCGGCAAGGTGCGGCTGTTGATCATCAGCCGCATCTTTTCCGAGCGTTTCGACGATTTTCTCGCCGACTTCCACCGCCAGTTCCCCCGCGTGGATCTGGAGGTGGAGGTGATGCGCAGCTCGGACATCGTCAGCGCCCTGCAAGAGAAGACCGCGACCCTGGGCCTGAGCCTGAACCGACGTGCGCAGCCGCGCCTGGAACAGCGCCTGTTCCTGCGCCAGCGCTACGCATTCTTCTGCGGCAAGCACCACCCGCTGTTCCGACGGAACGACGTCAGCCAAAGCGATCTGCAGCGCGAGAATTTCGTCAGTTTCACCAGCGACCAGATCGGTGGGATGCTCTCGCCGCTGACCATTTTCCGCGATCAGCAGGGCTTCAGCGGGCGCATCGTCGCGTCCTCGCCGAGCCTGGAGGAAGTCCGGCGACTGGTGATCGCCGGGTTCGGCATCGGCTGCCTGCCCGAACACGTGGTGGCGGCGGACGTCGGGGCCGGATTGCTCTGGCGCCTGCCGCCCCACGAGGGGATCGCCGACGTCGACATCCACATGCTGTGGAACCGCGAGCAACGCATGAGCCGCGCCGAAACGCTGTTCATCGAACGCTTGCAGGCGTGCCTGGCCGATCAGTAACCCAACAGGCGGTCCGCGCTGTTCAGCAGCGGCTCGCCGGCGTTCAGGCGCCGGACGTTCTCGGCGATCTGCTCGGCGATGCAATCGTGGGACGCCGCCGACGCCATGTGCGGCGTGACCGTGACGCCGGGGGTCGTCCACAGCGGATGGTCGGCGGGCAGCGGCTCCCGTTCGAACACATCGAGCAGCGCACCGCGCAGTTTTCCGCTGGCCAACGCCTGTTGCAGGTCATCGGCGTTCAGGTGCGCACCGCGCCCGACGTTGACCAACGCTGCGCCGTCGGCCAGGCGTTCGAACGTGCGACGGTTGAGGATACCCCGGGTTTCGGCCGTCAGCGGCAGCAGGTTGACCAGCAGCTCCACCCCATCGAGGAACGGGTCGAAGGCCCCGGCGCCGGCGAACGTCTGCACGCCGGGCAACGCCTTGGCGCTGCGGGCCCAGCCGCGCACGTCGTAACCGGCGCCGGCCAGGTCCTGCGCAATCGCGCTGCCCAGCGAGCCGAGCCCCATCACCCCGACCCTGAACCGGTTCGCCGGGCATTGCGGCGGGCGCTCCCAGTGTCGATCCGCCTGATGGCCGAGCACGCGGTCGAACCCTCGGTGAAAGTGAATCACCGCCCAGCGCACGTACTCAGTCATGCCTTGGCGGTGGCCGGGATCGACCACCCGACACACCGGCAGCTCCGGGCACGACGGGTCGTGGGCCAAGTGATCGATGCCGGCGGCCACCGAATGGATCACCTGCAGGTTCGGCAACGCGCCCAGACTGCCCGGCAACGGGAACCAGCACGCCGCCACCTGCGCCTGGACCGCCTGCGGATCTTCGGCCAGCACCGCCGACAAGTGCGGCGCTCGGCGGGCGAAAGCGTCCTGCAATTGCGCGAGCAGCAGCGTGTCGCGGGACAGCAGCGCGACGGTGTTCATGTCAGTGCTCAAGATGCGTAGGACTCGCGCTGGGACTCGATCAGGGTCAACGCGGCCTCCCAGGCCAGGTCGATGATGTTGTCCTGCTCGTCGCGGTCGAACTGCTCGGCGGTGTGGGCGCAGACCTCCGGCGACGGGAAGTGCAGCTCCGAGCCACCGGCCAGGGCCTGCACCTGGGCCTGGCAGGCGCGCTCCAGAAAGTGGATTTCCTGAAATGCCTGGGCCACGCCGGAGCCGCCCACCAGCAACCCGTGGTTGCGCAGGATCATCGCCCGGTGCGGGCCGAGATCGGCAATCAGACGCTCACGCTCGTCCAGCGACAACGCGATGCCTTCGTAGGTGTGGTAAGCCAGTTTTCCGTAGAACTTCAGCGCGTGCTGGCTGATCGGCAGCAACCCGTGCTTCTGCGCCGCCACCGCCATGCCGGCGGCGGTGTGGGTGTGGATCACGCAGTTCAGGTCCGGGCGCGCCATGTGGATCGCCGAATGGATGACGAAGCCGGCGGCGTTGACCCGGTGCCCGGCGTACGCGGGGGCGACGATGCGGCCGTCCTGGTCGATGCGCACCAGATCGGAGGCGCGCATGCGGTCGAAGATCACCCCGTAGCGGTTGATCAGGAAATGATGCTCCGGCCCCGGAATGCGCAGGGTGATGTGGGTGTCGATCAGGTCGGTCATGCGAAAGTGCGCGATCAGGCGATACAGCGCGGCCAGTTCGCAGCGTGCCTGCCATTCGACCGGGTCGGTTTGGGCCGTTCTGTTTATAAGAGCACTCACGAATACACCTCTTGGCTGGAAGGAAGGACGGCGGGATTGGCGCGCAGCCGGGCGAGGCCGCAGACGCCGATCAGGGACAGGGCCGACAGCAGCGTGAAGAACACCGCCAGCGGCAGCCACTGCCCGGAGAACTTACTGGCCAGCAGCGTGCCGATCAGCGGCGTGGTGCCGCCGGCGACGGCGCAGCTCAGCTGATAGGCGACGGAAATCCCCGAATAGCGCAAATGAACCGGGAACGCCTGGGTCATGTACCCGGCGACCACCGCGTACAGCGCCGACAGGATCACCACCGCCACGGCGATGCCGAGGGTCATCAGCACGATGTCCTGCGTGCCGACCAGCAGGAACATCGGGTACGGCGTGACCATGCACAGCAACGCGACCCGCGTCAGGAAGCGGCCCTCGCCGATGCGCTCGGCCAGCAGCGCGGACAGCGGCTGCGACAGCAACTGAATGACCGTCACCAAAAACAGGCAATCGAGAATCGTCGCCCTCGGGATGCCCTGATACTGGGTGACGTACGTGATCATGAAGGTGTTGGTGAAGAAGAACCCGGCCGAACCGATGGTGACGGCGGCGGCCGCGAACAGGATCTGCCGCCAGCACTGACGGATCACATCCTTCACCGGGTGACGGGCGGTCTGGTTGCTGGCTTTGGCCTTGGCGAACTCCGGCGACTCGTGCACGCCGGAGCGGATCATCAGCCCGACCGTCATCAGCGCACCGCTGGCCAGGAACGGCAGGCGCCAGCCCCAGGCCAGAAAGTCCTCCGGCTCCAGCGACGTCACCAGGCGGAATGCGATCAACGCCAGCAGCAATCCGGCGGGGCTGCCCAGTTGCGCGAACGAGGCATAGAACGTCTTGCGCTTGGCCGGTGCGTGCTCACTGGCCATCAATACCGCCCCGCCCCATTCGCCGCCCACGGAAATGCCCTGGATGAGGCGAAGCACGATCAGGCCCACGGGCGCCCAGATACCGACGCTGGCATAGCTCGGCAACAGGCCGATGCCGGTGGTGGCCAGCCCCATCAGGGCCATGGTCACCAAGAGCATTTTCTTGCGTCCGAGGCGGTCGCCCAGATGGCCGAACACCATGCCGGCCATGGGCCGGGCGATGAAGCCGACGGCGAAGCTGCCGAATGCGGCGAGCGTGCTGGTCACCGGATCGCCGCTGGGGAAGAACACCTGTCCGAGCACCAGGGCGGCGGCCGTGGCGTAGATGTAGAAATCGTAGAACTCGATGGTCGTGCCGATGAAGGCAGCGGCGGCGGCACGGCGCGGCTGAGCGGTGGTGTGCATGCAAGAACCCTGTGTATTTATAGTTTTGGGCAGGTGTCGAAGCGGCTGACGGTGGCGCTCTGTGGCGCTTGTGGGCTTTATCGCTTCCGTGAAAGGATTAGTCAATTTTCAAAAACTTATCTTTACTATTAGCCCTACTACTACATGGAGCGCCCATGACGCCGACTTCCACCCCGTGGGCGGGCCGCCGCTTTCTCAACGACCGTCTCGACTGGAACCTGCTGCGCACCTACCTGGTGATCGGCCAGGAAGGCAGCATGAGCCGCGCCGCCGCCCGGCTGCACATCACCCAGTCGGCGGTCAGCCAGGCGCTTAAACGGCTCGAAGAACAACTGGATTGCGTGTTGATCGCCCGCAGCGGGCGGCGGTTCGACCTGACGGAGACCGGGGAAGAAGTCCTGCGCATCGCTGCCGACATCTACGGCGACATTTCACGGTTGGGGACGGTGGTGGAGAATCGCCACGACGATGTGGTCGGCAAGATCCGCATCCTCACCGTCAGCGGTGTGCAGGCGCGGCATTACGACGACTTCCTCGCCGATTTCCATGAAACCCACCCGAAAATCGAGCTGGAAGTGGAAGTCATGGGCAGCTCGGACATCATCAGTTCGCTGCTGCAGAAAACCGCCACGGTGGGCGTCGGACTCTGTCGTCTGCCGCAGCCTCGATTGGAGCAGCGGGTGCTGTTCCGCGAGCGCTATGCGTACTTTTGCGGACAGCGGCATCGACTGTTCGGACAGGAGAATCTGACCCTTCAGCAGCTTGCGGCGGAAAACTTCGTCAGCTTCACCAGCGACCAGCTCGGCGGCAATCTTTCCCCCCTGACGCTGTTTCGTGACCAGCAGGGGTTCACTGGCAAGATCGTGGCCTCATCCACGAGTTTCGAAGAGATTTATCGCCTGATCTGCGCAGGATTCGGCATTGGCTGCCTGCCCGTTCATTTGGTGCGGCGAGACGTCGAGCAAGGTCTGCTCTGGCGCTTGCCGCCGGAAGACGGGGTGGTGGATTTCGACATCCAGTTGCTGTGGAACCGCGAGCAGAAGATGACCCAGGCCGAGACCGTATTCCTCGACAGCTTCCAGCACATGCTCAGCCTGCGTGAGCCTGTGCTGTAAGCTGCTTCGGATCAAACGTGAGGGTCGCCCTGGGGTTTGGTCGGCGCGGCGTACTGCGGCTTGAGGTGGCCGTCCTGATCGAGCAGCCAGGCATCCATGATCTCCCGCACGACGGGACCTGCGACCCGGCCGCCCGCCTCGCCGTTCTCGATCATCACTGAGATCACGATCTGCGGATGCTCCGCCGGGGCGAAGCCGACGAACAAGGCGTTGTCGCGGTGACGCTCCAGGGTCTTCTCGCGGTTGTAGCGCTCGCCCTGCTTGATCGCCACCACTTGCGCCGTGCCGCTCTTGCCGGCGATGCGGTACTGCGCGCCGGCCGCCGCCGCACGGGCGATGCCGCGGGGATCGTGCATCACCATTTGCATGCCGTGGTTGACCTGCTCCCAGTCCCGCGGATCCTTGAGCCGGATGTTCGGCATCGGGTGCTCGTCCACCGGTGCGACCCCGTCGACCGTCTTGGCCAGGTGCGGACGGTTCCACACGCCTTTGTTGGCGATCAGCGCCGTGGCCTGTGCCAGTTGCAACGGCGTGACCTGCATGTAGCCCTGGCCGATGCCGAGAATCACCGTCTCACCCGGGAACCAGGCCTGACGGCGGGTAGCGCGCTTCCACGCCTGGGAAGGCATCAGGCCCGGCGACTCTTCGAACATGTCCAGCGAGACCTTTTCGCCAAGGCCGAACATCGCCATGTAATCGTGCAGGCGGTCGATGCCGAGCTTGTGCGCCAGGTCGTAGAAGTAAGTGTCGTTGGAGCGCATGATCGCGGCATCCATGTCCACCCAGCCGTCGCCGCTGTGGTTCCAGTTGCGGTACTTGTGATCGTAGTCAGGCAGTTGGTAGTAACCGGGATCAAAGACCCGGGTCTGCGGCGTCACGATGCCGGCATCGAGCCCGGCGATGGCCACTTCCGGCTTGATGGTCGACCCCGGCGCATAGAGGCCCCGCAGCACACGGTTGAACAGCGGCCGGTCGATGGAGTCGCGCAGCGCCGAATACTCCTTGGAGCTGATGCCGGTGACGAACAGGTTCGGGTCGAAGCTGGGGTTGCTGACCATGGCCAGCACCTCACCGGTGGCCGGATCCAGCGCCACCACCGAACCGCGCCGATCCCCCAGGGCGGCTTCGGCGGCTTCCTGGAGCTTGACGTCCAGACTCAGGACGATGTTCTTGCCCGGCACCGGATCGGTGTGTTTGAGCACACGCAGGACACGGCCCTGGGCGTTGGTTTCCACTTCCTCGTAACCCACATGCCCATGCAATTGCGCTTCGTAGAAACGCTCGATGCCGGTCTTGCCGATGGACTGGGTGCCGCGGTACTCCACGGAATCGAGGGTCTTGGATTCTTTTTCGTTGATTCGGCCGACGTAGCCGATGGAATGGGCAAAGTGCGCACCCAGCGGATAGTGACGGACGAACTGCGGCTCGACATCCAGGCCCGGCAAGCGGAACTCGTTCACCGCCAGAACGGCGATCTGTTCCTCTGTGAGCTCGTAGAACAGCGTCACCGGCGTGAACGGATGGCGTGACTGCTTCATGGCCTTGTCGAACACCGTACGGTCTTCGGCGGGGAGGTGCAGGAGCTCGATGACCTCGTCCAGCTCCTGGCTGACGTTGGTGGCGCGTTCCCGGGTGATGGTCAAGTTGTAGCTAGGGCGGTTGTCGGCCAGCAGTACGCCGTTGCGGTCATAGATCAGGCCACGGGTCGGCGGGATCGGCAAGACGTGTACGCGGTTGTTTTCCGAAATGGTGGAGTGGTAGTCGAATTCCACCACTTGCAGGATGTACAGGCGCACCACCAGTGCGCAACTGATCGCGAAAACAAACAGCGCGCAGGCGATCAGCCGTTTGTTGACCAGGCGCGTCTCTTTTTCGTGATCCTTGATTGGAATGGGTTCGGGCATTTCTGCAGCCACTCTTTGACAAAATGAGCGCCGATCCATGGGCGTGACATCAGTCCGTTAAAAAACGAGCTGCACCATACCAAAAACTGCCGGCTCACTTCAGAAGGAATTCCTTCAACGGTGGTGCCGGTGCGACGGTTGGAGGCGTGCAGGAACTTTCCTGCGGGCAAAACAAAACCCCAACCGCTTTCGCAGTTGGGGTTCCGGAATTTAATCTTGACGATGACCTACTCTCACATGGGGAAACCCCACACTACCATCGGCGATGCATCGTTTCACTTCTGAGTTCGGGATGGGATCAGGTGGTTCCAACGCTCTATGGTCGTCAAGAAATTCTGTGTGCCGGTCCGCGCCCTGGGGGCCCGTGCCGACGAATGGGTATGTGACAGCTTTGTGCGTTTGGCGAACTTTCGGTTCTTTCGTCTCCACACACCGCAATCTGGCCCCTTCCGGGTTCGCAAATTGCTTGGGTGTTATATGGTCAAGCCTCACGGGCAATTAGTATCGGTTAGCTCAACGCCTCACAGCGCTTACACACCCGACCTATCAACGTCGTAGTCTTCGACGGCCCTTCAGGGAACTCAAGGTTCCAGTGAGATCTCATCTTGAGGCAAGTTTCCCGCTTAGATGCTTTCAGCGGTTATCTTTTCCGAACATAGCTACCCGGCAATGCCACTGGCGTGACAACCGGAACACCAGAGGTTCGTCCACTCCGGTCCTCTCGTACTAGGAGCAGCCCCTCTCAAATCTCAAACGTCCACGGCAGATAGGGACCGAACTGTCTCACGACGTTCTAAACCCAGCTCGCGTACCACTTTAAATGGCGAACAGCCATACCCTTGGGACCGGCTTCAGCCCCAGGATGTGATGAGCCGACATCGAGGTGCCAAACACCGCCGTCGATATGAACTCTTGGGCGGTATCAGCCTGTTATCCCCGGAGTACCTTTTATCCGTTGAGCGATGGCCCTTCCATACAGAACCACCGGATCACTAAGACCTACTTTCGTACCTGCTCGACGTGTCTGTCTCGCAGTCAAGCGCGCTTTTGCCTTTATACTCTGCGACCGATTTCCGACCGGTCTGAGCGCACCTTCGTACTCCTCCGTTACTCTTTAGGAGGAGACCGCCCCAGTCAAACTACCCACCATACACTGTCCTCGATCCGGATGACGGACCTGAGTTAGAACCTCAAAGTTGCCAGGGTGGTATTTCAAGGATGGCTCCACGCAGACTGGCGTCCACGCTTCAAAGCCTCCCACCTATCCTACACAAGCAAATTCAAAGTCCAGTGCAAAGCTATAGTAAAGGTTCACGGGGTCTTTCCGTCTAGCCGCGGATACACTGCATCTTCACAGCGATTTCAATTTCACTGAGTCTCGGGTGGAGACAGCGCCGCCATCGTTACGCCATTCGTGCAGGTCGGAACTTACCCGACAAGGAATTTCGCTACCTTAGGACCGTTATAGTTACGGCCGCCGTTTACCGGGGCTTCGATCAAGAGCTTCGCGTTAGCTAACCCCATCAATTAACCTTCCGGCACCGGGCAGGCGTCACACCCTATACGTCCACTTTCGTGTTTGCAGAGTGCTGTGTTTTTAATAAACAGTCGCAGCGGCCTGGTATCTTCGACCGGCGTGGGCTTACGCAGCAAGTGCTTCACCCTCACCGGCGCACCTTCTCCCGAAGTTACGGTGCCATTTTGCCTAGTTCCTTCACCCGAGTTCTCTCAAGCGCCTTGGTATTCTCTACCCAACCACCTGTGTCGGTTTGGGGTACGGTTCCCGGTTATCTGAAGCTTAGAAGCTTTTCTTGGAAGCATGGCATCAACCACTTCGTCGCCTAACGGCAACTCGTCATCAGCTCTCGGCCTTGGAACCCCGGATTTACCTAAGATTCCAGCCTACCACCTTAAACTTGGACAACCAACGCCAAGCTGGCCTAGCCTTCTCCGTCCCTCCATCGCAATAACCGGAAGTACAGGAATATTAACCTGTTTTCCATCGACTACGCTTTTCAGCCTCGCCTTAGGGACCGACTAACCCTGCGTCGATTAACGTTGCGCAGGAAACCTTGGTCTTTCGGCGTGCGAGTTTTTCACTCGCATTGTCGTTACTCATGTCAGCATTCGCACTTCTGATACCTCCAGCAAGCTTCTCAACTCACCTTCACAGGCTTACAGAACGCTCCTCTACCGCATCACTTGCGTGATACCCGTAGCTTCGGTGTATGGTTTGAGCCCCGTTACATCTTCCGCGCAGGCCGACTCGACTAGTGAGCTATTACGCTTTCTTTAAAGGGTGGCTGCTTCTAAGCCAACCTCCTAGCTGTCTAAGCCTTCCCACATCGTTTCCCACTTAACCATAACTTTGGGACCTTAGCTGACGGTCTGGGTTGTTTCCCTTTTCACGACGGACGTTAGCACCCGCCGTGTGTCTCCCATGCTCGGCACTTCCAGGTATTCGGAGTTTGCATCGGTTTGGTAAGTCGGGATGACCCCCTAGCCGAAACAGTGCTCTACCCCCTGGAGTGATACATGAGGCGCTACCTAAATAGCTTTCGAGGAGAACCAGCTATCTCCGAGCTTGATTAGCCTTTCACTCCGATCCACAGGTCATCCGCTAACTTTTCAACGGTAGTCGGTTCGGTCCTCCAGTCAGTGTTACCTAACCTTCAACCTGCCCATGGATAGATCGCCCGGTTTCGGGTCTATACCCAGCGACTAAACGCCCTATTAAGACTCGCTTTCGCTACGCCTCCCCTATTCGGTTAAGCTCGCCACTGAATATAAGTCGCTGACCCATTATACAAAAGGTACGCAGTCACAGAACGAAGTCTGCTCCCACTGCTTGTACGCATACGGTTTCAGGATCTATTTCACTCCCCTCTCCGGGGTTCTTTTCGCCTTTCCCTCACGGTACTGGTTCACTATCGGTCAGTCAGTAGTATTTAGCCTTGGAGGATGGTCCCCCCATGTTCAGACAAAGTTTCTCGTGCTCCGTCCTACTCGATTTCATGGCCAAGAGATTTTCGCGTACAGGGCTATCACCCACTATGGCCGCACTTTCCAGAGCGTTCCGCTAATCTCAAAGCCACTTAAGGGCTAGTCCCCGTTCGCTCGCCACTACTAAGGGAATCTCGGTTGATTTCTTTTCCTCAGGGTACTTAGATGTTTCAGTTCCCCTGGTTCGCCTCTTGCACCTATGTATTCAGTGCAAGATAACCAGCTTGTGCTGGCTGGGTTCCCCCATTCAGAGATCTCCGGATCAAAGTCTGTTTGCCGACTCCCCGAAGCTTATCGCAGGCTACCGCGTCTTTCATCGCCTCTGACTGCCAAGGCATCCACCGTATGCGCTTCTTCACTTGACCATATAACCCCAAGCAATCTGGTTATACTGTGAAGACGACATTCGCCGAAAATTCGCAATTACTCACAAATTTTACCTTAGCCTGAATCCGCACCAGTGAAAGTGCTTCATCAGTCTTTCTATCACATACCCAAATTTTTAAAGAACGATCTGACAAAGGTCAGAAATCAACATTCACCATCGCCTCGATGGAATGCTCATTTCTAAGCTTCAAGACAGTGGATCACCAACCGGTAATGGTGGAGCCAAGCGGGATCGAACCGCTGACCTCCTGCGTGCAAGGCAGGCGCTCTCCCAGCTGAGCTATGGCCCCGTATCGCTACAGGGTGCACCGTAATTGGTGGGTCTGGGCAGATTCGAACTGCCGACCTCACCCTTATCAGGGGTGCGCTCTAACCAACTGAGCTACAGACCCAATCGTCTTCTTCAATGAATCAAGCAATTCGTGTGGGAGCTCATGGAGCCGCTGACGTCGTCGATTAAGGAGGTGATCCAGCCGCAGGTTCCCCTACGGCTACCTTGTTACGACTTCACCCCAGTCATGAATCACACCGTGGTAACCGTCCCCCCGAAGGTTAGACTAGCTACTTCTGGTGCAACCCACTCCCATGGTGTGACGGGCGGTGTGTACAAGGCCCGGGAACGTATTCACCGCGACATTCTGATTCGCGATTACTAGCGATTCCGACTTCACGCAGTCGAGTTGCAGACTGCGATCCGGACTACGATCGGTTTTGTGGGATTAGCTCCACCTCGCGGCTTGGCAACCCTCTGTACCGACCATTGTAGCACGTGTGTAGCCCAGGCCGTAAGGGCCATGATGACTTGACGTCATCCCCACCTTCCTCCGGTTTGTCACCGGCAGTCTCCTTAGAGTGCCCACCTTAACGTGCTGGTAACTAAGGACAAGGGTTGCGCTCGTTACGGGACTTAACCCAACATCTCACGACACGAGCTGACGACAGCCATGCAGCACCTGTGTCAGAGTTCCCGAAGGCACCAATCCATCTCTGGAAAGTTCTCTGCATGTCAAGGCCTGGTAAGGTTCTTCGCGTTGCTTCGAATTAAACCACATGCTCCACCGCTTGTGCGGGCCCCCGTCAATTCATTTGAGTTTTAACCTTGCGGCCGTACTCCCCAGGCGGTCAACTTAATGCGTTAGCTGCGCCACTAAGAGCTCAAGGCTCCCAACGGCTAGTTGACATCGTTTACGGCGTGGACTACCAGGGTATCTAATCCTGTTTGCTCCCCACGCTTTCGCACCTCAGTGTCAGTATCAGTCCAGGTGGTCGCCTTCGCCACTGGTGTTCCTTCCTATATCTACGCATTTCACCGCTACACAGGAAATTCCACCACCCTCTACCATACTCTAGCTCGCCAGTTTTGGATGCAGTTCCCAGGTTGAGCCCGGGGATTTCACATCCAACTTAACGAACCACCTACGCGCGCTTTACGCCCAGTAATTCCGATTAACGCTTGCACCCTCTGTATTACCGCGGCTGCTGGCACAGAGTTAGCCGGTGCTTATTCTGTCGGTAACGTCAAAATTGCACGGTATTAGCGTACAACCCTTCCTCCCAACTTAAAGTGCTTTACAATCCGAAGACCTTCTTCACACACGCGGCATGGCTGGATCAGGCTTTCGCCCATTGTCCAATATTCCCCACTGCTGCCTCCCGTAGGAGTCTGGACCGTGTCTCAGTTCCAGTGTGACTGATCATCCTCTCAGACCAGTTACGGATCGTCGCCTTGGTGAGCCTTTACCTCACCAACTAGCTAATCCGACCTAGGCTCATCTGATAGCGCAAGGCCCGAAGGTCCCCTGCTTTCTCCCGTAGGACGTATGCGGTATTAGCGTCCCTTTCGAGACGTTGTCCCCCACTACCAGGCAGATTCCTAGGCATTACTCACCCGTCCGCCGCTGAATCAGGGAGCAAGCTCCCTTCATCCGCTCGACTTGCATGTGTTAGGCCTGCCGCCAGCGTTCAATCTGAGCCATGATCAAACTCTTCAGTTCAAACATCGTTGGGTTTTGTGAAAACCCTAAACTTGGCTCAGCAATCGTTGGTTACATCTTTGATTTCTCGCGGAGTAACTTGTGATGCTGATAATCTTTTTGACTGTCAGTCTGACCCCACAAGCACCCACACGAATTGCTTGATTCAGTTGTTAAAGAGCGGTTGGTCAAGTCTTTCGTCCCGACCGAGGCGCGCATTCTACAGCAGCCTCATTTGCTGTCAAGCGGTTATTTTCAGAAGTTTTCAAAATTTCTTTTTCAACTTCAACCACTTGCGCTTTCGATCTCTCGTCAGCGGGAGGCGAATTCTACAGCGTTGCACGCTGCTGTCAACACCTCTTTTCTCCGCTTTCGACCGGGAGGATCGAAACGCCGAAAGGGCCAAACAACGCCACCCTCCTCGACTCATCCGGGCTTCGCTTAACTGAAGCAATCCGCTGCCGAAAACTTCATAACTCGTTGAATTTCAAGAAGTTTTCCGTTTCGGCTGCGCCGGAAGTGGGGCGAATTATAGAGAACTGAAATCAGCCGTCAACCGTTAATTTCACTTTTCTATCAACATCCTTAAAAAGCCGTTCTGCATATAGACGCCCACACAGCGAATGCGCACTATATTGCGCAAACCAAGCCAATCTTTAACTCGGACACTGCCCAGCGATGAACGACCACCCCCGCAGCCTTGCCTCGATCCTCTTTCCCGTTGGCCTGCTGCTCATAGCCATGGCGTCAATCCAGTCCGGCGCCTCGCTGGCCAAAAGCATGTTCCCCGTGGTCGGCGCACAGGGCACCACCACCCTGCGCCTGATTTTCGCCAGCGTCATCATGGTTCTGCTGCTGCGTCCTTGGCGAGTGAAGCTGACGGCCAAGTCCCTGCGCACCGTCATTGTTTACGGCATGGCATTGGGGGGCATGAACTTCCTCTTCTATATGTCGCTTCGCACCGTACCGCTCGGCATCGCCGTCGCCCTGGAGTTCACCGGACCGCTGGCCGTCGCCATCTATGCATCCCGCCGGGCCATCGACTTTCTCTGGATCGCACTGGCCGCCGCCGGGCTTCTGCTGCTGATCCCGACAGGGGCGACCACGGCCGGCATCGACCTGATCGGTGCCGGGTATGCCCTGGGCGCCGGCGTCTGCTGGGCGCTGTACATCCTCTTCGGCCAGAAGGCCGGTGCCGATAACGGCGTCACGACCGCCGCGCTGGGCGTCATGATCGCCGCACTGTTCGTCGCTCCCATCGGAATCATCCACGCAGGAACAGCGCTGCTGACACCCTCTCTGATTCCGGTGGCGATCGGCGTCGCCATCCTGTCCACAGCCCTTCCCTACACCCTGGAGATGGTTGCCCTCACTCGCATGCCTGCCCGTACGTTCGGCACCTTGATGAGCATCGAGCCCGCGTTTGGCGCGTTGTCCGGCCTGCTCTTCCTGCAGGAGTACCTGTCGCTGTCACAATGGATGGCGATCCTGTGCATTATCCTGGCTTCCGTCGGCGCAACCATGACCATGGGCAGCACAGCCAAGCCTGCCGTTGCGGCAGATTGAGACAGGATTCGACGAAGGTCTGGCATTTGGCGCGCATTTAGGCCATGTTAAAGCGCGTAACCCAATGCCAGGCATGGATTTTTCAGACAGGGACGGCACAACGCTTCAAACGTGAGCGAATGCAGGCAGAATCGAGCACCAGACTCGGCGCCGCGATTAAGGACGTTAATGAAACAGATTTTGATACTGATCGCCGTACTCGCAATCGCGGGTTGTGCAGCCACCACGAAAACCCAGGTCAAGCATGGCAAGAAAGGCCTGCACATAAACTGTTCCGGACTCTCGTCCTCCTGGGACAAGTGCTACGCCAGCGCCGCCAACGCCTGCGCTCCCAAGGGCTACAAGGTGATCGCAAAATCAGGGGATGCCGTGGAAGAGCCCGGTGACTATCCCTTCGGCCTCAACCCCGCCGGCTATACCAGCCGCAGCATGATCGTCATCTGCAAGTAAGCGGACACCTACTCCGCGAACTGAGCGGCGATCCGCCGACTGATTTCCCCGTGACTGGCGCCCAGCACGTTCTTCTGCATGTCTGTGCTGGCCAGCATTCGCGCTACCACCAATGCACCCACGCATTGCGACAGAATCGCCCAGGCCAGGCTGTCGCTTCCCAACGTCTGCGCCCAACTTTGCTGAAGCCTGCCGATCCACAGCTCGGCCTGCTCACGCACCCCGTTCTCGGAACGCGCGATCTCCGCGCCCAATGCCGGTATCGCACAGCCAGACTCCGGCTGTTCGACATGGGCCATGCTCAAATACTGCTTGAGGCAACGTTCCAGCCGTTCGCGATCCTGCGTACCCTGCCCGCCCAACCGCTCGAGGCTTTGCCCGAGCTCACGTTCGACGATGGCCGCAAACAGCGCGTCCTTGGATGAAAAATGGCTGTAAAACGCCGCGCCGCTCAGTCCGATTGCCTTCATCAGACCATCGACGCCCACCGTGGAAAATCCTGACCTTTTCGCCGATAACGCACTGCTTTGCAGCAGCTTTTCCTTGGTTTCGAGCTTGTGACCGGCTGAATAACGCATTTCCGTACTCCGCGATTGACTGCCTTGACGCTGCCTGGATCCTAGCATAACGTTCGTTCACTTAACGATCGTTTACTAAAGGGGATACCCATGAACAACAAGAAGGTCGTATTGGTCGTCGGCGCAGGCGATGCCACCGGCGGCGCCATTGCCAAACGCTTCGCCAAGGAAGGGTTCGTGGCCTGCGTCACCCGCCGCAGCGCCGACAAGCTGCAGCCGCTGGTGGATGCCATCCACGCGGACGGCGGTGAAGCCCACGGGTTTGCCTGCGATGCGCGCAAGGAAGAAGACGTGATCGCACTGATCGAGGACATCGAGATCCGCATGGGCCCCATAGAAGCGTTTGTCTTCAACATCGGCGCCAATGTGCCGTGCAGCATTCTCGACGAAACCGCACGCAAGTATTTCAAGATCTGGGAAATGGCCTGTTTCTCGGGTTTCCTCAATGCCCGGGAGGTGGCCAAACGCATGGTCACCCGCCACCGGGGCACTATCCTGTTCACCGGCGCCACCGCCGGCCTGCGCGGCGGCGCCGGATTTGCCGCGTTCGCGGGCGCCAAGCACGGCATCCGGGCCTTGGCGCAAAGCATGGCCCGAGAACTGGGCCCCTTGAACATCCATGTCGCCCACGTCGTGGTGGACGGCGCCATCGACACCGACTTCATCCGCGACAACTTCCCCGAAAAATACGCAACCAAGGAGCAAGACGGCATCCTCGACCCCGAGCACATTGCCGAGAACTACTGGTATCTGCACAACCAGCCCCGGGACGCCTGGACATTCGAGCTGGATCTGCGCCCCTGGAGCGAACGCTGGTAACTTCACGTCATCCATAACAACAATCAGGAGTGCCGCACCCGTGAGCAAAACCGTGGAATTCTATTTCGACCTCGGCAGCCCCGCCACCTATCTGGCCTACACGCAACTGCCGAAGATCTGCGCCGAAACCGGCAGCCGACTGGTTTACATCCCGATGCTGCTGGGCGGCGTATTCAAGGCCACCGGCAACGCTTCACCGGCCACGATCCCGGCCAAGGGCCGCTACATGTTCGAGGATCTGGACCGCTACGCCCGACGTTACGGCGTTGCGCTGAAATTCAACCCTCACTTCCCGATCAACACGTTGACCCTGATGCGCGCCGTCACCGGCATGCAGCTGCGCCACCCCGAGCGGTTCCAGGCGTTCGTCGATTGCCTGTTCAACGCCCTCTGGGTCGAGGGTCGCTGCCTCGACGAGCCCGCAACGGTGGCGGCCGTGCTGACCGAACACGGCTTCAATCCGGAGGACGTGCTGGCGCTGACCAACGACGAAGCCGTGAAGGCCGCCCTCAAGGACAACACTGAAACCGCCGTCAAGCGCGGTGTGTTCGGCGCCCCCAGCATGTTCATCGGCAACCAGTTGTTCTTCGGCCAGGACCGGCTCGACTTCGTCGCAGAGGCCTTGCGTTAGAGCTCGATCACCAGGCGTCCACGGGCCGCTTTCGAGGCGAGCAGCCCATGGGCGTCTTCGGCGGTTTTCAGGGAAAACCGACGTGGGTCGACCATCGGCCGCAGGCGCCCGGCTTCGATCAATTGCGCAACCTGTCGCAGGATTTCCCCGTGATGTTCACGCCCGTGGCCGGTCAACAGCGGCAGCAGGGTGAACACACCGGAATACGTCGCGCCCCGGAACGACAGCGGCGCCAGGCTGTGCTGTCCCCATCCCAGGCAACTCAGCACATGCCCGTGGTAAACCCGCGCGGCCTTGAAGGCGGCATCCAGCGCTTCACCGCCCACCGTGTCATAGACGATGTCAAAGCCCTCCCCCGCCGTGTGTTCGTTCACGTAAGTCTCCACCGGGGATTGCCGGTCGATGAACGTCGCGCCGACCCCTTCGATGATTGCCCGCTGCCCGACAGAGCCTGTGGCGAACACGTCCGTCCCGAAGGCCCGCGCCAGCTGAATGGCCACATGCCCGACCCCGCCCGCGCCCCCATGGATCAGCACTTTATGCCCATCGCGCACATGGGCGCGATCCACCAGCCCCTCCCATGCCGTGATGGCCACGAGCGGCAAACCGGCCGTCTCACGCATGGACAGGTTCGAGGGCTTGCGCGCCAGCAGCCGTGCGTCCACCGCTGCATAGTCGGCCAACGAACCCTGCGCGCCGCCGATGCCCGTGGCCATCCCATACACCTCGTCGCCCGGCACCCAGCCGAGAACGCCTTCGCCCACCGCCTCGACCACACCGGCAAGGTCAATGCCCAACACTGCCGGCAGCGCCTGCCGGGCATGGGCGGCCTGGCCCGCACGGACTTTCAGATCCAACGGATTCACGCCGCTGGCCTTGATACGCACCAGCACTTCTCCCGGGCGTGGCTTGGGGCGTTGCAGCGAAACCAAGCGTAGCGGACCGTTGGGGGTTTCGACCATCAGAGCGCGCATGTGCATTGAGTCAGTCATTTCGGCATTTCCTGTCTGAAAGAGAGTGAAGCCATCCTCCCGCAACCGACCCATGCCGATAAGACGCCGTATCGCTATAGTGACCATGCCAAAACAGCATGAATGAGCCTTGCCCACCATGGACAAACTCCACGCGATGTCGATTTTCGTCCGGGTCATCGAGCGCGGCAGCTTTTCCGCCGTGGCCCGTGAGCTGCAGACCACCCAGCCGACCATCAGCAAAGTCCTGCGTGCACTCGAGCGTCAGCTCGGCGGTAAGCTGATCGCCCGCAGCACGCGCAAGCTGTCGCTGACCGATGAAGGCCAGCGCTACTACAACGAATGCCGAACCATCCTGGCGGCGGTGGACGCTGCCGAACACAGTTTCCAGTCCGGCCGGGAAACCGTTGCGGGCCCCCTGCGGATCGGCTCGTCCGTCAGCTTCGGCCGCTTGCAGATCGCGCCGCGGCTGACGGCGTTTCTGGAGCGCTACCCGCAGGTGCAGATCGATCTGCAGCTCAGTGACCAGAACCAGGATCTGGTCAGCGAAGGCCTGGACGTCAGCCTGCGAATCGGCGCATTGAGCGACAGCGGCATGATCGCCCGCCCCATCGGCGTCACTCACCGTATCACTGTCGCGGCGCCGGCTTATCTGGAGCGACATCCCGCACCGCTTGCGCCAGCCGATCTGCGCCTGCACAACTGCCTGCAATTCAACTTGCTCAGCAGCCAGAACCTGTGGACCTACGAAAAGGACGGACAGCGCCACGAGGTGCGCATACAGGGAAACGCCCAGAGCAACAACTCAGAGGCCATCCGTGAAATGGTGCTGGGCGGGTTGGGCATTGCGCTGTCGCCGGTCTGGCTGTTCAGCGAAGACTTGAAGGCGGGCCGGGTGGTCGCCCTGTTGCAGGACTACCGCACACAACCGCTGCCGATGCACGCGGTGTTCCCGGCGAACCGTCGCCAGTCCGCCAGGATCCACGCATTCGTCGACCACATGGCTCAGGCGCTGGCGACAGCGCCCGAGCTGATGCCGGTCAGATAGCCGCGGTGCGGGTATTCAGCCAGGCCAGCGCCGCGCCGTCGAGCAGCGGGCTCAGGCGCTTGCGCACCTGGGCGTGGTAGGCGTTGAACCACTGCTTTTCGTCCTCGGTCAGCAAGGACGGCTCCAGGCAACGGGTGTCGATCGGGCACAGGGTCAGGGTTTCGAACTTGAGGAATTCCCCGAATTCGCTGCTGCCGGCTTCGACGTTCATCGCCAGGTTCTCGATGCGCACGCCCCAACGCCCCGGACGGTAGGTGCCCGGTTCGATGGAGGTGATCATCCCCGGTTGCATGGCTGTCTGCGGCGTCGGCGCCGCCTGGTAGGCGATCACCTGCGGGCCTTCATGGACGTTGAGGAAGTAACCGACGCCGTGGCCGGTGCCATGACCGTACTCCACGTTGTCGGCCCAGATCGGCGCCCGGGCGATGGCGTCGAGCAGCGGCGACTGGATGCCTTTGGGGAAGTGAGCCCGCGACAACGCGATCACGCCTTTGAGCACCCGGGTGCAATCGCGCTTCTGCTCGGCGTTCGGCGTACCGACCGGCACCATCCGGGTGATGTCGGTGGTGCCGCCCAGGTACTGGCCGCCGGAGTCGATCAGCAGCAGGCCGTCGCCCTCGATCACCGCGTGCGCCTGCTCGGTGGCGTGGTAGTGCGGCATGGCACCGTTGGCGTTGAACGCGGCGATGGTGTTGAAGCTCAGCGACACGTAGTCCGGACGACGCGCGCGGGCGGCGGTCAGTTTCTCGTCGATGGTCAGCTCGGTGATGCGCTCGCGACCCCAGGCCGACTCCAGCCAGGCGAAGAATTCGCATAGCGCCGCGCCGTCCTGCTCCATGGCCCGACGGATGTGTTCGGCATCGGCCTGGCTCTTCTGCGACTTGGCCAGGGTGGTCGGATTGAGGCCTTCGACCAGCGTCACGCCGCTGTCGAGGTTGCCCAACAGGCCACTGGTGACCCGCGCCGGATCCACCAGCAGACTCGCCCCGTCCGGCACCGCGCGCAAGGCGTCGGCGACTTCGCTGTAATCGCGCAGGGTCACGCCGTCCTGTTCCAGCACGGCGCGCAGGCTAGCGTCGACCTTGCCCAGGGCCACGAACAGCGTGGCCTGCTGCTGGCCGATCAAGGCAAAGGAAATGAACACCGGGTTGAACGACACATCGCCGCCGCGCAGGTTGAACAGCCAGGCGATGTCGTCGAGGGTGGCGATGAAATGCCAATCGGCCCCGCGCTCCTTGAGGGTTTCGCGCAGTCGGGCGAGCTTCTCGCCACGGCTGACGGTGGCCTGCGGCGACAGGTGCTGATAGACCGGCGCGTTCGGCAGTTGCGGGCGGTCGCTCCAGACTTCATCCAGCAAATCGATGTCAGTGCGCAGACGGGCGCCCCGGGCCTCGAGCTTGCTGCCCAGGGTTCGCGCCGACGCCATCGCCATGACCGCGCCATCAACCGCCACCACGCCGCCTTCCGGCGTCTGCTCGGCCAGCCAGTCCAACGGACCCGGCTGACCGGGCTGCAGCTTGACCAGTTCGATGCCGCTGCCGTTGAGTTCCTGGGTCGCCTGTTCCCAGTAACGGCTGTCGGCCCAGACGCCGGCGAAGTCCGTGGTGACGATCAGCGTGCCGACCGAACCGTGGAACCCCGACAGCCATTGCCGGCCCTGCCAGTAGCCCGGCAGGTACTCTGACAGGTGCGGGTCGGCCGACGGCACCAGCAACGCATGGATGCCTTCGCGGCGCATCAGTTCACGGGTGTGCGCCAGGCGCTGGGGAACCGATCCGTCGGTCAAAGTCTGGGTACTCATCATGTCTCCTGCTAACCACTTCGTCGTTATTGTCCGGTGCCGGTCGTGTCCGGCACCTTTATGAAAGTCCTGTCGCCCAGAACGCCGGAGCGCTGGTGCAGGCGGCCTTGATCAGTTGCACGGCCCGGTCGATGTCGTCGGCCGTGGTGAAGCGGCCCAGGCTCAGGCGGATGGTGCGTCCCGCCAGGCGTGCGTCATGCCCCAACGCCAACAGCACGTGGGATGGAGTGTTGCTCGCCGAGTTGCAGGCCGAGGTCGCGGAAAACGCGAGCGAATGGCTCAGGGTCGCGGCGTTGAACTCGCCTTCGCCGAAGGTCAGGCTCAGGGTGTGCGGGATGCGCCGCTGCGCGCTGCCGTTGAGGCGCACGCCGGGCAGGCTCAGCAATTGTTCGAGCAGTCGCTCGCGCAGCGCAGCGATGGTGTTTTTCTCTTCATCGAACACCTGCGCCGCCAGGGCGAAGGCGGCGCCCATCGCCGCGATCTGGTGGGTCGCCAGGGTGCCGGAGCGCAAGCCGCCTTCGTGTCCGCCGCCGTGGATCTGCGCCTGCAGACGCTGCTGCGCGCGCGGGCCGACGTACAGCGCGCCGATGCCCTTGGGCCCGTACAGCTTGTGCGCCGAGAAGGACATCAGATCCACCGGCCATTGCGCCAGGTCGATGGCGACCTTGCCGGCGCCCTGCGCCGCATCGACATGGAACAGCGCCTCGCGGCCGCGCACCACCTCGCCGATGGCCGGGATATCGTTGACGGTGCCCAGTTCGTTGTTGACCAGCATCAGCGACACCAGAAAGGTGTCGTCGCGCATCGCTTCGCTGACCGCCTGCGGGGTGATCAGGCCGTCGGCGTCCGGCACCAGGTAGGTCACGGCGATGCCGGCGTCCTGCAGTTGCCGGGCAGTGTCGAGGATGGCCTTGTGTTCGATCTGGCTGGTGATGATGTGCCCGCCGGGCACGCCCCGGGCCTGGGCCACGCCCTTGAGGGCGAGGTTGTTGGATTCGGTGGCGCCGGAGGTCCAGACGATCTGCCCGGCCTGGGCCCCGACCAGTTCGGCGACCTGCCGGCGCGCCTGCTCGACCGTGTGCCTTGCCTGCCGGCCGAAGGCATGGGAGCTGGAGGCCGGGTTGCCGAAATTGCCGTCGAAGCCCAGACACTCGATCATCACCTGGATGACCCGCTCGTCCACCGGGGTGGTGGCGGCGTAATCGAAATACAGCGGACGTTGGTTCATAGAAAGACTCGCAGAGCGTGTTCCGGGGTCAGGAGGCTCGTGTCTGCAAACGGCAAGGCGCAGCCTTGTGGGCCGCGCCGCGGTTAGAGAGCGTCATCATTACCTGATCGGATGCCGTTAAAGAAGAACAACTTCATTTAAGAGTGCGTAGGAACGCTCCTGAAGCCGAGCTTAACAGGCATCGGGCCGGCGGTTGAAGCGATGCGTCAGGCAAAGCTTTCCAGCAGCAGCGGGTACAGCGAAATCACCAGCAGCGCCGCCATGCCCCAATTGAACGCCCGCAGCCAGCGGCGATCCTTGAGCACGTTGCGCAACAAGGTGCCGCAGGCCGCCCACACGCCGACGCTCGGCAGGTTGATGATGGCGAACACGGCGGCGATCACCAGCACGTTGGTGAAGTAGCCCTGCATCGGCGTGTAGGTGCTGATGGCGCCGATGGCCATGATCCACGCCTTGGGGTTGACCCACTGGAACGCCGCCGCCCCCAGGTAGCTGATCGGTTTGCCTTCGCCGTCGCCGCTGTCGCCGACCGGGCCGGAACGGGCGATTTTCCACGCCAGGTACAGCAAGTACGCCGCGCCGACGTACCGCAGGATCGTGTACAGCAAGGGATAGCGCTGAAACACCGCGCCCAGGCCGAACCCTACCGCCACGACGAGCACGAAGAAGCCGCAGGTGATGCCGAGCATGTGAGGGATGGTGCGGTTGAAGCCGAAATTCACCCCCGACGCCAACAGCATGGTGTTGTTCGGCCCCGGCGTGATCGAGGTGACAAGGGCAAACAGGGCAAAGCCCAGCAGCAGATCGAGCGAGAGGGTCATGGCAGGCATTCCGTGAGGGTCATTCAGGTGTTGACCCTATCGCACGGCACCGCGCCAGCCCATGGACAGTTGGGCGAAACTTCGAGCAGTACAGTTGTCGATCAGCTTGGACGACCGTGCAGCTGTACGGCCCGTTCGGCGCTCATTTCGCCATGGCTGTCGAAGCCGACGATCTTCTGTGGCTGGCCGAGCAGTTCGGCTTTCTTGGCGTGGTACTCGTCGAAGGACAGGCCGCGGCGGTTCAGCGCTTCGAGGGCCAGTTCGCGGGTTTCTTCCGCCGTGTAGGGGCGCAGTTCAGGTGACACGTGGCTGGCGCAACCGGCGAGCACGGAGACGGCGAGCATCAGGGAAACAGTCAGTAAGCGGTTCATCGGGAGCGTCCTGGCGAAAGGTGTTTGTCGATGGACAAAGGCTACGCCGGGGCACGCGCGCGCAGAAATCAACGCGCTCAATAGTGGCTATCAGATTTTCGCCGGTGAACACTTCATATTCACAAAAGACCTATCAATATCAATTAACAGTCTTTTACGGAATAAAAGGCAGCCTCTATAAACACATCCACCGCGTTCGGCACTGTTGCTCCAGCAACTGTCCGCCAGGCAACAGCGGTTCAGCAAACCGCCCCGAAAACCACACAAGGAGGCCCACGCAGAACCGCCGAAGCCCCGCAGTGCGGGCTTTTGAGGAATTGGTACAGCGCTTGCTCCGCCCCCCGGTGAACCCTCACCGCTCGCCGAGCCACTGTTGAAAAGGAATACATCATGTCGCGCCCACTGAAAGTCGTTGCCCTGTCCGGCGGAACCTGGCGTCCGTCCCGTACCCTGGTGCTGACCCAGGCCCTGCTGGCCGAACTGGCCGGGCACTTGCCCGTCGACAGCCACCTCATCGAACTCGGCGACATTGCCCGCCCGCTCGGCGCCGCGCTGTCGCGCCAGGAATTGCCGGCCGAGGTCGAGGCGCAGTTGCAGGCCATCGAACAGGCTGACCTGCTGGTCGTGGCCACACCGGTGTACCGCGGGGCCTATCCGGGCCTGCTCAAGCACCTGTTCGATCTGATCGACCTCAATGCGCTGATCGACACGCCGGTGCTGCTGGCCGCCACCGGCGGCAGCGAACGCCATGCGCTGGTGCTCGACCACCAACTGCGGCCGCTGTTCAGCTTCTTCCAGGCCGTGACCCTGCCCATCGGCGTGTACGCCAGCGAAGCCGACTTCACCGATTACCAGATCACCAGCGAACCGCTCAAGGCCCGTATCCGCCTGGCCGCCGAACGCGCCGCGCCGCTGTTCGGCACGCATTTCAAGCCGTTGCTGAAAAGCGCCTGAGGCGCCGCCCGCCGACACCCCAGCCCGCCCAGGACTCTGATGAGGAACACCGCGTGACCGCCAAACCGCAAAGCCCACTGCCCTCCCCGTTGCAGACCGCCCGACGGCTGGCCGCCGAGTTCGCCCTGACCGCCGTCGAACGCGACGAGCGCGGCGGCACGCCGAAGGCCGAACGCGATGCCCTGCGCAACAGCGGCCTGCTGGCCCTGAGCATTCCGACCCGCTACGGCGGCCTCGGCGCGCCCTGGAGCGAAACCCTGCAGATCGTGCGCGAGTTCGCCAGGGTCGACAGTTCGATCGCCCATGTCTTCGGTTTCCACCACTTGATGCTGGCCACGGTGCGCCTGTTCTCGCGGCCCGAACAATGGCAACCGTGGTTCGAACAGACCGCCCGGCAGAACTGGTTCTGGGGCAATGCGCTCAATCCGCTGGACACCCGCACCGTGGTCAAGGACCTGGGCGGCTGGCGCGAGTTCTCCGGCAAGAAGAGCTTTTGCTCCGGCGCCAGCGACTCTCAGATGCTGATCGCCTCGGCGGTGGACGAGAGCCAGGGCGGCAAGCTGCTGATCGCCGCCATCCCCAGCGCACGCAGCGGCATCACCCTGCACAACGACTGGAACAACATCGGCCAGCGCCAGACCGACAGCGGCAGCGCCACGTTCGAACGGGTTCGGGTCGAAGAATCGGAGCTGCTGCTCGACCCCGGCCCCCTGAGCACGCCGTTCGCCTGCCTGCGGCCGCTGATCGCGCAGTTGACCTTCACGCACATGTTCCTCGGCATCGCCGAAGGTGCGTTTGAAGAGGCCCGCCAGTACACCCTGAACGAAACCCGCGTGTGGCACCGCTCCCCGGCCCGCGATGTGCGCGAGGATCCTTACGTGCTTGGCCATTACGGCGAGTTCTGGGTCGAGCTCGAAGGCATCCGCCTGCTGGTGGAGCGGGCCGCCGCCCTGCTCGACGACGCCTGGGCCAAGGGGCCCGACCTGAGCCCAGAACAACGCGGGCACCTGGCCACGGCGATCGCCACGGCCAAGGTCGCGGCCAGCCGCCAGGGCCTGGACATCTGCAGCCGGCTGTTCGAGGTCACCGGCGCCCGCGCCACCCACGCGTCGCTGCGCCTGGACCGGCACTGGCGCAACCTGCGCACGCAGACCCTGCACGACCCGCTGGACTACAAGCTCCATGAGCTGGGCGACTGGGCGCTGAACCGCGCCCTGCCGGTGCCGACGTTCTATTCCTGATTTTTTCCTTCCGTGGAGCGAGCCCCATGCAACTGCTGACCCTACCGCCGTCCCCCGCCCTGGCCACGTCGATCCGCGCCACCGCCCAGGTGTTCGAAGACCCCAAGTCCCAGGCCCTGCTCGCCCATCTGCAGCAGGTGGCGCCCAGTGAGGCCAGCGTGCTGATCATCGGCGAGACCGGCACGGGCAAGGAACTGGTGGCGCGGCATATCCACAACCTGAGCCACCGGCGCAACCGGCCGTTCATTGCGGTGAACTGCGGCGCGTTCTCCGAATCCCTGGTGGAAGCCGAACTGTTCGGCCACGAAAAAGGCGCGTTCACCGGTGCCCTGAGCGCCAAGGCCGGGTGGTTCGAGGAAGCGGACGGCGGCACGCTGTTCCTCGACGAGATCGGCGACCTGCCGATGGCGATCCAGGTCAAGCTGTTGCGGGTGCTACAGGAACGTGAGGTGGTGCGCCTGGGCTCGCGCAAGGCCATCCCCATCGATGTGCGGGTGCTGGCGGCGACCAACGTGCATCTGGAGAAAGCCATCAACGCCGGGCATTTCCGCGAGGACCTGTATTACCGCCTGAACGTGGTCAACCTGGAGCTGAGCCCGCTGCGCGAGCGCCCCGGCGACATCCTGCCGCTGACCCGGCATTTCATCGAGTCCTACAGCCAGCGCCTGGGCTACGGCCGGGTCGCCATCAGCCCCGGCGCCGAACACAGGCTGCGCGGCTACGGTTGGCCGGGCAACATCCGCGAGCTGGAAAACGTCATCCACCACACCCTGCTCATCTGCCGCAACGGCGTGATCGAGCGCGACGACCTGCGCCTGTCCAACCTGCGCATCGACCGGGCGGACGAGCCGCAGCACACCGCCGACGAAACCGCGCCGGCGCTGCTGGAGCGGGCCTTCCAGCAACTCTTCGAACAACAGGCCGGCGCGTTGCACGAAACCGTCGAAGACGCGTTGCTGCGCGCCGCCTACCGCTTCTGCCACTACAACCAGGTGCACACCGCCGCGCTGCTCGGCCTGAGCCGCAACGTCACCCGCACGCGGCTGATCAAGATCGGCGAACTGGCGGTCAACAAGCGCCGGCCCGCACAACACCGGCAAGGCGAACGCCTGATCCAGCTGTCGATCTAGCCGACCAGTTGGCAGTGCAGCCCGTCGTCATGGCTGCGGGCGATGCTGCTCAACACCTGGAACGAACCGAAGGTCACGGTGCGCGCCCGATGGGTGCGGATCAGTTGCCAGAAATCCTGCTCGCCGTTTTCGAAACTGCGAAACGCCGCCTCGCCCGCCTCCCGCGAGCGCCATTGCAGAAAGCCCAGCACCCGCCGGCCGTCGTCGCTGGCCTGGACGCTGGCGCTGACGAACCCGGCGTAGCGTTCGGCCAGACGCTCGGTCTGCAACGCCAACGCGGTGACCAGCGCGGGCTGTTGTCCGGGGTCGATCTCGAATTCGATCAATTGGGTGAAGCTGAGGTTTTTCGGCGCGTGCATAACGTCCCCACTCGTCTGTCAGGCGAATCTTGCGATTCGAAGGCGTGCAGGTTAAAACCTCCAGTTAAGTAGAGGTCAAGAGGCAAACTGGAAATGGTCACCGCAGACACCCTGCACAAGCAACTGACCGTCGGCGAAGTCGCGGCCCGCAGCGGCGTGGCGGTCACGGCCCTGCACTTTTACGAGTCCAAGGGGTTGATCAAGAGCCAGCGCAATGCCGGCAACCAACGCCGCTACCCCAGGGAAGTGCTGCGGCGCGTGGCATTGATCAAGGTGGCGCAGCGCCTGGGCATTCCGCTGGCGGAAATCGGCGAAGCCCTGAAGAACCTGCCGGACAACCGGGCACCGACGGCGGCGGACTGGAAACGGCTGTCGGAGCAATGGCGCCGCGAACTGGACGAGCGGATCGGGCAGCTGATGCTGCTGCGCGACCGCCTCAACGGCTGCATCGGCTGCGGGTGCCTGTCGATGGAAGCCTGCCCGCTGCGCAACTACGGGGACGTGCTCGGGGAACAGGGGCCGGGGCCGCACTTCCCGCCGTCGGCGAGCGATGCCGAATGACCGCCGACCCTTTGTCGGCGCCCCGGTCTGCGGCGCCGGCGCGGACCTATAGTTGACCGACCGGGCATCCGGTGAAGACTGACCGTCCACAAGAAAGAACAGGGAGAACGTCATGAGCGTCAAACCCATTCCTGAGGGGTATCACAGCATTACCCCGTACCTCGGCATCAAGAAGGCCGCCGAGGCCATCGACTTCTACAAGAAAGCCTTCGGCGCCACCGAAGTCATGCGCCTGGCCATGCCCGACGGCAACATCGGCCATGCCGAACTGCGCATCGGCGACAGCGCGATCATGCTCGGCACCCCGTGCGAAGAAGGGCCGTTCAGCAGTCCGGAGCAGTTCGTGTCGGTCGGCTTGCATCTATATGTGACCGACGTCGACAAGTCGTTCCGGCGGGCGATCGATGCCGGTGCGACCTCCGTATCGGAGGTCAAGGATCAGTTCTACGGCGACCGCAGCGGCACCTTGCGAGATCCTTACGGGCATCTGTGGTTCCTGGCCTCGCGCAAGGAAGACTTGACCGAAGAGCAGATCCGTCAGCGGGCCATGGAGATGTTCAAGCAAGGCTGAACGACCTCCTTGCCGAATGCCGGTAGGAGCGAGCCCGCTCGCGATTGCGGTGTGTCGGTCAATGAAGGTGCCGACTGACTTGACGCAATCGCGGGCAGGCTCGCTCCCGCAGTGCGGACAGCGCTGCGGCGAAGTGCGAAACATTTACTTTCATATCACCCATCGGGAATTTCCTCGCTCATCCGTCTTATAAAGATGCGGGCCGGTCGCCCGGGCAAACGCCTCGACCGCGCCCTCCAGGGACGCCCCTGCTGCGAAGCCCGTAGCAGCCGCTCCTCCCACTGAATCAAGACGTTCAATCATGTCGAAGAAATCCCGCTCGAAACTGTGGTTCCTGGTGCATAGCTGGCTGGCCTTGCCGATCTGGTTCTTTGTCCTGATCGTCTGCGTCACCGGCACCCTGGCGGTGGTCAGCCAGGAAATCGTCTGGCTGGCCAACCCGCAGATGCGCGCCAGCCAGCCGTCCGACGACGCCCCGCGGCTCAGCTACGACCAGATCCTCGCCGCCCTCAAGAAAGCCGAACCGCAGACCGTGGTGCAAAGCATCAACCGTCCGGACGAATCGCACTTTGCCCTCGACGTCGACGTCAGCTACCCCGACGGGCGCGTGCAGACGGTGTACGTCAACCCGTACACCGGCGCCATCCAGGGCACGGCGCCGGACTTCAACTTCAAGGCCTTCACCCGGGCGCTGCACGGCTGGTGGCTGGTGCCGTTCACCAACGGCTTCAGCTGGGGCTGGTACCTGGTGTCGTTCCTCGGCCTGCCGATGCTGGCCTCGCTGGTGACCGGGCTCGTGGTGTACAAACGGTTCTGGAAAGGCTTCCTGCGCCCGACCCTGCGCTTCAACCACGGCGCACGGATCTTCTGGGGCGATTTCCATCGCCTGAGCGGCATCTGGTCGATCTGGTTCATCGCGGTGATCTCCATCACCGGCACCTGGTTCCTGATCCAGGCGCTGCTGTCGGACAACCAGATTTCCATCTCCAGCGAACCGATCATCCCGGCCATGGCCCGGGAAGCCGTGCCGATGTCCGGCGACGGCACGCCGCCGCGACGGATCAGCCTGGACCGCGCCGTGGAAATCGCCCGGGAGAAAATCCCCGGCCTGGAAGCCAGCTTCGTCAGCCTGCCGGGCAACGCCTACGCCCACCTCGACATCGGCGGGCGCGGCTGGTATCCGCTGATGTTCCAGAGCGCCACGCTCAACCCCTACAGCGGCGACGTGGCGGCCACGCGCCTGCTGTCCGACCGCACTTCGCTTGAGTTCGTCACCGAATCCATGCGCCCGCTGCACACCGGCGACTTCGGCGGGCTGTGGATCAAGCTGATCTGGTTCTTCTTCGGCCTGCTGCTGAGCATGATGGTGCTGAGCGGGCTGCTGATCTGGACCAAACGCACGGCCCTGGCCACCGCCAATGCGCTCAAGCGCGAGCACAAGCAGCAGCGCGTCAAGGCACAACCGGCCCCGCGCCGCGAACCGTCGGAGGCCAGCCTGTGAGCCGATCCACCCCCGCACCGCAGCCTTCACGGCTGAGCCTGTTCTGGCACAAGTGGCGTTTCCACATCAATGTCCTGCTGCTCCTGATTCCGCTGGGCTTCATGCCCAAGTACTTCGCCGACGCCGCGCTGTTCCGCGGCGACAGCGGCCTGGGCGAGCGGGAGATCGGGCAGATCCAGGTCGGCCCCTGGAGCCTGCGCCTGGCCGAGCTGCGCGACGAGGCCCCGCGCTCCGACGGCCCGGCCGGCTACCTCAAAGGCTTCAACGCCGCCCTGTGCAGCGCCTGCGTCGATCAGGTCAAGGCCACTTACCTGCGCATCGGCAAGCCCCGCAGCCTGCGCGCCGCCGGCTCGATCTTCTTCGGCACGCCGTACCGCATGGGCACCCAGTTGCCGGTGCCGGACAAGACCCGCGCCGACGCCGAACTGTGGATCACCATGGAAGGCTGGGACGGCAGCATGCACCAGGCCTCGATTCCGCTGAGCCAGGCCTCCCCCGCCACGATCGCCTGGCTGAACAAACAAGGAGCCAAACCATGAGCCGCGCCCCACGTCCTTTCCGCCTGCGCCCGCGCCGGTGCCTGAGCGCCGCGCTGCTGGCGCTCGGAGCCGTCTTCAGCGCCGGCGCCCTGGCCCACAACCCGATGTGCGAGTGCAAGGCCATCGACGCCGAACAGATCAAATGCACCGGCGGCTTCTCCGACGGCAGCGGAGCGCCGGGGGTGACCCTCGACGTGATCGGCTATGACGAAACCATCCTGCTGCCGGGCAAGCTCGGCGCCGACTCGACCCTGACCTTCAAGAAGCCCGGCGCCGAGTTCTACGTGCTGTTCGACGCCGGCCCCGGCCACGTCGTCGAAATCGACCAGGCGGACATCGAAAGCCCATGACCCCATCCACCACCCAAACCGTTCGCCCGGCCGGCGCCGGCCATGAAACCCTCAACGTGCTGCTGTTGTGCCTGCTGATCCTGGCGGTCGCCGGTTCCGTGGTGGCCTGGCGCGGCGTGTCCCACGAGCCGGAGCCGGTTTCCGGCCATCAGCTGGACGCCCGCCGCGACCTCAATGCCGCCGAGCAGGGCCTCTACGCCGACCTGCGGGTCACCCTCGACGAGATCCGCCTGCTGCGCGAAGAGCAACAGGCCCTGCCGACACCGCAGGCCCTGGCCGACGAAGGCTTCGCGCCGTTCGCCCGGGACGCCAGCTCCGTCAGCCGTGGCGGTCACACATGGCAACTGCTGGCCGACTCGGCCTACTTCGGCCAGAGCAGGGCGCCTGCCGTGGCCGGTTCGTTCCTGATGCGAACGGACGCCGACGGGCATGCCCCGCCCGACATCTGGCTCAACCGCACGGCCGACGCCGGGGCGCCGACCGCGCTTTCCGACGACGCACTGTCGGCCGCCGGCTGGAAACAGATCGTCGCGCAATACGATGCCGGGGTGACCCGCGAGCATCGCCATTGACCTCCCGCCTCCATTCCACGGAAGACCGCTTGCCCATGTCCATTTCCTCTGCCCGCCGCCCCTTCCTGCGCCTGCTGCTGGCCGGCCTGTGCGCCTGCCTGCTGAGCCCGCTGGCCAGCGCCGACCCGGCCAAGCGCCTGCGCATCGGCATCACCCTGCACCCGTACTACAGCTATGTGGCCAACATCGTCGGCGACAAGGCCGACGTGGTGCCGCTGATTCCCGCCGGCTTCAACCCGCATGCCTACGAACCCCGCGCCGAAGACATCAAGCGCATCAGCGGGCTGGACGTGATCGTGCTCAACGGCGTAGGCCATGACGACTTCGCCGACCGCATGATCGCCGCCAGCGAAACCCCGGACATCAAGACCATCGAAGCCAACGAAAACGTACCGCTGCTGGCCGCCACCGGCGTCGCCGCACGCGGTGCCGGCAAGGTGGTCAACCCGCACACGTTCCTGTCGGTCAGCGCCTCCATCGCCCAGGTCAACAACATCGCCCGGGAACTGGGCAAGCTCGACCCGGACAACGCCAAGGCCTACACCCAGAACGCCCGCGCCTACGGCAAGCGCCTGCGGCAGATGCGCGCCGACGCCCTGGCCAAGCTGACCCAGGCGCCCAACGCCGAACTGCGGGTGGCCACTGTGCATGCGGCCTACGACTACCTGCTGCGCGAATTCGGCCTGGAGGTCACCGCCGTGGTCGAACCGGCCCACGGCATCGAGCCGAGCCCGAGCCAGCTGAAGAAGACCATCGACCAGTTGCGTGAGCTGGACGTGAAGGTGATCTTCTCCGAGATGGACTTCCCGTCCACCTACGTCGACACCATCCAGCGCGAATCCGGCGTGAAGCTCTATCCGCTGTCGCACATTTCCTACGGCGAATACACCGCCGACAAGTACGAAAAGGAAATGGCCGGCAACCTCAACACCGTGGTGCGGGCGATCCAGGAGTCCGGCGCATGAGTTCGACAGACATCGAATCCCCTGTGGGAACAGGCGTGCCCGCGAAGGCGGCGAGTCATCCAGCGGTGACGCCGACCGATCCTGCGCTTTCGCGAGCAACCCCGGTTCCACTGGGGCCGACCCTGAATTTCAGCGAAGTGAACCTGACGCTCGGGCGCACGACGATCCTGGACAACGTCACCTTCACGGTGCGTCCCGGCAGCGTGCACGCGCTGGTCGGCCCCAACGGCGGCGGCAAGAGTTCGCTGATCAAGACCCTGCTCGGCCAGATGCCCCACCAGGGCCGGCTCACCCTGCAGTGGCCGGGCGAGCCCGGCACCATCGGCTACGTGCCGCAGGCGCTGGAGTTCGACCGGGGCCTGCCGATGACCGTCGATGACTTCATGGCCGCCATGTGCCAGCGCCGCCCGGCGTTCCTTGGCCTGAGCCGGCACTACGCCGGGGCCATCGGCGATGCGCTGGAGCGGGTCGGCATGCAGGACAAGCGCAAGCGCCGGATGGGCGCGTTGTCCGGCGGCGAACGCCAGCGGGTGCTGCTGGCCCAGGGCCTGATCCCGGCACCGCAGCTGCTGGTGCTCGACGAACCGATGTCGGCGCTGGACGAAGCCGGGATCCAGGTGTTCGAACGCCTGCTCGGCGACTGGCGCGCCGTCGGCATCACCGTGCTGTGGATCGAGCACGACCTGGAAGCGGTCGGCCGCCTGGCCGATCACGTCACCGGCCTCAGCCGCCGCGTGCTGTTCGACGCCCCGCCGCAACAGGCCCTGACCCCGGAACGCCTGCTGACCCTGTTCTCGACCCACCCACGGAGCGCTGCGCGATGAGTTACGAAGCCTTTCGGCTGATGGTCCAGGGCTGGGCCTCGTCCGGTTACCTGCCGGAGGCGCTGGCCTATGGTTTTGTGGTCAATGCGCTGCTCGCCGGCCTGCTGATCGGCCCGGTGCTCGGCGGCCTCGGCACCCTGGTGGTGGTCAAGCGCTTTGCGTTCTTCTCCGAAGCGGTCGGCCACGCGGCGCTGACCGGCGTGGCCATCGGCATCCTGCTCGGCGAGCCCTACACCGGCCCTTACGGCAGCCTGTTCGGCTACTGCCTGCTGTTCGGCATCCTGCTCAATTACCTGCGCAACCGCACCGGCCTGGCGCCGGACACCCTGATCGGCGTGTTTCTGTCGGTGTCCCTGGCCCTCGGCGCCAGCCTGCTGCTGATCCTGGCCGGCAAGATCAACGTGCACATCCTCGAGAACGTCCTGTTCGGCTCGGTGCTGACGGTCAACGGCAACGACCTGCTGGTGCTGGCCATCGTCGGTTCGCTGGTGATGGCCCTGGCCCTGCCGCTGTACAACCGGATCATGCTCGCCAGCTTCAATCCGCAACTGGCTGCGGTGCGCGGGGTGGCGGTCAAGGCGCTGGACTACCTGTTCGTGATCCTGGTGACCCTGATCACCGTCGCGGCGGTGAAGGTCATCGGCGCGATCCTGGTCGGCGCCCTGCTGGTGATCCCGGCCGCGGCCGCGCGCCTGCTGAGCCAGTCGCTCAAGGGCTTCTTCTGGTGCTCGGTGCTGATCGCCACCGTCAGCACCCTGTGCGGGATCCTGGCGCCCATCGTGTTCGACCTGCCGGTGCCGTCCGGCGCCGCGATCATCCTGGTCGCCGGCCTTGCCTTCGCCCTCGCCGCCGTCGCGCGCGGCATCGTCCCCAGCCTGAAAGGGAACCTCGGATAAATGACTTTTGCATTGCGACGACTGACCCTGGCCCTCGCCCTGTGCGGCGCGGTCTCCACTTCCGTTCTGGCCGCCGACGGCGCCAGGCCGCTGCGGGTGCTGGCCTCGCTGCCGATCACCTACGGCCTGGGCGAAACGCTGCTCAAAGGCACGGCCGTCAGCCTGGAACGCGCGGCGCCGGCCAACCTGCCGGGCAGCCGCCAGACCGCCTACTTCAGCGGTCGCGGCGCTCCGGCGCTGAGCAAGCTGGCGACCGGTGCCGATGCGGTGATCGGCGTGCGCTCGTTGTGGGTCGATGATCCGCTGTACCCGATGGCCCGGCGCAGCAACATCCGCATCGTCGAGGTCGATGCCGCCCGGCCCGTGGACGGCGCCCTGCCCGGCATCGCCGTGCAGCCGGGCCTCAAGGTCGACGGCCTGAACAGCCAACCGTGGCTGGCGGGCAACAACATGGGGCGCATGGCCGATGTGATGGCGGCGGACCTGGTGCGCCTGGCGCCGCAGGACAAGCCGAAGATCGAGGCCAACCTGGCGGCGCTGAAACAGCGCCTGCTCAAGCTCAACGCCGACACCGAGGCGCGGCTGGCGAGCGCCGACAACCTGAGCGTGATGAGCCTGAGCGACCATTTCGGGTACCTGATCGGCAGCCTCAACCTGGAACTGGCCGGCCAGGATCCACGGCCGGACGCCGAGTGGACGCCCGAGGACCTGAAACGGCTCACCGCCACCCTGAAGGACAACGACGTGGCGGTGGTGCTGCATCACCGCGAGCCTTCCCCGGCGCTGAAGGCGGCGATTGCCGACGCCGGCAGCCGACTCGTGGTGCTGGGCACCGACGGGGCGGATCCGGTGGCCGAGCTGGAGGGCAATGTGGACCTGCTGCTCAAGGGTTTGAGCGGCACGTAACCTCATCCGCAACCGTGTCATCGTTCATCGCCAGCAGGCTGGCTCCCACAAGGGTCAGGGACATGCAGAACTCTGCTGGCGATGAGGCCCTACCGGTCCTGACAAAAACCGCAGGCAAGAAAAAACCCGCCGACCGTCACCGGTCCAGCGGGTTTTTCTTTGGCCGACGGCTTACTGGGCAGCCGCTTGCGCTTCCATCTTCTGGCGCAGGCTCAGCGGACGCATGTCGGTCCAGACCTCTTCGATGTAGGCCAGGCACTCTTTCTTCATGCCGCTTTTGCCCACGGTGCGCCAGCCTTGCGGCACGGCCTTGTAGTCCGGCCAGATCGAGTACTGCTCTTCGTGGTTGACCACGACCTGAAAGAGGATGTCCTCGCGGTCGAATACTGACGTCATGCTGTGTCTCCATCGCTGTAAGGGTGGGCTGCACGAGCGGTGCAGCCGGGTATGTAGAAGGAACGTTCGGCGCCGCGAAAAATTTACAGAGCCGCGGTCGCGGCGGCCAAGGCACGGCCGAAGATCTCGGCGACGCGGTCGATTTCCGCTGCGGTGATCACCAGCGGCGGCAGGAACCGCACCACCGCGCCATGGCGGCCGCCCAACTCCAGGATCAGGCCGCGCTTGAGGCATTCGCGCTGCACCAGCGGCGCCAGCCGAGCGAAGGCCGGCGGATGGCCCAAGGCGTCCGGCGCACCCTGCGGATCGACCAGTTCGACCCCGAGCATCAGGCCGCGGCCGCGAATGTCGCCCAGTTGCGGGAAATCCCGCTGCAGCAGGCGCAAATGCTCGCTCAGGCGCTCGCCCATGGCGGCGGCATGCTCGCAGACCTTGTGTTCGACCAGGTAACGCATGACCGCAGACCCCGCGGCCATCGCCATCTGGTTGCCGCGGAACGTACCGGCGTGCGCCCCCGGCTGCCATTTGTCGAGCCACTCGCGGTAGACCACCACCGCCAGCGGCAGGCTGCCGCCGATGGCCTTGGACAGCACCACCACGTCCGGCACGATGCCGGCGTGCTCGAAGGCGAACATCTTGCCGGTGCGGGCGAAACCGCTCTGGATCTCGTCGACGATCAGCGCCACGCCGGCCTTCTCGGTGATGCGGCGCAGGCCGCGCAGCCACTCGATGTCCGCCGGAATCACCCCGCCCTCGCCCTGCACCGCCTCGACGATCACCGCCGCCGGCAACTGCACGCCGGCCTCGGGGTCGTTGAGCAGGTTCTCCAGGTAGCTGAGGTTGGCTTTCACCCCTGCGGCGCCGCCGAGGCCGAACGGGCAGCGGTAGTCGTACGGGAACGGCATGAACTGCACGCCGTTGCTGAGCAGCGCGCCCAGCGGGCGTTTCGGCCCCAGGCTCCCCATCAGGCTCAACGCGCCCTGGCTCATGCCGTGGTAACCGCCGGCGAACGACAGCACGGTGCTGCGCCCGGTGGCGGTGCGCGCCAGTTTCAGCGCGGCTTCCACGGCGTCGGTGCCGGTCGGGCCGCAGAACTGGATTTTCGCTTCCGCGGCCAACGCCTGCGGCAACAGGCCGAACAGATCCTGGACGAACCGGTCCTTGACCGGGGTGGTCAGGTCGAGGGTGTGCAGCGGCAGCTCATCGGCCAGCACCTGCCGGATCGCCTCGATCACCACCGGGTGGTTGTGCCCCAGCGCCAGCGTGCCGGCACCGGCCAGGCAGTCGATGAAGCGACGGCCTTCGACGTCTTCGACATACAGGCCCTTGGCGCGCTTGAGCGCCAGGGGAATGCGCCGCGGGTAACTGCGGGCGTTGGACTCCTGGCGGCTCTGGCGGGCCAGCAGCGGCGACTCGTTGAACTGGTACAGCGTTTCCGCCGGTTCATGGCCGGTTTCGGCCGGCGATGTTTCGATTTGGCTGGTGGCGACTGACATCTCTCGACCCCTCAATGCGCTATGGATAGTGACCAAAACTGCACACCACGCAGGTGCGCGTTCCGGTCGCGGAGCGCACATGCAGGTTTTCCTGTTCTGGAAACGCTTAAGCGCGTCGAGGATTTACACCCTTGATCGACGATCAGGCCGACAACGGCAGCCGCTTGTGCATGGGCAGCGCCTGCACACCGTGATGGAGCTGGCGCGGCGCCGACTCGCGGTAGCCCAGGCGCCGGTAGAAGGCTTCGCCGGCACGGGTGCTGCGCAGCGTCGCGCGGGGCGTGCCGCGGATCCGCAGCCAGCCTTCGAGATCCCCCATCAGCGCCCGCCCGGCCCCGCGGCGGAACCACTCCGGCTGCACGTGGCACAAGGTGACGTCGCCGCTGGCCACCGCCATGCCGACCCCGACCGGCTTGTCCCGCAGCAGTGCGAGGTTCAGGTAGCGCTCGGGGTCGGCGAGCCAGGCGCGGATGTGTTCGGGCGATTGCCGACGGATCCAGTGGTCGACCAATTGCGCGTCGTTGCGGTGGTCGAGGGCGCAACCGACCCGGATCGAGCGCTCGACGATGCGGCTGATCACGCCGGCATCGCGGGGGGTGGCCGGGCAGATGTAGATGGAGGCGTCCATGTCGCGGTTTCCTCAGTCCGTTGAGTCAGGCTGAGCAGGACGATAGCGGTGCGGCGGGCGGATCGCCAATGCGCAGGCGTTACATTTGATGTGCCCGGCGCGACACCTTGCGCAGCCGACCTGCTGGCGAGGTGCCCGTCCGGTTCAGGCCGGTTGCAGCGGCATGGTCAGCTCGACGCGCAGGCCGTCGGGGCGGCTGTCGAAATGCAGGGTGCAGGCGCAGCGCTGGACGATCGCCTGGACGATCGCCAGCCCCAGGCCGCAGCCGGTGCTCTGGCCGTTGCGCCAGAAGCGCTGGGTCAGGTGCTGCAGGTCGTCCGGGGCGATGCCGGGGCCGTGGTCGCGCACCACGAAACGCACGCGGTTGCCGCTGGTTTCCAGGCTCAGTTCCACCGGGCCGTCCGCCGGGGTGTGGCGCAGGGCATTGTCGAGCAGGTTGCGCAGGGCCGCGATCGACAGCACCGCCGGCATCTGCAGCGGCGCGGCCGACAAGCGCTCCGGCAAGTGCAGCCGGATCCGCTGGCGCTGGTCGCTGGCCGAATCCTGGATCGCCAGTTTCGCCACTTGCTCGGCGCTGCACTGCACGCCGTCATCGAACGACAGGCTGCCCTCCACCCGGGCGAGCAACAGCAGTTGCTCAAGGGTGCGGTGCAGCCGGTCGGCACCCTCCTCGGCCCGGGCCAGGGACTGGTCGCGGGCGTTGCCTTCGGTCATGCGCGCCACTTGCAGGTGGGTCTTGATCGCCGTCAGCGGGCTGCGCAGCTCATGGGCGGCGTCGCCGGTCAGCCGGCGTTCGCGCTCGATGGTCTTGCCGATGCGCAGGAACAGCTGGTTCTGGGTTTCGAGCAGCGGTTTCAGCTCGCTGGGGAACGCCTGGATCTGCAGCGGTTCCAGCGAATCGGCGTTGCGCCGCATCAAGGCTTCGCGCAGGCGGTTGAGCGGCGTCAGCCCCTGGCCGATCCCCAGCCACAGCAGGCACAGGCAGCCTAGCAGCGCCACGCCCACCGGCACCGAGGCCGCCAGCAGGATCGACATGTTCAGGGCCTCGCGCTCGATCACCCGGTCCGCCGTGGTGATCCGCACGTCGCCCCGGGCCAGGGTGAAGGTGCGCCACGGCGCGCCGTCGATCATCTGGTCGTGGAAACCCATTTTCTCGGCTTCCAGCGCCTGTTCCGGGTTGTTGTGGCTGCGGGCGAGGATCTCGCCGCGCAGCGAGCTGACCTGGCAGGCCATGCCGCCAGGGATGTTCAGTTGCTCGGCGCTGAAATGGGTGCCCTCGCCCTTGCCCGGCAACGCCGGCAACTGCTCCAGCAGCCCCGCGACCATCCGCGCCGACGCCACCAGGCGCTGGTCGAGGGAGAACATCATCTGGTTGCGCAGGTCGCTGAGCATCCAGGCGGCGGCCAGGGCCCAGATCAGCGCGAAGGCGGCGCCGAGGGTCAGGCTCAGGCGCAGGCGCAGGCTCATCACTTGTCGGAATCTCCGCCGTCGGCCGGGCCCAGGCGGTAGCCCAGGCCGCGCACGGTCTCCACAATGCCTTTGCCCAGCTTGCTGCGCAGGTGGTGGATGTGCACGTTGAGCGCGTTGCTTTCCAGCTCGTCGTTGAATCCGTAGACGCTGTCCTTCAACTGTTCGGTGGAGAGCACCCGGCCACGGTTGTGCAGCAGGGCCTGCAACAGCGACTGCTCGCGCCGCGACAGATCCACCGGCCGCCCCGCGAGGGTGGTTTCGCGGCTGCTCGGGTCGTAGGTCAGCGCGCCGTGCTCGATCAGGTTGACGCTGCGCCCCGCCACCCGCCGCAACAGGGTCTGCAGGCGGGCGAACAGTTCGCGCAGGTCGAACGGCTTGAGCAGGTAATCGTCGGCGCCGGCCTGCAGGCCGTCGACCCGGTCGGTGACCGAATCCCGCGCGGTGAGGATCAGCACCGGAATCTCCAGGCCCTGCTGGCGCAACTGCTGCAACAGCTTGAGGCCGTCTTCGTCGGGCAGGCCGAGATCCAGCACCATCACGTCGAATTCCGCGACCTTGAGCATCGCCCGCGCCTTGGAGGCGGTGCTGACGTGCTCGACGGTCAGGCCCTGGGCCGTCAGCCCCGCGACGATGCCGCTGGCGATCAACTCGTCGTCTTCGCAAACCAGTACGTGCATGGTGGATCCCGTAGAAAAAGGCAGATTAGGCCGCCGGCCGATTAAGCCGACATTATGCCCCGAACGCCGCAGCGACAAGGGCGCGGCGGTTAATCATCGGTTAATCGCCGCGCGCCACTGTGCACCTCAATTGCACAGGGACAAGGCTTCTCCATGCGTCACTTCTTTCTCTTTTTTGCGTTGCTGATCTCCACGCTGGCCCAGGCCGGCAACAATCCGTTCGACGCCAAGCCCGAATTCCTGCCGGTGGACAAGGCGTTCGTGCTGACGTCCGAACGCCTGGAATCCGGCGAAACCCAGCTGTTCTGGCAAATCGCCGACGGCTATTACCTGTATCAGAAACGTCTGAAATTCGATGGCCTGAGCGCCGACCGGCAGCCGGCCCTGCCGGAGGGCGAGTCCCACAGCGACGAGTTTTTCGGTGAGCAACCGGTGTACCGCCAGGGCCTGGAACTGAAGATCCCGGCCGGCGCCAGCGGTCAAGTCAAGGTCAGTTACCAAGGCTGCGCCGACGCCGGCCTGTGCTATCCGCCGCAGACCCGGGTCATCGACCTTGGCGGTCAGGCAACGCCTACCACGGGCACTGAGGCGCCGGATCAGGCCCTGGCCAGCGGCTTGCAGCAACGGGCGCTGGGCTGGAGCCTGCTGGTGTTCTTCGGCCTCGGGCTGCTGCTGGCGTTCACCCCGTGTTCGCTGCCGATGCTGCCGATCCTGGCGGGCATGATCGTCGGCAGCGGCGCCACCCCGCGACGCGGTTTTGCCCTGGCCGGCAGTTATGTGGTCTGCATGGCGCTGGTCTACGCGGCGATGGGCGTGGTGGCGGCTTCGCTGGGCGCCAACCTGCAGGCGTGGTTGCAGAACCCCTGGCTGCTGGGGGCTTTCGCGGCGATTTTCGTGGTGCTGGCGCTGCCGATGTTCGGGTTCTTCGAGCTGCAATTGCCGGTGGCGTTGCGCGACCGCCTGGAGCACGCCTCGCGCAGCCGCACCGGCGGCAGCCTGGTCGGCGCCGGGGTGCTGGGGGCGCTGTCCGGCCTGCTGGTCGGCCCGTGCATGACCGCTCCGCTGGCCGGCGCCCTGCTCTACATCGCCCAGAGCGGCAACGCCGTGCACGGCGGGCTGATCCTGTTCGCGCTCGGCATCGGCATCGGTGTGCCGCTGCTGGTGCTGGTGACGGTGGGCAACCGCTTCCTGCCAAAGCCCGGCGCCTGGATGAACCTGCTCAAAGGCGTGTTCGGTTTCCTGTTCCTCGCCACCGCGCTGCTGATGCTGCGCCCTGTGCTGGATCCCGTGCTGTGGCTGGGCCTGTGCGGCGCCCTGCTGCTGATCGCCGCGTACAGCGCCTGGAAACAATCCGAGGGCTTCGGCCGCGTCGCCCATGTGTTCGGTGCAAGTTCGCTGCTGCTGGGCCTGTGGGGCAGCCTGCTGGTGGTGGGAGCGGCCGGCGGCAGCGACGATCCGTACCGCCCCTTGCAGGTCTACAGCGCCGCACGCGCCGGCGCAGCGGCAGCCGACGGCCATGAGGCGTTCACCACGATCAAGGATTCCGCCGCCCTGGCCCGTGAGCTGGATGCGGCGAAGGCCCGGGGCCAGTGGGTGATGCTCGACTACTACGCCGACTGGTGCGTGTCGTGCAAGGTCATGGAAAAGCAGGTGTTCGGCCAGGCGCGGGTGATGCAGGCGCTGAGCGATGTGCGCTTGCTCCGGATCGACGTCACCGCCGACAATGCCGCCAGCCGTGAACTGCTCGGCCGCTACAAAGTGCCGGGGCCGCCGAGTTTCGTGTGGATCGGCGCCGACGGCGAAGAGCGGCGCGGCCGGCGCATCACCGGCGAGATGAGCGCCGACGCCTTCCTGCAACACTGGACCATCACCCGAGACGCCCGTTAATGCTGACCTTCACCCTCGGCACCTTTGCCATCGCGCTCAACCACCTGCTGCTGATCAGTGCATTGGCGCTGGCGACGTTCGTCGGCTGGCGGGTGGCCAAGCGTGGCGGGGACAATCCCGAGTCGGCGCTGTTCAGCCTGTTCCTGCTCGGCCTGCTGGCGGCGCGCATCGCGTTCGTGGCCGTGTACTGGGGCCATTACCGCAGCGATCCCTGGCAGATCATCGACCTGCGCGACGGCGGCTTCCTCGCCTGGCCGGGCGTGATCGCGCTGCTGCTCGCCGCGCTGTACCGCGGCTGGCGCCGGCCGGGCCTGCGCCGTCCGCTGGGCTTCGGCGTGGCCAGCGGCGTGGGCTTCTGGCTGCTGGCGACCCTGGCGCTGGGCATCTATGAACAAGGCACGCGCCTGCCGCAGATCACCCTGCGCAACGCCGCCGGGGAAACCGTGGAACTGACCGACTACCGGGGCGGGCCGCTGGTGATCAACCTGTGGGCCACCTGGTGCCCGCCGTGCCGGCGGGAAATGCCGGTGCTGGAGAACGCCCAGCAGCAACGCCCGGACCTGACGTTCCTGTTCGTCAACCAGGCCGAGAGCATGCAGAGCGTGGCCACCTTTCTTGAGACCCAGGGCCTGAGCCTGAACAACGTCTTGTTCGACCGCAGCGGGCGCCTGGGTCAGGCCGTGGGTTCCATGGCCTTGCCGACCACCTTGTTCTACAGTCCGGACGGGCGCCTGCTGGGCAGCCACCTAGGCGAGCTGTCGAACGCCAGCCTGGCCCGCGCCCTGGAAAACTTCGACACCCCCGATTCGAACCCGAACGCCGCACCGGCCACCTCTGCAAGGAAACTGCCATGCCCCGCCTCCGCCACCTGCTGACGCTGACCCTGGGCGCTGCCCTGCTGCATCTGCCGTCCGTGCAGGCCGCTGAAGAACTGCCCGACGCGATCAAGAAGATCGAAGCCAAGGGCGCGAAGATCGTCGGCCGCTTCGATGCCCCGGACGGCCTGCGCGGCTATGCGGCGCAGTACCAGAACCGTGGCATGGCGCTGTACCTGACGCCCGACGGCAAGCACGTGCTGCTGGGCAACCTGTACGACGCCGAGGGCAATGACCTGAGCAGCGAGCCGTTGCAGAAGCTGGTCTACGCGCCGATGGCCAAGGAGATCTGGGGCAAGTTCGAGGCGAGCAACTGGATTCAGGACGGCAACAAGGACGCCCCGCGCACCGTGTACCTGTTCAGCGACCCGAACTGCCCGTACTGCAACATGTTCTGGGAGCAGGCCCGCCCCTGGGTCAAGGCCGGCAAGGTGCAACTGCGCCACATCATGGTCGGCATCATCCGCGAGGACAGCCCGGGCAAATCCGCCGCGTTGCTGGCGGCCAAGGATCCGGCCAAGGCCCTGGAAGACCACGAAAAGGCCGGCAAGGGCAGCTCGCTCAAGGCGCTGAAGGAAGTGCCGGCGGCGGTGCAGGCCAAACTGGAAGCGAACATGCAACTGATGGACGAGCTGGAATTGCAGGCCACCCCGGCGATCTTCTACATGGACGACAAGGGCGACCTGCAGCAACAGCAGGGGGCGCCGGCGCCGGACAAACTGGCGAAGATCCTGGGGCCCAGGTAACGCCGGGGTCTTCGCGGGCAGCGCTGCTCCCACATTGTTCTGCGGTGAACACAGCTCTGCGTTCACCCGAGATCCCTGCGGGAGCCAGCCCGCTGGCGATGGCGGTGGGTCAGGCAACGGTGATGCTGGATGTGCCGGCCTCATCGCTTGCAGGCAAGCTCCTACAGGTTTGAAACCGGCCTAGCGGTTGCGCTCGCTGAGGAACGTGAACAGCACTTCGGTCACGAACGCCGGGTTCTCAAGGTTGGAGATGTGTCCCGCCTCCGGCACCAGCACACACGGGCAGCCGATCAGCTCCGCCATTTCCTGTGCCTCCGACGGCGGACGCGGTTTGTCCTGGTCGCCGCACACCACCAGCGTGGTCGCTGCATCCAGTTCCCCGAGACGCGGCAGCAAATCATTACGCCCGAAGGTGATGCGCCCCATCGGCACGATGCTTTCGCGCAGGCGCTGCGGCGAGTAGCCCGCCAGTTTCGCGCGAAAGTCCCGGTACAGCGGCGACTGGCGGTCGATGCCCGGGCGGAAGAAGATCGGCACGACGATGTCCAGCAGTTGCTCGGAAATCGCGCCGCTCTCTTCGATCTGCTTGAACAGGGAGAAGTAGTACTGACGGGTCGCCTCCGGCTCGACGCCGACGTAGGTGTCCATCAGCACCAGCCCGTTGAGCCGCTGCGGCGCCGACAGCGCCAGGCGCACGCCCCACATGCCGCCCACCGACAGGCCGACGAGGGTGACCCGGTCGATGTCCAGGTGATCGAGCAACGCCAGGGCCTGGCGGGCGATGTCGTCCAGCGACGCGGTGCCTTCGGGCAAGCGCCCGGACCCGCCGTGGCCCCACAGGTCCAATGCGATCACCCGGTAGTGCGGCGACAGCGCGGCGATCTGCGGCGCCCACATGGCCTCGTCCCACAGGTAGCTGCCGGCCAGCAGCACCGCCGGGCCCGAGCCTTGATCCGTGTAGTGCAGCGCTTGTCCGTCCACCGTGAAAAAGGGCATCCATCACCTCCGCGAGAAAAAGAGAACCGGCAGACTGAGCTGCCGGTTCGTTGTCGTCAACCTTGGAAATGTACGGCAATGCACAAGACGGTTTTGCGGTGCCGGACGCATCGCCAGCAGGCTGGCGATGGGGCCGGCTCGGCCCCGGAGATTAAAGCCCTTCCAGCTCCGCCATCAGGTCGTTGAGCCGGTCCGCCTTGTCCGCGGTGATGTCGTTGGCCACCAGTCCTTCGATGTACTCGGCCAGTTCCGCCACCGTGCTGCATTCGAACATCGCCCGCAGCGGCACGTCCCGTTGCAGGGCCTTCTGCACCCGCGAGGCGATCTGCGTGGCCAGCAGCGAATGGCCGCCGAGCTCGAAGAAGTTGTCGCGCACGCCCACCTTCTCCACCTTCAGCACCTCGGCCCAGATGTCGGCCAGGGTCTGCTCCAGTTCGCTGCGCGGCGCCAGGTAGTCCTGGCTCTGCAGTTGGCCGATCTCCAGCGCCGGCAAGGCCTTGCGGTCGAGCTTGCCGTTGGCGTTGAGCGGCAGGCGGTCCAGCCACAGCCAGTGCAGCGGCACCATGTACTCCGGCAGTTCGGCGCGCAGGCGCTGCTTGATCCGCTCCAGCCGTTCGGCCGGGCTGAGGGCCGAATCGGCCGCCACCAGATAGCCGACCAGGTGCTTGCCGTTGGCGCCTTCCTGCACGCCGACCGCCCCGTCGCGGACTTCCGGCTGCTCGTGCAGACGCGCCTCGATCTCGCCCAGTTCGATCCGGTAGCCGCGGATCTTCACCTGATGGTCGACCCGGCCGACGTACTCCAGCACACCGTCGCTGCGACGGCGGGCCAGGTCACCGGTGCGGTACAGCCGCTCGCCCGGCGCGCCGAACGGGTTCGGCACGAACACCGGTGCGGTGCGCAGCGGATCGCTGACGTAACCGCGTCCGACCCCGGTGCCCGCCACGCACAGTTCGCCCACCGCCCCCAACGGCACCAGCTCCAGCGCGCCGTCGAGCAGGTACAGCAGGTTATTGTCGGTCGGCGTGCCGATCGGCAGGTAACTGCCACGTGTCGAGGCCAGGTCGACCCGGAAGAACGCCACGTCGTCCGAACACTCCGCCGGACCGTAGGCGTTCACCAGACCGATGTCCGGGTAGCGCAGCAGCCATTGGTGCGCCAGCTCCGGCGGCATCGCCTCGCCGGTCGGCAGCATCCAGCGCAGGCCGTCCAGGCTCAGGCGATCCGAGGCGAGCATGCCCTGGATCAGCGACGGCACGCTTTCCAGCACGGTGATGCCCTGCTGCTGCACGTGCACCAGCAAGCCTTGCGGATCGTGGGCGATGGCGTTCGGCACGATGTCCACCCGCGCGCCGAACAACGGCGCGGCGAGGAACTGCCAGACCGAAATGTCGAAGCTCTGCGACGCGGTCTGGGCGATCACGTCGGCGTCGCTCAGGCTCAGGTACGGCACCTTGCTCAACTGGTTGTTGAGCATGCCGCGCTGCTCGACCATCACCCCTTTCGGCAGGCCGGTGGAGCCTGAGGTGTAGATCACGTAGGCCAGGTTGTCCGGGCCGCTGTAGATGCCGGGGTCGGACGACGGTTGCCCGCCGGCCTGAATCTCATCCCACACCAGCAGACGCGGACGGTTGGCGCAGCCGAACTCGTCGAGCAAGGCTTGGGCCTGCTCGCGGCACGCCTCGGTGCACACCAGCACCGGCGCCCGGCTCAGCTCCAGGATGCGTTGCAGGCGTTGGCCCGGCAGGCCCGGATCCAGCGGCAGGTAGCCGGCGCCGGCCTTGAAGCTGCCGATGATCATGCCCAGCAGGTCAAGGCTACGCTCAGCCAGCAGCGCCACCGGCTGGTCCATCCGCACCCCGGCCGCGACCAGCGCATGGCCGAGACGGTTGGCGCGCAGGTTCAGGTCGGCGTAGCTCTGGCGCTGGTCGAGGGAACTGGCGGCGATGCGTTGCGGGTGCGCCGCCACCTGCGCTTCGAACAGTTCGACGTAGCTCTTCTCCAGCGGATAGTCGTGGGCGCTCTGGTTGCAGCCGTGCAGCAGGAAGTCCTGCTCGTCGGCGCCCAGCAGCGGCAGGTCGGCCATGTCGCCATGGAAACCGTCCACCAGCGCCAGCAGCAGGCGCTTGAACTCGCCGAGCATGCGCTCGACCGTCGCCTCGTCGAAGTAGCGCTGGTCGTAGGACAGGTGCAGGCCGAGGTCGTCGCCCGGGTAGCACACCGCCGTCAGCGGGAAGTTGGTGTGGGTACGGCCCGAGTCCGAAGTGGCGTTGAGGCTCTGCGCCCGGTCCAGCACCGAGACTTCCACCGGGGCGTTCTCGAACACGAACAGGCTGTCGAACAGCGGCTGGCCCTTGGGCAGTTCGCTCTGTTCCTGGATGTTCACCAGCGGCAGGTATTCGTACTCGCGCAGTTGCATGTTGCTGTCGAGCAGGCCGCTGAGCCACTGGCGCACGCCGCAGCGCTGGTCGTCCGCCGGGATCTGCACCCGCAGCGCGATGCTGTTGATGAACAGCCCCACGGTGCGCTGCATCTGCGGCATCTCCACCGGACGGCCGGCCACGGTGACGCCGAACAGTACGTCGCGGTCGCCGCTCAGGCGACGCAGCACCAGCGCCCACGCCGCCTGGGCGAAGGTGTTGACGGTCAGCTGATGGGCCTGGGCCAGCTCGCGCAGGCGGGCGCCGTCCCGCACATCGAGTCGGGTGTAGCGGTCGCCGACGATCATGCCGCCGCTTTCGCCGGCGTGTTCACGCAGGAACGGCCGGTCGCTCGGGATCGGCGTGGTGCGCTCGAACCCTTGCAGGTTCCGCTGCCACCACTGGCGCGCTTCGGCCAGGCTCTGGCGCTGCAGCCAGCCGATGTAGTCGCGGTAGCGCGGCGGCACGGCCAGTTGCGCTTCGCGGCCTTCGCCCAGGGCGGTGTAGATCTCGAAGAAATCGTTCATCAGCAGCGAGCGGCACCAGGCATCGATCAGGATGTGATGGTTGCTCATCATGAACCAGTAGCGCGCCGCGCCGACCTTGATCAGGCGCAGGTGGAACGGCGCCTGGTTGAGCAGATCGAACCCGGCCTCGCGCTCGGCCTTCAGCAGCGCCTGGAGTTTCGGCTCCTGCTCGGCGTCGGCGACCGCGCTCCAGTCCAGGTACTCGATCGGCGTGCGGCCCGGGGTGTGGATCACCTGCAGCATGTCTTCGCCGACGTTCCAGCAGAACGACGCGCGCAAGGCTTCGTGACGGGCTGCCACCGCTTGCCACGCCTGGGCGAAACGCTCGGGGTCGAGCTCGCTGTTGATGCGGTAGCGGTCCTGCATGTAGTAGAGGCCGGTGCCCGGTTCGAGCAGGGTGTGCAGCAGCATGCCCTCCTGCATCGGGGTCAGCGGGTACACGTCTTCGATCTGCGCCGCCGGCACCGGCAACGCGTCGAGCTGGGCCTGGGTCAGTTTCGCCAGCGGGAAGTCCGACGGCGTCAGGCCGCCCGCGCCGTCTTGCAGGCAGTGGCCGATCAGGCTCTGCAGCTCGCCGATGTAGGCATCGGCCAGGTCCTGGATGGTCTGCGGGTCGTAGCGCTCGGCGCTGAAGGTCCAACGCAGCTGCAACTCGCCGCCGGACACCTGGCCGTCGACGCTCAGCTCGTTCGGCAGCGGGGCCTGCGGATCGTGGGCGGCGCCCACCGGTTCGTCCAGCGGACGGAACAGTGCGTCGTTGCCCAGGGTCTGGTCGAGCTGGCCGAGGTAGTTGAAGGTGACCGGCGCGTTCGGCAGCGCCGCCATGCTGTCACGGCTGGCGCCGTCGGCCAGGTAGCGCAGCACGCCGTAGCCCAGGCCTTTGTGCGGCACCGCGCGCAATTGCTCCTTGATCGCCTTGATCGAGGCGCCCTGTCCGGCCGCCTCTTCGATGCCGTGCGGGGTCAGGCGCAGCGGGTAGGCGCTGGTGAACCAGCCGACGGTGCGGGTCAGGTCGATGTCGTCGAACAGGGGTTCGCGGCCGTGGCCTTCCAGCTGGACGAGCGCCGACGGCTGGCCGCTCCAGCGGCACAGCACGCGGGCCAGCGCGGTCAGCAGCAGGTCGTTGACCTGAGTGCGGTAGGCGCTCGGCGCCTGTTGCAGCAGCTGCTTCGTGCGCTCGGCATCCAGTTGCACATTGACGGTTTGCCCGTGACGGTTCTGGCGCCCGCCCTCGGGGTTCTCGCACGGCAGCCCGGCCGCAGGACCTGCCAGTTGCGCTTGCCACCAGCCCAGTTCCTCACGCAGGGATTCGCTGCCGGCATAGGCCTGCAAACGCGCCGCCCAGTCCTTGAAGGCGCTGGTCTTGGCCGGCAGGTTCACCGACTGCCCGGCATCGAGCTGGCGGTACACGGTCTGCAGGTCGTCAAGCAGCACACGCCACGACACCCCATCGACCACCAGGTGGTGGATGGCGATGAACAGACGCTGCTGACCTTCCGGCCCGTCCACCAGCACCGCACGCAGCAGCGGCCCGTGTTCCAGGTCGAGGCTGCGCTGGGCGTCGGCGAACAGCGCGGCGCACGTGTCCATGGACGGCACGCGCACTTGCCACAGCACGGCCGCGTCGGTCACCGGCTGATGGTTCGCCTGCCATTCGCCATGGCCCTCAGTGAAGCGCAGGCGCAGGGCGTCGTGCTGTTCGATCACCGCCAGCAGCGCCTGCTCCAGGCGATGGGGTTCCAGCGCGGCGGCAGGCGCCAGCAGCAACGCCTGGTTCCAGTGCTGGCGCTCGGTGATTTCCGTGTCGAAGAACCAATGCTGGATCGGCGTCAGGCCTGATTCGCCCGCCACCAGCCCTTGCTCGGCGGTCACGGTTTCGCTGCGGCTCGCCACGGCGGCCAGGGTCTGCACCGTCTGGTGCTGGAACAGGTCGCGCGGGCTGAAATGGATGCCCTGCTGCCGTGCGCGGCTGACCACCTGGATCGACAGGATCGAGTCGCCGCCCAGTTCGAAGAAGTTGTCGTTGAGGCCGACCTGCGCAACGTTGAGCACCTCGCACCAGATCTGCGCCAGGGTCTGCTCCAGCTCGTTGCTCGGCGCCACGTAGTCCTGGCGGTTGAGCGCAGGGTCCGGCGCCGGCAAGGCGCGTCGGTCGAGCTTGCCGTTGGCGGTCAGCGGCATGCTGGCCAGCAAGATCAGGTGAGTCGGCACCATGTAGTCCGGCAGTTGCGCCTTGAGGTGCGCCTTGAGCGCTTCGCGCAGTGCGGCCTGGTGCGTCTCGTCCTGGTCGGCCACCTCGGTGACGAGGTAGCCGACCAATTGCTTGCCGCTCGGCGCGTCCAGCGCCAGCACCACGGCTTCGCGGATCGCCTCGTGGTCCAGCAGACGGGTTTCGATTTCCCCCAGCTCGATGCGGAAGCCGCGGATCTTCACTTGATGGTCGATCCGGCCCATGTACTCCACCAGGCCGTCGGCGCGCTGGCGCACCAGGTCGCCGGTGCGGTACATGCGTGCGCCGTCGGCGGCGAACGGATCCGCCACGAAGCGTTCGGACGTGATGCCCGCCCGCTCGTGATAACCCACCGCCAGGCCGGCTCCGCCGACATACAGCTCGCCTGTCGCGCCTTGCGGCACCAGCGCCAGGTCGGCGTCAAGGATGTAGGCGACGCGGTCGCCGACCACGCTGCCGATCGGCACGCTGCCGGCCCCCTCCTCCAGCACCTCGGGCGCCAGGCTCGCCAGCGGCATGACCACGGTTTCGGTGGGGCCGTAGGCGTTGAAGAACAGGCTCGGCTTGAACGCGGCGCGGATCCGCTGCAGGTGCTCGCCGGTCAGCGCTTCGCCGCCGGTGATGATCATGCGCACCGGCAGGGTCTGGCTTTGCGTCGCCAGCCACTGCGCCAACTGGCTGCCGTAGCTCGGGGTGAAACCGAGGATGCTGATGCGATGGGTGCGGATCAGGCCGCAGATTTCCTCGGCGTCCCATTGCCCCTGGGCACGCAGCACCACGTGGGCGCCGCTGAGCAGCGGCGCCAGCAGACGCTCGGTGGCGGCGTCGAAGTTGATCGAGTAGAAGTGCAGTTCGCAATCGTCCGGACGCATGCCGAAGCGTTCGATCACGGCCTGGCAATGCATGGCGATCTCACCGTGGGACACCACCACGCCTTTCGGCTTGCCGGTGGAGCCCGAGGTGTAGATCAAGTACGCCTGATGCTGCGCCAGGCTGATGAACGGCAGCTCGCCGGACGGCTGGCCGGCCAGCGCAGCGCTGTCGTCCTCCAGGCACCAGCGCGCCACGTTCGGCGGCAGTTGGCCCAGGGCGGCGAACATCGCCCGGTCGCTGAGCAGCAGGCCGACGCCGCTGTCCTCGATCATGTAATGCAGGCGGTCGAGCGGGTATTCCGGATCCAGCGGCACATAGGCGCCGCCGGCCTTGAGGATCGCCAGCAGGCCGATGACCATTTCCAGCGAACGCTCGAGCGCCAGGCCGACGCGCACCTGCGGGCCGACGCCGCGTTCGCGCAGCGCCCAGGCCAGACGGTTGGCGCGGGCGTCGAGTTCGGCGTAGCTCAGGGTCTGCCCGGCGAAGGTCAGGGCCGGCGCGTCCTTGCGCGCCAGCGCCTGTTCGGCGAACAGGTGATGGATGCACTGGTCGAGACGGCGCTCGCCGGCCTCGACGCCGAGGCTGTCGAGCAGGCGCTGGCGCTCCGGCGCGTCCAGCAGCGGCAGTTCGCTCAGGGGCCGCTGCGGGTCGGCGATCAGCGCCTCCAGCAGGTTGCGCCAATGCCCGGCCATGCGGGCGATGGTCGGCTCGTCGAACAGGTCGGTGCTGTAGGTCAGGCAGCAGCCCAGACGGTGGTCGAGGTCGGTGACTTCCAGGTTGAGGTCGAACTTGGTCGCCCGCGCGTCGTTGACCAGGTACTCGACGGTCATGCCGGCCAGGGTGCGGGTCTGCTGGAATTCCCAGCGCTGCACGTTGCACATCACCTGGAACAGCGGGTTGTAGGCGGCGCTGCGCGGCGGCTGCAAGGCCTCCACCAGATGGTCGAACGGCAGGTCCTGGTGGGACTGGCCCTCGATCACGGTGTGACGCACATGGTCGAACAGCTCGCCCACCGTCATCCGCCCGTCGAGCTGGCAGCGCAGCACCTGGGTGTTGAGGAACGCGCCGATCAGCCCTTCGCTTTCCGGGCGGATGCGGTTGGCCACCGGCGCGCCGATGCGCAGGTCGGTCTGGCCGCTGTAGCGGTAGAGCAAGGCGGCCAGCGCGGCGGTCATGGTCATGAACAGGGTCAGGCCGTTCTGCGCATTGAAGGCACGCACCCGGGCGGCGAGGTCATCGCTCAGGTCGAAGCGGAACAGTTCGCCCCGGTGGCTCTGCACCGGCGGACGCGGACGGTCGCCCGGCAGTTCCAGCAGCGGGTGTTCGCGGCCCAGCTGCGCGGTCCAGTAGTCGAGCTGACGCTGGCGTTCGCCGGACTCCAGCCACTGGCGCTGCCAGACGCTGTAGTCGAGGTACTGCACCGGCAGCGGTTCCAGCGGCGAGTCGCGGTCATCGACGAACGCTTCGTACAGCGCGCTGATCTCCCGGGCGAAGATGTCCATCGCCCAGCCTTCGGTGACGATGTGGTGCAGGGTCAGGACGAAGTAGTGCTCCTGCTCGGCGGTCTTGACCAGGCAGGCGCGCAGCAGCGGACCGGTTTCCAGGTCGAACGGCAGGTGTGCCTCTTCATCGGCCAGTTGCTGGACCTTCTGCTCGCGGACTTCGGCCGGGTGCCTGGAGAAATCCTTCCAGTCCATGCGCAGACCGGTTTGGGCATGCACCTGCTGACGGGCCACGCCATCGACGCTCGGGAACGTGGTGCGCAGGGTTTCGTGACGCAGGATCAGCGCCTGCAGCGCCGCTTCGAAGCGCCCGACATCCAGCACCCCGCGCAGGCGCGCCATGCCGCCGACGTTGTACGCCGGGCTGTCCGGCTCCATCTGCCAGAGGAACCACATGCGCTGCTGCGAATAGGACAGCGGCACCGGCCGGCTGCGGTCGACCTTGTCGATCGGCGGCTGCTTGTTGGTGCGACCGCTGGTCTGGATCAAGCGGATCTGCTCGGCGAAATCGCCGAGTTCGCTGTGTTCGAACAGCGCCCGCAGCGGCAGTTCGACGTCGCAGGCCTGGCGGGTGCGGGAAATGATCTGGGTGGCCAGCAGCGAATGGCCGCCGAGGGCGAAGAAGTCATCGCGCAGACCGACCTGCGACAGGCCCAGCACCGCCCGCCAGATTGCGGCGATCTGGCGTTCCAGGTCGCTGACCGGTTCGACGTGCTCGCGCACCTGCCACTGCGGTTCGGGCAAGGCACGGCGGTCGAGCTTGCCGCTGGGGCTCAGCGGCATTTCGTCCAGGCGCATCAACTGCGCCGGCACCATGTATTCCGGCAATTCGGCAGCCAGCGCGGCCTTCAGGCGGGCGATTTGCGCCTCCTGCTCCTCGCTGGCGTCGCCGGCGGTGAAGTAGCCGATCAGTTGCGGGCCGGCGGCGGTGTCGCGCACCAGTACGGCAGCCTGGGCGACGCCGTCCTGCGCCAGCAGGCGCGCTTCGATCTCTTGCGGCTCGACCCGGAAGCCCCGCAGCTTGACCTGCTGATCGAGACGGCCGAGGTATTCGATCACGCCGGCGTTCGTCCAGCGTGCCCGGTCGCCGGTGCGGTACAGGCGTGCGCCCTGCTCGCCCATCGGATCGACCACGAAACGTTCGGCGGTCAGCGCCGGCCGCCCGAGGTAGCCGCGGGCCAGGCCGATGCCGCTGATGCACAGCTCACCCGGCACCCCGGCCGGCACCGGATTGAGGTCGCTGTCGAGCACCCGGCAGATCACGTTGCCCAGCGGGCGGCCGATCGGCGAACGCTCGCCGTCGGCCTCGCTGCAATGCCAGTGGGTGACGTTGATGGCGGTTTCGGTCGGGCCGTAGCGGTTGTGCAGTTGCACCGCCGGCAGTTGCGCCAACACGCGGTTGCGCAGTTCCGCCGGCAGCGCTTCGCCGCCGGAGAACACCCGGCGCAGGCTGGTGCATTCGGCGCTCAGGGGTTCGTCGATGAACAGCGACAGCAGCGGCGGCACGAAGTGCAGCGTGGTCACGCCGTACTGCTGCACCAGTTCGGCGATGCGGTGCGGATCGCGATGCTCGCCGGGGCCGGCGATCAGCAGGCGTGCGCCGGTGATCAGCGGCCAGAAGCATTCCCACACCGACACGTCGAAACTGATCGGCGCCTTTTGCATCAGCACGTCGGCATCGTTCAGGCGATAGGTGGCCTGCATCCATTGCAGACGCTCGGCCAGGGCGGCATGGGTGTTGCCCACGCCTTTGGGCTGGCCGGTGGAGCCGGAGGTGTAGATCACGTAGGCAAGGTTGTCGCCGTGCAGGTGCAGGCCCGGCGCCTGGCTCGGCCAGGTGTCCAGGTGCAGGCTGTCCATGGCGATGACGCTGACGCCGTCGCTGGCCGGCAGGCGGTCGAGCAACGCGGTCTGGGTCAGCAGCAGCCCGACGCCGCTGTCGGCCAGCATGTAGGCCAGGCGTTCGGCGGGGTAGTCCGGATCCAGCGGCACGTAGGCGCCGCCGGCCTTGATGATCGCCAGCAGGCCGATCAGCAGCTGCGGCGAACGTTCGGCGGCGATAGCCACGCAGACGTCCGGGCCGACGCCCTTGTCGCGCAGGTAATGGGCCAGGCGGTTGGCGCGGGTGTGCAGTTCGGCGAGGTCGAGGCTGCCGCCGTCCCACATCAGCGCGGTGCGCTCCGGGGTCTGCCGCACCTGTTCGTTGAGCAGTTCCGGCAGCCACTGCTGCGCGGCGGCGCACGGCGCGGTGCTCCAGCCATCCTGGCGCGACAGTTCGTGGGCCGTCAGCAGTTGCAGGTCGCCGATGGCGGCTTGCGGGCGCTCGCAGGCATCGGCCAGCAGGCGGGTGAAATGCTCCGCCAGGCGCTCGACGGTGGCGAGGTCGAACAGTTCGTCGGCGTAGTCGAACGACAGGGTCAGGCGCCCGTTGCGGTCTTCCTCGCTGTGCAGCTGCAGGTCGAACTTGGCCTCGCGGCTGTGCCACGGCAGCTCTTCGGCGAGCAGGCCCGGCAGGCGCTTGAGTGCGCTCAGGTCGCGTTGCTGATGGTTGAACATGACCTGGAACAGGCCTTGCTCGCGGGCCTTTGGGAAGGCTTCGAGCAGTTGCTCGAACGGCAGGTCCTGGTGGGCCTGGGCGCCGAGCGCCGCCTCACGGGTGCGGGCCAGCAGTTCGCTGAACGGCAGGCGCGGATCCAGCTCGGCGCGCAGCACCTGGGTGTTGATGAAGAAGCCGATCAGGCCTTGGGTCTCCAGGCGCGGACGGTTGGCGTTGGGCACGCCGATGCGGATGTCGCACTGGCCGCTGTAGCGGTGCAGCAGGCTCTGGAACGCCGACAGCAACAGCATGAACGGTGTGGCGGCATTGGCCTGCGCGGCGTTGCGCACCGCCTCGCTGAGACTGACGCTCAGCCGCACGGTGTGGCGTGCGGCGCTGCCGGCCTGACGGGCCGAGCGCGGATGGTCGGTGGCCAGCTCCAGGGTCGGCTGCTCGTCTCCCAACTGCGCTTTCCAATAGGCCAGTTGCCGCTCGCCTTCGCCCTGGGCCAGCCATTGGCGCTGCCAGCTGCCGTAGTCGGCGTAGCGGGTGGGCAACGGCGCCAGCTCCGCCCGCTGGCCTTGGGACGCGGCGGCGTACAGGCGCGAGAACTCGTCGATCAGCACGTTCAGCGACCAGCCGTCGGCGATGATGTGGTGCATCGTCACCAGCAGTTGGTGGTCTTCATCGTCGAGGCGGATCAGGGTCACCCACAGCAGCGGGCCCTTTTCCAGGTCGAACTGGGTGCGCGCCTCGTCTTCGCGGATTTGCTGCGCGCGGGCTTCGCGCTCGGCGGCCGGCAGGTCGCTGAGGTCGATCCGCTGCAGCTCGAACCCGCCGGCAGGCAGCACCTGCTGCAGGGCCACGCCGTCGCGTTCGAAGAAGCGGGTGCGCAGGGATTCGTGGCGCTCGATCAGTTGCTGGAAGCTGGCGCTCAGGGCGTCTTCATCGAGTTCGCCGCGCAGGCGCAGGCCGCCGGGAATGTTGTAGGCGCTGCTGTGCGGATCCAGTTGCCAGGTGATCCACAGACGGTTCTGCGCCAGGGACTGCGGCAACGCTTCATGAAGCGGCAACGCGGTGATGTCGCCCTGGGCGCTGCCGCCGTCCTGTTGCTGCTGCGCCACGGCGGCGGCGAACGCGCTCAGGGTCGGCGCTTCGAACAGCAGGCGCAGGTTGAGCTCCAGGCCCAGCGCTTCGCGTACCTTGGCGATCACCTGGGCCGCGGCGATGGAGTTGCCGCCGAGCAGGAAGAAATGGTCGTCGGCGTTGACCTGTTTGACGTTCAGGTGTTCGGCCCAGATCTGGCCGATGCGTGCCTCAAGCTCAGAGGCCGAGGCAACCGCTGCCTGACTCTCTGCGGTCGCGCACGGGAACACCGCATAGCTGTCGAGGCTGCCGTCGGCCAAGCGGTTGCGGCACGCCGAGCGTTGCAGCTTGCCGCTGGAGGTCTTAGGCAACGCGCCCGGATTGAGCAGCACCACCACGCTCGGCGCTTCTTGATAGGCCTCGGCCACCGCCTGGCGGATCGCTTTGATCAGCGCCTCCGGCGGCAGGATCTTCTGCACGCTGCGGCTGATCTCCGCCGCGATGCCGATGCCCTCCTCGCCGTTCCGAGTGACCGCGAACGCCGCCACGCGGCCCTTGCGCACCACTTCCACTTCGTTCTCGACGGTCTTCTCGATGTCCTGCGGGTACAGGTTGTGGCCGCGCACGATCAGCATGTCTTTCAAACGGCCGGTGATGAACAGCTCACCCTCGCGGAAAAAACCCAGGTCGCCGGTACGCAGCCAGGTCTGCCCGGCGTGCTGGACGAAGGTCTTGGCGGTGGCCTCGGGGTTGCGCCAGTAGCCGTGGGCGATGCTCGGCCCGGCCGCCCAGACTTCGCCGACGGCGTTGTCGGGCAGCTCTTGCATGGTGACCGGATCGACGATCAGCACCGCATGCTGCGGCTGGCTGATGCCGCAGCTCATGACCGGGCTGCCCTCGCCCGGTTCGGCGCGGTTCTGCGCCAGTGCCGCGTCGTCCACGCGCAGGGCCGCAATGCCCTGGCCACGCGGCGTGCCGGCGACGAACAGGGTCGCTTCGGCCAAGCCGTAGGACGCCATGAAGCTGTCCTCGCTGAAGCCGCAGGCGGTGAATTTCTCGGCGAAACGTTCCAGGGTGTCCAGGCGGATCGGCTCGGAACCGGAGTACGCCACGCGCCAGCGGCTCAGGTCCAGACGCTCCAGCGCCGATTCGCTGACCCGCTCGCTGCACAGCCGGTAGGCGAAGTCCGGGCCGCCGCTGATGGTGCCGCCGTACTGGCTGATCGCTTCGAGCCAGCGCAGCGGACGGCCGAGGAAATACGCCGGCGACATCAGGATGCACGGCACGCCGCTGAAGATCGGCTGCAGCAGGCCACCGATCAGGCCCATGTCGTGGTACAGCGGCAGCCAGCTGACGATCACGTCGTCCGGGTTCACGTCGATGCCGAAGCCGTGGCGGATCAGCAATTCGTTGGCCACCAGGTTGCCGTGGCTGACCTGCACGCCCTTGGGCAGCGCGGTGGAGCCGGAGGTGTATTGCAGGAAGGCGATGTGGTCGCCAGGCAACGCCGGCCCGACCCAGCGTTCGGCCAGCGTGTCGTCGAGGGTGTCGACGCACAGCAGCGGCGGCGCGCCTTCGATCTGCTGCAAGGCGTCGCGCAGGCCGGCGCTGGTCAGCAGCAGGCGCGGCTCGGCGTCGGCGATGATCGACAGCAGGCGTTCCTGGTGATGGCGCTTGGCAGACTCCGGCGGATAGGCCGGCACGGCGATGACGCCGGCGTACAGGCAGCCGAAGAACGCCGCGACGTAATCCGGGCCGCTGGGAAACAACAGCACCGCCCGCTCGCCGAACCCGGCCTCGGCCTGCAGCGCCGCCGCGATCGTGCGCGCGCGCCGGTCGAGCTCGGCATAGCTGAGCACCACGGCCTGCTCCTCGGATTCAGCGAGAAAGCGCAAGGCCAGCCGGTCCGGCGTCAGGGCCGCCCGGCGCTGAAGGGCTTGGACCAGGGTGCTGGGGAGTTCGAACGCGTCGGTCATGAGGTTTCCTGCCTGAATTCGGCTTGCTAGTGGAATCGGGTTCTGCGTCACGCCCGGCGAGGGCGTGCAGGGCGCGGTCTGTGCCGACCGCGCAAGGCATGGGAATGCTGTGTGGCCGGGGCTGCGTACCCGGAACCATTCACCAATGAGAACGGATGACGTCTTGAAATAATTAGTCGGCAGGCTGGAACCCCAATGGGGCCGGGAGAGGGGCAACCGCTGCGGCGGTGTGTCGCAGTTCTCGGTTTGCACCGTCATGGATCATTAGTTCTCTTTCTCAATTGACAATCATTATCATTCAACATAATTTGTCGCTCGATGTGTAGGACGGCCCCGTCCCCAGGCGTCCCACTAACCTATTGGCAGCAAGGTGATTTCCATGACGGAACAAGTATCCACAAGCAGGTGCGATTCACCGCTACTTCAGGCCTTCGTCGACAACCGACTGATCCTGGTCAAGATTGCAGCCCGGATCACCGGCTGCCGGTCACGTGCCGAAGATGTGGTGCAGGATGCGTTCTTCCGACTGCAGTCGGCGCCGCCGATCACGTCGTCGATCAAGGCGCAATTGAGTTATCTGTTCCAGATCGTGCGCAACCTGGCCATCGACCACTACCGCAAGCAGGCGCTGGAGCAGAAGTACGCCGGCCCCGAAGAGGAAGGACTGAACGTGGTCATCCAGGGCGCTTCGCCGGAAACCTCGCACATCAACTTCTCGACCCTTGAAAACATCGCCGATGCGCTGACCGAGCTGCCCAGCCGCACCCGCTACGCCTTCGAGATGTACCGCCTGCACGGCGTGCCGCAGAAGGACATCGCCAAGGAACTGGGCGTTTCGCCGACCCTGGTCAACTTCATGATCCGCGACGCCCTGGTGCACTGCCGCAAAGTGTCGGGTAGCCGCACCGCCATGGCCGCCCGCGGCTGACCGCACAAGCCTGCCCGCGAAAACCTGCGGTCAGGCATCGCTGCATCGGCGGCCGATTCCGCATTCACCCAAGATCCCTGCGAGAGCCGGCCTGCCGGCAATGGCGTCACCAAGGACGCCACACACAGCCGCTGCTCCCGCAGGGATTGCGCCCACCTGCGGCAGCGGCAATGCCAGGCCCGGCAATCCCGGGCCCCGCCCCTCACGCCAACGAGCACCTGTCGAAGAACCGCTCACGCCCCAGAATCATCAGCGCCGCACGCTTGTGCGGGAAATCGAATTCCTTTTCGCAGTGGAAGCACTGGTTGTGCATGTGGCCGATCATCTTCGCGTTGTCGGCGCGCGGCTCGGCGACCACCCGCTGGGTGCGCGGATCGTCCAGGAACAGGTAATGCACCAGCGCCGACAACCAGCTCGCCACCTTGTGCGGCCCGCGGTGGTTTTCCTCGCCGACCAGCATGTGGATGCCGCGGTCGTAGTTGTCCGCATCGTAGAAAGGCGCGATCCGGTCTTCCTTGGCCCAATAGGCCTCGAAGTAGGCGAACGGCTGGTCGTCGAAGCAACCGATCAGGGTCAGGGTGTGCGGGTCGGCATCGAGTTTGGTCAGGTACTCGCGGTGCTGTTCAAGCGTACCCTCCTCCTGCCAGAAGCTGGCCACCCGCGGGTTGTTCTGCCAGCGGTTGAAGCGCGCCAGATCCTGCTCGATCTCCACGGTGCGCAAGGAAATCCACGCGCCGAGACGCGCATCGAAGCGCCGGTAGACTTCGCCGCGGGGCTTGGGCGGACGAAGCGGATGGCGCTTGCCTTGGCTGATGACCATTTGCTGCGGGTAGCCGCCGGTCATCGACGCGCCCAGCCAAGGCTGCGGCAATTGCCAGAACAGCGTGCGTTCGCAGCGGTATTCGCCGGCGGTCTCGGTGGCCACCAGCAGGCCGCTGAGCAAGGCCTCGGTCGGCGGTTGCTCCAGTTGCCAGGTCAGTTGACGGCGCGCCGGGTCGCGGGCGAACAGCCAATAGCAGGCCGCCCACAACGCTTGCCCCAGCGGCAGCGCAAAGCGCTCGTCGATCCGGATCGGCCCCTGCAGCTCGATGTCGACGCGCAGGCGGATCAAGGGTTGTCCGTCCAGGCTCAGGCTCAGACGGCTTTCGGTGGCATCGGCTATCAATTGGCTGCCCGAAGGCAAGGCCAAGGCAACCAGATCATTCAGATTGGACATGGGTCGGGCTCACGGTAATCGTCGACAGTTCAACGATGGGACGTGAGCCGGGGCAGGAAATTTAGGCCGGACGCGAAAACCTGCGGGTCATGGGTGAGGCACCGGCACCACGGCGATCTTGTACGGATCGAAGATCTTCAGCATCTCCCCGTTGTCGCGCAGCCCTTGCAGCAGCTTGCCGAACGCCTCACCGGTGATCGGCGCGACCGGACGCAGGATGGCGTAGTGGTGGTAGATCTGGTCGATGCGCTGCGACACCAGCAGCTCGCCGCGCACCTTCTCGTTGCGCAGCAGGTAATCGCTGAGGTAGGAACGGGTGACCAGCGCGATGTCGGCACGCCCGCGCAGCACCATCAGCAGGTTGCTGTCGTGGGAGTAGGTCAGCGTGGCGTTGTAGTTCTGCGCCAGGTACTTGGGGTCGGCATTGAAGTTGGCGAATTCGTAGTGGTAGCCGCTGTACAGCGCCAAACGCTTGCCGCCGAGGTCGGCGAAGTAGTTCTGCTGCCGGCCGGGCGCCTGCTGGGCGACGAAAATCTCGGCGTCCTCCAGGCCCATGTCGACGCTGGTGTGGGGAATGTCCTTCCAGCCCCACTCGGGGTTCTCGAAGATGGCCATGTCGATCCGGCCTTGCTCGAAATCGCCGAAGCGCCGGGGAATCGACGTCGGCACCAGGACGAACTGGTAGTCGCCCTGCAAGCGGTTCAGCGCTTCGACCAGTTGCGGAAGCAGGCCGGTGTCGGCGCCGTTCTCCGGGCGGATGGTGTACGGCGGAAAGTGCGCAGCGCCCACCCGCACCAATTGCGCCGCCTGAACCGGCAGCACCGAACACGCGAGCGCTGCGAGCAGAAACCCGGCGGCCTTGCGAACTGGCAAAGACTTCAAATCACCCCACTCCCCGAAAAAGAAACGTTCCCTGCATTCAAACTAGGCGTTTTCGCCCAGTTAGCCAGTTTCCCGGCCCCATAGAAAGCGCTCAGCGCTCTTCGAGCACCAGAATCAAGGCCTCTTCGGCCAACTGATCCAGGCTCAGGCTGCCGCCTTCGCGGAACCAGGTGGTGGTCCACGACAACGCCCCCGTGAGAAAACGTCGGGTTACGAACACGTCGCCGCGGATGAACCCGGCCGCCTTGGCTTCGCCCAGCACCTGCAGCCAGAGGGCCTCGTAGATGTCGCGCAGGGCCAGCACCCGGGCCTGGCCTTCGTCCGACAGCGAGCGCCATTCATAGACCAGCACCGCCATGGCCTCGCCGCTGCCGCCCATGATGGACTGGAGTTCGCAGCGGATCAGCGCCAGCACCCGCTCCCGCACGTTGCCGGCCTCGGCCAGCGAGGCGCGCATCAGGGCGGTGTTGTAGCGGATGGTCTCTTCCATCACCGCCCGCAGGATTTCGTCCTTGCTCTTGAAGTGATGGAAGATGCTGCCCGACTGGATGCCCACGGCGCCGGCCAGGTCGCGCACGGTGGTGCGTTCGTAGCCCTTGTTGCGAAACAGGTGGGCCGCCACTTGCAGCAGCTTGCCGCGGGCGCTGTCCGGATCGGTCAACTGGCCTGCCTCGACCAGTTCACGCATGACCCCCAGGGCTTTTTGCTCGTCCACCCGTTCTCTCCTACAGTCGATCAGTCTGCTGCGCCCGGAAACGCAGGGTTGCGCGGGCAATTTAAGCCGCCGGCCGCGCCCAAGCAAGCGCTTGGGCGGAAGATGATCCCGCTGTTTACAAACCAAGCGCTTGCTTGGTAGCCTCGACGCACTTCTGTCGCAGGTTCCTGAGTCGGAGACAACGATGCCAACCGTGCCCACCGCTATCCGCATCGGATGCGCCAGCGCCTTCTGGGGCGACACCTCGACCGCCGCCGAGCAACTGGTCAAGGGCGGACGCCTGGACTACCTGGTGTTCGATTACCTGGCCGAAATCACCATGTCCATCATGGCCGGCGCCCGCCTGAAAGACCCCCAGGCCGGATTCGCCGGCGACTTCATCGATATCCTCACCCCGCTCTTGCCGCAGTTGGCGCAGCAGCGCATCCGCGTCATCAGCAACGCCGGCGGGGTCAACCCCACCGCATGCGCCGCCGCGCTGCAGGCCGCCTGCGACCGGGCCGGCGTGAACCTGAAGATCGCCGTGCTGCTGGGCGATGACCTGCAACCGCAGTTCAAAGGGCTCGGCGCCCAAGGCATCACCGAGATGTTCAGCGGCGCCCCGCTGCCGCCCCTGTGCGTCTCGACCAATGCTTACCTCGGCGCGCCGGGCATCGTCGAGGCCCTGCGCCTGGGCGCCGACATCGTCATCACCGGACGGGTGGTCGACAGCGCCGTGGTCAGCGCGGCGCTGGTGCACGGGTTCGGCTGGTCGTGGCACGACTACGACCGGCTGGCCCAGGCCGCCCTCGCCGGGCACATCATCGAATGCGGCGCCCAGTGCACCGGCGGCAACTTCACCGACTGGCGCGAGGTGCCGGACTACGAGCACATCGGCTTTCCGATCGTCGAGGTCAGCGCCGACGGCCAGTTCACCGTCAGCAAGCCCGAAGGCTCGGGCGGGCTGGTGACGCCGCTGACCGTCGGCGAACAGATGCTGTACGAGATCGGCGATCCGCAGGCCTATCTGTTGCCCGATGTGATCTGCGACTTCACCCAGGTCAAACTCCAGCAACACGGCAAGAACGCCGTGCGGGTGCACGGCGCCAAGGGCCTGCCGCCCAGCGGCAAGTACAAGGTCAGCGCGACGTATCCGGACGGTTTCCGCTGCACCGCCAGTTGTCTGATCGCCGGCCTCGATGCGGTGGACAAGGCGCGGCGCGTCAGCCAGGCGATCATCGACAAGACCACGCAGATGCTGGAGCAGCGCGGCTGGGGCCCCTACAGCGAAGTCAACGTCGAACTGCTGGGCAGCGAAGCCACCTACGGCCCCCACGGCCGGCGCCGCGACAGCCGCGAAGTGGTGATCAAGCTCGCGGTGCGCCACCCGAACAAGCAGGCGCTGGTGCTGTTCTCCCGGGAAATCGCCCAGGCCGCCACCGGCATGGCGCCGGGGCTGACCGGTATCGTCGGCGGACGGCCGACGGTGTACCCACTGATCCGGTTGTTCTCGTTCCTGATCGACAAGGCCGCCTGCACCCTGCAGGTCGACATCGCCGGCGAACGCCATCTCTGCGCATTGCCTCCCCCGGCCACCTTCAGCAGCGATGACTTGCCCGTACCCCACGAACCGCCAAGGCCCCAGGGCCGCGCCGACGCCAGCGTGCCGCTGGTGAAACTGGCCGTGGCGCGCGCAGGCGACAAGGGCGACCACAGCAACATCGGCGTGATGCCGCGCCGTCCCGAATACCTGCCGTGGATCGCCGAAGCGCTGACCCCGGCAGTGGTGGTGGACTGGATGGGCCATGTCCTCGACCCGGTCCACGGGCGGGTCGCACGCTGGTACCTGCCCGGCACCCACAGCCTGAACTTTCTGCTGGAGAACGCCCTGGGCGGCGGTGGCGTGGCCAGCCTGCGGATCGACCCGCAAGGCAAGGCCTTCGCCCAGCAACTGCTGGAGATCCAGATCCCGGTGCCGCAAAGCATCGCCGAACAATTCGAATAAAGGATGGCGCCATGGCTTACCGATCGATATTCAACGCCGGGCTGTTCGACGGCCAGACGGTCATCGTCACCGGCGGCGGCAGCGGCATCGGCCGCTGCACGGCCCATGAGCTGGCCGCGCTCGGGGCCACGGTGCTGCTGGTCGGACGCAAGCCCGAAAAGCTGCAGAAGGTTGCCGCCGAAATCGCCGAGGACGGCGGCCGCGCGCACTGGAAAGCCTGCGACATCCGCGACGAAGAAGCCGTGAAGGCGACGGTCGGCGAAATCATCCGCGAGCATGGGCCGGTCCACGGCCTGGTCAACAACGCCGGCGGCCAGTACCCGTCGCCGCTGGCTTCGATCAGTCAGAAAGGCTTTGAGACCGTGCTGCGCACCAACCTGGTCGGCGGCTTCCTGATGGCCCGGGAAGTGTTCAACCAGTCGATGGGCAAACACGGCGGCAGCATCGTCAACATGCTCGCCGACATGTGGGGCGGCATGCCCGGCATGGGCCATTCCGGCGCTGCGCGTTCGGGCATGGAGAACTTCACCAAGACCGCCGCCTTCGAATGGGGCTGCGCCGGCGTGCGGGTCAACGCCGTGGCGCCGGGCTGGATCGCCTCCAGCGGCATGGACACCTATGAAGGTGCGTTCAAGGCCGTGATCCCGACCCTGCGCGAACACGTGCCGCTCAAACGCATCGGCACCGAATCCGAGGTCAGCGCCGCGATCGTGTTCCTGTTGAGCCCGGCCGCCGCGTTCATCAGCGGCAGCACCGTGCGCATCGACGGCGCCGCCAGCCTCGGCAACCGCGCCTGGCCGCTGCACAAGGCAAGCCACAGCGAACCGTTCAACGGCTTCCACCGCGCCTGCCTGCCCGACGTGCTCAAGGACAAGGAATAAGCCATGCCGTCCATTCAGTCCCTTCTCGACCCTCACAGCGAAGCCTTCGCCCGCAACCGCACCGCGATGCTGGCCGCCGTCGAGCACGTGCAGCAGCTCGAACGCAACCTGCTGGACAAGGCCGCCGAAGCCAAGCCGAAATTCGACAAGCGCGGCCAGTTGCTGCCCCGCGAACGCCTCAACCTGCTGCTCGACCCCGGCTCGCCCTTCCTCGAACTGGCCAGCCTGGCCGGCTACAAGCTGCATGACGACAAGGACGGCAGCGCCGCCGGCGGCGGCCTGATCGCCGGGATCGGCCAGGTGTCCGGCGTGCGGGTGCTGGTGGTGGCCAACAACAGCGCGATCAAGGGCGGCACCATCTCCCCTTCCGGCCTGAAGAAATCCCTGCGCCTGCAACAGATCGCCCAGGAAAACAAACTGCCGGTGATCACCCTCGCCGAAAGCGGCGGCGCCAACCTCAACTACGCGGCGGAGATTTTCGTCGAAGGCGCGCGCAGTTTCGCCAACCAGGCGCGGATGTCGGCCATGGGCCTGCCGCAGATCACCGTGGTGCACGGCTCGGCCACCGCCGGCGGCGCCTACCAGCCGGGGCTGTCGGATTACGTGGTGGTGGTGCGGGGCAAGGCCAAGCTGTTTCTCGCCGGCCCTCCGCTGCTCAAGGCCGCGACCGGCGAAGTGGCCACGGACGAGGAGCTGGGCGGCGCCGAAATGCACGCTCAGGTGGCGGGCACCGCCGAATACCTGGCCGAAAACGACGCCGACGGCATCCGTCAGGTGCGCGAGATCGTCAGCCTGCTGAACTGGAACGAACAGCTGCCGTGGCGGCCCGCGCCGCCGTACAAGGAACCGCTCTACCCCATCGACGAACTGCTCGGGCTGATCCCGGACGACCCGAAGAAGCCCTATGACGTACGCGAGATCATTGCGCGGATCGCCGACGAATCGCGTTTGCTCGAGTTCAAGGGCGAATTCGACCAACAGACGGTCTGCGGCCACCTGAAGATCCAGGGCCGGGCCTGCGGCTTCATCGGCAACAACGGCCCGATCACCCCCGACGGCGCGAGCAAGGCGGCGCAGTTCATTCAACTGTGCGACCAGAGCCGCACGCCGCTGCTGTTCCTCCACAACACCACCGGCTTCATGGTCGGCACCGAGTCGGAACAGCGCGGCGTGATCAAGCACGGCTCCAAGCTGATCCAGGCCGTGGCCAACGCGCGGGTGCCGAAGCTGACCCTCGTGGTCGGCGGCTCCTACGGCGCCGGCAACTATGCGATGTGCGGGCGCGGCCTCGACCCGCGCTTCATCTTCGCCTGGCCCAACAGCCGCACCGCGGTGATGGGCGGCGCCCAGGCCGGCAAGGTGCTGCGCATCGTCACCGAAGCCCGGCAGCTCAAGGACGGCCTGGAGCCCGACCCGAAAATGCTCGACATGCTCGAACAGGCCACCGCGCAGAAGCTCGACAGCCAGTCCACCGCCCTCTACGGCAGCGCCAACCTGTGGGACGACGGCCTGATCGACCCCCGCGACACCCGCATCCTGCTCGGCTACCTGCTGGACATCTGCCACGAGGCCGACATCCGCACGTTGCAGCCCAACAGCTTTGGCGTCAGCCGGTTCTGACCCCCAACGGATCCTGAGGAGAACAACAACAATGATCTTCACCCCGGAACACGAAGCCCTACGCCGCACCGTGCGCCAGTTCGTCGAACACGAGATCAACCCCCACGTCGAGGAATGGGAAAGGGCCGGACGCTTCCCGATCCACGAGATCTTCCGCAAGGCCGGCGAGCTGGGCCTGCTGGGCATCTCCAAGCCGGAGAAGTTCGGCGGCATGGGCCTGGACTACAGCTACTCGATCGTCGCCGCCGAAGAGTTCGGCACCATCCATTGCGGCGGCATCCCGATGTCCATCGGCGTGCAGACCGACATGTGCACCCCGGCCCTGGCCCGCTTCGGCTCCGATGAGCTGCGCGAACAGTTCCTGCGCCCGGCCATCAGCGGCGAACAGGTGGGCTGCATCGGCGTCTCGGAGGTCGGCGCCGGTTCCGATGTCGCCGGGCTCAAGACCACCGCCCGCAAGGACGGCGACGATTACGTGATCAACGGCAGCAAAATGTGGATCACCAACTCGCCGAGCGCCGACTTCATCTGCCTGCTGGCCAACACCTCGGACGACAAGCCCCACGTCAACAAATCCCTGATCATGGTGCCGATGGACACGCCCGGCATCAGCCTCAGCCCGCACCTGGACAAGCTCGGCATGCGCAGCTCGGAGACCGCCCAGGTGTTCTTCGACGACGTGCGCGTGCCGCAGCGCAACCGCATCGGCCACGAAGGCGCCGGGTTCATGATGCAGATGCTGCAGTTCCAGGAAGAACGGCTGTTCGGCGCGGCGAACATGATCAAGGGGCTGGAGTACTGCATCGACAGCACCATCGAGTACTGCAAGGAACGCAAGACCTTCGGCAACGCGCTGATCGACAACCAGGTGATCCACTTCCGCCTCGCTGAACTGCAGACCGAAATCGAATGCCTGCGGGCACTGGTCTACCAGGCCACCGAACAGTACGTCAAAGGCCAGGACGTCACCCGCCTGGCCTCGATGGCCAAGCTCAAGGCCGGGCGCCTCGGGCGCGAGGTCAGCGACGGCTGCCTGCAATACTGGGGCGGCATGGGCTACATGTGGGACAACCCGGTGGCCCGCGCCTACCGCGACGTGCGGCTGGTGTCCATCGGCGGCGGCGCCGACGAGATCATGCTGGGGATCATCTGCAAGCTGATGGGCATCCTGCCGGGGAAACGCCCATGAGCGCCCTGCCCGATTGCACGACGCTGTTGCTGGAGCCGCACAACGGCGTGCTGCACATCACCCTCAACCGCCCCGACAGCCGCAATGCCATGAGCCTGCAGATGGTCGCCGAACTGCGCGCCGCGCTGGCGGCGGTGCGGGACGACCGCAGCGTGCGGGCGATCGTGCTCAGCGGCGCCGGCGGCCATTTCTGCGCCGGCGGCGACATCAAGGACATGGCCAACGCCCGAGCACAAGGCGGCCCGGCCTACCGCGACCTGAACCGTGCGTTCGGCGCCCTGCTGCAAGAGGCGCAGCACGTACCGCAAGTGCTGATCACCGTGCTGCAAGGCGCCGTGCTGGGCGGCGGGTTCGGCCTGGCCTGCGTCAGCGACATCGCCATGGCCGACCATCAGGCCCGGTTCGGCCTGCCGGAAACCGGCCTCGGCCTGCTGCCGGCGCAGATCGCACCGTTCGTGGTGCAGCGCATCGGCCTCACCGAAGCCCGGCGCCTGGCCCTGACCGCCGCCCGCTTCGACGGCCACCAGGCCCGGCGCATGGGCCTGGTTCATTTTGTCGAGCAGGATCCGCAGGCCCTGGCCGAGCGCCTGGATGAAGTGCTCGAGCATGTGCTGTGCTGCGCCCCGGAAGCCAACGCCATGACCAAAAGACTATTGCTGGCCAGCGCCGGGCAACCTTGCGCCGAGCTGCTGGACGAAGCGGCGCAATGGTTCAGCGAGGCGGTGACCGGCGCCGAGGGCACCGAAGGCACGCTGGCCTTCGTGCAAAAGCGCAAGCCGAAGTGGGCCCCTTGAACCGCGCTCCCGCCGTGCCGACCTGCACCGCAACCCCATGTGGGAGCGAGCCTGCCCGCGATGAGGCCCGCCCATCCAACGCGACATTCCAGGGAAAACCGCCATGCCCGTCCTCCACAAGATCCTGATCGCCAACCGCGGCGAGATCGCCTGCCGGATCCAGCGCACTGCCCAGTCCCTCGGCTATCGCACGGTGGCGGTGTTCAGCGATGCCGACGCCGACGCCCTGCATGTGCAGATGGCCGACCAGGCCGTGCATATCGGTGCTGCGCCGGTGCAGCAGTCCTACCTGAACATCCCCGCGATCCTCGACGCGGCACGGCGCAGCGGCGCCGATGCGGTGCATCCCGGCTACGGCTTCCTCTCGGAGAACGCCGACTTCGCCCGGGCCTGCGAACAGGCCGGCCTGACCTTCATCGGCCCGGATGCCGACGCCATCGAGCTGATGGGCAGCAAGCGCCGCTCGAAAATCGCCATGCTCGCCGCCGGCGTCCCCTGCGTCGCCGGCTACCAAGGCGCGGAACAGGACGACGCGACGTTGCTGCGCGAAGCCGAGCGCATCGGCTATCCGCTGATGATCAAGGCCAGCGCCGGCGGCGGCGGACGCGGCATGCGCCTGGTGGAGGACGCGCAAGCGCTGCCCGCGCAACTGCGTACCGCCCGCTCCGAAGCGCTCAACGCCTTCGGCAGCGACGAGCTGATCCTGGAACAGGCGCTGGTGGAACCGCGCCACGTCGAGTTCCAGGTGTTCGGTGACCGCCACGGCCACCTGATCCACCTGGGGGAACGCGACTGCTCGGTCCAGCGCCGCCATCAGAAGGTCATCGAAGAAGCCCCTTGCCCGGTGATGACCCCGGCCCTGCGCGAAGCCATGGGCGCGGCGGCGATCAAGGCCGGGCGCGCCGTCAACTACGTGGGGGCCGGCACCGTGGAGTTTCTGCTCGACAATCAGGGACGCTTCTACTTTCTGGAGATGAACACCCGGCTGCAGGTCGAGCACCCGGTGACCGAACTCATCACCGGACAGGATCTGGTGGCCTGGCAACTGGCGGTCGCCGAGGGCCGGCCGCTGCCGCTGACCCAGGAGCAGGTGCGGCTCGACGGCCATGCGATGGAGGTGCGCCTGTATGCCGAAGACCCGGCACAGGGCTTTCTGCCGCAGACCGGACGCATCCTGGCCTGGGAGCCGGCGCTGGGGCACGGTGCGCGCATCGATCACGGCCTGACGGAAAACCGCTTCGTCAGCCCTTTCTACGACCCGATGCTCGGCAAACTGATCGCCCATGGCGCCACTCGGGAAGAGGCGCGGCGCAAACTTCTGCGGGCGGTGCAGGACAGCGTGCTGCTCGGCGTGCAAAGCAACCAGCGCCTGCTGGCCGGCCTGCTGCAGCACCCGCAGTTCATCGACGGCCGTTTCGACACCGGATTCATCCCCCGGCACTTCACCGATCACCCCTGCCTGCGGCCGCAGGCGCCAGGCGCCGAGGAACTGGCCATCGCCACCGTGCTGTTCCACCGGCGCAGCGCCCAGGCGCATCGCCCGGCACTGGCCGATTGGCGCAACAACGCGGGCGTGCCGGTCGGCTACCGGCTCGGCCTGGAGGAACAGACCTGGAACGTGCAACTGCTGGCCGGCCCCGGCGGCCGGTTTGAGGTCGAGACGCCCGGACGCCGCCTCGGGCTGGTGCTCGTCGAACAGGACGAACGCCACGTGACCCTGCAGATCGACGGCCTGCGCCAGCGCCATGCCTATCGCCTGGAGGACGACCGGCTCTGGCTGTTCGCCGACGGCGGCAGCCTGAGCCTTGCGGATCGAACTCATGCGGTGATCGACAGTCAGACCAGCGTCGGTTCCGGCACGCTGAAGGCGCCCATGGACGGCGCCATCGTCGACGTGCTCGTCAGCGAAGGCAGCCCGGTCAGCAAAGGGCAGCTGCTGGTGGTGCTGGAGGCGATGAAAATGGAGCACCCGCTCAAGGCCGGCATCGACGGCGTGCTCAAGCGGGTGCAGGTCAAGGTCGGCGATCAGGTGAAGAATCGTCAGGTTCTGCTGCAGGTCGAGTGAGTCGCCAGGCGCATCCGCAGGGTTTGGCTACGCTCTGAACTATCGGAACGTACACATCAGGAACCCTGCGATGCCCCATTGGCTGGTCATTGATCTGGAAGCCACCACCGACGAGGGTGGCTGGCCGGTTACGGAAATGGAGATCATCGAGATCGGCGCCACCCTGGTCGACCGCGCCGGCCGCGAGCGCGATCACTTCCAGCGCTTCGTCAAACCGCTGCGCCGGCCCTTGCTGACGCCGTTCTGCCGCGAACTCACCCACATCACCCAGGCCAACATCGATTCGGCGCAGACCTTGAGCGAGGTCTGGCCGGCCTTCGAACGCTGGCTCGGCCAGCACCGCACGCGCCTGGAAGGATGGGCCAGCTGGGGCGACTACGACCGCAAGCAGTTGCTCCAGGAATGGCAGCGCCTGCAGCTCGACAGCGCCCTGAGCCAGGTGCCGCACATGAACCTCAAGCAACGCTTCGCCAAGGCCCGGCGCCTGGAGCGGCCCCTGGGGCTCAACGGCGCCCTGCAACTGGCCGGCCTGCAGTTCAGCGGCCAGCAGCACCGGGCCCTGGAAGACGCCCGCAACACCGCCCGTTTGCTGCCGCTGGTGCTGCCGCTTTAGACAGATGACGGCGCCGGATGCCTTGTGCATACTGGCCGGCCCTTTTTGACCCTTTTCGAGGAATCGCCCATGTTCAAAGTCAACGAGTACTTCGACGGCACCGTCAAATCGATCGCGTTCGGCACCGCTGAAGGCCCCGCGACCATCGGCGTCATGGCTCCGGGCGAATACGAATTCGGCACGGCCCAGCGCGAAATCATGCACGTGGTGTCGGGTGCGCTGACCGTCAAGCTGCCGGACAGCAACGAGTGGGAAACCTTCGCCGCCGGCAGCCAGTTCAACGTACCGGCCAACAGCAAGTTCCAGCTGAAAGTGGCCGTCGACACCGCCTACCTGTGCGAATACCGCGGCTGATCCGACGGATCGCGCCACAAACAAAAATGCCCGTGTCCAAGGACACGGGCATTTTTGTTCAGGGATCGGTTACTCGAGGATTTCCACCGGCATGCCGACTTCCAACCGGCCGTTGCCGTCGTTCACCAGGTTCTGCCCGAACATCGCGCCGTCGGCCTGGGCACGGGTCTTCTGCAGGGTCGCCAGCGGTTCGCGGTCGGCGCTGCGCTCGCCGGTCTTGGGGTCGATCGTCGTCAGGATGCAGCGCGAGCAGGACTTGACCACGCGAAACTCCACCTCGCCGATGCGGATCCGCTTCCAGCCGTCCTCGGCATAGGCCTCGCTGCCCTCGATCACCAGGTTGGGCCGAAAGCGCAGCATTTCCAGCGGACGCCCGACCTCTTGCGACAGGTGCTGCAACGAGGCCTCACCGATCAGCAACAGCGGGAAACCGTCGGCGAACGCCACCTGGTCGTCATCCTTGCCGTAGCCGGCCTGGGTGATGCGGGCGCGGTCCAGGGGCACTTGCACCAGCCGCGTCGGTTTGCCGATGAAATCGCTGACCCAGCGGGCCGCCTCATCGCCGGCGTCCGGCACGCGCAAGGTGTCGCGCCAGATGGTCACGCCGCGCAGCTCGGCCGCATCGCCTGGCACGGCGACATCGATGGCTCCAAGGCCCGCAGCGCTGAGGGTCAGGCCACCTGCGGGATTCCACAGCGCCGACAGTTGGCTCATCTTCGCTTCGGCCCTCTGGGTGAGGAAACGTCCGCTGGGCTCGTCCACCAGCATCCAGCGTCGATCCCCTTCAAGCCCCAGCTTGTCCAGGCCGATCCCTTGCAGGATCTCGGCCTTGCCGGATTTCAACGGGTAACGGTAAAGCGCGCTCAGACGCAGCATGGCCAACTCCCTGGAGGGTAAAGAACGCCACCCTATACGAGCCGGCCGCTGAATCAAAGCCCCCATGCGGCGACGCAGAACCCGCCCGTGATCAGGCCTGCACTTCGTCGAGCATCAGCCGTTGGCGCACCACGTCGACCAGCTTGTCCGGCTGGAACTTGGAGAGGAAGTTGTCGCAGCCCACCTTCTTCACCATCGAATCGTTGAAGCTGCCGGACAGCGAGGTGTGCAGCACCACATACAGGCCACGCAGGCGCGGGTCGTTGCGGATTTCGGTGGTCAGGCGGTAGCCGTCCATCTCCGGCATTTCCGCGTCGGTGAAGACCATCAGCAGTTTGTCGGTCATGTTCGCGCCGCTGTCGGCCCAGGACTTGAGCAGGTTCAGGGCCTTGAGGCCGTCGCTGGCGATGTGCATCTTCACGCCCAGCTGGCCGAGGGTGTCGCGCAACTGCGACAGGGCGACGTTGGAGTCGTCCACCAGCAGCACTTCGCGACCCCGTGCACGCTCCAGCACCGGATCGTCGAGCTTGTCCCGCGACACTTTGGCGTTGTACGGCACGATTTCGGCCAGCACCTTTTCGACGTCGATGATTTCCACCAACTGATCGTCGACCTTGCTGATCGCGGTCAGGTAGTGTTGGCGGCCGGCGCTGGTCGGCGGCGGCAGGATGGCTTCCCAGTTCATGTTGACGATGCGGTCTACGCCGCCCACCAGGAACGCCTGCACCGAACGGTTGTATTCGGTGACGATGATGGTGCTGTTCGGGCCCGGCACCAGCGGGCGCATGCCGATGGCCTGGGACAGGTCGATCACCGGCAGGGTCTGGCCGCGCAGGTTGACCACGCCGCAGACGAACGGGTGACGCTGGGGCATCAGGGTCAGCTTGGGCAGTTGCAGGACTTCCTGCACCTTGAATACGTTGATCGCGAACAATTGGCGCCCGGCCAGCCGAAACATGAGAATTTCCAGGCGATTCTCACCCACCAGTTGCGTGCGTTGGTCTACCGTGTCGAGAATGCCGGCCATCAATGACTCCTGGGCTTGTTCTGATGAATTCACTACTAAAAGGGGTTATCGGCTGCATGGGCCGGATCTTGATCCCACGCCGCAAGACTGCAAAATGCCACGTCAAAGCATTGATGTCACATTAACATCATGGTTTACTGGCCCCGAGTTTTCATCTGCTGAAGTCCCACCGGCGCGACCTCGTTTTTCGTGCCAGGTTCCCGTGCCTAAGGGAATCCCCTAGTAACAATCAGGCCCAACCTGATGTTCGCAGTATCCAATAGCCATTAATGTGACGCCATTCTCATTGCATGAACGGAGTCAGGCTTTTGTGTGCGATCGCAGGTCAGTGGTTCACCACCCTCCCAAAATCCCCAGCCCCTACCCAGGCGCACCGGGGTGCGGCCTCACGACGGTCCATGATCGGCGGCACACACGACATTCGCTCATCAGACATGACGTTGCGGAGATAAGCATGCCGATCGACCGTAAAGAGTGGGCGCAGCGGTTCCCCGAATTTCTTGTCGAGGCCGAAACGCTCCTGGCCAAGTCCGAAGAATGCCTCAGCCATCTGCAACTGATCAGCAACGACCGGGACGCCATCGACTGCATGCTCCGCACGCTCCTCAAGCTGGCGCACAAGGCCAACGACCTGGCGCTCAAGGCGATCTCCGAGTTTTCGCTGACCCTTCACCGGCTGCTCAACCAGACGCTGGAACAGGTCAACCTGCACGCCGAGGCGCTGGGCGCCCTGCAAGACTGCTTCACCCTGATGGCCTGGCAACTGGAGCTGGTCGATCAGCACACCGGCCAACTGGGCCTCGATGAAAGCGAACAGACGTCGCTGATCGAAGCCTTCGCGTTTCAAGTCGGCCAGCCGTGCTTTCAGTCGCCCCTCGGCGCCAAGCCGATGACCCTTGTCGGTTACCCGGAGCGACAGGCCCTCATCGGCCGCTGACCCTGACGTGCAGGCGCACGCCGCCCGCCTGACGTGCCCATGCGCAGGTCGCATTCAGACCATTTGCATATCTACCAGCGACAAATCCACAAAAACAATAATCGCCGCCCGACAACACTTTCCTTGTCGATATCGGGGATTGCCTGTACATGAAACTTCAGGAAAAGCCGATATCTATCGAGTCTTGAATATCAACTTTTCCCTTATGGAACAGGCGTCCAACAAAGCATGTTTTCTGACCTGCTGGACATATATCGCAAACGCGACCAACGGTATCCGAAGTGGTATTATGCCGCCCGCTAGTTGCTTTCAATTAATGGCACGGTGACTCCCACCGCAACATAGACCGAAGTTAACGATCACTTTCACCCGGTCGCCACGTTGAAGCATTGAACCGAACGGCAATATTTTAAGACAGAGATCCGCCAGCCCCCATGGCCGGTCTGCCCGCAGCGATCATCCATTGGCTCCATCCGCTATGCACGCCAGCCTCAAGTCAATCACCACATGGCCGCCCTCCCGGGAAAACGCACGCCGGTTCACCCTGACGCTGTGCATTTGCTCTGCGGCGGGCTGCGCGCTGACCTATGGCTTGTCGGCCCCGATGTCCCTCGGCCTGCTGCTGGTCAATGTCGCGGCCGCCGGTTGCGTGGCGGTGCAGTACCGGCTATCGCGCAAGTCGATCAAGTTTCAGCCCCAGGAACTGGCCGACCGCTTGCTGGAAGTCCAGGAAAACGAGCGCCATCGCCTCAGCCGGGAACTGCACGACGACATCGGCCAATTGCTGACCGCCGCCAAACTGCAGAGCGAATGGCTCAAGCGGCGCCTGCCGGACGACCTGCAGACTTCCTGCTCGGCGCTGTGCGACACCCTCGAAGAGACCCTGAACAAAGTGCGGGACGTGTCGGCCATCCTCAACCCGCGGCAATTGACCAGCCTGGGCCTGGAAGCCAGTCTGCGCGCCCACTTGCTCAAAACCCTGGGCAGCACGGCCATTCACTGGAGCCTGGACTGCCAGCAGCGCCTGAACGGCATTCCCGAGGAAATGGCGGTGGCCGCGTTCCGCATCACCCAGGAAGCCGTGACCAACATCCTGCGCCATGCGAACGCCAGCAACCTGCTGATCCGCATCCAGCGCTTGCCCCAAGGCCTCACCCTGATGATCAACGATGACGGCCAAGGGTTTTCGCCGGCGCAGAACCCCGGCCGCGAAGGGCAGCGTGGCATGGCGGGCATGTCCGAACGGATCGAACAGCTGGGCGGCAAACTGACCGTCACCAGCGAGCCAGGCAAAGGCACTCAAATCGAAGCACTTTTCCCCTGGGCGCCCCGCGCGCTTGAGCGGGCCAGCACCCATAAGGTTTTGCGTTGACTTGTAACTTACTCCTGGTGGATGACCACTCGCTGATCAGGGCCGGCGTGCGCGCTCTGGTGCTCGACATTCCCGGCTACGCCGTCATCGGCGAGGCCAGCGACGGCTCGCAGCTGCTCGAACTCGTCGAACGGCTGATTCCGGACATCGTGCTGCTGGACATCTCGATGAAGGAGACCGGCGGCCTGGAAGCCTTGCAGCAGCTCAAGCGGGTGCGCCCGCAAAGCAAGGTGCTGATCCTGTCGATGCACACCGATCCTGCGTTGATCATGCAGGCGCTGGAGTCCGGCGCCCACGGCTACCTGCTCAAGGACACCACCGCCACCGAGCTGGAACATGCCTTGGAGGCCCTGCGCAACAACGAGCGCTACCTGAGCCCGGCCATCGCCCACACGGTGATCAACCAGGCGCTGATCCGCACCCAGAAAAGCCAGCCCGAGACGACCGACACCCACAACCTGACGGCACGCCAGCTGGAGATCCTGCGACTGATCGTGAGGGGCAAGTCCACCCGGGAGATAGCCAACGGTCTGGGGCTGAGCATCAAGACCGTGGAGACCCACCGCTCACAGATCATGAAACGCCTGCAGATCTACGACGTGGCCGGCCTGGTGCTGTTCGCGGTGCGCGAGCAGATCATCAGCCTGGACGACTGACCCCCGTACCGCCCAGCAAGGGCGAGTCCTGCGGCAGGTGCACCCGCAACGCACCGGGGCGCGCCTCGAACCGCAGGTTGTCGCCCTCCAGCGGCTCGCCGTCGAGGTTGATGCACAGCCCCTCGGCGACCTTGATCTCGACCCAGGGCAGGCGGGCCCTGACGAACAGGTTGTCCAGACCGAAACCATCGCTGAGCAACGTCTTCAGCGTGCCCACCACCTCTTGCGGCGCCGGCAGGATGCCGATGTCCAGCAGTCCGTCGTCGACCACCGCCTGCGGGCACAGCACATGCCCGCCGCCAGCCTGCCGGCCGTTGCCGATGCCCAGCGCCAGCAGGTCGCCGCTCCAGCAGAAATCCGGCCCGTGCAGTTCGCCGTAGGCGGCATGCAGCTCACTGAACCGCGACAGTCCGGTGAACAGGTAAGCGGCGCCGCCGAGCACCTTCTTCAAGTCTTCCGACGTATTGGCGGTCACCTGGCTGCCGAAGCCGCCGGTGGCCATGTTGAGGAACACCTGCCCCCCCACTTCGCCCAGGTCGATGTCACACGCCGGCGCATCCAGCAAAGCCAAGGCCTGCGGCACTTCCAACGGAATGCCGGCGGCACGGGAAAAGTCATTGGCGGTGCCCAGCGGAAGCAGGACCAGGCTGGCCTTGCGCCCGTGGTTCGCCAATGCCTGCGCCACATCGCGCAAGGTGCCGTCCCCTCCGCCTGCGATGATCTGCGGGTAGCCGGCCTCCAGCGCCTCCTCCACGATCCGCCGCGCATCGCCGGCTTCCCACGTCAGGCGCACCGCCAGCGTCCAGCCGTCCTTGCGCCTGCCTTCTACGGCGGCACGCACCTGCTCGTTGAGTGCCTGTTTGCCATGCAATATCAAAAGCGCCTTGCGTTCACTCATGCCAGTTTCCCTCAGGACAGAGACGGTACAGGCCATGTTGACCATCATTGACGGCAAAAAATCTCGAATGCGTTCGGCGGGCCGGGAAGCTCACCGTTCCCGTCCTACAGCACAAAGATCTTTCTTACAAAACCTGAGGAATCGGCTCAATTGACCTGATTCCGGCAATGGGAGACCGTGTGCAGGCGGTATCAATCACCATCTGACCACAACACAAGGATGTGCATGAAATGAGCGTAGACACCTCATGGGCGCTTGAAGGGTTGGGCAACCTCAACGGTTGCGCAGGCGAGAACCAGGCAGAAGGCGGGCACTGTCATGTTGAGCCATGAAGCCAGAATGCCGTTGAGCCCTGTTTCCTCCCTCACCGAGAATCGACCCGGTCAGCAGAGCGAACAAAAGACCAACGACAGGAAAACCGGAGAGGCCGAAATGGAACCACGCGTCGTCGAACTGGAAACCCACCTCAAATACATCCGCCGGGACATGGACGAGATCCGTGATGACGTCAAATCCATCAAGCATCGATTGGCCTATTCCGCGGGAGCGACAGCGGTTGTGCTAGGGATGCTGGGATGGGTGGCCAACAGCCGGTTCGACCAGCTCGTATCGCTGCTGAGCCCTTTGATGTCCGGGTGAGTGCCAAGCCTTGCCTGCGACTTCGCACCCACCCGGAAAGATCAGGCCAACAGCTCGCTCAGGGGGATGAAGGACACTTCGTCTCCCTTGGACAGGGTGCGTCCTTCCATGACCTCCACGAGCCCTTCGGCCCACGCCGCACTGCGCAAAACGCCTGAGCTCTGGTTGCGGTAAATGATGGCACCGCCCTGATCGAGGCGGCCACGCAGATACTCGCGGCGGTTACCGGCCTGAGGCCAGTCGAACCGTGCGGGCACCCGGAACTTCAAGGGTGTGACATCCTGAACGCCTTGGCGCCGCAAGATGTAGGGCCGCGCCAGCAAGGCAAACGTCACCAGCGTCGAGGCCGGGTTTCCGGGCAGGCCAATCACGGGCACGCCCCGGAAATGGCCAAACGTCAGCGGTTTTCCAGGTTTGATCGCCAGCTTCCACAGCGCCAGTTCACCCTCTTCCCTCAAGGCGACCCCAAGGAAATCAGCCTCCCCCACCGAGACCCCGCCCGTGGACAGAATCAGATCGACATCCTGCAACTGCCCCAGACGCACGCGGGTGGCATCGAGGTCGTCCGGAAGAATGCCGGCATCGATCACCTCGCAACCCATGCGCTGCAACCAACTGCACAGCAGTACCCGGTTGCTGTTGTAGATCTGCCCCGGCCCCAGAGGCTGGCCAGGTTCGATCAGCTCGTCCCCCGTCGACACCACGGCGACACGCACCTTGCGCACGACATCCAGCCCGGCACACCCCAAGGACGCGGCGAGGCCCTGCTCAATCGGCCCGAGGCGGGTTCCTGCCGTGAGGATCAACTCGCCAGCAGTGGTTTCCTGGCCTTGGGGCCGGATGTTCTGCCCGGCCACCAGGGGTTCGAGGAAACGCACGCGCCCGTCGGCCTGGACCTCGCTGTTTTCCTGCATCTCCACGCAATCGGCACCGGCCGGCACGGGAGCCCCGGTGAAGATCCGTGCGCAGGTGCCGGGCTGCAAGGGGGCGGGCGCCTGCCCCGCGAACACCTTCTGACTGACCGGCAGGGGCTGCCCTGTCCAGTCGCTCAGGTTCAGGGCGTAACCGTCCATGGCGCTGTTGGGCCAGGGCGGCAGATCCAGCGTCGACACCAGATCGACGGCCAACACCCGCCCCTCCAGCTGCGCCAACGGCAAATGCTCGCGCTCGACGATCGGTGCGGCTTCGGCCATGTCCAGCAATCGCGCCAACGCCGTTTCCACGGGCATCAGGCTGCCGGTCTTGCCCGGCTTACCCGCGGGATTCACAAGGCACCGCCTGTTTCAGGTGAGGCACGAAGTTGCACGGGCGGTGCCGTGCGTCCAGTTGCTCCGCGAGAATGCCGTCCCAACCGGTGCGCACCGCATTGGTCGACCCCGGCAGGCAGCACACCAGCGTGCCATTGGCCAGGCCCGCCAGCGCCCGGGACTGCACGGTGGAGGTGCCGATGTCCGCCACCGAGATCTGACGGAACAGCTCGCCGAACCCGTCGACCTGCTTGTCGAGCAGGCACGCGACGGCCTCCGGGGTGCTGTCGCGACCGGTGAAGCCCGTGCCCCCGGTGATCAGCACCACCTGCACGACATCGTCGGCGATCCACCCGGCCACTTGCGCGCGAATTTTGTACAGGTCATCTTTGAGCAGCACCCGCTCGGCCAGACGATGGCCGGCCGCCGTCAGCCGATCGACGAAGACCTGGCCTGACGTGTCGGTTTCCAGGGTGCGGGTATCGCTGACAGTCAGCACCGCGATGTTGAGCGGTGCGAAAGGTACATCGGCCTTGGCTTTCATAGGCGCGTCCAGTTGTAGGAGAAACAGCCCGGTGTTATATCACAGCGCCCCCTTTTTCTGCCCCACCGGAGAGCCGCCATGAACACGAACCCACCATTGCCGCCCTGCTCCATCCTGTTGCTGGCCGGCGGGCGCGGTCAACGCATGGGCGGCCAGGACAAGGGGCTCGTGGAGTGGCTGGGCGAACCCCTGATCGCTCACCTGCAGCGCAAGGTGCGCCCGCTGACGGACGACCTGATCATCTCCTGCAACCGCAACCGGGAGCGCTATGCGCCATTCGCCGACCAATTGGTGACGGACGACGAAACCGGCTTTCCCGGCCCCCTGGCCGGCATCCGTTCGGGTCTGCAGGCCGCGCGCCACCCGCACCTGTTGGTGTTGCCCTGCGATGTGCCGGGCATTGACGCGGCATTGCTGCACGGCATGCGGGAAACCGCCGCACTGGATTCTGACAAACCTTTAATGTTGCACCATGACGGGCACTGGGAACCCCTGCTGTGCGTGATCCCCGTGAGCCTCTCGTCCGCCTTCGAGGCCGCCTGGGACGCGGGTGAGCGCAGTCCCGGCCGGGTGATGCGCCACCTCGGCGCCGTTGCCCTGCAATGCCCGGACAACGATCCCCGGCTGGCCAATCTCAACACGCCCGAACTGTTAAGCGCACATAACACTGTGTCAGACTGACGCCAAGCAAGGAACTTGCACGCCGTGCATACGTCTCAAGCTCAGTAACCAAAAGAATTTCCCTTCGGAGACAAACACATGACTCAACGGACCCTCGCCACTTTCATGCTCGCTCTGGGCCTGGCCACGCTTGCCGGCTGCGCTTCGCCGACCGTGATCACCCTGAATGACGGTCGCGAAATCCAGGCCGTCGACTCGCCCAAGTACGACAAGGACTCGGGCTTCTACGAGTTCGAACAGCTGGACGGCAAGCAGACCCGCATCAACAAGGATCAGGTGCGTACCGTCAAAGAGCTGTAAGCCTTCTGCACGGACACCGGATACAGAAAAGCCCGCATCATGCGGGCTTTTTCATGCCTGCCGGAAACATCCCCGGCAATGGTCACCACTGCAACGTGATGCGGCTTTCGAACTCGCGCTCCTGGCCCGTGACCGGGTCGATGAAGCGCAATCCCTGAGCCAACAACTTGAGCGGCTTGTCGTAATCGTCCTCGGCGTCAGCGTCGGCCGATACCTGCGGATAGAACGGATCGTTGCAGATGCTCGCGCCCAACGCCGTCATGTGCACGCGCAACTGATGCTTCTTGCCGGTCACCGGGAAAAGACTGTAGCGCCACAGGTCGCCGTTCTTTTCCCGCACCTGCACGAGGGTTTCCGAGTTGCAGGTGCCCTCGACCTCCTGGGTGCGGAAGAAAGGCACGCCATCGACCAGCCGGCTCTTGTGCACCAGCGGAAAGCTCAGCTGGGGCAAGGCCGGCGCAATCGCTTCATAGCGCTTTTCGATCTGCCGGGTCGGGAACAGCGATTGATACGCCGAACGGCTCTGCGGGTCGGCGGAAAAGATCACCAGTCCCGCCGTGTGGCGGTCGATGCGGTGCAGCGGCACCAGATGCGGATTGTCCAGACGCCGGATCAAGCGGCGCAGCAAGGTCTGCTCGACATAACCGCCAGACGGGATCACCGGCAGGAAATGCGGCTTGTCGACCACCACCAGATGGTCGTCGACATAGAGAATCGACTCCTGCACCGGAATCGGCTTCTCATCCGGCACCTCGCGGAAGTAATGGATCCGCAGCCCTTCCTTGTAAGGCAAGTCCACTGAAATCGGTCGGCCCTCGCCGTCGAGCACCCGACCACGGGCGATCCGGTCCAGCCACTGCTCGCGGCTGATGGCGCTGAAGCGCTCGCACAGGCAGTCGAGCACCGTCAGCCAGGCGCCGGGCGGCAGGTGAAGGGTGCTGGCCTGATGCCGGGCCGCGGTAAATGTTGATGTGGACATACGAAATTCGAACCCTCAATGCAGGCGCGCATTATCCAACAGGGAACGAAACGAACCTAGCGCCGATTCCGCAATCCGCCTCAGGCCGGCGCAGGCTCGGCGGCGGCCGCTTCGGTGAACTCCTTGAGCCAGCGCAACACGTCGACAGCCTCCCAACGACCCGGGTCGTACAAGGCGTACAGCAACCCCTGATAACCGACGACGTCCAGTTGCTTGTGGTACCCGGCCCGCTGGAACAGGGCCTCGATCTCGGCGAAGCAGGTGTTGAAATGCAGCTTGCTGAACGGCGTCTTGCCTTCCGTGACCAGTCCGTCCAGGCGCAGTTCGAGGACGGCCTCGCGCACCACGTCAACCGACATCCGGTTCACGCTGTTCTTCAACTGTTCGACATTGACCACGGCTCATCCCTCTGACGTCCGGTGCGCCTGCCGCTGCCCGAAAGGGACAAGGCATGGCGAATCCGCTCATTTACTGTATGCGCATACAGTATAGAAGCAAACGGAAATTGCCAAGGGACGTGTCGGCGAGCGCGACAAGCGGAACAAGCGCCAGGCAGGAACCCAACGCTAACCCAGGAACGCCACCACTTGATCGGCGCTGAACGGCCACCCCAGTTCGGCCCCGGTGTCCGTGCGGCGCAAGACGGGGATCCGCAGGCTGTAGGCCTCGAACCAGGACTCGTCGTCTGCGATGTCCACCAACTCGACCAGCAACCCGTTCTCGACGAAGGGCATCAACAGGGACTCGGCGACCTCGCACAGATGGCACCCCAGGGTGCCGAACAGCTGACATTCCGGAAGCATGTGCGCTCTTCCCAAAAAGTGAACGGACATTCTAGGCCGCCCCCGAAAACCCGTCGAGCCACCCTGACGGCAGCGCCCGCACATCGCCCCCGTCCGCCGATGCCCTGACACAGATCACGGCACCGAAATGCATTTCACCCGATGCTTCGATGTTTTTTGCCTCTACGCTTCAATGGCCCGCCCATCCGACCGGAGTGTTTCGTGTTCGCCAACCTGCTGATCATTCTTGCCTCATCCCTGCTGGTGATTGCCCTGTTCCGCCGCCTGCGCCTGCCACCGGTGCTGGGTTACCTGTGCGTGGGGCTGATGGTCGGCCCGACGGCGTTCGACTGGGTCAACGAAAGCGAACACCTGCCGGACCTGGCCGAACTGGGCGTGGTGTTCCTGCTGTTTTCCCTGGGCCTTGAGTTTTCCCTGTCGAAGATGATCGCCCTGCGCAACGTGGTGTTTCGCCTGGGCAGCCAGCAGGTGCTGTTCAGTGCGGCGCTGCTGGGCGGTGTCCTGATGTTGCTGGGCATGCACACCCTGCCGGCCTTGCTGCTGGGAGCGGGGCTGTCGCTGTCGTCCACGGCGATCGTCACCAAGGAGCTGGGCAGCCTGGGGGAAGTGTTCAGCAGCCATGGCCAGAATGCGGTGGGCGTGCTGCTGTTCCAGGACGTGGTGGCGGTGTTGCTGCTGACGCTGGTGCCGGCGTTCGCCGGGACCGGCGGGCAAGCCTGGTACTGGGCCTTGCCGCTCACGCTGCTCAAGACCGTGGTGCTGTTCTTCGGATTGCTGCTGGCCAGCCGCTGGCTGCTGCCGCGCCTGTTCCACGAGGTGGCCGCCTCACGCTCGGCCGAACTGTTCGTGCTGCTGGCCCTGGTGATCGTGCTGCTGACGGCATGGCTGACTCACTTGCTCGGCCTGTCCCCCGCCCTTGGCGCGTTCCTGGCCGGCATGCTGCTGGGCGAGAGCCACTACCGGCACCAGATCGAGGCCGACATCCGGCCGTTCCGCGACATCCTGCTGGGCCTGTTTTTCGTCAGCATCGGCATGCTCATCGACCTGCAGCTGTTCGCCAGCCACAGCCTGGCGATCCTCGGCCTGACCCTGGGCTTGCTGCTGATCAAGGGCTCGGTGGTGGCGGCGCTGGTGAAGTGGCGCGGCAGCGACAGCGAAACCGCCTGGCGCAGCGGTTTGGCGCTGGCCCAGGGCGGCGAGTTCTGCTTTGCGCTGATGGCCCAGATGCAACAGCACAGCCTGCTGCCCGACGGGCTCGGCGCCCTGCTGCTCGCCGCGACCTTCTGCTCGATGCTGCTCACGCCGCTGCTGCTGCGCGCCGCCCCGCGCATCGCCGCCCGCCTGCACCGCAAACCCAACCAGACCGCGCAGATCGAGGAAATCAGCGCCCTCAACGCCGGGTTCGACCGGCACGTGGTGATCTGCGGGTACGGCCGTGTCGGCCAGTCCATCGGCCGTTTCATGCGCAACGCCGGGCAACCCTACATTGCGCTGGACAACGATCCGGTGCGCGTTCAAGAGGCTGCCGCCACCGAGCGGGACGTGCATTACGGCGACTCCGCCCGCGGCGACCTGCTGACCGCCGTCGGCCTGCTGCGCGCCCGGCTGCTGGTGATTGCCGTGGATCAGAGCGACGTGGCGTTGCGGGTGCTCAAGGAGGCCCGGCGGCTCAACGCCGATGTGCCGATCCTGGTGCGCACCCGCGACGACAGCCAATGGGCGGAACTGAAGGCCGCCGGCGCCAACGAAGTGGTGCCGGAGCTGCTGGAGTCGAGCCTGATGCTCGCCTCGCACGCGTTGATCCTGCTGGGCCTGCCTGCGCACAAGGTGCAGGAGAAGGTCGATCAGGTGCGCATCGACCGCTATCGCCTGCTGCACGGGTTCTACCCCGGCAGCGAAGACGAAGAGACCTAGTCCTGACTGACCGCACCGATCTTGTGCAGCGACAGGTCCGCGCCGTAGTACTCCTGCTCCTGGGTCAGGCGCAGGCCATGCAGCGCGCGGATCGCCCCATAGACGGCGAACCCGCCGGCCAGCGCCACGACAACGCCCAGCGCCGTGCCGATCAGTTGGCTGGCGAGGCTGACGCCGCCGAGCCCGCCCAGCGCGCTCTGGCCGAAAATCCCGCAGGCCACCCCGCCCCACACGCCGCACAATCCGTGCAGGGGCCAGACGCCGAGCACGTCATCGATCCGCCATTTGACCTGGGCGGCGGTGAAGCACCATACGAACAGGGCGCCGGCGATCGCCCCGGTCGCCAGGGCGCCGACCGGGTGCATCAGGTCGGAACCGGCGCACACCGCCACCAGCCCGGCCAGCGGGCCGTTGTGCAGGAAGCCCGGGTCGTTGCGCCCGACGATCAGCGCCGCCACCGTGCCGCCGACCATCGCCATCAGCGAATTGACCGCCACCAGCCCGCTGACGCCTTGCAGGGTCTGCGCGCTCATCACGTTGAAGCCGAACCAGCCGACGATGAGGATCCACGACCCCAACGCCAGAAACGGAATGCTCGAAGGCGCGAACGCCACCAGGCGGCCGTCGCGGTAGCGGCCGTTGCGCGGGCCCAGCAACAGCACGGCCGCCAGCGCCAGCCAGCCGCCCACGGCATGCACCACCACGGAGCCGGCGAAGTCATGGAAGCCTGCGCCGAAGGTCGCGGCCAGCCAGGCCTGCAGGCCATAGTTGCCGTTCCAGACCATGCCCTCGAAGAACGGGTAGATGAACGCCGTGATCAGGGCCGTCGCGCACAGTTGCGGCACGAACCGCGCCCGCTCCGCGATGCCACCGGATATGATCGCCGGAATGGCCGCCGCGAACGTCAGCAGGAAGAAGAACTTGACCAGCCCGTAGCCGTGATCGGCGCTGAGCACCGCCGCCGGCTGGAGAAAGGTCACGCCGTAGGAAATCCAATAGCCTATAAAGAAATAGGCCAGGGTCGAGACCGCAAAGTCGCTGAGAATCTTCGACAATGCGTTGACCTGGTTCTTCTGGCGGACCGTGCCGACCTCCAGAAACGCGAACCCGGCGTGCATGGCCAGCACCATGACCGCGCCGATCAGAATGAACAACGTGTTGGAGCTGTGAACCAGCGTGTCCACAGCGCTTTGCAGATTTTCCATGAGGAGGCAGACCCAAGGCTGAAAATGGCACCAAAGCGGTTCACGCGGGCATTTCTTGCACCAAGTTGCGCCCGGCGGGTCCTCGAACCGAAGGTTCATGAACCGTATTGGCGCACCTGGCCGATGTCCTGACACAAACCGTTATCATCCGGGCCGGGTTTTCCCGGCTCCGCGCCCGGCAACAGCGCACAGCGGCCGGATCGCGCACCACGACACAGCAAGAGTTGTACCAGCCGATTGCGCTGAACCTTCGCGCAAGGCCCATACTCGAACGCTTCAGAAAGCCACTAACGGAGATTCCCCATGGCCGGCACCAAGGCAAAGACTGCTCAAGAGATCCTGATGGACGATTTCCAGACCCTGGTCAGCGACACCGAACGCTTGCTCGAACACACCGCGACCCTCGCCGGCGACCAGGCCGACGAGTTGCGCGCACAGATCCACGAAAGCCTGCTGCGTGCCCGGGAGACCCTCCGACTCACCGAAGACACCCTGCGCGAACGCGGTCAGGCAGCGGTCGCCGCCACCGAGGAATACGTGTCGGCCAACCCTTGGCAATCGGTGGGCATCGCCGCCGGCGTCGGCTTCCTGCTTGGCCTGCTGGCCACGCGGCGCTGATCATGTCGATCGGTGAATCCGGCCCGTCCTCCACGGGAACAAGCTCCTCCACGCGGCGTCTGGGCGCCGCCTTCCTTGGCCTGCTGCACAGTCACGTCGAGCTGTTCGGCATCGAACTGCAAGAGCAGAAGGCGCGCACCGTCAGCCTGCTGCTGTTCGCCGGCCTGGCCCTGGTGTTCGCGCTGCTGTTGCTGGTGGGCCTGTCGGCGCTGGTGCTGATCGTGCTCTGGGACACCTATCGCCTGGCCGCGATCATCGGCCTGTGCGTGTTCTATGCCCTGGCGGCGATCTTCTGCGCGTTGCGTCTGAAGGCGGCCGTCTTCGATGAATCCTCGCCCTTCCACGGCACCCTGGAAGAACTGGCCAACGACCGGGAGCGCCTGCTGCCATGAGCCTGCCTGAACTTCCGCGCAACAGCTCGCGCCAGGAAATGCGCAAGGCCCTCATCCGCCTGCGCATGGAGATGCATCGCCAGGAGATCCGCCACGAAGCCGGCCAGGTGCTGCAGCCGCTGCAGCGCATGCGCGGGATGACGCAAAACCTGCAGGACGGTTTCGGCATCAAGCATGCGCCGCTTTGGGGCATCGCCGCCGTCACGCTGCTCGGCTTCCTCACCGGCAAAGGCGCCAAGGGCGGCGGCGTCGGCGGATTGAGCCGCCTGGTCCGTCTGGGCACCGCGCTCGGGCCGCTGATCCGGCTGGTGATGCAGAGCGCCAACAAGCGCTGACCCGCTGTCTGGCTGCATTCTTGCAACGGCGCCGGGACCGGACTCCGCAGCCTGGAGCTCCGGCCCTGCCCGCCTCCCCGGCGGGCATCCGAACCCGAACAAGAATGACTAAGGAGGCCCCGTGATCGACGGGCAACCGCTCGCCTGCTTTCAGCCTTTCATCGATACCGCCACCGGACGCATCGCAGGCGTTGAGGCACTGGGGCGTCTGCGCCAGGCCGATGGCCGACTGACCTCGGTCGGGCCGCTGTTCGCCGACCCGCGCACTCCCGCCATCGCCCTGCGGCGCCTCGACCGGCAGATCCGCGACAACGCCCTGAGCCGCCTGCACGAAGCGCCGGCGGACTGGTTCCTGAGCCTGAACATGTCGCCGCGCTGGATCAGCCGCCTGCGCCCCGAGCAAGCCTTGCCCAGCCTCAAGCAACTGGCCCGGCACGGCGTCGATGCGCAGCGCATCGTCTTCGAGATCACGGAGCTGGGCGGCAACAGCCAGCGTCTGGCGCAAGTCGTCGCCCGCTATCGCGACGCCGGGGCACGCATCGCCATCGACGATTTCGGCGCCGGCCATTCGCAGCTCGACCGGGTGCTGGCCCTGCAGCCGGACATCCTCAAGCTCGACATGCGCCTGTTCCAGGCCGCTGCGCTCGGCGGGCCCAGCAGCGATGTGGTCAAGGCCCTGGCCCAGATGGCCGAGAAGACCGGTTGCCGGATCATCGCCGAAGGGGTGGAGACCGAGGCCCAGCTCAACTACGCGTTGGAGTGCGGTTCGCGCTATGTGCAGGGCTACCTGTTCGCCAAGGCGCAGGAAGCGTTTTTCGAGGCGGACGCCTTCGTCCAGCGCTTCGCGGCGCTGCGTCAGTGTTATGTGCGGCAGAAGCTGGACGAGCGCAGCCGGTTGATGGAGATGCGCCGGCAACTGGCCGAATGGATGGCGACCCTGCAAGCCTGGGCCGGGGCCGGCGCACCGGTCAGCGCCCTGCCGCAGCCGCAGGCCTTTCCCTGGCTGCTGCGGTTCTACCAATGCGACCGCCAAGGCACGCAACTGACGCCGAACCTGGAATGGCGCCACGGCGCCTGGACGGCCGACGACCGCTACGTGGGCCACAACTGGTCGTGGCGGCCGTACTTCCATCACTTGCTGGCCGAGGGCCGGGAAGAGCGGCGCCTGATCCTGTCCGACACCTACCGCGACGCCACAAGCAACCAGTATTGCCTCACCGCCGGGCAGTTCTTCGACGACGGCGAACGCCTGCTGCTGATCGACATCGACGCTGCCGGACTCTAGCCGGGCTTGCGCAGGCCTGCCCGAACCGGGAAGCTAGGCCATCACTCATCCGATGGAGAGCCCCCGCCTTGGATTGGCACACCCTGCTCAACCGCGAACGCCTCGGCAAACCGCTGCACAGTCCGCAGGAACTGGGCCGCAGCCCGTTCCACAAGGATCACGACCGCATCATCTTCTCCGGCGCCTTCCGCCGCCTGGGGCGCAAGACGCAGGTGCACCCGGTGTCGAGCAACGACCACATCCACACGCGCCTGACCCATTCGCTGGAAGTCAGCTGCGTCGGGCGCTCGCTGGGCATGCGCGTGGGCGAAACCCTGCGCGGCGCCCTGCCCGAATGGTGCGAACCGAGCGACCTGGGCATGGTGGTGCAATCGGCTTGCCTGGCCCACGACATCGGCAACCCGCCGTTCGGCCACTCCGGCGAGGACGCCATCCGCCACTGGTTCCAGCAGGCCGCCGGACGCGGCTGGCTGGATGCGATGAGCGAGGCCGAACGGGGCGACTTCCTCAACTTCGAGGGCAACGCCCAGGGTTTCCGCGTGTTGACGCAACTGGAGTACCACCAGTTCGACGGCGGCACCCGACTGACCTACGCCACCCTCGGCACTTACCTGAAGTACCCGTGGACCGCCCGGCACGCGGACTCCCTGGGCTACAAGAAGCACAAGTTCGGCTGCTATCAGAGCGAACTGCCCCTGCTGGAGCAGATCGCCCACAAGCTCGGCCTGCCGCAGCTCGAGGAACAGCGTTGGGCCCGCCACCCGCTGGTGTACCTGATGGAGGCCGCGGACGACATCTGCTATGCGCTGATCGATCTGGAAGACGGCCTGGAGATGGATCTGCTGGACTACGCCGAAGTCGAGTCCCTGCTGCTGGGCCTGGTGGGCGACGACCTGCCGGAAACCTATCGCCTGCTCGGCCCCCAGGATTCGCGGCGGCGCAAGCTGGCGATCCTGCGCGGCAAGGCCATCGAACACTTGACCAACGCCGCGGCCCGGGCCTTCGTCGAACAGCAGGACGCCCTGCTCGCCGGCACCCTGCACGGGGATCTGGTGGAGCACATGCACGGCCCGGCCAAACGCTGCGTGCTGAACGCCAAGGACATCGCCCGCAAGAAGATCTTTCAGGACAAGCGCAAGACCCTGCACGAGATCGGCGCCTACACCACGCTGGAGATTCTGCTCAACGCGTTCTGCGGGGCGGCGCTGGAACAGCACAACGGCCGCACCCCGTCCTTCAAGAGCCGGCGCATCCTCGACCTGCTGGGCAACAACGCGCCGGATCCGCGCGGCCCGCTGCACACCTCGTTCCTGCGCATGATCGACTTCATCGCCGGCATGACCGACAGCTACGCCAGCGACATGGCGCTGGAGATGACCGGTCGCTCCAGCCATTGACCCGGACGCCAGAACGGCCGCCCCGCCGACCGTTCTGGCAAACCGGCACCCTGGCGGGGTTGCCGAGAGATGAAGGACATTTAAACAACCGTCCCCACCGCCGCCCCGGCCCGAACCGCGCGCTCTGGAGCGGGGAAAAACAAATGGGCGCAGGCCGTTAAAACTTAGAGTAAACAGTGGAGGGCGATTTACTCTTCCTTACTCCACACCCAGCCCAACAGTAGTCGCATTCCCTTTTAAATGTAGGAATATTCCTATATTGCCGTTAGAGCCAAGTCAGTCCCTGCGGGCGCTTATTCATCTGAGCTAATGTGCGCGCTTTATTCGTGCTTGCATGGGACTTGAATATGAACTCCGTTTTTATTGTCGACGATCACCCGGTCATCCGTCTTGCCGTTCGCATGTTGCTGGAACATGAAGGCTACAAAGTCGTCGGTGAAACCGATAACGGGGTCGATGCCATGCAGATGGTGCGTGAATGCATGCCCGACCTGATCATTCTCGACATCAGCATTCCCAAGCTGGACGGGCTGGAGGTCCTCGCACGCTTCAACGCCATGGGTTCGCCCCTGAAGACACTGGTGCTGACGGCCCAATGCCCGACCCTCTTCGGCATCCGCTGCATGCAGTCGGGGGCCTCGGGCTACGTCTGCAAACAGGAAGACCTGAGTGAACTGGTGAGTGCGATCAAGGCCGTGCTGTCGGGTTACAACTACTTTCCCAGCCAAGCGTTGAATCCGGTGCGCAATGACGATGTCCGTTATGCCGAACTGGAACTGTTCAAGTCCGTCAACGACCGCGAACTGATGGTATTGCAGTTGTTTGCCCAAGGCCGGACAAACAAGGAAATCGCCAAGGGCATGTTTCTGAGCAACAAGACCGTCAGCACCTATAAAAAACGCCTGATGCAAAAACTCAAGGCCCGGTCTCTGGTGGAACTTATCGAAATGGCCAAACGCAACGCACTAGTATGAGAGCCCGCATGCCCAGCCGACTCCTGTACACACTGACGACCTGGTGCGCCGGCCTGTGCCTGGCCGCGCTCGCGTTCGTCGCGTTCGCCTCGCCGCCGCACTACGTCCTGCTCAGCCGCGCGACGCACATGGCGCCGCCGACCGCCCTGGACGCCATGCAGCGGCAATGGCTGCAGACCCGCAAAGCCCTGGTCCTGGGCACTTCCGCCCCGGACTACCCGCCGTTCGACATGACCTCCAGCGGCCGCGACTACGAAGGGCTCTCCGCCGACTACGCAGGCCTGCTGGGCCAGGCCACCGGCCTGCCGGTGCAGATCCGCCATTACGCCTCGCGGGACGAGGCGGTGCAGGCACTGGTCGACGGCGAGGTCGACCTGCTGGGCACCGCCAACGGTTTCGAAGCCGCCAACCCCGACGTGGTGCTCTCCACGCCCTACGCCATCGACCAGCCGGTGCTGGTCACCCGCGAGGGCGAAACCCGATCGCTGGCCGACGGACTTGCCGGGCTGCGGCTGAGCATGGTCTATCACTACCTGCCGCTCGACGAGGTCAAGGCGCTCTACCCCAAGGCCATCCTCACGGTCTACCCGTCGTACCAGAATGCCCTCAACGCCGTGGCGTTCGACCAGGCCGACGTGTTTCTCGGCGACACGGTCTCCACCCATTACATGATCAACAAGGGCTACCTGAACAACATCCGCATGGCCAACTTCGGCAAGCACGAAGCCCACGGGTTCAGCTTTGCCGTCCACCGCAACAACCCACAGCTGCTGAGCATCGTCGATACGGTGCTCAAGGCCGTGCCCGGCAGCGAACGGACGAACATCGCCAAGCGCTGGAGCGCCGGCAGCGACATCCTGCTCACCGACCGCAAACTGCAACTGACCCGGCGTGAAGAGGACTGGCTCAAGCGCCACCCGGTGGTGCGCGTGGTGGTCAACGAAGCCTTCGCCCCGCTGACGTTCTTCGACAGCGACGGCAACCTGCGCGGGATCTCCGCCGACCTGCTCGAACTCATCCGCCTGCGTACCGGCCTGCGCTTCGACATCCGCCGCGGCCGCAGCGACAGCGACATGATCGGCCAGCTCGAGAACGATCAGGCCGACCTGATCGCCGCGCTGCTGCCCAGCGCCAAACGCGAACGGCACCTGAGCTTCAGCCGCCCGTACCTGGAGAACTCCCACGTCCTGCTGACCCGCAAGGCCGCCGACAGCCCCACCCACCCGGGGCAACTGAAGGGCCGCTCGGTGTCGATCGCCCAGGGCAATCCGATGATCGACTACCTGCGCCGCGAGTTCCCGCGCATCAATCTCGTCGAGACGCCGGACACTTTCAGCGCCGTGGCGATGCTGGCCGGCGGGCAGGTCGACGGCGCGGTGACCTCGCTGATGATCGCCAACTACTTCATCTCGTCGCGGATCTTCGAGCACCGGCTGCAGATCACCACGACCCTCGGCACGCGCCAGGCCGCGTTCTCCCTGGCCACCACCCACGCCAACCCGGAACTGGTGGCGATCCTCGACAAGGCGCTGCTGAGCATCTCGCCCGAGGAGCTCGGCATCATCAACAGCCGCTGGCGCGGCTATTCGGAAGCCTCCCAGGGCGCCTGGCGCGACTACCGGCGCCTGTTCTACCAGGTGGCGACCGGCGCCTGCCTGCTCCTGCTGCTGTCGCTGGCCTGGAATGCCTACATGCGGCGCCAGATCAAACAGCGCCAGGCCGCCGAACGGGCCCTGAACGACCAATACGAGTTCATGCGCTCGCTGGTCGACGGCACCCCCCATCCGATCTACGTGCGCGACCGCAACGGGTTGCTGCAAAGCTGCAACGACAGCTACCTCAAGGCATTCAACGCCAGGCGCGAAGACGTGATCGGCAAAAGCGTCATGCACAGCGCCCAGGGCAACGCCTTCGAGGCCCAGGCCTATCAGGCGGACTACCGCCGGGTGCTGGCGGAAGGCAAGCCGCTGATCCAGGACCGTCCGCTGCACATCGGCGGGCGGCGCCTGACCATCTACCACTGGATCCTGCCCTACCGCGATTCCAGCGGTGATGTCCGGGGCATCATCGGCGGCTGGATCGACATCAGCGAGCGGCGTCGCCTGCTGGACGAACTGCGCACGGCCAAGGAACAGGCCGACAACGCCAACCGGGCCAAAAGCACCTTTCTGGCGACCATGAGCCACGAGATCCGCACCCCGATGAACGCGGTGATCGGCATGCTCGAACTGACGCTCGAACGCCTGGACGCGCATCACCCGGACCGCTCGTCCATCGAGACGGCCTACCGCTCGGCCCGGGATCTGCTGGGCCTGATCGGCGACATTCTCGACATCGCCCGGATCGAGTCCGGGCGCCTGAGCCTGAGCCCCGAATGGGTCGGCCTGGTGGAGACGGTCAGTTCGGTGACGAGGATCTTCGATGGCCTGGCCCGCCAGAAGAAGCTCGCCCTGCAACTGACGGTCAATCCGCCCGGACTGGCGGTGGATGTGTACCTGGATCCGCTGCGTTTCAAGCAGATCCTGTCCAACCTGATCAGCAACGCCATCAAGTTCACCGACGCCGGGCAGATCCACGTCACCCTCGACCTGCCGGATGCCGACGGGCCCGAACGGCCGATCATGCAATTGACCGTTCAGGACAGCGGCGTCGGCATCAGCGCCGCAGACCAGCAGCGGCTGTTCACGCCGTTCGCCCAGGCCGACCACGGCCTGCAGAGCCACGGCGGCGCCGGGCTGGGGCTGGTGATCAGCCGCAGCCTGTGCGAAATGATGGAAGGCCGGCTGCAGCTCAACAGCCAGCCCGGTGTCGGCACGCAGGTCAGCGTCTCCCTGCCGCTGGAGGCCCGCCCCGCCAGCCCCGTCGCCCAGCGCTGCGATGAACCGGTACGGCGCGCCGGTGCGCCCCTGAACGTGCTGGTGGTGGATGACCATCCCGCCAACCGCCTGCTGATGTGCCAGCAACTGGAATTCCTCGGCCATGCCTACAGCGTTGCCGAGGAAGGCCAAAGCGCCCTGGAGCTCTGGAAGGCCGGCCGTTTCGATCTGGTGATCGCCGACTGCAACATGCCGGTCATGAACGGCTACGAATTGACGCAGGCCATCCGTCGGCTTGAGCGCCAGACCCGGCGCCCGCCCTGCAAGGTGCTGGGGTTCACCGCCAACGCCCAGCCCGAAGAGCTGCAACGCTGCCGGCAGGCAGGCATGGACGATTGCCTGTTCAAGCCCCTGAGCCTGAGCGTCCTCAGCCAATGGGTGGACGGCATCACGCCTGCCGCGCCTGCTGCGGTCACGGCGCCGGCGCTCAGCCTTCAAGGGCTCAAGCCGTTGACGGGCGGCAATCCGTCCCAGACGCAACGCTTGCTCGCAGAGCTGCTCAACAGCAACCGTCTGGATCGCGAGCAGATGCAGGCGTTGGCCGCAACCGCCGACCGCGAAGCGCTGGCCGTGCTCGCCCACAAGATCAAGGGCGCTGCACGCATCGTCCAGGCCGGCTGCGTGATCGACTGCTGCGAGGCGTTGGAGCAGGCCTGCGCGCAAGCGTTGCCGGCCACGGAGATCCGCCTTTGCTGCCGGCGCAGCGACCGTGCCCTGCTCGAACTGGACCGGGCGCTGCAGCAGCAACTGGATCGGCTCGCGTGCGGCAGAACGGTCGAGCCTTAACTATGCTTGAGCGCTGAGCAGTGTGTTTCCCATCACGGAGTGACCGCAATGCCCAGCCCACTGCGCCCGGAACGCCGCCGGTTCCCCCTGCATGTGCACATCAGCGTGATGTTCACCTTTCTGCTGTTGCTCACGGGCGTGGTGCTCGGTCTCTTCAACTATCGCCAGACCACCCAGATCATCCTCGCCAGCAGCGAGAAACTGTTCAATCGCATCGAGCAGGATGTGCGCCTGGACCTGCAGAACACCTATGAGCCGATCCGCCATCTCCTGAGCCTTTTGGCGGACAGCCCCGCAACCCGCGCCGCCAGCCTCGAAGCGCGCATGGCGCTGCTCAGGCCGTTCAGCCAGGCGCTCACGGACAACCCGGACCTGGCCTCGCTGTACCTGGGTTACGGCAACGGCGATTTCTTCATGGTGCGCCCCCTGCGCACCGACGGGCTGAAGGCCTTGCTCAAGGCGCCGGAGGCGGCCGCCTACCAGGTCTGGAGCATCGAGCGCGACAGCGCCGGCAAGGCCCGCTCGCAATCGCTGTTCTTCGATCGCGCCCTGAAACCGGTCGGCCGCCAGGACAACCCCGACGATCCCTACGACCCCCGCGAACGGGCCTGGTACGTCAGCGCCACGCAGCAGACCGGGCAGATCACCACTGAGCCCTACGTGTTTTTCTCCACCCGCCACGTCGGCACCACCCTGGCGCGGCGCAGCGGCGTGAACGCCGTGATCGCCGCCGACCTCACGCTGGCGGCGCTCTCGGCGACCTTGAGCAAGCACGTCGTGACGCCTGCCACCCAGGTCGTCCTGTTCGACGCCGCCGGCAACGCCGTGGCCTACCCGGACAGCGCCCGCCTGATCGTCGACGACCGCAGCGCGCGCCTGGCCAAGGCCGCCGACCTGAGCCCGGGCCTGCACGCGCTGCTGAACGGCGGACAACGGGGCAACCGCCTGGAGGCCGACGGCCGGCAATGGATCGTCGCTCGCAGCAACCTGGCCGAAGGCGGCCCCAAGGGCCTGCAACTGGCGTTGCTGGTGCCGGAGGACGAACTGTTGGCCGATGCCTACCGCATGCGCTGGCAAGGTGCGCTGATCACCCTCGCCACTCTGCTGCTGTGCCTGCCGCTGGGTTGGCTGACGTCGCGGATTCTGGTCAAGCCGCTGCATGCGCTGGTCAGGGAGGCCGATGCGATCCGCAGCTTCGATTTCGGTTTCCCGCTGACCCGCCGCTCTCCGGTGCTGGAGGTCGACCAACTGAGCCTGTCGATGGCGCGCATGAAAGATACGCTGGCCAGCTTCTTCCGCATCACCGACAGCCTGACCGCCGAAACCCGCTTCGCGCCGCTGCTGCAACGGGTGCTGTTCGAGACGGTGCAGATCGCCCAGGCCCAGGGCGGCTTGATCTATCTGCGCGAAAACGACGGCAACCGGGTAGAGCCTGCCGGGCTGGTGCTCGACGGGGTCACCCAGACGCTGGCCAGGTTCGGCATCCTCGGCCGCCAGTTGGACTCGGCCCACAACCCGGCCTGGTTTGCGCAACTGGCCCAAGCCGACAATGTGGTGAGCGACCTCGGTTTCGAGCAGGCCGAAGACCTGCAGAAAGTGCTGCTGGCCATGTCGGCACCGCGGGTGCACCTGATCGGCATCCGCCTGCGCAACCGGCACAACGAGACGGTCGGCCTGCTGGTCCTGCTGGTGAACGACAGCGGCACCGCCGCCGACCGGGAAAAACTGCGGCCCGACCGCATCGCCTTTCTGCAGGCGGTGTCTGGCGCCGCGGCCGTGAGCATCGAAAGCCAGCGCCTGCAAGCCAGGCAGAAACAACTGCTCGACGCCTTCATCCAGTTGCTCGCCAGCGCGATCGACGCCAAGAGCCCCTACACCGGCGGGCACTGCCAGCGGGTGCCGGAACTGACCCTGATGCTCGCCCACGCCGCCGCGGCGAGCCAGGCGCCGGCGTTCAGCGGCTACCGGCCGAACGAAGACGAGTGGGAAGCACTGCACATCGCTGCCTGGCTGCACGATTGCGGCAAGGTCACCACGCCCGAATACGTGGTGGACAAGGCCACCAAACTGGAGACCCTCAACGACCGCATCCACGAAGTCCGCACCCGCTTCGAGGTGCTCAAGCGCGATGCCTGGATCGCCTATTGGCAGGCCTTGGCCCAGGGCGGCGACGAAGCGCAGCTGGCCGGCCTGCGCGATGCCGCACTGGCCGGGCTGGATGACGAGTTTGCGTTCGTCGCCCGCTGCAACCTCGGCGCCGAGGCCATGGCCGAAGAAGACCTGGCGCGCCTGGCAAGCATCGCCCGGCGCACCTGGACGCGCACGCTGGATGACCGCCAGGGCGTGTCGTGGGAAGAGAACCGGCGCCAGGAGCGCACGCCCGCGCCGACGCTGCCAGTCAGCGAGCCGCTGCTGGCGGACAAGCCCGAGCACTTGCTCGAACGGGCCGACAGCGAGCTGATCGCCGAAGACAATCCCTGGGGGTTCAAGATGGAAGTGCCGCGCCACAAGTACAACCGCGGCGAACTCTACAACCTGAGCATCCCCCGGGGCACCCTGACCCGCGAGGAACGCTACGTGATCAATCACCACATGGTGCAGACCATCCTGATGCTCAGCCACCTGCCCTTCCCCGGGCACCTGAGCAATATCGCGGAGATCGCCGGCGGCCACCACGAGAAGATGGACGGCACCGGTTACCCGAAACGCCTCAAGCGCGAGGAAATGAGCCTGCCGGCCCGGATGATGGCGATCGCCGACATCTTCGAGGCGCTCACGGCCGCCGACCGCCCCTACAAAAAGGCCAAGAGCCTCAGCGAAGCGCTGGGCATCATGGCCACCATGTGCCGGGAGGCGCACATCGACGCCGACCTGTTCGGGCTGTTCATCGGCGAAGGCATCTACCTGCAATACGCCCGGCGCTTCCTCGATCCCCGGCAGATCGACGCGGTGGATCCTGCCGGCCTGCTGCGCAAGGCAGGCCTGGCGGCCTGATCAGCAGTCGGTCAGGCGCAGGAAAATATCGGCCAGACGCTCGATGCCTGCCTGATCCGCGACGCCGAAACGCGAAAGTTTCGGGCTGTCCAGGTCCAATACGCCGATCAGGCGCCCGTCCTTGACCAGCGGCACCACCAGTTCGCTGTTCGACGCGCTGTCGCAGGCGATGTGGCCGGGGAACGCATGGACGTCCTCGACGCGCTGCGTCTGCCGGCTGGCCGCCGCCGTGCCGCACACGCCCCGGCCGAACGGGATGCGCACGCAAGCGATCTGGCCCTGGAACGGGCCGAGCACCAGCTCTTCGTTGCGGTTGAGGTAGAAGCCGGCCCAGTTCAGGTCATCGAGCTGGGTGAACAGGAACGCCGAGAACTGCGCGGCGTTGGCGATGAAATCGCGCTCGTCCGCCAGCAGCGACTCCAGTTGCGCGGCCAACAGGCCGTAGCCTTCAAGACCCTGGCCGCTCTGCTGCAAATCAATCATGCCTTGTGCTCCAACAATTTCAGTCCCACCCAGTAACGGGCGAATTGGTACGCGCAACGTCCGTTGCGGTTGCCGCGGCCGGTGGCCCAGCGCACGGCGAGGATGTCCAGCGCTTCGTCGCGCTGCCAGGCCAGCCCGGCCTTGGCGGCCAGTTGGCCGATCCAGTGCTCGACGACGTCGAGAAAGTGTTCCTGGGTGAACGGATAGAACGACAGCCACAGGCCGAAACGGTCCGACAGGGCGATCTTGTCCTCAACCGCTTCGCTGGGGTGAAGCTCGCCTTCGACGCGCTTCCAGTTTTCGTTGTCGCTTTCCTTTTCCGGCACCAGATGGCGACGGTTGGAGGTGGCGTACAGCAGCACGTTGTCCGGTGCCTGCTCCAGGGAGCCGTCCAGCACGCTCTTGAGCACCCGGTAGTCGCCTTCGCCGGCCTCGAACGACAGGTCATCGCAGAACAGCACGAAGCGCTGCGGCAGTTTTGCGATCTGCTCCACCACCCGCGGCAGGTCCGCCAGGTGATCGCGCTCGATCTCGATCAGCCGCAACCCGGCCCCGGCATACTCGGCCAGCAGCGCCCGCACCAGGGACGACTTGCCGGTGCCGCGCGAACCCCAGAGCAACGCATGGTTGGCGGGCATGCCGTCGAGGAACTGACGGGTGTTCTGCCCCAGTTGCTCCAGTTGCCGCTCGACCCCGATCAGGTCGGACAGGCGCATGTCGAGGCTGACCTCCAGCGGCAGCAGAAAACCGCTGCGGCCGTCGCGTTGCCAGCGCGCCGCCAGGCAGGCGTTCCAGTCGATGACGGGGCGCGGCGCCGGCAACAGCGGCTCGATCCGCGCCAGAACCGACTCGGCACGCTCAAGAAAGGCATTCAATCGGGAATCCACGTCTTTTCCTCGGGCTCGTTCACAGAGATGATGGCGATGCAGCGATGCGCGTCCTACAACGTTCGAGCCCCGCTCCTGGCCTTGTCACAAGGCGACTCGGGAACCCTGGTATCCATACATGATCGACTATGCTTGAGCAGCGAAGGGAAACGGAAGTGATTCAACACCCCATGGATATCAAATTCACCCACCGGCTGTCATACAAGCAAGCCAGGCTCACCGTGCTGGTCGGGTTCATTCTGGGCACGCTGCTCAGCCTGCTGCAGATCGGCATCGATTATGCCAGCGAAGACGCCTCCATCAACCGCGAAATCCTGTCGCTGCTGGAAATCAGCCACAACCCGGCGTCGCGCATCGCCTACAACATCGACGCCGAACTGGCCCAGGAGCTCACCCTCGGCCTGCTGCGCTCGCCGGCCATCATTTCCGCGCAGTTGACCGACAACAACGCCAACGTGCTGGCCAGCGTCAAGCGCCCGGAGTTCCAGAGCGGCTACCGGATGGTCAGCGACTTCCTGTTCGGCGCCAAGCGCCGCTTCGAAGACCGTCTCTACCTCGACCACTTGCCCAACGAGTCCCTCGGCACCCTGAGCCTGGAAGTGGACACCTACGCGTTCGGCAGCCGCTTCCTGCGCCGGGCCGAAGTCACCCTGCTCAACGGCTTCGCCCGCAGCCTGATCCTGACCGGCATCCTGCTGGCGCTGTTCTACGTGATGCTGACCAAACCGCTGGTGCGGGTGATCCGCGAGCTCAGCGGCCGCGACCCGCGCAGCGCCCAGCCCAAACCGCTGGAGTGCCCGAACGGGCACGGCAACGACGAGATCGGCGTGCTGGTCGGGGTCGCCAACCAACAGTTCGAGAACATCGCCACGGAGATCCAGCAGCGGCGCAACGCGGAAAACCGCCTGACCGACTACCTCGCCCAGCTGGAAGACATCGTCTCGGCCCGCACCGCCGAGCTCAAGGCGATCAACAACCGGCTCAGCCAGTCCAACCAGGAACTGGAAGTGGCCCGCAGCACCGCGCTGGACATGGCCGAAGCGCGCTCGGCGTTCCTCGCCAACATGAGCCACGAGATCCGCACGCCGCTCAACGGTTTGCTGGGCATGATCGCCTTGTCCCTCGACGGCCCCCTGAGCGCCGAACAGCAGCAACAGCTGTCGATCGCCCACGACTCGGGCAAGGTGCTGGTGGAACTGCTCAACGATATCCTCGACCTGTCGAAGTTCGACGCCGGCCAACTGGAGCTGGAGAACATCCCGTTCGACCTCGGCTCGCTGATCGAGGACACCGCCAACCTGCTGTCGCAGAACGCGGCGCCGAGCGTCGAGCTGACCTGCCTGATCGACCCGCACTTCCCCGCGCTGGTGCTGGGCGACCCGACCCGGGTGCGGCAGATCGTCAGCAACCTGCTGTCCAACGCCCTCAAGTTCACCCGCTTCGGCCGGGTCGATGTGCGCCTGACCACCCACAAGGACGGCGTGCGCATCGAAGTCTGCGACACCGGCATCGGCATCGCCCGGGAAGCCCAGGTGAAGATCTTCCAGCCGTTCACCCAGGCCGGCGCCGGCATCACCCGGCAGTTCGGCGGCACCGGCCTGGGCCTGGCGCTGACGCACAACCTGTGCGAAGCCATGCAAGGCCGCCTGACGATCAGTTCCGAAGTCGGTTTCGGCAGCCAGTTCTGCGCCGAACTGCCGCTGCCCTGCCACACCCGCGCCGTGGCGCCGGCGCCGCTGCACGGCAAGGTGCTCGCCATCACGGCCGCCAGCAGCGGTCTGGCGGAACTGCTGAACAACCTGCTGCCGACCTGGGGCCTGGCGTACGAGCGGCGCTCGATCGAGGATTCGCTGCTGGGCCTGTCGCCCGACGTGCTGATCACGGACTGTCCGGAGTGCCTGTTCGGCCTGCGTCCCACCCTCAACGCCCCGATCCTGCTGGTGACCGCCTACGGCAGCTTCATGCCCTCCGAAGAGGCCGCCGCCCTCGCGCCGCTGCAGCAGCAAGGCCGCCCGTTGGCCCGCAACGCGCTGTATCAGACCCTGCGGCGGATCCTGCAGCCGAACGTCGCCACCCTCGACGAGGCCCGCCTGGAGACCCTGCCGACCCAGCGACGCGGCCGCGTGCTGCTGGTGGAGGACAACCCGGTCAACCAATTGGTGGCCAAAGGCATGCTCGGCAAGCTCGGCTGCGATGTCGTGGTGGCCGCCCATGGCGCCGAAGCGCTGGACCAACTGGAGAACGATGCGTTCGACCTGGTGCTGATGGACTGCAACATGCCGGTGATGGACGGCTACGAGGCGAGCCGGCAGATCCGCCGCAGCGGTCGCTGGCCCCATCTGCCGATCGTGGCCCTGACCGCCAACGCCATGTCCGAGGAGCGCGAGCGCTGCCGGGCGGCGGGGATGAGCGACTATCTGGCCAAACCGTTCCGCCGCGAGGAGCTGGCGGCGCTGCTGGACCAGTGGATACCGACTATGACGCCGATTTGATCAGGCCCAGCAGCTGATCGAGGCCGTCGCGCAGTTCGCCGAGCCGGTCCAGGTCGACCCCGCTGTCGCACAGCAGCCGCGCCTTGAGCGGCCCGACCTGCTCGCGCAGCGCCTGTCCGGACGGCGTCAGGCTCAGGTGCACCTCGCGCTCGTCCCGCGCCGAACGCCGGCGCTGCACCCACTGCAATTGCTCCAGACGCTTGAGCAGCGGGGTCAGCGTGCCGGAGTCCAGCGCCAGGCGCTCGCCCAGCGCCTTGACGGTCGGCTGTTCGGGCGCCTGGTCCTGCCACTCCCACAGCACCAGCATCACCAGGTACTGCGGGTAGGTCAGGCCGAGTTCATCGAGCATCGGCCGGTAGGCGCGGATCACCGCCCGGGAGGCGGCGTACAGCTTGAAGCACAACTGGGTGTCGAGCTTCAGCGCGTCGGCGGGCAGGTCGGTCATTTGAGCAGGTCTTCGATCTCGCGGCGCAGATCCTGCGGCTTGGTGGCCGGGGCGAAGCGCTTGACCAGGCTGCCGTCCTTGCCGATCAGGAACTTGGTGAAGTTCCATTTGATGCCCTGGGAGCCCAGCACCCCCGGCGCACGCTTCTTGAGCTGCACGAACAACGGGTGCGCAGCGGCGCCGTTGACGTCGATCTTCTTGAACAGCGGGAAACTGACGCCGTAGTTCAGCTCGCAGAACTCACTGATCGCGCCTTCGTTGCCCGGCTCCTGCTTGCCGAACTGGTTGCACGGGAACCCCAGCACCACCAGGCCGCGGTCCCTGTAGCTCTGCCACAGTTCCTCCAGCCCTTTGTACTGCGGGGTGAACCCGCACTTGCTGGCGGTGTTCACCACCAGCACCGCCTTGCCGGCGAAATCGGCGAGGGTCTTCTGCTCGCCCTTGATGGTGGTGCACGGGATGTTCAGCAGGCTGTCGCTCATGGTGCGCACTCTTGAAAGTTGAGGAGCGGTAAAAGTAGCGATCAATTGAATTGCGTGCAATTTAATTTGCCGAACGGCGACCCGCGGATCGCCGACGACACCTACCCGCGCGGCACCAGATCCAGGCACACCGAGTTGATGCAGTAACGCAGCCCGGTAGGCGGCGGACCGTCGGGGAACACATGGCCCAGATGCGCGTCGCAGCGGGCACACTTCACTTCGGTGCGGATCATGCCGTGGCTCGTGTCGCGGATCTCGACCATGGCGCTTTCGCCGATCGGCGTGTAGAAGCTGGGCCAGCCGCAGCCGGAGTCGAACTTGGTCGTCGAATCGAACAGCGGCTCCTTGCAGCAGACGCATTGGTAGACGCCAGCGGTCTTGGTGGCGTTGTACTTTCCGGAAAACGGTCGCTCGGTGGCGCTCAGGCGGCACACATTGAACTGCTCGGGATCGAGCATCGCACGCCATTCCTCCAGGTTTTTTTCGATCTTTTCCATCATCACACCTCAGCGGCTGAAAAAGCCCGATCTGTACCTTTTCCACGGATCGGGCGGCACGTATGATTGCGCCTCGTCACACGCCAGTCTGGCAGCGGGTTCCTGCGCATTCAAACGAAATCCGGAAACCGCCGCCCAGAATGCCTTCCTGTGCGAAGACGCAGGAATCCCAGTCCGGTTGTCCACCCGCCGCCTGGATCGTTCATTTTCGGGATCACATCGCCATGCAGTTCAGCAAATCGAACAAGCTCGCCAACGTCTGCTACGACATTCGCGGCCCGGTGCTCAAGCACGCCAAACGCCTGGAAGAGGAAGGCCACCGCATCCTCAAGCTGAACATCGGCAACCCGGCGCCCTTTGGTTTCGAAGCGCCGGACGAAATTCTCCAGGATGTGATCCGCAACCTGCCGACCGCCCAGGGCTACAGCGACTCCAAAGGCCTGTTCAGCGCGCGCAAGGCCGTCATGCAGTACTACCAGCAGAAGCAGGTCGAAGGCGTCGGCATCGAAGACATCTACCTGGGCAACGGCGTTTCCGAACTGATCGTGATGTCGATGCAGGCGCTGCTCAACAACGGCGACGAAGTGCTGGTGCCGGCCCCGGACTACCCGCTGTGGACCGCCGCCGTGAGCCTGGCCGGCGGCAATCCGGTGCACTACCTGTGCGACGAAGGCGCCGACTGGTTCCCTGACCTGGCCGACATCAAGGCCAAGATCACCCCGAACACCAAGGCCCTGGTGATCATCAACCCGAACAACCCCACCGGCGCGGTGTACTCCAGGGAAGTGCTGCTGGGCATGCTGGAACTGGCGCGCCAGCACAACCTGGTGGTGTTCTCCGACGAGATCTACGACAAGATCCTCTACGACGACGCCGTGCACATCTGCACCGCATCGCTGGCGCCGGACCTTTTGTGCCTGACCTTCAACGGCCTGTCCAAGTCGTACCGCGTGGCCGGTTTCCGCTCCGGCTGGATCGCCATCTCCGGGCCCAAGCACCACGCCCAGAGCTACATCGAAGGCATCGACATGCTGGCCAACATGCGCCTGTGCGCCAACGTGCCGAGCCAGCACGCCATCCAGACCGCCCTGGGCGGCTACCAGAGCATCAACGACCTGGTGCTGCCGCAAGGCCGCCTGCTGGAGCAGCGCAACCGCACCTGGGAACTGCTCAACGACATTCCGGGCGTCAGCTGCGTCAAGCCGATGGGCGCGCTGTACGCGTTCCCCAAGATCGACCCGAAGGTCTGCCCGATCCACAACGACGAAAAGTTCGTCCTCGACCTGCTGCTGTCCGAAAAGCTGCTGGTGGTGCAAGGCACGGCGTTCAACTGGCCGTGGCCTGACCATTTCCGCGTCGTCACCCTGCCGCGGGTCGATGACCTGGACATGGCCATCGGCCGGATCGGCAACTTCCTCAAATCCTACCGGCAATGACCGGCGCTCCGCTGCGCAACGCCCCGAACGTTGCGCATTGACGGATTCAGCAACACTTCTGCGTCACCCGCCCCCAAACAGCTTCTAGACTTGCGATGCGCACCGGCCATGCACGGCCGGTGCCGCGTCGGCGGGTGGCCGTCGTCCGACGCCCAAGCGATGACGGATGACGGAAAACGCGGCGAACGTCGCGGAATCCGCTGTAGGACACAGTTTGAAATAGTCACCCGGTTGAATCGCCAGGTGCCGCACCTTATATACCCCGCAGTACGCTACATCTTTAGCTTGAGGAGATTTCTACAACCATGATGCGCATCCTGCTGTTCTTGGCCACTAACCTGGCGGTCGTGCTGATAGCCAGCATCACCCTGAGCCTGTTCGGCTTCAACGGGTTCATGGCGGCCAACGGGGTTGACCTCAACCTCAATCAGCTGCTGGTCTTCTGTGCCGTCTTTGGTTTCGCCGGCTCCCTGTTCTCGCTGTTCATCTCCAAGTGGATGGCGAAGATGAGCACCGGCACCCAGATCATCAGCCAGCCGCGCACCCGGCACGAGCAGTGGCTGCTGCAAACCGTCGAGCAACTGTCCCGGGAAGCCGGGATCAAGATGCCCGAAGTCGGGATCTTCCCGGCCTACGAGGCCAACGCCTTCGCCACAGGCTGGAACAAGAACGACGCGTTGGTGGCCGTCAGCCAGGGCCTGCTGGAGCGTTTTTCGCCCGATGAAGTGAAGGCCGTGCTGGCCCACGAGATCGGCCACGTCGCCAACGGCGACATGGTCACCCTGGCGCTGATCCAGGGCGTGGTGAACACCTTCGTGATGTTCTTCGCCCGGATCATCGGCAACTTCGTCGACAAGGTCATCTTCAAGAACGAAGAAGGCCAGGGCATCGCCTACTACGTGGCGACCATCTTCGCCGAACTGGTGCTGGGCATCCTGGCCAGCGCGATCGTGATGTGGTTCTCGCGCAAGCGCGAATACCGCGCCGACGAAGCCGGCGCACGCCTGGCCGGCACCAGCGCGATGATCGGCGCCCTGCAACGCCTGCGCGCCGAACAAGGCCTGCCGGTGCACATGCCCGACACCCTGAACGCGTTCGGCATCAACGGCGGCATCAAGCAGGGCCTGGCCCGCATGTTCATGAGCCACCCGCCGCTGGAAGAACGCATCGACGCCCTGCGTCGTCGCGGTTGATTCCCACGCGACAACAGAAAGGCCCGCAGCGATGCGGGCCTTTTTTTGATCCGGTTTCCCCTTCGGCTGAGGCGAGCTGTTCGTCGGGTCAGGCAACGCCCCCCTACCGGCCGGAAACCCGATACACCCTTTCCTCAAGCCGCGTCACCCCGGCCTGCACAAACTTCCAGCTGTCCCCCAGCACGTCCTGCTCCTCCAGCATCCGCACCTGCCATGCGTCACCCAAAAGGCGCTGCACTTGCGCGTCCGCCACCGCAAACGGCGGCCCGGGCATCTGCGCCTGGTCGTAATCCAGCGTGATCAGCAGCCCTTGCAGCCCCGCCGGCAGAATGGCCTGCAGATGCGCCGCATAGCGCTCACGCATCGGCGCAGGCAAGGCGATCAGCGCCGCCCGGTCATACAGTGCGGCGCAGTCCGCCACGTCCTGCGCCGTCAAGGCAAAGAAATCCCCGCACATCAACTCGATCGCACCGGCCCGGTAGACCTTGAAGGCGCCCTCCTCGCTGACCTGGGGCTGCAACCGTTGCTCGCTGAAAAAGTCCTCGACGGCCTTCTGCGACAACTCCACACCCAAGACCCGATGACCACGCCCGGCCAGCCACAGCAAATCGAGGCTCTTGCCGCACAAGGGCACCAGCACACGCCCCTGCGGCGGCACGGGCAAATCCGGCCAGTGCCGCTGCAGATACGGGTTCACCTGCGACAGATGAAAACCGATCTGATTGGACTCCCACTTCTTGTGCCAAAACTCGGGCTGCATGGATCACTCCCAAAAAATCGATAAGAACGCGTTAAAACTTATATTAGATTTAGATCAATGATCTGAATGAAGATGAGCCCATCTTAACGCTCAGGAACCCCTTCATGCTTCCAAGCCTGTTCATTTCGCACGGCTCGCCGATGCTCGCGCTCGAGCCCGGCGCCAGCGGCCCCGCCCTCGCGCGACTGGCCGCCGACATGCCCCGGCCCAAGGCCATCGTCATCGTTTCCGCCCATTGGGAAAGCCATGATTTGCTGGTCGCCAGCCATCCGCAGCCGGAAACCTGGCATGACTTCGGCGGCTTCCCCCGCGCCCTGTTCGAGGTGCAGTACCCGGCACCGGGCCATCCGCAACTGGCCGGCGAAGTCGCCGAACGGCTGATCGCCAACGGCCTGCCCGCCCGCCTCGACCCGCAACGTCCGTTCGACCATGGCGTGTGGGTGCCGTTGTCGCTGATGTATCCGCAGGCAGACATACCGATCGTGCAGGTGTCTTTGCCCACCCGCGGCGGCCCGGCGCTGCAGACCCGGGTCGGCCAGGCGCTGGCCGGCCTGCGCGCAGAAGGCATCCTGCTGATCGGCTCCGGCAGCATCACCCACAACCTGCGCGAACTGGACTGGCATGCCGGCCCGGACAGCGTCGAACCCTGGGCCCGGGACTTCCGCGACTGGATGATCGACCAGCTGGCGGCGGACGACGAGGCCGCGCTGCACGATTACCGCCGGCAGGCGCCGAATGCGGTGCGCAGCCACCCCAGCGACGAACACTTGCTGCCGCTGTATTTCGCCCGTGGCGCCGGAGGCAAGTTCAGCGTTGCCCATCAGGGCTTCACCATGGGTGCGCTGGGCATGGACATCTATCGCTTCGGCTGACCGCAGGACCGCGTCGCGGCGTTCGCGAACCGGCTTGCTCCCACAGCGGTTCGGCATGCACGCAGACCCGAACCGCAGGCAAAAAAATCCCCGAACCGGTCGGGGATTTTTTTGTGCGATCAATCAGCCCGCAGGCCGATCAATCTTCGCGGTAGCGACGCAGTTTCAGCTGCTTGCCTGCAACGCGAGTGTCCTTCAGCTTGGCCAGGAGACGATCCAGGCCTTCTTCCGGCAGCTCGACGAGGCTGAAGCTGTCACGCACCTGGATGCGACCGATGGCGTCACGCGCCAGGCCACCTTCGTTGAGGATGGCGCCCAGCAGGTTCTTGGCCGCGATACCGTCACGCGCGCCCAGCGCGGTACGGCAACGGGCACGGCCTTCGCCCAGCGGCATCGGCGCACGACGCTCGCGGTCGCCGCGGTCCGGACGCTCGCCACGGTCAGGGCGCTCGCCGCGCGGTGCGCTGTTCGGCACCAGCGGACGCTCCTTCTCGATGGCCGCCAGGTTCAGCGCCTGACCGTTGGTGGCCTTGCGCAGCAGGGCGGCAGCGAGGGCACGCGGGCTGCAACCGATGTCGGCGGTCAGACGATCCAGCAGATCGCCATGAGTCGCTTCGGCATCGGCCACCAGCGGCGCCAGGCTGTTGGTCAGCTTCTTGATGCGGGCATCGAGAATCGCCGGGGCGTCCGGCAGGCGCACTTCGGCCACTTTCTGGCCGGTCACACGCTCGATCACCTGCAGCATGCGGCGCTCGCGCGGCGTCACCAGCAGCAGCGCACGACCTTCGCGACCGGCACGGCCGGTACGGCCGATACGGTGCACGTAGGATTCCGGATCGTACGGCATGTCCACGTTGAACACGTGGGTGATGCGCGGCACGTCCAGGCCACGGGCGGCGACGTCGGTGGCGACGACGATGTCCAGGCGGCCGTCCTTGAGCGAGTCGATCACGCGCTCACGCTGGTTCTGGGCGATGTCGCCGTTCAGCGCCGCGGCCTTGTAGCCTTTGGCGTCGAGGGCGCTGGCCAGGTCCAGGGTCGCTTGCTTGGTGCGCACGAACATGATCAGGGCATCGAAGTCTTCCACTTCCAGCAGGCTGAGAACGGCGGAAGTCTTCTGGTCGGCGTGAACCAGCAGGTGAGCCTGCTCGATCGCGGTGACGGTCTGGGTCTTGCTCTGGATCTTGACGTGCTTCGGATCCTTGAGGTGACGCTCGGCGATCGCACGGATCGACTGCGGCAAGGTGGCCGAGAACAGTACGGTCTGGCGGGATTCAGGCATGGCCTTGAAGATGACTTCGAGGTCGTCCATGAAGCCCAGTTTGAGCATTTCGTCCGCTTCGTCGAGAACCAGGTGGTTCACGGTGGCGAGGACTTTTTCGTCGCGACGCAGGTGGTCGCACAGACGGCCCGGGGTGGCGACAACGATCTGTGCGCCGTTCCGGATGGCTTTCAGTTGCGGGCCCATCGGCGCACCGCCGTAGACGGCCACAACAGTCACGCCCGGCATTTGCTTGGCGTAGGTTTCGAAAGCGGTTGCAACTTGCAGCGCCAACTCGCGGGTTGGGGCCAGGATCAGAGCTTGCGGCTCGCGCTTGGACGGATCGATGCGGTGCAGGATAGGCAGGGCAAAGGCAGCGGTCTTACCGGTACCGGTTTGCGCCTGGCCAATCATATCGTGACCGGCGAGGATGATCGGGATCGACTGCTGCTGAATGGCCGAAGGCTCTTCATAGCCGGTGGCGACTACTGCAGCGACAATATTGGGATGAAGTTCAAGAGCGGCGAAGCCGCCGATTTCCTGGGTCATGGGTCTGCCTCAAAGTGCATCCGCAAAGACCCATGCTCCAAAGCTGCACATGCCGTGTTGAGACTCAAGAGTCGCCCTGGCAGCTTTGTCGGCGGGGATTTGCGAAAACGAATGGATGGAAAAAAGAGTCGTCAGGAAGAGCCCGCAATGCGGACGAGCACCCGAATCTGACTTCGGGAATGCGCTACCTGGACGAGGCCCTGTTAAAGGCCGGCGCGCACTATACCGGAATTTGCCCAAAAGTGGAGCTTTTTTTGTCGGCCCGACAGGTTTGTCACCGCGATGTAACGGGGTTTTGCGGATAATCCGGCGAAGGTCTATTTTTCCAAAGGCCCGGCCCTGCGGGCGATGACGCTTAAACGATTCACCTACCTGCGGCACGTGGTCGCTGCCCCCCTCTCTTTCCCGTCCGAGGAAATTCCCATGAATCAGCCCGCCGCCGGTCGCGTCAGCCGTGAACGACTCGGACACGTGTACCTGATCGGCCTGGACCGCGCCGCCAAGCGCAATGCCTTCGACCTGGATCTGCTCAATGACCTGAGCCTGGCCTACGGCGAATTCGAGGCCGACGCAGACGCCAGGGTGGCGGTGGTGTTCGGCCATGGCGAGCACTTCACTGCCGGGCTCGACCTGGCCAATGCCAGCGCCGCCCTCGCCCAGGGCTGGCAGGTGCCCGGCGGCGGTTGCGACCCGTGGGGCGTGTTCGCCGGCCCCAGGGTCAGCAAACCGGTGATCGTCGCGGCCCAGGGCTACTGCCTGACCATCGGCATCGAGCTGATGCTCGCCGCCGACATCAACCTGTGCGCCAGCAACACCCGGTTCGCGCAGATGGAAGTCCAGCGCGGGATCTTTCCGTTCGACGGTGCGACGTTGCGCTTTCATCAGGTGGCCGGCTGGGGCAACGCGATGCGCTGGCTGCTGACCGGCGACGAGTTCGATGCCCATGAGGCGCTGCGCCTGGGCCTGGTGCAGGAGGTCATGGCCAGCGAAGACCTGTTGCCCCGGGCCATCGAACTGGCCGAGCGGATTGCCCGACAGGCGCCTTTGGGGGTACAGGCAACGCTGATGTCGGCGCGCCAGGCCCGTTATGATGGCGAGACGGCGGCGGCCCAAGGGTTGCCGCCGCTGGTGAAGAAGCTGCTGGCCAGCGAGGATGCCCGGGAGGGCGTGCGGTCTTTGGTGGAGCGGCGGGCCGGGGTCTTCAAAGGGGTCTGATGGTGCGGCGCCTGTAGATCCGTCATCGCCAGCAGGCTCCCGCAGGGGGCCGCGGCATCCCGCAGGGCTAAGTCGCCGGACGAATCGCGTTGATCAACGACTGCAACGAATAACCCAGCTTCGGCAACAGCGCTTCGGCCCGTGCGGTCAGCGCCGGCAGGTTCAGTTCCTGCTCAAGGTCCGCCGGGACGATCAGGATCACGTTGCCCTCCTTCACCGGCAGCTCCCAGTAATGCCGGTGGTAGAGGCCGCGCAGCAACGCCGCGCCCAACGGCTTGCCGTCATCGGTGGCCCACTGGTTGATCACCAGCCAGCCGCCGGGGTTGAGGCGTTTCTGGCAGTCGCCGAGGAAATTCCAGGCCAGGTGCCCGGCGCCCGGGCCGACGTCGGTGTACAGGTCGACGAAGATCAGATCCGCCGGTTCGGCGGTGGGCAACAGTTCCAGGGCATCGCCCACGCGGATGTACAGGCGCGGATCGTCATCCAGCCCCAGGTATTCGATGGCCAGGCGCGGCACGTCCGGGCGCAGCTCGATGGCCTCGACGTCTTCAAGCGGCAAGAACTTCAGGCAGGCCTGGGTCAGCGTGCCCGCGCCCAGCCCCAGGAACAGCGCACTCTCCGGCTGTTCGTGGCACAACGCGCCGATCAGCATCGCCCGGGTGTAGTCGTACTCCAGCCAGCTCGGGTCGGCGGTGAACACGCAGCTCTGCTCGATGGCATCGCCGAACTCCAGAAAGCGGTAGTCGGCCACTTCCAGCACGCGGATCACGCCAAATTCGTCCTGCACTTCGGCGAGCAACCGCTCGACGCGCTCCTCAGTCATTTCATCTCCTGGCGGTCACCGGGCGCGGTGACGCGATGGCACCCGTGCGGCGCCGTGGCAAAGCGGCGATTGTCGGCCAATCGGCAGGAGCAGGTCACGCACTAATTGCTGCTACCATGGGCGTCCGTGCGTAGACCCCTAGAGACCGTGATGAGCCAACCCTGGAGCCCTGACAGCTGGCGCGCCCTGCCGATCCAGCAACAACCCCGCTACCCCGACGCCGCGCACCTGCGCCAGGTCGAGCAGACCCTGGCCAGCTATCCGCCGCTGGTGTTCGCCGGCGAGGCCCGCGAATTGCGCCGCCAGTTCGCCGAGGTCACCCAGGGCCGGGCGTTCCTGCTCCAGGGCGGCGACTGCGCCGAAAGCTTCGCCGAGTTCTCGGCTGCGAAGATCCGCGACACCTTCAAGGTGCTGCTGCAGATGGCGGTGGTGATGACCTTCGCCGCCGGCTGCCCGGTGGTGAAGGTCGGGCGCATGGCCGGCCAGTTCGCCAAGCCCCGCTCGTCCAACGACGAAACCCTCGACGGCGTGACCCTGCCGGCCTACCGCGGCGACATCGTCAACGGCATCGGCTTCGACGCCGCCAGCCGCGTGCCGGACCCCGAGCGCCTGCTGCAGTCCTATCACCAGTCCACCGCGACCCTCAACCTGCTGCGCGCCTTCGCCCAGGGCGGTTTCGCCGACCTGCACCAGGTGCACAAGTGGAACCTGGACTTCATCGCCAACTCGGCGCTGACCGAAAAGTACAGCCACCTGGCCGACCGCATCGACGAAACCCTGGCCTTCATGCGCGCCTGCGGCATGGACAGTTCGCCGCAACTGCGCGAAACCAGTTTCTTCACCGCCCACGAGGCGCTGCTGCTGAACTACGAAGAAGCCTTCGTGCGCCGCGACAGCCTGACCAACGACTACTACGACTGCTCGGCGCACATGCTGTGGATCGGCGACCGCACCCGTCAGCTCGACGGTGCCCACGTCGAGTTCCTGCGCGGGGTGAACAACCCGATCGGGGTCAAGGTCGGCCCGAGCATGGATCCGGACGACCTGATCCGCCTGATCGACGTGCTCAACCCGGACAACGATCCGGGCCGCCTGAACCTGATCGCCCGCATGGGCGCCAACAAGGTCGGCGACCACCTGCCGGCGCTGATCCGCGCCGTGCAGCGTGAAGGCAAGCAGGTGCTGTGGAGCTCCGATCCGATGCACGGCAACACGATCAAGGCCAGCAGCGGCTACAAGACCCGCGACTTCGCGCAGATCCTCGGCGAGGTGAAGCAGTTCTTCCAGGTGCACCAGGCCGAAGGCAGCTATGCCGGCGGCATCCACATCGAGATGACCGGGCAGAACGTGACCGAATGCATCGGCGGCGCGCGGCCGATCACCGAGGACGGACTGTCGGACCGCTACCACACCCATTGCGATCCGCGGATGAATGCCGATCAATCGCTGGAGCTGGCGTTCCTGATCGCCGAGACGCTGAAGCAGGTGCGTCGCTGAGGCCTCGGGCCGTCTTTGACCGGGCCGCCCCCTTCGTCGGATCAACCGCCATCCAATACGGACAGTGCCTGCCGCAACCTGCCGGCACTCTCCCGCCGGCAATTGAGCTGCACCCGCTCAAGCCCCAGCCAACCCGCCAGCGCCTTCAGGTTCAGCGCCAAGGCCTGCATCCCCGCCTCATCCAGACCGCTTTCCTCTTCGTGCACCGCATGCACCGCCAACTGCCCCAGCGCCCGCTCCGCCCGCAGGTCCACCCGCGCCGCGATCCGCTCGTCATGCAGGAACGGCAGCACGTAGTAGCCATAGACCCGCTTGTGCTGCGGCGTGTAGATCTCCAGCCGATAGCGGAAACCGAACAGGCGCTCGGTGCGGCTGCGTTCCCAGATCAGCGAATCGAACGGCGACAGCAGTGCAGCGGCGCCGACCTTGCGCGGAATACGGGGCTCGGGCAGGCAATAGGCGGTTTGCCGCCAGCCCTCGACTGCGCAGGAGAGCAACTGGCCGGCCTCGACCAGTTCCGCCAGACGCGGCCGGGCGTCCGCCGGGTTCAGGCGGAAGTAGTCGCGCAGATCCTTTTCCGTCGCGACCCCCAGTGCCTGGGCGGCGTGCAGCAGCAAGCCCCGTTGCGCCTCGGCCTCATCGGGCAGCGGCTGCTGCAGCACCGAGCCCGGAATCACCCGCTCCGGCAAGTCGTACAAGCGCTCGAAGCCACGCCGGCCGGCGACGGTGACTTCACCCGCCGCGAACAGCCACTCCAGCGCTTGCTTTTCGGCGCTCCAGTCCCACCACGGGCCGGCCTTTTCCTGGCGGGTCGACAGGCTGCCCGCCCCCAGGGCGCCCTGCTCTTGCACCGAGGCCAGCACCCGACGGATAGTGTCCTGCTGCTCACGCCCGAAGCGCGCCAGCTGCTGATAGATATCCTCGCCGCGCCGCGCCCGCTGCATGCGCCAGCCCATCAACGGGTACATCGACAGCGGCAGCAACGAGGCCTCATGCCCCCAGTACTCGAACAGCGTGCGGCGACGCCCCGAACTCCAGGCGGCCTGGTCGAGCAAATCGGCGGAATAGGAACCCAGGCGGGAAAACAGCGGCAAGTAGTGCGAGCGCACCACCGCGTTGACGGAATCGATCTGCAGCAGGCCCAGCCGTTCGATCAGCCGGTTGAGGTGCTGCGCCTTGACGGCCGGCGGCTGGCGCCCGTGGAATCCTTGGGCGGCCAGCGCCAGGCGTCGGGCCTGTTTGAGGGAAAAGGACAGTGTCGCGGGCATGAACGTCTCCTTGTCTGCTCGCAACCTACCTCACCTGAAAGTGGTTTGTGTAGCGTCCCCCGAATCCCCGTCATCATTTGTGCATCGGATCGTCCCAGAACGGCCGCACCGCTTCGTGTTCGACATCGGCACGGCTGACGCCGATGTCCTTCAGCGCTTCGTCGCTCAGGCCGGCGAGCAGCTCGCGCTCGCGGTGCAGCTCGTACCAGCGGCTGAACTTGTGCAGCAGATCGGAAACGAGATGGCCGGACACTTTTTCGTCGCTTACATATTCGCTTTGACCTTTCATCGTGTTGCCCTCCTTTAGGGATGGCTTCAGTCTCGCCCCGGGTCTACGATCAATCCAACGAATGTTTCTGATGGCATGCATCTCGGAGATTGATGAATGTCCGCCTACCCCAGTATCGATACCGATGTCCTGCGCACCTTCGTCGCGATTGCCGATCAGGGCGGCTTCACCCGCGCCGGCGAAATGGTCAACCGCACCCAGTCGGCGGTGAGCATGCAGATGAAGCGCCTGGAGGAAGACGTGCTGCAGCGCCAGCTGTTCGAGCGCGACGGCCGGCAGGTGCGCCTGACCGCCGAGGGCCAGGTGCTGCTGGGCTACGCCCGGCGCATCCTCAAGCTGCACAGCGAAGTGTTCAACACCCTGCGCGAACCGCACATGGTCGGCACCGTGCGCATCGGCACCCCGGATGACTACGTGATGCGCTTCCTGCCGGGGATCCTGTCGCGCTTCGCCCAGTTCTATCCGCTGATCCAGATCGAGGTGCATTGCGAATCGACCAGGCAACTGCTGCAGCGCACCGACCTGGACCTGTCGATCGTCACCCGCGAGCCGGGCAGCGAGATCGGCCAGTTGCTGCGCAAGGAGCGCTTCGTCTGGGCCGAGGCGCAGAACTTCAGCGCCCACGAACAGACGCCCCTGCCGCTGGCGATGTTCAACAGCGACTGCTTCTGCCGCCTGTGGGCCTGCAACGCGCTGGACGCCATGGGCCGCGAATACCGCATCGCCTACAACAGCACCAGCCTGTCGGCGCTGATGGCGGTGGTGAGCGCCGGGCTGGCCATCACCGCACAGCTGGAAAGCCTGATCACCCCGGACATGCGCATCCTCGGCGCCGACGAAGACCTGCCGCTGCTGCCGGAGGCCAGCATCATGCTGATCCGCAACCTCAACCACCCGTCGCCGATCACCGAGTGCCTGGCCGAGCACATCGTCGAAGGCTTCAAACTTTAAGGGCGAGCATCACCGCGCTCAGCACCAGGAAACCGCAGAACAGCCCGCGCAGCAGCTTTTCCGGCATCGCGTGGGCGATGCGCACGCCCCAGCTGATGCTCAACAGCCCGCCCGCCGCCAGCGGCAGGCCGATCATCCAGTCCACTTCCCGGTGCGCCGCGTAGGTCACTAGCGTGACCCCGGTGCTCGGCAGCGCCAACGCCAGCGACAGGCCCTGGGCGACCACCTGGGTGGTGCCGAACAGGCTGGTCAGCACGGGGGTCGCCACCACCGCCCCGCCGACGCCGAACAGGCCGCCCATGGTGCCGGAGGCCGCGCCGAGCACACCCAACCACGGCCATGAATAGCGCATCCCGGACGTCGTCGCCGCTTTGCCGCCGAACATCCGCAGCACATTGTAGGCCGACAGCGCCACCAGGAACGCCACAAAGCCGATGCGCATGGTCTGCGCGTCGATCCGCACCGCCCAGACCGATCCGATCCAGGCAAAGCAAAATCCCATCACCGCCAGCGGCAACGCGTGATGCAGTTCGATGCGGTTGCGCTGATGGTAGCGCCACAGCGCCAGCATCACGTTGGGCACCACCATCACCAGCGCCGTGCCTTGGGCCAGTTGCTGATCGAGCCCGAACCAGGCGCCGAGCAAAGGAATGGCGATCAGGCCACCGCCGATCCCGAACACTCCGCCCAATGTGCCCAGGGCGGCGCCAAACAGCAGGTACAGCAGAAACTCGATCACAGCAGTACTCCTCTTACGTCATGGGGCTCATCCTACGCAGTCGGTGCTGGCTCGGAAACGCACAGCAACGCACAATGGCTGTGCCAAATTCGCAAAGGCAACGCCCCCCATGAACCCCAATCAATTGACCGAACAACTCGGCCTGTTTCTCGATGTGCTGGAAAGCGGCAGTTTTTCGGCGGCGTCCCGGCGCCATCCGCTGACCCCCTCTGCCGTGGCGCGACGCATCGACAGCCTCGAAGCAGCGGTGGGCAGCCAATTGTTCATCCGCAGCACCCACGCCGTGCGCGCCACGCCGGCCGGGCTGGCGTTTGCCGAACGGGCGCGGCGGATCGTCGCCGAACTGCGCCTGGCCCGGGCCGAGGCAGTGTCCCTGAGCAGCGCGCCGGAAGGCCTGATCCGGGTCGATGCCCCGGCGGCGTTCGGCCGCCGGCACCTGGCGCCGGTGATCGCCGATTTCCTGGTGCTGTACCCGGGCCTGGACGTTCAACTGCACCTGATCGACAGCTTCGTCGACATGCACGGCTCGAACCTGGGCAAGGTCGATCTGGTGCTGCGCGCCGGGCAACTGGCCGACACCCGGCTGGTCGCCACGCCCCTGGCGAGCATGATGCGCATCGCCTGCGCCAGCCCCGCCTACCTGAAACGCCGGGGCATGCCGAGCGAGCCCGCGCAACTGAGCGAACACGACGGTCTGGACTGGGACGGCCTCGCCCCGCCCTTCGCCTGGCGCTTCGAGCATGAGGGGAAAATGCAGCTGCACCGGCCCGGCCGGATCCGCATGAGCGCCAACAACGCCGAGGCGCTGGTGTGCGGCGCCCTGGCCGGCCTCGGCATCGCTCACCTGCCGACCTGGCTGGCCAGCGAATACCTGCTGCGCGGCGAGTTGCTGCCGCTGTTCTGCGAACACGGTTTGCCCAAACCGGAACCCGCCGTGATCTATGCCTTGCGCCTGGCGCAGCAGGCCAGTTCACGCAGCCGCCTGCTGCTGGAGTACCTCAAGACCCGCTTCAGCCCCGTGCCGCCCTGGGACCTGGCGCTGCAACGGGAGCTGGGCCGGCACTGAACGATGCCGCGCCCGGCCAGATTTGTGTGGCGCATTAAAGGTTCGGGCGCTAGATTCATCCGATCACCGATCAAGGCTTTGACATGAACACCGACCGCACCACCGACCTCTGCGAAGACCTGCTGCTGGACAACCAGGCCTGCTTCGCCCTGCATTCCACCTCGCTGATGATGACCAAGGTCTACAAGCCCTTGCTGCAAGCGCTCGGCCTGACCTACCCGCAATACCTGGCGATGATGGTGCTGTGGGAAAAGGACGGTCTGACCGTCGGGGAAATCAGCGCACGCCTGCTGACCGATCCGGGCTCGCTGACCCCGCTGCTCAAGCGCCTGGAAGGCGAAGGCCTGCTCAGCCGCACCCGCAGCCGGGAAGACGAGCGGGTGGTGATCGTCGAACTGACCGCGCAGGGCCGCGCCCTGCGCGAACAGGCCCGCACCATTCCGCAGTGCATCCTCGGCGCCAGCGGCTTTTCGCTGGAGCGCCTGCAACACCTGCAGGCCGAACTGCAGGCGCTGCGCAGCCACCTGCAAGGCAGCCTGAGCTGAATCCCCCCTTCCCTCCTGTCGGAGCGAGCCTGCTCGCGATTGCGGTCAGACATTCAGCCTTTCCGTGACTGAACCACCGCCATTGCGAGCAGGCTCGCTCCTACAGGGGCTGCGTTTCGCCCGGCTGCGAAAAATATTTTTGCCTCCTGCCTCACCATAAAAATCCTTTCACATCAAAAGCTTCCGCTCCATCAACGGGGTGTTTCCATGATTCGCGCGGGCCTTTTCGAAAAAATTATCTTGCGCACTAAATATTTGAGCGATACATTCACCTCGCACTTAGTTAACGCGCAAACAATTAGCGCAACAAACCACACTCGAAGAGGCTCACACCATGCAAACTCTCTACACCGCAATCGCAACCTCCACCGGCGGCCGTGACGGTCGTGCGATCTCCAGCGACAACATCCTCGACGTCAAGCTGGCCACCCCGAAAGAACTCGGCGGTGCCGGCGGCGCGGCCACCAACCCTGAGCAACTGTTCGCCGCCGGCTACTCGGCCTGCTTCATCGGCGCCCTGAAATTCGTCGCCGGCCAGACCAAACGCAAGATCCCGGACAACGCCTCGATCACCGCCCATGTCGGCATCGGCCAGATCCCCGGCGGCTTCGGTCTGGACATCGACCTGCACATCAGCCTGCCGGGCCTGGAACAGGCCGACGCGCAGAGCCTGGTCGACGCCGCACACCAGGTCTGCCCGTACTCCAACGCCACCCGCGGCAACGTCGACGTACGCCTGCACGTCACCGTCTAACCCCAGACACCCAAGGCCCGAACACAGGAAACGAACATGAACGCTTTCAGCAAAGTCTTGACCGGCACCCTTCTCGCCCTGTCCGTCCACAGCGCGTTCGCCGGTGATGTCGAACACAACACCCAGGCGTTCCTCGATGCGCTGAACGCCGGCAACGGCAAGCCGATGGAACAGATGACGCCGAAAGAGGCCCGCGCCGTGCTGGTGGGTGCCCAGGCCGGCGTCAAGCTGACGCTGCCGGCGGCCGATGTGAGCCAGAAGACCATCCAGGTCGACGGCCAGCCGCTGAGCCTGACCATCGTCCGGCCAGCCGGAGTCAAGGGTGAGCTGCCGGTGTTCATGTTCTTCCACGGCGGCGGCTGGGTGCTGGGGGACTTCCCGACCCACGAACGCCTGGTGCGCGACCTGGTGGCCGGGTCGGGGGCGGTGGCGGTGTTCGTCAACTACACCCCTTCGCCGGAAGCGCATTACCCGGTGGCGATCAACCAGGCCTACGCCGCCACCAAATGGGTGGCCGAGCACGGGAAAGAGATCAACGTCGACGGCAAGCGCCTGGCCGTGGCCGGCAACAGCGTCGGCGGCAACATGGCGGCCGTGGTCGCGCTGATGGCCAAGGACAAGGGCACCCCGGCCATCCGCTTCCAGGCGCTGCTGTGGCCGGTGACCGACGCCGGCTTCGACACCGGTTCCTACAACCAGTACGCCGAGGGGCACTTCCTCACCCGCAACATGATGAAGTGGTTCTGGGACAACTACACCACCGACGCCAAGCAGCGCAACGAGATCTACGCCTCTCCGCTGCGGGCCACCACTGCGCAACTCAAAGGCCTGCCGCCGGCGTTAGTGCAGACCGCCAGCGCCGACGTGCTGCGCGACGAAGGCGAAGCCTACGCCCGCAAGCTGGACGAGGCCGGCGTGCCGGTGACGGCCGTGCGCTACAACGGCCTGATCCACGACTACGGTTTGCTCAACGTGGTCAGCCAGGTGCCGGCGGTTCGCTCGGCGATGCTTCAGGCTTCGGAGGAACTCAAGCAACACCTGAAGTGAAGCTGTAGGAACAAGCCCGCTTCCACAATGGGCAGGCACAAAAAAACCCGACTCGATGGTCGGGTTTTTTTGTGCGACACGACAGCAGAATTACTTCTTGCTGCGACCCTTGAAGGAGTTGTCGCGGGTGTCGATATCGATCCACTCGTCGATTTCGATGAAGTCAGCAACCTGGATCTCGGTGCCGTTCTTCAGTTTGGCAGGCTTCATCACCTTGCCCGAGGTGTCGCCACGAGCGGCGTTCTCGGTGTAGACGACCTGACGGCTGATGGTGGTCGGCAGTTCTACCGATACCAGGCGGCCTTCGAAGAACACGGCTTCGCAGACGTCTTCCATGCCTTCTTCGATGTACGGCAGCACGCTTTCGATGTCTTCGGCGTTCAGCTCGTACATGGTGTAGTCGGTGGTGTCCATGAACGTGTAGGAGTCACCGCTGATGAAGGACAGGGTGGCTTCTTTGCGGTCCAGGATCACGTCGTCCAGTTTGTCGTCCGCACCGTAAACGGTTTCGGTCTTGTAACCGGTCAGCAGGTTCTTCAGCTTGGTCTTCATGATCGCGCTGTTACGGCCCGACTTGGTGAATTCAGTTTTCTGAACCAGCCAAGGATCGTTGTCGATACGGAGCACGGTACCGGGTTTGAGTTCTTTACCAGTTTTCATTGCGAATATCCGAATTTGGATGGGATGTACAAAAATCTAGGCCGCGTATCATAGCCAATTTCGGTAAAACTGTACCAGCGCCGTGGCAAGATCGGCCTGCAAGGCCTGTTCCAGAGACCAGGATTGGGCGTGCCGCTGCAGTTCCGCCCAGTGTTTGCGGGCCGCGAGCCAGTGCTGTCCGATGGGGAGTCCGGCGCTCCACGCCCGCCAAAGACCGCCTGTCGCCTCGGCCGCGCCCGACGAAAGGCCCTTCGTGTAGAGCGCCAGGAACGCGTCGAGCTTGTCCAGGTGAATGTCTTCTTCCTGCTGGTAAATGTGCCACAGCATCGGCCGTCCCGCCCACTGCGCCCGGACGAACGAGTCCTCCCCGCGCACCGCATTGAAGTCGCAGCACCAGAGCAAGCGGTCGTATTGGTCCTGACGCACGAACGGGATGACCTGCACGGTCAGCGACCCGCGCACCTGCAAGGCGCCCGCCGTCAGCGCGTCCGCCCCGAGCCACCGGGCGACGTCGCCCAGGATCCGGCCTTCCGGCACCAGCAAGTGGGTCGGCCGGGCATCGGCGGCCAGCACATCGAGCCAACTGGCCAGGCCGGCGTTTTCGTAGGCGAACAGTGAAATGAGCTGTGAGCCGGGCGCCGGATCAATCCCCAGTTCCTGCAGGAATGTTCGCTGGGCTGCGGGATCCTGCTGAAACGCCTGACGCCGCTCGATCAGCCCCTGCTCGCGCAACAACCCGCCGGTGCCTGGCTGGAACCCCGGAAAGAAGAAGAACTTCTGCACCGACCTGTACTTCACCGACGGCAACCCGTGGCATCCGACCACCCAGTCTTCGGCGCTGAGGTAGTCGAGGTTCATCCACAGCGGCGGCTGTTCCCGTTCGGCCATGGCGTCCATGTACGGGCCCGGCAACTGACAGGCAAACGCGGCGATCACCACATCGGCCGCATCCGCCCCGACCCACTCCTGGGGCCAATGCCGCACCTCGACGCCCTGTTGCCGCTGCTGCGCGAGGCCTGGTTCGATTTCCGGGCAGAGGCGCTCGAACGCCCGCAGGTCATCGACCCACAGGCGCACCGCCACGCCGTGCTCGGCCACCAGTTGCCGGGCCAGGCGCCAGGTCACGCCGATGTCGCCGTAGTTGTCGACCACGGTGCAAAAGATGTCCCAGCGGGTGTTCGTTGCCGCCATCAGAAGCTCCCGTTGGCAAAAGCGCCGATTGTCCGCGCAAACGCGCCCTCGGAGAAGAGCCGACGCCGACGAATCTTCGTGCGACAATCGGTGCTCGCCCGCTCTCGTCCGCCAGGAGGCTGTCATGCCCTACCGTCCCGCCCCGCGTCGCCCTTTGCCTGTTCAGCTTAGTGCGCTGCAATTGACCGGCAGCATCGCCCTTGGCCTGTGGCTGGGTTTTCTTGCCATCGCCTTGACCTGGTGGCTCGCCTCCCGGCTCTTCAGCCATCAGTTGGCCCCGGTGACCGAGGCGGTCCAGCAAATAGGCAGGCCGCCGGCCGTCGCCCAGCCACAGCCGCAACCGGAGCCGCAGAACCGGATGTTCGAACAGTACGAAGAGAACCTGCGCAAGAACGAGCAGCAAGTGCGCCTGGACCAGGCCCGCAGCAGCACCCGCAACTTGTCCAATCCCAAGTGCCAGTTCTGGCTGCAGCAGGATCAGACGGCCCCCAGCGAAAAGAGCCGCGCCAACGTACTGCAGTTCTGCGATTGACCATGAACAAACAGACCGTCCACCAACTGATCCTCGACAAACTGCGCAGCGACCTCGACATCGCCGAGCGTGCGGCGCAAACCGCTTACGAGGCCGCGACCCACGAAGAGAACATCGCCGAAAACAAGTACGACACCCTTGGGCTGGAGGCGTCGTACCTGGCCGCCGGGCAGGCCCGGCGCGTCGAGGAAATCCGCCAGTCGCTGGCGCTGTGCCAGAACCTGATCCTGCGCGCCTACGACGACACCCGGGGCATCGAGGTGGGCGCGCTGCTCGGCCTCGAGGATGAACGCGGGCGCGAGCAATGGCTGTTCCTGGCGCCGGATGCGGCAGGCCTTAAAGTCGATGTGGTGGGGCAACCGGTCACCGTCATCAGCCCTCGCTCGCCGCTGGGCAAAGGCCTGCTGGGCAAGTTCGAAGGCGACGAGGTGGAGATTCTGGTGGCGGGCACCCGGCAACAGTTCGCGGTCACCGAGGTGCTTTAGGGGATTGTGGCGAGGGCGCGTGCAGCGGCCCCTTGAGCGATGGGCCTGCTGCGCAGGCCAGCGGGAGCAAGCTCCCTCGCCACAGGGATAGCGGGTTTAGTGGACGGGCAGTTCGACGCCGTCGAACAGCTCTTCCAGTTCCTGCTTGTTGTGGCACTGGATGGCCTTGGCCATCACTTCGCGGGTCAGGTGCGGCGCGAACTTCTCGATGAAGTCGCACATGAAGCCGCGCAGGAAGGTGCCGCGGCGGAAACCGATCTTGGTCACGCTGGACTCGAACAGTTCGCTGGCGTCGAGCACCACCAGGTCTTTGTCGAGCGTGGTGTCGACGGCCATTTTCGCCACGATGCCCACGCCCAGGCCCAGGCGCACGTAGGTCTTGATCACGTCGGCGTCGGCGGCGGTGAACACCACTTTCGGCGTCAGGCCGCGGTGGCTGAAGGCCTCGTCGAGCTTCGAGCGGCCGGTGAAACCGAACACGTAGGTCACGATCGGATATTCGGCCAGCGCCTCGAGGGTCAGCTTCGGCAGCTTGGTCAGCGGGTGGCCCTGAGGCACGACCACGCAACGGTTCCAGCGGTAGCACGGCATCATCACCAGATCGCCGAACAGCTCCAGCGCTTCGGTGGCGATGGCGAAGTCCACGGTGCCGTCGGCGGCCATTTCGGCGATCTGCATCGGCGAGCCCTGGTGCATGTGCAGCGCCACGTCCGGGTATTGCTTGATGAAATTGCTGATCACCGGCGGCAGCGCATAGCGGGCCTGGGTGTGGGTGGTGGCGATCGACAGGGTGCCTTTCTTCTCGTTGGAGAATTCCTGGGCGATCTGCTTGATGCTCTCGACCTTGCGCAGGATCTCGCCGGCGGTGGTGATGATGCGTTCGCCGGCCGGGGTGACGCGGGTCAGGTGCTTGCCGCTGCGGGCGAACACTTCGACGCCGAGTTCGTCTTCCAGCAGTCGGATCTGTTTACTGATGCCCGGTTGCGAGGTGTAGAGGCTTTGGGCTGTAGCGGAAACGTTGAGGTCGTGGTGCGCCACTTCCCAGATGTAGCGCAATTGTTGAAGCTTCATATGAATCCCTCAAAGCAGGTAGACGCCACGGGCATCAGCGACGATATATAACTATATGAATGGTTTGAAGAATAAATCTAGAACTATTTCATCAAAACGCCATTATTCCGCTTCAGCGATCCTCCCGACGCCGGCGCTCCACCAGCGGCACCAGATAAACCGGCACCTTGGACAATTGCAGCACCCGGGCCGCCGTGCGCCCCAACGGCGTTTCCGCCCCCACCCCGTGGCTGTGACTTCCTACGATCAGCAAATCGACCGAGAGTTTCTGCACCTGCTCGAGAATCACCTGGGACGGATCCCCTTGCAGCACCCGCACGGCCCGGATCCGCTGCAGGTCCTGCTCCCCCTCGTCCCCCAGCTCTTCACGGAAACTGTCGAGCACCCGCTGCTCGATGTTGGCGATGACCGTCTTCAGTCCCTGGCTGTGGAATTCGTTCAGCGCCTGTTCGTCGAGGTAGCTTTGCAGCACCGATTCGGCGAACAGCCCCATGGGTTCCACCGCGTGCACCACATACAGGTCGGCGTCGAACGTCCGGGCCAGCGCCAAGGCGTGCTGCATCACTAACGGTGCGTACAGACCGAGGTCAGTGGCATACAGCATCGCACGAATCATGTGACCTCCCAGCGTGCCGACATGGCGGAGATTTGATTCAGCTTAGCAGTGCCTTGGCGACAGCGGCGGGCGGTGCAACGTCTTGTGCCACGCGGGCTTCAGAGCGACGGTTCGTTGCTCACGCCATGGGGCACGTGGCCGGTGGCGACCACTTCCCGCGCCAGTTCGCAGTGCCCGGCCTGGTCGTCGAAGAACACGTCGGCGGCGAACGCTTCAAGGAACGCCGCCTTGGTCAGGCCGCCGAGGAACAGCGACTCGTCCAGGCGGATGTCCCACTCGCGCAAGGTACGGATCACCCGCTCGTGGGCCGGCGCCGAACGGGCCGTCACCAGCGCGGTGCGGATCGGGCAATCGTCCTCCGGGAACTCCCGCTGCAGCACGTTGAGCGCCGCCAGAAAACCCTTGAACGGCCCGCCCCGCAGCGGCTCGCGCGCCGACTCGCGCTCCTTGGCCTGGAACGCCTCCAGCCCGCCGGACTGATAGACGCGTTCCGACTCGTCGGAAAACAGCACCGCATCACCGTCGAAGGCGATGCGCAATTCATCGCTGGCCGCACGGCCGGCGCCGCCGGACAGAATGGTCGCCGCCGCGAACCCGGCGTCCAGCGCAGCACGCACATCCTCGGCGTGGGTGGAGAGAAACAGGTCGCAGCCGAACGCCTTGAGGTACGGATACGGACTGCGCCCGCCGACGAACGCGGCCCGTGAGATCGCCAGGCCGTAATGGCCGATCGAGTTGAACACCCGAAGGCCGGTGTCGGCGCTGTTGCGCGACACCAGGATCACCTCGACCCGCGCCCGCCCAAGACGGGCATTGAGGCTCAGCAGCTTTTCCACCAGCGGGAAGGCGTCGCCCGGGGCGAGGATTTCGTCCTCATGCTCGATCTGGTATTGCCGGTAGGCTTCGACGCCGCTCGACTCATAGACCTTGTGGCTCTCGCTCAGGTCGAACAGGGCGCGGGACGAAATCGCCAGCACCAGTTTGTCATCGATGTTCTTTGCCATGCCTTCCCTCGCCTTGCATCGGAAACGGTCTCACCTGTTGCGTCGGTCGATGAACCCCAAGGTTCGGTGCAACGCCTCGATCCGCGGCAGCTCGCACCCCGCCGCCTTGGCCGCCGCCAACGGACGGGCGTAGATCGCCTCGAGCTCCAGCGGCCGCTTGTGCAGGAAATCATGATGCATGCTCGGCCAATAGTCCGGCATTTTTTCGGTCATCATGAACAGATAGTCGGCGTAGCCCGGCGGCAGGTCATGGCCGCAGGCCTTGGCGCCCTGCACCACTTCGGCCATCAGCGCCCGGATCAGCGCGCGGCTGTCCGCGTCGGCCATCAATGGGGTGGTGCTCGCCCCCAGCAGCACGGACAGGCCGTTGTAGGGGATGTTCCAGACCAGCTTCTGCCAGCGCGCCTGGCGCAGGTCGGGCATCGCCTGGGAATCGATGCCGGCGGCGCGGAACAGCCCGGCGCCCTCCTCGACGATCGCCATCCGCGCCGCGCCGTCCGCCGCCGGGCCGCTGTGGTAGCCGACGTTCACCGCCCCCAGCGCCTGGTGGGTGATCTGCCCCGGCCCCTCGCGGTGGACGCAGATCTGGCACAGACCGCCGAGCAGGTGCAGCGAATCGGGCAGCAACGCCCGCAGGCTGTCCTCGACATCCAGGCCGTTCTGCAGCAACAGCACCTTGGCGCCGGGCTTCGCCGCCCGCACGATCGCCGGTGCCAGGTCGGCGGTGCCGGTAGTCTTGGCCCCGACCAGCAGCCAGTCGCACGGCGGCATGTCGTCGGCCTTTGCGTAGGCCTGCACCGGGTCGAGCGTCAGCGCGCCGTGCACCGCGCTGTCCACCCGCAGGCCGCGCTCGGCCACGGCGCTGAACTCGCTGCGCAACAGAAAGTGCACATCGAACCCGGCCCTCGCCAGCATCAATCCGTAGAACCCGCCGATCGCGCCGGTGCCGATGATCCCCACCGCCGGCCTGTCATTCACTGTCCCCGTCATGGCAACTCCTCTGCAATTCGCTCCAGCGCCTTGGCCACCGCGGCATTCAGCTCGCCGGCGCTCAGGCGCGTGTGCACAGCACCAAAGAACTCGCCGTCGCGCACCACAAACAGCGCCGGCAAATGAAAGACCTGATAACGCTCGACCAGCCCGCCGTTGTCGCCGGCGTCGATCCAGCACAGGCGGTCGACCGCAAGCTTCAGCGTCGGCAGCATCTGGCGGGCATAGCGGCACGAGGCACAGCCCACGCTGGTGAAGATCACCAGGGAAACGCCGCTCATCGCCAGCAGCCGTTGGTCGGCGTCGAAATCGGTCAGTTGCGATTCGACCACTATACTGGGGGAAACAATGTCAAATGGCCGACACAGGGAGTCTGTGCTCATGGGACGTTTCATTCCTCATCCGGACGATGTGCCCGTTGAACTGACGTTGCTCACACCTGAATGCATTTCGCGGCAACGGCTGAACACTATCAGCCTCGGCGGCATCGCTTGCAATTACCATCGCGCATGGCGCCACGGTACGGCGCTGCAGGTGCGCATGCCGACCCTCAACGCCGACATCTGCTATCCGGGCTACGTCGCCTGGTGCCTGCGGCGCAAGAAAGGCTATCTGGTGGGCATCGCCTTCACGGACGAACAGACGCTGTTCAGCGCGCGGATGGGCGAGCAAGTGTGCCAGATCGAACGCTACTGCCGCCTCAACGAGGCCCACGACGACCTGCAGGACATCCAGGCGCTGGCGCTGCAATGGGTCGAACAGCACGCCGACGAGTTCTCCCACGACACCGTCCGCAAGGCCTTTGCCCACCCCGTTCTGGATTGAAAGGCGTCCGGGGCCCCGCCGCCCCGGCGCGAAAGCCCCCTGAACAGTTACTTTCCCATTGTCGAGCAGGCGCCTAACGCGCTAAGGTTCCGCTCCCCGACGCGCTCAATTCCGCTGTGCTCCGCCGCGCGGGGATCGCTGGCGGACGGCACCCGTGACCTGACGAGTAAACGATGGCTGATTTACCGATCAACGACCTTAACGTCGCCTCCAACGAGACCCTGATCACTCCCGATCAGCTCAAGCGCGATATCCCCCTGAGCGACGCTGCCCTGCGCACCGTCACCAAGGGTCGCGAAGTCATCCGCAACATCCTGGACGGCACCGACCACCGCCTGTTCGTCGTGATCGGCCCGTGCTCGATCCATGACGTCAAGGCCGCCCACGAATACGCCGAGCGCCTGAAGGTGCTGGCGGCGGAAGTCTCCGACACGCTGTACCTGGTCATGCGCGTGTACTTCGAGAAGCCACGCACCACCGTCGGCTGGAAAGGCCTGATCAACGACCCTTACCTGGACGACTCGTTCAAGATCCAGGACGGCCTGCACATCGGACGCCAATTGCTGCTGGACCTGGCCGAGAAAGGCCTGCCGACCGCGACCGAAGCGCTGGACCCGATCTCCCCGCAGTACCTGCAGGACCTGATCAGCTGGTCGGCCATCGGCGCGCGCACCACCGAATCCCAGACCCACCGCGAAATGGCTTCCGGCCTGTCCTCGGCCGTCGGCTTCAAGAACGGCACCGACGGCGGCCTGACCGTGGCGATCAACGCCTTGCAGTCGGTCTCCAGCCCGCACCGTTTCCTGGGCATCAACCAGGAAGGCGGCGTATCGATCGTCACCACCAAGGGCAACGCCTACGGTCACGTGGTGCTGCGCGGCGGCAACGGCAAGCCGAACTACGATTCGGTCAGCGTCGCCCTGTGCGAACAGGCGCTGACCAAGGCGAAGATCAAGCCGAACATCATGGTCGACTGCAGCCACGCCAACTCCAACAAGGATCCGGCGCTGCAACCGCTGGTGATGGAGAACGTCGCCAACCAGATCCTGGAAGGCAACCAGTCGATCATCGGCCTGATGGTCGAAAGCCACCTGAACTGGGGTTGCCAGGCGATTCCGAAAGACCTCGCCGACCTGCAGTACGGCGTGTCGATCACCGACGCGTGCATCGACTGGAGCGCCACCGAAAACACCCTGCGCAGCATGCACGCCAAACTCAAGGACGTGCTGCCCAAGCGTCAGCGCACCTGACAGCGTTATCGCAGGCATAAAAAAACGCCGGGCTGAGCCCGGCGTTTTTTATGGATGACGTTCAGATCTTGGCGGCGCGCTTCTGATGGCGTTCCATGTAGCGCTCGACGTAGGAGCACGAAGGAATGACCGTGTAGCCCATTTCGTCGGCGTACTGCAGCGCCCGTTCGGTCAGGGCCGCCGCGATGCCTCGGCCGCGCAAGGCGTTTGGCACGAAGGTGCGGTAGATGTCCAGGGTCTGTTTCCCCAGATCCATATAGGTCAGGTAGGCACGATGACCGTCCACATTGGTCTCGAACTGATGACCAGCCTGGTCATGGTGGATGGACAACGCCTCGCTCATCACTACTCCTCGCGGGTCTTTGAATATGACCCCTACCTTACCGATGTTTTCCCGGCGAAGGAACATCTACGCCACCCCGTGCCTGATGGACACCGAGAAGAGCCGCACCGATCTCGCGCAACCTGGCACGTGACAAATAGTAGGCACCAATGGCCCAAATGCTCAAGGCACACTCGTCAACATGCACGCCGGCGACGGCGGCTCCGGTGGACGCCGGGTGCGGTCCGGGAGACGCTCGCCCCCGTCCCGCACGCCTGAACATTGCCGGATGTTGAGACGTAAGACGAGCCCCGTCTTTTTAAGTCACCTCTACACGGCCAAAGATAGGCGAAGCACCGCACAAAATCGCAATGAAAGTGTGGACGAATCCATATAGACGGACATTGGCCAACGACGGCAAAACAGCATTGCCCAACGGGAACTTTTTCTCATTGACTCGCTCATCACGGGGCTTACAGCTGGACATTTTTTATACAGGCCAGTTAAAAGTTGCTCGAAAAAGAATCAGCGCCTACAATTTTTTTTGCTTCTTGCACTACGTCAGTTTACTTACTACAAGTAACGGGTAGTATGTACGCCGGCTATTTCCTCAATCGGAGGAGACAGCCACTTAATTGAAAGTCCTTGAAGGGGAACACGATGAACAACGTTCTGAAATTCTCTGCTCTGGCTCTGGCCGCAGTTCTGGCTACCGGTTGCAGCAGCGCATCGAAAGAAACCGAAGCACGTCTGACCGCTACTGAAGACGCAGCTGCTCGCGCCCAAGCTCGTGCAGACGAAGCTTACCGCAAAGCTGATGAAGCTCTGGCTGCTGCTCAAAAAGCACAACAGACTGCTGACGAAGCTAACGAGCGTGCTCTGCGCATGCTGGAAAAAGCTAGCCGCAAGTAATAGTCCTTCGGGATTGTTATCAAGCCGACCCATTTTTGGGTCGGCTTTTTTGTGCGCGCAGCTTTCTGCCGGCAACAAAAAACCCGCCGGCGCTTCACGTGCCGGCGGGTTTCGTCATCAGGCCTACTGCTGCAGGTCGATCGGGGCGCTGGAGACCATCGGCGCCGAGGTGTTCGGCACGGCGATCTCGACAGGCAGGCCGTCTTCGGCCGCCACCACGTCACGCACCACATCCCAGTTCATGCGCAGGTTGTTGGTGATGTCCTCGCGCTTGAGCATCGCGTTGATCACCGCCGTGTGCTTGTCGACCACCGACGGGTTGCCCTTGTCGTCCAGCGGCGTGTGCGCCTCGAGGTAGACCTTGCCGCCGCTGCGGCCGAACTTGTACGGGTCGTTGATGATCCGCACCGACGTACCGACCGGCACCATGCCGGCCATTTCCAGCACGTTGTTGTTGAACATGCGGAAGCAGCCGTGGCTGGTGCGCATGCCGATACCGAACTTCTTGTTCGAGCCGTGGATCAGGTAGCCCGGCGTGCCGAGGGTGAACTTGAACGGGCCCAACGGGTTGTCGGGACCGGCCGGCACCACATTCGGCAGCGGGTCGCCGTCGGCGGCGTGTTCGGCCTTGATCGAGGCCGGCGGCGTCCAGGTCGGGTTCGGCGTCTTGGCGGTGATGGTGGTGTGGGCGATCGGCGAACCCCAGCCCTCACGGCCGATACCCAGCGGGAACGTGTACACCACGTTGCGGCCTTTCGGGTAGTAGTAGAGGCGGTACTCGGCCAGGTTGATGACGATGCCTTCGCGCGGGCCCGGCGGCAGGATGAAGCGGGTCGGCAGGATCACCTCGGTGCCGGCGCCCGGCAGCCAGGCATCGATGCCCGGGTTGGCCGCGACCATTTCCGAGTAGCCCAGGTCGTAGGTGGTGCCCAGGTCGGCGAAGGTGTCCTCGTACTTGGCCTTGATCACCTGCACCTGGCCGATGATGTCCTCACCGGGCGGTGGCAGGGGAAATTCCAGTGCGGCAACGGGGCCAGCCGCGCACAGGGCGGCAAGAGACAGGCAGCGGGTGACGGCAGGAAGACGCGGCAACATCCGGAGAATCCTTCGCATGATCGACAAGGGTACAAGAGCGCGATTGTACACCGCGCCCGCGGAATTCGGGGAGATGCTAGACCTGCGGCGACAGGCCCTGCTCGCGCCGGACGACGCGGCAAGCCTTGACCGGCGGCGGCCGGGGCAACCATGAAATCGCGTTCACGTGGGCTTGCACAGGCCTGGCCGCCGAGCGGGAGCCAGCGCCCTCGCCACAGGCGGCCTAAAGTTCGAAGCGCAGTTCGGGCCAGATCGGCGAGGTGCCGCGCTTCTGCGACTCCAGGATCGCCCGGCACAGGGAACACAGGCGCTGGTCCTGAAACACCCGGCGATCCACGCTCGACCAGCGCGGCTGCGCCGGCAACAGGCCGCCGCAGAGCGTCCGGTCCACCGAGCCGCCGAGTTCCAGCTGACGGGCCACCAGATGCACCCGCACTTCCTGGCAGGCGAACAGATCCAGCTGTTCGTCAGGCTCGATCAGTTGGTAGGCAAACAGGGACCAGGCAGGGCGCGGCATCGGGGGCTCCAATTAGGGGGGCGCCACATTAGCCGAAAGCCTGCCGCTAGAAAAGCCTCACAGCAGCGGTTTCAGCGCCGGCCACACATTTTCCAGCAACCGTCCCTGGGCCCCGGCGGCCGGGTGCAGGCCGTCGGCCTGCATCAGGTCAGGATGCCCGCCCACCCCGTCGAGGAAGAACGGCACCAGCGGGATGCTTTTTTCCTCGGCCAGGTTGCCGTACACCTTTGCAAAGGCATCGGTGTAGCGCTTGCCGTAATTGGGCGGCAGCTGCATGCCGAGCAACAGCACCTTCGCACCGCTCTGGCGGGCGCTGTCGATCATCGAAGCAAGATTTTGTTGCAATTGCGCCGGAGGCATTCCGCGCAGGCCGTCGTTGCCGCCGAGCTCAAGGATCACCAGGTCCGGCTTGTGCTCCGAAAGCAGCGCCGGCAGGCGCGCCTGGCCGCCTGCACTGGTGTCGCCGCTGATGGAGGCGTTGATCACTTTATCGTCAAAACCCTCGTGCCTGAGGCGCTGCTCGAGCAACGCCACCCACCCCGACCGGGTATCCAGCCCGAAAGCGGCGCTGATACTATCGCCGACGATCAGGACGGTGCCCGCCACGGCGTTCTGGGCCATGCACATCACGGCCAGGCCGGCACTCAAAAACCAAACACGCATCGGATTCTCCATGGGCGCAAGCATTCTCACCGCGAAGAACCTTAGCAAAGTGGTTTCCGGGGCGGAAGGCGAACTGACCATCCTGCACCCGCTCAGCCTGGAGCTGGCCAAGGGCGACAGCCTGGCCATCGTCGGCGCGTCCGGCTCGGGCAAGTCCACCCTGCTCGGCCTGCTCGCCGGGCTCGACCTGCCCAGCAGCGGCGAAGTCACCCTCGCCGGCCAGGGCCTGAGCAACCTGGACGAAGACCAGCGCGCGCGCATCCGCGCCGAGCACGTGGGGTTCGTCTTTCAATCGTTCCAGTTGCTCGACAGCCTCAACGCCCTGGAGAACGTCATGCTGCCGCTGGAGCTCGACGGCCGCAAGGACGCCCGCAGCCGGGCCACCGAACTGCTGCAACGGGTCGGCCTCGGCCAGCGCCTGACCCACTCGCCGCGCCAGCTCTCCGGCGGCGAACAGCAGCGCGTAGCCATCGCCCGCGCCTTCGCCGCCGAGCCGGATGTGCTGTTCGCCGACGAACCCACCGGCAACCTCGACAGCCACACCGGCCAACGCATCAGCGACCTGCTGTTCGAACTGAACCAGGAGCGCGGCACCACCCTGGTGCTGGTGACCCACGACGAACGCCTGGCCCATCGCTGCCGGCGCCTGATCCGCCTTGAAGCCGGCGAACTGGTCGCCCCCCTGGAGCCTTGATGGCACATTTGCCGCTGCTGCGCCTGTTCAGCCTTGCCCTTCGTCAATTGCTGCGCGATGCCCGCGCCGGCGAGTTGCGGGTGCTGTTCTTCGCCTTGCTGGTGGCGGTGGCGGCCAGCACCGCCATCGGCTATTTCGGTGCGCGCCTCAACGGCGCGATGATGCTGCGCGCCACCGAGTTCCTCGGCGCGGACCTCGTGCTCGAAGGCAGCTCGCCGGCACGCCCGGAACAGATCCGCAGCGGCGCCGAACTGCACCTGGACCACGCGCAAGCGGTGGAGTTCTCCAGCGTCATCGCCACCGACAACGGCATTCAACTGTCGAGCATCAAGGCCGTTGATCGCGCCTATCCCCTGCGCGGCGAACTGAAAAGCGCAGCCGCCCCTTTCGCTGCCGAAGAAGCGGGCGGCGAGCCGCAACCCGGCGAGGCCTGGGTCGAGGCACGCGTGCTGACGGCGTTGGACCTGAAGATCGGCGACAGCATCGACGTCGGCCAAAAGGCCCTGAAGCTGACCCGGGTGCTGACCTACGAGCCCGACCGCGCCGGCAACTTCTACAGCCTGACGCCACGGGTGCTGATCAACCTTGAGGACCTGGCCGCCACCGGCGTGGTGCAGCCCGGCAGCCGGGTGAGCTACCGCGAGCTGTGGCGCGGCCAGCCCCAGGCGCTGGAGACCTACCGGCAATTGATCAAACCCGGACTGGCCGCCAACCAGCGCATTCAGGACGCCCGCGACGGCAACCGGCAGATCGGCGGCGCGCTGGGCAAGGCCGAGCGCTACCTGAACATGGCCAGCCTGGTGGCGGTGCTGCTGGCGGGCGTCGCGGTGGCGCTGTCGGCGAACCGTTTCGCCAGCCGCCGCTTCGACGCCAGCGCCCTGCTGCGCTGCCTCGGTCTGTCGCGCCGGGAAACCCTGGTGCTGTTCAGCCTGCAACTGCTGGTGCTTGGCCTGTTCGCCAGCCTCGGCGGCGCGTTGCTCGGCTGGCTGGCGCAACTGGGGCTGTTCGCGTTGCTGCACGACCTGCTGCCGGCCGATGTGCCGGCGGGCACCTTGCTGCCGGCCCTGGCCGGGATCGGCACCGGGCTGGTGGCGCTGGCCGGCTTCGCCTTGCCGCCGCTCGCCGCGCTGGGCCGCGTGCCGCCGCTGCGGGTGCTGCGCCGGGACATGCTGCCGATCCCGTCGAGCGCCTGGATGGTCTACGGTGCGGCGCTGGGCGCGCTCGGCCTGATCATGTGGCGCCTGAGCCTGGACCTGCTCCTGACCTTCGCCCTGCTGGGCGGGGGCGTGGTCGCCGCCCTGGTGCTGGGCGGCCTGCTGCTGTCGCTGCTGCAGAGCCTGCGTCGCCTGCTGGCCCGCGCACCGCTGCCGTGGCGCCTGGGCTTGGGCCAGTTGCTGCGCCATCCGCTGGCGGCCGCCGGCCAGGCGCTGGCCTTCGGCCTGATCCTGCTGTCCATGGCGCTGATCGCCTTGCTGCGCGGCGAACTGCTCGACACCTGGCAGAACCAGTTGCCGAAGAACGCACCGAACTACTTCGCCCTGAACATCCTGCCGGCGGACAAGCAAGCCTTCGCCGATCACCTGATCAACGTATCGGCCCAAGCGGCGCCGCTGTATCCGGTGGTGCCGGGGCGGCTGATCAGCATCAACGGCGAACCGGTGCAGCAGATCGTCAGCAAGGATTCGGCCGGCGACCGGGCGGTCCAGCGCGACCTGAGCCTGACCTGGGCCGCCGACCTGCCGGCGGGCAACCGGATCACCGCCGGCGCGTGGTGGAGCGGGCAGCCGGCGGACGGTGTCCCGGGCGTTTCGGTGGAAGGCAAGGTCGCCGAAAGCCTGAAGCTCAAGCTCGGCGACCTCATGGCGTTCAGCGTCGGCGGGGTCAACCGCGAGGCCAGGGTCACCAGCCTGCGGGAGATCAACTGGGACAACTTCCAGCCGAACTTCTTCATGATCTTCCAGCCCGGCACCCTGAAGGACCTGCCGGCGACCTACCTGACCAGTTTCTATCTGGCGCCCGGCCACGACCTGCAGATCGTCGAACTGTCGCGGGCCTTCCCGGCGGTGACCATCCTGCAGGTCGAAGCCCTGCTCGAACAGCTGCGCAGCATCCTCGCCCAGGTCACCCTGGCGGTGGAGTATGTGCTGTTGTTTGTGCTGGCCGCCGGGATGGCGGTGCTGTTTTCCGGGTTGCAGGCCACCCTGGATGAGCGCATCCGCCAAGGTGCGCTGCTGCGTGCGCTCGGCGCGCAGCGGCAGGTGCTGGTCAAGGCGCGGCGGATCGAGTTCGGCCTGCTCGGCGCGGTCAGCGGACTGTTGGCGGCCATCGGTTCGGAGGTGGTGAGCCTGGTGCTGTACCGCTACGCGTTCGATTTGCCGTGGCATCCGCACCCGTGGTTGCTGGTGCTGCCGCTGATCGGCGCAGCGTTGATCGGCGCCGCCGGCGTGTTCGGCACGCGCAGGGCCCTCAACTCAAGCCCGCTGACAGTGCTGCGCGAGGGTTGATAGACTCCAGCCCTCTTCCCCACAAGACTTCGACATGAGCCGTTACCGCCCTCCCCGCACCGCCGGCACCGCCCTGATCACCCCCGAAGGCGAAGCGCGGATGCGCGCCGAATTCCATGAGCTGTGGCACGTGCGCCGCCCGCAAGTGACGCAGGCGGTGAGCGAGGCGGCGGCCCAGGGCGACCGCTCGGAAAACGCCGAGTACACCTACGGCAAAAAGATGCTGCGCGAGATCGACAGCCGGGTGCGGTTCCTGACAAAACGCCTGGAGGCGCTGAGGGTCGTCAGCGAAAAGCCCAGCGACCCGAACAAGGTCTACTTCGGCGCCTGGGTCACCATCGAGGACGAAGACGGCAAGCAGTCGCGCTACCGCATCGTCGGGCCCGATGAACTGGATCTGAAGCTGGGCCTGATCAGCATCGACTCGCCCCTGGCCCGGGCCCTCGTCGGCAAGGCGCTGGATGCGGAAGTGCGGGTGCAGACGCCGACCGGCGAGCAGTTCGTGTACATCGTCGCCATCGAGTATCCCTAGGGGCTCAGCGCCGGGCGATCAGCCCTTGGCGCGCCACGCGGGTCAGTTGCCTGATCATCTGCGGCGCCTCGTCGCGGCCCGGAGCCTGAATCACCGCCAGATCGAAACTGTCGTCGGCGAAACGCGCCAGCGACTCGCCGTCGTCGACAAACTGGATGAGGAACGCGGCAGGGCCGCCGCTGCGGCGTGGCCAGCCGTCGAGGTAACGCAGCAACGTCGGCTGATGCTTGCCGCCAAGCAGGATCTTTGGATTGCGCTGGGTGATGTGTGCCGTGATCGGCGCGGGACGTGCTGGAGGGCGAAGTGCATTCATGTGTCGTGTCTCTGCCTCAAAAGTCTGCATGGCAGGTGAGAGGCAACACCGAACCAGCGCTTTAGCGGTATTTCGAAGCCCGAACCGGCTTCTGACGGCGACTGGATGAGTCACCTGGCGCCCCGCAAGTAGCTGTTTAAATCGGCGCATGAGCGGCATCCTAGAGAACGCGGCTGTGGAGTGTCAAGAATCGGCCGCAACAAAAAAGGCCCGCGCAATGCGGGCCTTTTGCCGTGTTCCAGAGCGGTCAGCCGGCGATGGCGCGATCCACCGACAGTTTGCCGGCCCCTTCGATCAGGACCGCGATGCTGCCGCCGAGCAGGGCCAGGGCGAACTCGTAGCCGTTGTTGGCCATGAACAGGCCGTTGCCGATGTGCACGGTGAAGATCGCCACCAGCGACAGGAAGGTCAGGCCCAGCGCCGCCGGACGCACCAGCAGGCCGATGATCAGGGCCAGGCCGGCGAAGAACTCGGTGCCGCCGGCCAGCGTCGCCATCAGGTAGCCCGGCGTCAGGCCGATGCTTTCCATGTACTGCGCGGTGCCGGCCAGGCCGTAGCCGCCGAACAGGCCGAAGAGTTTCTGCGCGCCGTGGGCGGCGAAGATCACGCCGACGGCGATGCGCAGAACGGTCAGGCCGTAGCCGGCGCGGGTGAACAGTACTTTGTTGATCAGAGAGGTCATGTTTGCGTTCCTTAACTTCTTGGGGAAAGTGTGTGTGGTTGGCCGCTATATTAATCAGAAAAATTTATGTTAAAAGCGCAAAAATTCCGCCATAACAATCAATTTATTAGATTATTTGCGTGAGACGACTTTCTGTCCCCGGGGCTCCAGCGACTCTCGCTCCCGGTCGAACGCCAAGTAGTACTTGTTCACGCTATTAACATAGCTGACGGCCCCCATTCCCACCTGCTCCATGGCGATGCGCTCGACCTGGAAGAACCACTGGTTGGGGTTCAGGCCCCGCCGCCGCGCCTCGGCCCGCATGCCCTGCACGCGCTCGGGGCCGATGTTGTAGGCGGCCAGGGTGAACGCCATGCGCTCGCGCTCGTTGAGCTTGGGGCTGTTGAAGAACTTGCGGCGGATCATCGCCAGGTACTTGGCCCCGGCCTGCACATTCCCATCGAGATTCTGGATGTTGCCCACGCCGACCCGTTGCGCGGCCGACGGTGTGATCTGCATCAGGCCGGTGGGCCCGCCGCCGCCCCGCGCGCCGGGTTGCAGCGCCGACTCCTTGAACGCCAGCGCCGCCAGGTTCAGCCAGTCCATGTTCTGCGCTTCGGCGTGTTTCTGCAGGGTCGGGCGCAGGCTCTCCAGGCGCTGGCGATCGGCTTTGGCCAACGGATAGTGCACTTGATAGAGACGGCGGTAGATGCGCAGGAACGCTGCGTCTTCGTTGGCCGGCTTCTTGTAGCCGGTCAGGAACCGGTCAATGCTCGCCCGCAGCATCGACGCGTCCCGGCGCACGAACCAGTATTCCTCGCCCGGTTCGCTGATCATCAACTGCTTGTCGAAACGCAGCTTGGGCAAGATCTTGCCCCAGCGCTCGGCGATGGGTTGCTCGACGATGGTCAGGTGGAAGATGCCGCCCTGCACCATTTCCAGCACATCCTCGACCGCCAGGGTCGGGTCGACCCATTCGATCTTGATCGGCGCCAGCTTGTGCAGCGCCAGTTTCTGGTTGAGCCGGTCGACCGCCTCCCCCGCCGCGCTGCCGGTGGGCAGGGCCAGGGTCTTGCCGGCCAGTTGCTCGACCTTGGTGTAGCGCCGCTCGCCCTTGATGCCCACCAGCACCAGCGGCACGTTGCTGGCGATCGGCTCGCTGCTGGCGACCGCATGGCCGGGCTGCAGGTCCAGCAGTTCCCCCGGCGCCACCAGATCGCCCTCGCCCCGCTGCAAGGCACCGAGCAGTTGGTCCTTGGCCTTGGGAATGATCTTGAGGCTGATTTCCTGACCGTCACGGGCATGGCCGTTGAGGTACTGCTCGAAGGCGCGCAGGCGGTGATACTCGACGCCGATGGCCTGGCCCTGCACTTCGCCGGAGCTGTTGCGGCTCTGGTTGACCAGCACCCGCAGCACGCGGCTGCTGCGGATCTCGGCCAGGTCGCGCACCTTGGCGGCCGGCACGGCCTGCAGCGGGCCGGGCAGGCGCGCGGCGGCCGTCATCGGCAGCAGCAACGATCCGCACAGCAGGAGCAACACCGAGGGACGAACCATCCACTCTCCGGAAAGAACAGGGGGCGCCTTCACCCGGGAACGGGCAAAGAACACCGACGAAAACAGAGCGCCTGACGCGCTGGCAAAGTGCGAAAGACTGGCACAGTGATGGCATTGCTGCCAGCCCAACCTGTCCCGCGGCCTCAACAGACAGCCATAAGGTGTTGTAGTTCTTGGCTTTTCTTATAAATCTACGGCTCTGATATGCTTTCCGGCCTTCGGCCCGAGGAAGCACCATGCAACTCATCGACATCGGCGTCAACCTGACCAACCCCAGTTTCGCCGACAAACACCAGGCCGTGCTCGACCGCGCCTACGCCGCCGGCGTCTGCCAACTGGTGCTGACCGGCACCAGCGTCGAGGGCAGCGAACAGGCGCTGGAACTGTGCCGGCAACTGGACGAGAGCGGGCAACGGCTGTTCGCCACCGCCGGCATCCACCCGCACTCGGCGAGCGACTGGAACGCCGACAGCGCACGGCGCCTGCAAGCCCTGCTGAAGGAGCCGGGCGTGGTGGCCGTGGGCGAATGCGGACTGGACTTCAACCGCGACTTTTCCCCGCGTCCGCAGCAGGAAAAGGTGCTTGAAGAACATCTGGCCCTGGCCGCCGAGCTGCAACTGCCGGTGTTCCTCCACGAACGGGACGCCAGCCAGCGCCTGTTGGACATCCTGCGCGACTTCCGCGACCGCTTGCCCGCCGCCGTGGTGCACTGCTTCACCGGTGAACAGAAGGCGCTGTTCAGTTACCTCGACCTGGATCTGCACATCGGCATCACCGGCTGGATCTGCGACGAGCGCCGCGGTACCCACCTGCACCCGCTGGTGAAGGAGATCAAGCGCGGTCGCCTGATGCTCGAAAGCGATGCGCCGTACCTGCTGCCGCGCAGCCTGCGGCCCAAGCCCAAGAACGGGCGCAACGAGCCGGCCTACCTCACCGAAGTGCTGCGCGAAGTCGCCCTCCACCGCGGCGAAACCGAGGCTGACCTGGCGGCCCACACCACCGCCTGCGCCCGGGCGTTCTACGGCCTGCCCGCCCTGCCGTGATAACCCTGCGGGAGCAGCCTGCTGACTCCCACAGCACCAGGCCTTGATGCACATCAAGATTCCGCGCCCACGATACCGGCACAATGCTGGCACCTTGCCAAAACTGTTTCCGCTATCAGAGAAGACCTCCATGGGTGCCTGGCTTAGCAATATCTCGCTGAAATACAAATTCTGGGCGGTCAACGCGGTCGCCTTCGTCACCACCCTGCTGCTGGTGCTGTACGCCGTGCAGTTGGAGCAGCAGTCCCGCAGCCATGCCGCCCAGGCGTCCGCACAGGCGCAGGCGCAATTGCTCAAGACCTGGCCGGCCGGGCAAGCGCTGCCCAAGACCGACCAGGTGCTGACGTTCAAGCGCGGCGAAGCCCCTCGCCTCAACGACCAGCCCTTGCTGGAAATCACCGACGGCAACGGCTGGGTCGAGATCAACCATCTGCCGCTGTTCGGCGAAAACCCGCTGATGGGCGCCGAAGTGTTCGGCCGCGCCGACGGCCAGCAAGTCGCGGTCATCGCCTACGGCCCGAGCATGAGCCAGGTGTTCAGTGAGCGCTTCGCCAACTATGCGGTGGCGGTGTTCATCCTGATGCTGGCGATGCTCGGGGCGTCGCAACTGCTGATCCGCTTTCTGCTGAGCCAGCTCAACACTTTGAAGGACGTGATGCTGCACGTCGAAAAGACCGGCGACCTGAGCGCCCGGGTGCCGCTGGCGTGCAAGGATGAGGTCGGCCAGATGGCCAACGCCTTCAACGCCATGCAGGCCGGCTACCAGCGGGTGGTGACCACGGTCGCCAACACCGCGCGGCAACTGGACGTCGGTGCGGCGCGCCTGGCGTCGAGCATGAACGAGGTGCGCCACGGCATGCTCGGCCAGCAGAGCGAAACCGATCAGGCCGCCACGGCCATCAACGAAATGACCGCCACCGTCCACCACATCGCCCAGCACGCCGGCGCCACCCGCGACCTGTCGCAGACCGCCGACGGCCTGGCCGGCAGCGGCCAGCAGGTGGTGAGCCGGGTGCAGCAGTCCATCGCCGGGCTGTCCAGCGGCGTGCAGCAGACGGCGGAAATGATCCAGCGCCTGGCCGAGGACAGCCAGAAGATCAACGGCGTGGTCAGCGTCATCCACAGCATCGCCGAACAGACCAACCTGCTCGCCCTCAACGCCGCCATCGAAGCGGCCCGGGCCGGCGAGATGGGGCGCGGGTTCGCGGTGGTCGCCGACGAGGTGCGCAACCTGGCCAAGCGCGTGCAGACCTCCACCGACGAAATCACCACCATGGTCTCGGCGCTGCAGGCCGGCACCCGCGATGCGGTGGACTTCATGCAGGAGAGTTCGTACAAGGCCGACGACTGCGTGCAGCAGGCCCAGGAAGCCGGCGAAGCGCTGGCGGAAATCACCGGCGCCGTGGCGCAGATGCGCGAGAGCAACACGCAGATCGCGGTGGCGGCGGAACAGCAGAGCCAGGTGGCCGAAGAGATGAACCGTGCGGTGGTGAGCATCCGCGACGTGACCGAAGACACCGTGCAGCAGACCGTGGATTCGGCGACCACCAGCAACGAACTCGCGACCCTGGCCGGCGAACTGAGCAAGGCCATCGGGCAACTGAAGCTGTAACGCACACATCGCGAAGGCGTCGGTCCGGACGACATCGAGTCCGGCCATGACGCCTATCGCTTCAATAGCCAACCTTGATTCGCCGCCCTCCCTGCCCGGGCCTATCCTTCAGCCATGCACCGAACATGGCACAAGGAGCCGCAGACATGGGCAAACGTCACCCCAACCTTCCCGCCTGGCAATGGCGCGCCTACCCGCACAATCATCAGCACCCGACCAACCTGGTGCTGCACCTGATCGCCGTGCCGCTGTTCATCGTCGCGTTTCTGCTGATCGTGTCGGGGGTGTTCAGCCTGAGCCTGGCGAGCGTCGCCATCGGCGTGATCGGCATCGTGGCGGCGCTGGCCCTGCAGCGCCACGGGCACAGCCTGGAGGCCCAGGCCTCCGAGCCGTTCAGTGACCGCAAGGATGCCGTATCGCGCCTGTTGGTCGAGCAGTTCCTGACGTTCCCGCGGTTCTTGCTCAGCGGCGGCTGGTGGCGCGCCTGGCGTGAGCGCCACCGCCGGCATTGAGTCAGGCGAAGATCGTCACCGTCTGACGGCTCATCGCGATCAATTCCCCTTCGGCGCTCCACAGCTTGGCCGCCACATGGCCGTAACCGTCGGCGGCGTACTCGATCTGCGCCAGGTACTTGCACCAGTCCAGCGTGGTCAAATCCCGCAGCGGCTGCACGAATTCCACCGTCCAGGTCAGGGTGCTGCCCGGCGCCGGCTTGCTCAGGAACGGCAGCAGCGCAGGCGGCCAGGCATCGACCAGCGCCAGCAGGTGCGATTCGTTGACCGGCTCTTCAGGGACGTCGCCGCGCAAGCGCACCCAGCCGCCCATGTCGCGGGACTTGTTGCCGGTGAACGGCATGCCGCCCACACTCCAGCGCATCGCCAGATGGCGCATGAACTCCGGCGTGACGCCTTTGATATAGGGCAGTTCCTGGCAGTCGTCCCAGTGCTTCATCTGCGGCGCCGGCTGGGCGTCGACCGCCACTTCCGACGTGCGCGAGCCGCCGAAGCTGCCCTGCATCAGGGTCACCACCTGGCCGTTCTGCGTCGCGCGGCCCAGCACCTGGCTGACCGCCTTGCCCTCGCGCAGCACCTCGACCTCGAAGCTCACCGGCACCTCAGGCTCCACCGGGCCGACAAAGGTGATCGCCAGCGAGCGAACCGGACGTTCCGCCGGCACCTTGGCGCGCATCACTTCATATTGCAGCGCTGCCACCAGGCCGCCGAAGCTGGCCCGGCCCTGCCCCCATTCGGCCGGAACCGACAGCTCCGGTTGACGGCGGACAGCATCGAGCAGATCGCAAAAGCGCATGGGAACCTCGGGTACGAAAGAGTGAAAGCCGGGATCTTAACCAGCCCGGCAAAGCGCCGCAGCGTCTATTCCGGTCAAATCGACTGACAGAAAGGCCGTACAGGGCTGCGGGGCTCGCTGCCACAAGGGCAGGTTCAGGGCTTGAAGCAGGCCTCGCTGAGCCTGTCGAGGACACGGTCGGCCTTGGCCTCGGCACTGACCATGGTCGCCTGCCAGGTCGGAACGCAGGGCAGCAGATCCGCTTCCTGTTCGGCCTTGGCCAGCCATTGCCAGCAATCGTGCCAGTCGCCCAGCGCGCCCTGGGCGGATTTCAGATGCTTCATCGCTGCGGCGGGCAGGCGGTCCAGTTCGGGGTAGGCCTCGATGCCGTAACGCACGCGCTTGATCAGCAGGCGCAGGCGATGGCGGTCGTGGGCCGGGTCGTGCAGCGCCTCGTCAAGGTTCTTCCACTGCTTGCGCAGGCGCTTGCCGATGCGCGTGTCCAGCCCCTTGAGCAGGCCCTGGCGCTGGGAGGCGCGCAGGAAACGGGGAAAGGCATCGAGGATCATCAGCAGCGACGCCAGTTCCGCGCTCGCCGCCAGCGCCGGGTACGCCTCGGCCATCTGCGCCAAGCGCCGATGGGCCGCCTCAGGCCGGCCATGCTTGAGCAAGTAGGCCGCCAACACCTCGCGGTCACGCCATGGCGTGGTCAACTGCCCGACGGCGGCGGCCGCCCCTTCCAGTTGCTCGACACCCGGCAGCCCGCGCAACGGCCTCAGCAGGCTGCGCAAGCGGCGCACGGTGGTGCGCAGGTCGTGCAGCGCCTCCGGATCGGTACGCGCCGCCAGACGCGCCTGACAGGCCAGCAACCGCACTTCCAGGCCCAGGACATGGGCCACCAACCGATCGATCATGGGTTCACTCCGTAAACAGCGGCAAGCGGGACGGCTCAAGCGACAAGCCGCACGGGCTTGCCGCCCTAAGCTTAGCGCTGATGGGCGCCTCTATCGCCCCGCGCGGGACTCGCGAATGTAGAAGCGCGCCTTCTCGGCTTTCTTGGTGCAGCCCTCGAACCCTTCGAACTGCTGCTGGGTCTTGGCGGCGGTCAGCAGCGACAGGGCCTTGGAATAGCTCACCGTCCCGGCGAACCCTTCGGCCTTGGCCAGATCGAGCTCGTGCCACGCCGCGTCGAGCTGGCTGCCGCAGCTGTCGCGGTAGGCCGTCTTGCCCGCGCAACCGGCCAACGCCAGCGCCATCAGGGGTACACAGATCCAGGCTTTCATCACTCACACCTCAGAGATAGGTCAACAGTCGTGCAGGTAAGACGGTTCGACGGCGCAAAAGTGCCTTGGGCCACCCGCGCAGGGCAATACTTTAAAGATAGCCGCGAAGGGTCGCCCGGCATCGAAAAAGCGACACCCTCGCCGCCCCGCGCGACCCGACCGATTGAAGCCCGGCCCCGGATGGGTGCATTGTGCAGGCGTGAGGGGAGGAAGTCCGATGAAAAAGCGTGTCGCACTGGTGCTGGGCTCCGGTGGCGCCCGAGGGTATGCCCATATCGGCGTCATCGAGGAAATCGAACGGCGGGGCTACGAGATCGCCTGCGTCGCCGGCTGTTCGATGGGGGCGGTGGTCGGCGGGATCTACGCGTCCGGCAAGCTGGACGAGTACCGCAACTGGATCGAGAGCCTGGACTACCTGGACGTGCTGCGGCTGGTGGACGTCAGTTTCCGCCTCGGCGCGATCCGCGGCGAGAAAGTCTTCGGCCAGATCCGCAAGATCGTCGGCGAAATCAACATCGAAGACCTGCGCATCCCCTACACGGCGGTGGCCGCCGACCTCACCAACCAGCAGGAGATCTGGTTCCAGGAAGGCTGCCTGCATCAGGCGATGCGCGCCTCGGCGGCGATTCCCAGCCTGTTCACCCCGGTGATGCAAGGCAACCGGATGCTGGTGGACGGCGGCATCCTCAACCCGTTGCCGATCGTGCCGGTGGTGTCCAGCCACTGCGACCTGATCATCGCCGTGAACCTCAACGCCACTAACCAACGCCACTACAAGCTGCCGGTGATCCAGCGCCCCGCTGCGTTCCGCACCCGCTTCGACAGCCTGATCAGCTCACTGGGCTCGAAGATGCCGTTCCGGCGCAAGCAGGCCGAGCAACTGCTGATGCTGGAGCAGGAAGCGCTGCGGGCCGAGGCGGCGGAGATCAATCCGTGGGTCGAAGGCGCCGAACCGGAAACCCAGCAACCCGCCGCCGCCCCCGAGCGCGACGGCGCGCCGAAGTCGGCCACCGGTTCGTTCATCATCGATAACGTGGGGCCGGCGTCGTTGCTGGACCTGATCAACCAGAGCTTTGAGGTGATGCAGACCTCGTTGGCCCAGTACAAGATCGCCGGGTATCCGCCGGACGTGCTGATCAACGTGCCGAAGCGGGTGTGCCGGTTCTTTGAGTTCTACAAGGCGCCGGAATTGATCGCGCTGGGGAGGGAGATCGCGCGGGACACGCTGGACCGGTACGAGGGCGAGCAGCCTTGAGGGCCGCATGGCCTGACAGGGCCCCATCGCGGGCAAGCCCGCTCCCACAGTGATTGCGGTCGCTCACCACCACTGCACTTCGGCGCAAACCTGTGAGAACAACTGTACTTGCCCTTGCTCTGCGGTGCCTGGATTGGCGCCATCGCCAGCAGGCTGGCTCCCACAAGGAACTGGCGGCGTTCACAAATCCTCTGTGGGAGCCGACCTGCTGGCGATAGGGCCGGCCATCCGTCACACGGCTAAAGGCTGGCCTCGCTCAACAACCGATACCCCACCCCCGCCTCGGTGACGATGAACCGCGGACGGGTCGGGTCGTCCGCCAGTTTCTGGCGCAGGTGCCCGACCACGATGCGCAGGTAGTGACTGTCCTCGGTGTGGGTCGGGCCCCAGATGTCCTTGAGCAATTGCTGCTGGGTGATCACCCGTCCCGGATGCCGCGCCAGCTGCGCCAGCACCGCGTACTCCTTGCGGGTCAGGGCCACTTCGGCGCCGTCCAGCGTCACCCGGCGGTACGCCAGATCCACGGTCAGCGGGCCGAAGTTCAGCGCGGCCTGCTGCGCTTCTCCTGCCGGCGCCTGGCGCAGCAGCGCCCGAACCCGGGCGAGGAACTCCTGGATGCCGAACGGCTTGGTCACGTAATCGTTGGCGCCGCCGTCCAGGGCCTGCACCTTCTGCCCTTCGCTGGCGCGCACCGACAGCACCAGCACCGGCGCCGTGGCCCACTCGCGGAACTCGCGCAGCACTTGCTGGCCGTCCATGTCCGGCAGGCCGAGGTCGAGCACCAACAGGTCGGGCTTGTTCAATGCCGCCTGCGCGAGGCCCTCGGTGCCGGTGCCAGCCTCCAGCACCCTGTAGCCCTGTGAAGCGAGGCTGATGCGCAGAAACTTGCGGATCTGCGGTTCGTCGTCGATGACCAAAATGGTCGCGGTCTGGCTCATGGATTCACGTCAACACAAAAGTTTGGCAAGAGAGTAGCGCAGCGGGGATCAGCCTTCACCGTCCATCCCCGGCTGCGTCTGCAACGGCAGGTGCAGCGTGATGCAGGTGCCGCGGCCGTCGATCCCGTCGCCGACGCTGATCCGGCCGCCGTGGGCGCCGACCATGCCCTGACAGATCGCCAGCCCCAGGCCCGTACCCTGCCCGCCCCGGTCACCGCGCGCGGCGGTGTAGAACATGTCGAAAATCTTCGCCCGCTCCTCGACGGGAATGCCCGGCCCTTCGTCGCTGACCGAGAAGAACAGTTCGTCGCCGTCGGCCCCGGCGCGCAGTTGCAGGCGACCATGGGACGGCGAGAACCGCGCGGCGTTCTCCAGCACGTTCACCAGCGCCTGTTCGATCAGCGCCGCATGCACGAACAGCAGCGGCAGTTCGGCCGGCACCTCGGTGCTCACCTGCAACGACGACAGCACGGCGCGCAAGCGGTTGAGCGCACTGCCGACGATGTCCGCCGGCGCCACCCAGTCCCGCGCCAGCTTCAGCGCGCCGTGGCCCAGACGGGTCATGTCCAGCAGGTTCTGAATGTAACGGTCCAGGCGCTCGGCCTCGTCGCGGGTGCCTTCCAGCAGTTCCCGGCGGTCCTCCAGCGGGATCGCCTCGCCCAGGGCCAGCAGGCTGTCGATGCTGCCGCGCATCGACGTCAGCGGTGTGCGCAGATCGTGGGACACCGAGGCGAGCAAGGCGCTGCGCAGTTGCTCGGTCTCGCCGTGCAGCCGCGCCGCCTCCAGGTCGTCGGCCAGTTGCGCCCGCGCCAGCGCCTGGGCCAGCGGCTGGCTCAACGCGGTGAGCAAACGGCGACGCTGGCCGCTCAAGGTCTGGCCCTCTTTGGCGCACACGCCCAGCAGCGCCAGCGGCCCCTCCTCCGCCGACAGCGGCCACCACCACCAACGCCCGAACGGCAGCGTGCCGGTGCCCATGCCCGCCGGCTGGTCGTGCTGCCAGGCCCAATCGGCGGCGGCGCGTTCGGCCTCGGAGAACTGCAGCGGCCCGCCGGTCTCGACTTTCCAGCCGCCCTGGCCGTCGCGGTTGAGCAGGCACACCTGCAGGTCGCTCCAGCCGTTGAGGTGCTGGGCGGCGGCGCTGACCACGGCCTGGCGGTCGGTGGCGGCGGTGAGCCGGCGCGACAGGTCGAGCAGTTCGGTGGTTTCTTCCTGGGTGTCGCGCAGGGCCTGCAGCTGCCGGCGCTGGCGGGCCGCGAGATTGCCGGTGAGCGCCGCCATCAGCAGGAAGAACAGCAAGGTCAGCACGTCTTCCTCCCGCTGGATGGCGAAGGAGAAGTTCGGCGGAATGAACAGAAAATCGTAGGTCAGGAACGACAGCGCCGCGCAGGCCAGCGCCGGGCCCAGACTGCTGCGCACCGCCACCAGCAGCACCGCCGCCAGGAACACCAGCGAAATGTTCGGCAGCGGCAGCACGCTGGACACCGCCCACGCCAGCGCACTGGCCGACACCGTCGCCACCAGCGCCAGCGCGTAATCGAACCACACCAGCGCCGGCGCGCTCCTGAGGCGCGGTTGATGCGGCTGGTGCTCGCTGTCGAGCACGTTGATCTCCAGGCCCTGGGCCTGACGCAGCAGACGCGCCGCCAGACCGCCGCCGAACAGGCGACGGCGCAGGCGCGGCCGGGACTGGCCGACCAGCACCAGGCTCGCCCGGCGTTCGGCGGCGTGCTGGATCAGGGTCTTGGCCACCTCGCCGGCGCGCAGCAGCACCACCTCGCCCCCCAGGCGCTCGGCCAGTTGCTGGGCGCTTTGCAGGCGCAGGCGCGATTGCTCGTCGCGCACCCGGCCGTTGTCCACATGCACCAGGCTCCACGGCAGATGCCGGCGCTGGGCGACGCGGCTCGCGTGGCGCACCAGCCGTTCGGCCTGGGCATCGCCGTCCACGCCCACCAGCAGGCGCCCGCGCACCGCCGGCGCCGACTGGCCGAGCTGGCGGTAGCCCTGGGCCAGGTCGTTGTCCACCTGCGCGGCGGCGGTCTGCATCGCCAGTTCGCGCAGCGCGGTGAGGTTGGTCTGGGTGAAGAACGCATCGATGGCCGCCCGGGCCTGCTCCGGCACGTAGACCTTGCCTTCGCGCAGGCGCTCCAGCAGCTCGCGCGGCGGCAGGTCGATCAGCAGCAGTTCGTAGGCTTCCTGCAGCACCCAGTCGGGCAGGGTTTCGCGCACCTGCACGCCGGTGATGCCGCGCACCTGGTCGTTGAGGCTTTCCAGGTGCTGGACGTTGACCGTGGTGAACACATCGATGCCGGCGGCGAGCAGTTCCTGGATGTCCTGCCAGCGCTTGGTGTGACGGCTGCCGGGGGCGTTGGTGTGGGCCAGTTCGTCCACCAGCACCAGCTTGGGTCTGGCCGCGAGCAGGCCGTCCAGGTCCATTTCTTCGAGGGTGACGCCGCGGTATTCCGAGCGCACCAGCGGCTGCTGCGGCAGGCCGCCGAGCAGCGCTTCAGTCTCCGCCCGGCCGTGGGTCTCGACGACGCCGGCGATGACCTTCACGCCTTGGCGCAATTGGGTGTGGGCGGCCTGGAGCATGGCGTAGGTCTTGCCCACGCCCGGCGCGGCGCCGAGAAACACTTTCAGCCGGCCGCGGCCGTCCCGGGGCAAGTTGGCTAACAGCGCGTCGGCGCGGCCGGAGTCACTCATGCTTGATGTTCTCTTCCTGATGTTTGGGTATTGCATCGACTGCCGTCATCGCCGGCACGCAGGCTCCCGCAGGCGCATGCATCTCCCTGTAGGAGCCAGCCTGCTGGCGATCAGCAGCGCAGCCGGTTCAGAGTTTTTCCAGCGCCAGGTTCAGCTCCAGCACGTTGACCACCGGCGGCCCCACCAGCGGCTGTTCGATGTGCGCATCGAGCAGTTGCTGCAGGGTCGCCACCGGCAGGTTGCGCGCCTGGGCGACACGCGCCAGTTGATAGGCAATTGCCGCCGGTGGCAAGTGCGGATCGAGGCCGCTGCCGGAAGTGGTGAGCAGCGCCAGCGGCACCGGGCCCTGGCCCGGCACCTGCATCTTGCCGGCGTCGTCGATGACGCGGGTGGCCAGGGCCGGGTTGCTCGGCGCCAGGTTGCTCGCGCTGCTCGACACGGTGGCGAACGCACCGGCCGAGGGGCGTGGGTGGAACCAGGCATCGCCGACGAAATCCTGGGCGATCAGGGACGAGCCGCGCACCTTGCCTTCGGCGTCGCGCACCAGGCTGCCGTTGGCCTGCTCCGGGAACGCGACCTGGGCGATGCCGGTGACCGCCAGCGGATAGGCGACGCCGGTGACCAGGGTCATCAGCACCAGCAGGCTCAGGGCGGGACGTATCAGTGTGGACATTTCAAAATCCTCGAATTCAAGCAGCGGATGCCGCGTTAGGTCAGGTGCGTCCAGGCGAGCCCATCGCCAGCAGGCTGGCTCCCACAGGGCCGTGCCTTCAAGGGTGGGAGCCAGCCTGCTGGCGGTGTGCCTGGCGCACCTTGCAGAATCAAACCAGGTGCAACGCCGTCAGCAGCATGTCGATGGCCTTGATCCCCACGAACGGCACCAGGATCCCGCCCAGGCCATAGATCAGCAGGTTGCGCCGCAGCAGCGCCGCTGCGCTCGCCGCCTGCACCCGCACGCCGCGCAGGGCCAGCGGGATCAGCACGACAATGATCAGGGCGTTGAACACGATGGCCGACAGGATCGCGCTCTGCGGGCTGCTCAAGTGCATGATGTTCAGCACGCCCAGTTGCGGGTAGATCGCGGCGAACAGCGCCGGCAGGATCGCGAAGTACTTGGCCACGTCGTTGGCGATGGAAAAGGTCGTCAGCGCACCGCGGGTCACCAGCAGTTCCTTGCCGATCTGCACCACGTCCAAGAGCTTGGTCGGGTCGCTGTCGAGGTCGACCATGTTGGCCGCCTCGCGCGCCGCCTGGGTGCCGTCGTTCATCGCCATGCCGACGTCGGCCTGGGCCAGCGCCGGGGCGTCGTTGGCGCCGTCGCCGCACATGGCGACCAGGCGGCCGTCGTTCTGCTCGTGGCGGATGCGCGCCAGTTTCTTCTCCGGCGTGGCTTCGGCCAGCACGTCATCGACGCCCGCTTCGGCGGCGATCGCGGCGGCGGTCAGCGGGTTGTCGCCGGTCACCATCACCGTGCGGATCCCCAGCTTGCGCAGTTCGGCGAAGCGCTCGCGGATGCCCGGCTTGACCACGTCCTTGAGGTGGATCACGCCCAGCAGTTTGCCGTCGGCGCAGACCAGCAACGGCGTACCGCCGCTCTGGGCGATCTTGTCGATCTCCCGGGACAGGGCCGGGGCCAGGTCGCCGCGCTGCTGGCCGAGGAAGGCGAGCAGCGAATCCACCGCGCCCTTGCGGTAGGCGCGGCCCTGACAGTCGACGCCGGAGAGCCGGGTCTCGGCGCTGAACGGCACGGCGGTCAGGGTGTCCATCGACGGCTCCGGCTGCGGGTTGGAGCCGCGCAGGTACTCGACGATGGATTTGCCTTCGGCGGTGTCGTCGGCCAGCGAGGCGAACAGCGCGCCCTCGGCCAGTTCACGGGCGCTCACGCCCGGCGCGGCATGCACCGCGCTGCAGCGGCGGTTGCCGAAGGTGATGGTGCCGGTCTTGTCCAGCATCAGCACGTGCACGTCGCCCGCCGCCTCCACCGCACGCCCGGACTTGGCGATCACGTTCAGGCGCACCAAGCGGTCCATCCCGGCGATGCCGATGGCCGACAGCAGGCCGCCGATGGTGGTCGGGATCAGCGTCACCAGAAGCGCCACCAGAAACACCAGCGGCAGGCTGCCGTTGGCGAAGTGGGCGAACGGCTGCAGGGTCACCACCACCAGCAGGAAGATCAGGGTCAGGCCGATCAGCAGGATGTCCAGCGCCACTTCGTTCGGGGTCTTCTGGCGCTTCGCGCCTTCGACCAGCGCGATCATGCGGTCGAGGGTCGACTCGCCAGGGTTGGCGGTGATCTTCACCAGCAGCCAGTCGGACACCAGGCGGGTGTTGCCGGTGACGGCGGAACGGTCGCCGCCGGACTCGCGGATCACCGGCGCGGACTCACCGGTGATGGCCGCTTCGTTGACCGCCGCGATGCCTTCGATGACTTCGCCGTCGCCGGGGATCATTTCCCCGGCCTCGACGCGCACCACATCACCTTTGCGCAGGCTGGCGGCCGGCACCACCTGGAAGCTGCCGCTGGCCAGCTTGCGCCGGGCGCTCAGGCCTTCGCTGCCGGCCTTGAGGCTGTCGGCCCGGGCCTTGCCGCGCCCTTCGGCCAGGGCTTCGGCGAAGTTGGCGAAGAGCACGGTGAACCACAGCCACAGGGCGATCTGCGCGGCGACGAAGGTCGGCACGACGCTGTCCGGGATGAAGCACAGCACGGTGGTCAGGACGGCGGTCAGCTCCACCACCAGCATCACCGGCGAGCGTTGCAGCTGGCGCGGGTCGAGCTTGACGAAGGCTTGCACCAGCGCCGGACGCCACAAGGCGCTGATCGCGGTTTTCGCATGTTCCGGCGCCTTGGCGGCGACGGGTTTGATTGCAGGCATATTCATGATGGATTCCTTAGAAGCCCATGCTCAGGTGTTCAGCGATAGGGCCCAGCGCCAGGGTCGGCAGGAAGGTCAGGCCGCCCACCAGCAAAATGGTCACGGTCAACAGGGTCACGAACAGCGGGCCATGGGTCGGGAAGCTGTTCTGGCCCACCGGCGCGGTCTTCTTCATCGCCAGGCTGCCGGCCAGGGCCATGACCGGGAGGATGTAGCCGAAGCGGCCGATCAGCATGCCCAGGCCCAGCATCAGGTTGTGGAACGGGGTGTTGGCGCTCAGGCCGCCGAACGCCGAGCCGTTGTTGGCGCTGGCCGAGGTGTAGGCGTACAGCAACTGGCTGAAGCCGTGGGGGCCGGGGTTGCTGATGGTCGCGGCAGGGCCCGGCAGGCTCGCGGCGATCGCGCCGAGCACCAGCACGCCCACCGGCATCACCAGCAGCGTTACCACCAGCAGCTGGACTTCCCGCGCCTGCAGCTTCTTGCCCAGGTACTCGGGCGTGCGCCCGATCATCAGGCCGGCGAGGAACACCGCGATCAACACGTTCAGCAGCATGCCGTAGAGCCCGGCGCCGACGCCGCCGAAGATCACCTCGCCGACCATCATGTTGACCAGCGCCACCATGCCGCTGAGCGGGTTGAGGCTGTCGTGCATGCCGTTGACCGAACCGTTCGAGGCGGCGGTGGTGGTCACCGACCACAGCACGGTGGCGGTGGTGCCGAAGCGCGCTTCCTTGCCTTCCAGCGGCGCGGTCTGTTCGACGGCCGGGCTGTTCAGGGCCGGATTCGGCTGGTACTCGGCCCACAGCGACGTGGCGCCGCCGATGATGAACAGCGCCAGCATGCAGCCGATGATCGCGCGGCTTTGACGCAGGTCCTTCACGTAATGGCCGAAGGTGAACACCAGCGCCACCGGGATCAGGATGATCGACGCCACTTCGAACAGGTTGCTCCACGCGGTCGGGTTCTCGAACGGATGCGCCGAATTGACGCCGAAGAAGCCGCCGCCGTTGGTGCCCAATTGCTTGATCGCAATCTGGCTGGCCGCAGGACCGAGCGGGATCACCTGATCGACGCCCTGCACCGTCACGGCGTTCACGTACTGAGCGAAGGTCTGCGGCACACCCTGCCACACCAGGTACAGCGCCAGCAGCAGGCACAGCGGCAGCAGGCCGTAGAGGGTGGCGCGGGTCATGTCGGCCCAGAAGTTGCCCAGGGTCTTGGCGGATTTGCGGCCGATGCCGCGGCACAGCGCAACCAGCACGGCCAGGCCGGTGGCGGCGCTGACGAAGTTCTGCACAGTGAGGCCGGCCATCTGGCTGAGGTAGCTTAAGGTCGCCTCACCGCTGTAGGACTGCCAGTTGGTGTTGGTCATGAAACTGACCGCGGTGTTGAACGCCTGGGTCCATTCCTGGCCCGGCAGGTTCTGCGGATTGAGCGGCAGGTGATCCTGGAACAGGAGGATAGCGAACAGCAGCAAGAACCCGGCGAGGTTGAACGCCAGCAACGCCAGCGTGTACTTCTGCCAGCTCTGCTCGGCCTGCGGATCGACCCCGGCGAGGCGGTAGCAGCCGCGTTCCAGCGGGCCGAGCACCGGCGTCAGCCAAGTGCGCTGGCCTTCCATCACTTTGTAGTAGAAGCGCCCCAGCAACGGCGCCGGCAGCAGAACCACCGCGAAAAACGCGAGGATCAGCCAATAGTCATAACTGTGCATAGCCGCTCCTAGTTCCGGTCCGCGCGCAACAGCGCAACCAACAGATAAATGAACAGCCCTGCCGCCAGCAGCAGGGACACCCCGTCCAGAACGCTCATGGAAGATCTCCGTGTTACGGCGTATTGCCGCGTGTGGAGGCATTGTCGGAAAGGCGGCCGTAAAAGAACGAGACCGAGGGGCTCGCAAGCGCATAAAGAAAGCGTAAAGAGTGGCTTTACGCGCCGATTACGGCACCGGTCCGTGAACCGCTGAGGGCGTAACCGGCCTAGAATGGAACCACTGCGAAATCCCTTCGCTCAAACAGTGTATGCAGCGGCGTACGGCGAAACCCTCGCCCGCCGGCCTGCCCTTGAGGAGTGCCGTTATGCCTTGGTATGCCTGGTTGATCCTGGTCGTGGCCATCGGCTCGATCGTTGGCGGCTTGATGATGCTGCGCGACACCGCCAACAAGGTCGAACTGACCGAAGAGCAACGCAGACGCGTCGCTGAACGCAATGCGGAAATGGACGCCAAGGAGGCACAGGACCGCTGAATGAAAACCCGCCGACGCCGGCGGGTTTTTCATTGCGGCGCTGGCTGGCCCACAGGCAGGTACACGGCTGAGATCACACCGGACTCAACCGCACGCCTTTTAGAAGTAGAAGTACAGTCACCATGCAATTTTCATTGGTTAAGATGGGGACCTTGTTGCGGAGAGTTTAAATGCGTTATTCGCAGGATCACAAAGCCCAGACCCACCAGCGCATCATCAAGGAAGCCTCCGAACGGTTCCGCAAGGACGGCATCGGCGCGACCGGCCTGCAGCCCTTGATGAAAGCCCTGGGCCTGACCCACGGCGGTTTCTATTCGCACTTCAAGTCCAAGGATGAGCTGGTGGAAAAGGCCTTGCAGGCGGCCGGCGACCAAGTGGCCGGCCTGTGCGCCGATATCTTCGCCCAGGACAATCCGCTGGATCTGTTCATCGACACCTACCTCTCCGAATGGCACCAGACCTCTCCGCACGAAGGCTGCCCGCTGCTGACCATCTCCTCGGAACTGGGGCTGCGCGGCCAGCCCAGCCCCACCAGCGATGAGGTGCTCAAGGCCCGCCTCGACCAGATCGAAGGCACCCTCGACGGCGACGACGCGGCCGAGCGCAGCATCGTCATCATGGCGACCCTGGCGGGCGCGCTGCTGCTGTCGCGCAGCGTCGCGGACGGCGATTTCGCCCAGCGCATCCTCGACGTCACCCGCGAACACCTCAAGCGTTCGAAAGACTAGCCCGCCCAGCGCCTGAACAGCACGCTGGCGTTCACCCCGCCGAACCCGAAACCGTTGGACAGCGCATACTCGATCGGCATCGAACGCGCCTGGCCGTGGACGATGTCCACGCCTTCGCTGGCCGGGTCGGGGTCGTCGAAGTTGAGGGTGGGCGGGACGCTCTGGTCGCGGATCGCCAGCACCGTGAAGATCGCTTCGAGTCCGCCGGCCGCGCCCAGCAGATGCCCGGTGGCGGATTTGGTCGAGGTCACGGCGATGCCGCGCCCGGCACCGAACAACGACTTGATGGCCGCCAGTTCGCCCAGATCCCCGACCGGCGTCGAGGTCGCGTGGGCATTGAGGTGCTGCACCTGATCCGGCGTCACGCCCGCCTGGGCCAATGCCAGTTTCATTGCGCGCTGGGCCCCGTTGCCGTCCTCGGGCCCGGCGGTCAGGTGGTAGGCATCGGCGCTGGTGCCGTATCCGACCAGTTCGGCCAAGGGCCGGGCGCCCCGCGCCAGCGCATGCTCCAGGGACTCGATCACCAGCAGGCCCGCGCCCTCGCCCATGACGAAGCCGTCCCGCCCGCTGTCGAACGGGCGCGAGGCGCGTTCGGGCGTGTCGTTGTAGGCGCTGGACAAGGCGCGGGCCGCCGCGAAGCCGGCCAGGCTGACCCGGTCGATGGCCGCCTCGGCGCCGCCGCACACCGCGATGTCGGCTTCGCCCGCACGGATCATCCGCGCCGCGTCGCCGATGGCCTGCACCCCGGCCGCGCACGCCGTCACCGGCGCGCCCAGCGGCCCCTTGAGGCCGTGCGCAATCGAGACATGACCGGCAGCGAGGTTGACCAGGAACGAAGGGATGGTGAACGGCGACAGACGACGCGGGCCCCGGCTGTCGGTGGTGCGCACCGCATCGGCGATGGCGCCGAAGCCACCGACGCCGGAACCGATGACGGTTGCGGTGCGTTCCTGGGCCCGGGCTTCGGCAGGCTTCCAGCCCGCCTGCTCCAACGCCTGACGGGCCGCCTCCATGGCGAACAGGATAAAGCGGTCCATCTTCTTCTGTTCCTTGGACGGCGTCGCACGATCAGGGTCGAAGCCGGCCTCGGCATCCTCCTCCACCGTCGGCACCACCCCGCCGACACGGGCCGGCAGGTCGGCGACCACCGCCTCCGGCAACGGACGCAACCCCGAGCGGCCGGCCAACAGACGCTGCCAGGCCGCTTCGACGCCGCTGCCCAGCGGAGACACCAGGCCCATTCCCGTGACCACTATCCGACACTGATCCATATCAGGTTTCCTCTTGCCGATTCAGAAAGGTCTTACTTGTAGCGTCCGGCCGCCGAACGGTGGGAGAGGTTCGGCGCCATCACCAGGCGCGCGGCGACGAAGGCCTGCCATTCGCCGGCGTCCGGCAGGGACGGAATGGTCACCAGTTCACCTTGGTCCAGCCCCGCCAGAGACGCATCCACCATCTCGCCGGCCTCCATGATCATTTCATCCGGAATGCCGCTGGCGTCGATCCCGGAGCGCTCCCAGATTTCGGTGCGGGTGACGCCGGGCAACACCGCCTGCACCTTGACGCCGGTGCCGTCGAGCTCCGCGTTCAGCGATTGGCTCAGGCTCAGCACGTACGCCTTGCTGGCGCTGTAGGTGGCGTTGAAACGCTCGGGAAACAGCGCCACCACGGACGCGATGTTGACGATCGTGCCGCGGCCGGCCTTGACGAACGCCGCCGCGGCGGCGGAGGCCAGCCGGGTGACGGCGGTGATGTTCAGCTGGATCAGCCGCTCCAACTGCTCAGGATCGGCGTCGGCCAGCGAACCGTTGGCGCCGACGCCCGCGTTGTTGACCAGCAGGCTGATGCCGGCGTCGTTGCGCAGGCGCTGCTCGATTTTCTGCACATCGGCCTGTTGCGTCAGGTCGGCCTTCAACACTTCGACCTGGACGCCATGGGCACCGCGCAACCTGACGGCGGCGCTTTCCAGCCGCTCCTGGTCACGGGCCACCAGCAACAGATCGAACCCCCGCGCCGCCAACCGCTGGGCATACACCGCGCCGATGCCGGAAGACGCGCCGGTGACGAGGGCCGTACCTTGAGACTTTGGAGAATTCATGACCGTACTCCTGCAGAACCTTGGGGAATGAACGCCTCCGGAGGCCGGACGGCTTCGGATGGCGAAAATATTATAGGCATAATCAGAGAGCAATATGATAGCCGTAATTTAAATCCACCCGACGAACACCCGCCCGGATCTCCATCTGCCCGGTGCCGGAATGCAAAAAGGCCGGTCAATGACCGGCCTCTTGGCGATGAGCGTTCAGCTTAGTTCACTTCCAGCCTGTCGCGGTTGCGATCCAGGATCGCCTTGCCGATGCCCTTCACTTCCAGCAGTTCATCCACTGAGGCGAACGGCCCGTTTGTTTCCCTGTGCGCAACAATGGCTTTCGCCTTGGCCTCCCCCACACCCGCCAGTTCCTTTTGCAGGGTGGCGGCATCGGCGTCGTTGAGGTCAACCTTGGCGGAGGTGGCAGGCGCCTGTGCCGCAACGCTCGCCAAAGGTGGCTTCTGTGCTTCGGGGCTCGCCAACGGCGCAGCGATCGCAGCGATCGAGGCGCTGGTGAGCAGGGCAAAAACCAGGGAAGAGAAAAAACCGGTACGCATAAGTGACGCTCCATCATCATTTGGGAAAGCAGCTTCTCCGAAGCTGCTTCCCAAAACTTAGACAATGGAGCGGGCCTGTCAAAAACCCGTGCGTTACAGGATATGAAACAATCAGGGCTCGAGCCGGCGCTGCTGATAGATCCAGTCGACGATCTCCCCGTCCGGCGAATACCCGCTGACCGTTTCGCGCAGCAACTGCCGCACCCGCGAGTAGTCGTCCTGCTCGACCGCCGCCAGCAGGTCGCTCAGACGGTTTTTCAGCACATCCCAGGCCAGGTGGTCCTCGTTGGCCGTCATGATCATCGGATGCGGCGTGGCCGCGACGTTGTCCCCGATCAGCAACTCCTCGTACAGTTTCTCGCCGGGGCGCAGCCCGGTGAACTCGATGGAGATGTCGCCCTGGGGATTGCGCTCGGAGCGGATGCTCAAGCCGGACAGGTGGATCATCTTTTCCGCCAGCTCGACGATCCTGACCGGCTCGCCCATGTCCAGCACGAACACATCGCCGCCCTGCCCCATGGAACCCGCCTGGATGACCAGCTGGGCCGCCTCGGGAATGGTCATGAAGTAGCGGGTGATCTTCGGGTGGGTCACGGTCAGCGGCCCGCCGGACTTGATCTGGCTGTGGAACAGCGGGATCACCGAGCCGGACGAGCCCAGGACATTGCCGAAACGCACCATGGTGAAGCGGGTCTTGTTGACCCGCGAGACGTTCGCCTTGTCGCCGAACAGCACCGGCGCCACTTCCCGGCTCAGGGCCTGGAGGGTCAGTTCGGCCAGGCGCTTGGTGCTGCCCATCACATTCGTGGGGCGCACGGCCTTGTCGGTGGAGATCAGCACGAAGTTGGCCACTCCCGACTGCAGCGCGGCCTGGGCCGTGTTCAACGTGCCGATGACGTTGTTGAGCACACCCTCGGCGATGTTGTGCTCGACCATCGGCACATGCTTGTAGGCGGCGGCGTGGTACACGGTCTCCACTTTCCAGGTCTTCATCACGTCCAGCAGCTTGTGCGGATGCCGGATGGAGCCGAGGATCGGCAGCAGGTGCACCGGCACCGACTCACGGGCGCCGCGCTTCTCCAGCTCCGACAGGATGCTGTAGAGGTTGAACTCGCTGTGGTCGAACAGGATCAGCGCGGTCGGGCCGAGCGCGAAGATCTGCCGGCACAGTTCCGAACCGATGGAGCCGCCGGCCCCGGTCACCATGACGGTCTTGCCCTTGATGCAGCGTTCGAGCAGGTCAGGCTGGGCCGGCACCGAATCCCGCCCGAGCAGGTCCGCGATGTCCACTTCCTGGATGTCTTCGACCTTGACGCGGCCGCTGGCCAGATCCGAGAAGTTGGGCACGCTGCGTACGTGCAGCGGGAAGCCTTCCAGCAGGTTGAGGATCTCCCGGCGGCGGGAACGGGTGGAGGACGGCAGCGCCAGCAGGATCTCCTGCGCGCCGGTCACGTCGATCATCTGCTGGATGTGCTTGGGCTTGTAGACCACCAGGCCGGAAATGGAGCGGTCGGCGATGCTCGGGTCATCGTCGATGAACGCCACCGGACGCATCACCTTGCCCATGCGCAAAGCGGCCACCAGCTGGTTGCCGGCGACGCCGGCGCCATACACAGCGACCTTGGTCAGCCCGTTGTCGCGGCTGGTGAACGGGACGTGCTGGGCGGCGGTGAACCAGTCGCCCATGAAGTACTGGCGCATGCACAGGCGCAGGCCGCCGATGATCACCAGGCTCAGCCACCAGTAGTTGAAGATGACCGAACGGGGCACGACCGCTTCGTGGTTGCTGTACCAGTACACCACCACCGCCAGGATCAGCGAGGACAGGCTCACGGCCTTAATGATCGCGATCAGCGCATCGTTGCCGAAATAGCGCATGACCGCCCGGTACATGCCGAAGCGGATGAAGAGCGGGATGGCGACCACCGGGGCGCAGACAAACAACCAGAAATGCACCCTGAAGGGGTTGTACATGTCATCGATCCCGAGGCGGACGATGAAGGACAGCCACAGGGCGACCCAGACCAGGACGATGTCCGTGCTGACCTGGATCAGACGCTTGCGACGCCGGGGAAGCCCCAGAAGGCGCGCTCTGACGTTTTCCATCAACTCTTCAAACACCTCAGCCCTCCTTTGATCGGTTACGTTGGCGCGGCGGTCCGGCCCCGAGCCTCTCGCACTTTAATCCAATCCCTTATGACAGAACTGTTGCTTAGTCCTTCGCCGGCGCTTTTTCAAGTTCTCCGGCGTGAAACCTGATGGCCAGCACCAACAAGGGAGCATAGGCCAGGATCAGGCCCAGGCTGCCGTCCAGCCCGAAACGGGCGACGCACACCGCAATAGGCAACAGCCAGAGCAGATTGATCGCCCCGACGGTCGCCGTGACCGCCAAATGGCTGCCAAACCGACGAGAGGCAAACTGATAGGCATGGCTGCGGTGCGCCTCATACACCTTGTCGCCCCGCAACAGCCGGCGCAACAGGGTGAACGTCGCATCGACGATGAAGACGCCCAGCAGTATCAGCCAACTCCACAGCAGATTGGCGTCGAACGTTGCGGCCATAAGCGACAAACCGCCCAGCGCAATGCCCAGGAACCCGCTTCCGGCATCGCCCATGAAGATCCGCGCAGGCGGGAAGTTCCAGAACAGGAACCCCGCCACGCTGGCCACCAGCAAGGCCGACACCCAGGCCAACTGCGGCAGGCCGCTCCACCAGCCCAGCAGGCCGGCGCCGATGCAGACGCAGATGGCCTCGACGCTGGCGATCCCGTCGATGCCGTCCATGAAGTTATAGAGGTTGAGCAACCAGACCAGATAGAACGCCGCCAGCACGTGGCCCACCACACCCAGATCGACGGTGACGCCCGCCAGGCGCACTGGCGGCAGGCCGCCGATCCAGCACAACAGCCAGGCGGCCGCCAGGAAATGACCCAGCAGACGCCAGCGGGCGGCGATGTGGCCGTGGTCGTCCATGAAACCGATGACCGCCACCAGGGCCCCTGCCCCCGCGATCGCCACGAATTGCGCCACAGTCATCAGCCCGCCCCACAGCAACAGGCCCAGTGCCAGCAGGAACGCCAGCACGATTGCCACGCCACCGCCCCGGGGGGTCGGCACCGAGTGGGAACTGCGGGCATTGGGAATGTCGATCAGGCTGCGGGCCAGCGCGTAGCGGCGAAGCGCCCAGGTCAGCAGGAATGAAACCAGCGCGACGGCAGGAATGAACCATCCGTAATTCATGATTGGCGAGCGTCCAGAAAGTGTTGCGCCGTAGCGCCCAAGGCGTGATCGAGGCTGACCGGAGGCGTCCAGCCCAGCAAGCGCCGGTTTTTGTCGATGTCGACCTGCAGGGAACCGAAAACCCTTTGCGACAGGTCGCGCCGCCCCAGCGCGGTGGCCGCAGCGCGCATGAGCGCGACCGGCACCGGCAGCAACCGCGCGCGCACCTGGAGCGCGGCGGCCAGTTTGCGCAGCAGCTGCGTGGTCGAGAGATCCTCGCCGTCGCTGACCAGGAACACCTGGCCGGCCGCCGCCGGGTGCTCCAGGCACACGGCGATGAAGTCCACCAGGTTATCGATGGCCACCAGGCTGCGCCGGTTGTCCACGGCGCCGAACGGCAACGGCACGCCCCGGGCAAGCCAGCGCATCATGCTGAGGAAATTGGCCTTCACGCCCGGCCCGTACACCAGCACCGGGCGGACGATGACGACCTCCATCCCCGTGGCGTGGGCCAGGGCCAGCAATGCCGTTTCGGCTTCGAGCTTGGAAATGCCGTAAGGATCGGCCGGGGCCGGCGCGTCATCGGCGCTGTAGGCCCTGCCCGGTGGCGTGCCCTCGCCGTTGACCTTGACCGAACTGACGAAGACGAAGCGCCTGACCCCGGCCGCAGCCGCCTGGCGCGCCAGGTTGACCGTGCCCTCGACATTGACCTGGCGGAAGGCGGCCAGGGGATCGGCGTCCGTGTCGTGCATGACATGCACCCGCGCGGCCGCATGGACGATGCAGTCGACACCCTGCAAAGACGCGGCCCAGTCCTGCCCCGGCCCAAGGTCGCCGGCCTGAACCTTGCGCACGTTGGCCGGAAAGACCGTGGCCATATCCCGCACCGGCGCGATGACCGAACACGGCAGCGCCGCCAGCCGTGCGATCAGCGCACGCCCGACAAAACCACTGCCGCCGGTGACCAGGATTGTTTTGGATCGCATGGACGCCCCTTGGGAAACATGGAAATCAGTGGAGAGACGGCAGCGAATACATTGGCTGAACGGCGATCATCCTGCCGCCATCACCGAAATCCGAAACGTTGAACCGGAAACGGCCGGAGGGCGGCAGTTTATTGAATCGATGCACGGTTAGCCACTTTGTCGCAGGGCGGAGGCTCGCCGACCCGCCGACGCGTTCATTTTCGCCCTTGCGCCGTCCGGTTCACCGTTGCGGCTCAGCCGCCCGCCGATCCAAATTGCGCATTGGCGGTTGGAGCCGGCTCAGGGTACGGATAGAATCCGTGCGGAAATAGGGATCGTGCGCCCGCCGGTGGGTGGCCGACGCGTTCCCGCCCAAAATAACTTCGGCCAATGCCGTCAAAAAACCAGATATCGCACGCTTTTTGCTTCGAAATGGAGAGCACCCATGCAGCAAATCAACAACCTCGCAGCGAAGATTGAAAAGTTTCAATCGCAAATCAATTCTTCGGTGCAGCGGGTGGTCGCCAGCGGCTGGGTGGTTCTGGGCCCGGAAGTGAAACGTTTCGAAGCGGCGTTCGCCCAATACCTGAACGCTGCCCATTGCATCACCGTCGCCAACGGCACCGACGCCATCGAGCTGGCCCTCAAGGCGCTCGGCGTGGTCAAGGGCGACAAAGTGGCGACGGTCGCCAACGCCGGCATGTACACCACCACCTCGGCCCTGGCCGTCGGCGCCACGCCGGTCTTCATGGACGTCGACACGGACACCCACGTCGTCACCCTGGACAGCGTCAAGCAAGCCGTCGAGGCCGGTGCCAAGGCAGTGGTCGTCACCCACCTCTATGGCCTGGCCATCCCTGAGATCAAGGCCATCGCCGAGTATTGCGCCGCACAGCGTATCCCGCTGCTGGAAGACTGCGCCCAGGCCCACGGCGCCGAACGCGACGGCCAGCGGGTCGGCACCTTCGGCGATGCGTCGAGCTTCAGCTTCTACCCGACCAAGAACCTCGGCGCCCTGGGCGACGGCGGTGCGGTCGTGACCAATTCCGACCGCATCGCCCAGCGCGTGGCCCAACTGCGCCAGTACGGCTGGTCCTCGAAGTACTGCGTCGAGCTGGAAGGTGCGCGCAACAGCCGTCTCGACGAAATGCAGGCGGCGATCCTGTCCGAGCTCCTGCCCCATCTCGATGAAGGCAACGCCCGCCGCCGCGACATCGCCGCCCGCTACCGCAGCGAAATCCGTCACAGCGACGTGACCCACGGCGCCGACGAAGGCAAGGCCTCGGTCGCCCACCTGTACGTCATCAAATCGTCCAAGCGCACCGCGCTGCAGACGCACCTGCGCGAGGCGCAGATCGCCTCCGACGTCCACTACCCGATCCCGGACTACCGCCAGCCGGTGTTCGGCGAGCAGTTCGCCGGCGTGTCGCTGGAGAACACCGAGCGGCTGGCCTCGCAGATCCTCACGCTGCCTTGCTACCCGGAAATGACCGACGACGAAGTCAGCAAGGTCATCGCCGCCGTCAACGGATGGGCGGCATGAAGTATTCGGTAATCGTCCCGGTCTACAAGAACGAAGAATCGATACCTCGGCTGATCCAGGCCCTGGAGGACATGAACGACTCGCTCGAAAAGCAGCTTGAAGTCGTGTTCGTGGTCGACGGCAGCCCGGACCAATCGTTCGCGATGCTGAAGAACGCACTGGGCGACATGACCTTCTGCGCCCAGCTGCTCGCCCACTCGCGCAACTTCGGCTCGTTCCCGGCGATCCGCACCGGCCTGATGGCCGCCAAGGGCGACTATTTCGGCGTGATGGCGGCGGACCTTCAGGAGCCGCCGGAGCTTTTGATCAGCTTCTTCAAGGCGCTGTCCAACGACGAGTGCGACGTGGCCATCGGCACCCGCAACGCGCGGCAGGATCCTTTCTCCAGCCGCATGGCCTCCTCGATCTTCTGGGGCCTGTACCGGCGCCTGGTGGTGCACGACATGCCCAAGGGCGGGGTCGACATCTTCGGCTGCAACAAGGCGTTCCGCGAACAGCTCCTGCAGTTGAACGAATCCCGCTCGTCGCTGATCGCCCTGATCTTCTGGCTGGGCTTCCGCCGCAAGTTCGTCGAGTACGAGCGCCAGACCCGCCTCGAAGGCAAATCAGCCTGGACGTTCAAGAAAAAACTCGACTACATGATGGACAGCATCTTCGCCTTCACCGACTACCCGATCCGGTTGCTGACCCGGATGGGCGCGGTGGGTTCGATGATTTCACTGTTCATCGGCCTGATGGTCATCGTCGCCCGCCTGTCCGGCGCCATCGAAGTGCCTGGCTACGCCGCGACGATGCTGGTGGTGCTGCTGCTGGGAACCTTGAACCTGCTGGGGGTCGGCCTGGTCGGCACCTATGCGTGGCGCGCCTATGAAAACAGCAAACAACGGCCGCTGGCGATCGTTTGCATGCAACTCGACAACAAGGAACCCCTGAAGTGACTGAGCCCTTCATCCACGCCAGCGCCGACGTCAAAAGCAAGAAGATCGGCAAGAACACGCGCATCTGGCAATACGTGGTGGTCTTCGAGAACGCGGTCATCGGCGACGACGTGAACGTCTGCTCGCACTCCCTGATCGAGAACGACGTGATCATCGGCGACCGCACCACCATCAAGTCCGGCGTCTACGTCTGGGACGGCCTGCGGATCGGCTCCGACGTCTTCATCGGGCCCAACGCCACGTTCACCAACGACAAGTTCCCGCGCTCGAAGGTCTATCCGGAGTCGTTTTCGCAGACCGTGATCCAGGACGGCGCCTCCATCGGCGGCGGCGCGGTGATCCTGCCGGGCATCACCATCGGCACGGGCGCGATGGTCGGCGCAGGCGCGGTGGTCACCAAGTCCGTTCCGCCGTATGCCATCGTCACCGGTTCGCCGGCGCGCATCACCGGCTACGTGGAGAACTCCGCCTCCAGCGACGCCGCCAAGAGCCCCGCCGCCAAGGCCCGGGAGCAAGACGATGCCGTGGTGCGGATCGGCGTGGGCGATGTCACCACCCACCGCTTCAAGTACATCACCGACATGCGCGGCGATCTCTCGGTCGGCGAGTTCCACAAGGAAATCCCGTTCCTGCCCAAGCGCTACTTCCTGGTCTTCAACGTCCCGAGCCAAAAGACCCGCGGCGAACATGCCCACCACAAATGCCACCAGTTCCTGATCTGCGTCAAAGGCAGCTGCGCGGTGGTGGTCGACGACGGCACCAACCGGGCCGAAGTCCTGCTCGATGCACCCGACAAGGGCATCTACCTGCCGCCGATGACCTGGGGCATCCAGTACAAGTACTCGGATGACGCCGTGCTGCTGGTGTTCACGTCCGACTACTACGAAGCGGACGACTACATCCGGGACTACTCGGAGTTCACCCGGCTCACCGCGAAAAAAACCGTCTCGTGATCGCGCTGAAAGACAACCCGCAGGTTCGCCGCTGGATCAGCTTCCTGATCGGCGGCGGCCTGAACACCGGGCTCACCTATGGCCTGTACCTGCTGCTGAGCGTCTGGATCGACTACCAGATCGCCTATGCGATCGCTTACGCGGCAGGGATAGTCTTCGCCTACTTCTTCAATGCAAAGGTCGTGTTCAAGGTGCAGCAGTCGTGGAGCGGCATGCTCGTCTACCCGACCATCTACCTTGTGCAGTACCTTCTCGGCGCGCTGCTGCTCAACCTCTTGGTTGAACACCTGCACCTGCACAAGGCGATCGCTCCGATACTGGTGATCGCGCTGCTGCTTCCCTGCAGCTACCTGTTGAACAAGTTCGTCCTCAAGGCCACCCACAAAACAACACCCTCGAAGGACTGACACCCCATGACCGCCCCCCTCCCGCAGTCGTCGATCCTGACGCCGGCGTCGCTGCACGGCAAAAAAGCCGCCTGGCTCGCCCACGCCGGCCCGGCATTGCTGACGGTCCTTTTCATATGGCTGCCGTTCGGTTTCAGCCTGACCGGCCTGCTGGAGGAATGGGGCGTCATCGGGCTGTTCAGCCGGATCGGGGTGTTTTTCCTGACCGACGCCACGAGCGCCATGCCGGCCCACGCGCTGCGCCCGCTCACCATTTTGCCCCATGCCATCGCGTACGCCCTGGATCCGGACACCTTCAACTATTGGCACGTTCTGCTGATCATCGCCCTGGTGATCAAAGGCTGCTGCATGAGCCTGATCACCACCCGCATCACCGGTTCCCTGAAATGGGGAATGCTGGCCAGCGTGCTGGTGATCCTGTTTCCGGCCGACACCATGCAACTGTCGTTCAGATCGATCCACATCAATTGGGCCCTCAGCCTGACATTGATGGCCTGCGTCCTGCTGCTCCAGGCACTGGAGCAAAGAGGCAGGGCCAGCGCCTTCGCGCTCAGCGCGTTCGCCAGCCTCCTGCTGGCGGCGGGGTGCGCCATGTACGAAGTCGCGTTGCTGCTGGCGGCCATCCCAGCGTTCGCGGTCTTCATCCAGGTCGGCCTCAAAGGCCTCGTCCCGCACATCAAACGGCATTACCCGCAACACCTGATCTGGGCCATCGGCCCGGTCGCCTACGTCGCCTATGTGATCCACACCCTGCCGCTGGTGCACAGCTACCAAAGCGCAGTGGTGGGCGACAGCGCCTTCGCCTCCCTGAAACAGTACTTTCCCAAGCTCTGGCGCCTGGGAATCGGACGAAGCCTGTTCGGCGGCTGGATCGACGCCCTGCAGATCACTGTCCTCGAAATCGGCAGCCACTGGTACATCGCCCTCGCCTCGGCGGCGATCCTCGGGTTCATTGCGCTGGTGTCGGCAACGTCGGCGCAGACGGCCGGCGCAGGACTGCGGCAACCGGCAAAGCCCATGCTGGCGGGCAGGATGATCCTGGCCGGATGCCTTCTCATCTGCCTGGGGTACTTGCCGTTCATCTTCAACCCCGCGCACATGGGCGTCAGCCAGAGGACATTCCTGTACGCGGCACCGGGTGCCGTGCTGGTGTTCATCGCCGCGCTGCTGATCGTCCGCCGCCATTCCCGGGCCGTCACCGCCGCGCTCGCGGCCCTGATGGTCTTCACCGGGCTCGGCGCGCAACTCTTTCAGTTCCAGCACTACATCGACATCTCAAAACGGCAGCAATCGGTACTGAGCGACATCGTCCGCAACTTTGACGGCAATGCGCTCAACAAGACCCTGATCATTCTCGACCACTCCAACGAACTCAATCACGACTGGATGTTCTTGAATGCCGATTTGAGCGCGGTGCTGTTCCACCTGTACGGCAAGCCGGTGGACGCCATCGAAGTCTGCTACATGCCTGGCCACGAATGGCAGCAGTCCGACCCGCTGCAACGCAAAGGCCGCTGCGAAGAGACCGAAGAAGGCTGGATCCTGCATTATCCGGTACCGCTCGACGCCGACGGGCAATCCGCCGCGCAAGTCCGCAAACTGCCGCGCTCGCAAGTCGTCACGGTCGACGTCGGCAACGGGGCAACGGCGTCCGCCTCCCCTGAACTTCAGGCCTGGCGCCAGACGCTGGAGTCCGGCGCGTCGCCGACCGCCACTCGCCTGCAAGGCATCGCCGAAACCGGCGTCGCTCCTCGGTTCGGCCTGATCACGTTCCGCCACCGCGCCCATGACGAGTACCACTGGGACTTCGGCAAATGGTGGAGCCTGGCGCCACCGATGGCCGGTTCCGGCTGGCGGGAGACCGAGTGGGAGACCCGGCGTTTTCGCCATAACGCTTCGGCATGGATAAACGCGCCGCGCGCCTCGCTGGTCTTTGACCTGACACCCGCCTCAACCCCCTACGCGATCAGCGGAGCGTTCAACAGCTTCGCCAACGACCAGATCCGCACGCAGATGCAGATACGGGTCAACGGCCACCCGGTGGCGCTCCGCTGGGGCGCCAACGGTGAGTTCAGCGGTGATTTGCCGCCGCAGACACTGGAAGCCGGGCACAACACCCTCGAATTTCTCTCAAGCGTGGATGCCGCCCTCGGCGGAATCTCCGCCCGGCTGGACTGGGTAAAAATCGCGAAAGCACAGTAAAGGCAAGCCAAAGACCGCAGTCGTTCCGCCACCGGCCCCCTGCCAGCGGGATGATGGAAACCACCAAGACTTTTCCGGGACTGCCTCTGTTCAGGGTCCCGGAACCTCAAATCTGCAAGAACGCCATGGAACCATCAATGAGCATCAGGCCGTCAATGAACCCCACCCAGCCCCCTGCCCCTCTCGCCGCGTCGGATCCTCAGCCCGCCTCAAGGCGCTGGCTTGCGCACATCGTCCCTGCGGCGCTGGTGGTGCTGATCCTGTGGCTACCGTTCGGCTTCGCGCTGACCGGCCTGATCGAAGAGTGGGGCGTCCTGGGCCTGTTCATCAAACATGGCGTCTTCTTTTTCGCCGACACCTCCAGCCCGCTCGCACCGCACGCCTTAAGGCCGCTGACGATCTTCCCCCACGCCCTGGCCTTTTGGTTGGACAGCAACTCCTTCTTCTACTGGCATCTCCTGCTGATGCTCGCGCTGGTGATAAAGGGCGCCTCCGTCAGCTACCTGATGGAGAAGCTGACAGGCAGCCTGAAGCTGGGCGTCATTGCCTGCGTGCTGGTCATCATCTACCCGGCCGACACGATGCAGCTCTCCTTCAGGGGCGTGCACATCAACTGGGCCCTCAGCCTGGCCTTGCTGGGCAGCGCCGTTTTCCTGCATGGACTGTCGCTCAAGCACAAGCTCCGCGCCTGCCTGCTCAGCGCATTGGCCAGCGCCCTGTTTGCGTGCGCGTGCTTCATGTACGAGGCCTCGCTGCTGCTCGCCTGCATCCCGGCCCTGATGCTCTTTGCCCGGGACGGCCTGGTGACGGCGCTGACCCAGATCAGGCCGAAGCTGGCGGAGCACGCAATCTGGGTCGCCGGCCCCGCTGCCTATGTGATCTACGCCTTGCGCACATCCGCCGTGGTCAAGAGCTATCAGGCCGGCGTCGTCGGCACCGACCTGCTCTCGACGCTCAAGCTCACCTATCCGAAACTGTTCAGCGTCGGTCTGCTGCGCAGCACGCTGGGCGGGTGGTTCGACGCCGTGAGGATCACTGCCGAAGAGTTCGCCAACTACGGGTACGTCCTCGCGGCAAGCGCTGTCTTGTCCGTGGCCATCATGGCGCTCCTGCGAAAGGACAACGCACAGCCGGCCGGCACCCGGAACTCGTCCGCCATGGCCTTCAACATCAGACTCGCCCTCACCGGCCTGATACTGATCCTGCTCGGCTATTTCCCGTTCCTGACGTCCAATGCCCACCTTGCGATCAGCCAGAGGACCTACCTGTTCGCGACCCCAGGCGCGGCCTTGCTGCTGGCGGCGATACTGAACGGCGGCTTCAGCCTCTCCAAAGCGCTGACCGGTGCGGCCATCGGCTTTTTCTTCATCACGGGCATTTCGTTCCAGCTCTATCAGTTCCATCACTACATCGAGATATCCCGGACGCAGACGGCCATACTGAACGACATCGCCCGGCAGTTCGACGGAAACACCGAAGGCAAGACGCTGCTGATCCTCGATCACGGCAACCGGCTGAACCACACGTGGATGTTCATCGATGAAAGCCTGACGGGGTCGCTGTCGTTCCTGTACGACAAACCGGTCTCGAGCATTCAGGTCTGCCACCTGCCGAGCAAGCATTGGCAGCGTTCGGACGCGCTGGGCCGCAAGGGACGGTGCGTTGAAGGCGCACAGGACTGGACATTCGAGTACCCGACCTCGGTCAGCGGACCGGGCGTCCCCGCCACCCCCCAGCCTGCGAACCTGGTGATACCGAAAGCGTCGATCGTCACCGTGGAGATCGGCAAGTCCGACGAGACCCCACAGGACACCCGAACCGTGCCTCAGGGCGTAGTCGAAAAGCGCTACAAGAGCATTGTCGACACGCTGAATGCAAAGACACGCTTCATCCGCTTCAAGGACGCCGTCGCCACCGACCGGTACGACTGGACGTTCGGCAAATGGTGGAGCATGGAGATACCGACCCACGGTACCGGCTGGCGCGAAGCGGAATGGGAAATCAACAGCTTCCATCACCACGCGTCGGCATGGAAAAGCGAGCGCTACTCAAGCCTCATCTTCCCGTTCAAGCCCAAAGACCAGCGCACCTACGAACTCAAGGGCCGATTCACGATCTTCGCCGGAACAACCGACCGGAGCAGCATGAAGATTGCGCTCAACGGCCAGCCGCTGGCGCTGCAGTGGAGTGCAGACGGTACGTTCTCGGCCACGATCGCACACGGAGCGCTCAAAGACGGCGACAACCTCCTGGAGTTCGACTCACCGACCGACGACAGCTACTACGGCCTTTCCGCAAGGCTCGAAGGCATCCATATCGCCCGGCAGCCCTGATACCCCCACGGAACCTGCCCGCCGGCCGCTGAAACGCGCGCCGGCCGGCCAACGCCGGATCCTGTCGACCGAAGCCCGGCAGCGCGCTTCAGTCGGCAACCCCCGCAGCGCAGCTAGCGCTCTTCGACACCCAACTCCCGCGCAATGGACCTCACGACGAAGTCCGACCCCCGAGGCGTCAGGTGGACAATGTCGAGGTAGAAGGCATCACCGCTCGATGCCGACTCCCGCATGAGGCAGCCCTCGTCATTGCACATTTTCTGTATGACCGAGATGTAGACGGCGCCCGTCTGCTGGGCGACGTCGCGAAGGTACTGCTCCGCCGCGTCGGTCTGGTTGTCCTGGCCGCCTTCGGACAGTCCGTACTTCGCATAGTCCAGCCGCTCGGAAGGGACGCGGTGCAGGGGGTCGTTGCTCCACAAGTTGAAGGCAATGCGCGAAGGCGTGTCCTTCCAGGCCGGCGCAGGCCCCAGCAGAATGACCCTGCGCACGCCCGCATCCTTTATCTGCCTGATCGTGGCCGGCAGCAGCGCCTTGTCATAGGACTCCCATATGCCGGCGAGAATGACGGTGTCAGGCACCAGTTCACGCACCTTTTCGAAGGCTCGCCGATTGTTGCCCTTGCAGTCCGGGTTCTTCCCCTCGAAATCCACGATCGGCGGACACGAAGACGTCGTGAACTGTGCCAAACGAAAGGCCGAGGAACGATTGGAAAGCTCGCGAAAGCCCCAATAGACAGCGGCGGCACCTGAATCCCCCCACAACATCCACAGGGGTTTGTCTCCCCCGTCCACGCACTCCGGCGCAAACTGCGACGCGTCCTGCCCCAGGTCCATGAAGCAGACGCGATTGCGCAGGGACGCACGATAACCGTCCAGATCGTATTCGGTCGCCCGCTGAATGATTTCCGGATAGCGGGAAGGGAAACCGCCGGACTTGAACATGACGCCGGCCAGCACACCCGCCACACACATCGAAGCACACAGCCCGATGACCTTGACCCGCGCTCCCGAACCCGAACCCGAACGGAACGGGCGCTCGATGTACAGATAGGTCAACGTCGCGAGCACCGCACTGACCGCCAGCACCGCCAGCCGCGCCGGCCAGGCCAACCCCTCCGGAAAGGCGCTTCTGGCGAACGTCAGCAATGGCCAGTGCCAAAGGTAGAGAGGAAAGCTGATCAGCCCGATGGACACCATCAGACGGTTGCCCAAAAGAACCCTGTTCACCCAGGCCCCAGGGCCCGCGGCAATGATCAATGCCGCACCGAGAACCGGTATCAGCGCCCACTTGCCGGGAAAGGGCAGCGTGTCCCGAATCCGGAATACCGCATACACGATGAGCAGCAGCCCGACGACCGAAAGGATCGTTCGCCCTATCGATGCGCCGTGCCCGCCGCCGAGCGCCCCCGGCAGCCGGAACCGGGCCCCGGATGCGAAACACGCCAGGAGCGCACCGACCACCAGTTCCCACCCGCGGGAAAGCGGCGAGTAGAACGTCGCCGTCGCGTGCTCTCGCACGCCCGCGACGTTCAGGGCGAAAGAAGCGACGCCGACCGCGACGACAAGCGGCAGCAACGGAATGCGCAGACGCCATGCTGCCCACAGCAGAAGCGGCCAGACGACATAGAATTGCTCCTCGATGCCAAGCGACCAAAGGTGCAGCAGCGGCTTGAGCTCCGAAGCCTTGTCGAAATAACCGGCCTCGTTCCACAGAACGAAGTTGGAGACGAAGGTCGCGCCGCCGAGGACATGCTTGCCCAGTTGAGCCAGATCGTCCGCCAGCATCGTGTTCCAGCCGAACGCCAGGGAGAACCCCAGCACCAGAACCAACGCGGGAAAGATTCGCCTGATGCGCCGGGAGTAGAAGTCGGCGAGGCTGAAGGTTTCCCGCTCCAAGGTCGTCAGGATGACCTTGGAAATCAGGTAGCCGGAAATGACGAAGAAAACATCCACGCCGACGAAGCCGCCGCGCAGCATCGTGGGAAAGGCGTGGAAGAACAGGACAGACAGGACCGCCACGGCCCGCAGGCCGTCGATGTCGGGCCGATACCCGATATGCCGTGCATGGATGCCCGAAATGCGGGCGGACGACGTTGAAACCTGAGCCTCTCGTACAGTCATTGCTCTACCTGATATCCCTGTTCTTGTTTGAAGGCGATTCGATGTATGTCCGGGCTTGAAGACATTGAGGGCCGCCGGAAGGTTCAATTGGCGGACAGGCCGGCGCTATCTCGCGCAAACCCTGCGATAGAGCGCCGCGTAGGCGGCGACCATCGTGTCGGCCGAAAAGACGGACTCGTAACGGTGCATTGCGCGTCTGCCCATGCCTTCGGCCAATTCGGTGTCTTGCCACAGGGTGCTCATCGCCGCCGCCAGCGCCTGAGCGTCGCGGGGAGGCACCACCAGCCCCGTTTCGCCGGCGATGTTGATGAATGTGGTGCCGGAACCCATCTCGCAGGAAATGAGCGGCTTGCCGTACATGGCAGCCTCCAGCAGTGAAATGCCGAAGGACTCGGAACGCAGGTGCGAGGGAAAGACGAACGCATGACAAAGCGTGAGCAGCGCCGCCTTGTCCTCGTCGCCCAGCCCTCCCAGGAAATGCACATTGGAAAGCCCGAGGCGCTGCGCCTGCGCCTTCAGCTCGGCCTCCTCATGGCCGCCGCCGAGGATCACCACCGGCAAGCCGGTGATCCTGGCGGCCTCCAGCAAGTAATCCAGGCCTTTGTAATAGCGCAGCGCCCCCACAAAGAGAAAGAACTTCTCGCCGACCCTGCGCCGCCACTCGGCGAGCTTCGCCTCGGGAACGGCGGGATAAGTGGCCCGATCCAGCCCGTAAGGAATGATTTCGACCTTGTCGCTAAAGCGAGACAGCACCGGGCTGCTCTGCGCATAGTTCGGCGAAGAGGCGACGATGCAGTCGACGCTGGACAGGAAGCGGTTCATCAGCGGCTGGTAGAGCTTGAGCAGGGTCTTCTGCTTGACGATGTCGGAGTGGTAGCTGACCACCGCCGGCTTGCCGTGGCGGCTCGCGAAATGCACCAGGTCCATGAAGGGCCACGGAAAGTGGTAATGCACCACATCCGCCTCTTTCGCCAACTGCGAAAAGTCCTTGAAGGCCGACAGCGAGAACCCGGTGGACGCGACGTGCAGGTCCAGCTTCGAACGGTGGGTGACGTGATTGCCCACCGTTTCGCCCCGGGCGGCTCCCCGCTCGCTCAGGTAAAGCACCTCGGAGGAAAAGCCGTGGCCGGCGCCGCCCTGGGCGATCTGGAAAATGACCTGCTCGATCCCGCCCATCGTTTCCGGGTAGTAGGTCTTGAAGAAGTGCAGAACCTTGATCATTTTCCGTCGACGACCCTTCGATAGACCTGTTGGGTTTCCCGGGCGCAGCGCTCCCAGGAAAACCCTTGCGCGTGCTGCATGCCTTTGGCCACCGCGATGTCTCGCCAGGCTTCGTCGACCAGGCCCCGTTCCAGCAACCGGGTCAACCCGTCGATGTCCATCGGTGCGCACATCAGCGCCGCGTCGCCGGCCACTTCCGGCAGCGACGAACTGTTGGAGCACACCACCGGGACGCCCGAACTCATGGCCTCGAGCACCGGCAGCCCGAACCCTTCGTAATGCGACGGGAAGGCGAACAGCCGCGCGCCGGCGAACAGCAGGGGAAGATCCTCGCTCGGCACGAACCCGAGGTAATGCGCCCAGCCTTCGCGCCGGGCGGTTTCCAGCTTCTGGTGAATCACATCGCTGCGCCAACCGTGGTAGCCCGTGAGGATCAGCGGCCAACGCGTGCGCACGTCCACCGGAAGACGGCTGTAGGCGTCCAGCAGCGTTTCGATGTTCTTGCGCGGTTCGATGGTGCCGACGAACAGCGAGTAACCGTTCGCCTTGAGGCCGTAACGGGCCAGGGCCGGCTCAAGCTCGGCAAGCGGCCTCGGGTAGAACTCAGGGGAACTGGCCAGCGGCACGGTGTGGATCCGCTCGATGGGCCAGTTGAAATAGTCGGCCAGCTCCCTGCGGGTGAACTCCGAATCGGTGATCAGCGCATCGGCCCTGGTCAACGTGGCCTTCAGCTCTTTCTGCAGGTAGCGCACCAGCTGCGGGGCGTGGCAATGGGCCCAGGTGAAGGGCGACAAGTCGTGAAACGTCGCCACGCTGCGCCCGGCGAAGGGCGGCAGGTAGTAATTGGGGCTGTGGTACAGGAAATCGCCGTGCCCCTTGAGCGCCGCCTTGCGCAGGATCGGCATCAGCAGCCGGTAGGCCTCGACGGCGAGGAAGTTTTTCTGCACCGCACGCTTCAGGCCATAACCGCTGCCGGACTCGTCGGCGGCCGTGGGCAATTCTGGCAAAAAGCGTCGACCGGCAAAGAACTGCAGGTCTGAAATGTCGGAACTCTGCTGAAGCCTCAGCGCAAGTTCGTAGGTATAGCGACCGATGCCGGTCAGCGGAAAGCGGATCGGCTCAACAGACAGGATTAGCTTCATTTAGTCCGCCGAAAGCATCCAGCTCAACGTTTCATCCAGCGCCGGCGTCTCCCACCCCTTCACCAGCTCGCGAAGCCGGGCGTTGTCGCCGCACAGGATCTTCACCTCATTGGCCCGGACGAAGGCCGGATTCACTTCGACTTCGATGCTGTGGCCGGTGAATGCCGAACACATGTCGATGACTTCGCGAAGGGAATGGCTCTTGCCTGAACTGACGTTGACGGTCTGCCCCACGGGCCTGGCTTCGATCAAGCCACGGTAGGCCTTGACCACCGCGCGGACATCGCTGAAGTCCCGGGAGACGTCGAGGTTGCCGAGTTCGATCTTGTCGGCACGCCGACGGAAATGCGCAACGATCTTGGGCAACAGGAAGCTGTCGGCCTGACCGACACCCGTGTAGTTGAACGGCCGGGCGATCACGATCGGAAGGCGGTCGAACCAGAGGCGGGCCATGTACTCCATCGCCAGCTTGCTGACCGCATAATCGTTGGCCGGCGCCGGAAGCGTCGCTTCACTGAGCAAGCCGGTGGAGGCATTGCCGTAGACGTTCGCGCTGCTGGCCAGCAACACGCAGTCAGGCACCTTGCCGCAGGCCGCGATCGCTTCGAGCAGGTGACGGGTTCCGATCAGGTTGACCCGATAGAACGTGTCGGCGGCGCCATGCCCGACGAAGGCCAGCGCCGCCAGATGGATCACGACATCCGGTTGAATGGTTGCCAGCAACTCGCGCAGTGCGGAGCCATCCGCCAGATCGGCTTGAAAGTACCCGGGCTCGTCGGAGGGCTGGGTACCCAACCCGAACACTTCATAGCCGCCGGCCTTGAGCTCGGCGGCCATGTAACGCCCGGTGAAACCTTGAACTCCTGTAATCAGCGCTCGTTTACCGGCAATACTCATCAGAAGGAAAATCCTTTCTCATTTCGACGCAGGTCGGCCTCGACCATCATGCGGCACAGCTCTTCCAGGGTGGTCTTCGGTTCCCAGCCCAGGGTGGCCTTGGCCTTGGCCGGGTTGCCGATCAGCAGCTCGACTTCCGCCGGACGGTAGTACTTAGGATTGATGCTCACCAGCACCTTGCCGGTCGCGGCATCGGTGCCCTGCTCGTCTTCGGCCGAACCGCTCCAGGCCAGGTCGATGCCGACGGCCTTGAACGCCATGGTGACGAAGTCGCGCACGGTTTCAGTGCGGTTGGTGGCCAGCACGAAGGTGTCCGGCTCGTCGGCCTGCAGCATGCGCCACATGCCTTCCACGTATTCCTTGGCGAAGCCCCAGTCGCGCTTGGCGTCGAGGTTGCCCAGCTCCAGCTTGTCCAGCAGGCCCAGCTTGATCTTGGCCACGGAGTCGGTGATCTTGCGGGTCACGAACTCACGGCCGCGCAGCGGCGACTCGTGGTTGAACAGGATGCCGCTGGTGGCGAAGATGCCGTAGGACTCGCGGTAGTTGATGGTCATCCAGTGGGCGTACAGCTTGGCCACGCCGTAAGGGCTGCGCGGATAGAAAGGGGTGCTTTCGATCTGCGGGATCGCCTGGACCTTGCCGAACATTTCGGAGGTCGACGCCTGGTAGAAGCGCACTTTCGGGTTGACGATCCGGATGGCTTCCAGGAGGTTCACGCAGCCCATGCCGGTGATGTCGCCGGTGGTCAGGGGCTGGTCAAAGGAGACGCCTACGAAACTCTGGGCCGCGAGGTTGTAGACCTCGGTCGCTCCGGTGGTCTGGAGCAGACGGATGCTGGCCGACAGGTCGGTCAGGTCGTACTCGACCAGATGCAGCTCAGGGTGCTTGTCGATGCCAAGCTCCTCGATGCGCCAGAAGTTGACAGAACTGGTCCGGCGGTAGGTGCCATACACCGTGTAGCCCTTTTCCAGCAGCAGTTCCGCCAGGTAGGCGCCGTCTTGCCCAGTAATGCCGGTAACGATAGCTTTCATGCGAATCCTCTAAACTCCATTTGAGCGCCTAGTCAGCAGGCTCTGTTGTGTCGTGTGCGCCATTGGGCTCCGGTCGGCAGAGCCGCAAATTCTTGCAGATCATACAGAATGCGGCCCGGAACGACGATACCCAACCGACCGACAATACATGTCCGGTTCTTTCCCGGCACCGCCGGAGAAATCATTGCCCGATGCTGCACAAGGCGCCCGCCCGGTTTAGTCGCCTGACGGGCGTTGCCTTGTAAATTCAGTCACTTGAGGGTTTCCGACCGAAGGCCCCGGTCTCGCGCCGCCGGCCGCAAAGAAAAGATGTAGAAAAGGTGACACTCCCCGCCCCCCAGCCTAAAATGGCGTGTTTTTTTGATCAATAATCTGGTGCTCTTAATGCGCAATGGTTCAGTAAGTATCGCCGTGTCGGACATCATCGCCGCGACAAGGCGGTACGCTTTGGTAGGGACGCTAGGCTGGCAAGACGTGCGACAACGCTACAGGAGGTCCGCGCTCGGCCCCTTCTGGCTGACCATCAGCATGGGCGTGATGATCGGCACCATCGGCGTGGTGTTCGGCCAGATCTTCAACTCCCCGATGCAGGAGTTCCTTCCGTTCCTGGCCATCGGCATGATCCTCTGGAGCTTCATGTCGACCGTGGTCACCGAAGGCTGCACCGGCTTCATCGCCGCCGAGGGCATCATCAAGCAGCTGCCCATTCCCCTGTTCACCCACATCCTGCGCATGATCTGGCGCAACATCCTGATCCTGGGGCACAACATCGTCATTTTCCCGCTCGTGCTGCTGGCCGTCGGCAAGCCGTTGACCTGGCTCGCCCTGATCAGCATTCCGGGCTTCATCCTCGCACTGGCCAACCTGACCTGGATCGCCCTGCTGCTGGGCATCCTCTGCGCCCGTTACCGTGACCTGCCGCAGATCGTCGGCAGCCTGCTGCAAGTGGTGTTCTACCTCACCCCGATCATGTGGATGCCGAGCCTGCTGCCGCAGCGCGCCGGGCTTTACCTGCTTGACCTCAACCCGGTCTACCACGTCATTTCCGTGGTCCGCTCCCCGCTGATCGGACAGATGCCGACCGCCACCAACTGGTGGTTCTCCGTGAGCATGGCCGTGATCGGCTGGATCGTCGCCCTCATGGTGTATGGCCGCTACAAGCGCCGCATCGCTTACTGGCTCTGAGAAGAACTCCCAATGTCCTTGATCGAATTCAATAACGTCAGCGTGGATTTCCCGATCTACAACGCCAACGGCCGCTCCCTGAAAAAACGCCTGATCCAGGTGGCCACCGGCGGGCAACTGGGCGCCGACCAGCAGGGCCGCGTCATCGTCCGGGCCCTCGAAGGCCTGACGTTCACCTTGCGCGACGGCGACCGGGTCGGCCTGCTCGGCCACAACGGCGCCGGCAAGAGCACCCTGCTGCGCCTGCTCAGCAGCGTCTACGAACCGTCCTCCGGCACCGCCCGGATCGACGGTGAGATCGGCTCCCTGATCGACATTTCCCTGGGCACCGACCCGGAGGCCACCGGCCGGGAAAACATCTACCTGCGCGGCGCCATCCTCGGCATGACCAAGGCGCAGATCACCGAAAAGCTCGACGAGATCATCGAGTTCTCCGAGCTGGGCGACTTCGTCGACATGCCGATCCGCACCTATTCCTCGGGCATGCACCTGCGGCTGGCGTTCGCGGTCTCGACCACCATCAAACCGGAAATCCTGCTGATGGACGAATGGCTGTCGGTCGGCGACGAAGGCTTCAAGCACAAGGCCGAAATCCGCATGAACGAACTGGTGAAGTCAACCAACATCCTGGTGATCGCCAGCCACTCGCGCGAACTGGTCATGCACACCTGCAACCGGGTGCTCTGGCTGGAGCACGGCAAGATCAGGATGGACGGCGACCCGGCGTCCGTCACCGCTGCGTACTTCGGAGGCTGAAGCCAATGAACAGCATCAAGCGCAACGGCGTTGACATCGCAATGGCATTCACTTCGGCATCCAGGCGCATGCGAACCGCTGCGGCCGTCCAGCCCGTCGCAACCGCACCGTCCGACATCGCCGAGGCAGCCGCCCACGGCATGGACGACGTGGCCGGCGGCGCCCAAACGAGGATCAGCACGATGCTACGACACCAGATCAAACAAGTGCTTCGACGAATGGCCCGCAGCGCCTATCGCGCGACCAAGCCTTTCGCACGTCCGGTGCTCTTTCGCGTACGCAACTATTTCACCGGCGCCCTGCGCGAGGAAATGCAGCAGCAGTTCGCCAGGCTGCAGGAACATCAGCAAGAACAGACCCGGCAAATCATGCAGGAGCTCCAACGCCTGGCGAATGCGGCCAGCGTTCAGGCCTCGCTCTCGCGAAAACTCATTGCCGAGCAGCTCCCCCTGGAGAAGGCCGGACCGCAGCTGGACCGCATCGAGCACTACTCGCTCATCGACGTCAACCGCGTCGCCATCAACTCCGGATCCGACGAGACCCTGGTGAAGTCGGCTGTCGGCTATGTCCTGTGCGGCGCCAAGGACCATGCCCTTCTGGCCAACCTGATGGAAGCCGGGGAACTGGAGCCCGGAACCCGAAAGCTCATTGAACGGCTCGTCCGCCCAGGCGACACCTACATCGATGTCGGCGCCAACATCGGCATGCATTCGATCGCGGCGGCACGGGCGATGGCGGGACGCGGCAAGGTCATCGCCTTCGAGCCGTTCGAACCCACCCGCAAAATGCTCGAAAGGAACCTGTGGCTCAACGGCTTCTCCGAGATCAGCGAAGTCTCCCACTACGCCCTGTCGGACACCACGGGCACCCACAAGCTGCACCTGGGCGCCACCAGCGGCCACCACTCGCTCTACGAACTCGAGACCCCGTCGTTCTCGTCTGCGGCATCGGTCGACATTTCAACGACCACCCTGGATGAGTTCCTGCCCGAATCCCAGACCGCACGGCTGCTGAAGCTCGATGCGGAAGGGGCCGAGATCGATATCGTCAAAGGCGCAAAACGCCTGCTTTCGACCAACCCGCACATGTTCATCATCGTCGAGCTTGGCCTGTCCCACCTGAAACGGAACTCGATCGCGCTCGAAGACTGGCTGCGACATTTCACCGCCCTGGGGCTTGCCTTCAACGTCGTCAACGATCAAACCGGCGATCTCGAAGACTGGTCGGTCGAACGGCTGTCCCATGCCGAGTCCGTCAACCTGCTTTTCACTTCCCCCGAATCAATGCAAGCCGCAAGGACGCAAGCATGAAGACCGAAGTCATCGTCATCGGCGCCGGCGGGCATGCCAAGGTCTGCATCGAACTGCTGCAGGCCCAGGGCGACACCGTCGCCTGCTGCGTCGGCAATCCGGACAGCCCGGACACCTGCGTGGGCATCCCCGTGCTGAAAAGTGACGACCATCTGTCCGCACTCTTCAATGAAGGCTATCGGCGGGCGTTCGTCGCCATCGGCGCAAACGCCGTGCGCAACAAGCTTGCCGCCAAGGCCACCGCCCTGGGCTTCACGCTGGTCAACGCCGTCAGCCCGGCCGCCACCGTTTCGCCCTCGGCCCGGCTTGGCGCCGGGGTCGCCGTGATGGCGGGCGCCGTGATCAATGCCGAGGCGACGATAGCCGACCTCTGCATCGTCAACACCGGCGCCACCATCGACCATGACTGCATCCTGGGCCAGGCCGTCCACATCGCCCCCCAGTGCGCCCTGGCGGGCAACGTTCAGGTCGGCGACCTCAGCTTCATCGGCGTAGGCAGCAAGATCATTCCGCAGATTCGCATCGGCGAGTCTTCCATGGTGGGCGCCGGCAGCGTCGTCATTTCCAATGTCGGTTCGGCAGTCACGGTTGTGGGCGTGCCGGCCAAAGCTTTAAACAAATTTTGAAGGAAGAGACATGAAACGTATTTCCGTTGCACAACCGAAGCTTGCCGGAAACGAGCGCAAGTACGTACTCGATTGCCTGGACACCAACTGGATTTCCTCCAACGGCAAGTACATCACCGCCTTCGAGGAAAGCTTTGCGGCCTTCTGCGGGGTCAAGCACGCGATCGCGACCAACAACGGCACCACCGCCCTGCACCTGGCGCTGGTCGTGCTCGACCTGCAGCCCGGCGACGAAGTCATCATCCCGACCGTGACGTACATCGCGACCGCGAACGCCGTCCGCTACTGCGGCGCCACCCCGGTGCTGGTGGATGTGTGCGCCGATACGATGAACATCGATCCGCAGACCATCGAAAGCAAGATCACCTCCAAGACCAAGGGCATCATCCCGGTGCACCTCTACGGCCATCCGGCGCAGATGGACGTGATCAACGACATCGCCCGCAAACACAACCTGTGGGTCGTCGAAGACGCTGCCGAAGCCCACGGCGCCGAGGTCAAGGGCAGCAAGGTCGGCAGTCTCGGCACCTGCGCGACCTTCAGCTTCTTCGGCAACAAGATCGTGACCACCGGCGAAGGCGGCATGGTCACCACCAACGACGACGCGCTGGCCGCCAAGCTGCGCCTGTTCCGGGGCCAGGGCATGGATCCGAACCGTCGCTACTGGTTCCCGGTGATCGGCTACAACTACCGCATGACCAACATCCAGGCCGCCATCGGCCTGGCCCAGATGGAAGGCATCGCCACCTCGCTGGCAGACCGCGAGCAGATCGCCGACTGGTACGACGAGGCGCTGGCCGACCTCAAGGACAAGATCGTCCTGCCTACCGAGGCGGCCTGGGCCAAGCAGGTGTTCTGGATGTACAACATCTTCCTGGCCGACGGCGACGAGCACAAACGCGACGCCGTCATGCAGAAGCTGGACGCGATGGGCATCGAGACCCGGCCGGTGTTCTACCCGATGCACGTCCTGCCGCCCTACAAGGAAGACGGCATCTATCCGGTGGCGGACCTGTGGTCCGGCCGCGGCATCAACCTGCCGACCCACCAGGATCTGACCCGGGAAGACATCATCAGGATCGCGGCCAGCCTGCGCGAGGTCTTGGCGGTCTGATGAAAATCGCCCTTTGCTCTTCATTCATCCCCTTCATCAAGGGCGGCGGAAGAAACATCGTCGACTGGCTGGCTTCGACCTTGATCGAAGCCGGACATCAGGTGGAGGTCGTGTACCTTCCGGAGTACGACGCTCCGCCGGACATCCTGTTCCAGCAGATGATGGCTTTGCGCTGGGTGGACCTGCAGGCGGCGGACCGGGTCATCTGCTTCCGTCCGCAGGCGCACCTGATACCGCACCCGCACAAGATCCTGTGGTTCATTCACCACATCCGCACCTTTTACGACCTGTGGGACACCCCGTACCGGGACTTTCCCGACGACGCCAAGAACCGGGCGATCCGCCAATCCCTGATGGAGGTGGACACCCTGGCGATGGGTGAAGCGAAGACCGTGTTCAGCAACTCGAAAGTCGTCTCCCAACGCCTCAAGACCTACAACGGCATCGACAGCGAAGTGCTGTATCCGCCGGTCTTCCAGCCGGAGCGCTTTTTCTGCGCCGGGTACAACGACGAGATCGTCTACATCTGCCGGCTGGAACACTACAAGCGCCAGCACCTGCTCATCGAGGCGCTGAGCTACACCACGACGCCGGTTCGCCTGCGCATCCTGGGAACGGGCGCAAGCCCCGACTACGGCAATGCCCTGCGGCAGACGATCGAGTCCTGCAACGTCGCGGACCGGGTCACGCTGGAAGACCGCTGGATCAGCGAAGAGGAAAAGGTGGAGCATCTGTCGCAATGCCTGGCCGCCGCCTATCTTCCGGTCGACGAAGACTCCTACGGATACCCCAGCCTGGAAGCCAGTCACGCGCAGAAGCCGATCCTCACGACCTCGGACTCCGGCGGTGTGCTGGAGCTGGTTCTGGACGGGCACAACGGCTACGTCGCCGAACCGACCCCCGAATCCCTGGCCAACGCCATGGACAAACTCTACCGGGACAAGAACGTGACCCAAACCATGGGCAGGAATGCCAGTCAGCGACTGGTCGACCTGAAGATCTCGTGGGCGCAGGTTCTGGAGCGTCTTCTGGCATGAAAGTACTGATCGTGAACAACATGGCGCCCTTCATCTGGGGGGGCGCAGAAGAGCTGGCCGTCAATCTGCAGAAGAACCTGACCGTCGCCGGGCATGACGCGGAAATCCTGCGGATCCCCTTCCAATGGGAGCCGGCAACCCGCATCCCGTCGCAGATGCTGTTGGCGCGGACGCTGGAGATCGCCAATACCGATCACGTCATCGCGCTGAAGTTTCCGGCGTACCTGGTGCGCCACCACCGCAAATCGCTGTGGCTGCTGCACCAGTACCGGCAAGCCTATGACCTGTACGACGCCGGCCAGACCAACCTGCCCCCTGGCGACACCGGAGCGGACATCCGCAAAGCCATCGCCCATGCCGACAACGAGACCTTCGCGCAAAGCCGGCACATCTACACCAACTCGGAAGTCACCCGGCAGCGCCTGCTCAAGTACAACGGCTTCGACTCCAAAGTGCTGCTTCCGCCCGTCAACGACCCGGAAGCCTTCACCGGCGGAGAAGACGACGGTTACATTTTCGCGGGCGGCCGGGTCAACGGCATGAAACGCCAGTACCTGCTGCTGCAAGCCCTGGCCAAAGCTGACCGGCGCGTGAAAATGATCATTGCCGGACCGCCCGAAACGCCTGCCGACACCCAGCAACTGCACGCGATCATCGAGCAGTTCGGCCTGCAGGACCGCGTCAGGCTCGACCTGCGTTTCCTGCCTCGCGCGACCTACGTGGACTACGTCAACCGTGCGCTGGCCGTTGCCTACATTCCGTTCGACGAAGACTCGTTGGGTTACGTGAGCATGGAAGCGGCGACCGCCCGCAAGGCCTTGATCACGACCACCGACAGCGGCGGGATCCTCGGTCTGGTGGTGCCCGGCGAAACCGGATGGCGGGCAGAGCCGTCGGCGGAGAGCCTGGCGCAAGCGATGAACGCCGCTTACGAGAACAGGGCCAGGACCCGGCAGTACGGGGAAGGGGCACAGACGCTGTGGAACAGCCTGGGCATCAATTGGCCGGAGACGGTCGAGGCACTGATCAAATGAAACTTGTCATGTTCACGCCGGCCGTCAAGACGTCGGCCATCGGCCGGATGACCCGGCTCGTCGTCCGCCAGCTCCTGGCCCAGCAACACCAGGTCGTGGTGGTCCGCACCGAAAGCCAGCACGTCGCGGTCGACGAGCTGCACGACTTCGGCTGCACCGTGCTGCCATGGACCGACGAAGCCCAAGTCGCCCGGGAGATCGAAGCGGCCGACGAATGCGTCTACCAGATCGGCAACAGCTACGAGTTCCATGAAGGCGGCATCGCCTGGCTGGCCAAGGCTCCCGGCGTCGTTTGCCTGCACGACTTCTTTCTCGGGCATCTGTTTTTCGGCTGGTCGCAGAACCGGCGCGAAGAGGCGGTCAGGATCCTGGAGCAGTGGTATGGAAACGCCGTTGCGCAGGGGTACTTCCAGATCCATGACGGTTCGGTCTTCATCAGCCAGACCCTCAACGAAGCCCCGCTCACCGAGTGGATCAGCTCAATGGCCAGCACCGTGATCACCCACAGCAATTGGGGTTGCGAGCGCGTGCTGGCGGCTTGTGCCGGCCCGGTCTACGTGACACCGTTGGCCTACGACGCCCCCGGCGCCACAGGCAACGACGGGCGCACCGGCGGTGACCGGCTGAATGTCCTGACCATCGGCCACGTCAACCCCAACAAGCGGGTCGAACGCTGCATCCAGGCCATCGCCGAAAGCCCTTCACTGCGGGCGAACATCCGTTACCGGCTGGTTGGCGCCATCCTTCCGGAAACGGAAAAACGACTGTCCGAGCTGGCGCTAGACAACGGCGTCGAGCTGATCATCTCCAACGAAGTCGATGACGCGGCGCTGTCCGAAGCCATCCGCGAAGCGGATGTCATCAGTTGCCTGCGCTGGCCCAGCCTGGAGGCCGCCTCCGCCTCGGCCATCGAAGCGATGCTCTACGGCAAGGCCACGATCGTCACGGACACCGGCTTCTACAGTGAGCTGCCCGACCCGTGCGTCCTGAAGATATCGGCGGACAATGAAGTGGAGGACCTGAAACGGATCTTCCTTTCGCTCCACGAGGACCGGACATCGGCCAATGCCATCGGGCAGCGGGCACAAGCGTGGGCACGGGAAACGTTCACGGCCGAAAACTACGCACAGAAGCTGGAGCAGGCGGTCGGCGCTTCGCTTCGGGCGAAGGTGCTGCTCAAGGCCGTCGATCACTTTTCAGGCATCATCGAACAGTGGTCGGCCAACCCTGCCCTGCTGGCGACAGCGGACATTCAGGCGCCGCTGAGCGTGTTCAACACCAACACCATCGTATAGGCCAGGTGGCGCAGGCCCGGATCGCCAGGCCTGCGCCACCGGCGACTGACTATCTCGAACTGTCGAAAACGACCTGAGCGGTCTCCTTCCACGCCACCGGGCGGTAGCGCTGGCGGATCGCCTCTTCCTTGGCGGCCAACGCCGCCGGGTCGAAGGCGTACTTTTCCAGCTCCGCCGCCCACACCGTGACGTCCCAAGGCTCCAGGTAATCCAGCAGATCCCCACCGACCTCCGGAATCGAAGCCGCGCTGGAGGCCAGGCAATACTTGCCCGCCGCCAGGCTTTCCGCCACCGGCAGGCCCCAGCCTTCGTACAGCGACGGGAAGGCCGTCATCATGCAATGGCGGTACAGGTGCATCAGATCCGAGTCGGAGACGTTGTTGAGGATGCGGATGTGGTCTTTCGTGCGCGGATCAAGGCTGATGTCCATCAGCAGATCCCCCACGCCCCAGCCCGGCATGCCGACAAACACCAGCTTGGGCAGATCCTGCACGCCCTTGTCCACCAGGCGCGTATAGGCCCGGTACAGCACCTCATGGTTCTTGCGCCGCTCGATGGTCGACACGAACAGCACGAAACGCTCCTTCAGCAAGGCCTTCACGTCCGCGCTGATGTCGTCGCTCAATTCATGGGACAACTGGCAACCCAGCTTGACCACCGCCGTCTCCGGAACCGGCGCACCCAACTCGCTCAGCAGCGAAATCAGGTCTTTGCGGGTGCATTCCGAAATGCACAGTATCTTGTCCGCGCACCAGGCGACATCGGCGAAGTAGTTGGCGAACTTGGCCGCCACATCACCCACGCACAGGTGCGGCAAGCGCACGGGGATCACGTCGTAGCAGCAAAGGACGACCCGCAGGCCGACCTTCTTCTTGAGCTCGTACAGGTACGTCAGGTCCTTGTTGTCCCAATCCAGGCCGACGGAAATGTAGCTGTCGCCCCTGGAGAAGGGATGCCCGGCGATGCCGGCCTTGCGGGCAGCCGGCGTGAACACGTAACCGCGGTTGGCCGGCTTCAGGAAAGCCTTGGCCGCCGAACGCAAATGCCGCACGCCGATCACCGCCTCGACGATGGAGACCCGGCGCTGCTGGAAGAACTGATAGATCCGCCCGCTCACGCGCGTCGGCAGACGGTTCAGCACCTTGATGGCCTTTTCCTTGAGCCGCGCTTCGATCGAACTTTTGTTCGCCGCGCCACTGGCGACCCTCCCCGGCGCCGCGGCGTGGGTGCCGGAAATGCGCTTCAGCGTGGCCGCCACGTCACCGGCAGAGACCGTGGCGTAGCCGGCGGCATGGTCGTAGGCGCAGAACTTCACGTCTTCACCGGCGGCGATCAGCTCGAGCGCGTGCGCAGCCGCTTCCGCCTCGGTGCGGATAATGCCTACCGCTGGCCGGCGCCAGCCCAGAATGGTCGTCACATCAAACCAGGTGGTCATGCCTCTTGCGCCTTCTTCTCAATGACTTGTGCCGCTGCTTGCGGAATCGGTTCCAGGCTCCGGGCCCAGGTCAACGGCTCACGGGACGCCCTGTCCGGCCCCTTGCCGTCCGTCGACGCAGGCCCGGTCAAACGGCCACGGATCGCGGCGTGAAACTCGGCGGGCGAGCGCGCGACGCTGATTTCCGGCTGGCTCAGATGCTGCTCGAACCCGCGGAAGGCCGACTCGGTCCCGACCACATACTTGCCCGAATAGATGGCTTCCGCCGTCTTGATGTTCGAGCCGCCGCCATGGGGGATCGGCAGCAAGAACGCATGGGCGAGGGTCTTCACGGCATCCAGGTCTTCGTCGGGCAGCATGTACAGCAACTGCAGGCGCGACAGGTTCAACTGGCCCCAACGGCTGTCGCGCAGCGTCGCCTCCAGGTGCTCGCACACGCTGCCGACCACCACCAGCTTGCTGTCCGGCGGGATGCACGCCAGGGAACTGCCCAGGCACTCGTTGAAGCCCTTGAAGTTCGGCGGATGGGCGCTGGCGACGTAGAGGATCCACGGCGATTCCGGCAGGCGCGCCTTCCAGGTCTCGAGGGCATCCGCCTTGGCGGTCCAGGGCGCGATGCCGTTGGGCGCGAGCAGCGGCATCGCCGCCCCCCAGGCCTTGAGGATGTCATAGTCCGCTTGCGTGACGGCCACGGCGATGTCCGCCTCCAGCGCCGCCTTGCGCTCCAGCGCCTCGATGTCGGCGATCACCGGCGCTGCACCCTTGATGCCGTAGCTGTCGAGGATCTCCTGCTTCAGCGGCGCTTCGATGTTCTGCGAACCGTAGATCAGGCAGGCGTTGCGGTACTGGGGCATCTGCTTGATCTTCAGCACAAGCGGCCACAGCCACGGCTGCTCGACATGGATGACGTCGATGGCCGGCGGCAGCTTCTTGAGGATCTCCGGGAACCCGCCCTCCTCCGAGGCCGCGAACTCCCCCGAAAGCAGGTCATTGATCAAGGGCACGTAAGCGCCCTTGTACTTCCTGAAATCGCTGCCGGCCGGGAACTTGACGTCGTTCGGCCCCAGTGTCGACGGCGGATACCCTTCCGGCTCATAGACCGCCAGGTGAGTCACGCTCCAGCCGCTGTCCTCGAAGGTCGAGGCGATGTTGGCCACCCGCACCTGCCCACCGTGCCGGGGGCTGGCGATCGGATAGGTACTCAGCAATAAAACCGTTTTCAAATTATGAACCTTCAGAATTGATGCTTCGCGACCGGCGGCCGCGCCTGACCGCTTCGCTCACGCAAGCGTGGCCGCCGTTGGCTACCAGAAGACCCGGCGCCTCAGGCGCCCGTGATCAGCGCCTCGACGTCCTTGAACCGCGCCTGCATCAGCGCCTCGTCACCCTTCGCTTCGACATTGAGCCGCAACAGCGGTTCGGTGTTGGAGCCGCGCAGGTTGAAACGCCAGTCGCCGAAGGACAGGCTGATGCCGTCGGTCTTGTCGAGCTCCGGGCCTTGCGGCAGGTAATGCGCCAGCACCTTCTCCAGCACCGCCGGCACGTCCGCCACCCGGTAGTTGACCTCACCGCTGCACGGGTACGCGGCAATCCGCTCGTCGACCAGCTGGGCCAGCGTCTTGCCGGTGGCGGACATCAGGGCCGCCACGAGCAGCCACGGGATCATCCCGCTGTCGCAGTAGGCAAAATCGCGGAAGTAATGGTGAGCGCTCATTTCGCCGCCGTAGATCGCATCTTCCAGGCGCATGCGCTCCTTGATGAACGCGTGCCCGGTCTTGCACAGCACCGGGACGCCGCCGGCCTGCTCGACCTGATCGATGGTGTTCCAGGTCAGGCGCGGGTCGTGGATGATCTTGCTGCCCGGGTGCTGCTTGAGCAGCATCTCGGCCAGCAGGCCGACAATGTAGTAACCCTCGATGAACCGCCCGTTCCCGTCGAAGAAGAAGCAACGGTCGAAATCGCCGTCCCAGGCCAGGCCGAGGTCGCAGCCGTTGTCCAGCAAGGCCTGACGGGTCAGGTCACGGTTTTCCGGCAGCAGCGGATTGGGCACGCCGTTGGGGAAATGGCCGTCCGGCTCGGCGTTGATGACCACCCACTCGAACGGCAGACGGTCGATCAGCGCCTGCAGCGCCGGGCCTGCGGCACCGTTGCCCGGGTCGGCCAGCACCTTCAGGGGCTTGAGCGCGGCGACGTCGATGTAGGTCAGCAGGTGCTCGATGTAGCGCCCCTTGTCCGCCTCCACGCGAACGCTGCCCGGCGTGGCGGCCAGCGGGCCCAGGTCACCGCTGTCGACGCGGTCGCGGATGGCGTTGAGCCCGGTGTCGCCGCTGATCGGCCGCGACTGCGACTTGACCAGCTTCATGCCGTTGTAGCCCTTGGGGTTGTGGCTGGCCGTGATCATCACGCCGCCGTCGGCACCGAACGCGCTGGTGGCGAAGTACACTTCTTCGGTGCCGCACAGGCCGATGTCGATCACATCGGCGCCGGCCTCGAGCAGGCCCCGCGTCATCGCCTCGGCCAGCATCGGGCTCTCGAGCCGCATGTCCCGCCCCAGCACAATGCTCTTGCCTTGAAGCTCAGTGACCATCGCCCGGCCGATCCGGTAGGCGACCTCTTCATTGAGGTCGGAAGGCACCTGGCCGCGAATGTCGTAAGCCTTGAAGCACTGGGTCTTGATAGGGGTATGCATGCTGGTCTCTTGCTCGGGATTCAGGTGACGGCACGCCGGGAACATCCGCTGCGCACCGCCGAGATGGATGGGTGTCGAGGATCGACACATGCAAATAAGCCTGACCGGCAGAACATGCACCGGTCAGGCTTATGGCGTCCGGCCCGCGGTTACTTGTCGACGCGGCCGTAGTTGTCTTCGAAGCGGACGATATCGTCTTCACCCAGGTAATCGCCGCTCTGCACCTCGATCAGCACCAGCGGAATCACGCCCGGGTTCTCCAGACGGTGCTGATGGCCGGCGCGGATGAACGTCGATTCGTTGGTGTTCAGCATCAGCTTCTGCTGATCGTTGACCACCACCGCCATGCCCTCGACGACGATCCAGTGCTCGCTGCGGTGGTGATGCATCTGCAGCGACAGCGAGGCCTTCGGCTTGACGACGATACGCTTGATCTTGAAGCGCTTGCCCTCTTCCAGGGTGGTGTAGGTGCCCCACGGGCGATGGACCGTGCGGTGCAGCAGGTGCACCGTGTGGCTGCAGGCCTTGAGCTGGCTGACGATGTGCTTCACGTCCTGGGCGTGATCCTTGTGGGCGATCATCACGGCGTCAGGGGTGTCGATGACCAGCAGGTCCTCCACGCCGACCAGGGCGGTCAGGCGCTCTTCGCTGTTCACGTAGTTGTTGCGCGAGTCGTGGGCCAGTACTTCGCCTTCGAACCGGTTGCCGTTTTCGTCTGCCGGGGTCAGCTCGCTCACCGCGTTCCAGGAACCGATGTCGCTCCAGCCGATGTCGCAAGGGATGGTCGCGACCTTCTGGGAACGTTCCATCAGCGCGTAGTCGATGGAAATGTCCGGCACCTGGGCGAACAGCCCGCTGTCCAGGGCCAGGCAACGGTAGTTCTCGGACGACGTCAGGCGCGACGCCTCAATGGTCTTGGCGACCGCAGCGACGACGTCGGGAGCGTGCTGGCGCAGCTCCTCCAGCACCGTGCCGACGCGGAAGCAGAACATGCCGGAGTTCCAGAAATAGTTGCCGGCGCTGAGGTAGCCCTGGGCGGTTTCCAGGTTCGGTTTCTCAACGAAGCGCGCCACCTTCAGACCGCCGTTGAGCGGAGCGGACTTTTGCGCCTCGATGTAGCCGAAGCCGGTTTCAGGATAGGTCGGCTGGATGCCGAAGGTGACCAGCCAGCCATCGGAAGCCAGGGTGACGGCGTTCGCCACGGCCGCCGCAAACGCCTTCTCGTCCTTGATCAGGTGGTCGGCCGCCAGCACCAGCATATGGGCGTCTGCGCCGTGGCTGGCCTCCAGCGAAAGCGCCGCCGCAGCGACGGCGGCTGCCGTATTGCGACCGAACGGCTCGAGGATGAAGCCCTGGGCGTGGCCGGCCTTGTTGACCAGGCCGTATTCGTCTTCGGTCTTGAACAGCAGCTCACGGTTGGTGACCGTCAGGACTTCGACAACCCCTTCCAGGCGCGAAGCGCGCAGGAACGTCTTCTGGATCAGATTCTGGCCATCCGGCAACTCCATGAACGGCTTGGGATGAGCCTCACGGGAAACCGGCCACAACCGGCTACCCACTCCGCCAGACAAAATTACGGGAATCAGTTCCATGCTCTAAATCCTTAAGCCCCTTCCCGCGGATGACCGACGGGCAAGCGGGTTCAGTTATGTTTCTGGTCGTTCCTGCACCGGACTCAGTGCAAAACCCTCGCCGCTGGCGGCCATTCTACAGCGCCAGCTCCCCATAGTTCACTCGGCAAGTGCATACGGGCCAAAGCAACCGACAGAACGGCCGACCTCAAATCGAAGGATGGTCCAGCAGCTTCTGAAGATACTGACCGTAACCGGTCTTCTTCAGGCGCTCGGCCTGAACCTTCAGCTGCTCTGCATCGATCCAGCCGTTGTTGTAGGCGATCTCTTCCAGGCATGCGACCTTCAGCCCCTGACGGTGCTCGATGGTGTGGACGAAGTGCCCGGCCTCCAGCAACGAATCGTGCGTACCGGTGTCCAGCCAGGCGAACCCGCGGCCCAGCATTTCGACGTTGAGGGTCTTCTGTTCCAGGTACGCGCGATTGATGTCGGTGATTTCCAGCTCGCCGCGCGCCGATGGCTTGATGCCTTTCGCGATCTCGACCACCTTGTTGTCGTAGAAGTACAACCCGGTGACCGCATAGTTGGATTTGGGCTTCAGCGGCTTCTCTTCGATGCTCAGGGCGCTGCCCGATGCATCGAATTCGACCACGCCGAAGCGCTCCGGGTCACTGACGTGATAGCCGAACACCGTCGCCCCGGAAGGCTGGGCGTTGGCCGAGCGCAGGTTTTCGGTGAAGTACTGCCCGTAGAAGATGTTGTCGCCCAGGATCAGGCAGCACGGATCGTCGCCGATGAACGACTCGCCGATGATGAACGCCTGCGCCAGGCCGTCGGGGCTCGGTTGCTCGGCGTAGCTCAGCTCGATGCCGTAGAGGCTGCCGTCGCCCAGCAGCTTGCGGAAGTTCGGCAAGTCTTCAGGGGTTGAGATGATCAGGATCTCACGCATGCCGGCCAGCATGAGCACCGACAGCGGATAGAAAATCATCGGCTTGTCGTAGATCGGCAGCAACTGCTTGGACACACCCAGCGTGACCGGATGCAGACGGGTGCCCGAGCCGCCGGCCAGGATGATGCCTTTACGGTTTGTCTTGATCATTTGTTGAGAATTTCCCTAAGCATTCGAGTGACGCCACTTTGCCAATCCGGCAAGTGCAAAGAAAAGTTGTCGCGCAGCTTCTGGTTGCTCAGCCGCGAGTTCAAGGGGCGGCGGGCCGGGGTCGGATAGGCGGCGGAATCGATCGGATTGATCTGCGTGACCGCCAGTTCCTCGCCGAGGTCCCGGGCAAGGCCGATGACGAAAGCGGCGTAGCCGTGCCAGGACACCTCACCGCCCGCCACCAGGTGATACACGCCTGCCAGCTCGGGACGTTGTTGAACCTGCTGGATGGCGTGGGCCGTGACGTCCGCGATCAGGTCCGCACCGGTCGGCGCGCCGACCTGGTCGGCGACGACGTCGAGGCTTGCGCGCTCACGGGCCAGCCTCAGCATGGTCTTGGCGAAATTGCCGCCGCGGGAGCCATAGCACCAGCTGGTGCGAAAAATCAGGTGTTTGCAGCCGCTGGCGATGATCGCCTGCTCACCTGCCGCCTTGCTGGCGCCGTAGTGGTTCAGCGGGGCTACCGCATCGGTCTCCAGCCAAGGCGTGGATCCCTCGCCGCTGAAGACGTAATCGGTGGAATAGTGGATCAGCCACGCCCCCAGGCGTACCGCTTCCTCGGCCATGACCCGGCTCGCCTGGGCATTCACCCGTTCGGCCAACTCCCGCTCGGCCTCTGCCTTGTCGACGGCGGTGTAGGCCGCGGCATTCACGATGACGTCCGGCCGCACCGCTTGCAGGGTCGCGCGCAGGCCGTCCAGATCGGCAAGATCCCCACAGAGCCCGGGCGCGCCGTGACGGTCCAGGCAGATCAGCTCGCCGAGGGGCACCAGCGAGCGCTGCAGCTCCCAGCCCACCTGCCCGCTTTTGCCCAGCAGTAGAATCTTCATGGCTTGCCCGAACGGCCCGCGTAGTTCTGCTCGATCCACTGCTGGTAGCTGCCGCTCTTGACGTGGGCCACCCACTGCGTGTTGTTCAGGTACCACTCGACGGTCTTGCGGATGCCGGTCTCGAAAGTCTCCTCGGGCGCCCAGCCCAGCTCGCGCTGGATCTTGCTGGCATCGATGGCATACCGCTGGTCGTGGCCGGGACGGTCCTGAACGTAGGTGATCAGATCCGCATGCGGGCGATGGGCGGATTCAGGACGCAGCTCATCGAGCAAGGCGCAAAGCGCGTGCACCACTTCGATGTTCTGCTTTTCGTTGTGCCCGCCGATGTTGTAGGTCTCGCCGACGACGCCCTCGGTGACGACCTTGTAGAGCGCGCGCGCGTGATCTTCGACATACAGCCAGTCGCGCACCTGGTTGCCTTTGCCGTACACAGGCAGCGGCTTGCCTTCCAGGGCGTTGAGGATGATCAGCGGGATCAGCTTCTCGGGGAAATGGCAGGGGCCGTAATTGTTGGAGCAATTGGTGACCAGGGTCGGCAGGCCATAGGTACGGGCCCAGGCGCGGACCAGATGGTCCGAACTGGCCTTGCTCGCCGAATACGGGGAGCTCGGCTGGTACGGCGTGGTCTCGGTGAAGAGGTCTTCCGGGCCTTCCAGGTCGCCGTACACTTCATCGGTCGAGATGTGATGGAAGCGGAAGCGCGCCTTGCGCCCCTCATCCATCGCGCCCCAGTACTGGCGCGCAGCCTCGAGCAGGGTGTAGGTGCCGATGATGTTGGTCTGGATGAACTCGGACGGCCCGGAAATCGAACGGTCGACGTGAGACTCCGCGGCCAGGTGCATGATCGCATCCGGCTGGTGCTCATTGAGGACGCGGTCGATCTGCCCGCGGTCGCAGATGTCGACCCGCTCGAAAACGTAACGCTCGTCCTGGCTCACTTGCGCCAACGATTCAAGATTACCGGCGTAGGTCAGCTTATCGACGTTCACCACAGAATCGGGTGTGTTGGAGATGATGTGACGGATAACGGCCGAGCCGATGAATCCGGCACCGCCGGTTACGAGAATTTTCACGCGAAGTCATACCCTTGAGCTGCTGACGGATCGCCGACCGGGCGACGTCAAATCCACGAACAAAAAGCCCCTCGACGACGAGGCCTCTATCGAAATCGGTCCTGACGGAAGCGCAAAGATGCCTCCAGTCGGTCAGGGCGGCATTTTACAGCTTAATGAACGATTTACTAATGGATCTGGATAGGCTGCGGATCAAACGGAACAGCATCGACACCCGGCTTTGTCGCTGCATGTGTCAGGCGAGACGTTTGCGGGACGCCCTGGACGACCGCCCGAAAAGCCAGCCGATCAGCGGGCCGATCAACATGCCGAACAGCAACGCCAGCACCATGATCAACGAGACGGGAAGCTCGGGGCCGACCCACCCCATGAAGCGCAGCGAAAGCGGCTGCTGGTTCTCCAGCATGAACGCAAGAGTGGCCAGCACCGGCACCAGCAGGAAGACGCCTGCGACGATACGTTTGAGAGGGCTCATGCCGACTCCCCGGAAAGCGGCATGACGATCACAGCCCCTCCTCCTCTTCGTTCACACGGTCACGCAACTCCTTGCCTGGCTTGAAGTGCGGAACGAACTTCCCGTCGAGGCTGACGGACTGGCCGGTCTTTGGGTTGCGACCGACGCGCGGCGCACGGTAGTGCAGGGAAAAGCTGCCGAAGCCACGGATCTCAATGCGATCCCCGGTCGCCAGGCATTGGGACATTTGCTCAAGCATGGTCTTGATGGCCAACTCCACATCCTTGGATGAGAGCAGCCCTTGATGGGTGACAATTCGTTCGATCAACTCCGACTTCGTCATGTTTTTCCCTTCTTTTTCAAGCAGCTAGATCAGCGCTTCAAAGGTTTTAGCACGCCCTGAAGAATTTGAACAGCCCAGGGATTGACATATCTTCAACGCCCCGGAAACACCCGCTTTCAGCACTGCGACGCCTGCGGAGTCACCGACAGATCACCAGCATGGTGCGCGTCACGTAGCCTGCCGGGTTGAATCCGAAAGGAAAGACGTCCTCCTCCTTCGCATCATCGGATCTCGCCAACACCTTGTAGCCAGCCCCCTTGCACTCCTTGGCCGCCCGCTTGAGACACCTGTCCCATCCGGACCCCAGGCCCGAACAGTCCACCTCTATGCCGCTGACACCGTGCACCGCATGCGTCTTTGCGCCAGTCGTGCACCCCGCCAACGCCAACATTGCAAACAAGACAATCAGCTTGCTCATTCCGATCCTTATGCCAGGCAAACAGCCCGACCACTGCACTCTTCAATTCAAGCCTAGCTGCGATTGGGCAATTGATCCGCCCAGAGAAACAGACCGTCAAAAAAACGATCCGGTTTCATCCAGATGCCGAAACCGCCCCTCAAGACCGCGAACGCCAAATCGCAGGCACAAAAAAAGGGCGACCGAAGTCGCCCTTTCTCATGACCGATCAGAACTTAGTTCTGTTTGGCCATTGCTTGCTTCAGCAGTGCCGCCATGGTGGTGTCGACTGCTTCACCTTCCGGAGCGGCTTTCAGGCTCTGGATGGCTTCTTTCTCTTCAGCGTCGTCTTTCGACTTGATCGAGAGCTGGATTACGCGGCTCTTACGGTCAACGCTGATGATCTTGGCTTCGACTTCCTGGCCTTCTTTCAGGACGTTACGCGCGTCTTCAACGCGGTCACGGCTGATTTCGGAGGCTTTCAGGGTCGCTTCGATGTCGTCGGCCAGAACGATGATGGCGCCTTTGGCGTCAACTTCTTTCACGGTGCCCTTGACGATAGCGCCCTTGTCGTTCTCTTGAACGTACTCGGAGAACGGATCGCTTTCCAGTTGCTTGATGCCCAGGGAGATGCGCTCGCGCTCTGGGTCAACCGACAGGATAACGGTGTCCAGCTCGTCGCCCTTCTTGTAACGACGCACGGCTTCTTCGCCGGTTTCGTTCCAGGAGATATCGGACAGGTGAACCAGACCGTCGATGCCGCCGTCCAGGCCGATGAAGATACCGAAGTCGGTGATCGACTTGATGGTGCCGGAGATCTTGTCGCCCTTGTTGAACTGGCCAGAGAAGTCTTCCCATGGGTTCGACTTGCACTGCTTGATGCCCAGGGAGATACGACGACGCTCTTCGTCGATGTCCAGAACCATGACTTCCACTTCGTCGCCGACTTGTACGACTTTCGAAGGGTGGATGTTCTTGTTGGTCCAGTCCATTTCGGAAACGTGCACCAGACCTTCAACGCCTTCTTCCAGCTCAGCGAAGCAGCCGTAGTCGGTCAGGTTGGTCACGCGCGCCATGACGCGGGTGCTTTCCGGGTAACGGGCTTTGATGGCAACCCACGGGTCTTCACCCAGTTGCTTCAGGCCCAGGGAAACACGGTTGCGCTCGCGATCGTACTTCAGAACCTTGACGTCGATCTCGTCGCCGACATTGACGATCTCGGAAGGATGCTTGATGCGCTTCCAGGCCATGTCGGTGATGTGCAGCAGGCCGTCCACGCCACCCAGATCGACGAATGCGCCGTAATCGGTGAGGTTCTTGACGATACCTTTGACTTGCTGGCCTTCCTGCAGGGATTCCAGCAGAGCTTCACGCTCGGCGGAGTTCTCGGCTTCCAGGACGCTGCGACGGGAAACGACAACGTTGTTGCGCTTCTGATCCAGCTTGATGACCTTGAATTCCAGCTCTTTGCCTTCCAGGTGCGTGGTGTCGCGCACTGGACGGACGTCAACCAGGGAACCTGGCAGGAACGCACGGATGCCGTTAACGTCGACAGTGAAGCCGCCCTTAACCTTACCGTTGATAACGCCCTTGACCACTTCCTCGGCTGCGAAGGCAGCTTCCAGAACGATCCAGCATTCAGCGCGCTTGGCTTTTTCACGGGACAGTTTGGTTTCACCGAAACCGTCTTCAACCGAGTCCAGAGCAACGTGAACTTCGTCACCGATGTTGATGTTCAGGTCACCCGAATCGCTCTTGAATTGCTCCAGAGGGATGAGTGCTTCCGACTTCAGGCCAGCGTGGACGGTTACCCAGCCCATCTGGTAGTCGATATCAACGATAACGCCGGTGATGATGGAGCCTGCCTGAAGGTTCAGGGACTTTAGGCTTTCTTCAAAGAGTTCCGCAAAGCTTTCGCTCATTTTAATTCCTGTAGATTAGGGCGAAGGATACGCCCATAGCCACACCCCAGACGGTATGGATCAGTTTCATTTAAAAGAAGCGCCGCAGGACTATGACTGGTCCCCTGCCGCCTTCTGGTCACCCGGCGATATCGCGGAGGGCGATCTCGCTCATGATGCGTTCAAGCACCTGATCGATGGACAACTCCGTGGAATCCAGCTGTATCGCGTCGGCCGCCGGCTTGAGCGGGGCTACGCTTCGCTGGGTGTCACGCTCGTCGCGCGCACGGATCTCATCTAGCAGACTCGACAGACTAACACCCTCGACTTTGCCCTTCAACTGCAAATATCGGCGGCGCGCCCGCTCCTCGGCACTGGCCGTCAGGAAAATCTTCAAGGGGGCACCGGGGAACACCACTGTGCCCATGTCGCGGCCGTCGGCCACCAGGCCCGGCATTTCCTGGAAATCACGCTGGCGCTGCAGCAACGCCTCGCGCACCGCCGGCAACGCCGCCACCTGGGAGGCGCCGGCGCCGACGCCCTCGGTGCGGATGACATCGCTGACTTCGTCGCCTTCCAGGATGATGCGCTGCAGCTGACCGTTCGTCGCCGGAATGAACTGCACATCCAGATGAGCGGCGAGCTTCTTCAGCAGCTCCTCATTGGTCAGGTCGACACCATGGTTGCGCGCCGCGAACGCCAACAGGCGATACAGCGCACCGGAGTCCAGCAGCTTCCAGCCCAGGCGCTCGGCCAGAATGCCGGCTACCGTGCCCTTGCCCGAGCCGCTTGGCCCATCGATGGTGATGACCGGTGCGATGCTGTTCACGACTGCGCCTCTTTTGCCACACGGATGCCCACCTGCGCGCACAGCGCCAGGAAGTTCGGGAACGAGGTCGCGACGTTGGCGCAGTCATGGATGCGGATCGGCGCATCGGCGCGCAGCGAGGCCACACTGAAGGCCATCGCGATGCGGTGGTCGCCGTGACCGTGCACTTCGCCGCCGCCGATGCGGCCGCCGTCGATGATGATGCCGTCCGGGGTCGGTTCGCACTTGACGCCCAGCGCCAGCAGACCGTCCGCCATGACCTGGATCCGGTCCGACTCCTTGACCCGCAGCTCTTCGGCGCCGGTCAGCACGGTACGGCCTTCTGCGCAGGCAGCGGCCACGAACAGCACCGGGAACTCGTCGATGGCCAGCGGAACCAGCGCCTCGGGAATCTCGATACCCTTCAGTTTAGCTGCCCGCACGCGCAGGTCGGCCACCGGCTCGCCGCCGACTTCACGCTGGTTCTCCAGGGTGATGTCCGCGCCCATCAGGCGCAGGATGTCGATGACGCCGGTACGGGTCGGGTTGATGCCGACGTGCTCGAGCACCAGCTCGGAGCCCTCGGCGATCGAGGCCGCCACCAGGAAGAACGCCGACGAGGAAATGTCGCCCGGCACTTCGATGTGGGTCGCGGTCAGCTTGCCGCCCGACTCGACCGAGGCGGTCGCACCGTCGACGTCCACCGCATAGCCGAAGCCGCGCAGCATGCGCTCGGTATGGTCGCGGGTCGGCGCAGGCTCGGTGACGGTGGTCTTGCCGTCGGCGTAGAGGCCCGCCAGCAGCAGGCAGGACTTCACCTGGGCGCTGGCCATCGGCATGGTGTAGGTCAGGCCCTTGAGCTTGTTGCCGCCGCGGATGGTCATCGGCGGACGGCCTTCGGCGGCGGTCTCGATCACGGCGCCCATCTCGCGCAGCGGATTGGCCACGCGGTTCATCGGACGCTTGGACAGCGACGCGTCGCCGGTCAGGGTGCTGTCGAAGTCCTGCGCCGCCAGCAGGCCGGACAGCAGGCGCATCGAAGTGCCGGAGTTGCCCAGGTAGATCGGGCCAGGCGCAGGCTTGAGGCCGTGCAGGCCGACGCCGTGAATGGTCACGCGACCGTGGTGCGGGCCTTCGATGACCACGCCCATGTCGCGGAACGCCTGCAAGGTCGCCAGGGCGTCTTCGCCCTCGAGGAAACCTTCGACTTCGGTGACGCCTTCAGCCAGGGAGCCGAGCATGATCGAACGGTGGGAAATCGATTTGTCGCCCGGTACGCGAATCCGACCGGACAGGCGGCCACCAGGTTGAGCCAGGAAGATCAGATCGTTGGAATTCATAGCGTCCACATAGGCCCTGCGGGCCAGGATTTTACTGAAATGCTCGCGGGCAACCCGGGCGCGCGTGAAGACGCCCAACAGTTGGTGCCCATCCCCTGCATCGACCGCGTCGCGCAAGGCGTCGAGGTCGCTGCGAAATGTATCGAGTGTGCGCAGGACCGCCTCGCGGTTGGCGAGGAAGATGTCGTGCCACATGACCGGGTCGCTTCCGGCGATTCTTGTGAAATCGCGGAAACCGCCCGCAGCGTAACGGAAGATCTCCAGGTTTTCATTGCGCTTGGCCAGCGAATCGACGAGACCGAAGGCCAGCAGGTGCGGAAGGTGACTGGTCGCGGCCAGCACTTCGTCGTGACGGTCGACCTGCATGTGCTCGACGTCGGCGCCCAGTTCGCGCCACAAACGGTCGACGACCGCCAGCGCGTGCGGATCGGTCTGCTCCAGCGGCGTGAGGATCACCTTGTGACGGCGGAACAGCTCGGCGTTGGAGGCTTCCACGCCGCTTTGCTCGGAACCGGCGATCGGATGCCCGGGCACGAAACGCGGCGGCATGCCGCCGAACGCTTGCGTGGCCGCACGCACCACATTGCCCTTGGCGCTGCCGACGTCGGTCAGGATCGCCTGCCCCAGTTCCATGCCGGCCAGGCGGCCCAGCACTTTCTCCATGGCCAGGATCGGCACGGCCAGCTGGATCACGTCAGCGCCCTGACAGGCGGCGAGCAGATCCTCCTCGCAGCGATCCACCACCCCCAGCTCGACCGCAAGCTTGCGCGACTGCGGGTCGAGATCGACCCCGACCACTTCGCGGCACAGGCCGCTTTCACGCAACCCCTTGGCAAAAGAACCACCGATCAACCCCAGACCGACCACCACCAGGCGACCGATCATAGGTGCAGCAGGTTGCAGCGCAGTGACATCACCCACGGGCCAGAACCTTGCGCAGCGCCTCGAGGAAGCGGCTGTTTTCCGCCGGCAGGCCGATGGTCACCCGCAGGTGGTTCGGCATGCCGTAGTTGGCCACCGGGCGCACGATCACGCCCTCGCGCAGCAGGCCCTGGAACACCGGAGCAGCCACCTGACCGAGGTCGACGCAGATGAAGTTGCCCTTGGACGGGATCCAGCCCAGCCCCAGGTCGCGGAAACCCGCCTCGAGCTGCTGCATGCCGGACTCGTTGAGCTGGCGGCTTTGCGCCAGGTAATCCTCATCCTTCAGCGCCGCGCAAGCCGCCGCCAACGCCAGGCTGTTGACGTTGAACGGCTGCCGCACGCGGTTCAGCACGTCCGCCACCACAGGCGTGGAGAGGCCGTAGCCAACGCGCAGGGCCGCCAGGCCATAGGCCTTGGAGAAGGTGCGCGACACCAGCAGGTTCGGGTACGCCGCCAGGAAGTCCAGGCCGTCCGGCAGGTCGGAGCCTTCGGCGTACTCGATGTACGCCTCGTCCAGCACCACCAGCACATGCTCCGGCACGTCCTGCAGGAATTCGTCCAGCGCTTCGGCACCGAACCAGGTGCCGGTCGGGTTGTTCGGGTTGGCGATGAACACGACGCGGGTATTGGCGTCGATGGCCGCCAGCATGGCCGGCAGGTCATGCCCCCAGTCCTTGGCCGGCACGACCTTGGCCTGCGCGCCGACGGCCTGGGTCGCGATCGGGTAGACCGCAAAGGCGTGCTCGCTGAACACCGCATTCAGGCCCGGAGCCAGGTAGGCCCGCGCCACCAGCTCCAGAATGTCGTTGGAGCCGTTGCCCAGGGTCACCTGGTTCAACTCGACGCGACATTGCCCGGCCAGCAGGGACTTGAGCGCAAAGCCGTTGCCGTCCGGATAGCGGGTCAGCTCGGCCAGCTCGTCGCGGATGGCCGCCAGGGCCTTCGGACTGGCGCCCAACGGGTTCTCGTTGCTGGCCAGTTTGACGATGCTGGCCGGATCCAGGTCCAGCTCGCGGGCCAGTTCGTCCACAGGCTTGCCCGGAACGTAAGGCGAAAGTTGCTGCACGCCCGGCTGCGCCAGGTCGAGGAAGTTACCGCTCATTAGGCTGATACCCCTTAAAGAACTGCTTTCGGGTAGGAACCCAGCACCTTGAGTGCCACCGCTTCCTGACTGATCTTCTCCAGCACGCCCTTGACCAGCGGGTCGCGGTGATGGCCGACGAAGTCGATGAAGAACACGTAGGTCCACTTGCCGCTGCGCGACGGACGGGTCTCGATGCGGGTCAGGTCGATGCCGTTGTCATGGAACGGCACCAGCAGCTCGTGGAGCGCGCCGGGCTTGTTGCTCATGGACACGATGATCGAGGTCTTGTCGTCGCCGGTCGGCGGCACTTCCTGGTTGCCGATCATCAGGAACCGCGTGGAGTTGTCCGGACGGTCTTCGATCTTCTCGGCCAGACGGGTCAGGCCGTACAGCCCGGCCGCCATGTCGCCGGCGATCGCCGCCGAGTTCCATTCGCCCTTGACCCGCTTGGCCGCCTCGGCGTTGCTCGGCACCGCCACACGCTCGACGTTCGGGTAATGGGCGTCCAGCCACTTGCGGCACTGGGCCAGCGACTGGGCGTGGGAATAGATGCGGGTGATGCTGTCGGTCTTGGTGTTTTCACCCACCAGCAAGTGATGGTGAATGCGCAGTTCAACCTCACCGCAGATCACCATGTCGTGCTCGAGGAAGCTGTCGAGGGTGTGGTTGACCGCACCCTCGGTGGAGTTCTCCACCGGCACCACGCCGAAGTTCACCGCACCGGCGGCCACTTCGCGGAACACCTCGTCGATGGCCGCCATCGGCTTGCTGATCACGGCATGGCCGAAGTGCTTCATGGCCGCCGCCTGGGTGAAGGTGCCTTCCGGGCCGAGGTAGGCCACTTTCAGCGGCTGTTCCAGCGCCAGGCACGAGGACATGATTTCGCGGAACAGCCGCGCCATCTCTTCGTTGCCCAGCGGCCCCTGGTTGCGCTCCATCACCCGCTTGAGCACCTGGGCCTCACGCTCGGGCCGGTAGAACACCGGCACCTCGCCCTCGGCCAGCGACGCCATCTTCACCCGCGCGACTTCCTGGGCGCAGCGCGCACGCTCGCTGATCAGGTCCAGTACCTTCTCGTCCAGGGCATCGATGCGCAGGCGCAGCGCCTTGAGTTCTTGTTCGGACATCAGCCGTGTTCCTTCTCGAACTCCGCCATGTACGCCACCAGCGCGTTGACCGCGTTGATGTCGACAGCGTTGTAGATGGAGGCGCGCATGCCGCCCACGGAGCGGTGCCCCTTGAGGTTCAGCAGGCCGTGTTCTTCGGCACCGGCCAGGAACGGCTTGTCCAGACGGTCGTCGGCCAGGCGGAACGGCACGTTCATCCAGGAACGGTCCGATTTCTTGATCGGGTTGTTGTAGAGGCCGCTGGCGTCGATGAAGTCATACAGGGTGCGCTGCTTCGCGTCGTTGAGCCTGGCGATGGCTTCTACGCCGCCCTGCTCCTTCAGCCACTGGAACACCAGGCCGGACAGGTACCAGGCCAGGGTCGGCGGGGTGTTGTACATCGAGCCGTTGTCGGCCGCGACCTTGTAGTCGAGCATGGTCGGGCACAGTGCACGGGCCTTGCCCAGCAGGTCTTCGCGGACGATGTTGACGACGATGCCGCTCGGGCCGATGTTCTTCTGGGCGCCGGCGTAGATCATGCCGAAGCGGGAGACGTCCACCGGGCGCGAGAGGATGTCGGACGACATGTCGGCCACCAGCGGAACGTCGCCGGTTTCCGGGATCCACTGGAATTCCAGGCCGCCGATGGTTTCGTTCGGCGCGTAGTGCACGTAGGCCGCGTCTTTCGACAGCGTCCACTCGTCCTGGCCGGGAATGGCGAAGTAGTCGTAGGGCTTGGCGCTGGCGGCGACGTTGACGCGGCCGTAGCGGGACGCCTCTTCGATGGCCTTGTGCGACCAGATGCCGGTGTCGATGTAGTCGGCGCTGCCGCCTTCAGGCAGCAGGTTCAGCGGGATCTGCGCGAACTGCTGGCTCGCGCCGCCCTGCAGGAACAGCACTTTATAGTTCGAGGGGATATTCAGCAGGTCACGCAGATCCTGCTCGGCCTGGGTGGCGATGGAGACGAACTCATCGCTGCGATGGCTCATCTCCATGACCGAAAGACCCTTGCCGTGCCAGTCGAGCAGCTCGGACTGGGCACGCAACAGGACAGCTTCAGGCAGCGCAGCGGGACCTGCGCAGAAGTTATAGGCTCGTTTGCTCACATCCACTCTCGCTATGCAATCACGGTAGCGGACAGAGCAAACACTCTGCCCTGCTACGATTGGGTTAGTCTTGCGACTCTTCTTCGTCGGCGGCGTCCGCCTGCAGGTTGTCGCCTGCGTCGTCCGGCTCGGCGCCGATCACGCCGTCTTCCAGCCCGGCATCCTCTTCGCCTTCCAGCTCGTCACCCTCGACGTCCGACGGCTCCTGCACCCGCTCAAGGCCCACCAAAGTCTCGTCCTTGGCCAGCTTGATCAGGGTCACGCCCTGAGTGTTGCGGCCCAGGCTGGAGACTTCGTCGACACGGGTACGCACCAGCGTGCCCTGGTCGGAGATCAGCATGATCTCCTCGCCGTCGAGCACCTGGACCGCACCGACCAGACGGCCGTTGCGCTCGTTGCTGACCATGGCGATCACGCCCTGGCCGCCGCGCTTGTACTCAGGGAATTCGGAGATCGCGGTGCGCTTGCCGTAGCCGCGCTCGGAAGCGGTGAGGATCTGGCTGCCTTCTTCCGGGATCAGCATGGAAATCAGCTTCTGGCCTTCCGGCAGGCGCATGCCGCGCACGCCGCGGGCGGTACGGCCCATGGCACGCACGTCGGACTCTTTGAAACGGGTGACCTTGCCACCGTCGGAGAACAGCATCACTTCGCGCTCGCCGTCGGTGATGGCGGCGGAAATCAATACGTCGCCTTCGTCCAGCTCCAGCGCGATCAGACCGACGCTGCGCTGACGGCTGAAGGATTCCAGCGGGGTCTTCTTCACGGTGCCGTTGGCGGTGGCCATGAAGATGTAGTGGCCTTCGGTGTATTCCTCGACCGGCAGCATGGTGGTGATGTACTCACCGTCGTCCAGCGGCAGCAGGTTGACCAACGGACGGCCGCGGGCGGCGCGGGACGCCTCCGGGATCTCGTAGGTCTTGAGCCAGTACACCTTGCCCTTGCTGGAGAACAGCAGCAGCGTGGTATGGCTGTTGGCGACCAGCAGGTGGGCGATGTAGTCCTCGTCCTTGACGCCGGTGGCCGACTTGCCTTTGCCGCCGCGACGCTGGGCCTGGTAGGCGGCCAGCGGCTGGGTCTTGGCGTAGCCGCCGTGGGAAATGGTCACGACGCGATCCTCTTCCGGGATCATGTCGCCCAGGGTCAGGTCCAGGCGCGCATCGAGGATTTCGGTGCGGCGCACGTCGCCGTATTCGGCGCGGATCACTTCCAGCTCTTCGCGGATCACTTCCATCAGGCGCGCGGAGCTGTTGAGGATGCGGATCAGCTCGCCGATCTGGTTGAGGATCTCCTGGTACTCGGCCAGCAGCTTCTCGTGCTCCAGGCCGGTCAGGCGGTGCAGGCGCAGCTCCAGGATGGCCTGGGCCTGCTCCGGCGACAGGAAGTACTTGCCTTCGCGCAGGCCGTACTGCGGATCGAGGTTCTCCGGACGGCACGAATCGGCGCCGGCGCGCTCGACCATCGCCATCACGGCAGTGGACTCCCACGGGGTGCTGACCAGCGCTTCCTTGGCCTCGGACGGCGTCGGCGACGCCTTGATCAGGGCAATCACCGGGTCGATGTTCGACAGGGCGACGGCCTGGCCTTCGAGGATGTGGCCGCGCTCGCGGGCCTTGCGCAGTTCGAACACGGTGCGGCGGGTGACGACTTCGCGACGGTGGCGAACGAAGGCTTCCAGCAGGTCCTTGAGGTTGAGGATCCGCGGACGGCCGTCGATCAGGGCCACGATGTTGATGCCGAACACGCTCTGCAGCTGGGTCTGGGCGTAGAGGTTGTTGAGCACCACCTCCGGCACTTCGCCGCGGCGCAGCTCGATCACGATGCGCATGCCGTCCTTGTCGGATTCGTCGCGCAGTTCGGTGATGCCTTCGAGTTTCTTCTCTTTGACCAGCTCGGCGATCTTCTCGATCAGACGCGCCTTGTTCAGTTGGTACGGCAGCTCGGTGACGACGATCTGCTGACGGCCGCCGACCTTGTCGATGTCTTCGATGATCGAGCGGGCGCGCATGTAGATGCGGCCGCGGCCCGTGCGGTAGGCCTCGATGATGCCGGCGCGGCCGTTGATCACGGCGGCGGTCGGGAAGTCAGGGCCCGGAATGTGCTGCATCAGCTCATCGACGGTCAGCTCGGGGTTGTCGATGAGGGCCAGGCAACCGTCGATGACCTCGCCGAGGTTGTGCGGCGGGATGTTGGTCGCCATGCCCACGGCGATGCCGCTGGAGCCGTTGACCAGCAGGTTGGGGATCTTGGTCGGCATGACCGCCGGGATCAGTTCGGTGCCGTCGTAGTTCGGCACCCAGTCCACGGTTTCCTTGTGCAGGTCGGCCAGCAGCTCGTGCGCCAGCTTGGTCATGCGCACTTCGGTGTATCGCATGGCCGCCGCGTTGTCGCCGTCCACCGAACCGAAGTTGCCCTGGCCGTCGACCAGCAGGTAGCGCAGGGAGAAAGGCTGGGCCATGCGCACGATGGTGTCGTACACCGCGGTGTCACCGTGCGGGTGGTACTTACCGATCACGTCACCGACCACACGGGCGGATTTCTTGTACGGCTTGTTGTAGTCGTTGCCCAGTTCGCTCATCGCGAACAGCACGCGACGGTGCACGGGCTTCAAGCCATCACGCGCATCCGGCAGTGCACGGCCGACGATCACGCTCATCGCGTAGTCGAGATAGGACTGTTTCAGCTCGTCTTCGATATTGACCGGGAGGATTTCTTTGGCCAGTTCGCCCATGAGAAGCCTGATTCCTTTTTTCTGGTGAAACTTCGTCATATCCATATGGGACCAACGAAGCTCGTCGCTGCAGGCCGGATGCCGTGCCACGACTTACGACAAATCGACGCGCTGCGACGCGGATTTGCGCAGTGAAGACAACTCCGCGGAGCAGTCTCGGAAAACGCCGGATGTTATCACAACAGCCGCCACGCACCTATCCCCCAGATGCGCATGGAGCATAGTTAGATGACCGATGACAGCCTTAAAGGGGACGTGAGGGGCTCAGAGGCTCATCGGGCGCAAAAACCGGGCCCGAATTGCAGATGTTTGTTGACCTTAAGGCCCTGATCGCCAGCCGGTCGGACCCCATAGCTTGGGCGCCCGGCGCCGCTCATGCGGGAGCAAGCCTGCCACTGATGGCAATGCGCAGGCCGCCCACGGCCTCAATGCAGGCGTTTGCGGCACATCAGCTGGGCCATTTTCGCGGCGTCCGGGCGTTCGACCACACCCTTCTCGGTCACGATCGCATCGATCAGGTCCGCCGGCGTCACGTCGAACACCGGATTGAAGGCCTGGACATCCGCCCCGACGCGCTTGCCGCCGACCTCCAGCAGTTCGGCGCCGTCACGCTCCTCGATCGGGATGTCGTCGCCGCTGGCCAGGTTCATGTCGATGGTCGAGCTCGGCGCCACCACCATGAAGCGCACGCCGTGGTGCATGGCGTTGACCGCCAGCTGATAGGTGCCGATCTTGTTCGCCACATCGCCGTTGGCGGTGATCCGGTCGGCGCCGACGATCACCCAGGTGACGCCCTTGGTCTTCATGATGTGCGCCGCCGCCGAGTCGGCATTGAGGGTCACCGGCACGCCTTCGTTGGCCAGCTCCCACGCGGTCAGGCGCGAGCCCTGCAGCCAGGGCCGGGTTTCGTCGGCGTACACATGCTCGACCATGCCCTCGATGAACGCGGCGCGGATCACGCCCAGCGCAGTGCCGAAGCCGCCGGTGGCCAGGGCGCCGGTGTTGCAGTGGGTGAGCAGCGCCTGGGCGTTGCCCTGGTGCTTGCGGATCAGGTCGACGCCCAGTTGGGCCATGGTCAGGTTGGCCTCGCGGTCGCTTTCATGGATGGCGACGGCCTCGGCCTCCAGCGCCGCCAGCGGATCGGCCTGCTCTTTGAGGCGCTCCAGGCGTTCGCGCATGCGGCCCAGCGCCCAGAACAGGTTGACGGCCGTCGGACGGGATTGCGCCAGCAGCGCGAAGTCTTCCTCCAGCGCCGCCTGCCAGTCGCCGCCGGCCGCGAACCGGGCACGGGCGGCCAGCACCACGCCGTACGCGGCCGCGATGCCGATGGCCGGCGCGCCACGCACCACCATCGAGCGTATCGCTTCGGCCACGCCGGCGGCGCCGGTGTAGGCGATCCAGGTTTCCTCGAACGGCAAAATACGCTGATCCAGCAGGTAAAGCGCGCCATCACGCCAATCGATGGCCTTCACCTTCTCTGCAGCCAACAGACGATCGCGCATCCCTCACCCCGCACTCATGAACAAAAGCGGCCGATTATAGCGATCCCCCCGCGAAGACGCTCGGGTATACTTCGCCATCCTTCACAAAAGCCCTGGGACCGATCCTCGATGCCGAAACCTGCCATTGCGCTCGACTTACTCTTGCTGCCGACCTGGCTGGTACCCGTCGAACCCGCAGGCGTGGTGCTCAAAGACCACGGCCTGGGCATCCGCGACGGCCGCATCGCGTTCATCGGCCCGCGCGCCGAAGCGCTCAAGTGCGACGCCGCCGAGATCCGCGAACTGCCGGACATGCTGCTCAGCCCAGGCCTGATCAACGCCCACGGCCATGCCGCGATGACCCTGTTCCGCGGCCTGGCCGACGACCTGCCGCTGATGACCTGGCTGGAGAACCACATCTGGCCCGCCGAAGCCAAATGGGTCGACGAGGCATTTGTGCGCGACGGCACGGACCTGGCCATCGCCGAGCAGATAAAAGGCGGCATCACCTGTTTCTCGGACATGTATTTCTTCCCGAAGGTTGCCTGCGAGCGCGTGCACAACAGCGGAATCCGCGCGCAGATCGCCATCCCGATCCTGGATTTCCCGATTCCGGGCGCCGCCAGCGCCGACGAAGCCATCCGTCAGGGCGTCGAACTGTTCGGCGACCTCAAGCACCACGAGCGCATCAAGGTTACCTTCGGCCCCCACGCGCCCTACACCGTGGGCGACGAGAACCTGGAAAAGATCCGGGTGATCGCCGAAGAGCTCGATGCCTCCATCCACATGCACGTCCATGAGACCGCGTTCGAAGTGCAGCAGGCCGCCGAACAGAGCGGCGAGCGCCCGCTGGCCCGCCTCGGCCGCCTCGGCCTGCTCGGCCCGCGCTTCCAGGCCGTGCACATGACCCAGATCAGCGATGACGACCTGGCGTTGCTGGTAGAAAGCAACACCAGCGTGATCCACTGCCCGGAATCGAACCTGAAGCTGGCCAGCGGCTTCTGCCCGGTGGAGCGGCTGTGGCAGGCCGGCGTCAACGTGGCGGTCGGCACCGACGGCGCGGCCAGCAACAATGACCTGGACCTGCTGGGCGAAACCCGCACCGCCGCGCTGCTGGCCAAGGCCGTCGCCGGCTCGGCCACCGCGCTGGACGCCCACCGGGCGCTGCGCATGGCCACCCTCAACGGCGCCCGGGCGCTGGGCATCGACGCACAGACCGGCTCGCTGGAGCTCGGCAAGGCGGCGGACATCGTCGCCTTCGACCTCTCGGGGCTTGCGCAGCAACCGGTCTACGACCCGGTTTCGCAACTGATTTATGCCACCGGACGCGACTGCGTGAAACACCTTTGGGTCGCCGGCAAGCCGCTGCTCGACGACCGGCGCCTGACGCGCATGGACGAACGGCAGCTGGGCGAGACCGCCCGGGCCTGGGGCCTGCGCATCAGCGGCCGCACCGAATCGTAAACACCCCGGGGCAGGCTCCGGGGCTACAGACCTTTTCAGTTTTTCGAGGATTCAATGATGAGCAACGTCGACCACGCCGAAATCGCCAAGTTCGAGGCCCTGGCCCATCGCTGGTGGGACCGCGAAAGCGAGTTCAAACCGCTGCACGACATCAACCCGCTGCGGGTCAACTGGATCGACGAGCGGGCCAGCCTGGCCGGCAAGAAAGTCCTCGACGTCGGCTGCGGCGGCGGCATCCTCAGCGAGGCCATGGCCCAGCGCGGCGCCACGGTCATGGGCATCGACATGGGCGAAGCGCCGCTGGCGGTGGCGCAGCTGCATCAGTTGGAATCGGGCGTGAACGTCGAATACCGGCAGATCACCGCCGAGGCCCTGGCCGAGGAAATGCCCGGGCAGTTCGACGTGGTCACATGCCTGGAGATGCTCGAGCACGTGCCGGACCCGTCTTCGGTGATCCGCGCCTGCATGCGCATGGTCAAGCCCGGCGGCCAGGTGTTCTTCTCCACCATCAACCGCAACCCCAAGGCTTACCTGTTCGCCATCATCGGCGCCGAATACATCATGAAGCTGCTGCCGCGCGGCACCCACGACTTCAAGAAATTCATCCGCCCGTCCGAGCTGGGCGCCTGGAGCCGCGCCGCCGGCCTCACCGTCAAAGACATCATCGGCCTGACCTACAACCCGCTGACCAAGCACTACAAGCTGGCGGCGGACGTCGACGTCAACTACATGATCCAGACCCTGCGCGAGGAGTGAGCCGATGACCATCAGAGCAGTCCTTTTCGACATGGACGGCACCCTGCTCGACACCGCGCCGGACTTCATCGCCATCTGCCAGGCGATGCGCGCAGACCGCGGCCTGGCGCCGATGAGCGACAAGCACATCCGCGACGAGATCTCCGGCGGCGCCCGGGCCATGGTGGCGGTGACGTTCTCCATGGATCCGGAATCGCCGGGCTTCGAGGAACTGCGCCAGGAGTTCCTGGAGCGCTACATGGCCGGCTGCGCCGTGCACAGCAAGCTGTTCGACGGCATGGGCGAGCTGCTGGCGGACATCGAAAAGGCCAACCTGACCTGGGGCGTGGTCACCAACAAGCCGGTGCGTTTCGCCGAACCGATCATGCAGCAGCTGGGGCTGGCCGAGCGCTCGGCGCTGCTGATCTGCCCGGATCACGTGAAGAACAGCAAACCCGATCCCGAGCCGCTGATCCTGGCCTGCAAGATGCTCGACCTGGACCCGGCCAGCGTGCTGTTCGTCGGCGATGACCTGCGCGACATCGAGTCCGGGCGCGACGCCGGCACCAAGACCGCCGCCGTGACCTACGGCTACATCCACCCCGACGACAACCCGCGCCACTGGGGCGCGGACGTGGTGGTGGACCATCCGCTGGAGCTGCGCAAGGTGATCGACAGCGCGCTGTGCCGCTGCTGAAGGCGACGAGGGAGCTTGCTCCCGCTGGAGTGCGCAGCGCTCCTGTTCGCCATTGCTGCGCAGTGGAGCGGGAGCAAGCTCCCTCGCCACACAGCGCAGGTCGTGCAAATGGATTTTTGTGAGGTTTTTTATGTTTGATTACTCCGCTCGCCCCGAACTGCTCAAGGACCGCGTCATCCTGGTCACCGGCGCCGGCCGCGGCATCGGCGCCGCCGCCGCGAAAGCCTACGCCGCCCACGGCGCGACCGTGCTGCTGCTGGGCAAGACCGAAGCCAACCTGACCCAGGTCTACGACGAGATCGAAGCGGCCGGCCATCCGCAGCCGGCGGTGATCCCGTTCAACCTCGAGACCGCCCTGCCCCATCAGTACGATGAGCTGGCGGCGATGATCGAGACCGAGTTCGGCCACCTCGACGGCCTGCTGCACAACGCCTCGATCATCGGCCCGCGCACCCCGATCGAACAGCTGTCCGGCGAAAACTTCATGCGCGTGATGCAAGTCAACGTCAACGCCATGTTCATGCTGACCAGCACCCTGCTGCCGCTGCTCAAGCTGTCGCAGGACGCCTCGGTGGTGTTCACCTCCAGCAGCGTCGGACGCAAGGGCCGCGCCTACTGGGGCGCCTACGGCGTCTCGAAGTTCGCCACCGAGGGCCTGATGCAGACCCTGGCCGACGAAGTCGACACCGTGGCCCCGGTGCGCGCCAACAGCATCAACCCGGGAGCGACCCGCACCAGCATGCGCGCTCAGGCGTACCCGGGGGAAAACCCGCTGAACAACCCGACGCCCGAGGAGATCATGCCGGTCTATCTGTACCTCATGGGCCCGGACAGCGCAGGCATCAACGGGCAGGCATTCAACGCCCAGTGATGCCATACGTCGCTTTTGTTGCCGCGGCGGTTTCCCGTCGCGGCAGGTTTTTACCGCTCATCCGTGGCCGCTTCAGTCAATAAACCAGCGCCGCGCGCCTCTCTCCAGTCACAACCCATTGATTCGTAACGATTTAAAAAATTGCGAACCGAATGGCACGACTTTCGCTCTAAATTTCCTCAAAGCACGCCGTGTGAAGGCAGTCGGGCGGGGCCTGATTCGATAGCTGACTAATCGACATCAGGCAGACTAAACTTGCGTCAAATGTCCTACGGGACTGATGGATCAGTATGACGCGCAGCCCATAGCCGCTTCACCCAGCCTGTAAGACAGACTTACTGCTTAGGGGCTCACGCCATATGAAATCACCCTCCCAGACCACTGCAATTGATTTTGACAGCGCAAAATTGCAACGCCTGGGCTTCGGTCAACAGCCTCCGCTTCTGGAACGGCCGGTCACTGTCGCGCAATTGCGCCAGCAACTGGGCCTGCAGCTGCAAACCAGTCTTGAGCCGCAACGCATCCTCGGTCTGTTCTTCCGTGAAGTTCAGCGCCTGGTGCCCCTCGACGCCCTGAGCTATCAGCACCAGAGCAGCGACCTGCGCCTGGAGTTCGGCACGCGGGGCCGTCATTCGGTCAGCTACAGCCTCAGCCACGAAGGCGAACACATGGGCGAACTGGTGTTCCGCCGCAACGAGCGCTTCAGCGAACAGGATCAGGGCCATCTCGAATCGCTGCTGTCGGCGCTGCTGTATCCGATGCGCAACGCCTTGCTCTATCGGGCCGCGACCCAGAGCGCGCTGCGCGATCCCTTGACCGGCACCGGCAACCGCATCGCCATGGAGCAGACCCTGCAGAGGGAAATCGAGATGTCGCGCCGGCACCAACAGCCGCTGTCGCTGCTGATGCTGGACATCGACCACTTCAAGCGGGTCAATGACATTCACGGGCACACCGCCGGCGACGACGTGCTGAGGGCCGTGGCGGCCTCGATCAAGAGCCAGCTGCGCAACGTCGACATGGTGTTCCGCTACGGCGGGGAAGAGTTTCTGATCCTGCTGTCGAACACCGGCCGCGAAGCGGCGGCGATGGTCGGGGAACGCCTGCGCCAGGCTGCCCAGGCCCAGGACTATTACGCCAGCAATCAGTTGATCGAATTGACCGTGAGCCTCGGCTGCTCGACCCTGTTGCCGGGGGAGTCGGCCGACAGCCTGCTGCGCCGGGCCGACAGTGCGCTTTATGTGGCCAAGCGCGAGGGGCGCAACCGTCTCACCATGGCCGGCTGACGGCCCGCCTTTGTTCCGTCAGGCGGCGCGCCTGCTGGCGCCATCGCCAGCAGGCCGGCTCCCGCAGGCGCCGTGCCGCGCACTGCGGGAGCCGCCTGATCAGCTTTCGACCAGCGCCCGCCGCTCGCGCCCGGCCATCACCCGCTCCGTCAGCTCCAGTTGCATGCACCGTTCAAGGAACAGGTACATGTAGTCGTAGCTTTTGCAGATGGCCTGGCGCAACTCGACCTGCAGCGCCTTGCTCGGGTTCAGGCCCGCCAGCGTGCAGATGATCTCCAGCGCTTCCCAAGGATGAGCGTCGTCGTACTGGGCGTGCATCTTCAGCCATTTCATGGCCCGCTTGCGGTCTTCCTCGGGGAACGCGGCAGCGTAGACGCCAGTGGAGCAGACCAGCGCCGACCACTCCCCGGTCGCGCCTTCGATGGCGTAGTTGGTGGCGGCGATGGCCACGATCAGCGAGTCCGCCGAACTGGTGTGCCAGCACCAGTGGCTCAAGGCATGCAGCTCCGGCGGCACTTGCTGGGCCTGCAGGTCTTCCAGGCTCACCCCATGGGCCCGGCTCCAGTTCAGCCAATAGTCGGCGTGGTTGAGTTCGACGCGAATGTTGCGCATCAGCCAGCGCCGCGCCATGTCTTCGCCGGGATGGCGGGCGAACTTGGTCTTGGTGAGGTTCTGCGCCATGTACAGCGCAAATTGCTCGACCACCGGCCAGCCCCCGATCAGGTACTGACGCATGGTCTTGGCGCTGAGTTTGTTGTCCCGCATGCGCAGATACAGTTCATGTTCGACAACCCGGCGTTTGCTCTCGCTGCAATCCTGGATCAACTGTTGCGCCCAGGCTGGGTAACTTGCGGCTTCCATGAGTGGTCCGGTTCGGTTGAATGTGTCGATCACTGTTCGGCTCCTTTTGATTTGTGATTGTAAGGATCGGCGAGAGTCTTCAACGGAACGTGCCAGGCGCCTTGAACAACAGCGGCTGCGGCCTGGCGGGCCGACTTTGCAAACTGTCACAGGTGAACAGCTGCGGGCGGTCGATGACATAACCCTGAGCGTAATCCACGCCGATTTCAAGCAATGCCTGCTCGATCTGCGGCGTTTCGGCGAACTCGGCAATCGTCCGCTTGCCCATGACATGCCCGATGTGATTGATCACTTCGACCATTGCGCGGTTAATCGGGTCGTCCAGCATATCCTTTACGAAACTCCCGTCGATCTTCAGGAAGTCTACAGGCAAATGTTTGAGATACGCGAACGAAGACATTCCGGCGCAAAAGTCATCGAGTGAAAAGAAACAACCTAAACCTTTGAGCTCATTGATAAATCGGATGGCACTGCCGAGATTTGCGATGGCACTCGTTTCAGTGATTTCAAAACAAATCATTTCAGGCGGAACATTGTAATTAACAAACTGTTCACGCAAGAAGTGCAAGAACGCGTCATCTCCGATAGTTATGCCTGAAAGATTAATCGCACACATCGCCAACGGCCCCTGACATTCATCTTCAATGCACTGGCCAATGACCTTGAATACGTTCTGCACCACCCAACGGTCCAGCGACGTCATCAGGCCGTAGCGCTCGGCCGCCGGTATGAAACTGTCCGGGAGGATCATCCGGCCGGCCTCGTCATGCAGGCGCAACAGGATCTCGATGTGCCCGCGCGCGCCATCGGCGGGGCCCAGCGGCGCAATTTCCTGGGCGTACAGGCAAAAGCGGTTTTCCTCCAGCGCCATGTGCAGGCGCTGCACCCAGGCCATTTCGCCGAAACGCAGCGACAGTTCCGAATCGTCGGCGTGGTAGACCTGCACCCGGTTGCGGCCCTTCTCCTTGGCCATGTAGCAGGCCATGTCGGCGGCGCGCAGGGACGCCTCGAGGGTGGTCGGGGTCTGGGCGATGTGCACCAGGCCGACGCTCACGGTGGTCAGGAAAGGCCTGCCCTTCCAGACGAAATGCAGGTTCTGCACAGTCTGGCGCAGCCCCTCGGCGATTTTTTCCGCGGCCTCCGGCGCGCAGTTCTCCAGCAGGACGCCGAATTCGTCGCCGCCCAGCCGCGCCAGGGTATCGCCCTCGCGCAACCCCGACTGCAGCAGCGCACAGATGTGCCGCAGCAATTCGTCCCCCGCCGCGTGGCCGCAGGTGTCGTTGACCAATTTGAACTGGTCCAGGTCAAGGAACATCAGCGCATGCCGCCCGGCCTGACGGGAAAGGTTGTGCAGCGCTTGCTCCAGGCGGTATTCGAATTCCCGGCGGTTGGCCAGCCCGGTCAGCGCATCATGGGTGGCCTGCCACGACAGGTTGGCGATGTACTGGCGCTCCTGGGTCATGTCGTGCAGCACCAGCACCGTGCCGCTGACTTTGCCGGCGTTGCGGATCGGCGCCCCGACCAGGTTCACCGACACCGTGCTGCCGTCCAGGCGCTGGATGAGCCTTGAATGCTCGCTGCCGCCGGTGAGCCGGCCGCTGAGGATGTGCTCGATCAGCGTCAGGCCTTCGGCCTGGGCATTGTCGTCCAGCAGGTTGAACAGCGCCGCCAGCGGCAGGCCGGCGGCCTGCTCCGCCTTCCAGTGGGTCAGCGCTTCGGCGGCAGGGTTCATGTAGTCGATCGCACCGCTGACGTCGGTGGTGATCACGCCGTCGCCGATCGAATGCAGGGTGATGTGGGCGCGATCCTTTTCCAGTTGCAGGGCTTCGGCGAACGCGTGCCGTTGCTTGAGCAGCTTGCGGGTGCGCCACAGGGCCAGCACGATCAGGCCCAGCGCCGTGGCCAGGTTGGTGAACAGCAGCAGGCGCAGGATCACCCGCGACCCTTCGCCCAGCGCGTCGCTGAACGCCTTCGCTGCGGGCGTCACGCCATCGTTGATCGCAAAGATGCGCGCCTTCCAGCGACGTATGTCTTCATCGTCGGCGGCGTTTGCGCTGATTTTCTCGTGCATCTCCCGGGCCACGCCGTCGAGCTCCACCAGATAGGCATCGCCCAGGGTCCATCGGTCGATGGCGGTCTCCAGGTAGCTGAAGTGCCGGAAGTTGAGGTACAGCCAGATCAGGCTGGAAACATCGTCGGGATGGTTGCCGCCCTTGAGGATGCCTTCCCGCGCCGCTTGCAGGTCGGGCGGACGCCGATCCAGGGCCAGACGCAGCTGATGCCCGCCCTGGGGCACGGCGATCGCGTTCTGGTACTTGAGGTAGATCGCCTCGTCGCGGCTGTCGGCGTAGAGGTTGAGGTAATAGATGGCGTCCTTCTGGCCCTTGGACCAGAGGCTTTCGCCGGCGACATAGCCACGCACCGCCGACAGGACGTAAAGACTCACGCCCCCCAGCAAAGCCTGAAACAGCACGACGGCGATGAATGGCCAGACGATGCCCAGCAACCGCGGCGTTCCGAGAGTCGGCTTTTGCTTCATGGGGATCCTTGCCGTCAGCACTGCATAATCGTATTCCGAACGAGATCGCTGTAGCCAGATTAGGAGGCGTTCGTCCTCACGGCAAGCCAGGACCGACACAACCTCGACTAACTATGTACCACCAGAACAGCCCTTGATCGCACCAATACTTCTTTTCCCTTTCAAGAGGCTACGCATTCATGGACACCACAACACTCCCGGCAACATTGCAACAGCAATACCAAGGCCAGCAGGCAGAATTCGATGCATTACTGACTGAGTTACGTGATGCCAAGGCCAGGAATGTGCCCTTGGCCACTGTGTATCTCTCTCCTGTCCAGCACAGCGCTCTCATGCTGAAACATGACATCGGACAAGGCCTTCTGCAGCGACTACTGAAGCATCCGGATTATCCAGGCGACCGATTGAGCATGCTGTCGGTTTCTGCTGGCGCAAGTGCCAGCACCTACAAAACGACAGACATGCACGGAAAGGAAGTCGTGCTGTCCCTGACCGACTTCCCCCGCCTGCGTAAATTGACAAGAAGAATAGAGCGCGAAGCTCGCGATCTGGGCGGACACCTGCGCTCCGACAAACGACTCAGCCTGCACGCATTTCTTGACTATTACGGCTTGCCGGCAGCGGAACCTGAAAGCAGCGCGGCAATAGACCCGTTGATCCGTGAACTGGAGGAGCGAAGCGCCCGCCATTCGCTCCAACTTTTCAGTGGCTTTGAGCTGGATGCGGTCAGACGCCCGGCAACATTGATAGATCAAAGAATTCTCCGTCTCCTGCACAAACGCGTCCCGACTTTGCCAATGAGCCTGGATGAACTGGTCAGCCTGCGGACCAACAGGAAGATCGTCGATATCGTCAGGAGGTTTCTGCCCGAACAACAAACTTCGATATTCACTCACTTGATCAAGGAAGCGGTACCCGACATCACTGCCGAGCAGATCAGGACTTCACCTGCCAGGACTCTGGAGAAGCTCTTTCAATCCGATGAAGCGAAAAGACTGACCGACGTGCTGTTGAAAGATCTGAACTGGTTTGGTGCGGCTTCAGAGGAAGAGACTTCTCCCATCGTCCGGACGAAACTGCTCGGCAAAGCCATCCGTTTATGGATGACAAAGCCGTATTCGCCGAAAGACGTTGCCGGATACGCCTTGCGTCATCCTTCGAACTGGGGAAAGAGCTACCCGCAGATCTGGTCCGAGTTCGAGCAGCACCTTCTCAAGTCCCGTCAGGCCGCATCCGAAAAGGAAGCGATTCTGCTCGCATGCTTACTGCGCCCCGAGTTTCCGCTGGAGTTCCAGGTTGCCGACATACCTGGCGAACTTGCCTACAGGAGTTCCGTTGTCTGGGTCAATTTCGTCCACGGCGTTTATCTCGCCAATGCCGTAGATCCGCAGTTGCTGGAGAGACTGACGTTTCAGAAACTATTGGATCTACCAGCAAAACAGTCCATGAAAGCAAACCCAGAACAAAAGAATCTTATAAATGCTACACGTTTTAGAGCCACGCTGGATTGGGCAATCACCAATGGGTTCATCCCGGATAAAATCGAAGATGACTTCACGCATAAGGAACTGAAGACAGCAGTCAGAAAGCTCGACACCGCCATCAACAATCTGAAAGACGCCGCCAGCTGGATCACCATCCCTCCGCCGGAAAGGTTGAACATCGCCAGATTGAAAATCGAAAAAATATTTGGCGAGAAGTTCATCGCCAAAAATATCAGACTGACTGCCATCGGCGACACTACCGTCCCGCAACATCAATTCGGGTTATACGCCCAGCGTCTGATACCCAAGACACATTCCTTCGTCGATGTTTATGCATCCGGGAAACTGAACGAAAACAAGTGGTTTGTGGTCGACCCCGCCCTCCACATAGCCACCGCCACCTGGTTTCAACTGAATGAAGATCGTACCTTGCAGAGCCATCTCGGGACTGTTGCTGCTCCCTCATTGAAAACACCGACTCTGCCGGACATCGAAAAGAACTTCGACACTCATTTCAAGATTTACCTGGACATCATCCGAAGTGCCTACAGCAAGTTGATTGCCGCTTTGCTCGCCTCCTTGCCCTTGGCTGACCGTCGTGCGTTGGAGAATGGCTCTATTGCGATCTTTAGCCTGCGAAGGGCTACCTCGGGCATCGCGGCGGAAAATGAACAGGCCAGCGACACTCTGCCTCTGCGGGCGCGCAACGGTTTCATTGTGCAAGCGACAAACGAAGACGAAGTGGTTTATTACGAGGTTTTGCCAAAGGCTGGGGTGATACGCCGCCGGCAAGACATCGAGCCTCGGCACCTGGGCGGCCTGCCCAAGACGGAAAAGTGGAAAGTCAGCAAAGGCTCGCCTGTAAGCGTGGCCGTCCTGCGGCACAAGACTCTCCCTTTCGATTGGGATGCCCACGTCAATGGCACACCTCCCATCGCCAATGCTCAGTGCGAGGCCATTCTCGATGCAGTCGTCAATGTCCCCGCCAGCACGGACAGCCAATCCTCCCACGAGAGCATTCCACGCACGCTAGAGTCTCAGGCCACCAAAAACATCGCTTATTGCATTTCCTGGAGGTTTCTCTTTTTTGACGAAGTCCTGTTGCGTAAAAGTTGTTATGGAAAAACCTCGTTTGAAGAGGAACAGGAGAGCAAAGACAAGAACCTTGCCACTATCAAAGGGTTTGTCCCGTTCTGGGGCAGCATGGAAGATTTGCTGTCGGGCGACAGCACGCGCTGGATCCAGGGCACCTTTGGCATGTTCACCGATTTGGTCTCGTTTGTACTCCCGTTGGGGAAATTCGCTGCCGGCACATTGAAGATTGTCAACACGGCAACCACTGTAGGTTTCAACAGGGCGCTCCCGGCGTTTGCAAAACTGACAGGAGCGTTTTTACAGTCAACCCTGAACCCCTTCGACGGAATCGCATCACTGCTCAGGGCCATGGGCAGCCGGGGAGTGAAACTGGCCAGCAGCGGGTTGTTCAAGCTCCGCGAGGCGGCCGGCAGAGCCGGTCGCTACCGTATTGTGCAAGGCCTGCCACAGATAGACGACGTTGGACGTTGGAAACCGCTCTCTCGGGGAGACCAGTTGGCGACGGTCGAGGGCATCGAGAATGTTCCGGTACGCAACACAGGATCGGCCGGATCGCGGGTGCTCCATCTGGTCGATCCCCTGTCGGGCAAACCATTCGGGCCACGCCTGGCTCTTTCTCAAGTCTCCGTAGGCCAAGCGAGTTATCGACGTATAGGCCTCACAAACAATGAAGACTTGTATGCGATTGCCAAGACAGCCCGGGCAAGACAAATACTGGAAGTCGACGGTCGAACCATGGTGTGGATTGACGACGTTGCCTACCGGGTTCAAAAGAACGCTTTGACACGCGTGGATCGCCTCGATGCAAGCGGAACACTGAACGCCGCACATTGCCGCGCTCGTAGAGTCCCCAACGGAATTTGCAAGACCCGATATGTGATCACCGATACCCCTGCCGAACGTCCCGCTGTTGGCCACTTTTCGGAAGAAAACAGTTGGGCCGAATGGTTCGGCGACAGCAGATTCACACCTTCCCCTGTGACCTCAGCCCAGCCACGTCAACTACTGGCCTTTGAAAACAGAATTTATGAGGTCAGAGACAACGCCCTTCAACTTTATCGCGGTCACCCATCCGCGATTGGCCTGCGCCGGAACAGACCCATCGCCAAGCCTTACATCGATGCCCGACTGGAGTTCCAGGAAGGAATTTTTGCCGGCTTGAAAGTGAACGGGAGCGCCATTCAAATCGATGATGTGCACGAGGTAGGTGCGGTGGTTGCCTACTCCCTGGACAGTCAGCATCGCTACGTATTCGCAAGGCTGCATACAAACGACTACTACATGACCACGCTTGCAGCCAATGACAGTATTCAAAAGCCCCTTCGCATGAAAAAAGTGACCGAAGAACTTCTCCAGGGAGATACACCCGCAAGCGAGCTGCGGCGCATATACATCGGCTCGCTGAATGCCAACAACCTGGTGCGCATTCATGGATGGGAGCGGGTTCATCGAACATTGGACAGTCTTGAAGAGTTTGCGGTAGCCATTGGAGCGCCAGCCAATCCTGAAACTGGGTTGAAATGGGTGAAGGTGACAGCCTACCCAGCCAGTTCGTTATTGTTTGATGGTCCAACGCGAACGACAGCGGTGACACTGGCTGAAGGTGCCAATGTATGGAGCAGAAGCAATCTGACCAGTGCGCAGTTGCAGCGATCGGTTGCCGATAACTTTGATACTTTGTTCTTGAGAGAAAGCGATCCGGCATCCCGAGGCATCGCAATCGACAATGCCATGCAGGATTTACAGAGCCTGACTCCTTACGCTCGCTCCTCGCCCCGCAACATTGCCTATGCCGAGGTCATTACCGCGAGAGACCGGAAGGAAATCTATGTCAGCGTTTCGGGTGCAGGCGATAACACCCGGCACTTGCCGATATTCCGATCAAGCCCCGATATTCCAGTTGTCGAGAAAAATGGCATGTATTACTTCAATGTCGACAGATTCAGGAAACCTGCTGCTCCCGAAGCCTTGAAACTGACGGATGATGAAGTGTTGCTTGCGATTCCCCACCCAATCACGGATCCAGCCCGGCCCGATGTACTGGAGCGGGTGACATCTGTCGACAGCGAAAGCAAGTTGATCGGCTACCTGCGGGAAGAGTACCCAAATTCCGGGGACATTCGCTCGATCAATGTGGTCACGACCCTGCCGCCCTGCGACTCATGCTCGATTATCGTCAAAGGGTTCGGGCAAGATCGCCATATTGATGATCTCAACGTGATATGGGGCAAACGTCCTGACAGGCAGCCGGCTCCCTGAATGCGCCCATTCGCCGGAGACGGGCGTGCACGCCATGGCAGATCCGCTCAATGCTGTTGCAGGTGCCCATAGAGCCTGGCGTACAGCCCGCCGTCGGCAATGAGTTGCTGGTGGTCGCCGTCTTCGGCCACCTGCCCGCCGTCGAACACCAGCACCCGGTCGGCCTGTTTCACCGCCGACAGGCGATGGGCGATGATCAGGGTGGTGCGGCCGTTGAGGAACCGCGCCAGGGCCTGGTGCAGGTTGTACTCGGTGGCGGCGTCGAGGGCCGAGGTGGCTTCGTCGAGGATCACCACTTTCGGTTCGGCCAGGATCATCCGCGCAATCGCCAGGCGCTGGCGCTGGCCGCCCGACAGGCGCACGCCGGCGCGGCCGACGATGCTGTCCAGTCCGTCGGGCAGCGCGCGGATGGCGGGTTCGAGCTGGGCGATCGCCAGCGCCTGCCAGCAGGCTTCGTCGCTGCGGGTGCGGCCCATGGTCAGGTTGGCCCGCACGGTGTCGTTGAACAGCGCCGGGTGCTGCAGCACCACCGCGACGTTCTCCCGCACCGTGTCCAGGCCAATGTCCTGCTGGCTGCAGCCGCCGAAGCGGATGGTGCCGGCCAAGGGCGTGTACAGCCCCAGCAGCAGTTGCACCAGGGTGCTCTTGCCGCCGCCGCTGGCGCCGACGATGGCCACCTTCTCGCCGGGGGCGATGGACAGGTCCAACCGATCCAGCACCAGCTCGTCGCCGTAACCGAAGCTCAGCCCCTGCACCTGGATGCCGACCGTCTCGCGGCCCTTGAACGGGTCGAGGCCGCCGGGGTACTGCGGCTCGTCGGCGCGGGCCAGCAGTTCGTTGATCCGCGACAGCGCGCCGCCCGCCGCATAGTAGGCATATTGCAGGTTCAGCAACTGCTCGACCGGGCCGATCATGAACCACAGGTAGCTGAACACCGCGAGCATCTGGCCGATGGACAGGTCCGAGAACAGCACCGTGAGCATCGCCGCCGCGCGGAAGATATCGATGCCGAACTGGAACAGCAGGCCGCTGGCCCGGTTGGAGGCGTCGGTCTTCCACTGCGAGTTGACCGCGTAATTGCGCACCTCCTGGGCCCGCAGGCCGAGGCGCCCGAGGAAGAAGCCCTGGCGGTTGCCGGCGCGCACTTCCTGGATCGCGTCGAGGGTCTCGCTCAGCGCCTGGGTGAAGCGCGAAGTGCTGTCGTTCTCCAGTTTCTTCAGGTGCTTGACCCGCTTGCCCAACTGCACGGTGGCGTAGATCACCAACGGGTTGAACAGCAGGATCAGCAGCGCCAGCTTCCAGTGCATCCACACCAGGATGCTGGCGGTGCCCACCAGAGTCAGCATCGCCACCAGGAAACGGCTGAGGGTTTCGCCGACGAATTTGTCGAGGGTGTCCAGGTCGGTGACCAGGTGCGTGGTCACCGTGCCGCTGCCCAGGCTTTCGTATTCGCCGAGGGAGATGCGCTTGAGGCGCTCGATCAGGCGGATCCGGATGCGGTAGACGATGTCCTTGGCCAGCCGCGCGAACAGCCGGGCCTGCAGCACGCCGAAGCACAGGGCGCTGCAGCGCAGGGTCAGGGTCACCAGCAGCATCAGGCCGATATAGCCGGCCGCCTGCTGCCACATCGACGGCAGCACGTGGTTCATGACCTTGAGCGCGGCGTCGCCATGGCCCAGCAGGACTTCGTCCACCAGCAGCGGCAACAGCAACGGGATCGGCACGCTGCACAGCGTCGCCAGCACAGCCACGCCGTTGGCGATCCACAGGGATTTCTTGTGATGCAGCGCCAGTCGCCGGACTTCCGCCCAGCTCAGCCGGTCGACACGCTTGACGGCTGGCGTGTCATCGGCCGGGTCAGACACAGGCGGCGCGCTCCAGCCATCGGCCGAGCAACGGCGACAGTTCGCCCAACGGCTGATAACCGTTGGTCAGCAACGCCAGCTGACCGTTGCGCTCGGCCAGCAGAGTCGGGAATCCGGCGATGCCCAGGTCCTGCACCCAACTGAAATCGGCGGCGGTGGCCGCGTGCTGCTCGGCGCGGTCGAAGGCTTCGGCGAACTCGATGCGCGGCACGCCGGCCCGCTCCGCCAGTTCCACCAGCACGCTGGCGTGGGTGACGTCGCGGCCTTCGGCGTAGAACGCGTGCTGGATCAGGCCCAGCAGTGTCCACGCGCAGTCCGGCGCCAGGCTGCGCGCGGTGACGATGGCGCGGCAGGCAGGCTCGGTGTCGTAGACGAAACCGTCGGGCAACGCGCCCTCAAAGCGGAACGGCTGGCCGGTGGCCTCGGCGACCGCGTGCCAATGCTCAAGGATGTAGCGCCGGGTGGTCGGCTCCAGCGCCGCACCGCTGCCGGTGCGCAAACCGCCGACCACCAGGTGCAGCTCCACCCCCGCTGCCTGCGCCTGCTCGACCAGGGCCTTGGCCACCGGAGCGAACCCCCAGCACCAGGAACACATCGGATCCATCACATAGAGCAGGCGCGCAGACATGGTTCAGGCCTCGGTGGATGCTTGCTTATAGTTGTAGCCGATCGGGTGCGGCATGTTGCGCGCCTTGGCCAGTTCGATCTGCTTTTGCCGGTCGATGGCGCTGCGGCGGGTCTTCTCGCTGAGGGTGTCCCAGCAGTGCGGGCAACTGATCCCGGCCACGTAGTGCTCGGAGGCGCGATCCTCGACGCTCACCGGGTTGCGGCAGGCGTGGCACTGGTCGTAGTCGCCTTCGCTCAGGTCATGGCGCACGGTGACGCGGTTGTCGAACACAAAGCAGTCGCCCTGCCACTTGGTCTCTTCCTGCGGCACCTCTTCGAGGTACTTCAGGATCCCGCCCTTGAGGTGGTAGACCTCTTCGAAGCCTTCGCCCAGCATGTAGCTCGAGGCCTTCTCGCAGCGGATGCCGCCGGTGCAGAACATCGCGACCTTCTTGTGCACGGCCGGGTCGAAATGCGCCTTGATGTACTCCGGGAACTCGCGGAAGGTCGTGGTCTTCGGGTCGATGGCGCCTTCGAAGGTGCCGATCGACACTTCGTAGTCGTTGCGGGTGTCGATCAGCAGCACCTCGGGGTCGCTGATCAGCGCGTTCCAGTCCTGCGGCTCGACGTAGGTGCCGACCTTCTTGTTCGGGTCGACGCCCGGGACGCCCAGGGTCACGATCTCTTTCTTGAGCTTGACCTTGGTGCGGTAGAACGGCTGCTCGTCGCAGTACGACTCTTTGTGGTCGATGTCGACCATGCGCGGGTCGTCGCGCAGCCAGGCCAGCAGCCCGTCGATGCCTTCACGGCTGCCGGACACGGTGCCGTTGATGCCTTCCTCGGCGATCAGCAGGGTGCCTTTGATGCCGTTGTCGAGCATGGCCTTGAGCAGCGGCTCGCGCAGGTCGACGTAATTTTCGAGGGTGACGAACTTATACAGTGCCGCCACGACAATCGGTTGTGTCATGGGTGTCTCTCCAGGTGGCTACCCTCGCAAAGGGTGAACCGGATGCGAAAAAAAACGCGCCGGGTCAGCGGCGCGTTGCGGATTGTAGCAAAGGAGCAGCCATGAGCGGCAAGCTACAAGCCGATCGCCGTGCTTGCGCTTGCCGCTTGCAGCTTAAAACTTGCGGCTGCCTCAATGCCCCCCTGCACAGGTCGGCGACGCCGGGGCGGCCCCGACCTCTGCCCATTCCTGCGGGGTGTAGGTGTGCAGCGCCAACGCATGGAACTCGCCCATCAGCTCGCCGAGCGTGCCGTAGACCTTCTGGTGGCGCTTGACCCGGTTCAGGCCCTCGAACTGGGCGCTGACCACCACAGCCTTGAAGTGGGTCTGCAGGCCGCGGCTGTGCATGTGGCTTTCGTCCAGCACCTGCAGGTGTTCAGGCTGAAGCAGGGCCAGCGTCGATTCGATGCGTTGTTGCATGGTCATCACGGACTCCGCTTACGGCTTTTTCTTGGCCGGCGCCGCGCCTTTCGGGGCCAGCTCGTTGGTCATGTCGTCCAGCAGCTTGTTGACCACCGGCACGGCGCTTTCCAGCTTGGCCTGGGTCATCTGGGCCGATTGCTGGGTCAGTTGCGGCATCTTTTCCAGGACTTTCTTGCCCAGCGGCGACTGGTAGAACGCCACCAGGTCCTTGAGTTCGGATTCGCTGAAGTTGCTGGTGTAGAGCTTGACCATGTCCGGCTTCAGCTTGTTCCAGCCGATGGCCTGATCCAGGGCGGCGTTGGCCTTGGCCTGGTAGGTCTCCAGCACGGCTTTCTTGGATTCCGGCGCCTTGGTCTGTTCAAAGCGCTGGGCGAACATCTGCTGCACTTGCATGTACACCGGAGTGCCCAGCTTGTCGGCGTGCGCCAGGGTCAGGAAAGCTTCGGCACTGGCGTTGTGGCTGGCGGTGTCGGCAAGCACCTGGCCGCTGGCGCAGACCAGGGCAACCGCGGTACAGATGGCACGAAGACGAGTCATCGAGTTTCCTTTTCTAGCAGGCGAGGTAAAACCCCAAGGGCGACCATTCTGCGCCTGATTAACATCGAGGCTCAACCCCCGGGCCTTGCCGCGCTTGCCTGGCGGGCGTGACCGGTCAACAATCGATCCGATGGAACCCCCCTGGCCGAAGCCGGCCTAAACAGCGCAAATCAGACCGACAGGAGTGTGCACGATGAGCCGTATCGAAACCGACAGCCTGGGCCAGATCGAAGTCCCGGACGACGCTTACTGGGGCGCTCAGACGCAACGCTCGCTGATCAACTTCGCCATCGGCCAGGAGCGCATGCCGCTGCCGGTGCTGCACGCCCTGGCGTTGGTCAAGAAAGCCGCCGCCCGGGTCAACGACCGCAACGGCGACCTGCCCGCCGACATCGCCCGCCTGATCGAACAGGCCGCCGACGAAGTGCTCGACGGCCAGCACGACGACCAGTTCCCGCTGGTGGTCTGGCAGACCGGCAGCGGCACCCAGAGCAACATGAACGTCAACGAAGTGATCGCCGGCCGCGCCAACGAACTGGCCGGCAACCCGCGCGGCGGCAAGCTGCCGGTGCACCCGAACGATCACGTCAACCGCTCCCAGAGCTCCAACGACTGCTTCCCCACCGCCATGCACATCGCCACGGCCCAGGCGGTGCAGGGCCAGTTGCTGCCGGCCATCGCCGAACTGTCCGGCGGCCTGGCGGAGCTGTCGGCGCGGCACCTGAAGCTGGTCAAGACCGGCCGCACCCACATGATGGACGCCACGCCGATCACCTTCGGCCAGGAGATTTCCGGCTTCATCGCCCAACTGGACTACGCCGAGCGGGCGATCCGCGCCGCCCTGCCGGCGGTGTGCGAACTGGCCCAGGGCGGCACGGCCGTCGGCACCGGCCTGAACTCGCCCCACGGTTTCGCCGAAGCCATCGCGGCGGAACTGGCGGCGCTGTCCGGGCTGCCGTTCGTCACTGCGCCGAACAAGTTCGCCGCCCTCGCCGGCCACGAGCCGCTGACCACCTTGTCCGGCGCCCTGAAGACCCTCGCCGTGGCCCTGATGAAGATCGCCAACGACCTGCGCCTGCTCGGCTCCGGCCCCCGTGCAGGCTTCGCCGAAGTGAAGCTGCCGGCCAACGAGCCGGGCAGTTCGATCATGCCCGGCAAGGTCAACCCGACCCAATGCGAAGCGCTGTCGATGCTCGCCTGCCAGGTGCTGGGCAACGACGTGGCGATCGGCTTCGCCGCCAGCCAAGGCCACCTGCAACTGAACGTGTTCAAGCCGGTGATCATCCACAACCTGCTGCAATCGATCCGCCTGCTGGGCGACGGCTGCAGCAACTTCCAGCAGCACTGCATCGCCGGACTGGAGCCGGATGCCGAGAAAATGGCGGAACACCTGGAGCGCGGCCTGATGCTGGTGACGGCCCTGAACCCGCACATCGGCTACGACAAGTCGGCGGAAATCGCCAAGAAGGCCTACAGCGAAGGGCTGACCTTGCGTGAGGCGGCGTTGCAGCTCGGTTACCTGACCGATGAGCAGTTCGATGCCTGGGTGCGGCCGGAGAACATGCTGGAGGCCGGGGCCAAGGGCTGATCCTTGCGGCGCCATCGCCGGCAGGCTGGTTCCCACAGGGTTCTGCGGTGAACACAAAGGCTGCATTCACCCAGGTCTTCTGCAGGAGCCAGCCTGCCGGCGACAGCGTCGGCGAGGGGCCCGCTCAGCCCGGCACGACCTTGGCCCGCCGCGCCTTGAGCCCGGCGATCAGCGAAGGCCCCAGGGCCACCAGCGCCGACCCCAGCACCACCAGCACCGCCCCGCCGTACGCCAGCAGGTTGATCTGCTCGGCGTGCACGTAGTCAGGCCACCACCAGGCCGCCACCGCTACCGCGCCGAACGTCACCAGCGGCGTGATCGCCAACGTCGCGCTGACCCGCGACGCCTCCCAATGCGCCAGCGCCTCGGCGAACGCACCGTAGGCGATCAGGGTGTTCATGCAGCACGCCAGCAGCAGCCAACCCTGCAACGGGCTGAGGCTGAGCGCCTCCAGAGGATGCACCCACGGCGTGAGCAGCAAGGCGCAGAACAGATAGATCACCATCATTACCTGCAGCGAGTTCCACACGGTCAGCAGCTGCTTCTGGCCCAGCGCGTAGAACGTCCACACGGTCGAGGCCAGCAGCACCAGCAGGACGCCGGCGGTGTAGTCGGACAATGACGTCAGCAGCTCCGCCAGGCGCTGGTTGAAAAACAGCGCAAAACCGATCAGCAGCACCGCCAGGCCGATGCCCTGGCCGATGCTGAAGCGCTCCTTGAACACGAAGAGGCTGGCGATCAGCAGCATGATCGGCCCCATCTGCACCACCAGCTGCGCCGTGCCCGGACTGAGCAGGTTCAGGCCCATCAGGTACAGCACGTAGTTGCCCACCAGCCCGAGCACCGCCATCAGCACCAGCCAGCCGCCCTTGGGCCCGAGCGCCTTGCGGCTGGGCAGGCGCCGGGTGGCCGCCAGGTAGACGAACAGGCAACCGCCGGAGACCAGCAGGCGGAACCAGGTCACCGTGACCGGATCCATCGCCACCAGCACCTGCTTGAGCTTGATCGGCAGGATTCCCCACAGGAACGCGGTCAGCAAGGCCAGGAACATGCCGTACACCCAACGGCCCGATGAAATGTGCATGAGTACCCCGAATGCGACTGACGAGTGCGCTCATTCTAGGCGCGGCGGCCGGCGCGACACAGGGACAGTTGGGGTCAGGCCGCAAACGGAACTGTGCAGGTCGCAGCGCAATATTGACGCACGCCCGTTGATCGGCTCGGCGGGCGCGCCAAGTGCTTCAGGCATAAGCTCATCGGATCCTTCCAGCGCCCCCTCCAGGAGACCCACCATGTACGGCATGCGCGTCCAGGATCCGGCACCCGCCATGCACTTTCGCAGCGACCGGCTGTGCCGGGTCAACGGCGAACTGTTCTTCAGCACCCGGGAAAACACCCTCGAAGGGCCGTTCGACAGCCTGGAGAAGGCGCAGCAGGAGATCCGCGCCTACATTGCGCGAATGCAACTGCAATCCGCATAGGCCTCTTTGGCGAGGGAGCCCGTCGGGTCGCCGCAGGCAGATTCAATCGCTCAGCTCAGCGCACCGCCTCGAACAGCCCGGTCGCCCCCATCCCGCCCCCCACGCACATGGTGACGATCCCGTAACGCAGGTTGCGCCGCTGCAGTTCGCGCACCAGATGCCCGACCTGACGCGACCCGGTCATGCCGAACGGATGGCCGATGGAAATCGAACCGCCGTTGACGTTGTACCGCTCGTTGTCGATCTCCAGCCGGTCGCGGCTGTACAGGCACTGCGAGGCGAACGCCTCGTTGAGCTCCCACAGATCGATGTCCGCCACTTGCAGGCCCTTGGCCTTGAGCAGTTTCGGCACCGAGAACACCGGGCCGATGCCCATTTCGTCCGGCTCGCAGCCGGCCACGGTGAAGCCGCGGAAAAACGCCTTGGGCTTGAGCCCCAACCGCAAGGCCTTCTCCAGGCTCATCACCAGGGTCATCGACGCGCCGTCGGACAGTTGCGACGAGTTGCCGGCGGTCACCGAACCGTCCTCGGCGAACACCGGTTTGAGCCCGGCCAGGCTTTCGTAGGTGGTGTCGGGGCGGTTGCAGTCGTCGCGGTCGACAATGCCGTCGAGGATCTGCCCGGCGCCGGTGGCCTTGTCCTCGACCCGGTACTTCACCGCCATCGGCACGATCTCATCGTCGAACAGCCCCGCCGCCTGGGCCTGGGCGGTGCGCAGCTGGCTTTGCAGCGCATAGCGGTCCTGCGCTTCGCGGGTGACGCCATAGCGCCGGGCCACCGTTTCGGCGGTCTGGCCCATGGTGTGATAGATGCCCGGCACCCGTTGCTTGAGCAGCGGGTTGATCAGGTGGTCGGTGTTGACGCTCTTGAGGGTCAGGCTGATCGACTCGACGCCGCCGGCCACGATGATGTCGCTGCAGCCGGAAGCGATCTGGTTGGCCGCGATCGCGATCGCCTGCAGGCCGGACGAGCAGAAGCGGTTGAGGGTCATGCCGGCGGTGCCGGTGCCCAGGCGCGACAGCACCGCCACGTTGCGGCCGATGTTGTGGCCCTGGGCGCCTTCGTTGGAGCCGGCGCCGACGATGCAGTCCTCGACGCTGGCCGGGTCGATGTCGTTGCGGGTGAGCAACGCATTGACGCAATGGGCCGCCATGTCATCGGGACGGGTCATATTGAACTTGCCGCGAAAGGACTTGGCCAGGCCGGTCCGGACGCTGTCGACGATCACCACTTCACGCATCGCACACCTCATTGAGTCGGTCGGGAGTGGTTTCGAGCATAAGTCCACCCCGAGACCTGCCGCGACGATCATTCACCCGGCGTATGCGTGCCCATCGGTTCAGCTCTTGTGCTTCTTCTCCCGGCGGTCGGACTTTTCGAACGCCTCCTCCAGCGCCCGGTTGATCGTGCGCAGCACCTTGACCCGGGCCCAGCGCTTGTCGTTGGCCTCGACCAGCGTCCACGGCGAGACCTCGGTGCTGGTGCGGTCGACCATGTCGCCCACCGCCGCGCGGTAGGCGTCCCACTTGTCGCGGTTGCGCCAGTCGTCTTCGGTGATCTTGAAGCGCTTGAAGGGGATCTCCTCCCGGGCCTGGAAGCGCTCCATCTGGGTGTCCTTGTCGATGGCCAGCCAGAACTTGACCACGATCACCCCGGCGTCGGCGACCTGTTCCTCGAAGTCGTTGATCTCGCCGTAGGCCCGCAGCCAGTCGGCCTTGCTGCAAAAGCCTTCGACCCGCTCCACCAGCACCCGGCCGTACCAGGAGCGGTCGAACACAGTGAACTTGCCCCGTGCCGGGATGTGCCGCCAGAAGCGCCACAGGTACGGCTGCGCACGCTCCTCTTCGGTCGGTGCGGCAATCGGCACGATGCTGTACTGACGCGGGTCGAGCGCCGCCGCGACCCGCCGGATCGCCCCGCCCTTGCCGGCCGCGTCGTTGCCTTCGAACACCGCCACCAGCGCATGGCGGCGCATGCGCTTGTCGCGCATCAGCCCGGACAGCCGCGCCTGTTCGGTGATCAGCTGCTCTTCGTAGTCTTTCTTGTCCAGGGACTGGGTCAGGTCGAGGCTGTCGAGCAGGTTCATCTGGTCGACGGCCGTGCCCAGCGGCGCGGCATTGACTTCGTGCGGGTGCACGTCCGGACGCTTGAGCGCGTTCTGCAGCCCCTCCAGCAGGATCTTGCCCACCGCCAGGCTGCGGTAATGGGCGTCCATCCCCTCGATCACATGCCAAGGCGCGTAGTCGCGGCTGGTGCGGCGCAGCACCCGTTCGCCGTACTTGACGAACTTGTCGTAGGTCTGCGACTGCTGCCAGTCCAGCGGGCTGATCCGCCAGCTGTGCAGCGGGTCGTCGGCCAGGGCCTTGAGCCGCGCCTTCATCTGCTTCTTGGACAGGTGGAACCAGAACTTGAAGATCAACGCGCCTTCATCGCAGAGCATCTTCTCCAGGCGCTCGGCGGCGTTGATCGCCTGGTCCAGCCGCGGATCCTTGAACAGCCCGTGCACCCGCCCCTGGAGCATCTGGCTGTACCAGTTGCCGAAGAAGATGCCCATCCGCCCCTTGGCCGGCAGCATCCGCCAGTAGCGCCAGGCCGGCGGCCGGGCCAGTTCCTCGTCGGTCTGTTGATCGAAGGTGCGCACCTCGATCAGGCGCGGATCCATCCATTCGTTGAGCAGCTTGACCGTTTCGCCCTTGCCGGCCCCCTCGATCCCGTTGATCAGGACGATCACCGGAAAGCGCCGTTGCTGCTGCAGTTCGAACTGGGCTTCGAGCAGCGCTTCGCGCAGGGCCGGCACCGCGGCTTCGTAGGTGTCTTTGTCGATGGCGTGACCGATTTCAGCGGATTCGAACATGGGACGGCTCCTTCCAGGGTTCAGCAAGACTAGCGGATCAGGCACCGGCGCGGCACAGAAATTCCGGCGGGCGGCGGATTGTCCGTGAACCTGCGCCCGCAAGGTTTGCCATGGATCAAGCCGCCTTTGCGCAATCGGCTAGAATGGCGGCCTTGCCGTTGCCGAGCCTGCCATGAAACCTGAACTGCCCCACGCCCAGCTCGACTGGGACGACCAGGGACGCCCGCGTTCGCGGGCCTTTGACGATGTGTACTTTTCCGACCAGTCCGGGCTGGAAGAGACCCGCTACGTGTTCCTCGAACAGAACCGCCTGGCCGAGCGCTTCGCCGCGTTGCCGGCAAACGGCAGGCTGGTGATCGGCGAGACCGGGTTCGGCACCGGGCTGAATTTTCTCTGCGCCTGGCAGTTGTTCGAACGGTCTGCCCCGGCCGGTGCGCGGCTGCATTTCGTCAGTGTCGAAAAGTACCCCCTGAGCCCTGCGGATCTTCAGCGGGCACTTTCGCTGTGGCCGGAACTGGCCACCTTCGCCGATCAACTGCAAAAGCGCTATGTGGCGATTCATCAAGGGTTCCAGCGCATCGTGCTGGACAACGGGCGGGTCACCCTCACCCTGCTGATCGGCGATGCGCTGGAGCAGTTGCCGCAGCTGGACGCCCGGATCGACGCCTGGTTCCTCGACGGTTTCGCGCCGGCGAAGAACCCGGACATGTGGACCGCCGAACTGTTCGCCGAACTGGCCCGGCTGGCCGCGCCCGGCGCGACCATCAGCACCTTCACCAGCACCGGCTGGGTGCGGCGCCTGCTCAACGCGGCGGGCTTCAAGATGAAGCGCACGCCGGGCATCGGCCACAAGTGGGAGATCCTGCGCGGCGAATTCCTCGGCTGGCCGGCGCAAGTGCCCGCCCCCGCGCCGGACAAACCCTGGTTCGCCCGCCCGGCACCGTTGACCGGCGAGCGCCGGGCGCTGGTGATCGGCGCCGGGCTCGCCGGTTGCGCCAGCGCCGCCAGCCTCGCGGCCCGGGGCTGGCGGGTCAGCCTGCTGGAGCGACATGGCGCGGTGGCGCAGGAGGCATCGGGCAACCCCCAAGGCGTGCTGTACCTGAAACTGTCGGCCCATGGCACGGCATTGTCGCAGTTGATCGTCAGCGGATTCGGCTACACCCGCCGTCTGCTGGAAAGCCTGCAGCGCGGCACCGACTGGGACGGCTGCGGCGTGCTGCAACTGGCGTTCAACGACAAGGAGGCCGAGCGTCACGCGCAACTGGCCGCCGCCTTCCCGCCGGACCTGCTGCAATGGCTCGACCCACCCCAGGCGCAAGACCGCGCCGGGATCGGCCTGGCCCACGGTGGCCTGTTCTACCCGGAGGGCGGCTGGGTTCACCCGCCGGCGCTGTGCCAGGCCCAGGCCGACCAACCGAACATCGAACTGCTGCACCATCACGAAGTGCTGGAACTGCGCAAGGTCGACGGCCAATGGCAGGCCTTCGACGGTGATCGCCTGATCGCCAGCGCACCGGTCGTGGTGCTGGCCGGCGCCGCCGACGTGCGGCGTTTCGCCCAAAGCGCCGAACTGCCGCTCAAGCGCATTCGCGGGCAGATCACCCGCCTGGCGCAAACGGAGCAGAGCCAGGCGCTGAAGACCGTGGTGTGCGCCGAGGGCTACGTCGCCCCTGCGCGACTGGGCGAACACACGCTGGGCGCCAGTTTCGACTTCAACAGCGACGACCTGACCCCGACCGCCGCCGAACACCTGGGCAACCTGGAGATGCTCGACGAAATCTCCACCGACCTGACCGCACGCCTGAACATCCACGGGCAGGACGTCGGCCACCTCCAGGGCCGCGCAGCCTTTCGCTGCACCAGCCCCGACTACCTGCCCATCGTCGGCCCCCTCGCCGACCGCGAAGCTTTTGCCCACGCCTACGCCGCACTGGCCAGGGATGCCCGGCAAGTGCCGCAGGTGCCCTGTCCATGGCTCGATGGCCTGTACGTCAACAGCGGGCACGGCTCGCGCGGCCTGATCACCGCACCGCTGTGCGGCGAGCTGCTGGCGGCGTGGCTGGACGACGAGCCGCTGCCCTTGCCCAAAGCCGTTGCCGAAGCCTGCCATCCCAACCGGTTCGTTTTGCGCCGCTTGATACGAGGCAAGTGAAACCGAATCCGCAGGCATTCAGAAATCGGACAACGCGCAGACACCCAGCTCGATCCGCTTGATGACGTCGTCCGTCAGCCGCTTCATCAAGTTCGTTTCGGCGCTCTGCCGTTCGAACGAGATGGCCTCGACCTGTTCGAGATAGTCCGCCGTCGTCAGGGTGTCCGCCTTTTCGAACAGGGCCTGCAGCCTGGGCGGGTAGATCGCTTGCGCCGTTTCGAACTGACGGGGATGGTGCTGCTTCATGACATCGCACCAGAACGGCTGCTGCGCCAGAAAAGCCGCAAACCCGGTCGACAGCTCGACATGCTTGACCTTGATCAGCGCCGCCTCCAGGTCTTTCCGGGTGACGCCGCTCAAGAACTCGAAGCGCATGTGCCTGGGTTGGCCGGGCAAGTCCAGGTCATCGGCCAACCCCGTGCGATAGGCCAGGCCGACCTCCAGCGGATCGGCCCTCGGATGGCTGTCGATGTGGGCCTGGGCCAGCTTGTCCACCTGCTCCAGGCGAAACAGCCTGCGCCCCAGCTTCAGCAGATCCGCCGCGCGCGTTTCGGCATCGGCCTGACGGTCCGTGATCTGATGCACCTCCACCGCCACCTCAAGGTGGCTGAAGTTCAACGCCGCCGAATCCGTGCAGTGGATCGGGTTGGCCGCCAGGTCGAGGATCTGCTCGCACAGCGTCGCATCCGCCTCGGCGGCCTCCAGCACACGCCAGACCCGACGTGCCATGTCCCGGTGAACGTATTCCGAGTCCGCCGTGTTGCCCACCTCCGACAACAGGCGAAACAAGCCGTCGGCCCGCGGATCGTCCTTGAAGGCCGTCCAGACGCTGTTTCGCCGTTCGAACGACTGCCCGGCCCGGTCCGTGAACCATAACGCCCTGGCCTGCTGTTCGTTGAGGCGGGAGATGTCGTCTTCAATGAACCCCATGCCGACTCCGACCCGATCCCGATACTCCAGCAAGCGGATGCGACTCGGATCCTCCAGCGGGTTGTGCCGCAGGTTGACCGTCTCGCTCATGCGCCTGGGCGTCTGGAACAGCCAGTCCGGCAACTGCCGGATGTCATTGTCACGCAGGTCGACACGATCCAGGTTCGGCAAGCGGGACAAGCCCTTGGGCAACTCGGTCGCGCGGGTATTGCGCAGGGCCAAAAGACGCAAGTCGAACATCTTGCCGACATCCGGCGTGGCCCCCAAGGCATTGCCGCTCAGGTTCAAGGCATGCAGAGTGCGCAATCCGGACAGCTTCGCCAGCGTCTGCTCCGTCAATTGCACCCGATTGTCCGAAAGGCTCAGGCGCGTGAGCGCCGGCATGTGCGAGACCGCTTCCGGCAAGCGGGTCAGTCGGTTGCCGTCCAGGTCGAGCGACTGCACCTGCCGGAATGCCTTTAGGAAGTAGACCGAGTCATCGTTCAGCTCCATGTTCTTCAATGACAGTTGCTTCACATGGTCGAACGAAACGCTCGCGGGCAGGTGCGGCAGTTGCCCGATGCGCATACCGTCGAGCCTGAGACTGCATTGCCCGTCTGACGTCCTCGTCAGTTGCCGCCAGGCGTCCTCGATCATCCCCGCCGCCAATTGCCGACTCTGACGGGCCTCGCGCAATGGTGTGCCGATGGCGTTGAGCGCCTGCTGATCCTCGCTCCAGTCCTCAAGGCTCTCGGTCAGTTCTTTCAACGCCTGCTGCAGTTGTCTGACCGCTCGGGCCCGGCCCAGGGGATCCGGCCCCAGACCGAGGAGAAGCGTGCTGGCTTGCGCATCGGAAAACGACGGGTAGAGCCGCTTGACCTTGCGCACCAGCGCAGCGGAATGGTTCGACGAGCCGACAGGGCCGTCGTGTTGCACGCACGCCATGCGCTTGCGCACCGGCAAGGGCTGATCGGTGAACAGTGCCCGCTCGGCATCGGCCCGGTCGTCGAGCGCAGCGTTCAGCAACCGGTTGCGCAGGCGTCCGGCCGCTTCCGGCTGAGCTTCGGCAAACCCCGTGGCGCGGCGCAACGGCTCCGGCATGCCTTTGAGCACCGCGACATAAAGGCTTTCAGGCCCGGATGCAACCTGCCCCAGGGCTTGCCCTTCCCCGTTGAACACCCGATACCCGCCCGGCGACCTGACGATCATTCCGGCTTGCGCAGGCGCGGCGCCCGGATCGCCGATGTCCGCCAGCAACGGCCCGTGGCGGAACGCTTCGCGCAACTCCAGCCGCCAATCCGCCTGCCAGCCGTCCAGGCGCGGCAACAGGCGGATGCCCAGCCGCTCCGTGTCGGCATTGGCCAGCTCCGGCAGGTGGAAACCCGCCAGCGCCCTGTCCATCCGTATGGCATCACGGGCCTGGCGCATCTTCTGGGCCAGGTTCATCGGCAGTCGTCCGACGGCACGCACATGCAGGCGTTCGACGCTGGAGGCCAGGTCCGTGAGTCGTTGGGCATAGCGTGCGGGCAGGTCGGGAAACCGGCCCCGAGCCGCCCCCACCTCGCTCGAACGGCCCTGATCGTATTGCCCGTACATCCAGTCGAAGAGGGGTCGCCGCTCGGCCTTGATCTCGGCGCCCAGCGTTTTCGCCAGGTGCACGGCCCGCTCGCCGCCTGACGCGGGCACGCCGGTCAACGTCTGCACTTCCTGGGGGTAGAGCCCTTCTGTGATCACTTGCAGCAATTGCCCATCCGCCAACTGATCTTCGGTCACATGGACGCACAGGTCATGGTCGCTCACGGCAGAGGACGGGTAGGTCGCCACGACATTCGCCTGTCCGTCCAACACTTCGATGTAGCGCCCGTGAGGCCATCCTTTGAGCAGGGGCAACGCATGCAACTGCTCCTGTACATGGCGCACGCTGCGCACATCGCCCTGCTCCATGTCGGCAATGAAACCGCGCAGTTTGCTGTCCAGTTTGAAGCGCTTGGCCATGTCCTGCAGACGCTGCGGCATCGGCGCGCTGTCCAGGAACAAACGATGCAGCTCATGGAGCGGTGTATCGGTCAGCTTCCGGATCATGTCCAGCCGGCTATCGTCGATGCCGGACAGAACGGGGGTCATGCGCTTGAGCACATAAGCCGGATTGCGCCATTGCTCCACCGGTTCGCCGGGACGAAGCCAGCCCCCCGTGCCGCTGGGCAGCGGTTCAGGCCTGAAGGCGTCCTTGCGCGACGGGTGCTGAATCCGCCACGTCTGCGACTCCGGATCAAGCGCCACGGCATAGTGCTTGTCCTCGATCTGCAGGAACGTGCGGTCCTGCACCCGGTACAACCCTGAGAAGTCCACCTGCGCCTGCCCTTTGGCCGCCTCGGGTTGCTCATAGGCCTGCAGCGATTGCTTCCACAACTTCGGCCAGCCCGAGCGGTCGAGCACCGCCGCGAAGCGCCCGAAGAATTCCGGGTGCCGTGCAAGCGTGCGGCTGACCACGGTGCCCAGTCCTTTCGCGGCGCTTGCGGTTGCCGCCATCAGAGCGACGTTCTGCGCCACATCGAGCATATGCGCCAGGGCGTCGTGCCGGTCGCCGGCACTCCAGTCCTCGACGCCCTCGAAGGTCCCCGCCAGCAGTTGGCCGACCGCCACCCCCATCATCAGCTCGCCCACCACCGGCAAGAAAAACCCTGCCAGACCGGCGATGGTCATGCCGGTGTCCAGATACCCCAGCCAGCGCTCACGCGATGCCTCGGCGTCCACATCGGCGGTGGGCACCGCAAGCACCTGCGCATCGATCTGCAGCTTGCCGACATGGCTGTACAGCAAGAAGTCGAACAACGACCGCGTGATCGGCCGCGCCTCGACCTTCCCCAGGCTCCGTGTGCGGGCAAAGGTCTTGAAAAAACCAGGCTTGCCGTCCTCGTCCAGGTAGCGGGAAAAAGGCGCCTGATAACTGCGCAGGCCCAGCTTCAGCGTCAGGTAGAGCTCGAACGTGCTGAAGTCGGGGTATTCGAACAGCGGCCGGTAGGGTTCGCCGGGCATGTAGACAAGACACCATTCATCCGGATGCTCCTCAACCGGTCGCTGCGAAAACACCACCACTCCCCAGATGCAGGTGCCTTGCAGCCCGAGCCCCTGCATGCGCAAGGGACGCCCCTCGTAATGCAGGGTTTTCGCGTCGGCGACGCCATCGGCTTCGACCAGTCGCTGCAACATCCGATACCCCTCCCGGGTGATGTCCCCTTTCAGTAAGGCCAGATGCATGTCGAACGCCAACAAGCGTTTTTTCAGGCGGACGATGTCCTGGCCCAGGGCGCTCGTCACCTCCATCTGCCCGGCCCGCCTCTGCAGGCCGAACACCTGCGTGAAATGCGCTTGATAACGCCGCCCCAGATCCAGGTCGCGGCAAAAGCCGGCGAAGGCTGACGGCGTCAGTCCGGCCACCCCTTGCGGTTGGTTCTTGAGCTGGATCTCACTGCCCTTGGGCAAACCGTCGGCGTCTGCCTGCGCTTCGGTGAAGTTCTGCATGGCCGCGTCGAGCAAGGTGCGCTTGCCAGGGTGGGCGCCCATGAGCGCCAGGTGATCGTTTTCGACCTCGAACGCCACCGGCCAACGCAGGCGCAACGCGTGGGTCAACTCGAAGATGCAATAGGCTTTCAAGGATTGCAGGCGGCTCAGTCCCGCCTCCACCTGCTCGTGGCTGGCCCGCAGTTCCCGGACCGCCTGCGCCAATGCCGAAAGTTCCTCATGGGGAGCCTGGAGCAACCACGAAGGGAGGCGTTGCTGAAGCACTTCGGCGGTGTCCAGATCGCCGGTGGCGTCCAGCAGGGTCGCAAGCACCTGTTCGTTCGTGAGCGTGACAGGTGTCAGGGGGGTGTCCGGGGGCGGCATCGGCAATCGTCCTTAATCGCGGGTTCAGGCCTTTAACTTAGCGATCCCTGTGAGCGATTGATAACGCGAAATCCTGCGCGTTTGCCGTTGCGGATCAGCAAGAATTCCCATGTTTTGCATAACCCTGTACCGCACAAAACCGTGGTGAAGCTGTTATGGGATTCTGCTCGCCGACGACGCCATATAACCGATCGTTCTAAAACTACCGGTTCCTGCACAGGTCAGTTTTTCAGTACCGGCCATTCCGGCACGGTGCATGTTGACCTCCCCAACGGAATAAACCGGTAAGGAACTTATGTGCGGATTAGCTGGCGAGTTACGTTTTGACCAACGCCCTGCAGACCTTGCAGCCCTCGAACGAATCACCCATCACTTGGCCCCCCGCGGCCCCGACGCCTGGGGCTTCCATGCCCAAGGGCCGGTCGCCCTGGGCCATCGCCGCCTGAAAGTCATGGACCTGTCGGACGGCTCGGCACAGCCGATGACCGACAACAGTCTGGGCCTGGCCCTGGCCTTCAACGGCGCGATCTACAACTTCCCGGAACTGCGCGCCGAGCTCGAAGGCCTCGGCCATGTCTTCCATTCCGGCGGCGATACCGAAGTGCTGCTCCGGGGCTATCACGCCTGGGGCGAAGCACTGTTGCCCAAGCTCAACGGCATGTTTGCCCTGGCGATCTGGGAGCGCGACACCCGGCGGCTGTTCCTCGCCCGCGACCGGCTCGGCGTGAAGCCGCTGTACCTGTCGCGCACCGGCGAGCGCCTGCGCTTTGCGTCAAGCCTGCCGGCGCTGCTCAAGGGAGGCGACATCGCACCGGTCATCGACCCGATCGCCCTCAACCATTACCTGAACTTCCACGCCGTGGTGCCGGCGCCGCGCACCTTGCTGGCCGGCATCGAAAAACTGCCGCCCGCCACCTGGATGCGCGTCGGCGCGGACGGCAGCACAGAGCGCAAGACTTGGTGGGCGTTGTCCTACGGCCCGCGCGCCGACGAGCAGGATCTGACCCTTGAGGACTGGCGCGACCGCGTGCTCGAGAGCACCCGCGAGGCGGTCGCCATCCGTCAGCGTGCGGCGGTGGATGTGGGGGTGCTGCTGTCCGGCGGCGTCGATTCGAGCCTGCTGGTCGGCCTGCTGCGCGAAACCGGCGTGGACGACCTGTCGACCTTCTCCATCGGTTTCCAGGACGCCGGCGGCGAGCGCGGCGACGAGTTCCAGTATTCAGATCTGATCGCCAGGCATTACGGCACCCGCCACCATCAACTGCGCATCGACGAACAGGAAATCATCGAACAGCTGCCCGCCGCGTTCCGCGCCATGAGCGAGCCGATGGTCAGCCACGACTGCATCGCCTTCTACTTGCTCTCCCGCGAGGTGGCCAAGCACTGCAAGGTGGTGCAGAGCGGCCAGGGCGCAGACGAACTGTTCGCCGGTTATCACTGGTATCCGCAGGTGGACGGCGCGGCCGATCCGTATGCGGCCTATCGTCAGGCGTTCTTCGACTGCACCCACGACGGCTACAAGGCCACCGTGCAGCCGAAATGGATGACGGCCCATGACGCGGCCGGCGACTTCGTGAAGGAGCATTTCGCGCAGCCCGGCGCCGACGCGGCGGTGGACAAGGCCCTGCGCCTGGACAGCACGGTGATGCTGGTGGACGACCCGGTCAAACGGGTCGACAACATGACCATGGCCTGGGGCCTGGAGGCGCGGACGCCGTTCCTGGACTATCGCCTGGTCGAGCTGTCGGCGCGGATCCCCGCCCGCTTCAAGTTGCCCGACGGCGGCAAGCAGGTGCTCAAGGAAGCGGCACGGCAGGTGATTCCCGCGCAGGTGATCGACCGCAAGAAAGGCTACTTTCCGGTGCCCGGCCTCAAGCACTTGCAGGGCGACACCCTCGACTGGGTCCGCGAGTTGCTGCTCGACCCAAGCCAGGACCGCGGCCTGTTCGACCCGGCGATGCTCGACCGCCTGCTGACCGACCCGCAAAGCCACATCACCCCGCTGCGCGGCTCGCGCCTGTGGCAACTGGCGGCCCTGAACCTGTGGCTCAGCGAACAAGGAATCTGACCGATGAAACCTCATGCCACGGCCTACGGCCAGCGTCTGCTGCGCGGTCAGGCGCCCTCCTACGAACGCTTGCAGGCGCGCCTGGCCGAAGACGGCAGCGCACCGGCCGGCGCCCCGATCGCGGTGCATTGCGGCTGGGGCCGCCTGCTGATCGGCCATACCTTCCCGGACCCATCGAGCCTGGCCGCAGAACTGCTCAAGGAACAGCCGGGCGAACGTGACATCGCCCTGTACGTCGCCGCACCGCAGCAGGTGCTCGGCCTCGAACCTGCGCAACTGTTTCTCGACCCTTCCGATACCCTGCGCCTGTGGTTCAGCGACTACCGCCCGGCGACCCGGGTGTTTCGCGGCTTCCGCATCCGCCGCGCCCAAAGCGACGCGGACTGGCTGGCCATCAACCGGCTGTATCACGCCCGCGGCATGCTGCCGGTCGACCCTGCCCGGCTCACCCCGCACCACCGGGGCGGGCCGGTGTACTGGCTGGCCGAGGACGAGGACAGCGGCGCGGTGATCGGCAGCGTCATGGGCCTCAATCACCGCAAGGCGTACCACGATCCGGAAAACGGCAGCAGCCTGTGGTGCCTGGCGGTGGATCCGCAGTGCCGGCGTCCGGGGGTCGGCGAAGTGCTGGTGCGCCACCTGATCGAACACTTCATGAGCCGCGGTCTGAACCACCTCGACCTGTCGGTGCTGCACGACAACCGGCAGGCGAAGACCCTCTACGCCAAACTGGGCATGCGCAGCCTCCCGACCTTCGCCGTCAAGCGCAAGAACGGCATCAACCAGTCGCTGTTCCTGGGGCCTGGGCCCGAGGCGCCGTTCAATCCCTACGCGCGGATCATCGTCGAAGAGGCGCACCGGCGCGGCATCGATGTGCAGGTGGACGACGCCGGGGCCGGGCTGTTCACCCTCAGCCACGGCGGGCGCCGGGTGCGTTGCCGCGAATCCCTGAGCGACCTGACCAGCGCCGTCAGCATGACCCTGTGCCAGGACAAGAGCCTGACCCACAAAGTGCTGAAGGCCGCCGGGCTGAACGTGCCGGCGCAGCGCCTGGCGGGCAACGCGGACGACAATCTGGCGTTCCTCGACGAGCACCTGCGCGTGGTGGTCAAGCCGCTGGACGGCGAACAGGGCCAAGGCGTGGCGGTGGACCTGCAGAGCATCGAAGCGGTGCAGCAAGCCGTCGAAGCGGCGAAGGCGTTCGACAGCCGGGTGCTGCTGGAGCGTTTCCACGATGGGCTCGACCTGCGGATCCTGGTCATCGGTTTCGACGTCGTGGCGGCGGCGATCCGCCGGCCGGCGCACGTGGTGGGCGATGGCCTCCACGCGCTCGACGCCTTGATCGACGCCCAGAGCCGGCGCCGGCAGGCGGCCACCGACGGCGAAAGCAAGATCCCCATGGATGACGAAACCCGGCGCACCCTGCAGATGGCCGGCTACGACTGGGACAGCGTCCTGCCGGCGGGCGAGCACCTGTCCGTGCGCCGCACCGCCAACCTGCACACCGGCGGCACCCTGGAAGACGTCACCGCCATCCTGCACCCGACGCTGGCCGATGCGGCCGTGCGTGCCGCCCGGGCGCTGGACATTCCGGTGGTCGGCCTCGACCTGATGGTGACCGCCGCAGACCGGCCGGAGCATGTGTTCATCGAAGCCAACGAACGGGCCGGCCTGGCCAACCACGAGCCGCAGCCGACGGCGGAGCGGTTTGTGGATCTGTTGTTTCCCCACAGCCGGCCGGCTGTCTGACCTGGATGCGTTGAATGGGCCACCGCTTTCGCGAGCAGGCTCGCTCCCACAGGAGTGCAGCGAGCTGCCCGCAGGGGTGCCCTGACGATCAGCGCTGCCTTTCACCCAACAGGAGATTCCATGTCCCCTCAACTTCCCGAACCGGACCTGAACTACCTGCAGAAAGTCCTGCTGGAAATGCTCGCCATTCCCAGCCCCACCGGGTTCACCGACACCATCGTGCGCTATGTCGCCGAACGCCTTGAGGAGCTCGGCATCCCTTTCGAGATGACCCGCCGCGGCACGATCCGCGCCACGCTCAAGGGCAAGAAGAACAGCCCCGACCGGGCGGTGTCGGCGCACCTGGACACCATCGGCGCCGCCGTGCGCACGATCAAGGACAACGGCCGCCTGACGCTCGCGCCGGTCGGCTGCTGGTCGAGCCGCTTCGCCGAAGGCAGCCGCGTCAGCCTGTTCACCGACAACGGCGTGATCCGCGGCAGCGTCCTGCCGCTGATGGCCTCCGGGCATGCGTTCAACACCGCGGTGGATGAGCTGCCGGTCAGCTGGGATCACGTCGAGCTGCGCCTGGACGCCTACTGCGCGACGCGGGCCGACTGCGATTCGTTGGGCATCGGCATTGGCGATGTGGTGGCCTTCGACCCGTTGCCGGAGTTCACCGAAAGCGGCCACATCAGCGCCCGCCACCTCGACGACAAGGCCGGCGTGGCCGCCCTGCTGGCGGCCCTCAAGGCCATCGTCGACAGCGGCCGGGAACCGCTGATCGACTGCCACCCGCTGTTCACCATCACCGAGGAGACCGGCAGCGGCGCGGCGGCGGCCCTGCCGTGGGACGTCAGCGAGTTCGTCGGCATCGACATCGCACCGGTCGCGCCCGGCCAGCACTCCAGCGAACACGCGGTCAGCGTCGCGATGCAGGACTCCGGCGGCCCGTACGACTATCACCTGTCGCGGCACCTGCTGCGCCTGGCCGACGAACATGAACTGCCGGTGCGCCGCGACCTGTTCCGCTACTACTTCAGCGATGCCCATTCGGCGGTGACCGCCGGCCACGACATCCGCACCGCCCTGCTCGCCTTCGGCTGCGACGCGACCCACGGCTACGAACGCACCCACCTCGACAGCCTGGCGGCGCTCAGCCGCCTGCTGGGGGCGTACATGCTCAGCGCGCCGGTGTTCGCCAGCGACGCGCAGCCGGCCGATGCGTCCCTTGAGCGCTTCAGCCATCAGATCGAACATGACACGCAGATGGAGAGCGAAACGCGGGTGCCGCCGGTGGACAGCCTGGTGGGTCAGCGGCCCGACAGCTAGGTCGGCGGTGCCTGGGCTGACGCCATCGCCGGCAGGCCGGCTCCCGCAGGAACCGGTCTTGCCGGCGAAGGGGCCGAACAGGCCACACGCGCCTCCCGCACTGGCCGCCGGCCGCCAATCGCCGTAGCATCACGGCATTGATCGAGCCGAGGCCCCCATGCTGATTCCCCACGACATGCTTGAAGTCGACACCCTCACCCGTCTGATCGAGGACTTCGTCACCCGCGACGGCACCGACAACGGCGACGACACCCCGCTGGAGACCCGCGTGCTGCGGGTCCGCCAGGCCCTGAGCAAAGGCCAGGCGCTGATCGTGTTCGACCCGGAGAGCGAGCAATGCCAACTGATGCTCAAGCACGATGTGCCCAAGCATTTGTTCGACTGACCCTCAGCGCCCCTTGGCGCCGGCCTGCTTGCGCTGGATGCGCTCGTAGACCTCGGCGCGGTGCACCTCGACCTGCTGCGGCGCCTCGACGCCGAACCGGACACTGGAGCCGTTGACCGACAACACGCGCAGGGAAATGTTGTGGCCGATGGAAATCTGTTCTCCGACGACACGGCTGAGTACAAGCATGGGGTTGGTCCTTCAAGGTAAACGGGCCTTGAAGATGCGCGGCTTGCCCGCGCTCCACAATGCATGCCGGACAAATCAGTCATGCCCTACACGCGGCAGGTACATCGCCCTTCGGACGTTTCCCGCAAAGCGGCGATGACCTACACCTTTTCAGGCAGCAGAAAGACGCGGACCGAACAGGATCACCGTGGCGCCGATCACGCACAGCGCGACACCGATCCAGTCCGAACCCAACGGCCGGATGCGCTCGACCACCGCCAGCCAACCGATCGACGCGACGATGTAGATGCCGCCGTACGCGGCGTAGGCACGGCCGGCGTAGGTCGCCTCGATGCGCGTCAGCAGCAGCGCGAACAGGGTCAGGCTCAGCAGCGCCGGGATCACCCACAAGGCGCTCTTGCCCTGGCGCAGCCACATCCAGAAGGCGAAGCAGCCGGCGATTTCGAACAGTGCGGCAAGAAGGAACCACAGGTAATTGAGCATGCAAGACATCTCGTCAGGGTGACTGTTGCGGCCACCCTAGCGATGAGGCCCTGCGGGAGCAAGCTCAGCCGTTGCTCTGGCGGGCCTTGGCGCGCATTTTGTCGGCCATGACGGTCATTTCGTCGTACAGCAATTGCGGATTCTTCTGCTTGAGCGCCCAGGCCATGCGCCCTTGCTCGTGGGGCAGGATCATGAACTCGCCGGCGGCGACCCGGTTGAAGATGTAGTCGGCGATATCGGCGGCGGTGATCGGCGAACTCTCCAGCAACTTGCCGACCTGGGCCTTCATGGCCGGCGTCGGGCCCCGGAACGAGTCCAGCAGGTTGGTCTGGAAGAACGACGGGCACACCACGTGGACACCGACCTCCTGCTGGGCCAGTTCCACCAGCAGGCTCTCCGACAACGCCACCACACCGGCCTTGGCCACGTTGTAGTTGCTCATGGCCGGCCCCTGCATCAGCGCCGCCATGGAAGCGATGTTGATGATCTTGCCCTTGCTCTGCACCAGCAGCGGCAGGAACGCCTTGCAGCCCTTGACCACGCCCATCAGGTTGATTGCGATCTGCCAGTCCCAGTCCTCCAGCGACAGCTCGCTGAAGAAGCCGCCCGACGCCACACCGGCGTTGTTGACGATGATGTCGATGCCGCCGAACTTCACCTCGCAGGCCTGGGCGAACGCCGTGAGCTGGCTGTAGTCGCGCACGTCGCAGCGCTGGACGAAGCCGTCGCCGCCGGCCTCGCGCACCAACTTGAGGGTTTCCTGCAGGCCCGCTTCGCTGACGTCCGACAAGGCCAGCCGCCACCCCTCACGCGCCCAGCGCAACGCGATTTCGCGACCCAGGCCGGAGCCTGCACCAGTGATCATCATGCGATTTTGCATAGCAGACAGCCTTGTTGTTCTTTGGGAGATGCGCGGAGTGTAGCGAAGGATCCGCGGCCGCCCACGCTCCATCAGATTGCTGAATGGCAAGGGCAAACCACCACGCAATGCGGGGACCGGGCGTGGGCCGAGCGCGTTGCGGGCAGCGCCAAAAAACATTGAATTTTCTGTCGGACGCGCCGGTCGGAACTGGTAAGACGCCTGGATCCGGATCGTTTCCAGCCGGCCTTGGACTGCAAGACTTTCCGAAACCTTCTCGACAAGGAAACAGACATGGGCACAATCCTCATCATTATCCTGATCCTGTTGCTGATCGGTGGTCTGCCGGTCTTTCCGCACTCCAGAAGTTGGGGCTACGGCCCTTCCGGCATCATCGGCGTTGTGCTGGTCGTGCTGCTGGTGCTGTTGCTGCTCGGCCGGATATAGCGTTTCTCGCAGGCAAAAAAAGAGGCCCTTCAAGGGCCTCTTTTCATGGGGCGGAACCTGGCTTGCCTGACGGTCAGTCCGGCTTGCCGTTGATCACACCGGCGGTGTTGTCGATCAGGCTCTTGGTGGCCGTCTGCAGGAACGCTTCGAGCTTGTGCTTGAGCTCGGCGGTGCGCGGCGCATCGGGAATGACCTCGGCGTGAGGATTGGCGCCCAGTTCGTAGGCGTAGATCTTCGGCGCCATGTCCTTGTCCTTCGGCAGCACCAGGATCTGGTCGGCGGTCACGATGGCGGTGGTCTGCTCGCTGCCCGACGGCTTGATCACACCGAAACCGGTGTCGCCCTGCGGCAGGTTGAGCAGGTCGCGGCCCCAGCACTGGTGACGCACTTCGCCGCCCAGGCGGCCCATGATGGTCGGCACGATGTCGATCTGGGTGCCCACGTTGTGGTCACGCTGGCCGAACTTTTCCTGGATGCCCGGCGCGATCATCAACATCGGCACGTTGAAGCGGCCCAGGTCCATTTCGGTGATCTGGCGTTCGTTGCCGAAGCCGTGGTCGCCGACGATGACGAACAGGGTCTCCTTGAAGTACGGCTCCTTGCGGGCCTTCTCGAAGAACTGGCCCAGCGCCCAGTCCGCGTAACGCATGGCGGTCAGGTGCTCGTTCAGGGTGCCGCGGTCGGTCACGCGCTCCACCGGCAACGGCGTCGGCAGCGCATACGGGGTGTGGTTGGACAGGGTCTGCAGCAAGGCATAGAACGGTTTCTTGTCCTTGCCGTCGCGGGCCTTCAGTTCTTCCAGGCCACGGTCGAACATGTCCTGGTCGGACACGCCCCACGTCGGGTCGGAGAACACCGGGTTCACGAAGTCGTTGCGGCCGACGAAGTTGGTCATGCCCTGGTTGCTGAAGAAGCCCGACTGGTTGTCCCAGGCGAAGTCGCCGTTGTAGACGTAGACATCGTCAAAGGCGCGGGCACTGAGCAGTTGCGGCAGGCCGGACAGCTTGTGGCTGCCTTCCGGCGTCTGCATCAGGTATTCGAAGCCCGGCAGGTTCGGGAAGCACGCCATGGTGGCGAACATGCCCTGGTGGGTGTGGGTGCCGTTGGAGAAGAACCGGTCGAACAGCAGGCCTTCCTTCGACAGCTTGTCCAGGTACGGCGTGATGTTGCCCGGGCCGCCCAGCGCGCCCACCGAATGGCCGGCCATGCTTTCCATCAGGATCACGACGACGTTCTTGATCGGCAGGGTCTTGTCGGCCGGCGGCGTGTAGTCGCGACGCACGGTGGCGATGTCGGCATCGACCAGCTTGTCGTCCGGCATCAGCAGCATCTCGCGCACCACCTTCTGCGCCTCGGGCTGCGGCAGCGTGGCCTTCCAGATGTTGTTGCGGTCTTCGCCCATCCGGTCCTTGGCCGCCGCGATCAGCGACAGCGTGCCGTTGAGGCCCAACTGGTTGGCGAAGTTGGATTCGGTGGTGTACACGTCGCCCCAACGCAGCGGCGGGCCTTGGCGCAGGGTGCCGCGGGCGGCGACCACGCAGACCACCAGGCAGACCACGAACACCGCAAGGCGCGCATACCACGGCGCCACCTGACGGGTGCCGACGTTGCCGCCGCTGAACGGACCGCGCGGGCGGGTGGCGCGGTCGGCGCCCTTGAACGCCAGGGTCAGGATCAGCGTGCCCACGGCCCAGGCCAACAGGTAGCGCACCACCGGGAAACCGTACCAGAGCATGCTCATGACGGTTTTCGGGTCTTCCTTCACGTACTGGAACACCAGGCCGTTGAGGCGCTGGTGGAACTCGCGGTAGAAGTCCATCTCCATCAGGCCGAGGAACAGCGCGATGCTGGAGACCACGGTCAGCCACAGGCGGAAGAACCCGCGGGCGGCCATCGCCCGGACGCTGAACAGCGCCAGCAGCAGCGGAATGCACAGGTAGACCACCAGGCGCAGGTCGAAACGCAGGCCGTTGGCGAAGGCTTCGAGGAAGGTGGAAGCCGGGGTGTCGAGGATCATCTCGCGGTTGTAGACCAGCAGCGCGAGGCGCAGCACGGACAACATCACCATCATGACCAGCGCGCACAGCAGCGTGTAGGCCAGATGCGATTTGACGGTCGGTTGCAGCAGGCGACTGGAAGATCGCTGCCGGTTCAGGGCGTCCGGGTTTGCCATGTCGTTTTAGGACCCATTGGAAGTTGAAATTGCAAGAAACAGCTGCGCCCTGCCCTCTGTTGGCCATTCCCAGGCCCCGGGGCTCGCGCGGTGCGCAAATGGTGCACGATCGAAGGCGCCATTGCCATTGATTACTGCCCCGGCGCCGGACACTTTCATGTCGGGCCGGCAGGGCGCAAGGATGCGGGCGAATTGTCGGGAAGCGTTTGTGAAAATTTCGTTCAACGCATATCCGGAAACACAAAATAAGTACAAAACCGCCACAAAACAAAACGCCCCGAGGGATCAGGGCGTTTCGTCCGTTGCGCCGGCGCTTACTTCTCGGCGCGGGCCTTGAGGGCCTTGAGCGTGTTGAACGGCGCATCCACCACGAACTTGTTGGCGACCATCGCCGGCACGCTGCCGCCCGGCTCGGTGTGCACCTGGTAGGTCACTTCGACCTGGTCGCCCTTGGGCACGAACTTCCAGAAGCCCTTGACCTGGGCGACCCGCACATAGCCTTTCTCTTCCGCAACGTACTTCGGCACGCCTTCCAGGTTGCGGGTCAGGCTGCCGTCGGCGCCTTCGACGGTGGTGATGTGCAGCACCGAGTCACGGGGGGTGACCGGCCACGGCGTGTTGAAGCGGGTGTAGGTCCAGCTCTGGTCGCCTTCGTGCTTGAGCAGTTTCTGGGACTCGCACTCGTGGATCCAGGCGCAGGCGCCGGAAACGTCTTCCTGGAGGGCGCGCAGCTTGGCGACGGTGGTCTTCATCAGCGTCACGCCCTGATAGGACTTGTAGTCCGAACCGGGCACTTCACTCAGGGACACCTTGATCCCGTCCTCGTTCTTGGCGACTTTCCAGTCTTCGGCCTGGGCGGCCGAGGTGGCCAGCACAGCGGTCAGACCACACAACACAGCGATACGGTGCAGCGAACCCATAGTCTTGTTCCTTATTGTTGAAGTTCCGTTCGTTTGACGCATCACGCCGCCGTCATCTGCTCCCACCAGCCGATCAGCCTGACCGCCTCTTCGCGGCTGTCGCCGCAGACTTCAGGATCGGCCTTGAACCCCGAACAGACCGCCGGACGCTCCGGGCGACCGAAAATGCTGCACAGGTTTTCGGCCGAGAGCTGCACGCAGCGTTCGCCGGCGGGCTTGCCGTCGGGCATGCCGGGAATCGGTGAACTGATGGATGGGGCGATGCAGCAGGCGCCACAACCTTCACGGCAGTTCATGGCAACAGATTCCTCGCGGCGGGCAATGCATGAAAAGGACAGGGAACAGAGTAACGGCTAAAACGCCTGTTTTAAATTCCCTGAAACAGAGTTTTTACGCGTAAACGGAAATGACCGACCAGTCTCCGACAAAGTGTCTGGCCGGCGGGTCACTGATGAGCGGGTTTCATTGCTTGAACTCGAAATCCAGCGCGGCCCCTTCGACGTCCCGCCGCTCCTCGTTGCGCAGCTGCAACTGCATTTCGTTGCTCAGCAGACGGCCGTTGAGCTGGAAACCGCTGTTCTTCTCGCCGAACATCTGCGGCAGGATCGCCTCATGCTTGGGCAGCGGCACGGCACCGGCCGGCTTCAACTGCTGAACCATCTCCTTGGGCAGGCTCAGGTCGAGCTTTGCGGGGGGCAACGGCATCTTGGCCACTTCACTGGCCGACTTCGACTTGGAGGCGACCGGTGCGCGTTTCTTCACCGGCGCGGCCTTCTTCTGTGGCGTCTTCTTTGCCGGCGCCGCCTTGGCGGCTGCGGCCGGCTTTTTCGCGGCGGCGGCAGCGGGTGCCTTGTCCTGGGCAGAAGCCGCAAGGACGCCAGGCACCTGTGCGAACACAAACAGGCAGAGCAAAACCCGGACGACAGGGAGAATCGCTTTCATGAATCCAACGGGGCTAACGGCAGAGGGCCATATGCTCGCCTGTCGCAGAGCCTGTGACAAGCTCTGCCATCGACTCAGAAGCCGCCGGCGGTCTCCTGGCAGAGTTGGGTCGCCAGCAGGCCGAGGGTCATCAGCGTCCGCTCCGCCTCGCGGTTCCAGGAAATGCCGCAGTTGAGCCGGATGCAGTGGTTGAACTGCTCGGTGTTGCTGAAGATCAGACCGGGCGCAATGCTGATGCCCTGCTGCAGGGCCCGCACATGCAGCTCCTGGGTGTTGACCCGTCCCGGCAGGCTCACCCACAGAATGAAGCCGCCGGTGGGCCGGGTCATCTGGGTGCCTTCAGGGAAATACTGCTGGACCGCCAGCTGGAAGGCGCTGAGGTTTTTTCGGTATTCCTGGCGGATGTACCGCAAATGCCGGTCATAGCCGCCGTTCTCCAGGTACGCGGCAATCGCCATTTGCGTGACGCTGCACGCCGAATGGGTGCTGAAGGTCTGCAGCCGCTGGATCTCCTGCTGATACTTGCCGGCGATCATCCAGCCGATGCGCACGCCGGGCGACAAGGTCTTGGAAAAGCTCGAACAGTAGATCACCCGGTCGAGCCGGTCGTAGGCCTTGAGCGCCTTGGTGCGGCCCTGCTCGAACATCAGCTCGCCATAGATGTCGTCCTCGACGATCTGGATGTCGAAATCCGACGCCAGGCGCAGCAGCTGTTTCTGCCGCTCTTCCGGCATGGTGCCGCCCAAGGGGTTGCTCAGGCGCGTGGTCAGCACCAGGGCCTTGATCGACCATTGGTTGGCCGCCAGTTGCAGGGCCTCCAGGCTCATGCCGGTGGCCGGGTCGCTGGGGATCTCGATGACTTTCAGGCCCAGCAGGTCGGCCAGCTGCAGCAAGCCGTAGTAGGTCGGGGACTCGGCGGCGATCAGGTCGCCGGGCCGGGTCAGCACCCGCAGCGACATCTGCAGGGCATCGACGCAGCCGTGGGTGATCACCACTTCGGACGGGTCGACCACCACGCCCGCGTCGCGCATGCGGATCGCCACTTGCCGGCGCAGCGGCTCGAAACCGGGACTGAACATGTAGCTGAACGCCCGCGGGCTGTGGAACCGCGTGACCTTGGCCAACTGTTGGTGCAATGCCCGCACCGGCAGGTAATCGACGCTGGGCACCGCGGCGCCCAACGGGAACACGCCTTCGCGGCGGGATTCGACCAGCACCTGCTGAATGATGCTGCTACGGGTGACCAGGCCCGGGCGCTCGACCCGCGCGATGTCCGGCGTCGGCGCGGTCAGGGCCGGTGTCTGGTGCACGTAGTAGCCGGACTGCGGCCGCGCACGGATCAGCCCCTGATCCTCGAGGTTGGCGTAGGCCTGCAGCACCGTGGCGTGGCTGACGTTGAGCTGCGAACTCATCTTGCGCACCGACGGCACGCGTTCACCCGGTTGATAGACGCCGCGACGGATGTCTTCAGCCAGTTGTTGAGCAATACGCTGGTAGAGCAAGAGATTGGTCATGACGCAGCACTCGATTTCACGGGGCGTTTTATTCTTGTTCGAAACAATACCGGAACAGTTTAGAAGTGTACTGGGACAGTTGCCACATTACTCGACCGTACAGTGCAGTGTCAGCCATCGCCCTGAATATTTGAGCGCTATTCGACAGACGTAAAAAAGCCCGGCGCTGCCTGACAGCCCGGGCTTTCCAGTGACGCCGGCCTCAGCGGGCGGCGCCGAGCTGGCCTTTTTCGTCGGAGAACACAATTTCCACCCGACGGTTCTGCGCACGCCCGCGCTCGGAAGCGTTGGCGTCCACGGGATACTCGTCACCGTAGCCTTCGACCTGAATGCGCTTGTCGTCGATGCCCAGATCCATCAGCACATCGGCCACCGACTGGGCGCGGTCGCGAGACAGCTTGAGGTTTTCCTGCTTGCCGCCGGTGCTGTCGGTGTAGCCCTCGATGCGCACCACCCGCTTGGGGTTGAGCTGCAGGAACTGCACCAGCTTGAGCACCACGCGGTTCGCCGAGTTGTTGAGCTCCGCCTCGCCGGTGTCGAACAGCACATCGCCGAGGGTCATGACCAGGCCGCGGTCGGTCTGGGTGGTGGCCAAGGCGACGATCTGCTCTTCCAGCCATTTGCCCTGCTGCTGCACGCTCGACAGTTTGGATTCGCGCAGGGCCAGTTGCAGGCGCTGGCGCTCAAGCTCCAGTTTCGCGGCGCGCTCTTCGTTGAGCACCTGGTTTGTGTGTTCGCGGGCGATCGCGCTGTAGCGCTGGCTCAGATAGGCGTAATGCTGCACGTCGCCGCCGCTGCCCCAGTACGTGGAGAGACGGTCGGCACGGGCCAGGGATTCGCCGGCGCGGATCACGTCCTTCGGCGCGATGCGCAGCACGTTGGAGTCTTCCTTGACCTTCTGGAAGTCGGCACCCGCCTGTTGCAGCGCCGATTCGCTCTGCTGGCCGGCGCAGCCGTAGAGACCGACGCAGCCGGCCACGATCAGGCCGCCGAGGAGTCTGGACGCGAGGCTCATTGGGCATCCCCCAGTTGCTTGCGCAGGCGGGCGATGCGGGTGTTGAGCGCATTCACCTGCTCTTCGCTCTTGTGGGTCAGCACCTTGGCCTCCGCCAGCCGCGCGTCCAGTTCGGCCTGCTCGGCCCGCATCCGCGCGTTCTTGTAAGACTCGCCGGCCATGCTGCCCTTGGCGCGGCTGTACTTGTCTTCGGCCAGTTTCATTTCCGGCACATCGTCGGCACTGGCGCCGACGGCCTTGGCCTGTTCCAGGGCCTGCCCGGTCAGGCGCATCTGCTCATTGGGCGCAGGATCATTGGCGCAGCCGGCCAACGCCAGAACGGCCACCGCTGCGAAAAGAAGTCGATTGCTCACTAAGAATCCCTACTGTTTTGGGGCACTGACAGGTTGCTGCGGCTGTTGCTGCTGCGCCTTCCAGCGCTCGATGTTGCGCTGCAGCGCGGCTTCCGTCAGGCCGGACGCGGGCAATTCTGTCATCTTTTTGGCCAACTGTCCGCGCAACCACGGATCGTTGCAGGCCGAGTTGTGCGAAACCGCCAGGTACAGCCCCGGCCGGTCGACAGGCTGCTCGAAGGCCAGCAAGTCATCGGCCATCCCCAGCGCCTGCGCGGCCGCCATGCCCGAGTAGCGTCCGGCGAGTACATATTCCACTTCCCCCAACAGCAGTTTCTGCAAGGCCTGGGTGAGGTTTGCCGTACGGGTGAGGGTCAATTGCCGCTCGGCATAGAGGCTGAATGCCTGGGTCAAACGAGACTTTTCCGACAAAGCGCCTGAATGCCCATGAAGGTCCTTCGCTTCGCCGTAGACCAGCGTCGAGCCCTTCTTCGTCCACACCAGGTAATCGTTCTCCAGCAACGGCGGGTGAATGTAGTCCAGATGCTCCAGCTCGTTGAAGGCCAGCGGCGCGTCGGCCAGCATGTCCATGCGCCCGCTGCGCACTTCGTCCAGCGCCTGGGAACGTTTGCCGGCGTACAGCAGTTCGACCTTGATGCCCAGTTCCTTGGCCGCCTGCTGCAGCAGGTCGGCACTGGCGCCGATCAGTTGCTTGGGGTTCTGCGGATCCTGCCACAGGTACGGCGGCGCATCCGGACTGCCGGTGACCACCAGGCGCTCGCACTTGCCCGCAGCCGTCGACAGCCCCGGCAACGACACCAGTCCCAGCAGCAATGTAAGGCCCAACCGACGATGCAGATCCATGGCGAAACGCTCCCGCTCAAATCCGGAACAAAAAAAAGCCCGACCAACAGGCCGGGCTCTTTATAAGTGAAGCCGCCGGATTAGACCAGCTTCTCCAGCTCAGGCACCGCTTCGAACAGATCCGCCACCAGGCCGTAGTCGGCCACCTGGAAGATCGGCGCTTCTTCGTCCTTGTTGATCGCAACGATCACCTTGGAGTCTTTCATGCCGGCCAGGTGCTGGATCGCACCGGAGATGCCGACGGCGATGTACAGCTGCGGCGCGACGATCTTGCCGGTCTGGCCGACCTGCATGTCGTTCGGCACGAAGCCTGCATCGACGGCAGCGCGGGAAGCGCCGACGGCGGCGCCCAGCTTGTCGGCCAGGGCGTACAGATGCTTGAAGTTGTCGCCGTTCTGCATGCCGCGGCCGCCGGAAACGACGATCTTGGCAGCGGTCAGTTCCGGACGATCGGACTTGGCCAGCTCTTCGCTGACGAAGCTGGAAATGGCCGGGTTGTGGGCAGCGGCAACCGATTCAACGGCAGCCGAACCGCCTTCGGCGGCAACCGGGTCGAAACCGGTGGCGCGCACGGTGATCACCTTGATCGCGGCGGTCGACTGCACGGTGGCGATGGCGTTGCCGGCGTAGATCGGGCGCTTGAAGGTGTCGGCGCTTTCGACCGAGATGATCTCGGAGATCTGGTCGACGTCCAGCTGGGCGGCGACGCGCGGCAGGATGTTTTTGCCGTTGGAGGTGGCGGCGGCCAGGATGTGGCTATAGCTCTTGCCCAGTTCGGCCACCAGCGGCGCGACGTTTTCCGGCAGTTGGTTGGCGTAGGCGGCGTTGTCCGCGTTCAGGACCTTGCTCACGCCGGCGATCTTCGCGGCGGCTTCAGCTACGGCGCCAGCGCCCTGGCCTGCGACCAGGACGTGGATGTCGCCGCCGATCTTGGCAGCGGCAGCAACGGTGTTCAGCGTGGCCGGGGCCAGCACTTTGTTGTCGTGTTCAGCAATAACCAAGATAGTCATTTAGATTACCTTCGCTTCGTTTTTCAGTTTCTCGACCAGTTCAGCCACCGACTTGACCTTGATGCCCGCGCTGCGTGCAGCCGGCGCTTCGACCTTCAGGGTCTTGTTGGTGGAGGCGGTGGAAACGCCCAAGGCGTCCGGAGTCAGGGTCTCCAGAGGCTTCTTCTTGGCTTTCATGATGTTCGGCAGGGACGCGTAGCGCGGCTCGTTCAAACGCAGGTCGGTGGTGACGATGGCCGGCAGCTTCAGGGAAACGGTCTGCGCGCCGCCGTCGATTTCGCGGGTCACGGCAACGCTGTCGCCGGAGACTTCGACTTTCGAGGCGAACGTGCCTTGGCCGTAGCCGCTCAGCGCGGCGAGCATCTGGCCGGTCTGGTTGTTGTCGCTGTCGATGGCCTGTTTGCCCAGGATCACCAACTGAGGCTGTTCCTTGTCGACCACGGCCTTGAGCAGCTTGGCCACGGCCAGGGAAGTCAGGTCTTCAGCGGATTCGACGAGGATGGCGCGGTCGGCACCCAGGGCCAGTGCGGTACGCAGTTGCTCCTGAGCGGTGGACGGGCCGATGGAGACGACGACGATTTCGCTCGCAACGCCCTTCTCTTTCAGGCGCACGGCTTCTTCCACTGCGATTTCGCAGAACGGGTTCATCGACATCTTGACGTTGGCGAGGTCTACGCCGGAATTGTCCGCCTTCACGCGAACCTTGACGTTGTAATCCACAACGCGTTTGACAGCTACAAGAACCTTCATGGATTCCTCGTTACTCTCCGGTGAAAAGGAAATCGCCTAGGCGAACCTGGCGGTGGGTGCTCATCGGGCACAAGGGCACCTCTAAAAACGCCGGCTTCAGTACGGCTGACTTCTCCAGCGAACGGGTGACCGTTCGTCAGGAGCGACCCGCAGGTCAGTCATCTTCCCGGTGTGCAGACTGCGCGCTGCGCCTCACCGCCGTACCGCCCACGCCCTGTCTTTAGAGGTGCTCTTGAAACCACCATTCAGCCTACGGCGAGCGCAAAACCGCCCGTATCTTGACCGGAACGCCTATTCCGGTCAATACGGCAAAATGGTCGCCCATAAGCCGCGCTTCTTTGATTTCTCTGGCCTGCGGCCGATTCAAACAAACGTTTGTATTGGACGCTGGGAGTGGTGTAGATATAATGCGCCCCCTAGAGAGACGGGTGGCTTATCCATTATTTCCTTTGACGTTAACGTAAAGGCAATAACGAATGCGACATCAAACCTCCAAATTAGAAAAAAAACTGTTGAGCCTTGAGTAGGAGATAGCCTGTGGAACGCGAATACATGGAATTCGACGTGGTCATCGTCGGTGCCGGCCCCGCTGGTCTGTCCGCCGCCTGCCGCCTGAAGCAGAAGGCCGCCGAAGCCGGTAAGGAAATCAGCGTCTGCGTGGTCGAAAAAGGCTCCGAGGTCGGCGCTCACATCCTGTCCGGCGCGGTATTCGAACCACGGGCCCTGAACGAACTGTTCCCTGACTGGAAGGAACTCGGCGCTCCGCTGAACACCCCCGTCACCCGCGACGACATCTTCGTGCTGAAAAACGCCGAAAGCGCGCAGAAAATTCCTGACTTCTTTGTGCCCAAGACCATGCACAACGAAGGCAACTACATTATTTCCCTCGGCAACCTGTGCCGCTGGCTGGCCCAGCAGGCCGAGAACCTGGGCGTGGAGATCTACCCGGGCTTCGCCGCCCAGGAAGCGCTGTTCGACGAGAACGGCGTGGTGCGCGGGATCATCACCGGTGACCTGGGCGTCGACCGCGAAGGCCATCCTAAGGACGGCCTGTACACCCCCGGCATGGAACTGCGCGGCAAGTACACGCTGTTCGCCGAAGGCTGCCGCGGCCACATCGGCAAGCAACTGATCAAGCGCTTCAACCTCGACAGCGACGCCGACGCCCAGCACTACGGCATCGGCCTGAAGGAAATCTGGGAAATCGACCCGGCCAAGCACCAGCCGGGCCTGGTGGTGCACACCGCCGGTTGGCCGATGGACATCATGGGCACCGAGAACACCGGCGGCTCGTTCCTCTATCACCTGGAGAACAACCAGGTGGTGGTCGGCCTGATCGTCGACCTGTCCTACAGCAACACCTACCTGTCGCCGTTCGACGAGTTCCAGCGCCTCAAGCATCACCCGGTGCTCAAGCAGTACCTGGAAGGCGGCAAGCGCATCAGCTACGGCGCCCGGGCGATCTGCAAGGGCGGCCTGAACTCGCTGCCGAAGATGGTGTTCAAGGGCGGTGCGCTGATCGGCTGCGACCTCGGCACCCTGAACTTCGCCAAGATCAAGGGCAGCCATACCGCAATGAAGTCCGGCATGCTCGCGGCCGAGTCCGTGGCCGACGCACTGTTCGCCGACAAGGACGGCACCGAGGAGCTGACCGCCTACGTCGACGCCTTCAAGAACAGCTGGCTGCACGAAGAACTGTTCGCCAGCCGCAACTTCGGCCCGGCGATCCACAAGTTCGGCGCCATTGTCGGCGGAGGCTTCAACTGGCTCGACCAGAACATCTTCGGCGGCAAGCTGCCGTTCACCCTGCACGACACCAAGCCGGACTACGCCTGCCTCAAGCCTGCGGCCGAGTGCAAGAAGATCGACTACCCGAAACCCGACGGCAAGATCAGCTTCGACAAGCTCAGCTCGGTGTTCATCTCCGGCACCAACCATGAGGAAGAGCAGCCGTGCCACCTGCGGCTGACCGACCCGAGCATCCCGCTGACCAAGAACCTGCCGATCTACGACGAACCGGCCCAGCGCTACTGCCCGGCCGGCGTGTATGAAGTGATCACCAAGGAAGACGGCGAGAAGCGTTTCCAGATCAACGCCCAGAACTGCGTGCACTGCAAGACCTGCGACATCAAGGATCCTGCGCAGAACATCACCTGGGTGGCGCCGGAAGGCGCCGGCGGCCCGACTTACCCGAACATGTAAGCCGCACCGCAAAACAACGAGGCTCCCGAACGGGGGCCTTTTTGTTGCCCTGCATTTGGCAGCGCGAGAACGGTGCCGTCCTCATCGCCAGCAGGCTGGCTCCCCCAGTGGGCCGGGGTGCCTACAGAATCTGCGGTGACCACAAGCCTGTGGGAGCGGGCTTGCCCGCGAAAGCGCCCGGGCCGGCAACATCAATGCAAGCTGCCCCACCCGCAGGGCAGCAACGGCTCATGCCACGCGCTCCTCGCCCGGGCTGCGTTCGAAGTAGCGTTTGTACTCGCGGCTGAACTGCGACGTGCTCTGGTAGCCCACCCGATGCGCCGCCTGCGCCACGCCCAGCCCTTCGGCGATCAGCAGCGTCTGGGCCTTGAGCAGGCGCAGGCGCTTGAGGTACTGCACCGGCGACAGCAAGGTGCTGCGCTTGAAGTGCTCGTGGAAGGTCGACACGCTCATGTTGGCGCAACCGGCCAGGGTCTCGACGTTCAGCGGTTCGGTGTAGTGGGTGTGCAGGTGGCTGATCGACGCGGCGATCCGGGCAAACTGCCCCTGCTGCTCCACCAGCGCCCGCAGCACGTCGGCCTGGGGCCCGCGCAGCACAGTGAACAGCAGCTCGCGGATACGCGCCGGCCCGAGTATCCGGCACGCCAGCGGATCGTGCAGGCAGCCGAGCAAGCGTTCGACGCAGCCGCGCATGTCGTCGTCGAGCACCACCGAGGTCATCGACTCCGGCGTCTGCGCCGCAATGTGCCGCCCCGGCGCCAGCCCCATGGCCAGCACCAGTTCGCCGAGCAGCACCCGGTCGATCGACACCGACACCCCCAGCAACGGCGCGTCCGGCTCGGCATAGGTCTCGCACTCGAACGGCACCGGCAATGCCTGGATCAGGTAATGCCCGGCGCCGTACTCCATCGTGCGCGGGCCCAGGTACGCCAGTTTGCTGCCCTGGGCGATGATCATCAGGCTCGGCTCGTAGATATGCGGGCCGCGGGCGACATCGCAACTGGCGCGCAGCACCTGCACGCCCGGCAATCCGGTCTGGCTGAAACCGTCGCGCTGCGCCAACGGTTCGATCAACGAAACCAGCGTGGCATTGGCATCGAGGTGGCGGGTCAACTGCATGGAAAGCTCTTCACGGAAAAGTCACGGAATAAGGCACGAAACCATCATCGCAGATCCTTTGGCCAACGCGGCGCGCCAACCCCGCATGCCGGAGGAATAGGCATGACACCCGGAGGAATCGTCATGGCCGGACACCCGGTCGGCGCCCAGAATGCGCCGCCTCACTTGTCAGCGCTTTTGCGAGGTTCCCCATGTACACCGCCATCGGCTATGCCGCCCAAACGGCCACCACTCCCCTCGCCCCGATGACGTTCCAGCGCCGCAGCCTGCGGGCCGACGACGTCGCCATCGAGATCCTGTTCTGTGGCGTCTGCCACTCCGACATCCACCAGGCCCGCAACGAATGGGGCATCGCGGTCTACCCGTTGATGCCCGGCCACGAGATCGTCGGAAAAGTCACCGCAACCGGTGCGAACGTAACCCAACATAAAGTAGGCGACCTGGTCGGCGTCGGCTGCATGGTCGATTCCTGCCGCACCTGCGAAGCCTGCAAGGCAGACCTGGAGCAATACTGCCTCGAAGGCCCGACCATGACCTACGCCACCCCCGACCGGGTCGACGGCAGTAACACCATGGGCGGCTACTCCGACAGCATCGTGGTCAGCGAGCATTTCGTGGTGCGCATCCCCGCGACGCTGGATCCGGCCAACGCCGCGCCGATCCTCTGCGCCGGCATCACCACCTACTCGCCGCTCAAGCACTACGGCGTGAAGGCCGGCGACAAGGTCGGGATCCTGGGCATGGGCGGCCTCGGCCACATGGGCATCAAGTTCGCCAAGGCCATGGGCGCCGAAGTGACGCTGTTCACCCGCTCCGCCAGCAAGGCCGAAGAAGGCCGCCGCCAGGGCGCCGACCACGTGATCGTGTCCACCGACGCCGAAAAGATGGCCGCCGCAGCCGGCCGGTTCGATTTCCTGCTCGACACCATCCCGGTGCAGCACGACCTCAACCCGTACCTCGACACCTTGCGCTTCGACGGCGTGCACATCCTGGTGGGCCTGATCGAACCTATCGATCCGCCGGTGCACGCCGCCAAACTGGTGCTGGGCCGCCGGGTGCTGGCCGGTTCGCTGATCGGCGGCATCGCCGAAACCCAGGAAGTGCTGGATTTCTGCGCCGAGCACAACATCACCTGCGACATCGAAATGCTCGACATCCGCCAGATCAACGAGGCCTACGCCCGCATGATCGCCGGGGACGTGAAGTACCGTTTCGTGATCGACATGGCGACGCTCAAGCGCTGAGGCTCAGACCTTCAAGCCAAGCTCCGCCGACAGCCGGGCCGTGACCCCTTTGATCAGGGGGATCAGCTCGGCCATCTTCTCCAGCGGCATGTACGGCACGGTGCTGGCAATGCTGACGGCCGCGACGATGCGCTTGCTGGCGTCGCGCACCGGCGCCGCCACGCAGCGGATCGACGGCTCGTTGTCCTCCAGGTCGAACGCGTAGCCGCCCGCCACATACTCGCTCATGCGCTGTTCGAGCTGCTCCCAGGACTGCTGCGGATGCTGCGGCCAGAACTGACTTTTCCCACCTGCCGGCAGGCTGATGTCGTACAGCCGCTGCCACTCCTGCGGGGCGTCGTCGAGCATCAGCGCCTTGCCGATCCCGGTGCGCGCCAGCGGCATGCGGTGGCCGACCCGCGAACGCATCTCCGGGCCGTTGCGCCCCGGATTCTTCAGCAGGTACAGCACTTCGTCGCCCTCACGGATGCCCAGGTGAACGGTGTCGCCGGTCAGCGCCGACAACTCGTCCAGGTAGGGCCCTGCCAACGTCACCAGCGGCAGGTCCTCGCGGGCCTGGAACCCCAGTTCGATCAGCTTCGGCCCCAACAGGTAGCCGACCTGCGGCACCACCCGCAGGTAGCGCTCGTCCACCAGGCAACTGGCCAGACGGTGGGTGGTGCTGCGCGTGGTGCCGATCAGGCGGGCGATCTCCTTGAGGTCGCGGGCGCCGCTGGCGACGGCCTGCACCACACCCAACCCGCGGAGCAGGGTCTGGGTGCCGGTGGGCGCGGCGTCCTTGGCGGGTTTCGGGGCGTCTTCCTGCATATCCAGCCTTTACCGTTGAGCGAGGGAACGGGCGGCATTATGGTCGCCCGGCGCCGGCGACTACAACTCGATGCGCTCGACCTTGCCCACCAGCAGCACGTAGGACAGCGCACCGATCAACGCCAGCAGCGCGATGTAGGTGATCGCCGGGGCGAACGAATCGCCGCTGGCCAGGAAGCCGATGACGATCGGCGTGGCGATCGCCGACAGGTTGCCGATGAAGTTGAACACTCCGCCGGTCAGGCCCAGCAGCCGCGCCGGAGCCAGCGTCGAGACCAGCGACCAGGTGATCGAGGCCAGCCCGTTGCCGAAGAACGCCAGCGCCAGGAAGGCGATCACCAGCGGTGTCGACTCGACGAAGTTGGCGCCGATGATCGAGGTGGAAATCAGCAGTCCGCCGATGATCGGCAACTTGCGCGCAAAGCCCACCGTGCAGCCGCGCCGGATCAGGAAGTCGGAAAAGAACCCGGAACACAGCACGCCGACGAACGCCGCCAGAAACGGCAGCGACGCCAGCAGGCCGGACTTGATGAAATCCATGCCGCGGTATTTCACCAGGTAGGTCGGAAACCACGTCAGAAAGAACCACAGCGTCGAATTCAGACAGAACTGGCCCAGGTAGATGCCCCACAGCTTGCGCTTGCTCAGGACGATGCCCAGATCGCGCCAACTGAACGCCGCCTTCACCTTCGCCGCATCGGCCTGGATGTCCACCAGCCCTCCGCCCTCGCGGATCAGGTCGATTTCGGCGTCGTTGGCACCCTTGAAGTCCCGGGGCTCGCGATACACCGCGTACCAGATCGCGGCCCAGACGATGCCCACCGCGCCGGTGGCGACGAACACCATGTGCCAGCCGAATTCATGCTGGAGCCAGGCCAGCACCGGCGTCAGGAACGCCAGCCCGACGAACTGTCCGGACGTGTAGAAACCGATGGCCGTAGCCCGTTCGCGCTCGGGAAACCAGGTGGTGACCACCCGGCTGTTGATCGGATAGGCCGGCGCCTCCAACGCGCCGACCGCCATGCGCAGCACGAACAACGCGATGAAGCTGGCGGCGAAGCCGAGCATCACCGTGGCCAGCGACCACAGCAGCAACGCGGCGCTGTAGAGGATGCGCGGCGGCACCCGGTCCACCAGCCAGCCGCCGGGGATCTGCATGGCGGCGTAGGTCCAGCCGAACGCGGAGAAGATCAGCCCGACATGGATCGGATCGATGCCCAGGTCGCTGGTCAGCGCCGGAGCGGCGATCGACAGGTTGCTGCGGTCCAGGTAGTTGATGACCACGGTGATGAACAACAGCACCATGATGAAAAACCGCTTGCGGCTGGGCGTGACCAAGGACGCCTGCCCGGTGAGGGTTTGCGGTTGCATGGGGAGCCTCTTTCTTGTGTTTATTGAGGTCTGGGATGAAGGCCGATCCCCTGTCCCTGGAGATCACGCTGTGGAAGCCGGCAGGGTTGGCTTCCACAGGGATTGGCGGCGGGTCAGGCAGGACTCACCACTCGGCGAAACTGCCGTCGGCATGGCGCCACACCGGGTTGCGCCAGCGGTGGCCTACGGCGGCGCGCTCGATCACGTAGTCCTCGTTGATCTCGATCCCCAGCCCCGGCCCGTTCGGGATCTTGACGAAGCCTTGGTCGTAGTCGAACACCCGCGCATCCTTCACGTAGTCGAGCAGGTCGTTGCTCTCGTTGTAGTGGATGCCCAGGCTTTGCTCCTGGATGAACGCGTTGTAGCAGGCCGCGTCCAGTTGCAGGCACGCCGCCAGCGCAATCGGCCCCAGCGGGCAGTGCAGGGCCAGCGCCACGTCGTAGGCTTCGGCCATGTTGGCGATCTTGCGGGTTTCGGTGATGCCGCCGGCGTGTGACGCATCCGGCTGGATGATATCGACGTAGCCTTCGCTCAGCACGCGCTTGAAGTCCCAGCGGGAAAACAGCCGCTCGCCGAGGGCGATCGGGGTGCTGGTCAGCGGCGCGAGCTCCTTGAGCGCTTCATAGTTCTCGCTGAGCACCGGCTCTTCGATGAACATCAGCTTGAACGGGTCGAGCTCCTTCATCAGCACCTTGGCCATGGGCTTGTGCACCCGGCCATGGAAGTCCACGCCGATGCCGACGTTCGGCCCCACCGCGTCGCGCACGGCCGCCACGTTGGCCAGGGCCTGGTCGACCTTGTCGAAGGTGTCGAGGAACTGCAGCTCTTCGGTGCCGTTCATCTTCACCGCCGTGAAGCCGCGGCCCACCGCCTCTTTCGCCGCCCGCGCGGTGTCCGCCGGGCGGTCGCCGCCGATCCACGAGTACACGCGGATCTTGTCCCGCACCTGGCCGCCGAGCAGGTCGCTGACCGACACCCCGAGGGCCTTGCCCTTGATGTCCCACAGCGCCTGGTCGATGCCGGCCAGGGCGCTCATGTGCACGGCGCCGCCGCGGTAGAAGCCGCCGCGGTAGAGCACCGTCCAGATATCCTCGATGTTGCGTGGGTCCTTGCCGATCAGGTAGTCGGACAATTCCTCGACGGCAGCGGCGACGGTGTGGGCGCGCCCTTCGACCACAGGCTCGCCCCAACCGGTGACGCCCTCGTCGGTCTCGACCTTGAGGAAGCACCAGCGCGGCGGGACGATGAAGGTGGTGAGTCGGGTGATTTTCATCTGTTTGTCTCTCTTGTCGATGAGCCGCAAGGCTTAATGAAGGGCGTTCCAGGCAGCGACGTAGGCCTTGGCGCTGGCCGCCACCTGCTCCGGGGTCATGCCGGGCTTGAACAGGCCGGAGCCCAGGCCGAAGCCTTTGGCGCCGGCGTCGATGAACGCTTGCATGTTGTCCGGGGTGATGCCGCCGACCGGCGCCAGCACCGTTCCGACCGGCAGCACCGCCAGCCAGGCTTTCACCACCGCAGGCCCCATCTGCTCGGCCGGGAACAGCTTGAGAATGTCCGCACCCTCCTCCAATGCCGCGAAGGCTTCGGTCGGCGTGGCCACGCCCGGCGACAGGTACAGCCCCGCCGCCTTCGCCGCCCGCAACACTTTCGCGTCGCTGTGGGGCATGACGATCACCTGACCGCCGGCCGCCTTGACCCGCTCCACCTGCTCCGGGGTCAGCACCGTGCCGGCGCCGATCAGGCAGTCGGCGGGCAACGCCTGACGCAGGATGCGAATGCTGTCGTACGGCGAAGGGGAATTGAGCGGCACTTCGATGACGCGAAATCCGGCCGCATACAGGACATCTCCGATCGCGGCCGCTTCCTGCGGGTGCAGGCCGCGCAGGATCGCGATCAGACCGTTTTGCGCCAATGCTTGCTTGAGCATGTCTGGCCTCCAGTCGGGGGTTAACGGGATGGGGAAACGATCAGTCCGGCGGCCAGCGCCAGTTGCCACAGGCCGCGCTCGGTGGCCTGCTCGGCCAGCGTCACGCGGGCGAAGCCGCAGGCGTCGAGGGCCCGGCCGTAACGGGCGCACAGAGCCCCGTTGCCGATGAGGACGATCGAAGGCAGGTGCACGCTGTGTCGCCGCTGCCGCTGCACCTGGGCGAGGGCCGCCAGCTCATGGCCGATCAGCAGGCCGGAGAGATAGTCAGGTTGCGCGGCGGCGCCGAGTTCGCCGGTGAGGCCCAGGCTGCGGGCGCTGAACAGGGTGGAGAGCACGCCGATCTGACCTTCCGCCGACAGTGCCACCTGCACGCCCCGGTCGAACGCCTGGCCGTCGAAGGCTGCGCCGTGCTGCTGGGTCCGCCCGAGAATGCTGTGCTCGCTGAGCACGGCGAACACTTCGCCGGTCATGAAGGTGTCGAAGCGGGTGATGCAGCCTCCGGCCACCTCCACCCATTTCGAATGGCTGCCCGGCAGGCCGATCAACAGATCGCCGCCCGCCCCCGGCGCCAGGTTCTGCAGCGCGCCGAGCACCTGGGTTTCTTCACCGCGCATCACGTTCGGCAGGCGCGAACGCTGGATCACCCCCGGCACGATCTGCACATCGACACCACGCAGGCTGCGCACCGTTTGCAGGGAATGGCCGAGGTCGGCGACGTCGGCCGGCGTCTCGCGGTAGGCCGCCTCGCACCAGCCCTGGGCGCTGCCGACCATGCCGCAGGCGATCACCGGCAGACCGGGCTGCGCATCGAGCCAGTCGCCGCAGGCCTCATCGAACGCCAGCTCAAAACCGTCGGCGCATTCGCGACCATGGATGACCCGCGCCGTCTTCGGCAACTGCATGATCCCGAACGACAGCGACCGCTGCTCCAGCACCTGGCCGTCCGGCCCGAGTTTGTAAGCACGTAGGGAGGTCGTCCCCCAATCGAGGGCGATCAATTGCGCCAGCATCGCTTCACCTGTTTTGTTTTGGCAGTGAGTGGGCTGGACTATAAACCTGGGCGCCACAAAATCTCAATATATAAATATCAGTCCCACATTTTGGGACGATGCAAATATGACGCGCAGGCCTGCGCCAACGCTCTAGAATGCGCGCCTGCGGCACGGCTGCCGACGGATCAAGGAAGAAAGAAATGAGACATCCGCTGAAAACGCTGCTGCTCTCCGCTGCCCTGGCTTCAGCGAGGGGAAGGCCGGGGCGGGGCGACAAGCGCTGGATGGGTGGGTGCATGGGAGTTGGGAAGAATCAGGCGGGTTTCATCCATAGGGTGAGTTCATGGCTGCACGTCACCCAAAAACAATCTCTTTACCGACCATTCCTTCACTCAATGGCGCGCACAACCTCAACTGCCGGAACATTCATTGAATTCGAGTAATAACCGCCATAGGAGTAAGAGGAAGTAAAAACCCTGCAGGCCAATGAATCCTGCCCCCTCAATACTTCCAGCAGTTGGGCCTTGGGAATGAAGGTGCTCGATGTTCCGCCATCCGGTGTTTGCATGGCAAACAGGCGAGCGGAGTAAATATGCTTCCCATCTTGCCCTGGCCCAGGGCCGCCGACCTCAACCATTTCACCCTCAAGGTAACGCGGCAAATCCTGCCTCCTCTCAAAGGCAACATTCTGATCCAGCGAGCAGATCAGCGCTTCTCCCAACTGATCCTCGCCGGTATTTGACTTAAAGAACGTCAACAGATTGGTCTTCGAACTGAAGCGAAGATCAAGAAAAGGACTGCCTTTAGTCTCCGCCACGGAAACAAATTCTATGCGCGACTCAGGGAGCTTTATTCCTTTCACACAAGATGCACAAAGCATCAAGACAAGCATTGAAAATATACTCTTCACATCAGAGTTACCTATTTAAATTTCTCGATCTCTCTCAGAAGATCGGCCACCGGCAATCTCATTTCCTCTGACAAGTACACCTTATAGGAGTAGGAGTTTACCCTTACCTTACAAACAAGAAACTCTCTCCCCAGCAAACGCGACTTCAACCCTTCACTATCTAGAACTTTCTCGCTGGTAGCATCCTTCCTCTCGAAAAACAAAACATCAGCCCTAAACTCCGGATTTTTACTTGAAACTACCGACTCTATAGATCCTTCCCCATAAACATCCATGGCATGAGAAACCGAAAAGTCGAAATCATCTCCAAACGAACAGATTAAAGCCTGACTTATTTTCGATTTGAATAAATCTACAACATCAACATCAGAAGTGAATCTTACCTGATATATATTCCTATCCAGATAACGATCCACCCCGAGATATTTTAGATTAGCAATAGGCTTCCCATGATTTATGGCACAGGACGAGCTAAGCAACAGAGCAACAAACAATATAAAATTACGCACACTGTCTTCCTTTAAAATGTTTGACAACAGACTGCATCAAAACATCTCTAGCTGACTTCCCACTCGGCAGTGCCCTTGTATATATATACCCAGCATCGGCGTGATTTACATCTACCCTTCCGTTCATATTGGGCCCGCTTTTCATATCCCATTGCTCCCCGAAATCAGCCACCAGATCAGAAAAGTTCCAGTCTTTCGCGTCGGCCCTGACATTTACCCAGTACTCGGCCTTCGGCTTCGGCTCCTGACGATAGATATTGGATATCCCCCACACAATCTTTCCTTCACCTACTGGATCAAGTGTGGCTAGAAACGAAACTCGATACCCCCTATCCGTCAAAACAGCGGACAAATGTGCACCATTCCAGCCCCCAAGGCTATGCCCAACTATGTATACGGGTGTCGTCATGTCAGCAATCTTATCTAGCACATTTTTTTTCAGGTCTTCATCATTGAAAAAATAGTTATAGCCAATATGATGCGCATCATAGTTATCTGCGCAAATCCCCTCAACTTCCATATTCTTCACAAATATTCTTAGCACATCGGCAACGTTATTATTCGGCCCTGTACCATAATAGCTTTCTTTATCTCCAGCACCGCCCACGAAAAAGAGAACAATTTTCTTGGGAGCAACCGTCGCCTGCTTTACAGTCCCATCAGTTTTGCAAGTCAAGTCATGGGCCACGACCAGCCTTTGACACCCTTTCAGCGCAGGATTTTCAGCTGCCATAGTTTCCTACTCCACAAACAACTTGATGGTTTCACGCAGATGCGAACTCACCATATGGGTGAAGCCCGCCTCATTCGTTACGCCATGTTCTACGCTCCCATCACCACGCTGAATCGCATAAGGGTGATTTGGCATCGGTTCGCCGGTGATTTCATTGACCACCTGCATCCGGTCATTGAAATGCACCGGCATCGGCAACAACCCACTGAACGCCGCCCCTCCTCCGCTCTGCCCGATAATCACCGTCCCGGAACCGCCCACCACGACATTGCCGTGGCCTCCGGTGCTGTCGAGCGTCGCGGCGTTCAGGCCGTTGATGAATACGGTGGCGGAGACGCCGCCGGTGATCGGACTGCCGCAAGCGGATTTGTCGGTCATGCGCGCGGCCGGGAGGCCGTCGAAGAACACGTTCGGGGAGCCGGAGACGATCGGGTTGTTGCCATGGCCAGGCAAAGGGCACGCGGTCGGGTCTGAGACGCGGGCGGCGGGTTTTCCACTCAATTCAAAGCTCCTTGCTTCAAAGGTTCCGGGTGAGGCTGATGGATATCGATGTCGGTCGCGGCGAAGCGCCAGCGGTTGTCGGTGGGGTCGAACAGGCCGTGGCGATGCCCTCGGCCGTCGAGGGCGATGACAGTCTGCGCACGCTGCCAGGCTTGATCGGCCTGCCAGGCCAACTCAGCTGGCGTGGCGTCGTCGAGTTCGTTGAGCCAGTCGTTGTAGTGGCGCAAACCGTGCAACCGGTAAGTGTCTTGCAGCAGTCCGGCCATTTGCGGGCCGAGCTCCAGGTAATGCCGGTCCGTCCAGCGCCCGGCTTCGAGGTAGACATACCAGCCCATCGGCGACAGCGTGCCTTCATGCAGCATCGCTTGCCCGGACGGGGCGGTGAAGCCGCAGCACACGTGAAGCATCAGCCAGCCGCGATGGGCGCCGATGAACACATTCGGGTCGAAGGTGCGCAGCGGTATCACGCGGTAGCCCTCCAGCCCCGCGCTGCGGGCCATCAGTTCGGCGTCGAGGCGCGACACGAAGGCGCGGATGGCATTGCCGCCCGTGCGGTTGACGGTGCAGAGAATGTCCACCGCCTGCCGATGGGGGTTGTCGGTGGAGCCAAGGTTTTTCACCAGGCCGTACAGACGCATGGACGCCCGTAGTCCGCTCATCGCCGGTCACTCATTGACGCAGCGAAGGCTCCACGGGCGTGGAGAAAGAGTGCCGAAGGCATTGCAGGTGTCGTCCGTGAGCGCGCAAAAAAAGGCGCACAGGATGCCGGACGGGAAGCGTGCGGACAATCAGGCGAACCCTGAACCGCCCACCTTTTTTTCAGCCCTCGGCAAACTCCCGCAACACCTTGCCGTCCATGCGGTAGCGCACCCACTCTTCCTGGGGCTGGGCGCCGAGGGATTTGTAGAATTCGATGGCCGGGGTGTTCCAGTCCAGCACGCTCCACTCGAAGCGGCCGCAGTCATTGGCGCAAGCGATCTTGGCGAGGTGGCGCAGCAGGGTCTTGCCGGCGCCGCCGCCGCGCTGCTCCGGGGTGATGTAGAGGTCTTCGAGGTACAGGCAGTTGCTGCCAAGCCAAGTCGAATAGCTGAAGAAGAACACCGCGAACCCGATGGGCAGGCCGTCGCGCAGGCAGATCAGGCCGTGGGCGGTGGCGCCTTCGCTGAACAGGCTGCGCTCGATGTCGGCGACGCTGGCGATGACTTCGTGGCGGGCCTTTTCGAAATCGGCGAGTTCCGTGATGAACGCGAGGATTTGCGGTGCATCGCTGGGGGTCGCCGGGCGGATCTCGATCGTCATGGACGGGCCTTGTCGGAAATGGGAAAGCGCCATACTACGGCGGCGCGCAGCGCTCGTCACATGGCGTTGCACGCACTACCCTATCCGACGCAACTGCCTTGCTCCAGCCAGGCGGCGTCCGGACCGACGCCATCGCCAGCAGGCTGGTTCCCACAGGATCTTCGCATGCCGGACACGATGCCCATGAACAATCTCGCCTTTTCCCCTTTGGCGCCGCTCGCCGCCCAACTGCTGCCCCACGCCCTGGAGCCCTCGGAAGACGGTGCCCACGACCTGTCGCACCTGCAGCGGGTATGGCACAACGCGCGAACCCTGCAGGCCGAGGAAAGCGGGGATCTGCGGGTGCTGCTGGCGGCGGTGATGCTGCACGACTGCGTGGCCGTGGAGAAGAACTCGCCAATGCGTGCGCAGGCATCGCGCCTGGCGGCGGCGAAGGCCGCAACGGTCTTGACAACGCTCGATTGGCCCCAAGCCGAGATCGACGCCGTGGGCCATGCCATCGAGGCCCACAGCTTTTCCGCAGGCATCGAGCCGCTGACGCTGGAGGCCAAAATCCTGCAGGACGCCGACCGGCTCGATTCGCTGGGCATGCTCGGCGTCGCCCGCACGTTCTATACCGCCGGGCGCATGGGCAGCGCGCTGTACGATCCGCTCGACCCCGAAGCCAAAGGCCGGGACTACGACGACAGTCGCTTCTGCCTCGACCACTTCCAGACCAAGCTGCTGAACCTGGCCGCCGGTTTTCGCACCGTGGCCGGCCAGCGCCTTGCGCAGTTGCGCCATCAGCGCCTGAAGCAATTCCTGGAGCGGTTCAAGGAAGAGATCGGCATCGCCTGAGGGTTACTCCGCCCGGCGCCGATCCTGACTTCACCAACCTCAGACCTAACCCGCCCGCCCGGCATGGTAGATAGGGGACGCTCATTTCTGTCGGTTGAAGGAAACGCGTCATGCCTCACGCAACACCCAAGGTTCCGGGCAGGCTGTTCGGCCTGTTTTGCCTGGCCAGCTATCTGCTGTCGCTGTCTTACGGCGCGACGTTTCTGCTGTCGCTGCTGATCGGCTCCCGGGGCGGCAACGAACACGACGCCGGAAGCGTGATCAGCGCAGCGATGCTCAGCACCTTTGCGGCGGTGCTGGTGTCCGGGCACCTGTCCGACTGGCTGGGCGCGCCGCGCTCGATTGCGCTGTTCGGCCTGCTGCTGGCGGCGGCGAGCCTGGGGTTTGCGCTGACGCCGGGGTTCGGTTCGCTGCTGCTGTTTTTCGGCCTGTTGCTGGGACTGGGCTGGGGCGTGTTCTACACGCTGGGGCCGATCATCGTCGCCAGCCTGGTGAGCCCGACGCAGCGGGCGAAGTACTTTGCCCTGCTGTCCGGCAGCATGATGACCGGGATCGGCAGCGGCCCGTTGCTCGGCCGTGCGGCCACCGCGCTGGGTTGGCCGGTGACGTCGGCGTTCTTCATCGCGGCGGCGGCGAGCCTGATGGGCGCAGGGCTGTTCTGGCGCCTCGGCGCACGGCTCACAGGCGCCCAGGCGACATCGGCCGCGCGCATTTCCTGGCGTGCCACGGCACAGGTGCTGGGGTCCCGGGCGGTGCTGCCGATCATCATGGTCGGCCTCGGCGGCGCGGTGTTCGGCGGCCTGTCGAGCTTCCAGACCAGCTACGCCGCCGGCCGCTCGCTGGATTACTCGCTGTTCTTCATCGGTTTCATGAGTGCGGCCATCAGCAGCCGTCTGCTGATCGCGGGGTTCGTGGTCAAGCGCGATCCGCTGCGGGCGTCGTGCCTGTTGTCGGGACTGATGCTGGGCTCGATCGTGTTGTTCGCCTTCGGTGTGCACAGCGGCGCCGGTTACCTGCTGGCGGCGCTGATGCTGGGCGTCGGCTACGGCCTCACCTATTCGGTGATCAACGGCCTGGCGGCCAACGAAGCACCGCCGGGCACCATGCCGCAGGCGTTGCTGCTGTTCAGCCTGGCGTACTTCATCGGCGTGTTCGGCTTTCCGCTGCTGGCAGGCAAGATCATCGTCGAGCGGGGCATGCCGGCCCTGCTGCTGACGGTCCTGGCGGTGGCGGCGCAGAACTGGCTGATCACCGTCGCCCGGCTGCTGTGGCGGCGGTCACGGGAGCGCGCTGCGCAAGCGGCCTAGACCGTTCGTCATCGGCCGGGCACCTCTGCGTTGCGGGGCAGACCAACGTCAGGTAAGGACATCCATCACTGGAGACTCGCCATGATTGCGTCAAGGTTGACTGCCCTGTTGCTCACCGCCGCGCTCTGCCCGGCGGCCTTCGCCGCCACGGTCACCGCCGCCGGCACCGGCCCCACCGACCCGGTCGAGCGGCCCAAGGCCCCCGCCATCCAGAGTGCCCCCGGCATGAACACCGACGGCTCGGGCGTGGAAAACGCCCTGCCGCCGGCCACCGGCATCGATCCACGAACACAGGGCAACGATCCAGGGCGCCAGGGCGGCACACCCGGCAATCCCGTCCCGCCCGCCGACACGGGACCTGGCAGCGGCAAGAGGCCCGACGCCCTGCCGGGCTCCGGCAGCGGCAACCCGTAGGAGGAACACCCCATGCCCCGTGGAAGCAAAGCCAAATACACCGCCGAGCAAAAGCGCAAGGCACAGCACATCGAAGAGCGCTACGCACACAAAGGCGTGCCGAAGGACGAAGCCGAAGCCCGCGCCTGGGCGACGGTAAACAAGCAGTCCGGCGGCGGCGAGAAGGCCGGCGGCTCCGGTCGGGAAAAGACGGCGGACGCCAAGACCCGGGATCGCCGTGAGTCGGCGCGGCGGGCAGCCGCCAGCCGTGAAGGACTCCCACGCGACAGCCGCGCTTCGCGCAATACCCAAACGGTCGAGAGCCTGAGGAAGGAGGCCCGGGCGAAGGACATCCCCGGCCGCTCCACCATGCGCAAGCAGGAGCTGATCGAAGCCTTGCGCAAGGCGGGATGAGTTTCTTCTGCGGATTCTGAGGCGCCTGGGCTGACGCCATCGCGGGCAAGCCCGCTCTCACAGGCTTCCCGGGTGGATGCCGCATTGGCGTTCACCGCCAAACGGGGCGGGAGCCGGCCTGCTGGCGATGGCACCGGTTCAGGCGCCACAGGTCAGCGCTGCTTGAGCCGGTCGATGACCACCGCCAGCAGCAGGATCGAGCCGCGGATCACGTACTGGTAGAACGTGTCGATGTTCTTCAGGTTCATCGCATTCTCGATGATCGCCAGGATCAGCACCCCGGCGATCACGTGCCGGATCATGCCGATCCCGCCGCTCAGCGAAACCCCGCCCAACACGCAGGCAGAAATCACCGTCAGCTCGAAGCCCTGCCCGATCATCGGCTGGCCGGAGGTCATGCGCGAGGCGAGGATGACCCCGGCCAGCGCGCCGATCACGCCGTGCACGGCGAAGATGATGATCTTGGTGCGGTCGACGTTCACCCCCGCCAGCAGCGCCGCTTCCTGGTTGCCGCCGATGGCCATGGTGTTGCGCCCGTAGGTGGTGCAGTTGAGCAGCCAGCCGAAGAACAGGAAGCACAGCACCGTGATCACGATCGGCACCGGCACGCCGAACATCTGCCCGTTGCCGAACACGAAGAACGATTCCCGGGACACGCCCACCGCTTTGCCGTTGGCGAAGATGTAGGCCAGGCCACGGACGATCTGCATGGTCGCCAGTGTGGTGATCAGCGCGTTGACCCGCAGCTTGGCGATCACGATCCCGTTGATCAGCCCGACGATCAGCCCCATCGCCAACGCCGCGCCGACACCCAGCAGCACGCTGTCGGTGTCGCGCATCACCACCGCCGCCACCACGCCGGCGCAGGCGATCACCGAACCCACCGACAGGTCGAAGTGCCCCGACGCCAGGCAATACAGCATGGTGCAGGCGGCGATCCCGGTGGTGGAGATCGCCAGCCCCAGCCCGCGCATGTTCAGCGGCGACAGAAAGTTGTCGATCAGCAGCGTGCAGGCGACGAAGATGCCGACGGCCGCCAGCAGCATCACCCAGTCGTCGAGAAAGCGCCGCAGGTCCAGGGTCTTGCGCGGCGTCGGCAAGGCTTCGTTTTGAGTCGTCATCAGGTTCACCTCTCAGTTCGACGCGCCGGCGCGTTGGCGCGGCAAAGCCAGTTGCAGCAGGTTGGATTCGTTGGCCTGGTCGCGGCTGACCTCGCCGCGCACGGCGCCTTCGCACAGCACCAGGATGCGGTCGGAAATGCCCATCACTTCCATCAGGTCGCTGGACACCACAATCACCGAAATGCCGCCGGCGGCCAGGTCGTGGATGATCTGGTAGATCTCGGCCTTGGCGCCGACGTCGATGCCGCGGGTGGGTTCGTCGAGCAGCAGCACCTTCATCGGCATCGACAGCCAGCGGCCGAGGATCGCCTTCTGCTGGTTGCCGCCGGAGAGGAACTTGATCGGCTGCCCGGCGTGGGGCGTCTTCACCTTCAGCGCCTTGATCTGCTTGTCGGCGTTGCCCCGTTCCCAGCCCCCGCGCAGCAGGCAGCCGAGGCCGGAATGAGCGCCGCGGGCACTGATGTTGATGTTCTCGGCGACGCTGGCCAGCGGGATGATGCCTTCCTTCTTGCGATCCTCCGGGCACAGCAGGATCCCGGCGGCGATGGCGTCGCGGGGCGAGCGCAGTTTCAGTTCGTGGCCGCGCAGCAGCAGGCGTCCGGCGGTGCTGCGCGACAGGCCGCCGAGCAGGCGCAGCAGTTCCGTGCGCCCCGCGCCGACCAGCCCGAACAGGCCGAGGACTTCGCCTTTGTGCGCCTGGAAACTGACCGGCTCGCGCAGGCCCGGCCCGAGCAGACCGTCGACCTTGAGCGCCACCGCACCGCGGGGCCGGCTGCGGTAATCGTAGATGTCCTGGATGTCGCGACCGACCATGCAGGTCACCAGGCGGTCGTGGGTCAATTGGCTCATGTCCTCGAACGTGCACACGTAGCGGCCGTCCTTGAACACCGTCACCGCATCGCAGAGGCGGAACACCTCCTCCATGCGGTGGGAGACGTACAGCACCACTTTGCCCTCGTCGCGCAGGCGGCCGATGATCGCCATCAGCCGCTCGATTTCCCGGGCCGAGAGGCTGCTGGTCGGTTCGTCGAAGGCAATCACATGGGCGCCCCGGGACAGCGCCTTGGCGATTTCCACCAGTTGCCGCTGGCCCAGGGACAGGCGCCCGACCTTGGTCTGCGGATCGATCTCATCGGCCAGGCCCTTGAGGCAGGCCAGGGCCTGCCGGCGCAAAGCGCCGCGGTCCACCAGACCGAAGCGCGCCGGCAGGTGACCGAGGAACAGGTTCTCGGCCACGGTCATCTCCGGCACCAGATGCAGCTCCTGGTGAATCACGGCCACGCCGCTGGCGATGCTGTCGGCGGTGGAGCGGAACGCCATCGTCCGCTCGCCGATCTGCAGTTCGCCGCTGTTGGGGACGTAGGCGCCGCCGAGGATTTTCAGCAGGGTCGATTTGCCGGCACCGTTCTCGCCCATCAGGGCGTGCACCTGACCCGGCCGGGCGACGAAGCTGATGCCGTCCAGCGCCTTCACGCCGGGAAAGGTCTTGCCGATCCCGTTGAAGCGCAGGCTGGCGCCGGTTGAATGCGGTTCGTGTTCGTGTGTCTGTTCTTGCGCATGCATAAAGCCACCTCGTCACACCGTCCGGACAGTCTTCAGTTCCACAGGCCGATCTTTTCCAGTTCTTGCTTGAAGTTGTCGCGGGTGATCAGGGTGACGTCGTCCATGGCGGTGTACTTGGGCGGTTCTTTGCCGGTGGTGACCCACTCGTACATCATGCTCGCGGTGTTGTAGCCCTCGATGTGCGGGCTGGGCAGCATGGAGCCGTGGAAGCCGCTGGCGGGTTTCTTCAGCTCACCGATGGCGTCGGTGCCGTTGATGCCGATGCCGATCACATTGCTGGCCGCGAACCCTGCCGCTTCGGTGGCGCGCACGCCGCCCAGCACCGTGTTGTCGTTCATGCCGCCGATGATCAGGTTCTTCGCCGCGCCCGGCAGCTTCACCAGGGCCGAGTTGGTGGCGTCCATGCTGCCCGGCACGTCGAGGGTCTTGAGCGCCGAGAACAGAATGTTGGCCTTCGGCATGCCGGCGTCTTCCAGCGCCTTGACCGAGCCGTCGGTGCGCTTCTTGCCGGTGTCGAGTTCGTTGTAGGTATTGATCACCGCGTAGGTGTCCTTCCAGTCCCAGTTGCGCTTCTTCGCTTCGGCGGCCATGGCGGCGCCCTGCTTCTGGCCGACCTCGAACGCGGCCATGCCCAGGTACGGCACGTCTTCCATGAACTGGCCGCCGGCGTCGACGAAGCGGTCGTCCACGGCGATCACCTTCAGGTCGTTGAGCTTGGCCTTGGCCATGATCGCCGGGCCCAGGGACACGTCCGGCGGGCAGATCACAAAGCCCTGGGCGCCGTTGGCGGCCAGGCTGTCGATGGCCGAGAGCGTTTTCTCGCCGTCCGGCACGGCGATCTTGATGAGCTCGAAGCCTTTGTCCTTGGCGGCCTTTTCGGCGAAGGCCCATTCGGTCTGGAACCAGGGTTCTTCCGCCTGCTTGACCAGAAAGCCGATCTTCACCGGGTCGGCGGCCAGCAGCGAACCGCTGATACTGAACGCAGCGGTCGCCAGCGCGGCGCTGCACAGGTTGCGGATTGCGTAACGACGTTTCATGAGCAGACTCCTTGTTGTTCTTGAGCGTTGTTCGAAAACGTTAAGTCTCTGCAGCGAGGGCCCTTGCGCCTGCCGGGCCGTGAGGCAGCCCTCTCACCGTACCGAAAATAGTCATATCGTATGATGATTGAATTTCAGACGGACTGATCCGCCCCAGACGCCTTGCTGTCAGTCGTGGTACAGCACCGAGCGGCCGCCATCGATGGTGATGCACGAGGCGTTGATGAACGGCGCTTCGTCGCTGGCCAGGAACACCGCCGTCATCGCCACCTCGATGGGCTGGCCGATGCGGCGCGGCGGGTGCAGGTCGAAGGCGCGCTGGCGTTCGGCATGGGGGTCGTCGAAGCCGTTCCAGTAGTCGACGTTGAGCTGGGTTTCGATGTAGCCCGGTGCGATGGCGTTGACCCGGATGCCCTTGGGCGCGTACTCGATGCCCAGGGCGCGGGTCAGCCCGAGCAGGCCGTGCTTGGCCACCGGGTACGGAAAGCAGCCGGGGATGATGTTCGTCGAATGGGTCGAGGCGATGTTGATGATGCTGCCGGCGCCCTGCTCGATCATCTGCGCCAGTACAGACTTGCAGCCGTACCAGGCGCCGTCCAGGTCAATGGCGAAGCAGCGTTTCCAGTCCTCTTCGGTCATCTGCAGCGGGTCGCGGAACACGTTGACCCCGGCGCAGTTGACCAGCACGTCGATGCGCCCGTGCAGGCCCACGGCAAGCTCGGCCATGGCGTGCAGGTCCTGCTGGGAGGAGACATCGGCCTTGACCGCCTGGACATCGGCGCCCTGCCCGCGCCAATGGGCGGCGACCTTCTCGACTTTCTCGCCCTGGATGTCGCTGATCACCAGCCGGGCCTGTTGCGAGGCGAACGCGGCGACAATCGCCTCGCCGATGCCCTGGGCGGCACCGGTAAGCAGCACGACCTTGTTCTTCAGGCGCTCGCCTTTCGGCGGTTCCGGCACCGGCGGCAGGGAAAGGGGTTCAGCCATGGATCAGGACTCCTGTTCGAAAGCGCAAAAAAACCGGACATCTGACGATGTCCGGTACGGAAGGCTTCTGGAACAAACAGGCGCATGGACGCGACGGCACCGAAACGGCCCGAAGCGCCGGCTCCACTGGGGAGTGCGATGGAGATTGGCTGCATCACTTCACCTGTTTTGTTCTTTTTGAGTGTGAGTGCGTGTCACTGCTGGGGCCGACTATAAACCCGACCGCCAAATAATCTCAATATATAATTTTGCATCCCATATTATGGGAACTATCCAGCAAACCGGGTACAAGGCAGGCCGGCGATATCCACCCGCATCGACAGCACCGCACCGTCCAGCGGATGGTTGCGCGGGCTCTTGGCACTGGTGATGTACAGGGTTTTCATGTCTTCGCCGCCGAACACACAACTGGTCGGCCGGCTGACCGGCAGGTCGATCCGGCGATCCACTTGGCCGTCCGGGGTCAGGCGCAGCAGGCAACCGCCGTCCCAGCGGGCGTTCCAGACGTAGCCGTCGACGTCCATCGCCGAGCCGTCCGGCCCGCCGTGCTTGCCCTGGTGCTGGTCGGGGCCGTACCAGATGCAGGCGGTGTCGAGGTTGCCGTCGGTATGGACGAAGTAGCGGTACAGCGTGCCGTCGAGGCTGTCGCCGAACAGCAGCGTGGTGCCGCCGTCGCGCCACAGCAGTGTGTTGGGGATCCCCAGGCCGCGCAGCAGAGGCGTGATGCGTTTGTCCGGATCGATGCGGAACAGCCCGCCGGAACGCCGCACAATGGGCAAGTCCTCGCCCTGTTCGCCGATGTTGTTCTGCATGGTGCCCAGCCACAGCCGGCCCAAGGCATCGCAGCGGGCCTCGTTGGGCCGGTTGCCGGGCTGCGGATCGGCGACGCAGAACAGCGTCAGCCTGGGCTCAAGGCCCGGCGAATCGAGGTCCAGGCGGTACACGCCGCTGCTCAGGGTCACCAGTGCATCGCCGCTGGCGCAGGGAATGAACGCCGACACGTGCTCCGGCATCTGCCAGATCTGCACGTTGTGGCCGATCAGCCGCAAGGCCTGGCGGCCGGCGATGTCCACCCAGTACAGCGCCTGGGTCGGCGCGTCCCAGAACGGGCCTTCGCCCAGGTGCGCCCGGTGCTGGGTCACTGCGGTCCACGTCATGCAACCTCCTTCGATCGTCTGTTTGGGGTGGGGATGGCAGTGCGTCAGTCGCTTCTGTGTCGGCCGCAAATCCGCCATCGCGAGCGGGCTCGCTCCCACATAAGGCTGCGCGGTGGTCAGCCATGTCGTCTGTCGGCCATCACCTGCGGGTAATGGCGCTTGATCGCCAGGTCCGCGTCGTCGATCAACGTCATGCAGGCCCAGACGCCCCGCGCAGCGTCACGGGCGGCGATGGCGTCGGCCATGTCCTTGTGGATCGGCAAGGTGCGGCGCAACTCATCGGGGTCGGCGGCGGACACCTCGAAAGACACCGCCAGCAACGCGCCGAGGGCCGGCACCATCTGTTCGATGAACTGGTTGTGGCTCGCGGCGAGGATGCATTCGTGAAAAGCCTGGTCGGCGCGGTTGTAATCGAGGCCGTCGTCCACCGCCCGTTCCAGCGCGTTGTAGGCCAGTTGCACGGCTTGCAACTGTTCGGCCGTGGCCCGCTCGCAGGCCCAGCGCACCGCCATCGGCTCGATGGTGCGGCGCAGGTCGAGGAGGTCGTCGACGAAGTTTTCCGGCAGCCCGTTGCGCGACAGCCAGCCCACCACCTGCGGGTCGAACAGGTTCCAGCGCCGTACCGGCAGCACCCGGGTGCCGACTTTCGGCCCGACCTCGAGCATGCCTTTGGCGACCAGGGTCTTGATGGCTTCGCGGATGACGGTTCGACTGACCCCGAGCTGCTCGCCCAGATCGGCCTCGACCTTGATGGCCTGCCCCGGCTGCACATGGCCTGCCGCGATCCATCCTCCGAGCCAATCGACCGTTGATGCATGAAAGCTGCTGGACATGGACACCTCAACGCCGTCTGCGATGGATGCCCACGCTAATCATCATACGATTGGGAGTCAAATCGGATTGTTCAATACCACAGGTGACGCATGAACCTCAGGGCTCCAGGCCGATCGGGAAGAACTCGCCGCCGCTCCATACGCCCAGCCAGCGCTGGCCGTCGATTTCGCGGCTGACCGCCAGCTCCACCAGTTGGTAGAACACGTTGCGGTGGATCAGCGCTTCCAGGTTGCTGCGCACATGCACATACGGCGCAGGCTCTTGCGTGAGCGGATCGGTCTGCACGCGGATCGGATGTTCGGCGCCGGCCTCGGCGGTCTCATCGACGTTGGTGGTGAAACGCAGAACCTGCGCCTCGCCCTCGCCTTGCGCCTCGACGGCAATCGCCACGAACGGCGCATCGTCGACCTTGATCCCGACCTTCTCGACCGGGGTGATCAGGAAATAGTCATCGCCGTCGCGGCGGATGATGGTGGAGAACAGCTTGACCATCGGCTTGCGCCCGATCGGCGTGCCCAGGTAGAACCAGGTGCCGTCCCGGGCGATGCGCATGTCGATGTCGCCGCAGAAGTCCGGATTCCACAAGTGCACCGGGGGCAAGCCTTGGGTCTTGGGGATCTGCCCCAGCAGGTCATTGGCCTTCTGCGGTCCGCTCATGGCGCATTCCTCTGGTTATTGGTCGGCCACGCCCAGCAGGCTGCGCGCATATTGGGCAAGCGGCGGGCCGATCAGGTCTTCCGGCTTGTTGTCGTGGAACGTCAGCAACCCGCCACGGCTCTTGATCCGTGCAGTATCGATCAGATACTGGGTGCTGGTCTCGATCAACATGATCTGAATCACGCCGCTGTCGATGCCAAGGCGATCCACCGCTTCCTCGTCAAGCCATTCATCGGAGTTGCCGATGCGGTTGTCGGCCTTGGCGAAACGGGTGTAAAGCAGGTAGTGGGCGCCGGCCTCGCGGGCCTCGCCCATCGCCTGATCCAGACCTTCCGGCGCACGGGCGCGGCGCACCATCGGGAAATACTCGACGAAGCCCTTGAAGGCTTCTTCGGCGACCACGTTCGGGCGCGGGTAAGAGCCGCCCGGCGGCGCGAACGCCCCTTGGGCGATGTAGATGAACGAGTCCGGCTGAATGCGCAGGTTGTTCACGCGCCGGCTGTCACTGTGATCCAGCAGGCCCGCGTCGCTCATCTGATAGCGGGTGCCCTCCGCCATATCGCTGACAGTCATACAGCCACCAAGCGCCAGAACGGCCAGCAGCAAAACCAGGCTACGCATCCTCATCCTCCAGAAGCCGGTGACGGAAAACCGGCGAATGGCCGTAGGATGCAGCTTTTGCGCCAGCTCGGTCATCCTGTGCGGTTGTTCAGCCGCCGATGATCTTCATGACCGTTGCGCCGCCGGAGAACGCCACCTCCTGCTTGTCCCCCAGCGCCTTGACCAGCAAACGCTGCAAGGCCGGCAACGCCTGGTGGCGGGGTTTGTCCAGAAGATCGCCGACATAGTGACGGTTGCTCGACGACAGGCAGCCATGCAGCCATCCGGTGGACGACAGGCGCAACCGCGAGCACGTCCGGCAGAACGGCACGCTTTCGTTGGCGATCACGCCGAAATGGCCGACGCCGGGAATCCCGTAGCGCACGGCGGTGGCGTCGATGGGCGCATCGGCCTGGGCGAACTCGTAATGCTCGCCGATCAGGCTGAGCAACTGCTGAAGGCTGACGAACTGCTGCAGGAAGGCATTGGTGTCGTTGGCCAGGTGACCCATGCGCATCAGCTCGATGAAGCGCAACTCGTAACCCCGCGCCAGGCAGTAGTCGAGCAGCGGCATCACCTGATCGAGGTTCTGCCCCCGCAACGGCACCATGTTGACCTTGATCTTCAGGCCCGCCGCCGCGGCTTGCTCCATGCCGTCGAGCACCGTGGCCAGGTCGCCGCCGCGGGCGATGCTGCGGAACGCGCCGGCGTCCAGGGTATCGAGGGAAACGTTGATCCGCCGCAGGCCGGCGTCGACCAGCAACGGCAGCTTTTTCGCCAGCAGTTGACCGTTGGTGGTGAGGCTGATGTCCTCCAGCCCCATCTGGCCGACGGCGCCCATGAAGGATTCGAGCTTGGGACTGACCAACGGCTCGCCGCCGGTGATGCGCAGGCGCTCGATGCCCGCCGCCTCGATCAGATAGGCCACGCCGCGCGCCATGGCCTCGGCCGACAGCTCATCCTGCGCAGCCACCAGCCGCTTGCCGTTCGGCACGCAGTAGGTACAGGCGTAATTGCAGGCAGAGGTCAGGCTGATCCGCAGATTGCGAAAACGCCTGCCTTGACGGTCAACGATCATGATCACTCCGGCAACAGTAAATCGGGCGGCTAAAACTTGACTCACAAATCAAGTTTTAGCAACCCCTATGCCTGAGTATATTCCTGTGGTACTGCGCCATGCAGCGAAAACATGGCGCGATAAGGCAACTGAATGGCTTCAGTTGGTCGGCGCTTCAGGGTCACGCTTGCGCTTGTTGCCCATGCGCACGCCGATGTCCATCAGGAACTGGAAGAAACCTTCCTGATCCTCCAGCACGTTGCTCCAGAACGGCGAGTGATACAGCGCCACGGCGCCGTGCACCAGCGCCCAGGACGCGCAGTAGTGGAAGTACGGCGGCACGTCCTCCAGCTTGCCTTCGCTGATGCGGCCTTTGATGAGCAGGGTCAGACGTTCGAAGTTCGAGGCGCGGATCTTGTGCAGCTCCTCGACCATTTCCGGCACCTGATTGCCCTTGACCACTTTTTCTTCCAACCGGTCGAACAGGCGGTAGCGCTGCGGATCGCGCATGCGGAATTCAAAGTAGGCACGGGACAGGGCTTCCTTGTCCTTGTCGACATCGGCCGAATGCAACAGCGCGTTCAGGTCGCGCTCGTAATCGAGCATCAGGCGCAGGTAGATCTCCGCCTTGGACTTGAAGTGCTTGTAGATCGTGCCTTTGCCGATACCCACGGCATCAGCAATCATCTCGACGGTGACACTGTCTTCACCTTGTTCGAGGAACAGCTTGAGCGCGGTATCGAGAATTTCTTGCTCGCGGCGACGAAACTCACGGACCTTACGAGGTTCTTTGTGCATAAGAAAAGGTCTGTAGGGGTCAAAATACGAAGCCGCGTATTATGCCTAACTTGCGCAAAAATGCACGGATCATCCGACCATATCTGTGTTTCCCGTTCGTTTCACGAACGTTTGCACGGGAATGAGAACTCAACCGAAGCGATCGTATTCCAAATTTGTTTAAAAACCCCGGCCGACCCACTGGACTGAACGCCAGACTGATCAATACTTGAACTGTCGGGCGGCATCTCCCCCAAGTGCCGCGCCGGTAAAGGTACCAAAGGACCGCGTGCCTTTGTTTTACTCCTAATGGTCTTAACCCGGATTCACCCCCCAGAACCCGGGTTTTTTTTGCCCGCGATTCAGGCGCTTACGTGGGCCAGCGGGAACAGCCGCCTGAAATTCTCCGTAGTCTGCGCGGCAAAGCGCTCGTAGTCCTCGCCGCGCAGCATCGCCAAAAACTCTGCCACTTCCCGCACGTACTGCGGCAGGTTCGGCTTGCCCCGGTACGGGATCGGCGCAAGGTACGGCGAGTCGGTCTCGACCAGCAGGCGGTCCGCCGGCACCCGGCTGGCCACATCGCGCAGCGCATCGGCGTTGCGGAACGTGACGATGCCCGACAGGGAAATGTAATAGCCCATGTCCAGGGCGGCCTTGGCCATGTCCCAGTCCTCGGTGAAGCAATGCAGCACGCCGGCCTGGGGCAGCGCCGCCTCGCGCAGCAGCGCCAGGGTGTCCTCGCGCGCACCGCGGGTATGGATGATCACCGGCTTGCCGGTCTGCTTCGCGGCCTGCAGGTGCAGGCGGAAGGATTCCTGCTGCAGTTCGGCGGCTTCCGGTTCGTAGTGGTAGTCCAGCCCGGTCTCGCCGATGGCCACCACTTTGGGGTGATCGACTTCACGCAACAGCCAGTCCAGCGCCGGCGCCGCGCCCGGCTGGACGTCCAGCGGATGCACGCCCACCGAACAGTCGACGTCGTCGTAGCGTTCGGCCAGCGCTTTCACGTCGGCGGCGTTGTCGGCACTGATGCCGATGCACAGGAAGTGCCCGACACCACGCTGCCGGGCGGCATCCAGTGCGGCATCCAGGGAGCCGTCGTGGGCGGCGAGGTCAAGGCGATCAAGGTGGCAATGGGAATCTACAAGCATAAAAGGACTGCAACTTACATCGTATGAGTGGGACGGTCGGACTTCAGGGCTCCGGCCAGATGGGTTTCGATGCGACTTCGGGCGGTGTTGTCGCCATCGTTGAACTGCACGCCGACACCCGCCGCGCGGTTGCCTTGCGCCCCTTTGGGGGTGATCCAGGCCACCTTGCCGGCGACCGGTATCTTTTCCGTCTCGTCCATCAGGTGCAGCAGCATGAACACCTCGTCGCCCAACCGGTAGCTTTTGTTGGTCGGGATGAACAGGCCGCCGTTCTTGATGAACGGCATGTAGGCGGCATACAGCACCGACTTGTCCTTGATGGTCAGGGAAAGGATGCCGTTGCGCGGCCCGGGGCTGACAGGTTCATTCATGTTCACCTCCACTGCTGATCTTCAGAGTCTAGGCACACACCGCCGCTTTTGCGGCGCTCACGCAAGCGTCAGCGCTGGGCAGGCAATCCCGCCCACTGCACCAGCAGCGACTCCAGCAACAGCGCCGGATTGAGGTTGGCCTTGCTCAGCACCTTCTGGCGCTGGGCCAGGATCCAGTCCTGGATGTCGAGCACTTTGCCCTGGGCGCTTTTCTGCGCCAGGTACTGCACGACCTTTTGCATGTCGCTCAGGCCCAGGCCGGTTTCATCCTGGGTCAACTGGTAGCGCAGGATCAGGTTCGACCAATCGCAGAACCAGTCGAACAGGCGCAGCATCGGAATGCTCTTCCATTCCTCGGCCAACTGCATCGGCGATTGCTGTTGCTTGAGCAGCTTCTTCACCCCGTCGACCACCTGCGCCCGCTGCTCGCGCACGCCCTGGTTGTGCAGGGTGACCGCCGCCAGCGGCGAACCGGCGGCCAGGGTCAACAGTTCGACACGCTCGTCTTCGGAACATTCCGGCAAGGCGCCGGCCAGCCACTTCAGGCTCATCGCCTCGCCCGGCAGCGGACAGGCCTGCTGCACACAGCGGCTCTTGATCGTCGGCAGCAGGCGGCTCGGCTGGTGGCTGACCAACAGCAGCACGGTATCGCCGGACGGCTCTTCAAGGCTCTTGAGCAAGGCGTTGGCGGCGTTGATGTTCATCGACTCCACCGGTTCGATCAGCACCACTTTGCGTCCGCCCAGCTGCGCGGTCTGCACCACGAAACTCACCAGGTCGCGCACCTGGTCGACCTTGATCGCCTTGTCGGCCTCCTCCGGCTCCAGGATGTAGTTGTCCGGATGGCTGCCGGCCTTGAGCAGCAGGCAGGATTTGCATTCGCCGCAGGCGTCCGGCGTCGGGCGCTGGCACAACAGGCTGGCCATCAGCCGTTCGGCCAGCGCCCGCTTGCCGATGCCGGCAGGCCCGTGCAGCAAGTAAGCGTGGGCGTGCCGGCTGCGTCCGGCCAGTTGCTGCCAAAGGCTGTCCTGCCAGGGGTAGGCTTCAGCCACGGCTGCGCTCCAGGAGACGCGGCAACAAGGCGTCGAGGGATTGCTGAACCTGCGCCAAGGGCTGCGCGGCATCGATCAGCACGTAACGTTTGGGGTCAGCCTCGGCCCGCTTGAGGAACGCATCGCGCACCGCTTCGAAAAACGCCTGACCTTCCAGCTCGAACCGGTCCAGCCGGCCACGGGCAGCGGCCCGGGCCAGACCGACATCAACCGGCAAATCGAAAATCAGTGTGAAGTCCGGACGCAGGTCGCCCTGGACAAAGCTTTCCAGCACCGCGATGCGCTCCAGCGACAGGCCACGGCCGCCGCCCTGGTACGCATAGGTCGAATCGGTGAAGCGGTCGCACAGCACCACCGCTCCCCGGGCCAGCGCCGGACGGATCACTTCGGCCAGGTGCTGGGCGCGGGCGGCGAACACCAGCAGCAGTTCGGCGTCGGAGTGCATGACTTCGTCGGCCGGGGCCAACAGCACCTCGCGGATGCGTTCGGCCAGCGGCGTACCGCCCGGCTCACGGGTCAGCACCACTTCGATGCCGGCGGCGCGCAGCCGCTCGGCAAGGTATTCGCGGTTGGTGCTTTTGCCGGCGCCTTCCGGGCCTTCCAGGGTGATAAACAAGCCAGTCACGGGCAGTCCTTCATCAAATTCATTGCGTCGTTTGCGGAGCGGCCGCCTCAGAGGCCGGCGCCGGCTCCTGCGGTGGCATCGACTCCGGCGCAGCATCGGGCGCGGCGGCGGGGATCACCTCATCGCCTGCCGGCGCTGCCTCCTGCGTCGGGGCCTGGCCGGCCGGCGCAGGGCTGGAGCGGTAATCGGCTCGGCGCTTGAGCTGAAACTCGCGCACCGCATTGTTGTGCGCGTCCAGATCGTCGGAGAACACATGGCTGCCGTCGCCCCGGGCGACAAAATACAGGCTGTTGCCTTCCACCGGGTTGAGGGCGGCATGGATCGCCTCGCGTCCGACCATGGCGATCGGCGTCGGCGGCAACCCCGGAATCACATAGGTGTTGTACGGCGTGGCTTCCTTGAGGTGGGCCCGGGTCAGCTTGCCGGTGTAGCGGTCGCCCAGTCCGTAGATCACGGTCGGGTCGGTCTGCAGCTGCATCCCGAGCGCCATGCGCCGCACGAACACACCGGCGATCTGGCCGCGCTCCTGGGGTACGCCGGTTTCCTTCTCCACCAGCGAAGCCATGATCAGCGCCTGGTAAGGCTCGGTGTAAGGTGCATCGGCCGAGCGGTTCTCCCACTCCTTGGCCAACACTTCGTCCAGGCGGTCGAAGGCCTTCTTGAGCAGTTCGGCATCGCTCATGCCTCGCACAAAACGGTAGGTGTCCGGGAAGAAACGACCTTCCGGGAACAGGCCGCGATGGCCGATCTTCTCCATCACCTGGCTGTCGCTGAGGCCGTCGAGGGTCTGTTCGAGCTTCTCGTCCTTGGCCAAGGCGGCGCGCACCTGATGGAAGTTCCAGCCTTCGACCAGGGTCAGGCTGTACTGAACCACATCGCCCCGCTTCCACAGCTCGATCAGACCGTTGACGGTCATGCCCGGCTGCATGCGGTATTCGCCGCTGTGGATCGGGGTGCCGGCCAGGTTGAAGCGCCAATAGACCCGCAGCCAGAAAGCGTCCTTGATGACGCCGTCCGCTTCGAGCCCGAGGAAGGTGCGGGTGGGGGTCGACCCCTTGGGAACATCCAGCAGCTCTTCCTGCGTGATGTTCAGCGGCTGTTCCAGCGCCGAATGGATCTTCCAGGCGCTGGCGCCCATCAGCAGCCCTGCCAGCACCAGTCCGGTCTCCAGCAGCAGCAAAAGTTTACGTCTCACGAATCAGGCATCCAGTAGCGCGCGGGCAATGGTTTGCAGTTTACGGGTGAGCGGACCAACCGGCCAGCTCAGTGCGGCGCAGGCACGTACCGGCCAGACGCCATAGACGCTGTTGCAGACAAACACTTCATCGGCCCATTGCAGCTGTTCGAGCCCGATGTCGGTGACTTGGGTGGGGATCCCAAGGCCACGGGCCTGGGCCAGCAGCTCGGCGCGCATCACGCCGGCCACCCCGCAACGCTTCAGGTCCGCCGTGACCAGCACGCCGTCGCGCACCAGAAAAAGATTGCTGAACACGCCCTCGATCACCCGGCCGGCCTGGTCGAGCATCAAGCCTTCGGCGTGCTCGCCGTCCTGCCATTCGCTGCGGGCGATGACCTGTTCGAGTCGGTTGAGGTGCTTGAGCCCGGCAAGGAGCGGCTGGTGGGAAAGGCGCGTGCTGCACGGAAACAAGCGAATGCCCTGCTCAGCGTGTGCGGCGGGATAGGACGGCGCAGGGCTGGCCTGCAGAATGCGCCGCCCCGGCGCCGTCGTGTCGGGCGCGTAACCGCGCTGACCGTCGCCCCGGGTGAGGATGAGCTTGAGCACACCCTCCCCCATCGCGAGCGCATAGCTGGACAGCTCATGGCGGATCCGCTCGGGATCGGCCGCGATGGCCAGGCGCGAGCAGCCTTCGGCCAGACGCGCCAGATGCCGGTCCAGCAGCAACGGCTGCCCGTCCCGAACGGCGACGGTCTCGAAAAGACCGTCGCCGTAGGCCAGGCCGCGATCTTTCAGCGACAGTGCGTCAGCCGGTTGACCGTCGACCCAGCAGTCCATCAGCCGGCGAACCGACGGAACGCCAACGTGCCGTTGGTGCCGCCGAACCCGAAGGAGTTGGACAGCACGACATCGATGTCCATGTTGCGCGCGGTGTGCGGCACGAAATCGAGGTCGCAGCCGTCGTCCGGCTCATCGAGGTTGATGGTCGGCGGCGCCACCTGGCTGTTGATCGCCAGCACGCTGAAGATCGCCTCGACCGCGCCCGCCGCACCCAGCAGGTGGCCGGTCATGGACTTGGTCGAACTGACCGCCAGCCGGTAGGCATGGTCACCGAACACGGACTTGATCGCCTGGGCTTCGGCGAGGTCGCCGGCCGGGGTCGAGGTGCCGTGGGCGTTGATGTACTGCACCTGGTCGGCGTTGATCTTCGCGTCGCGCAGCGCATTGGTGATGCAGCGCGCGGCACCGGCGCCGTCGGCGGGCGGCGACGTCATGTGGTAGGCGTCGCCGCTGGTGCCGAAGCCGATCAGCTCGGCGTAGATGGTCGCGCCGCGGGCCTTGGCGTGCTCCAGTTCTTCAAGCACCAGGGCGCCGGCGCCGTCGGACAGCACGAAACCGTCACGGCCCTTGTCCCATGGACGGCTGGCGCGGGTCGGCTCGTCATTGCGGGTCGACAGCGCGCGGGAGGCACCGAAGCCGCCCATGCCCAGACCGCAGGCGGCCATTTCGGCGCCGCCGGCGATCATCACGTCGGCTTCGCCGTACATGATGTTGCGTGCCGCCATGCCGATGCAGTGCGTGCCGGTGGTGCAGGCCGTGGCGATGGCGTAATTGGGCCCCTGTGCGCCCAGATGGATCGACAGGAAGCCGGAAATCATGTTGATGATCGAGCCCGGCACGAAGAACGGGGAAATCCGGCGCGGGCCGGTCTCATGCAGCGTGCGGCTGGTCTCTTCGATGTTGGTCAGCCCGCCGATACCCGAACCCATGGCCACGCCGATGCGTTCGCGGTTGGCGTCGGTGACTTCCAGGCCGGCGTTGCGCACGGCTTGAAAACCCGCCGCGAGACCGTACTGAATGAACAGGTCGAGCTTGCGCGCTTCCTTGACCGACAGGTATTCCTCGACATTGAAGCCCTTTACCGAGCCGCCGAAACGGGTGGAATAGGCAGAAAGGTCGGTGTGTTCGATCAGACCAATGCCACTGCGGCCAGCCAGAATGCCCTGCCAACTGCTCGGCACGTCCGTGCCCAGTGGCGACAACATACCCATACCGGTGACTACGACGCGTCTACGCGACACAGCACTCTCCTTTTTCAAATGACGATTTGCATCAGGCCTAAAGAAAAAACCGCACGCCATGATGGCAGTGCGGTTTTTCCATGACAGCGAACAACGATTACAAACTATTACGCCTTGTTAGCGTTAACGTAATCGATTGCTGCTTGTACGGTAGTGATCTTCTCGGCTTCTTCGTCAGGGATTTCGGTCTCGAATTCCTCTTCCAGAGCCATCACCAGCTCAACGGTGTCAAGGGAGTCGGCACCCAGGTCGTCAACGAAGGAAGATTCGTTCTTCACTTCTTCTTCTTTAACACCCAGTTGCTCGGCAACGATTTTCTTGACGCGCTCTTCGATGGTGCTCATACCTTGTTTTCACTCCTAATGGACAAATTCAGGCAGCTGGCCAGTGGGTAAGTGTATAGAAAGGCTTTTCAGCTTTTCAACTGAAAGCTTCACTCCTCGAACCCTGCGGCCCCCTGCCTATAAATAGATTGCAGCTTTATAACGGATTTTAGACAGCTCGTATGACATTTTTTTGAAGCAATCCGTCACATTTGTATTACATGTACATCCCGCCGTTCACCGGGATTGTAGCCCCGGTCACGTATGCCGCGCCGTCGGACGCAAGAAAAGCGACCACGGATGCGATCTCTTGAGCCTGCCCCAGACGACCCAGCGGAATTTGCGTCTGCAAGGCTTCGCGCTGCGCTTCCGGCAGTTCGCGGGTCATATCGGTGTCGATGAACCCTGGGGTCACCGAGTTGACCGTAATCGAGCGCGAACCGACTTCACGGGCCATCGCACGGCTGAAACCTTCCAGACCGGCCTTGGCGGCCGCATAGTTTACTTGCCCGGCGTTGCCCATGGCACCCACCACCGAGCCGATACTGATGATCCGGCCCCAACGCGCCTTGGTCATGCCGCGCAGAACGCCTTTGGACAGGCGATACAGACTGTTCAGGTTGGTATCGATCACGTCGTACCATTCGTCGTCTTTCATGCGCATCATCAGGTTGTCACGGGTGATGCCGGCATTGTTGACCAGGATCGCCGGCGCACCGAACTGCTCCTGGATGCTTGCCAGCACCGCGCTGACCGACTCGTCGCTGGTGACGTTGAGTTCCAGGCCGGTGCCCTGGATGCCGTGCTCCTTCAGGGTGGCGGCGATGCGCTCGGCGCCCGAGGCGGAGGTCGCGGTGCCGACGACGATGGCGCCTTGACGACCCAGTTCCAGGGCGATGGCCTGGCCGATGCCACGGCTGGCGCCGGTGACCAGTGCAACTTTACCTTGCAGACTCATGCAAGCTTCTCCTGATTCAGGCCAGCGCTGCACGTGCGGCAGCGAAAGCGTCTGGGGTGTTGAGGTTGGAGGTCGATACGCCTTCGGCGCAGCGCTTGTTCAGGCCGGCCAGGACTTTGCCCGGACCGCATTCGACCAGGCTGGTGGCCCCATGGGCGGCCAGGGTCTGCACGGACTCGACCCAGCGCACCGGCTTGTACAGTTGCTCCAGCAGATCGCGTTTGAGGGTGTCCAGATCCGCCGGCACCTGCGCGCTGACGTTCTGCACCACCGGGATCTGCGGTGCTTGCCAGGCGATGGCGGCGACGGCTTCGGCGAAGCGCTCGGCGGCCGGACGCATCAGCTCGCAGTGCGACGGCACGCTGACCGGCAGCGGCATGGCGCGCTTGGCGCCCTTGGCCTTGCAGAGCTCGATCGCGCGGTCGACGGCTGCCTTGGCGCCGGCGATCACCACCTGGCCCGGCGAGTTGAAGTTGACCGCGCTCACCACTTCGCCCTGTGCCGCTTCGGCGCAGGCGGCGCGCACGTCGGCATCTTCCAGGCCAAGGATGGCGGCCATGCCGCCCTGACCGGCCGGAACCGCTTCCTGCATCAGTTGGCCGCGGCGCTCGACGAGCTTGACCGCATCGGGCAGGCTCAGGCTGCCGGCAGCGACCAGCGCGCTGTACTCGCCCAGGCTGTGGCCGGCGACGAACGCCGGACGCGCGCCGCCTTCAGCCAGCCACAGGCGCCACAGGGCGATGGAGGCGGTCAGGATGGCGGGCTGGGTTTTGTCGGTCTGGTTGAGCAGCTCTTCCGGGCCCTGCTGGGTCAGTGCCCACAGGTCGTAGCCCAAGGCGTCGGAGGCCTCTTTGAAGGTTTCGAGGATCAACGGATGTTCCGCGCCCAGCTCGGCCAGCATGCCGAGGGACTGCGAACCCTGTCCTGGAAAGACGAATGCGAGGGAAGCAGACATGTAACAAGCCCCTAATGATCTTGTCGTCGAAGAATTGGCGCCCCGCCGGGGGACGCAAGAAACTGACAGTTGGATGGCCCTTTGAACCGGGCGGTCACATTTAAGCATTGTCCGACGAAAACGCCTAAGACAACAAATCCCCCAGACGGCCGTGCAGGCGCTCGGGAAGATTCTCCTGAATCTCGATCAATGCGCGCGAAATCGCGCTCTGAAAGCCCTGCACCCCTGCCGAACCGTGACTTTTCACCACAATGCCCTGCAACCCGAGAAAACTCGCCCCGTTGTGCCGCGCCGGGGCCAGATCGGCCTGCAAACGCTTCATCAACGGCAACGCCAGCGCGCCGACCGCACGGGACGCCAGGTTTTTCCTGAACAGCGCCTCGATCCGCGCCGCGATCATCGCCGCCAGGCCTTCGCTGGACTTGAGCAGGATGTTGCCGACGAAGCCGTCGCACACCACGACATCCGCCTCGCCCCGGTACAGCCCGTCCCCCTCGACGAATCCGACGTAATGGATGCCCCGGGCCGCCTGCAGCAATGTGGCCGCCAGCTTGACCTGCTGGTTGCCCTTGATGTCTTCGGTGCCGATGTTCAGCAACGCCACCCGCGGACGTGCGATGCCCAGGGTCTGCGCCGCCACCGAGCCCATCACCGCGAACTGCAGCAGATGCTCGGCGCTGCAGTCGACGTTGGCGCCCAGGTCGAGCAACTGGCAATAGCCTTTCTGGGTCGGGATGGCGGCGACCATCGCCGGTCGGTCGATGCCGGGCAAGGTCTTGAGCACGAAACGGGAAAGCGCCATCAGCGCACCGGTGTTGCCGGCGCTGACGCAGGCCTGGGCCTTGCCGTCGCGCAGCAGCTCAAGGGCGACGCGCATCGACGAGTCTGGCTTGCCGCGCAGGGCCTGGGCGGGTTTTTCGTCCATGGTGACGACTTCGGACGCCGGCATGATCGTCAGGCGCGCGCGATCCGCAGCCGACTGGCCGCTGAGCAGTTCTTCAAGCAGGGAGGGTTGACCGACGAGGGTCAGGTGCAGCGAGGGTGTGGCGGAGAGGCAAGCAAGGCTGGCCTGAACAATGCTGCGGGGACCGAAGTCCCCGCCCATTGCGTCAATCGCGATGACTTGAGCGGACAAGTGATTACTCGTCGGCGCCCTTGTCGATCACTTTACGGCCACGGTATACGCCTTCTGGCGATACGTGGTGACGCAGGTGTACTTCACCGGTGGTTTTTTCCACGGACAGAGCATTCGCCTCGAGAGCGTCGTGCGAACGGCGCATGTCACGGGCAGAGCGGGATTTTTTGTTCTGCTGAACAGCCATAATTGATTAACTCCTAAACGTTTGGGTCACGCTTTAACTGCGCCAATACACTGAACGGGTTGGACCGCGTTACCTCGTCCTCGCTCGGCTCGGGCTCATCTGCGCCCGCCGGCTGCTGGCATTCTTCCGGATGATGAGCAGGCACAATGGGCAAGGCGAGCAGAAGCTCTTCCTCGATCAGTGACTGCAGATCCAAAGGATCTTCGCCCAGTTCCAGCACGTCATAACCTTTCGGTAACGACTGGGTATTCGCACCCTCCTTCACCACCGCGTAACTGCATTCGCTGTGGATCGGCAGGGTGACCAGCTCAAGACAACGCTGGCAAACCATTTTGACTTCAGTGTCGATAACGCTGTGGATCACCACGGCGTTACGTTCATCTCGTTCAAAAACGAATTTGGCCTGCACCGTACCGACATCGTCGGAAAGCGGGTCGCAGAGTCTCTCCAAATCGGCCAGCAGCAGCTCACCTTGAAGGGTGGCGCCACGATCAGCCAATTTGCGCGGGTCAACGTGAGGTGGAATCGGGTCATTCAACATAGGCGCAGCATTATAGGGATGCCCCCGCCCATGTCAAAGGAAATTCCGCCCTGTCCGTCAGTTGCCTGCCTCCGCTAGAATCCCGCCCCTGCCTCAGGAGACGCGAATGCTGCCTTTATTACTCGCTTCAAGCTCGACGTACCGCCGGGAATTGCTCAGCCGCCTGCGCCTGCCGTTCACCTGCCGCTCGCCGGACATCGACGAAAGCCATCGCCCGGGCGAGTCCGCCCTCGAGCTGGTCAAGCGCCTCGCCGAAGAGAAGGCCCGCGCCCTCGCCGACAGCCGTCCCGACCACCTGATCATCGGCTCCGACCAGGTCGCCGTGCTCGGCGAGCGGATCATCGGCAAGCCGCACACCTTCGAAAAGGCCCGCGAACAACTGCTGGCCGCCAGCGGCGCCAGCGTCACCTTCCTCACCGGCCTGGCCCTGCTCAACAGCCGCACGGGCCACTGCCAGATCGACTGCGTCCCTTTCACCGTGCACATGCGCACCCTGGACGAGGCCCGCATCGAACGCTACCTGCGCGCCGAACAGCCGTACGACTGCGCCGGCAGCTTCAAGGCCGAAGGACTGGGCGTGAGCCTGTTCCGGCGCACCGAAGGCCCGGACGCCACCAGCCTGGTCGGCCTGCCGCTGATCCGCCTGACCGACATGCTGCTGGCCGAAGGCGTGCAAATCCCGTAACCACAAAAAACCGGCCCTCAAGGCCGGTTTCCGCTGTCAGCGAGCGCTCAGCGCAACGACGGGCCGTGAAAGCCCATCCACATCGCCAACTGCTCGGCTACGCTGGCGCCGAGCTTCTTGGAGAAACGGTCGAACGGCGATTCCTGCACCGTAAAGTCCACCAGTTCCTTTTCGCCGATCACGTCACGGGCCACCGAACTGGCGTTGCCCAGCCCGTCGATCAACCCCAGCGGCAAGGCCTGCTCGCCGGACCAGACCAGGCCGGAAAAGAGCTCAGGATGCTCCTTGTCCTTGAGCCGGTCGCCACGCCCCTTCTTGACGCTGTTGATGAACTGCTGATGCGTGGTGTCCAGCACACCCTGCCAGAACGCGGTCTCTTCAGGCTTCTGCGGCTGGAACGGATCCAGGAACGACTTGTGCTCGCCGGAGGTGTAGGTGCGCCGCTCGACCCCCAGTTTCTCCATCGTGCCGACGAAACCATAACCCGCCGCCGTCACGCCGATGGAGCCCACCAGGCTGGCCTTGTCGGCATAGATCTGGTCCGCCGCGCTGGCGATGTAGTAGGCACCGGAAGCCCCAAGGTCGGAAATCACCGCATACAGCTTGGTGTCCGGATTGAGGCCGCGCAGACGCTTGATCTCGTCGTACACGTACCCCGACTGCACCGGACTGCCGCCCGGGCTGTTGATCCGCAGGATCACGCCCTTGACCTTCTTGTCCTCGAACGCCGCCCTCAGGCTGCCGACGATGTTGTCGGCACTGGCGGGCTCTTTGTCGGCGATCATGCCGTTGATGTCGATCAGCGCCGTGTAGTTCGGGCCACGGGTGGCGCTCCTTTCCATGTCCATCAGCGGCGTGAACAGGATCAACGCGACAAACAGGTACACGAACGTCAGCAGCTTGAAGAAGATCCCCCAGCGCCGCGAACGGCGCTGTTCCTGCACGCTGGCCAGGAGGGTCTTCTCCAGCAGCTTCCAGCTCTTTGCGTCACCGTCGTCGGCACTTGCCTTGGCCGGTGCTTTCCATTCGTCGGTCATGCCATCCACCCCAGCGAAAACGTATTAGGCCTGCTGCCCCAGCCAGGCATGCAATTGGGAAAAGCGATCGATCGTCAGGCGCGGCTCGAACACCTGCAACGCCTCGACCGGCTGAGCGCCGTAACTGACCGCCACCGAGCCCATGCCGGCGTTGCGCGCCATCTGCAGATCGAAGGAAGAGTCCCCGACCATCAGCGCCTGCGCAGGCTCCACGCCGCAATGGGCGAGGATCTGCTCCAACATCAGCGGGTGCGGCTTGCTCGCGGTCTCGTCGGCGGCGCGGGTGATATCGAAATAATCTTCCCAGCCATGCGCCCTCAACACCCGATCCAGGCCGCGCCGGGCCTTGCCGGTCGCCACCGCCAGGCGGTAACCGTCGGCGCGGAACGACTCCAGCGATTCGGCCACGCCTTCGAACAGCGGCGAAGGCACGGCTTCGGCAGCGATGTAGTGATCGGCGTAGTGCCCGCGGAACGCGATCAGTTCGTCATCGCCGATCTCCGGGTACAGGGTGCGGATCGCCTCGGGCAACCCCAGCCCGATGATGCCCTTGACGGCAGAATCATCGCGCAGTTCAAAGCCGGAACGCTCGGAGGCGACGTGCATCGCCTCGACGATCCGACCGATGGAATCGGCCAGCGTGCCGTCCCAATCGAAGATCAGCAGCTCATAGTCAGGGTGCCGCACTGAGTCGCTCCACGGTCTTGGCCCACATGTCGTCCACCGGGGCCTGCAATTTCAGTTCACCGCCGTCTGGCAGCGGCACCGTCAGCATGTACGCATGCAGAAACAGACGCTTGCCGCCCAGCTCGCGGATTTCCTTGGTGAAATCGTCATCGCCGTACTTGCTGTCGCCGGCGATGCAATGCCCGGCATGCAGGGTGTGCACGCGGATCTGGTGGGTACGCCCGGTCACCGGCTTGGCCTCGACCATGGTGGCGAACTCGCCGAAGCGGCGCAGCACCTTGAACACGGTCAACGCCTCCTTGCCCTCGTCGTTGACCTCGACCATGCGCTCACCGGAACGCAGGTTGCTCTTGAGCAACGGCGCACGCACCTGCTTGATCGACGTGGCCCAATGGCCGCGCACCAGCGCCATATACCGCTTGTCGACGCCGTCGCCGCGCAGTTGCTCGTGCAGATGGCGCAGCATGCTGCGTTTCTTGGCGATCATCAGCAGGCCGGAGGTGTCGCGGTCGAGGCGGTGCACCAGCTCCAGCTCCTTGGCATCCGGACGCAACTGACGAAAGGCCTCGATCACGCCGAAGTTCAGCCCGCTGCCGCCGTGGACCGCAATGCCGGCAGGCTTGTTGATCACGATCAGGGCCTTGTCTTCGTAGACGATCGACTCTTCCAGGCGTTGCAGCAGGCCCTGGGCGACCGGCACGGGCTCGTCGCGCTCAGGCACGCGAACCGGCGGAACGCGCACCACATCACCGGCCTGCAGCTTGTACTCAGGTTTGATCCGCCCCTTGTTCACGCGCACTTCGCCCTTGCGCAAAATGCGGTAAATCAATGTCTTGGGCACGCCCTTGAGGCGGGCGAGAAGGAAATTGTCGATTCGTTGGCCGGCATATTCCGGCGAGACCTCAAGCATTTGAACGCCGGAAGTCGGAGGGGTCGTAGTCGTCATGGCGCGGATGATAACAATTTTTATGGAATTGAAGCACTTAATCATTGCTGCTATAGTCGCGAACGCCGCCAAAAGCGGCCTGGACAGCGGAACCACGGTCAAAGACCGGCCCTGACCAACGCAATTCACCAGGACGCAAGGCCGTCCTACGGGGCTTTCGCTACGTAACGGTGGAGTTTGCAGATGCAACGAGCGCAGGTGACATGAGGCCTGATTCACGCCGCCAGGCAGAGTTTCCACTCGCCAGGCGCGCCATATTCATGGCCAGTTCACAAAGTGCAGTCGTCTGCGGATGACCCCGAGCGAAGGCGTCGGAAACATCGCCTGAAAAGCCATGATGCGTGACCTCCCCAAACCGGAGCTCACGGTAAATGCCAACCCGCTGCGGATTCTGCGCGCGGCAGCACCCGAATTATCAGGGATACGTGTAGGGTGGAGATGCACAACCGCTGGACTGCGTAGCGACAGGCTTTATCAAGACGCTTTATCCCGTCCGCAGCCGCCGGTTGATTCCTCCTCCTGACTGAGTGCTTAAGTAGCCACAGCAAGCAGGACGCGTACGTCGCGATACCCGCGCCACAGGCCGGACATCGCTGGACACGGGAATGGCCAGCCACTCCCGACGCACCTGACACCGACCGTGAGAAGTCGTGTGTGCCGAACGCCGTTTCCGGCAGCCCGGAAACCGACGGTACTACATGAAAAGAATGCTGATTAACGCAACTCAACCCGAAGAGTTGCGTGTTGCCCTGGTAGACGGCCAGCGCCTCTACGACCTGGACATCGAGTCCGGTGCCCGCGAGCAGAAGAAGGCCAACATCTACAAGGGCCGCATCACTCGCATCGAGCCAAGCCTGGAGGCCGCCTTCGTCGATTTCGGCTCCGAGCGCCACGGCTTCCTGCCCCTCAAAGAAATTTCCCGCGAATACTTCAAGAAAGCCCCCGAAGGCCGCGTCAACATCAAGGACGTCCTGAGCGAAGGCCAGGAAGTCATCGTCCAGGTCGAGAAAGAAGAGCGTGGCAACAAGGGCGCCGCCCTGACCACCTTCATCAGCCTGGCCGGCCGTTACCTCGTCCTGATGCCGAACAACCCGCGCGCGGGCGGCATCTCCCGCCGCATCGAAGGCGAAGAGCGCAACGAGCTGCGCGAAGCGCTGAACGGCCTGGTGGCCCCGGCCGACATGGGCCTGATCGTGCGCACCGCCGGCCTCGGCCGCAGCAGCGAAGAGATGCAGTGGGACCTCGACTACCTGCTGCAGCTGTGGACCGCCATCAAGGAAGCCTCGCTGGACCGTTCCGCGCCGTTCCTGATCTACCAGGAAAGCAACGTCATCATCCGCGCCATCCGCGACTACCTGCGCCAGGACATCGGCGAAGTGCTGATCGACAGCGTCGAAGCCCAGGACGAAGCCCTGACCTTCATCCGTCAGGTGATGCCGCAGTACGCCAGCAAGATCAAGCTGTACGAAGACAGCGTGCCGCTGTTCAACCGCTTCCAGATCGAAAGCCAGATCGAAACCGCTTTCCAGCGCGTCGTCGAACTGCCGTCCGGCGGCTCCATCGTCATCGATCCGACCGAAGCCCTGGTGTCCATCGACATCAACTCGGCGCGCGCCACCAAAGGCAGCGACATCGAAGAGACCGCCCTGCAGACCAACCTCGAAGCCGCCGAAGAGATCGCCCGTCAGCTGCGCCTGCGCGACATCGGCGGCCTGATCGTCATCGACTTCATCGACATGACCCCGGCCAAGAACCAGCGCGCCGTGGAAGAGAAAGTCCGCGAATGCCTGGAAGCCGACCGCGCCCGCGTGCAGATCGGCCGCATCTCGCGCTTCGGCCTGCTGGAGATGTCCCGTCAGCGCCTGCGTCCGTCCCTGGGCGAAAGCAGCGGCATCGTCTGCCCGCGCTGCAGCGGCACCGGCATCATCCGTGACGTCGAGTCGCTGTCCCTGGCGATCCTGCGCCTGATCGAAGAAGAAGCCCTGAAAGACCGCACCGCCGAAGTCCGCGCCCAGGTGCCGATCCCGGTGGCGGCGTTCCTGCTCAACGAAAAACGCAACTCGATCACCAAGATCGAACTGCGCACCCGCGCCCGCATCGTCATCCTGCCGAACGACCACCTCGAAACCCCGCATTTCGAAGTTCAGCGCCTGCGCGACGACAACCCGGAAGCGGCGAACAGCCAGTCCAGCTACGAAATCGCCGCTGCGGCCGCTGAAGCCGAAGAAGCCCAGCCGACCGCTGCGACCCGCACCCTGGTGCGCCAGGAAGCGGCCGTCAAGACCGCTCCGGCCCGCGCCAACGCTCCGGTTCCGACCGAAGCCGCCGCCCCGGCTCCTGTGGCCCCGGCCCCTGTCGCTGCGCCTGAGCCAAGCCTGTTCAAGGGCCTGGTGAAGTCCCTGGTCAGCCTGTTCGCCAGCAAGGAAGAGCCTGCCGCTCCGGTCGCGGTCGAAAAACCGGCCACCGAACGCCCTGCCCGCAACGAAGAACGCCGCAACGGCCGTCAACAGAGCCGCAACCGTAACGGTCGCCGCGACGAAGACCGCAAGCCGCGCGAAGAGCGCGCTCCACGTGAAGAACGCGCACCGCGCGAGCCTCGTGAAGAGCGTCAGCCACGCGAAGCCCGTGAGCCACGTGAACTGCGTGAGCCTCGCGAATCCCGTGACGATGCGCCGGCCGCCCGCGAAGAGCGCGCACCGCGTGCCCCGCGTGAAGAACGTGCCCCACGTGCACCGCGCGAAGACCGCAAGCCACGCGGCGAACGCGAAGAGCGCGTACGCGAACTGCGCGAGCCTCTGGATGCCGCACCGGCCGCCGCCACCGCTGAAGAGCGTCCGGCGCGCCAGCCACGCGAAGAGCGTGCACCGCGTCCTCCGCGCGAAGAGCGTCAACCGCGTGCCGAGCAGGCCGCTGCCGCCGTGGCGGAAGAGGAACTGAACGCACAACCGGTCGTCGGCGAAGAGCAACTGCCGGAAGACGGTTCGGAAAGCGCCGAAGGCGACCGCCCACGCCGTCGTTCCCGTGGCCAGCGCCGTCGCAGCAACCGTCGCGAGCGTCAGCGTGATGCCAACGGCAACGTGATCGAAGGTTCGGAAGAGTCCGAATCCGGCGAAAACGTACCGACCCCAGCCGCTGCCGACCTGGCCGCCGGCCTGGCGGTCACCGCTGCCGTCGCCGGCACCGTGATCAGCGCACCGGCCGAAGCCGAGGCCAACGAGCAGGCTGAGCGCGCCACCGCCGCCGTTCAGGACGCTGCGCCAGTGGAAGCGCCGGTCGTCGAAGCGACCTCGCCGGTAGAAGTGATTGCCGCACCGGAAGTCGAAGTGGCTCCGGCCCGCGAAGAACAGCCTCAGGCTGAAGCGGTCGCCGAACCAGCCGCTGTCGTCGAGGCGCCGGTCGTTGTCGAAGAGTCGGTCGTCGAAACCGTCGCTGAGACCGTGACCGAAACCGTGCGTGAAGTCCGCGAAGAGCAGACCGCATTCAACTGGGCCGCCGAGCCTGCTGCCGAACCTGCCGAGGCCGAAGCGCCTGCGCCTGCCGTTGAAGCAGCGCCGGTTGAAGAAGCCAAGGTAGAGGAAGTGGCTGTCGAGCCGGCTCCAGCGGTTGAAGAGGCGCCAGTCGTTGCCGAAGCACCCGCACCTGCGGTAGAAGCGGCTCCGGCCAGCGCCCTGAGCCCGAGCGGCCGCGCACCGAACGATCCACGTGAAGTGCGTCGCCGCAAGCGTGAAGCCGAAGCAGCTGCAGCAGCCGCCGCTGCCGCAACCGTTGCCGCCGTAGAGCCGGTCGCCGAAACCGTGGTCGAGGCAGCCCCTGCCCCGGTCGCCGAAGAAGCCGCTGCGCCGGTTGAGTCCGTGATCGACGAAGCGCCGCGCTCCGTACAGGAAGCGGTCGAGCAACACGAACGGTCCGAGGAAAAAGAACACGAGAGCAAACCGCTCGTCTGATTCCGACAGCCGTTAAAAAGCCCCGCCTGGTGATCCAGGCGGGGCTTTTTATTGCCTGCGCGAACTGCGAATCCCCCTGTAGGAGCGAGCCGGCTCGTGATAGGGGTGCATCAGTCGGCATTGGCGTCACTGATCCAGTGCTATCGCGAGCAGGCTCGCTCCTGCAGGGGCACGTCAGGATGGCGTGAAAAGCAACGCCTGGGGCACATCGATGTCCCACAACACCCCGGGATCATCCACCGCCACCTCCACCACCCGCCCTTGGACAAACAACGGCCTGGCGCCCCGATCGCCGGACAACGCCTGCAACTTCGGCCCGAACACGCGGCCAAATCCGACCGGATGCCCGTACTCGCCGTTGAACACCGGCACACTGACGCCATCGTCAGCGATGGCAGCCACCACCCGCTCGATGCTCGACGGCAGGATGAACGGCATGTCGCCCAGCACAATCAGCCAACCGTCCAGATCAGGACATGCCGCAACCCCTGCCGCAATGCTGTCGCCCATCCCGGTGGACTCGATCGAAACGATGTCACAGCCATAGGCCTGGGCCATGCGCATGGCTTGCGGGCGCGCTTCAGTGGTCACCAGCACGCGCCTGTCGAGTTCCGCCGGCAGATTCACCAGCGCCTGCTCGATCACCGAACGCACCGCGCCGTCACGCCCGGTGCAATCGGCCAGCAGCTTGTCCTTGTCGGCCCCTGCCACTTCGCGAAACCGTCTGCCCTCGCCTGCCGCGAGCACAATCACGCCGATGGATCGACTCATACGCTCTCCATTGCCTCTTTCTGTTTCTGCCCGGCGCCGTTTTTCAGAGCCACGATTTCCGCCAGCAACGACAAGGCGATCTCCGCCGGGGAATGGCTGCCGATGGGCAGGCCGATCGGACCGTGCAAGCGGGCGATGGCCTGTTCCGACAAGCCTAGCTCAGCCAGGTTGTCGCGCCGTTTGCGGCTGTTGACCCGCGAGCCGAGGGCGCCGACGTAAAACGCCCTGGAGTCGAGCGCCGTGAGCAACGCCATGTCGTCGAGGCGCGGGTCGTGGGTCAAGGCCACAATCGCCGTGCGTTCATCGGCCTGGATGCTCAGCACGGCGTCATCCGGCATGCCGGGGATGAACCGCCCGTGCAACTCTTCCCAATCCTGCACGAACTCCGTGCGCGGATCGCAGACCAGCACTTCGAAATCCAGCAGCCGCGCCATCTCGGCCACATAACGCGACAGTTGCCCGGCGCCGATCAGCAACAGCCGCCAGCGCGGGCCATAGATCGCGCGCAGGATCCGGCCGTCGAAGGCCAGCGAGTCGTGCTTGCCGGCCGCCTGCAACGTCACCTCACCCGTCTCGACATTCAGTGTCCGGGCAACGATTTCATGGTTATCGCAACGGGCGATCAATTCGGCGACCCAGGCCGGATCACCGACCCGCTCCTCGGTCAGGCGCAAGGTGCCGCCGCAAGGCAGGCCGAAGCGGGCCGCCTCCTCCTGGGTCACGCCATAGGTGATCAACTGCACCGGCGGCCCGCCGGCAGGGATCCGGCCGTCGTGCAGACGGGCGATCAGATCGTCCTCGACGCAACCGCCGGACACCGAGCCGATCACCACGCCATCCTCACGCAGCGCCAGCATCGCGCCGGGCGCCCGGGGCGCGGTGCCCCAGGTCTGCACCACGCTGAACAGCACCACCCGTTGCCCGGCGCGGCGCCACTGGAGCACGCTGCGCAGGACGTTGAGATCGACGCTGTCCATCACGCCTGCGCCTTTTGCCAGCCCTGCAGCTGGTAGCGCACCGGCAGGCTGCGGATCCGCCGGCCGGTGGCGGCGAAGATCGCGTTGCACAGCGCCGGCGCAATCGGCGGCACGCCCGGTTCGCCGACGCCGCCCAGCGGCACCTCGCCCGGCGGCGTGACCAGGTGCACCGCCACCTCCTTCGGCGCCAGGGACATGCGCGCCACTTCATACATATGGAAGTTGTCCTGCTGCACCTTGCCGTCCTTGAAGCTGATTTCGCCCCACACGGCATTGCCCAGCCCCATCACACAGGCCCCTTCGAACTGCGAGCGGATCCGCTCGGGGTTGATCTGCGGTCCGCAGTCCACGGCGATGTCGGCCTTGTGCACGATCAGCGTGCCGTCGTCCTTGACCTCCACCTCGATCACCGCCGCCACGTAGGTGACGAAGCTGTAATGCACCGCCAGCCCCAGCCCGCGCCCTTTGGGCAGCTTGCGGCCCCAGCCGGCGGCCTTGGCTGCGGTTTCCAGCACCGTGCGCATGCGCCCGGTGTCGATCGGATAGCGCTCCGGGGATTCGCCGTAGTTCCACTCTTCGCTCAGGGTGCGCGGGTCGATCTGCCGGTCCGGGCCGAGCAGCCTGACCTGGTACTGGAGCGGATCCTCAGCGGCCCTGTGCGCCAGTTCATCGACGAAGCTCTGGATCGCGAAGCCATGGGGAATGTTGGACACCGAGCGATACCAGCCCACCCGGGTGTGCACGGCGGCTTCAGGGTTCTCCAGGCGTACGTTGGGGATCGCGTACGCCATGTTGGTGAAGCCCATGCCCAGCTCGAATGCCGCCTCGTGGTTCATGCCCGGCGCGAACAATGCGCTGATGCTCGGCGCCACCGTGCGGTGCAGCCAGGCGGACGGCAAGCCGTCCTTGCCCACGCCGGCCTTGAGGTACTCGGCAGAGACGGTGTGGAAATACGAATGATGGATGTCGTCTTCCCGCGTCCACTGCACCCGCACCGCTTTGCCGGGGAATTCCTTGGCCAGGATCGCGGCTTCGATCACGAAGTCCGGCTTGGATTTGCGGCCAAAGCCGCCGCCGAGCAGGGTGACGTTGAAGGTGACGTTGTCGAACGGCAGCCCCAGACGCTCGGCGATCCGCTCGCGGGTGACCTGGGGCGCCTGGCTCGGCGCCCAGGCTTGGCAGGTGCCGTCCTTGTAGCGGGCGACGGCGACCATCGGCTCCATCGGCGCCTGCGCCAGGTGCGGCAGGTAATAGGAGGCTTCCAGGGTGCCGGCCGCTCCGGCGATGGCCTTGTCGACGTCGCCGGTGTTGCGCACCACCTTGCCCGGCTTCAGCGAAGCGGCTTCCAGCGTCTTGCGGTAGGCCACCGAGTCGTAGCTGGCATTGGGCCCGTCGTCCCACTCGATCTTCAGGGCTTCGCGGCCCTTGAGCGCCGCCCAGGTGTTGCTGGCCACCACGGCGACGCCACCCAGCGGCTGGAACTCCGAAGGCAACGGACGGCCTTCGATCCAGATGACCTTGAGCACCCCCGGCACCTTCAGCGCGGCGCTGTCGTCCACCGCGCGGACGGTGCCGCCATACACCGCCGGCCGGGCGATGACGGCGAACAGCATGCCGTCGAAATGCACGTCGGCCCCGTACACGGCGCGGCCGTTGACGATGTCGGCGCCGTCGATGGCTTTGGTGCCCTCCTTGCCGATGTAGCGGAACTCCGACGGCTGCTTGAGCCGCAGGCTGTCACGGGCCGGCACCGCCAACGCGCTGGCGGCGGCAGCGAGCTCGCCGTAGCCCAGCTCGCGCCCGGACGGTTGGTGAATGACCTTGTGCAGCTGCGCATGGCATTCGCTCACGGGCACCTTCCACTGGGTGGCGGCCGCCTGTTCGAGCATCGTGCGGGCGGCGGCGCCGCAACGGCGCATCGGCTCGTACCAGTGGCGCATGCTGCGCGAACCGTCGGTGTCCTGGTTGCCGAAACGCACTTCATCGCCCGGCGCCTGCTGCACCTTCACGTGGGCCCAGTCGGCCTCCAGCTCATCGGCGACCACCAGGCTCAGGCTGGTGCGCACGCCCTGGCCCATTTCCGAACGGTTGCACACCACGGTCACCGTGCCGTCGGCGGCAATGCTGACGTAGACCTTCGGATCGTCCACCCAGCCGTTGGGCATGCCGTCGGCGCCGAACTGCTTGGGTTTGTCCTCGGCCAGGGCGTCCTGCCAGCCCCAGCTCGCCGCCAGCACCAGGGCGCCGGTCGCGCCGACGCCTTTGAGAAAGCCCCGGCGACTGAGATTGCTCAGGGCGAAATCGCTCGGTAGACGGCTCATGCCTTGGCCTCCTTCAGGTGGGTGGACGCCTGGCGGATGGCGGTCTTGATCCGGTTGTAAGTGCCGCAGCGGCAAATGTTACCGACCATCGCCTCTTCGATCTGCTCGTCGCTGGGGTTCGGGTTTACCTTAAGCAATGCGGTGGCGGACATGATCTGCCCGCCCTGGCAGTAGCCGCACTGGGCCACGGCGGTGTCGAGCCAGGCCTGCTGGACGATCCGGCCCACAGGGTCGGCATGCAGGTTGTCGAGGGTGGTCACGTCCTGCCCGGCCACCGATCCGATCGGCGTGATGCAGCTGCGGGCGGGCGAGCCGTCGATATGGATGGTGCACGCGCCGCACAGGCCCATGCCGCAGCCGAACTTGGTGCCGCTGTAGCCGGCGACGTCGCGGATCGCCCACAGCAGCGGCATGTCTTCGCCGACGTCGAGTTGATGGTCTTGACCGTTGAGCTTCAGGGTAATCATGGGCACGCCCGCATATTCATGGAGGTTATGGGGTCGAGCAATCTGCCGCCGCAGGCACGGCGGTGGTTCGTGCAGATCGACTCAGGCTAATGCGGCTCTCTTGTGCCGACGGGATGCGTCTGCACCGGGCCTTCGGTGGAGCAAATGACTTGCATCGTTAGCTCGCTAAGTTAACCCAGCATTAACAAAAAAGCCCTGCACCGGTGTCCGGTGCAGGGCTTTGGGCCGGGCCTTGGAAGCGTAGCCTCAATACCGGTTGGGCTCCATTTCCAGCTCGACATTGAAACGTTCTGCAATGTCTTTCTGGATGCGTTGCGCCAGGTCGAACAGTTGCAGGCCGGTGGCCGCGCCGTAGTTGACCAGCACCAGAGCCTGCAGCTTGTGCACCCCGGCGTCGCCCTCGCGGAAACCCTTCCACCCTGCCCGCTCGATCAGCCAGCCGGCGGCCAGCTTCACCTGACCGTCCGCCTGCGGATAGGCCACCAGGTCCGGGTGCTGCGCCTTGATCTGCGCCGCCGTCTGCGCCGGCACCAGCGGGTTCTTGAAGAAACTGCCGGCATTGCCGAGCACCGCCGGATCCGGCAGTTTCTCGCTGCGGATGCTGCAGATGGCGTGGCTCACGTCGCTGGGGGTAGGCTGCTCGATGCCCTGTTCGGTCAGGCGCTGACGCACCGGCCCGTATTCCAGGTGCAGGTGGGCCGCCCGGTTCAGGTTGAAGCGCACCCGCAGGATCAGCCAACGGCCAGGATGTTGCTTGAACACGCTGTCGCGGTAAGCGAACCCGCACTCCGCCAGCGTGAAGTCGCGCAGTTCGCCGGTCTGGCGATCCAGCGCCGTGAGGCCGGCGAACACGTCCTTGATCTCGACGCCGTAGGCGCCGATGTTCTGCATCGGCGCCGCCCCGACGGTGCCGGGGATCAGGCTGAGGTTCTCAAGGCCCGACAGGCCCAGCGCCAGCGTGTGCTGCACGAACGGATGCCACGGCTCGCCCGCCTCGGCCTCCAGCACCACGCGGTCGCCGTCCTCGCCGACCACCCGGATCCCGCGGCTGACCATGCGCAGCACCAGCGCCGGCACATCCGCCGTCAGCAGCAGGTTGCTGCCGCCGCCGATCACCAGCAGCGGCAGCTGCTGCGCCGCCGCATAAGCCAGGGCCTCGCGCACGTCGGCGTCGTTGCGGGCTTCGGCGAACAGTTGCGCCCGCACGTCTACGCCAAAGGTATTGAACGGTTTCAGGGAAACCTGCGGTTGCACCGACAGACTCATAACCGCCCCTTCACTTCGATCAGCAACCGGTCGCAGGCGCGCTCGATCAGGTCCAGCACTTGCTCGAACCCTTGATCGCCGTCGTAGTACGGATCCGGCACTTCATCGACCTCACCTTCGTAGCGGCGCAGGAACAGGTCCAGTTCGGCCTTACCGGTGGACGGCTGCATCGCCTTGAGGTTGCGCAGGTTGCTGTTGTCCATCGCCAGAATCAGGTCGTAGCTGGCGAAGTCGGCGCGGCTGACCTGCTGCGCCCGCTGGGCCGACAGGTCGTAGCCGCGCAGTTTGGCCGCGGCCTGGCTGCGCTTGTCCGGCGGGTTGCCGACGTGCCAGTCGCCGGTGCCGGCGGAGGCCACTTCGACCTGCCCCGCCAGCCCCGCTTCGCGCAGTTTGTGGCGCAATACACCTTCGGCGGTGGGCGAGCGGCAGATGTTGCCCAGACACACGAACAGAACGCGCATCAGGCCTCCAGCAGGCGACGGACGCGCTCGAGGTCCTCGGCGGTGTCGACCCCCGTCGGCGGCGCGATCAACGCATCGGCCACGTGGATGCGCACGCCGTGCCACAGGGCACGCAGCTGCTCCAGGGACTCGGTGTTCTCAAGCCAGCACGGGCCCCAGTTCACGAAGTCCTGGAGGAACCCGGCGCGGTAGGCATAGATGCCGATGTGGCGGCGGTACGGCACGCCCTCCGGCAGTTGCTCGCGGCTCTTGGCGAACGCGTCGCGGGCCCACGGCAGGGTGGCGCGGCTGAAGGTCAGCGCCAGGCCGTTGAGGTCACTGACGACCTTGACCACGTTGGGGTTGAACAGGGTGTCCACGTCCTCGATCGGCTCGGCCAGGGTGGCCATGCGCGCCTCGGTGTGGGCCGCGAGGTTGGCGGCCACCTGATCGATCACGCTCGGCGGGATCAACGGCTCGTCGCCCTGCACGTTGACCACGATGGCGTCCGGCGCCAGGCCCAGTTTCGCGGCCACTTCGGCCAGGCGGTCGGTGCCGGAGTTGTGGTCTTCGCGGGTCAGCACCACTTCGGCGCCGAACGCGTTGCAGGCCTCGACGATGCGCGCATCGTCGGTGGCCACCACCACGCGGTCGGCGCCGCTCTTGCTCGCCTGTTCCCAGACATGCTGGATCATCGGCTTGCCGGCGATCGGCAGCAACGGCTTGCCCGGCAGGCGGGTGGAGGCGAAGCGCGACGGAATGACGACGGTGAACGCTGTGCTCATTTGTCCAGGCGCTCGTCGCTGGTCAGGGTGCGGGCTTCGCTTTCGAGCATCACCGGGATGCCGTCGCGGATCGGGTAGGCCAGGCCTGCGCCCTTGCTGATCAGTTCGGTCTTGTCGGCGCTGAGCTTGAGCGGGCCTTTGCAGACGGGGCACGCGAGGATGTCGAGCAGTTTGGTGTCCATGAACATTCCCTGGATGAAAACGGTTTAAGGCAAAAGCCGATCCGGCAGCAGGCGCATCAGTTGGGTGTCGAACCAGGCCACGAAGGCCGGCGACGGCACGGCATCGACCGCCAGGTACCACCAGTCGGCGGCGGCGAAGGCACGGCACTTCACCGCGTCCTTCTCGGTCATCACCAACGGCAATGACGGCGTGAAATTCAAGGCCTGCACGCTGTACTCGGCGTGGTCGGCAAACGCATGCGGAACAGGTCGCCAGTCTAGCGCTTCGAGGGTATTGAAGAAACGTTGCGGATTGCCGATCCCGGCCACCGCGTGCAGGGCCTGGCCGGCAGGGAAATGATCCAGCGGCCGGCGTTCGCCGCTGCGCAGGTTGACCAGCGCCGTGGGTTGCAGGCGGAAAGCGAAACCGTCGTCGCGGTCGGCGGCAGCGCCGTTGTACAGCACGCCGTCGACGCTCTGCAGCCGCTCGACCGGTTCGCGCAGCGGTCCGGCGGGCAGGCAGCGCCGGTTGCCCAGGCCGCGGGCGGCGTCGATCAGCACCAGTTCCAGGTCCCGGGCCAGACGGTAATGCTGCATGCCGTCGTCGGACAGGATCAGGTCCAGCGGTTCGCTCTCGAGCAAGGCTTTGACGGCGGCGCTGCGGTCGGGGTCGATCATCAGCGGCACACCGGTGCGCCGCACGATCAGCAACGGCTCGTCGCCGGCCACGTCGGCCCCCTGATCGGCCTCGACCCGCCACGGCAACGCCGGCGGCCGGGCGCCGTAGCCGCGGCTGACCACGCCGACCCGCAGGCCGCTGCGCCGGCAGTGCTCGATCAGCCAGAGGATCATCGGCGTCTTGCCGGTGCCGCCGACCGTAATGTTGCCGACCACGACCACCGGCACCGGCGCCTGATAGATCGCGCCTTCGCCGTCCAGGAAACGCCGGCGCTTGCCGTCGACGACGCGGCGGTACAGCCACTCCAGCGGCCGCAGCAGGTTCAGGGCCGGATGCCCCTCGTACCAGGCGGCGAGCAATCGATCGGACATGGCCATCAGGATTTGGGCGCCGCCTCGACCGTGGTCATGCGCAGATGGCTGAAGCCAAGCTTGCCGGCCGCGTCCATGGCGGTGATCACCGATTGGTGCTGGGTCTTGCCGTCGGCGCTGATCGACAACGGCATGTTGGTGTCGCCATTGGATTCCTTCTGCATGGCTTCCATCAGGGTCGCCAGATCATTCTTCGGCAGGATCCGGTTGTTCACCGAGAACACGCCCTCGGCGTTGATGGCGACGTCCAACTGCTTGACCTGCTGGTCTTCGGCGGGCGAACCGCTGACCGCTTCCGGCAAGTCGACGCGCAGCTGGGTCTCACGGGTGAACGTGGTGGTCACGACGAAAAACAGCAGCAAGATGAACACCACGTCGATCAGCGACGCGAGGTTGATGTCGATGGTTTCCCGGGGCTTGCGACGGAACTTCACGCTTTGGCTCCGGCCAGGTCGACGTCACGGTCGCCCTGCACCACCTCGACCAGCTTGATCGCTTCCTGCTCCATGCCCACCACCAGCTCATCGATGCGCCGTTGCAGGAAACGGTGGAAGAACACCGACGGAATGCCGACCATCAGGCCCGCCGCCGTGGTGATCAGGGCCTTGGAGATGCCGCCGGCCAGCACGGACGCGTTGGTGGTCATGCCGGAGCCGGTGAACGCGCTGAAGATGTCGATCATGCCCAGCACCGTGCCCAAAAGGCCCAGCAGCGGCGCCATGGCGGCGATGGTGCCCAGGGCGTTGACGTAGCGCTCCAGCTCGTGGATGACTCGGGCGGCCGCCTCTTCGATGCACTCCTTCATGATCTCGCGACCGTGCTTGGAGTTGGCCAGGCCCGCCGCGAGGATCTCGCCCAGCGGCGAATTGGCGCGCAGTTCCTTGAGTTTTTCCTTGTTGAGCTGCTTGTCCTTGATCCACACCCAGACCTGACCGAGCAGGTGCTCCGGGGTCACGCGGCTGGCCCGCAGGGTCCACAGGCGCTCGGCGACGATCGCCATGGCGGCGATGGAACTCAGAATGATCGGCAACATCATCCAGCCGCCGGATTTGACCAATTCCCACACAGTGACAGCCCCCTCGAAAAAGTGCGCCACTTTACCATACCGGTTCACGATGACGACCCGTCGCTCCGACGACCGTGCCCTGTGACGGCTCAACGGCGCGTCTCGGCCGGCGGCGGTGGGTCGCGCCAGAACCGCCCCTGCTGACGCAGGACGCGGGGCGGCTGGAACCGGCCCAGCCGAAGGTGGAGGGCGCCGTGCCGGGCACTGTCGTAGATATGGATGCCCTGATGGCGGTAACGCGCGGTCACGGTCGGGTGCGGGTGGCCGAACGAATTGCCTTGCCCCCGGGAAATCAGCACGGACTCGGGGCGCAATCCCCTGAGCAACGCCATCGACGATGACGTGCGGCTGCCGTGATGCGGCGCCTGCAACCAGCGCACCGGCTGCGCCAACGGGCTGTCGAGCAAGGCGCGCTCGGCGGCGGCATCGATGTCGCCGGTCAACAGCAGGCGCTCGCCGGCGGCGTCGACCTGAAGGACACAGGAGCGCTGATTGCTGTCGTGGGCCGCGTCCCATTGCCACAGCCGGAAAACGACGCCGTCCCACTGCCATTGCCGGCCGCTGGCGCAGGCCTCGGCGTACAGCCCGCCCGCAAGCCCCGCCGGGTCGCCGCTCATCACCCGGCTGACGGGCAAGCCGCGCAACACCGCCAATCCGCCGCCGGCGTGGTCGGCGTCGGCATGGCTGAGCAACAACAGGTCCAGCCGCCGGACATCCAGTTTGCGCAGCGCCGGCAGCACCACCCGCTCACCGGCATCGAAATCGCCCATACGCGGGCCGGCGTCATACAGCAACGCGTGATGGCGGGTACGCACCAGCACCGCCAGGCCTTGCCCGACGTCGAACTGCCAGACGTCGGCGACGCCCTCGTCCAGCCCTTCCCGGGGCGGCACCGCCAGCAGCAACAGCAACGGCCAGCCCAGGGGACGCATCGGCACGCCCCTGGGCAACAGCAGCAGAACGGCCCCCAGCGCCCCAAGCGCCCAGACCCAGCCCGCGACCGTGGCGGCCGTCCATGCCGGCCATTGCCCGGCGATCAGGGCCAGACCACGGAACAGTCCCTCGATCAGCCCGCCGGCCAGCCACAGCAGGGCTTCCCCCACCGGCGCAACCGGCAGCAGCACCGTGCCGAGCAAGGCCGGCGGCAGCACCGCCAGACTGACCCAGGGCACCGCCAGCAGATTGACCAGCGGCCCGCTGAGGCTGACCGGCAAGCCCAGCGCCAACAGCACCGGGCACAGGCCGAGCGCGATCAGCCACTGCGCCCGCGTCCACGTCTGCCACCATCGCCATGGCCCCAAACGGCCGCCGAAGGTGAAGATCAGCACCGCCACCGCCGCGAACGACAGCCAGAACCCCGGGCGCAGGCTGGCCAGCGGATCCATCAGCAAAACGGCGTCGAACGCCAGCAGCAGCGGCCACCACAGGCCCAGATGGCGAAAGCGCAGACGCCACAGCAGCACCAGCGCGACCATCACACAGGCGCGCCGCACCGGCACGTCGAACCCGGCCAACAGGCCGTATCCCAGGGCCGTCGCGAACGCCAGTGCGCAGGCCCACGGCAACCACGGCCAACGCACCGGCCACAGGCCCCACCTCGCCAGGCCGGCGACCAGCCCATAGACGACCGCCGCCAACAGGCCGATGTGCTGGCCGGAAATCACCAGCAAATGCACGGTGCCGGTGTCCTGCAGGATCTGCCAGTCTTCACGCGCCAGCCCCGAGCCGTCGCCCAGCACCAGCGCCGCCAGCGCGGCGTTGCGGCCCTGCGCGTCCACGGCGAGCAGGCGCTGGCGGATGCCGTCACGCCAGGCCCACTGCGCCGCCGACAACCGTTGGCCGTCCTTGACCGTGCCGGTCGCGCCGATGCGCTGCGCCAGCGCCCAGGCTTCCGGATCGAAGGCGTCGGGATTGAGCAGGCCGCCCGGGCGCTTGAGCTTCACCGCCAGACGCCAGCGCTCGCCGCTGTTGACCGGCGGCCCGTCGTACCAGGCCAGGCGCATCTTCGCCGGCAGCCGTTCATGGCGCGAACGGGCGTCGGCCAGTTCGAACCGCACCACACCCCCGCCGTTCTGCGGCAGGCCGGTCACCCGCCCTTCGACCCAACGCGTCTCGCCCTCCAGCGCCGCCGGCAAGCGGTCGTCCAGCGCCCAATGGGCGCCGAGGCCCGTCCACATGAAACCGAACAGCAGAAAGGCCAAGGGATAACCGCGAAACGGCAGCAGCATCAGCACCGCCACCGGCATCGCCCACAAAAGCCCGACCGGCGGCAAGGCCGGCAAAAAAACCGGGGCCAGCAGACCGGCCGCCAGCGCCATCATCCCTGTGCGCATACGCCCGTCCTTGAGAGTCCCGCCTTCAGGCATAGCGGATCCGGGCCCCAAACGTCGTCAACAATTGTCACAAAGTCTGAATGGGCCGCTTCTAGAATCCAGACATACTTGCCGCCTTGACCGACCGAGAAGCCTTATGCCCCGGCGCTTATTCAAACGTTACATGCCCGACCCGACGAGCATCAGGGAACACAAGTCCTTACGCTTTCTCGGCACGCTGCTGCATGACCCCAACCTCTGGCACCTCAACCGCCACTCGGTGGCCCGCGCCATGGCGGTCGGCCTGTTCGCGGCGTTCCTGCCGATCCCGGCGCAGATGCTGGTGGCGGCCGTGCTGGCGATCATGGTGCGCGGCAACATGCCGATCGCCGTCAGCCTGGTCTGGCTGACCAACCCGATCACCATGCCGGCGGTGTTCTTCTGCACCTATCAGGCCGGTGCGTGGCTGATGGACGTTCCGGCCAGGACCCTGCCCGACGAACTGACCTGGGAATGGATCAGCGGCGAACTCTCCACCCTGTGGAAGCCGTTCCTGCTGGGCTCGGTGGTGACGGGGCTGGCGCTGGGCGCCCTCGCCTACTTCACGGTGATGATGTACTGGCGCTGGTGGGTGGCCCGGCAATGGGCGCGGCGCAAGAGAAACCGAATGCCATGAACGCAAACGGCCTCCATCTCCGGAGGCCGTTTTTTGGGTGCCTGGCCTGCAGCCATCGCCAGCGGGCCGGCGATGGTCGCAACCGGTACTCAGGTGCGCATCCCGCGCCCGCTCACCAGCAACCGTGCGCAGCCGATGTACAGCGCCAACGTCGCCACCAGCATGAACGTGATGGCGGTGCCGATGCTGATGTCCGACACGCCGAGGATACCGTAGCGGAACGCGTTGACCATGTGCAGCACCGGGTTGGCCAGCGACACGGTCTGCCAGAACGGCGGCAGCAGGCTGATCGAATAGAACACGCCGCCCAGGTAGGTCAGCGGGGTCAGCACGAAGGTCGGGATGATCGAGATGTCGTCGAAGTTGCGCGCAAACACCGCGTTGATGAAGCCCAGCAGCGAGAAGATCGTCGCGGTCAGCACCACCACCAGCACGGTGACGCCCAGGTGATGCACCTGCAGGCGGGTGAAGAACAGCGACAGCAGGGTCACGATGATGCCCACCATCAGGCCGCGCAGCACGCCGCCCAGGGTGTAGCCGACCAGGATCGTGTGCGGCGACACCGGCGAGACCATCAGCTCTTCGATGGAACGCTGGAACTTGCTGCCGAAGAAGCTCGACACCACGTTGCCGTAGGAGTTGGTGATCACCGACATCATGATCAGCCCCGGCACGATGTACTCCATATAGGTGAAGCCGCCCATGTCGCCGATCTGCCGGCCGATCAGGTTGCCGAAGATCACGAAGTACAGGACCATGGTGATCGCCGGCGGCAGCAGGGTCTGCGGCCAGATCCGGGTGAAGCGTTTGACTTCGCGGTAGACGATGGTGTTCAGGGCGACGAGGTTGGGGCGCAGTTCGGAACTCATACCGCCACCTTCGACAGGTTCTTCTCGACCAAAGACACGAACAGCTCCTCGAGGCGATTGGTTTTGTTGCGCAGGCTCAGCACTTCGATGTTCTGCAGGGCCAGTTGGCCGAACAGCGCGGTGATGCCCATGGTCTTGTCGACCTGGACCTCCAGGGTGTGGCCGTCCACCAGCCGGCACGGATAACCGGCCAGTTGCGGCGCGGCCTGCAGGCCGTTCTTGAGGTCGAGCAGGAAGGTCTCCACATGCAGCTGGCCGAGCAGCTGGCGCATGCTGGTGTTCTCGACGATGGTGCCGTGGTCGATGATCCCGATGTTGCGGCACAACTGCTCGGCCTCCTCCAGGTAATGCGTGGTGAGGATGATCGTGATGCCCTTCTGGTTGAGCTCCGTGAGGAAGCTCCACATCGAGCGGCGCAGTTCGATGTCGACGCCTGCGGTCGGCTCGTCGAGGATCAACAGGCGCGGCTCGTGGATCAGCGCGCGGGCGATCATCAGGCGGCGCTTCATGCCGCCGGACAGCGAACGCGACGGCACATCGCGCTTGTCCCACAGGCCGAGCTGGGTCAGGTACTGCTCGGCGCGCTCCTTGGCGACCCGCGCCGGGATGCCGTAGTAGCCGGCCTGGGTCACGACGATGTCGAAGGTCTTCTCGAACTGGTTGAAGTTGAACTCCTGGGGCACCACGCCGATCGAGCGCTTGAGCGCGGCGGGGTTCTTGTCCAGGTCGTTGCCGAAAATGTTGACCGTGCCGCTGGTCTTGTTCACCAGGGTCGACAGGATGCCGATGGTCGTGGACTTGCCGGCGCCGTTGGGGCCGAGCAAGGCGAAGAAGTCACCCTCGGCGACGTCCAGATCGATACCGTTCAAGGCCTGGAACCCGTTGCCGTAGGTTTTGGTTAGCTGCCGGATGGACAGAGCGGAACTCATATCGGATTTACGCACCAAGAAGGAAATATGGAATGGGGAAAAGCCGGCGGCGAGGGAAACAACCGCGACGCATGGGCGCCATGGTGCTTGCCGTCGCCGCACAAGTACAGTCAAGTGTGTCGATAGTAGGTATTAAGTCAACGCGGTCATGACCGCCTTGCGGTACGCCGCACGCTGCTTCAGTCGCTCGTACCAGGCCTGCAGGTGCGGCAGCGGCGCCCGTTCGATGGGCATTTCGAACCAGGCATAGATGAAACTGCCCAGCGGAATGTCGCCCATGCCGATTTCGTTTCCGGATAAGTACGGCTGCTGCTTCAGGGCTTCATCGGCCATCGCCAGCAACCCTTCGCATTCCTTGACGGCGGCGTGGATCGCCGGCCAGTCCTGCCGCTCCGCCGGCGTGCGCAGCACACCCCAGAACACGGTGCGAAACGGCCCGGCGAAACTGGAGGTCGTCCAGTCCATCCACTTGTCGGCGACGGCGCGGGCACGCGGATCGGCCGGATACCAGGCGGTGCCGGCCGCATGCGTGGCCAGCAGGTAACGGACGATGGCGTTGGACTCCCACAGCACCAGGCCGTCGTCCTCGATCACCGGCACCCGGCCGTTCGGGTTCATGGCCCGGTACTGCGGCGTATCGACCACGCCGAACGCGCCGCCGGCATCGATCGCCTCGTAGGCCAGCCCCAGCTCTTCGGCGGCCCACAGCGGTTTCCTGACATTCGACGAATTCTTGCGACCCCAGATCTTCAGCATGACCGCCTCCTTTCCATTGAACGGGCGGGCAGCATACGCCGGATCAGCCGCCCTTGGCATCACACGTCAGGTCGCCCTGCATGTCCCCCAGCAACGGCGGTTGGCCCTCACCGAACAGGTGCGGGTAGCACTGTCGGATGTGCCCGAAAAACAAATCGTCCGGCACATCGGCGAACTGGCCGTGATCCACCAGGTACTCCATCAGTAGCTCGCCGTCGCGGTTGTAGGGGTGGAACACGCTGTCATGGATCCCGTCGAATTCCAGCGGCGCGACGTTGAACAGCTCGCAGAGCCCTTGGTTGAACGCCGGCGTGGCCTTGACCCAGCGGCCGTCCAGGAACAGCTCGGTGTAGCCGTGCATGGCGAACACATCGCTTTTGAGCAGCTCCAGCAGGCGCGGGGTCGACAGATGATTGCGCACGTCCGCCAGGCCGATGCGCGCGGCGATCCCGCAATGCCGTGCGCAACCGGCCAGCAGCGTGGCCTTGGGCACGCAGTAGCTCTCGCCGGCGGCCAGGGCATAACTGCCGCGCAGGGTGTCCGGATCGCGGCTGAAGGTATAGGGGTTGTAGCGCACCGCCTCGCGCACGGCGTAATAAAGACTGACCGCCTGCGCGCGCGGATCGCGGTCCGGGCCGCGGTGCAGTTCTGCGAACTCCACCACCGCGGGGTGGTCGCTATCAATGAAGCGGCCGGGGCTCAAATACTCGCGCATGACGGTCATCTCCTGGGTGAATCCCGAGTCTAGCGAGCGCCCGGGCGCAGAGATAACGACGTTTCGGCCAAACATGCACGCAAAGCTGCGGGATTGACGAACGATTTCCCACAGCTGTTGCCCACCGAACTTACGAAAGCCATCCGGGGTTTCCCACGCGTTCAGTCAGACCGATCCGACCGTCCGTTTTCGCGGATGCCGTCTAAGCTCTGGGAGGTCGTTTTGCCCTGGTTCACGGAGGACTCAATATGCTGTTGTTGTGGATACTGGTTCTGATCGTCGGCGTGGCGTATCTCGCCCATCGCCGGACCGCACCGCTGCCGGCGCTGGGCATCGTCGCCGCCTACCTGCTGGCCATGGGCATTTTCGGGCGCGCTCCCGGCGGGCTCCTGCTGGCGCTGTGGATCCTGCTGGCGCTGGTCGCCGCCCCGCTGCTGCTGCCGGACCTGCGCCGCCGGCACTTCAGCGCACCGCTGTTCGACTGGTTCCAGAAGACCCTGCCGCCGATGTCGCAGACCGAACGCGACGCCATCGACGCCGGCACGGTCTGGTGGGACGGCGAACTGTTCAGCGGCCGCCCCGACTGGGACAAGCTGCTGTCCTATCCCAAGGCCGAGCTGAGCGAAGAGGAACAGGCGTTCATCGACGGCCCCACCGAAGCCCTCTGCGCCATGGTCAGCGACTGGCAGATCGGCCAGGCGATGGATCTGCCGCCCGAGGCCTGGGCGCACATCAAGGAACACGGCTTCTTTGCCCTGATCATTCCGAAGGAGTTCGGCGGCAAGGGCTTCTCGGCCTATGCCCACTCCCAGGTGGCGATGAAGCTGGCCACCCGCAGCGGCGACCTCGCCTCCACGGTGATGGTACCCAACTCCCTGGGGCCGGCCGAACTGCTGCTGCACTACGGCACCGACGAGCAGCGCAACCACTACCTGCCGCGCCTGGCCCGTGGCGACGACATTCCGTGCTTCGCCCTCACCGGGCCGCTCGCCGGCTCGGACGCCGGCGCCATGCCCGACACCGGCATCATTTGCAAAGGCCAGTGGGAAGGCGAGGAAACCCTCGGCCTGCGCCTGAACTGGGAAAAGCGCTACATCACCCTCGGCCCGGTGGCCACCCTGCTCGGCCTCGCCTTCAAGGCCTACGACCCCGACCATCTGCTGGGCGACCAGGAGGACCTGGGCATCAGCCTGGCGCTGATCCCCACCGACACCCCCGGCGTGAACATCGGCCGTCGCCATCTGCCGCTGGGCGCGGCGTTCATGAACGGCCCGAACTCGGGCACGGACGTGTTCATCCCCCTGGACTTCCTCATCGGCGGCCGGGACATGCTCGGCAAGGGCTGGATGATGCTGATGAACTGCCTGTCGGTGGGGCGTTCGATCTCGTTGCCGGCGGTCGGCACCGGCGCGGCCAAGTTCACCAGCCTGGTGACCGGGCAGTACGCGCAGATCCGCGAACAGTTCAACGTGCCGCTGTCGGCGTTCGAAGGCATCCAGGAAGCCATGGCGCGCATCGGCGGCAACGCCTGGATGATGGACGCCGCGCGGATGCTGACCGCCAACGCGGTGGACCTGGGCGAGAAGCCTTCGGTGCTGTCGGCGATCCTCAAGTACCACCTCACCGAACGCGGCCGCGAATGCATCAGCCACGCCATGGACGTGCACGGCGGCAAGGCGATCATCATGGGCCCGAACAACTACCTGGGGCGCAGCTGGAACGGCGCGCCGATCTTCATCACCGTCGAAGGCGCGAACATCCTGTCGCGCAACCTGATGATCTTCGGCCAGGGCGCGATCCGCTGCCATCCGTTCGTGCTCAAGGAAATGGCCTTGGCCGGCCGCGAAGACAAGGAACAGGCGCTGAAGGAATTCGATGGTTTGTTGCTCAGGCACATCGGCTTCGCCGTGGGCAACGCCGCCAGCACCCTGGTGCTGAACCTCGGGTTGGACCACTTCGAAAAGGCGCCGGGAAACCGGCTCAGCCAAGGTTACTTCCGCGCGCTCAACCGCCAGGCGGCGGCGTTCGCCCTGCTGGCCGACCTGAGCATGATGCTGCTGGGCGGCGAACTGAAGCGCCGCGAACGGCTGTCGGCGCGGCTGGGCGATGTGCTGAGCAACCTGTACCTGGCTTCGGCGGCGCTCAAGCGCTACCACGACCTGGACTCGCCGGAGCACATGGAGCCGCTGTTCACCTGGGCGATGGAGGAAAGCCTCGGCCAATCGGAGAAGGCGCTGGATGAGTTGCTGACCAACTTTCCGAACCGGGTGTTCGGCTGCCTGCTGCGGCTTGTCGTGTTTCCGTTCGGCCGACGCCACAAGGGCCCGTCGGACAGGCTCGGCGCCGAAGTGGCGGCCGTCATCGGCCGCGCCAAGGGGGATCCGACATTGGAGGAACTGCTGGGCGGCTGCTATCGCCCGCAGTCGGCCGAGGATCCGGTGGGCGCCCTGCAGCACGCCAGCGACCTGCTGTCGGCTGCGCAGCCGCTGAACAAAAAGCTGCACACGGCGCTCAAGAGCGGGCAGGTCAAACCGGCCGCAGGGGAACATGCCATCGAGGCGGCGCTGGAGGCCGGCGTGCTGCAGCCGATGGAGGCCCAGACCCTGCGCAACGCCGAGGCGGCGCGGCGCAAGGTGATCGACGTCGATGACTTCGACAAGGCGCAACTGGCGCCGACCGAAGGCAAGGTGCGCTGAGCCTTCGGGCCATGCGGCGCTTTGGCCGTGAAAAAGGGGCGCGGTGGCTTTATACTCCGCGCCCGTTTTGCTCTTGAGGACTTATCCCGTGTCCAACATCGTTGCCGATCATCTGGTTTTGCTCGACCATCTGCGCACCATCCTGGTCGCCGTGGGCGAGGCCGATCAAGTGCCTGAAGAGAGCCATGCCCTGTTCCTGGAGCGCTTCGACGAGCTCCGCGCACAACTGCCGGTCGATCCGATCGAGAGCCAGTACCTGGGCCAGGACATCCTGTGCCAGATCATCAGCCGCTACCCGCAGATCGCCCACCTGATCCCGCGGGATCTGCTGTGGTACTTCGGCGGCGACTGCCTGCACTACCTGGCCGACGAAGAGATCGACCTTTACCAGGCGCTGGAAGAGCGTCGCTACGAAGCCGAACAGAACGACGAACCGTTCGACTGGAACCAGGAAAAGCAGTTGCTGGCGATGCCGGACCAAGACATCAAGCACTGAGTCTCCCGGTGAAACGAAAAGGCCCGCATGGTTGTCCATGCGGGCCTTTTCATTGCGCCTCGCCTACAGCAGGCCGTCGCTTTCCGGGAGTTCGTACGCGGCCATCACCTTGTTCGCGCTGCCCGGCTTTCCGGGCTTGCTCAGGGTCGGTTCCTTTTCCAGGCACGCCACCAGATAGTCGATGAACACCCGCAGCTTGGGCGGCAGATACCGCGTCGGCGAATGCAGCAGCCACAGGCCGCCGTGGTAGGACGCCAGGAACGTCCAGTCCGGCAGCACCTGCACGACCAGGCCCTGCTCCAGGGCATAACGGGCGGTAAAGTACGGCAGGCTGCCGATACCGATGTGCTGCAGCACCGCCCCCAACCGCACGCCGGTGTGGTTGGCGGCATACCGGCCGCGTACGCCGACGGTCACTGACTTGCTGCCTTTCTTGAATTTCCAGCGCGCATCGCTCGGGGTTTCGCCCAGGTAGATGCAACTGTGGTTGAGCAAATCGTGAGGGTGGGTCGGCGTGCCGTGTTCGGCCAGATACTGCGGCGTGGCGCACAGCAGATGGTCGATGGTCAGCAACTGACGTCCGACCAGCCCGGCCGGAGGGCGGTCGGTGATGCGGATCGCCAGGTCGACATGGTCGTCGATCAGGTCTACCTGACGGTCCTCCAGCAGCAGTTCCACATCGACCTTCGGATAGCGACGCAAGAACTCCGGCATGTGCGGATGGATCACGAACCGCCCCACCGCTTTCGGCACGCTGACCCGCACCAGGCCTTCGGCCTCATGGGTGTACTGACCGCTGATCTCCATCACCGACCTGGCGGCGCTGACCATTTCCCGGCAACGCTTGAACACCTCTTCCCCGCCGTCGCTCAGGCGCAGCTTGCGCGTGGTGCGCTGCAGCAGGCGCGTAGCCAACGCCTTCTCCAGGCGCGAAATGCTGCGGCTGACCGCCGATGGCGAAGAGCCCAGTTGGCGGGCGGCCTCGGAGAAGCTGCCGGTCTCCACGACCTTGACGAAGATCGCCATCTCACCCAGCAGCGGCAGCGGTAGATTTATGCTCACAGCGCAACAGTCCTTTGATCTTTGAACGGATTATCACGTTATTGCACGATTCATATAATTAAAAAAGAAACTTTAATAAGGGCATGGAATATGACGCTCCGCCTCTTTTTCCATAGTGATGACCTCAAGGCCAATGTGGAAGTCCTCGACTGCACGCCCCACGAGAACGAATTCGCCGTGGTGCTGCGCGCGACCCTGTTCCACCCGCAAGGCGGCGGCCAGCCCTGCGACACCGGATGGATCGGCGAAAGCGAGGTGCTGCGCGTGGTGCAGGAACCGGAGCGAATCGTCCATTACGTCGACCGGCCGGTTGCGCCGGGCATGGTGCAGATCCGCGTCGACGAACAACGCCGCCGTTTCAACACCCGCATGCATTCGGCCGGCCACCTGATCGGCCACTTCGTGCAGGCCCTGGGCTGGACGCCGGTCAAGGCCCATCACTGGCCGGACGAGGGCCGGGTGCAGTTCAAGCCGGGGGACGCGGCGCAGGAAGTCGACGCGCAGACCGTCCAGTACGGCATCGGGCAATGGATCGAACACGACCTGCCCCGCTTGACCTCCCTGCGCGAAGGCGCGCGGGAAATCGGTTTCGGTGCGCTGCCGGCCTACGGCTGCGGCGGCACCCATGTACGTAGCCTGAAGGATTTGGGCACAGTCACGATCGCGTCCCTTTCGCAGAAAAAGGGCACGTTATCCGTCCACTACAGCGTGGATTGAGCATTTCGGACGTTGACTTGCGCAGCGTCCGACGCCGGGGAACCGCCTTCGCCGGTTCCGTTGACTATTCGATAGATGGACCTGACAACATGATGCTTGACGTCGAGCGTCTCGATGAGACGTGCATAAAAAAACTGGCCAACGAAGAAGTCCTCGCCATTCGCGTCAAAGGCTTCTTGCCCCAGTCGCTGGCGATCCAGATTGGCGACAAGATCCTGGCCCCCGGCTTCGAGGGCTACATCAACGCCCCCAGCATCGGCCGCATCGGCATGGCGTTCTATGAAGCGGAAAACCAGCCGCTGCTGATCGAGGACTACTTCGAGCGCGCCACCCGCAACATCGCCGAATTGCGTAACCGCTGCGCACCCTACTCTTCGCCGATCGACACCTTGCGCTGCATGCTCGACGAATCGTGGCCTGCCGGGGCCCATCTGGAAAACCTGTACGGCCGCAAGATGTACGTCGGCCTCTCCCGGGTGGTGAAGCCGGGCGTGTGCTTCCTGGCCCACCACGACATTTTCGCCAAGGACGCGCCGGACAGTTTCCAGGCCAAGAGCCTGGCGGCGCAGTTCGCCTGCAACGTGTACCTGAACATGCCGACCGAAGGCGGCGCGCTGCAGATGTGGAACGACGACATTTCCCCCGACCGCTTCGACGAAATGCGCGGCGACAGCTACGGCATCGACCCGCAACTGCTCGGCCCGCCGGCGCTGGAAGTGCGGCCGCAGCCCGGGGATTTCATCATGTTCAACTCACGACGCATGCATTCGGTGACGCCCGGCGTATCGGATCCGCGCCTGAGCCTGTCCTTCTTCGTCGGCTATCGCGGCAACGCTTCACCCCTGACTTTCTGGAGCTGAAATGCAATCGAACTATCTGGGCGAGTTTCTCGCGCTGGCCACTATCCACTTCCTGGCCGTGGTCGCTCCCGGGCCGGACTTCGCCGTCACCATCCGCCAGAGCGTACGGTTCGGCCGGCTGGTCGGCATCTGCACGGCGCTGGGCATCGGCGCGGGCATTTCCGTGCACGTGCTGTACACCCTGCTGGGCGTCGGCGCGTTGATGCACGCCACGCCCTGGCTGCTGACGGTGGCCAAGGTGGTGGGCGGCGCCTACATCTTTTACCTCGGCTTCTGCCTGATCCGCAGCCAGCCGAAATCGGCCCTGGAGGGAGACAAGGCGGCGGATGAAGCGCCTGCCGGACAGTCGTTGCTCAAGGCCTTCACCACCGGGTTCCTGACCAACGCCACCAACCCCAAGGCCACGCTGTTTTTCCTGGCGATCTTCACCACCGTCATCAGCGCCACCACGCCACTGGAAATCCAGGCGCTTTACGGCGTGTGGATGTGCAGCGTGAACGCCTTGTGGTTCGTGATCGTCGCCCTGTTCTTCTCCAGCAGCCGGGTGCGCCTGCTGTTCATGCGCCTGGGGCACTGGTTCGAGCGCAGCATGGGGGTGATCCTGATTCTGTTTGCCGGGCGGCTGGTGTTGTCGATGTAGCACAGCCGGATCAGTGAAAGGCTCGACCCGTCAGTCAGGGTCGGGCCTTTTTCGTTTCTGCGCCGAATTTGCGGTTCTGTGCGACAGATCCCGTTTTCGGGGCTCCCCTATCGCGGGATGGCGGTGTTAGTTTGGAAAAGTATCTGTCTGATCGATCAGACATTTCCCACTCACCGCCTGCAAAGGAATGCCCACAGCAATGAACATCCCCTTCAAGCGCCTGGCCGCTTCGACCCTGATCCTGGCCGGCCTGTCGGCGCTCGCCCTGCCTGCCGCCGCCAACGTCACGCCGCAGCAAAGCGCGGCCATCATCAAAACCTTCAGCGAAACGCCGGCCACCGATTTCCGGCAGTTCCTGGGCAGCCTGGCCAAGAGTAACCTGCGCAACACCGCAGACATCGGCCCGGCCATCAAGGCGTTCCTCGACAACAAGGATCTGACCGCCGAACAACGGAACGAGATCCATCGCCTGCTCGGCCTCTATACCCGGGTCAAGTACGGCAATGCGGCCAAGGAGACCCTGCGCGAGCTGGTGGAAATCCCGACCTTTCGCAAGGACGGCGTCGCCCAGCACGAGAACCCTGAATTCATCAAGATCGCCGACAAGATCAAAAGCCTCGCCCAGGCGTTCAACCTGAACTTTCGCAACATCGACAACCGCGTCTACGAAATCTCCCTGGAAGGCAGCGGCAAGGAAGTCGTGGGCATCCACGCCCACGCCGACGTGGTGCCGGTGACGCCGGAGAACTGGGTCCTGCAGGACGGCACCCGCCTCGACCCGTTCAAGGTCACCGTGATCGGCGACCGCATGTACGGGCGCGGCACCGAAGACGACAAGAACGGCATCGTGGTGACGCTGTATGCGATGAAGGTCATCAAGGAAGAGAAGCTGCCGCTGGCGCGCAACTTCAAGCTGCTGGTGGACACCACCGAAGAGACCACCGGCGATGCGATCCCTTATTACTTCGAACGCAACCCGACGCCGGATTACAACCTCGCACTGGACGGCGGCTACCCGGTGGTGATCGCCGAAAAGGGCTACGGCACCGTGATGGCCCATTTCCCCCTGCGCAAGGCCGAGGGCAAAGGCGCTGAAATCGTTTCGATGACCGGCGGCCTGGCGACCAACCAGATTCCGTCGGTCTCGGTCGTCACCCTGGTGACCGACAAACCCGCCGAACTGGCGGCCAGCCTGCAGAAGGCCGGCGCTGAATATGCCAAGCGCAACGGCGGGGACTTCCAGGTCAGCGCCAAGGTCGACGGCAAGGACGTCAAACTTGCGGTCACCGGTGTTTCCGCCCACTCCTCCGAGCCCGAATCCGGGGTGAACCCGGTGGCGCGGATGTTCGATTTCATCCACGGCCTCGACGGCAAGGTCGCGCTCAAGCACAACGCCTACACCGATGCGGCCCGTTACGCCGCCGACAACTGGGGCCTGGACTACAAGGGCAACAAGCTGGGGGTGGGCTTCTCGGATACGTTCATGGGGCCGCTGACCACGTCCCTGACCTATGTCGGGAAAGACGAGAAAGACTTCAAGCTGGCGGTGAACCTGCGCGTGCCGAAGGGCAAGACGCCGGAGGTGCTCAAGACGCAAATCGCCGACAAGCTGGCGGCCTGGAGCAAGAAGAACAAGGTCGCGGTCAACTTCGACTACTCGGTCGCCGAACCGATGTACCGCAATCCCGAAGGCGAGTGGGTCAAGGCCTTGCTGGCCGTGGCCAGCGAAAACCTGGGCATGAAGCATGAGTTCGGTACGTCGGCCGGCGCCACGTCGGTGCACGAATTGCCCAACGGCGTGCAGTTCGGCCTGGCCCGGCCTGAAGAGAAGTACACCGGCCACACCGACGGCGAGTTCAAGACCAACGAGCAGTTTTTGCTGGATCTGCAGATCGTGACGGAAATGATGGGGCGCATCGGGCAATTGCCGACGCTTTGAGCAAAGGCCAGGGCCTGCCCGAGCGGCGGGCCCACTCCTTCAGCACTGCATTGGCTGACGCACCACTATCGTGGACAGGCTCGCGCCCACAGGCCAGACAAATTCCGGACAAACAAAAACGCCGCTCATCTCTGAGCGGCGTTTTTGTGAAATTGGAGCGGGAAACGAGACTCGAACTCGCGACCCCGACCTTGGCAAGGTCGTGCTCTACCAACTGAGCTATTCCCGCAAATGGCGTCCCCTAGGGGACTCGAACCCCTGTTACCGCCGTGAAAGGGCGGTGTCCTAGGCCACTAGACGAAGGGGACACGCTACCCGGAACACATGGTGTGTGTTTCGGTGTCCAGATCCGCATCCGAAGACTTGGTTCTGGTTTCACTCGACCCTGCCCGAGAGCAGTGCCGTTTAAAATTGGAGCGGGAAACGAGACTCGAACTCGCGACCCCGACCTTGGCAAGGTCGTGCTCTACCAACTGAGCTATTCCCGCATTGGCGTCCCCTAGGGGACTCGAACCCCTGTTACCGCCGTGAAAGGGCGGTGTCCTAGGCCACTAGACGAAGGGGACACGCTACAACATTCACTCCCTGCTTCGTTTCGCTGTGTGCTTTACGCTGCAAGTGGCGCGCATTCTATGGATGGTTTGAGAGGTCGTCAACCCCCTGATATAAATTTATTTAAATCAATGACTTCGACCTGCTTTCAGAGGCGGTCCGGGCTTTTCTGCCGTCCGGCGTTTGACGCCTATATTCCGACACCCGCCAAGGCGCTATAGTCCACGGCATAGGTGATGGCAATCTGAACCCCAAGCGCCAGCATTCATATAAGCAGGCGCCTGGCCGATACAGGTTCAGCCACGCCGATCCAACTCGTCGAGCGGCCCTAGGCGCCCAAATGCCAAGCCACTAAACTCGATCGTGAACCCTATAAAGAGGTCTTACCGGTGACACCACTCATGATCACCCTGCTAGTCGTAGCCGGGATCGCCCTATTGATCGCCATTGGCTACATGAACCATGTGGTGGAAAACAACAAACTGGAGAAGGCCCGCACCAAGGTCGAGCTCAACGACCGCCTGCGCCGCTGCGGCGAACTGACCGAAACCTTCCCCGGCCAGTTCATGACCCCGGCGCTCAAGCTGCTGCTGACCCGTCTGGAGCTGAACGTCTGCCAGCGCCTGCTGAACCTCGAAAAGACCAGCGCCACCACCAAGGCACGCATCACCGAACTGAGCGCGCTGGTGGCCCAGGGCGAATCGATCCCGGTCAACAACCCGCCGTCGCCGATCCAGACCGAAGCCAAGGCCAAGGATGTGCGCTTCCTGCTCGAAGCCCTGCACGGTCAGATCACCCGCGCCGCCCAGGACGGCTTCCTGCCGCCGAACGAAGCCAAGCACTGGGTTCGCGAGGTGCGCCATATCCTGGTGCTGCTGCACATCGAGTTCTTCAACAACCTCGGCCAGCACTTCCTGCAGCAGAACCAGCCGGGCCAGGCCCGCCTGGCCTTCGAGCGCGGCGTCCAGTACCTGCGCAAGCAGCAGGATCCGCGGATCTACGCCGAACAGCTGGAGTACCTGGAAAAGCTCCTGGCCCGGGCCAACGCCCAGGTCATGGACAAGATCGCGCCGGTGGAAGGCGAAGAGAACCAGTTGACCGCCGGTCTGAAGGAAGTCGAAGCCGACGCGGACTGGAAGAAACGCGTGATCTACGACTGATCGGATCCGGAACGGGAAAAGCCACCGCAAGGTGGCTTTTTTGTGGCTGGCAGAAACCGGGGGCGCCGATCCGCGCCGACAGGTTCTCGGGGCTCAGAGCCTGAAGTGCCCCACCATCCCCTTCAGCTCATGCCCCAGCTGCGCCAGCTCCACGCTGGACGCCGCGTTGCCCTGCATCGCGATCGAAGACTGGTCTGCGCTCGCCCGGATGCTGGTCACGCTGCGGTTGATCTCCTCGGCCACGGAACTCTGTTGCTCGGCCGCCGCCGCGATCTGCTGGTTCATCTGCTGGATCAACGACACCGCCGCCGCGATGCTGCCCAACGCGCTTTCCGTCTGCAGGGCATCGCTGACCGCCAGTTTCACCAGTTCGCCGCTGCTCTGGATCTGCTGCACCGACGCATGCGCCGCCGCCCGGAGCGCGCTCACCAGCCGCTCGATCTCTTCCGTCGATTGCTGGGTGCGCCGCGCCAGCGCGCGCACCTCGTCGGCCACCACCGCGAAGCCCCTGCCCTGCTCGCCGGCCCGGGCCGCCTCGATGGCCGCGTTGAGCGCCAGCAGGTTGGTCTGCTCGGCGACGCTCTTGATCACACCGAGCACCGTGCCGATGTTCTGGATTTCCGCGCTGAGGCTTTCGATGCTGGAACTGGCGGTCGTCGCCGACTCCGCCAACTGTTCGATGCGCGCCATGCTCTGGCGCACCACCTGCTGGCCGCTCTCGACCTTGCCGTCGGCCGTCTGCGCCGCCAGCGCCGCCTCTTCGGCGTTGCGCGCCACGTCGTGGACGGTGGCGGTCATCTGGTTCATGGCCGTGGCGACCTGTTCGGTCTCTTCCTTCTGGCTGCTGACCTCAAGGTTGGTCTGTTCGGTGACCGCCGACAGCGATTGCGCCGAACCGGCCAATTGCTCGATGCCCGCCTGCAATCCGCTGACGATGGCACTGAGCCCGTCGCCCATTTGCTGCATGGCGGCCATCAGCTGGCCGATCTCATCGCGGCGGGTCACTTCCACCTTCGAACTCAGGTCGCCGGCGGCAATCTGCTGCGCGACACGGATCACGCTGCGCAGCGGCGCGACGATCAGGCGGGTGATCACCCAGGCCGCGATCAGCCCCACCAGCAACGCCAGCGCCGAAGACCCGATGATCAGCACCGAGTTCTTCTTCAGTTCCGCCTGCATTGCGCCGTCTTCGGCGGCATAGGCCTGGTCGACCCGGGCCACCACCTCGGCGGCGCGCTGATGCAGTTGCTCATACACGGTCTTTTCCTGGGCCAGCAGGCCGGTGTACTCGGCCAGCTTGTCGTTGAAACCGGCGATGTGCCCGGACACCTCGTTGAGCACCGTCAGGTAGCCCTCGTCCTTGACCGTCGTCTTCAATTGTTCGGCCTGGGACAAGGCCTGGGCCGCCTGCTCGATGTTGCCCTTGCCGGCGCTGTCGGCATCGCCCTTGCGGCTCTGGTCCAGGCGCACCCGCGCCTCGTTCATCGCCTGCAGCATCAGCCGCGACACCTGGCTGACCTGGCTGGCCTGCTCGATGAACTGCGCACCGTCCTTGCCCTCGGAGTCCTTCAGGGTGTAGGCGCCGTCATCGGCCAGCCCGGCCTGCAGCACGTCCAGGTTGTTGGCCACGCTGGACACCGACCAACTGGCCATTTCCAGCGCCAGGTCCTTGGCCTGGGTCAGGGACACGAACTCGTCGAAGGCCTTGCGGTAGGCGCCCAGCGACTGCTCGACATCGCCCATCACCGTGGCGTTGGCCGCCGATTGCGCCTTGAGCTGTGCGGCCAGGGCCAGCAGGCCGTCGACCCCCTCGTGCAAGGCATCGACGGTTTTCGGATTGGAGTGCAGCGCGTAGTCCTGCTCCAGCAGGCGCACCTTGAGCAGGCCGCTGTTGAGCGATGACATCTGCTTGAGGCCGTCGAAGCGCTGACTGATCGTTTGCAGGGACCAGACGCCGATGGCTGCCACCAGGGCGGTCAACAGCAGCACCAGAACAAACCCGACACCCAGTTTTTTCGCCATACCGAGGTTGGCAAAACGTCCTTGCACGGCCGAAATCATTGCGCGTAGTCCCCTGCCATTGTCTGTTGCCGAAGATTCGCAACGGCCATGAAACAGCACAAGTCTCTGGCGTCGGAATAATGGCAAAAAGCTAGACACCCGTCGTTTTCAGAACACTCGAGGTCGATCTGCCGCCACTCCCTGGAAAAACCGCCGGGCCCGGGGATCGCAGGCGTAGGCCACGTTGATGCGCTGCCAGTCGCTGCATTCGCCGCTGGGACTGAACGCATCGGCCGCTGCCAGCGTCACGCCGCAACCGCGCGCCCGCTCGCGCACCCGCGCCTGGTCGTCCCGGGTCGGGCGGGCCCAGATGAACAGCCCTCCCGCCGGCTTGCCGAACACCTCCCAATCGGCCTCCTCCAGCATCTCCAGCGCGGTCGTGCGGTCGGTGCTCAAACGCTGCCGCTGACGCTGCACCAGTTTGCGGTAGGCGCCGCTGGCCAGCAGGCTCGCCAGCACCGCTTCGCAGAAGCCCGACCCGCCCAGGCTGCTGACCGTCTTGACGCGGGCCAGCTGCGCGATGGTGTCGGCATCGGCGGCCACGAAGCCGACCCGCAGCGAACTGCTGAGCGTCTTGGAGAAACTGCCGACGTAGATCACGCCCTGCCCTTCGCCCTGAGCCGCCAGCCGTACGCCTCGGCCATGATGCAGATCCGCGTAGACGTCGTCCTCGATCAGGCGCACGCCGTGGGTCGTGCACAGCTGCAGCACCCGTCGGGCCACCGCCGGCGCCAGGCTGCTGCCCGTGGGGTTCTGGTGATGGCTGTTGATGAACAGCGCCTTGGGCCGCAGGCTTCGGATCAGCGTTTCGAGCGCCTCGGTGTCCGGACCGTCCGGCAGCCGCCGCACCTCAAGCATGCGCACGCCCTGCAACCGCAGGAGGTCGAACAGCGGTGCGTAGCCGGGGGACTCGACCAGCACGCAATCGCCCGCCTTGAACAGCGTCCGCACGATCAGGTCGAGGCCCTGGCTGGCCCCGGCCGTGGTCAGCACCTGCCCGTCGCCGACCTGGATGTCCAGGCCCTTGAGGCGTTTGACGATCTGCTCGCGCAAGGCCGGCAGGCCCAGCGGCGTACCGTAGTTGAACAGGCCGGCCATGTCCGTGCGGGCCACCTGACGGATCGCGTAGCTGAGGTCATCGGGCTCGCGCCAGCTCTCGGGCAGCACACCGCAGCCCAGCATCAACCCCTCGGCCTGGCCTGGCGCACCCACGGCATAGGCGGCGCCGGCGCACCGCACCGACACCCCCGGGGCCACCATGAAGCCCGAACCCGGCCGCGCCGCCAGAAGGCCTTGGGCCACCAGGCGCTCGCAAGCCTCGGCCACGCACGACTGGCTGAGCAGGTTGCAGCGCGCGATCTGCCGTACGGACGGCAATCGCGTGGCCGGGGCCACGTCGCCCTGCCGGATCCATTCGGTCAGTCCGTCAACGATCTGCTGGACGACGGGCACCAGTGCCTGCCGATCAATTCTCAATTCCATGAGCAAGCCAACTCCTGTCCGTTTCGCTGGCGGCAGTAAAGCACAGCGGTGCCGGAGGCGTTGTGCGACAACGCCGCCAAAAGGGGCTCCTCTAACTATTTGAAATAGAATGTTTAATCGGTCGAACGCTCCAGTTGAAAACAAAAAACCCGCACGACGGCGGGTTTCCCGAGGCGTTGTCCCGCCTGCATTCAGAACGCCGTGACGCCGCCGTCCACCGCCAGGGAATGACCGGTGGTGAACGCCGCGCCGTCGCTGCACAGGTACAGCACCGCGCTGGCGATCTCCTCGACCTTGCCGATGCGGCCGACCGGATGCATCGCGTTGGCGAACTCGCCTTTCTTGGGATCGGCCTCGTACGCCCGGCGGAACATGTCGGTGTCGATCACCGCCGGACACACAGCGTTGACCCGGATCTTTTTCTTCGCGTACTCGATGGCCGCCGATTTGGTCAGGCCGATCACCGCATGCTTGGAGGCGGCATAGATGCTCATCTTCGGCGCGGCGCCGAGCCCGGCCACCGACGCGGTGTTGACGATCGCCCCGCCGCCCTGGGCCAGCAGCAACGGCAACTGGTACTTCATGCACAGCCAGACGCCCTTGACGTTGACGCCCATGATCGCGTCGAACTCGTCCATCGAGCCTTCGGCCAGCTTGCCCTTCTCGATCTCGATGCCGGCGTTGTTGAAGGCATAGTCGAGGCGGCCGTAGGCGTTGATCACTTCGTCCATCAGATTCTTCACTTCGCTTTCGGCGGTCACGTCGCAGCGCACGAACGTCGCCTCGCCGCCGGCGGCACGGATCAGCGCCACCGTGCCTTCCCCTCCGGCCGCATCCAGGTCCGCCACCACCACTTTCAGGCCCTCGGCGGCGAACGCCTGGGCGGTGGCGCGGCCGATGCCGTTGGCCGCGCCCGTCACTACGGCAACCTGGCCGGAAAACGTCATGCTCATTGTTGTGTCCTCGAAGGGTTGTCAGCGCAGGGAAACATCGGCGTTGAGGATAGCCACAACGGCCGGCGGCGCGTCAGCACTATCAAGAGCCCCGTTGGCGATCCATGGATCCCAGTGATGGATACCCGTGCAGCACTATCACCGAACCGGATAAACCTGCATTCGCCCCGTCAGCCGACCTTGCGGCATCGGCGATGACGATCTATCAACAAGGCTTCACACCGTCCGAGTGCCTGCCATGACTACCCAGAACAACCGCCAGTTCCTGCTCGCCCACCGCCCCGTGGGCGCCGCGACCCGCGAAACCTTCACCTATCAGACCGTACCGGTCGGCGAACCGGCGGCCGGGCAGATCCTGGTCAAGAACGAATACCTGTCCCTGGATCCGGCCATGCGCGGCTGGATGAACGAAGGCAAGTCCTACATTGCGCCCGTGAACATCGGCGAGGTCATGCGCGCCTTGGGCGTGGGCCGGGTCAGCGCCTCGAACCACCCCGGTTTCGCGGTCGGCGACTACGTCAACGGCGCCCTGGGCGTGCAGGACTACTTCCTCGGCGAGCCGAAGGGCTTCTACAAGGTCGATCCGAAACTGGCGCCGCTGCCGGTCTACCTGTCGGCGCTGGGCATGACCGGCATGACCGCCTACTTCGCGCTGCTGGACGTCGGCGCACCGAAGGCCGGCGACACGGTGGTGCTGTCCGGCGCGGCCGGGGCCGTGGGCAGCATCGCCGGGCAGATCGCGAAAATCAAAGGCTGCCGGGTGGTCGGCATCGCCGGCGGCGCCGACAAGTGCAAGTACCTGATCGATGAACTGGGCTTCGACGGGGTCATCGACTACAAGAGCGAAAACGTGCTGGCCGGCCTCAAGCGCGAATGCCCGAAAGGCGTGGACGTGTATTTCGACAACGTCGGCGGCGACATCCTCGACGCGGTGCTCAGCCAGCTGAATTTCAAGGCGCGAGTGGTGATCTGCGGCGCCATCAGCCAGTACAACAACAAGGAGGCGGTCAAAGGCCCGGCCAACTACCTGTCATTGCTGGTCAACCGCGCGCGGATGGAAGGGTTCGTGGTACTGGACTACGCCGCGCAGTACGCCGACGCCGCCAAGGAAATGGCCGGCTGGCTGGCCAAGGGGCAGCTCAAGAGCCGGGAAGACGTCGCCGAAGGGCTGGAGACCTTCCCCGAGACGCTGGCGAAGCTGTTCAGCGGCGAGAACTTCGGCAAGTTGGTGCTGAAGGTCTGAAGCCCCCGGAAACCACTGAGCAAGCGACGGTGCGAGGCTGCACCGCCGCTCCCGCAGGTTTCGGCGCTGCTCGGCTCAGGCCAGCTCGGCCACGACCGCCGCCAGGGCCTTGGCCGGATCCGCCGCCTGGCTGATCGGACGACCGATCACCAGGTAGTCGGAGCCTGCGTCCAGCGCCTGGCGCGGGGTCAGGATGCGGCGCTGGTCGTCCTGGGCGCTGCCCGCCGGACGGATCCCCGGGGTCACCAGTTGCAGCGCCGGATGCGCCGCCTTCAAGGCCTGGGCTTCCTGGGCCGAGCACACCAGGCCGTCCATCCCGGCCTTTTCGGCCAAGGCGGCCAGGCGCAGCACCTGCTCCTGAGGTTCGATGTCCAGGCCGATGCCGGCCAGATCCTCGCGCTCCATGCTGGTCAGCACGGTCACGCCGATCAGCAGCGGCTGCGGGCCGCTGCGCTTGGCCAGCTCTTCGCGGCAGGCCGCCATCATGCGCAGGCCGCCGGAGCAGTGCACGTTGACCATCCATACCCCCATCTCGGCAGCGGCCTTGACCGCCATCGCGGTGGTGTTGGGGATGTCATGGAATTTCAGGTCCAGGAACACCTCGAACCCCTTGTCGCGCAGGGTGCCGACGATTTCCGAGGCGCAGCTGGTGAACAGTTCCTTGCCCACCTTGACCCGGCACAGCTTCGGGTCCAACTGGTCGGCCAGCTTCAGGGCGGCGTCACGGGTGGGGAAATCCAGGGCGACGATGATGGGCGTCTGGCAGGCGGACATGGGCGGGCTCTCAGGCAAGTCGAAATCGGCGCGCATTGTAGCGGAACCGGCGCCCGCGCGGCACCCGATGATCGGCAAATCGTGGCGAAGGCCGTGTCCGGGGCGGCGTTCGGCGCTATTGTGTCGATCCCGATACACAACCGACACGCCGGCAACATGCGTGCGCGCTAGCCTCGCCCGCCGCAACACGTCCCTACAGCAGCCCTTCCCGCCCCACGGCCGGACGCCTATGCTGAAACCACAACCTCGCAGCCTATCTTTGTGGTTGGCGGCCCACTGGCAGATGAACAGCCCCATGCACAACACCCAAGCACCCGTGAACGAAGAGCACAAAGACGACAAGCGCTGGAGCATCCGCGCGCTGATCGTCGACGACGACGTGCCGATCCGCGAGCTGATGATCGACTACCTGGCCCGCTTCAACATCCACGCCAGCGGCGTCAGCGACGGCGCCGCCATGCGCCAGGCCCTGTTGGCCGAACACTTCGACGTGGTGGTGCTCGACCTGATGCTGCCCGGCGAGGACGGCCTGTCGCTGTGCCGCTGGCTGCGCGCCGAGTCGGACATCCCGATCCTGATGCTCACCGCCCGCTGCGAGCCCACCGACCGCATCATCGGCCTGGAACTGGGCGCCGACGACTACATGGCCAAGCCGTTCGAACCCCGGGAGCTGGTGGCGCGGATCCAGACGATCCTGCGCCGGGTGCGCGACGACCGCACCGAGCAGCGCGCCAACATCCGCTTCGACAACTGGCGCCTGAACAGCGTCCTGCGCCAGCTGATCGCCGACGACGGCCTGGTCGTGCCGCTGTCCAACGCCGAGTTCCGCCTGCTGTGGGTCTTCATCGAACGCCCGCGCCGGGTGCTCAGCCGCGAACAGTTGCTCGACGCCGCCCGGGGCCGCTCGATCGAGGCGTTCGACCGCAGCATCGACCTGCTGGTGTCGCGCCTGCGGCAAAAATTGGGTGACGACCCGAAAGCGCCGCAACTGATCAAGACCGTGCGCGGCGAGGGCTACCTGTTCGACGCGCGGGACATCGGCTGATGCGGGCGCGCTTCGACACGCTGTTCGGCCGCCTGTTCGGCGTGCTCTTTCTGGCGATCGTCCTGGCGCACCTGTTGGCCTTCGCCTGGTTCAGGCTGTACGGCCCTCCGCCGCCGCCCCCGATGCCTGCGGAGTTCTCCGGGCAGTTCGACCCCAAGCGACCGCCGGATCCGCGCTTCGCCCCACGCCCTCCCCGGCCCTGGTTCGGCGGCCCGCTGGTGCCGCTGACCTTCCAGTTCGTCTCGCTGATCATCGCCGCCTGGTACGGCGCCAAGCTGCTGAGCCGGCCGATCCAGCGCCTGAGCGACGCCGCCGAACGCCTGAGCGAGGACCTCGACAGCCCGCCGCTGGACGAGTCCGGCCCACGGGAGGCGCGGCAGGCGGCGCATACCTTCAACCTGATGCAGCGACGCATCCGCGAGCAGGTGCAGCAGCGCGCCCGGATGCTCGGCGCGGTGTCCCACGACCTGCGCACGCCGCTGTCGCGCCTGAAGCTGCGCCTGGAGAACATCAGCGACGACCGCCTGCAAGGCCAGATGCGCCAGGACCTGGACGACATGATCGGCATGCTCGACGCCACCCTGACCTACCTGCACGAACAGCGCACCAGCGAAGCGTTGCAGTGGATGGACGTGCAGGCGCTGGTCGAGTCGTTGTGCGAGAACGCCCAGGACCAGGGCGCCGACGTCCAGGTCAGCGGCCACTGCGCGCCGTTGCAGGTGCAGCCGATGGCGCTGCGCTCGTGCATCAACAATCTGATGGACAACGCCCTGCGCTACGCCGGCCAGGCGCACATCGAACTGCACGACCAACGCGGGCACCTGCTGATCCGGGTGGTCGATCACGGCCCCGGCATCGCGGCGGACAAACGCGAAGCGGTGTTCGAGCCGTTCTACCGGCTGGAAGGCTCGCGCAACCGCAACTCCGGCGGCGTCGGCCTGGGCATGACCATCGCCCGGGAAGCGGCGCAGCGCCTCGGCGGGCAACTGACCCTGGAAGAGACCCCGGGCGGCGGCCTCACCGCCGTCATCCTCCTGCCCCGCGCCTGACAGGCCGCTTTCGCGAGCAGGCTCGTCCTCACGCTTGTGTACTGCCCGGTACAAAACCCACATACCCACGACAACTCGCCCCCCGAGGCTGCACAGACCGGTGCGCCCACCGGTTTCCAGTCCAAGGAGTGAGCCCGATGATCGGCAGCGTCAGCAACTACACGAGCTACACAAGCACCCGCAGCACCGCCACGCAAAATGCCCGCAGCCAGCAATTGCAGAAGGAACTGTTCGCCAAGCTCGACAGCAACGGCGACGGTACGGTGGATCAGGACGAGCTGGGCAGCGCCCTGTCGCAGAAGTCCGACGATGGCTTGCTGGTCAGCCTGAGCCAGCAGTTCGGCGATCTGGACAGCGACGCCAGCGGCAGCCTCAGCGCCGAAGAAATGACCGCCATGACGCCTCCGCCGCCCCCGCCCCACGACCAGGCGCCGAACACCGAACTGGCCGATGCCCTGATCAGCGCCCTGGACACCGACGGCGACGGCGCCATCAGCGGCGACGAGCTGAGCACCGGCCTGACCAGCGCCGGCAGCACTGCCGACAGCAGCGAAATCTTCTCGGCCCTGGACAAGAACAAGGATGGCGTCGTCAGCCAGGACGAGCTCGCCGCCAGCCTCGCTCCACCGCCCCCGCCGCCGCAGCAGATGTCCGGCGATGAACTGTTCAGCCAACTCGATGCCGACAGCGACGGCAGCGTCACCGCCACCGAACTGAGCAGCGCCCTGCAGGCCGGTGCCGGCACCTCGTCGTCCGATTCCGACAATGCCGCCGCACTGCTCAAGGTGCTGGACAGCGACAGCAGCGGCGGTGTCGGCAGCGACGAGTTGAAGGCTGCGCTGCAGGCCGGCCGCGAACGCCCGGACGATGAAGCGACGGCCAACACGCAACAGACCACGACCGAAGCGCTGAACCGCATGATCGCCAACCTGAGCAAGCAGTACTCGCTCGACAACGTGGCGCCGGTGGGCAAATACCTGAATGTGTCGACTTGAATCGAAGACGTGACGGGTAAGCCCGCTCCCGCAGGCGGCCCGGCGTGGAGCGACCGGGATCCCGGTGGGAACCCTTGCCTTGGGCCGGCCTTGCGGCGCCTCGACTGACGTCATCGCCAGCAAGCTGGCGATGGGGGCGCCGCCGATGGCCGGGCAACGCCTCAGCGCCGGTCTTCGACCCGCCCCTGGCTCTTGCTCCAGTCGGTCAGCAGGCTGTAGGCCACCGCCAGCAGCGTCGGCCCGATGAACAGGCCGATGAAGCCAAACGCGATCAAGCCGCCGAACACCCCGAGCAGCACGATCACCAGCGGCAGGTTGCCGCCGCGGCTGATCAGGTACGGCTTGAGCACGTTGTCCACGCCGCTGATGATGAACGTGCCCCAGATCCCGAGAAACACCGCCATCCCGTACTCGCCCTTCCAGGCCAGCCACGCCGTGGCCGGAATCCACACCAGAGGCGGCCCCATCGGGATCAGGCTGAGCAGGAAGGTGACGATCCCCAGCACCAGCGCCCCCGGCACCCCGGCGATCAGGAAGCCGATCAGCGCCAGGATCGCCTGTGCGGCCGCCGTGCCGATCACCCCGTTGACCACCCGTTGCACCGTCCCCGCCACCAGTTCGATGTAGTAACCGGCGCGGTCGCCGATCAGCCGTTCGAGGAGGCTATGGACGAACGCCGCCAGCCGCGGGCCGTCACGGTAGAAAAAGAACACGAAGACAATGCTCAGGGTCAGCTCGAGCATGCCGCTGCCGATCTGCGCGCTGCGCGCCAGCAACCAGTTGCCGACCTGGCCGAGGTAGGGCTTGACCGCCACGATCACCGCGGCGCCCTGCTGATCGATGCTGTTCCAGACCCGCACCAGCCGTTCGCCCACCAGCGGCACGGCGCCCAGCCAGGCCGGCGCTTCCGGCAGGCCGTCGACCTGCACGTCCTTGATGAACGACGTGGCGTCGCGCACATGGTCGGCCAGGTTGAGCCCCAGCCACACCAGCGGCGCCGCCACCAACAGCATCCAGCCCAGGGTCAGCACCAGCGCCGCCAGGGACTCGCGGCCGTTGAGCCAACGGGTCAGCAGGCGCATCAGCGGCCAGCTGGCGAACGCCAGCACCGCGCCCCAGAACAGCGCCGACCAGAACGGCGCCATCACCCACAGGCTTGCGCCGAACAGCACCAGCAGGAGGATCTGCACCAACAGCCGATCGTTATTGAGCATGTGAGGTCCCGAAACAATGATTCAGCCAAAGAGTAGGCGAACACGCCGCCCGTGTCCGCCCGATGTGCCTAGCGCAGCAGATCGATGCGCAGGCCGGGACCGTCCCCGCTGCCGGTTTCCATCCGGGCCGCGCGCACGCCTGAGCCGATCAGCGCCTGGCGCCAGGCCTCGGCCTTCGGCCCGGAGACCGTCACCCGCAGCGTGGTGTCGAGGTTCAGCCCGCGGGACAGCAGACGCAGCCAGGTGTCGTCCGGCTCGCCGGTAAGTTTCGGGAAATCCAGCTCGCCGGTGCCCTTGAGCTGGCGCAGCAGGGTCGCGGAGGTCGGCAGCAGGTCGCCCAGCGGTGCGGCGGACTCGAACTGTTCGACGTGCAGGTAGGCTTTGCGGTTGCCCCGCGTGATGCCGTAGAGCGCCACCAGCGTGTTGTCCCGGGGCGCCGCCAGCCTCAGCAGCAGATAGGCCTGTTGTTCGTCGGCGCCGTACAGCTTGGCGTTGCCGAACACTTCGTTGGCCCACAGGCTGCTTTCGCCGCAATCCCGGGCCTGGCACCAGAACAGCAGCTCGGCGTCCTGCTTCTGCAGGGCCTCGCGGGCGACGGTGAAGGCTTCGGTGGAGGAATGCTCCGGCGGCAGCTCATAGGTGACCGAAGTGGTCTGGCCGCGGGCGCCGACTTGGCCGTCGAAGCGCAACTGGCCGCTGATCTTGCGGATCGAGCCCAACGGGTAGATGCGTTCCATCTCCACCGGTGCGCGGTAATCGACGATCTGCGCGTCGGCCAGGCGCGGCACGATCGGCAGGTCCTGGCTGCCGGGCAGGTCGGCGGCCGACGTCGCGGCGCTGACGCAGCCCAGCGCCAGCAGGCTGATGAACCGAATGCGCAGGCTCATCGGATCGGCATGGCCTGGGCGCCCTGGAGGCGGTGCGGGGTTGCGGTGCAGAAATCCATCTTGATCGTCTCCCATTTCAACCCGCCCAGCCTCGACAGTTGCCCGGCGCAAGTCAAGGAATGGCGAAGAACCGATTGAAACAGTCTGCGACAAGCTGCGCCCCGGACGCGTCGTTCAGGTGCAGGTGGTGCCCGCCGGGCAGCTGTTCCCGGCTGAAAGGCAGACGCTCCAGCAGCTCCGGATGCTTGGCCAGCATGCCGTCGGCCGCCACCACCAATTGCGCGGGGCAGTCGATGCGCTGGACGAACGCCATCGCCTGTTCCTGGGTCAGGCGCAGCGGCGACGGCAGGGTCAGGCGATTGTCGGTGCGCCAGGTGTAGCCGCCCGGCACCGGCATCAGCCCGCGTTGCGCCAGCAGTTCGGCGGCTTCGCGGCTGACCGCCACCAAGCCCTTCATGCGCGCTTCGATGGCGCGGTCGAGGGTGGTGTAGACCGGTTTGCGCTTGTCCCGCAGATCCAGTTGCGCCTGTAGGGCCATGCCCATGCGTTCGGCAGCGTTTTCGCCCTTGTCGGTGGGCGGAATCACCCCGTCGATCAGCGCCAGGTGGCTGATCCGCTCCGGCATCGAGCCGGCCAGCACCAGCGAAACGATGGCCCCCAGCGAATGCCCGAGCAGGCCGAAACGTTTCCAGCCCAGTTGTTCGGCGACTTGCAGCACATCATGGGCGTAGTCCCACAGCGCATAGCCGGCGCCGTTCGGGCGGTGCCCGGAATGCCCGTGGCCGGCCATGTCCAGAGCGACGATGCGCAGGCCTTTGAGCATCGGCGCCAGGCGGGCGAAGCTGTTGGCGTTGTCCAGCCAGCCATGCAGGGCGATCACCGGCACGCCGTCTTCAGGGCCGAACAGGTGCGCCGCCAGTTCGATGTGCGGCAGGCTCAGGCGCACCTCTTCGACGGCCGGGCTCATGCGCACTCCCTGCTTTGGCGGCTGTCCCAACGCTCGAACAGCCCCTTGAGCAGCCGCGCCGTGTCCTGCGGGCGTTCGAGGGGGAACATGTGGCCGCCGGGCATGCTCAGCGATTCGCCCTGCGGCAGGCGCCCGACGTGACGGGTGTGATGGTTCATCACCACCCGGCTCTTGTGCCCGCGCACCACCGCCAGCGGCACTTTCAACTGGCGGGTGCGGCCGGGGCTGGTGTGCGGCACGCTGCGGTAGATGCTGATTTCGGTGGCCGGGTCGAAGCGCAGGCGCAGTTTGTCGCCGACCTTGTGCAGGCCATGTTGCAGGTAGGCATCGAAGCATTCCGGATCGAAGCCCCGGAACAGGGTCTTGCCGGCAAAGTAGCTGCGGGCGCTGGCGAGGTCGGCGAACTCTTCCCGCCGGCCCAGGGTGCGCCCCGCCGGGGTCAGCCGGTCGATGAAGCCGAAACGCTTGGCGGCGCGGATCACCCACTGATCGGTGCGGGTCAGCACCGGCGAATCGAGCATCACCACCCCGCGGTACAGTTCCGGGCAGCGCAGGGCCGCATGCAGGTGCAGCATGCCGCCGAAGGAATGGCCGACGCCCCACACCGGTTCGTCCTGCCGGCGCAAGTGGTGAATCAGTTCATCGACGAGGTTGTACCAGTTGTCGTCCGCCGGGAAACGCGGGTCATGGGCGTGCTGTTCCAGATGCGCGACCCGGTATTCCGGCGCCAGCGCCGCGAACAGTTTGCCGTAGGTACCCGAAGGGAACCCGTTGGCGTGGGCGAAGAAAATCGGTTGCGGCATACCGGCAGATCCATGAGCGGGAAACATGCGGCGATTGTCCGCAAGAGCGCGCCGCGCAGCAATGACCGTAACTGCCAGGAATGATGACAGTCCGGTCATGGCTATGGCGCAATCGCCACTCAGCGCGCCGGCGGTCGCTCGCCCAGCGGCACCACGGCCATGGTCAGCCGCGACACGCAACTGGCCTTGCCTTCGTCGCTGGTCAGGCGGATGTCCCAGACATGGGTGGTGCGCCCCAGGTGAATGGCCTTGGCCACCGCCGTCACCCGCCCGCTGCGCAAGCCGCGCAAGTGGTTGGCGTTGATCTCCAGGCCCACGCAGTAGAATTTGCTGGCGTCGATGCACAGGTAACTGGCCATCGAGCCGACGGTCTCGGCCAGCACCACCGAGGCGCCGCCGTGCAGCAGGCCATAAGGCTGGTGCGTGCGGTGGTCGATCACCATGCTGGCGGTCAGGGATTCGTCGTCGAAGGCTTCGAAACGGATGTCGAGCACTTCGCCGATGGTGTTTTTCTGGATCGCGTTCAACTGCTCGATGTTCGGGGTGGTGCGCCACAGGCTCATCGCAGGGTTCCCTTTATTGTTTTGTTCGTCGCTCAATCCTGCCACAGCACCGCCTCGCCGCGCTCGCTCCATTGCGCAAAGCTCGCCCCGTAGGCGTCCTCGATGACGTTGCGCTTGATCTTCAGGGTCGGCGTCAGGAAGCCGTTCTCCACCGCCCACGTGTCCTTGACCACCACCAGCCGATGCAGACGCTCGTGCTTGTCGAGGGCGGCGTTGACGTCCTCCAGCAGCCTTTCCAGGCTCGAACGCAGCCCGGCGCGGCCCTCGTCCCGGCCGGCGAGCGACAGCACGCACAGCCCCAGCGGCGCGATCAGACCGTCTCCCACCACGCACACCTGCTCGATCCGCGAATGCACCGCCAGGCGGTTTTCGATGGGCGCCGGCGCCACGTACTTGCCCTTGCTCGTCTTGAAGATTTCCTTCAGCCGCCCGGTCAGGCGCAGGCGCCCCTCGGCATCCTGCTCGCCCTTGTCGCCGGTGCGCAGGAAGCCGTCGTCGGTCAGGGTCTCGGCGGTCTTCTGCGGATCCTTGTAGTAGCCGAGCATGTTCGCCCGGCTTCGCACCAGCACTTCGCCGGACGCGTCGATGCGCACCTCGACGTCCGGACACGGCTTGCCGATCCAGCCCTGCCGGTACTCGCCGGGCAGGCAGATGTGCGAATAGCCGCAGCTTTCGGTCATGCCGTAGACCTCCAGCACGTCCAGGCCGAGCTTCTGATACCAGTCGAGCAAGGCCTGCGGCACCGGCGCCGCGCCGGACAGCGCCACGCGCAGGGCGTCCAGCCCCAGCCCGGCCAGCACCTTGTGGCCGACCCGCTTGCCGATGAAGGGCAGCCCCAGCAGAAAATCGAGGCGCCTGGCCGGGATCTTGCCGTATACGCCCATCTGGAACCTGGTCCAGATCCGCGGCACGCCGAACATCGCCGTGGGTCGCGCCCGCCGCAGGTCAGCGAGGAAGGTGTCGAGGCTTTCGGCGAAGAACACCGTCTGGCCGGTGTAGACCGCCGCCAGTTCGACGAACATGCGCTCGGCGACATGGCACAGCGGCAGGTAGGACAGCAACCGGTCGTGCTCGCCCAGGCCGAACAGCTGCGTGCCGCGGGTGGTGGCGAAACCGAGGTTGCCGAAGCTGTGCATCACGCCCTTGGGCAGGCCGGTGGTGCCGGAGGTGTAGATGATGGTCGCCAGTTGACCGGCGTCGGGACGCGGATCGTCCTGGATCGGCGAGCTGCGCTGCAGGTCGTCCCAGCTGAAGTCGAAGCTGCCCGCAGGATGCAGCGGCAGGCTGACGGTCGGCAGGCCTTCGGGCACGCCGGCCGACATCGCCGGCCAGTCGTCCAGCTTGCCGATGAACGCCAGCACGCTGTCCGAATGGCGCAGCACCTGGCCGGCCGACTCGGCGGTGAGGTTCGGATAGAGCGGCACCGACACGTGCCCGGCCATCCAGATCGCCAGGTCGGCGATGATCCAGTGCGCGCAGTTCTTCGAGATCAGGGCGATGTGGCTGCCTTGGGGCAACTCGCGGGCGCGCAGCCAGTGCGCCGCGCAACGGGCCTGGTGGCCGACGTCGGCCCAGGTCAGGGTCTCGACCTGCCCGCCGCCGAGGGGCTGCACCAGGAAGCGTTGGCGGGGGTGACGGGCCTCGCGCTCGTAGAAAACGTCCAGCGGCAAACGGAAAGGGGCAGGCATGGGACTCGCTCCTGGTTTTGGGTCAGGAGCAAGCGTAGTCAACCAAGCAAGTGCTTGGTTGGATTTTTCACACAAATCATTTCAAGACAATCCCGCGCTGCGGTGCGCCGTCTGACGCTATCGCGGGCAAGCCCGCTCCCACAAGGTACCGGGGTGAACGCAGAATCTGCGGCCGTCGGAAAACAATGTTGAAGCGGGCGCCCGCGCCTCAGGGATGCTTGAGGCTGTTGAGCGTCATCGAGCCGATCAGCAGTTCGCTGTGCTCAAGCTCGGCCAGCCCCGCGGTGCTGACCTTCTCCGGCGGGTGGCCGGCGCCGTGCTGCAGGTAGCTCAGCAAGTGCCCCACCAGCGGATTGTGGCTGACCAGCAACACGTTGCTGACCGACACCAGTTGCTCGGCGACCTTGTCCGGGTCGGTTTCCGGCGTGAGCCACTCCACCGTACGGATTTCCGGCTCGAAGCCGAGCGCCTCGCGCACCAGCTGCGCCGTCTGCTGCGCCCGCAGATAAGGGCTGGCGTAGATCGCCGTCAGCGGCTGGCCCATCAGCCTGGCCGCGCTGCTCAGCACTTCCTTGCGGCCATGGGCGGTCAGTTCCCGCTCGGAGTCGGCGCGCGAGCCGTAGGGCTCGGCCTCGCCGTGACGCAATACCCAGAGTTTCATAGCTTGGGTTCCTCATCTCGAACCGGATGCGCAGCCGGCGCAACGGTGTGCGGCGCTTCGCCTTCCGGGGTGCGCGGCGTCGGCCAGTCGGCGAACGGCCAGGGTTTCTGGTCGCTGTGGAAACTGCCGAAGCGGCCGATCTGGGCCAGGAACTGGCTCAGGCTGTCGCCGAAGTTCATCAGGCCGGCGTTCGGGGCGCCGTAGATCAAACGATAGATCAACTGCACCAGCACCACGGCCCCGAGGATGAACTGCGCCACCTGCCAGACCAGCGCGTACACGACCATCCACAGCACCCGCAGGAGAATGGATTCGTAGCCCGCTTCGTTTTTCGGATCGCTCATGTCTCGTCCCCTGCTGACTCAGTTGAAACCACTGGTGGAAATGAAATCGACATCGGTCTTCGGCTCGCCGCGCATCAACAGGCCGATGACCTGCTCCAGCGTGCGCCCTTCGAACAGAATCGCATGCAGCCCGGCGACCAGCGGCATGTACACGCCGACCTCCTGCGCCTTGGCCTTGAGCACCTTGAGCGTGTTGACCCCTTCGGCCACCTCGCCCAGGCGCGACACCGCCTCGTCCAGGCTCAGGCCCTGGCCCAGGGCGAAACCGACCTGGTAGTTGCGGCTCTTGGGCGACGAGCACGTGACGATCAGGTCCCCCACCCCGGCCAGCCCGAGGAAGGTCATCGGGTTGGCGCCCTGGTTCACCGCGAACCGGGTCATCTCGGCCAGGGCGCGGGTGATCAGCATGCTCTTGGTGTTCTCGCCCATGTCCATCGCCACCGCCATGCCGGCGATGATCGCGTAGACGTTCTTCAGGGCCCCGCCCAGCTCCACGCCGAAACGGTCGGCGCTGGCGTAGACGCGGAAGGTGCGCCCGTGCAGCGCGGCCTGCACCTGGCGGCACAGGTCTTCGTCCTCGCTGGCGACCACCGTGGCGGTCAACGCATGCTCGGCGATCTCCCGCGCCAGGTTCGGCCCGGACAGCACGCCGATGCGCGCCTGTGGGGCGATCTCTTCGAGGATCTGGCTCATCAGCTTGAAGGTGTGGGCTTCGATGCCCTTGGTCAGGCTGACCAGCATCTTGCCCCGCAGGCGCTCGGCATGGCTGGCCAGCACGGTGCGCAGCGCGCTGGAGGGCAGCGCGACAAAGCACAGCTCGCAGGCGTCGAGGGCCTCCTGCAGGTCGGTGACCGGGGTCACCTGCGGCAGGATCTTGATGCCTTTGAGGTAACGCGGGTTCTCGCGGTTGACCCGGATGGCCTCGGCCTGTTCGGGGTCACGCATCCACTGCCGGACTTGATGGCCGTTCCCGGCCAACAGATTGGCCACGGCGGTACCGAAACTTCCGCCTCCCAGGACCGCGATCGGGCGCTGTTCAGTCATATGTAATCCGTCAATCCATACCAGTGGCGATGGCGGCATTATACGGGGCGCCCCCCGCCGGGACAGCCCCGGCAACAATTACCGCTGCATGTAGGAAGAAGACCAATAAAACCGAGGAAAATGCCTGCATCGTGAATGGAAAAGTCACCGGGCTCGGTTAACATGCGCGCCACTTATTCGCTATCAAGGCTGTCTCGTGTCTTTTGGCCCATCTTCCACACGTTCCTCCCTGCTGCTGGCGCTGCTGTTCAGCCCGGCAGTGCTGGCGGACGACCTGTTTCTGGACAGCGAGGCCCTGCCGCAGATCCTGACCGCCACCCGCCTGAAGCAGTCGCCGGCCGAAGTGCCCGGCAGCATGACCGTGCTCGACAGCGAACTGATCAACGCCAGCGGCGCCCGGGACATCAGCGAACTGCTGCGCCTGGTGCCGGGCATGATGGTCGGCGCCATCAGCGGCAACCAGGCCGCCGTCAACTACCACGGCACCAACGCCACCCAGGCGCGGCGCATGCAGGTGCTGATCGACGGCCGCTCGGTGTACCGCGCCGGCCTGGCCACGGTGGACTGGAGCGACATCCCGGTGGCCATGGAAGACGTGGAGCGCATCGAGGTGTTCCGCGGCCCCAACACCGTCAGCTACGGCGCCAATGCGCTGATGGCGGTGGTCAACATCATCACGCGCAACCCGGCGGACAGCCACGGCACGCGCGTCAAGATCAGCCGCGGCCAGCGCGGCATCAACGACTACTACGCCAGCCAAGGCTCCGGCTGGAACGGCGGCAACCTGCGCCTGTCGCTGTCCGGCCAGCAGGACGACGGCTTCGATGAAGACCGCACCGGCGCCGACTACCGCGACAGCCGGCGCCTGGACCGCGTCAGCCTGTCGGTCAGCCACACGCTCAGCGAGGATCAGAGCCTGGATTGGCAGATCAACGCGAAGGACGGCACCAACCAGCGTCCCTACACCTACCGGCCGGTGTTCTACGGCATCACCGCCGCCGGCAACAATTCCGATGTGGTCGCCAAGGATTACGCCGGCTCGGTGCGCTGGAACCTCGACGTCAATCCCGACCACAGCCTGTATGTGCAGGGTTCGGCGCAGCACTGGGACCGGCAGCAGACCTGGCGCGCCTGCGACGCCGAAGTGTCGTTCAGCCCGCAACTGACCGAGCTGTGGAAGCTCAACCCCAACTACACCGAGCTGCTGGCGCGCAACATGAACCGTTTCACCGGCCCCGGCGCACCGCCCGGCACGCCGGCCGAGATGGCGCTGGCCAATCAGGTGCTGGACCAGTGGCGCAACGGCGCCAGCCGCACCGTGTGCGGCGATATCGACCAGAGCATCCGCGAGTCGCGCTACGACCTCGAACTGCAGGACACCCTCAGCCTGTCCGACAGCCTGCGCCTGGTCAGCGGCATGAACTACCGTTACGACCGGGCCGAGTCCGAAACCTACTTCAACGGCACGCTGGACGACACCACCTGGCGCACGTTCGGCCAGCTGGAATGGCGCGCCAGCGAACACTGGCTGCTGCAGGGCGGTGCGATGTTCGAAGACACCCGGCTGGTGGGCAGTTCGCTGACGCCCAGGTTCGCGGTCAATTACCTGATCAACCCGCGCCACGGCCTGCGCGCGGTGTATTCGGAGGCGATCCGTTCGCCGGGCATGTTCGAAAACAACGTCAACTGGAGCTATCAGGTCTCGGGCCTGCGGCCCTATGCCTACGGTCAGTCCTCGGCCCGCTACTTCGTCAAGACCCGCGGCCCCGGCGACCTCGACCAGGAACGCATGCGTTCGCGGGAGCTGGGCTACAACGGCTATTTCGCCGACCTGGGCCTGGCCCTGGACGTGAAGCTGTTCTACGACGAAATCACCGGCATGATCAGCGAACCGCTGCGCAACAATCAGTTCATCGCCAGCAACGCCAACAGCGCCCGCTTCCGCGGCACCGAAACCCAGGCGGACTGGCGCCTGAGCGCCGCCGACCGGTTGCGCCTGACCTATGCCTTCGTCGACGCGCAGGCCAGCAACCCCCAGGACCAACAGTTCACCGCACGCAACAGCGGTTCCGCCGGCTGGCTGCGCGACTGGGGTCGGGGCTGGAGCAGCGCCCTCTTCTATTACGGCGACAATGCGCTCAACGGTTACCGCTTCGAGCGGGTGGACACGCGCATCGCCAAACGCATTCCCCTGGGCAAGGCCCAACTGCAATTGGCCGGCGTGGTGCAGCAGCGCCTGGACCATGAGCCGACCACGTTCGTCGACAACAATTACGACGACCGCCGCGTGATGTACCTCAGCGCGGAGCTGGAGTTCTAAGATGCGTCTGCCCCTGTCACGGAAGATGCCGGGCGTCGGCCACTGGCTGGCCGGGCTCTGCCTGTTCCTGACAGCCTGGCTGCACGGCGTGGCCGTGCAGGCGGCGGACATCCTGTTGACCGGCGCCGAGGAAAGCCCGGGGGTGCAGTCCTTCGTCCAGGCCCTGAGCGAGCTGCGCCCCACCGACCGCGTGCGCTTCCAGCCGTTGGCCAGCCTGCCGGCGCCGGGCAAGCTGCCGGCCAGCCTGCGCCTGATCCTGCTGGATCTGCCGAGCCTGGACTGGCGCCTGCAAGAGCCCCCGGGACCGGCCACCCTGGTGCTGCGCATCAGCCGCCTGCAAGCGCAGCAACGCTTCGGCAACGCCCAGCCGCCGTCGCACCTGAGCCTGCTTTGGAGCGATCCGATGCCCGGCCGCCAACTCCAGCTGATCCGCCGGCTCCTGCCCCAGGCCCGCCGGGTCGGCGTGCTGTTCGACCGGCACAGCGAATTTCTCTTGCAGGAGCTGCACCTGGCGGCCCGCTCGCTGGACCTTGAGATCGTCGGCGAGCGCTGGGACAACACCCGCGACAGCCGCCCGCTGCAGGCGCTGCTGAAGAACAGCGACGTGCTGCTGGGGCTCGACGACCCGGATCTGTACAACCCCAAGACCGCGAAAAACCTGCTGCTCAGCAGTTACTCCCGGCAACTGGCGCTGATCGGCCCCAACGTCGCGTTCGTGCGCGCCGGCAGCCTGGCCAGCAGCTACAGCGACCAGAGCGACTGGCTGGCCATTCTCGACGCCTTGCTCGACCGTCCGCCGGCCAGTTGGCCGCGCACGCTCTACCCCGATCGTTTCAAGGTCTCAAGCAATGCCCAGGTGGCTCGTTCCTTAGGTATCGAACTGCCCGATGAAGTGTCTGTGGCCAAGGACTTGGCCGAAGGAGAGCGCCGCCCATGATTTTCCGCCGCCGCTGGGACATCAACACCCGCACCCAACTGATCAGCCTGGGCCCTGCGCTGTTGCTGACCTTGCTCCTGATCACCTTCTTCACCTTCGTGCGCATCCAGGATCTGCGCCAGGAGCTCACCCGCACCGGCCAACTGATCGCCAACCAACTGGCGCCGGCCACCGAATACGGGGTGATCTCCGGCAACAACGAAGTGCTGGAAAGCCTGCTCAAAGCCACCCTGGCCACGCCCAACGTACGCTTTCTGGAGGTTCAGGACAGCGGCAACCGGGTACTGGCTTACGTCGAGCAAGCGGCGAACGCCCACAGCCGCCCGCATCAGGTCGAGGTGTTCCAGGCGCCGGTCAGGCTGCAGCGGATCGCCCTGCACAACGACTTTTTCCAGGACAGCCGCCCGGCCAGGAACGGCACCGGCGAGGATTACCTGGGCCGGGTGATCGTCGGCCTGTCCAGCGACGCCTTCAGCCAGCGCCAGCAGGAAATCCTGCTCAAGGCCGGCATCCTTGCGCTGTTCGCCTTGCTCTTCACCTTTGTCCTGGCGCGGCGGCTGGCCGGCAGCCTGTCCCAGCCGATCCGCGACATCGGCCACGCGGTGCGGGCCATCCAGGACGGCGACTTCAAGACCCCGCTGCCGATCGTCGACGACACCGAGCTGGGCGCGCTGTCGCAGCACATCAACAACCTGGCCCAGGCCCTGGAACAGGCCAGCCGCGAACAGCACCAGGCCATGGCGCAACTGATCCAGACCCGCGAAGAGGCGGAAAAGGCCAACAACGCCAAATCCGACTTCCTGGCGATGATGAGCCATGAACTGCGCACGCCCATGAACGGCGTCCTGGGCATGCTGCAGTTGCTGGAGACCACCGAGATGACCGAGGAGCAGATCGAGTACGCCGCCCTGGCGTCGGAGTCCACCGAACACCTGCTCAAGGTCATCAACGACATCCTGGACTTCTCGCGCATCGAGCGTTCGGAGCTGGAGCTGGAGCACATCCCGTTCAACCTGGCCGACCTGATCGCCGCCTGCGCCCAGTCGTTCCAGCACAGCGCCCTGCAACGTGGCTTGAGCCTGCAGTTGCGGATCCCGGACGACATGCGCGACCTGCAGGTGCAAGGCGATCCGACGCGGATCCGGCAGATTCTGGTCAACCTGGTGGGCAACGCGCTGAAGTTCACCGAACAGGGCCAGGTCGGCATCGAAGCGCAGTGGCAATCGCTGGACCACGAACTGCTCTGGTTCACCTGCTCGGTGCGCGACAGCGGCATCGGCATTTCCCCGCAAAGCCTGGAGCTGATGTTCAACGCATTCCAGCAGGCCGACAGTTCGATCTCCCGGCGTTACGGCGGGACGGGGCTGGGGCTGCCGATCGCCCGCACCCTCGCCGAACGGATGGGCGGCACCCTGCGGGCGCAGAGCGAGGAAGGCCGCGGTTCGGTGTTTACCCTGGAAATCCCCTTGGCCATATATAAGCAGGCGTTGCCGACGCTGGCGGCGCCGCGCCTGCCCGCCGGCGACGGCCACGGCGAGGGGCGCAAGGTGCTGCTGGTGGAGGACAACCCGGTCAACCAGACCGTGATCGAAGCGATGCTGCGCAGCCTGGGCTTTGCCGTCAGCATCGCCACCGACGGTGCGCAAGCGGTGCGGTGCGCCGACGGGCAGCGATTCGAGGCTATCCTGATGGATTGCCGGCTGCCGGTGATCGACGGCTACGAGGCGACGCGCCAGATCCGCCGCCTGCCCGCCTGCAACGACGTGCCGATCATCGCGCTGACCGCCAACGCGTTGCAGGGCGACCGGGAAAACTGCCTGTCGGCGGGGATGAACGACTATCTGGCCAAGCCGTTCAAACGCAACGATTTGCAGCAGATCATGCAGCGCTGGGTGCAGTAAGGGACAGCCTTTCAACCATCTGCGACTGGCGTGAAAAGCGAAAGTGCGGCAGTCTTAGGCTCCCGAACGGGCCTCAAAAGGGGCTTGAATAAATATTTCAGTGCACAAGTGTACATTCATGTCCTTGGTGCTGTGACTTTCACCACAACGCAATAGTCTATGAGTAGGCTGCCGGATCGAGGCATGAACGCTTCGGTCGGCCGGGAAGAACGCCCCACCTGCCGCATGGGACTATTGAGGAGCTCGCATGACCAAACAAAACGCCTTTACCCGGGAAGACCTGCTGCGCTGCAGTCGCGGTGAGCTGTTCGGCCCAGGTAACGCGCAACTGCCCGCCCCGAACATGCTGATGGTGGATCGCATCACCCACATCTGCGAAGAAGGCGGCAAGTACGGCAAAGGTGAATTGGTCGCCGAGCTGGACATCACCCCGGACCTGTGGTTCTTCGCCTGCCATTTCGAAGGCGATCCGGTGATGCCGGGCTGCCTGGGCCTCGACGCCATGTGGCAACTGGTCGGTTTCTTCCTGGGCTGGCAAGGCCTGCCGGGCCGCGGCCGTGCGCTGGGTTCGGGCGAAGTGAAGTTCTTCGGCCAGGTGCTGCCGACCGCCAGCAAAGTCACCTACAACATTCATATCAAGCGCGTCCTCAAGGGCAAGCTGAACATGGCCATCGCCGATGGTTCGGTCAGCGTCGACGGTCGCGAAATCTACACCGCCGAAGGCCTACGGGTCGGCGTATTCACCTCCACTGACAACTTCTAAGGGTTATCCGCATGCGCCGCGTCGTTATCACTGGTCTGGGCATCGTTTCTTGCCTGGGCAATGACAAAGAGACCGTCTCCGCCAACCTGCGTGCAAGCCGCCCTGGCATCCGGTTCAACCCGGAATACGCCGAAATGGGTCTGCGTAGCCAGGTTTCCGGCTCCATCGACCTCAACCTCGAAGAACTGATCGACCGCAAGGTCTACCGTTTCGTCGGCCATGCAGCCGCCTACGCCTACCTGGCGATGGCTGACGCGATCAAGGACTCCGGCCTGACCGAAGAGCAGGTGTCCAACCCGCGCACCGGCCTGATCGCCGGCTCCGGCGGCGCCTCCACCCTGAACCAGATGGAAGCGCTGGACATCCTGCGCGAGAAAGGCGTCAAGCGCGTCGGCCCGTACCGCGTGACCCGCACCATGAGCAGCACCGTGTCGGCCTGCCTGGCCACCCCGTTCAAGATCAAGGGCCTGAACTACTCCATCGCCTCCGCCTGCGCCACCAGCGCCCACTGCATCGGCACCGCGATGGAACAGATCCAGATGGGCAAGCAGGACATCGTCTTCGCCGGCGGCGGCGAAGAAGAGCACTGGAGCCAGTCGTTCCTGTTCGACGCCATGGGCGCCCTGTCCAGCAAGCGCAACGACACCCCGGAAAAGGCCTCCCGCGCCTACGACGCCGACCGTGACGGCTTCGTCATCGCCGGCGGCGGCGGCATGGTGGTGGTCGAGGAGCTGGAGCACGCCCTGGCCCGCGGCGCGAAGATCTACGCGGAAATCGTCGGCTACGGCGCGACCTCCGACGGCTACGACATGGTGGCCCCGAGCGGCGAAGGCGCGATCCGCTGCATGCAGCAGGCGCTGTCCACCGTCGACACCCCGATCGACTACCTGAACACCCACGGCACCTCGACTCCGGTCGGCGACGTGGCGGAAATGAAAGGCGTGCGTGAAGTCTTCGGTGACAAGGCGCCGGCCATCAGCTCCACCAAGAGCCTGTCGGGTCACTCCCTGGGCGCCGCCGGCGTTCACGAAGCGATCTACTGCATGCTGATGATGGAAGGCAACTTCATCGCCGGCTCCGCCAACATCGACGAGCTGGATCCGGAAGTGGCCGACCTGCCGGTGCTGACCCAGACCCGCGAGAACGCCAAGATCGACACCGTGATGAGCAACAGCTTCGGCTTCGGCGGCACCAACGCCACCCTGGTGCTCAAGCGCTGGACCGGCAAGTGATTTCACGCTGCTGAGCCGTACATGAAAACGCCCCGACCGGTTCGGGGCGTTTTTTTTCGCCTGGGTAAACGTCGCCGCCGGGCGCCCGCCAAGGCACAACGCCCCCCCGTAAAGGCAGGCGAATCGCCCCGCCAACATGAAACATCTGTCATGCAACTTCCCGCCCTGCGACTGAATGTCGCGTATCTCGCGGGCTCCAGCACTGTTGCGAAATCCGCAAGGATACATTGCAGAAATCGAACGTTTACTTAGCAAGCTAACAAACTTTATAAAAGAGTCCTGCACATGCCTTGCTGCAGATAACAGAGATTGGAGCTAGCAGATGACTGTAAAAGTGACTGAACGCGACGATTCACACATGTCCCATGAAGGCGTGGCCGCCGGCGTACGGATCTGGGACGTGCATCAACAGGACTTGCTGGTGGGGATGTTCCACAACGAGGCCGACGCCCACAACTACAAGGCCGAGCTGGAACTGCTGGAGCGCCAGCGCGAACAGGGCTGAGCGGCAAGCGACACAGCATCCATAACGACGAACCCCGCCATGAGCGGGGTTCGTCGTTTTGCGCTTCAGGCGCTTACCACATCAGATCGTCAGGGATCTGGTAGGCCGCGTACGGATCGTCCTCGTCCGTGACCTCTTCGGTCTTCTCGTTCATCTGCACGATGCGCTGCGGATCGCGCTCCTGGATCTTCAGGGCCGCCTCACGCGGGATCACCTCGTAGCCGCCGGCATGGTGCACGATCGCCAGCGAGCCGCTGCTGAGCTTGTTGCGCATCAGCGTGTTGACCGAAAGGCGCTTGACCTTCTTGTCGTCGACGAAGTTGTAGTAGTCCTCGGTGTTCAGCTTCGGCAGGCGCGACACCTCGATCAATTGCTTGATCTGCGCGGCGCGGGCCTTGGCCTCGGCCTTTTCCTGCTGCTGGCGGTTCAGCTCCTGGTCGCGCTTGACCTTCTCGGCCTGGGCCTCCTGGGCCGCGCGCTGCTGCGAGTCGTCCAGCTCGATTTGCCCCTTGTGGGCCAGGCGTTGCTGCTTTTGCTTGTCCTTGCTGACTTGCTTGACCTGCTTTTGGTTGACCAGCCCTGCCTTGAGCAACTGGTCGCGAAGGGAAATACTCATGGTGCTTACTCACTTGGGCAAATTGCTCAGCCGCAGCCGGGCGCATTCTTTTCCTGTCGTTTGGCTTCGCCCCACAAGGCGTCCAACTCTTCGAGGGTGCAATCTTCCATGGGACGACGGGTGTCGCGCAATGCCTGTTCGATAAAACGGAAACGCCGCTCGAACTTGCCGTTGGCGCCGCGCAGCGCGGTTTCCGGATCGACCTTCAGGTGCCGGGCCAGGTTGACCACCGAAAACAGCAGATCGCCGATCTCGTCGGCCACCGCCGCCGGGTCGTTTTCCGACATGGCCTCGAGCACTTCATCGAGCTCTTCGCGCACCTTGTCCAGCACCGGCAAGGCGTCGGGCCAGTCGAAGCCGACCTGCCCGGCGCGCTTCTGCAGCTTGGCCGAGCGCGACAGGGCCGGCAGCGCGGCGGGCACATCGTCGAGCAACGACAGTTGCTGCGGCTCGGCGGATTTCTCGGCACGCTCTTCGGCCTTGATCTGCTCCCAGCGCTCCTTGACCTGCTCCTCGTTCAGCCGCGGCACATCCAGCGGCGCATACAGGTCGCCGGTGGGAAACACGTGCGGATGGCGGCGCACCAGCTTGCGGGTGATGCTGTCGACCACGCCGGCGAACTCGAACCGCCCCTCCTCCCGGGCCAGTTGGCTGTAATACACCACCTGGAACAGCAGATCGCCCAACTCGCCCTGCAAATGATCGAAATCGCCGCGCTCGATGGCGTCGGCGACCTCGTAGGCCTCTTCCAGGGTGTGCGGGACGATGGTCGCGTAGGTCTGCTTGATGTCCCACGGGCAGCCGTACTGCGGATCCCGCAGACGGTTCATCAGGTGCAGCAGGTCTTCCAGGCTGTACGTCATCTATGTCTCACCACAAAACCGTGCGGGAGCGGACTGGCCCGCCCCCGCCGTTGATCGTCAAGGCGTACGGTTGCGTCGCGTCTCGATGATGTTCGGCAACTGGGAAATCCGCCCCAGCAACCGCCCCAGCGCGTCCAGCCCCGGGATCTCGATGGTCAGGGACATCAGTGCGGTGTTGTCCTCCTTGTTCGAGCGGGTGTTGACCGCCAGCACGTTGATGCGCTCGTTGAGCAGCACCTGGGAAACGTCGCGCAGCAGCCCGGAACGGTCGTAGGCGCGGATGACGATGTCCACCGGGTAGGTGAGCACCGGCACCGGGCCCCAGCTGACCTGGATGATGCGCTCCGGCTCGCGGCCGGCCAGTTGCAGCACCGAGGCGCAGTCCTGGCGGTGAATGCTCACGCCGCGGCCCTGGGTGATGTAGCCGACGATCGCGTCGCCCGGCAACGGCTGGCAGCAGCCGGCCATCTGCGTCATCAGGTTGCCGACGCCCTGGATCTGGATGTCGCCGCGCTTGCCCGGCTTGTAGCCGGCGGCCTTGCGCGGGATCAGTTCCAACTGCTCGTTGCCGCGCTCCGGCTCGACCAGCTGCTGCGCCAGGTTGACCAGCTGCGCCAGGCGCAGGTCGCCGGCACCGAGGGCGGCGAACAGGTCTTCGGCGGTCTTCATGTTGGCCTTGTCGGCCAGCTTGTCGAAGTCCACCGCCGGCAGGCCGAGGCGGTTGAGCTCGCGCTCGAGCAGGGTCTTGCCCGCCGCGACGTTCTGGTCCCGGGCCTGCAGCTTGAACCAGTGGACGATCTTGGCCCGCGCCCGGGACGTGGTGACGTACCCCAGGTTCGGGTTCAGCCAGTCGCGGCTCGGGGTGCCGTGCTTGCTGGTGATGATCTCGACCTGCTCGCCGGTCTGCAGGCTGTAGTTGAGCGGCACGATCCGCCCGTTGATCTTGGCGCCGCGGCAGTTGTGGCCGATCTCGGTGTGCACGCGGTAGGCGAAGTCCAGCGGCGTCGCGCCCTTGGGCAGGTCGATGGCGTGGCCGTCCGGGGTGAAGATGTAGACCCGGTCCGGCTCGATGTCGACCCGCAGCTGTTCGGCCAGGCCGCCGATGTCGCCCAGCTCTTCGTGCCACTCGAGCACCTGACGCAGCCAGGAGATCTTCTCTTCGTAGTGGTTGGAGCCGGACTTGACGTCGGTGCCCTTGTAGCGCCAGTGCGCGCAGACGCCGAGTTCGGCTTCCTCGTGCATGGCGTGGGTGCGGATCTGCACCTCCAGCACCTTGCCTTCCGGGCCGATCACGGCGGTGTGCAGCGAGCGGTAGCCGTTCTCTTTCGGGTTGGCGATGTAGTCGTCGAACTCTTTGGGGATGTGCCGCCACAGGGTGTGGACGATGCCGAGCGCGGTGTAGCAATCGCGCATCTCCGGCACCAGCACGCGCACGGCGCGCACGTCGTAGATCTGGCTGAACTCCAGGCCCTTGCGCTGCATCTTCCGCCAGATCGAATAGATGTGCTTGGCCCGGCCGCTGATGTCGGCTTCGACGCCGGTGGCCTGCAGTTCGTTCTTGAGCTGGGTCATCACGTCGCTGATGAAGCGCTCGCGGTCGAGCCGCCGCTCGTGCAGCAGCTTGGCGATCTGCTTGTACTGGTCAGGCTCCAGGTAGCGGAAGGACAGGTCCTCCAGCTCCCACTTGATGTGGCCGATGCCGAGCCGGTGCGCCAGCGGCGCGTAGATGTCGAACACCTCCCGGGCGACCCGGTTGCGCTTCTCGTCGTCGGCGGTCTTGACCGCCCGGATCGCGCAGGTGCGCTCGGCCAGCTTGATCAGCGCGACGCGCACGTCGTCGACCATGGCCACCAGCATCTTGCGCAGGTTCTCGACCTGGCCCTGGGTGCCGAGCACCATGGACTGACGGGGGCTGAGGCTGGCGCTGATCGCCGCCATGCGCTGCACGCCGTCGATCAGCTTGGCGACCACCGGGCCGAACCGCTGGCTGACCGCCGCGAGCTCGATCTGGCCTTCGCGCACGCCGCGGTACAGCACGGCGGCCACCAGCGAGTCCTGGTCCAGCTTGAGGTCGGCCAGGATCTCGGCGATCTCAAGGCCCGTGCTGAAGCTGCCGCTGCCCTCGGTCCACAGATTGTTCGCCGCTTTGGATTGCTGCTCGGCCTGGCGGGCGTATTCGCAGGCCTCCTTCAAGGCTTCGCGATCCAGCGCCAGATCGACGCTGACCGCATGATCGAGCCAAGCCTCGAGATTGATACTGCCGTCGGTGTTGATCGGCTGGTGTGCTCTCACCTGTACCATCTTGCTTTACCTTCCCTACGACGCAGATTCAATGCGTCAAATCGCTGACCTTCATTGCCCGTTCGCGCTCGCGGGGCTGGGACGAGCGCTGTCCGGGCGGACCAGACGGATCAGACGGGCCATCCTAGCCCGCTTCAAATAACGCCATGGCCTCGACATGCGCCGTCTGAGGAAACATATCGAGAATCCCGGCACGTTTTAACCGGTAGCCCTGCTTGATCAATTCGACCGTGTCGCGCGCCAGAGTTGCAGGGTTGCACGACACGTACACCAGCCGTTGGGCACCCAGGGTCGCCAGCTTGCGCACCACCTCGAAAGCACCGTCACGGGGTGGGTCCAAGAGTACCGCAGAAAAGCCGTTTCCGATCCATTCGGCATCGGTCAAAGGCTGGGATAAATCGGCCTGAAAAAACTTTGTGTTATGCAAATTGTTGCTGGCGGCGTTCTCCGCCGCCCGGTCGACCATCGTCTGCACGCCTTCGACCGCCACCACCTCGCGCACGGCCTTGGCCAGCGGCAAGGCGAAGTTGCCCAGGCCGCAGAACAGGTCGAGCACACGTTCATCGCCCATGGGCTTGAGCCACGCCAGCGCCTGGGCGACCATCGCCTCGTTGACGCCGGCGTTGACCTGGATGAAGTCGCCCGGCCGCCAGGCCAGTTCCAGCCCCCACGTCTCCAGGCGGTAGCCCAGGGACTGCGCAGGGTCCGCCGGCTGCGGTTCGCCTTCGCCGTGCAGCCACAGCTGCGCCTCATGGAACGCGCAGAAGTCCTTGAGGACCGTCAGGTCCGCGTCCGACAGCGGCGCCGTGTGCCGCAGCAGCACCGCCAGCGACGAGCCGCTGAACAGTTCCACATGCCCCAGCGCCTGAGGCTTGCCCAAGCGGCGAAGCATGTCCGGCAGCCGGCTCATGATCGGCTGCAAGGGCTGTACCAGCACCGGGCACTCATCGATCGCGACGATGTCCTGGCTGCCGGCGGCGCGAAAGCCGACGTCCAGCCGCTTCGCCTTGGCGTCCCAGCGCACCGCCACACGGGCACGGCGCCGGTAGCCGAATTCGGGGCCGGTCAACGGCGCGGCCCACTCTTGCGGTTCGACGCCGGCGACCCGCGACAGTTGCTCGGCCAGCATGCGCTGTTTCAGGGCAAGCTGTTCAGCGTGGGGCAGGTGCTGCACGCTGCAGCCGCCGCAGCGGCCCGCATGCGGGCAAAGGGCCGGACGGCGCAGTTCGCTGGCCTTGATCACGCGCTCGGCGCGGGCCTCGACCACTTTGCCGTGGGCGCCGAGCACCCGCGCCTCGACCTCTTCGCCCGCCAGGGCGCCGAGGACGAACCAGGTGCGGCCTTCGAAGAACGCGATGCCGCGACCGTCATTGGCCAGGCGCTCGATGCTCAGGCGCTGCTTCTTGCCGGTCGGGAGTTGCGGGGCCTTGCTGCCGCCGGCGGGCTGGAAGCGCAGGCCTCTTGCTTGCTTGGCCATCAGTTGGGCGCGTCGAACAGGCCGGTCGACAGGTAGCGGTCGCCGCGGTCGCAGATGATCGCGACGATCACCGCGTTCTCGACTTCCCTGGACAGGCGCAGCATCGCCGCCACCGCACCGCCCGAGGACACGCCGCAGAAGATGCCTTCTTCGCGGGCCAGGCGACGGGTGACGTCCTCGGCTTCGCTTTGCGCCATGTCGACGATGCGGTCGACGCGGTCGGCCTGGTAGATCTTCGGCAGGTATTCCTGCGGCCAGCGGCGGATGCCGGGAATGGCCGAGCCTTCCATCGGTTGCAGGCCGATGATCTGCACGTTGTCGTTCTGCTCCTTGAGGTAGCGCGACACGCCCATGATGGTGCCGGTGGTGCCCATGGAACTGACGAAATGGGTGATGGAGCCCTGGGTCTGGCGCCAGATCTCCGGGCCGGTGGCGGCGTAGTGGGCTTCGGGGTTGTCGCCGTTGGCGAACTGGTCGAGCACCTTGCCGCGGCCTTCGGCCTCCATCCGCTGGGCCAGGTCGCGGGCGCCTTCCATGCCCTCTTCCTGGGTGACCAGGATCAGCTCGGCGCCGTAGGCGGTCATCGCCGCCTTGCGCTCGGCGGTGGAGTTGTCCGGCATGATCAGGATCATCTTGTAGCCCTTGATCGCAGCGGCCATCGCCAGGGCTATCCCGGTGTTGCCCGAGGTCGCCTCGATGAGCGTGTCGCCGGGGCGGATCTGCCCGCGCAGCTCGGCGCGGGTGATCATCGACAACGCCGGACGATCCTTGACCGAACCCGCCGGGTTGTTGCCTTCCAGCTTGAGCAAGAGGGTGTTGCTGGTGGCGCCGGGCAGGCGCTGCAAACGCACCAGCGGCGTGTTGCCGACGCAATCGGCGATGGTTGGGTACTGCAAGGTCATGGCGTTTTTCGCAATCCGGACAGCGGGGGCGCCTATCATACCGGCAAACCCGCGCCGGCCATATCACGCAAAGTATGGTGCTTATGGCTTATGGGAATAAGTGAAGAAACCGCGGGGCCGTCAGGCGATCTGCGGTTGCAGCCCGTCCACCGCCGGCGCGGAGCGGCCCTGCATCGCCTCGCAGGATCCGTCGTGCGCCTTCAACCGCAGGTTCAGCCGCAGGCCGTCTGCGCTGTTCTCGGCCCACAGCCTGCCGCCCTGACGCTGCACCGCATTGCGCGCGATGCTCAGGCCCAGGCCGAACCCGCCGTCGCCGGGCCGCGAGCCGTCGAGCCGGATGAACGGCGAGAAGATCCGCTCCAGGTCCGCCTCGGCCACGCCGCCGCCCTGATCCTCCAGCCACAGGTGCCAGCAGTCGCCGTCGCGCCGCCCGCCGAGCCCCACCACGCCGCCCGGCGGCGAATGGCGGATGGCGTTGCGCAGAATGTTCTCCAGCGCCTGGGCCAGGGTGTTGAGGTGGCCGCGCACCCAGCAGGAAGCCTCCACCGCGCACTGCAATTGCAGGCTCGGCCAGCCGCTTTCGTAGCAGGCGTTGTCGGTCAGCATTTCCCACAGGGCCTGGATCTGGATCGCCTCGTCAGGCAGCGGCGTGCGTTCGGTGTCGAGCCAGGCCAGCTGAAGGGTGTCTTCCACCAGCCGCTGCATGATGTCGACCTCGCGCCCGATCCGTTCGCGCAACGGCAACAGCGCCTGCTCGCCTTCGCTGGCCACCCGCAGGCGGCTCAATGGCGTGCGCAGTTCGTGGGACAGGTCGCGCAACAGTTGCTGCTGCAGCGCGACGGTCGATTGCAGGCGCTCGGCCATCGAGTCGAAGGCCCGGGCCAGTTCGCCGAGTTCGTCGGGGCGCTGGGTGATGCCGCTGGACAGGCGCACGTTCAATTGATCGGCGCGCCAGGCGTTGGCCTGTTCGCGCAGGTTGTTCAGCGGCGCCACCAGCAGACGGTACAGGCCGACGCACAGCAGCAGCGTGAACAGGCCGGGGATCACCCCGTTGGTGATGACCCGCCAGAACGTCTTGTAGCGCCCCGGCAGGAAGCGCTCGGGCAGCTCGATCACCAGGCTGCCGGCGGACGGATTCTCGGGGAACGGCACCCGCAGCCACGGCAGGCCCTTCTTGTGGATCGGCCAGTCAGGCCCGCGCAGGAAGGTCAGGCGCAGGGTCTCGGCTTCGCTCAGCGGCTGGCTGCCCAACGATTGCAGGTGGCCGCCGATCACCCCGACCCACCCCGCCTCGCGCCAGTGCATGGTGCGCAGCCAGGCGTCGACGCCCTCCTGCCGCCCGTCCCGCCAGGCCCGCTCGGCCTCGGCCGCGTAACGCGCCAGCGTGCCCCGGGCCTCGTCCGAGAGGAACTGGTTGCGCTGCTCCATGTACCGGCCCCAGGACCAGCTCAGCCAGATCATCAGCAGACAGAACGCCACCAGCAGACAGGCCAGTTTCCAGAACAGCGAGTGCCGCCCCGGCAGCTCAGACGGTTTCATCGGGTGCGCTCAATACGTAGCCCTTGCCCCACACCGTGCGCACTTCGCGCTCGCTGTAGCCGACGGCCTTGAGTTTGCGGCGGATCTGGCTGATGTGCATGTCGAGGCTGCGGTCGTGGGGCGCGTAGCCGCGCTGCAGCACGTGCTGATATAGGAAGGCCTTGCTCAGCACCTCTTCGGGGTTGCGGTCGAGGGTCTCCAGCAGGCGGTACTCGCTGCGGGTCAGGCCGGCGGGTCGGCCTTGGTAGGACACATCGCACTGTTCGTCGTCGAAACGCAGCGCGCCCGCCGCCACGGGTTCGGCCAGCGGCGCCGGACGCCGGTCGAGCGCGACGCGCCGCAGGATCGCCTCGATGCGCACATGCAGCTCGGCCATGCTGAACGGCTTGGGCAGGTAGTCGTCGGCGCCGAGGCGAAAGCCGCTGATGCGGTCGGCTTCGGCGCCCAGGGCGGACATCAGCAGCACCGGCGTGGAATGGCTCTGGCGCAGTTGCGTGAGCACATTGAGCCCGTCCAGCCCCGGCAGCAGGATGTCCATCAGCACCACGTCGAACGGCTGGTGCCGGGCGACATCGAGGCCCTCCTGGCCGTTGCGGCACCAGGTCACCTGAAAGCCGCTGCGGCCCAGGTGCTCGTGGACATAGGCACCGAGCACGGGATCGTCTTCGATGGACAGGATGCGGGGCGGGTCAACAGAGACAGGAGTCATGACTATCTGCAAACAATTCTCAGTTGACGGATTATTCAAGATTGCCGGGCGCCGGGCAACCCGAGCCTGATCCGGCAGACGGACGTCCCGGCTCCGGCCGATGTACGACGGCGGCATTTTTCCCAAGATTGCCCGCGAGCAAATCGCTACACTGCGCCAAAGCCGCGTGCCGGACGCACGCGAGAGTCAACGGATCAGCGGGATGCGGGAGATGGGCGTGCTCAAGAAACTGGGAATCAAAGGTCGCGTGCTGTTGCTGACCCTGTTGCCCACCAGCCTGATGGCTTTGGTGCTGGGCGGCTACTTCACCTGGACGCAGCAAGTCGACCTGCAGGCCCAACTGATGCAGCGCGGCGAAATGATCGCCGAGCAACTGGCGCCGCTGGTGGCGCCGGCCATGGGCCACGGCGACAGCGAACTGCTCGAGCGCATCGCCACCCAGTCCCTGGAACAGCCCGACGTGCGCGCCGTGACCTTCCTGGCGCCGGACCGCTCGCCCCTGGCCCACGCCGGCCCGACCATGCTCAACCAGGCCCCCAGCGGCGACAGCCTGCAACTGCTGCGGCGCAGCGGCAACGATGCGACCCGCTACCTGCTGCCGGTGTTCGGCAAGCACCGCAACCTGGCCGGCGAACTGATCCCCGAAGAGTCCGACCGCCTACTCGGCTGGGTCGAACTGGAGCTGTCGCACAACGGCATGCTGCTGCGCGGCTACCGCAGCCTGTTCGCCAGCCTGCTGCTGATCGGCGCGGGCCTGGCCGGTGCGGCGCTGTTGGCCGTGCGCATGGGGCGCACCATCAACCGGCCGCTGAGCCAGATCAAGCAGGCCGTCGCGCAGCTCAAGGACGGCCACCTGGAAACCCGCCTGCCGCCCCTCGGCAGCCAGGAGCTCGACGAACTGGCCTCCGGCATCAACCGCATGGCCGGCACCCTGCAGAACGCCCGGGAAGAACTGCAGCACAGCGTCGACCAGGCCACCGAAGACGTGCGCCAGAACCTCGAAACCATCGAGATCCAGAACATCGAACTGGACCTGGCCCGCAAGGAAGCCCTGGAGGCGAGCCGGATCAAGTCCGAGTTCCTGGCCAACATGAGCCACGAGATCCGCACGCCGCTCAACGGCATCCTCGGCTTCACCCACCTGCTGCAGAAAAGCGAGCTCACCCCGCGCCAGCTCGACTACCTGGGCACCATCGAGAAGTCCGCCGACAGCCTGCTGGGGATCATCAACGAGATCCTCGACTTCTCCAAGATCGAGGCCGGCAAGCTGGTGCTCGACCACATTCCGTTCAACCTGCGCGACCTGCTGCAGGACACCCTGACCATACTGGCCCCGGCCGCCCACGCCAAACAGCTGGAGCTGGTCAGCCTGGTCTACCGCGACACGCCGCTGTCGCTGGTCGGCGATCCGCTGCGGCTCAAGCAGATCCTCACCAACCTTGTCAGCAACGCGATCAAGTTCACCCGCGAAGGCACCATCGTCGCCCGGGCGATGCTCGAAGAAGAGCACGAGGACAGCGTGCAGCTGCGCATCAGCATCCAGGACACCGGCATCGGCCTCTCGGCCCAGGACGTGCGCGCCCTGTTCCAGGCCTTCAGCCAGGCGGACAACTCGCTGTCGCGCCAGCCGGGCGGCACCGGTCTGGGTCTGGTGATCTCCAAGCGCCTGATCGAGCAGATGGGCGGCGAGATCGGTGTGGACAGCACACCGGGCGAAGGCTCGGAGTTCTGGATCAGCCTGAGCCTGCCCAAGACCCGCGACGACACCGAAGACCTGCCGGCCGCGCCGCTGCTCGGGCGCCGGGTGGCGGTGCTGGAGAACCACGAACTGGCCCGCCAGGCGCTGCAGCACCAACTGGAGGACTGCGGCCTGGACGTCACCCCGTTCAACACCCTGGAGAGCCTGACCAACGGCGTCACCGGCGCCCACCAGACCGAACAGGCCATCGATCTGGCGGTGCTCGGCATCACCAGCAACGACATGCTTCCGGAACGGCTGAACCAGCACATCTGGGATCTCGAACACCTGGGCTGCAAAGTGCTGGTGCTGTGCCCGACCACCGAACAGACCCTGTTCCATCTTTCGGTGCCCAACCCCCACAGTCAGCTTCAGGCCAAACCGGCCTGCACCCGCAAACTGCGCCGGGCGCTGTCGGACCTGGTGCTGCCGCGCCAGACCCGCAGCGAGCCGGGCGAGCCGCTGTCCAGCCGTGCGCCGAAAGTGCTGTGCGTCGACGACAACCCGGCCAACCTGCTGCTGGTGCAGACGCTGCTCGAAGACATGGGCGCCAAGGTGCTGGCCGTGGAAAGCGGCTACGCGGCGGTCAACGCCGTGCAGAGCGAAGCCTTCGATCTGGTGCTGATGGACGTGCAGATGCCGGGCATGGACGGCCGTCAGACCACCGAAACCATCCGCCAGTGGGAAAGCGAACGGCACTGCACGCCGCTGCCGATCGTGGCCCTCACCGCCCACGCCATGGCCAACGAAAAGCGCGCCCTGCTGCAAAGCGGCATGGACGACTACCTGACCAAACCGATCAGCGAACGGCAACTGGCCCAGGTGGTGCTGAAGTGGACCGGGCTGGCGCTGCGCAACCCGGTGCAGGAGCGCGCCGCCGACGGCGTGGCCGGCCCTCAGGAACTGCCGGTGCTCGATCACGAGGAAGGCCTGCGCCTGGCCGCCGGCAAGGCGGATCTGGCGGCGGACATGCTGGCGATGCTGCTGGCGTCGCTTGAAGCCGACCGGGAAGCGATTCGCACGGCCCGCGACGGCAACGACCAGAACGCCTTGCTCGAACGGGTGCACCGCCTGCACGGCGCCACCCGATACTGCGGCGTGCCGCAACTGCGCGCCGCCTGCCAGCGCAGCGAAACCCTGCTCAAGCAGCAGGATCCCAACGCCGCCCAGGCGCTGGACGAGTTGGACCGGGCGATCAACCGCCTGGCCGCGCAAGCCAGGATCAGTGCCTGATCCAGGACAACGCCAGCGACGCCGCAGACGGCTACAGTGAGCGTGGGCCATCAGGCCCCGCGACCCGGTTCCAGGAGGCCAGCATGCGCACGATCGTTTTCAGCAGCCAGACGTATGACCGCGACAGTTTCCTCGCCGCCCCCTGCCCGGACGGCATCGAGCTGCACTTCCAGCCGGCGCGGCTGTGCCTGGACACCGCTGCGCTGGCCGAGCATCACGAGGCGGTCTGCGCCTTCATCAACGACGACCTCGGCGCACCGGTGCTGGAACGCCTGGCCGCCGGCGGCACGCGGCTGATCGCCTTGCGTTCGGCCGGCTACAACCACGTCGACCTGGCCGCCGCCCGGCGTCTGGGGCTGGCGGTCGTACGGGTGCCCGCCTACTCGCCCCATGCCGTGGCCGAGCACGCGGTGGCGTTGATCCTGGCGCTCAACCGGCGCCTGCACCGCGCCTACAACCGCACCCGCGAAGGCGATTTCAGCCTGCACGGCCTGACCGGTTTCGATCTGGTGGGCAAGACCGTCGGCATCGTCGGCACCGGGCAGATCGGCGCCACGTTCGCCAAGATCATGCACGGCTTCGGCTGCGAGCTGCTGGCCTACGACCCGTACCCCAACCCCGCCGTCGAAGCGCTGGGCGCCCGCTACCTGAGCCTGCCCGAGCTGCTGGCCCGGTCGCGGATCATCAGCCTGCACTGCCCGCTGAACGCGCAGAGCAAGCACCTGATCAACCGCCAATCGCTGGCCTGCCTGCAACCGGGGACGATGCTCATCAACACCGGACGCGGCGGGCTGGTCGATACCCCGGCGCTGATCGACGCCCTGAAGGACGGCCAGTTGGGCTACTTGGGGCTGGACGTCTACGAGGAGGAGGCGCAACTGTTCTTCGAAGACCGCTCCGACCTGCCGCTGCAGGACGACGTCCTCGCCCGGCTGCTGACCTTCCCCAACGTGATCGTCACCGCCCATCAGGCCTTTCTGACCCACGAGGCCCTGGGGGCGATCGCCGACACGACCCTGCGCAACATCGCCGCCTGGGCGCAGGGCGCGCCGCAGAACCTGGTCGAGGCCTGAGCCGGGTCAGGACGGTTTGAGCGACGACGCCAGGATCAGCAGCGCCAGCCAACCGAAGCCCAACAGCCGCTGTTTGGCCGAATGGCCGCTGCGCAGCAGGAACCAGACAAAAAAACCCGGCAGCAGGAACACCATGATCTTCAGCCAGCCTTCCACCGGCCGCGAACCGTCGGCGTTCAACTGAGGCTCGGCCGGTTGCGCCGCCTGCGCACGACGCCGGCGGCCGGCCGCCACCGGTGTGGCCCGTGGTTGCGGCGCAGGCGCTGCGGCCGCGGTTGACGCTTCGGGAACGGATTCGTTGCGCGGCAGGCGGCCAAAGGAAATCGGCGACTTCGTCGCTTCAGCGCCGCCCGCGCCCTGCTCCTGCGGGGCTCCACAATGGATGCACGCCGACGTCTGCGAGCTGATGCTGCGCTTGCATTCATAACATTCGATCAGCGCCATGTTCCGTTCCTTAGAAAAAAGAAGCGGCAGTTTGCCATGACTGCGGTGCCGGTTTGAACCGGATCGAAGGTCGCACGCGCGCGTCATTCTGCAATCCGGCCCGTGCTAGCATGTCGCGCATATTTGGAGGCTCCATGGTCGAACACGATTTCCGCTACACCCTGATGAACCCGCAACACACCCTCACCGAATGCCGCGCCATCGTGCCGGGCCGCTATCAGGTCACCGGCAACGGCGGCTCGATCCGCGTCGGCGACGTCCTGGTGGTCACCCTCAAGGGCAGCAAGGACCTGTCCATGCGCCTGACCGTCGAAACCGTCCGCCACCTGATCAACCCGCCGGGCCAATGGACCGCGATGACCCAGGGGCCGGTGTTCGGCGAACTGGCGATCCACACCTGGCAGGTCAACTGCGACGCGTGCGCCAAAGCCTTGAGCTTCGAGTTCGCGGTGGACGCCAAGCTCGGCAAGCCGGCCGAGAAAGCCGCCGCCACCGCACGCATCGCCGAACTCGGCTGGCAGGCCGTCGGCGACAAGCATGTGTGCCCGAGCTGCCGGGAGTCCGCGTGATGAAACACCTGGCCCTGACCGCCGCCGTCGGTGCCGGCCTCGCGGGATGCGCCGCCGAGCCGGTGCAACTGGAGCAGAACCGCAGCTACATCCTGGAATGGATCGGCGAACGCCCGCTGATGGACTACAGCCACCTGACCGTCACCCTGGGCGATGATGGCCGGGCCTACGGCAACGGCGGCTGCAACCACTGGTTCGCGCCGTACACCCTGGACGGCGACAAGCTGAGCTTCGGCAAGATCGGCAAGACCCGCAAGCAATGCGCGCCGGCGCTGATGGAGCAGGAACAGCGCTTCTTGCAGGCGCTGGAGAAGGTCGAGCGCTGGGACATCTCGCCGATCGAACAAATGCGCTTCTGGCCCGCCGAAGGCAAGCCGTTGCGCTGGTGGCTGGAAGAAGGCTGAGCCTCATGCCTGGCCGGAGGGGCTCCTGTGGCGAGGGAGCTCGCTCCCGCCGGGCCGCGAAGCGGCCCTGAATCTGGCACCACCCTCAGTTGGCCGCCTTCAGCGCCTCCAGCTTCGCCATCACCCCCGCCGCCGTCTGCTCGCCCAGCAACTGCTCACGCACCTTGCCCTTGTTGTCGATGATGTAGGTCACCGGCAAGGCCTCGCTGCGCGGCAGTTCGAACAGGTCCGCCGGATCCTGCGCCAGTACCGTGAAGCGGATGCCCAGCTTCTCGCTGGCGCCCTTCAGTTCCTCGCCCTGCACGTTGTCGAAGTTGACCCCGAACACGCCGATCCTCTTGTCCTTGAGCTGTTCGGCCAAATGGTTGAGCTCCGGGATCTCGGTGCGGCACGGGCCGCACCATTCGGCCCAGTAGTTGAGCACCACCCACTGCTTGTCGAGGCGCTCGGAAGCCACCTTCTGCCCGTTCTGATCGATGCCATAGTCGTTACCGCAGCCCCCCAGCATCAACGCTCCGATGATCGTCAATGCCGCTGCCAGTCGCCGTGTCATGTCATGTTCCTTGTGAAAAATTGAATGCGCCTGCGACCCGTCGCCTCCCGAGGTTCTGGATTGCGCGCTGCACAGTTAGAATAGCCGCCACTTTACGCCATAAGCGACCCGCCATGACCGATCTGACGCTCTATCACAACCCGCGCTGCTCGAAATCCCGTGGCGCACTCGAACTGCTCGAGGCCCGTGGCCTGACCCCGAACGTGGTGCGCTACCTCGAAACCCCGCTGGACGCCGCGCAGATCAAGGCCCTGCTCGGCAAGCTGGGGATCGGCGCCCGGCAACTGCTGCGCACCGGCGAAGATGAATACAAAATGCTTCAGCTGGCCGACGCAGGCCTCAGCGAAGAACAGCTGATCGCCGCCATCGCGGCCCATCCGAAACTGATGGAACGCCCGATCCTCGAAGCCGGCGACAAGGCCGTCATCGGCCGTCCGCCGGAGCGGATCCTGGAGCTGCTGCCGTGAGCGATCCGTACATTCTGGTCCTGTACTACAGCCGCAGCGGCTCGACCAACGAAATGGCCCGGCAGATCGCCCGTGGCGTCGAGCAGGCCGGGCTCGAAGCGCGCCTGCGCACCGTGCCGGCGATCTCCGCCGAGTGCGAAGCCGTGGCGCCGGACATCCCCGACGAAGGCGCGCTGTACGCAACGCTGGACGATCTGAAGAACTGCGCCGGCCTGGCCCTGGGCAGCCCGACCCGCTTCGGCAACATGGCCGCGCCGCTCAAGTACTTCCTCGACGGCACCAGCAACCTGTGGCTGACCGGCGCCCTGGTGGGCAAGCCCGCCGGCGTGTTCACCTCCACCGCCAGCCTGCACGGCGGCCAGGAGACCACGCTGCTGTCGATGATGCTGCCGCTGCTGCACCACGGCATGCTGATCACCGGCCTGCCCTACAGCGAATCGGCGCTGCTGGAGACCCAGGGCGGCGGCACGCCGTACGGCGCCAGCCACCATGCCGGGGCCGACGGCAAGAGCGGCCTGGACAGCCACGAAATCGCCCTGTGCCGCGCCTTGGGCGCACGCCTGGCGAAAACCGCGCAGAAGCTGGGGAACTGAGGATGGCGAAAAAGCCCAAAGTCCTGCCCGCCGTCGAATGGCTCGCGCCGCGGGTGCGGGTGATGCGGATCGTCAGCCTGCTGTGCTTCTTCGCCCTGGCCGGGCTGCTCGCCGCCTATTACCTGATGTTCGCCGACCTGCACGGCGCCCGACCCTGGGTGATCCTGCTGATCGAGCTGATCCCGTGGATCGTGCTCGCGCCGGGCATGATCACGGGCAGCCCGCGGGGGCATTCGTGGATGTGCTTTGCGGTGAACCTGTATTTCATCAAGGGCGCGCTGGCCGCGTATGACCCGGGCCGTCAGCTGTTCGGCGTGCTGGAGATGGCCGCCAGCCTGGCGGTGTTCTGCTCGGCGCTGCTGTATGTGCGGTGGCGGTATCAGTTGGACCGCAAGCTGGCGGGCGAAGGCGGAATCAGCGTCGCCTGACCGGTCGCCATCGCCTGCAGGAGCCAGCCTGCTGGCGATTCGGGCCTACACGGCCTCAATGGTTGACGGTATAGGCCAGCATCATCGAGATCTGGCTCATCGGCCGCCCGCCGCTTTCATCGTGCCAGCGGTTGAACGCGTCCTGCACCGTGGCCAGGTCGCGCAGGCTGCTCGGCACCTTGTCGATGATGCCTTGGGCGTTCAGCGCCGCGACCACGTCGTAGCTCGGCACGAAGGTGTCCTTGCCGGCCATCCGCAGGAACCGCGGCGCCGACAGCCCGCCCAGTTGGTGGCCGCGCTTTTTCAGGTACGTCCACAGGCCGGTGATGTCGGTCACCGGCCAGTCGGCGAGCAAGGCGCCGAAGCTGCCCTTCTCTTTCTCCACGTCCAGGATGAACTGCGCATTGCGCGGCACGCTCTTGAGCTTGCCCAGGTGGCGGATGATCCGCGCGTCCTGCATCAGGCGCTCAAGGTGCTCGGCGCTCATCAGCACGACCTTTTCCGGGTCGAAGCCGAAGAACACCTCTTCGAAGGCCGGCCACTTGGCGTCCACCAGGCTGTGCTTGAGCCCGGCGCGGAACACCCGCAGGGCCATGGTCGACAGGTAGCGGTCGTCGCCGACCGCGCGCAGTTGCGCCGCGGTCTTGGGGACCGGCAGGTGGGCTTCCAGTCCGGCCGCCGAACCGAAACGGTTCAGACAGTATTCGTGCAGCCACTTGTAGTCGCGCATGCCCTCTCCTGAGGTCTGAAATGGATGTCGCCCGAGAACAAAAAACACAGAGGGAGCCCGCCTGCCGGCGATGACGGTGCATCAGTCGTGACGCACCGGATCGCCAGCGGGCTGACTCCCACCGTATCGAGGCCTAGAGGTTGACGACGTTGACGAAGCGCGAAGCCGCCGTCTCGTCGATCTTCAGGCTGGTGAAGTCGAACAGGTTGCGGTCGGCCAGTTGCGACGGCACCACGTTCTGCAGGCTGCGGAAGATGCTTTCGGTGCGGCCCGGGGTCTTGCGCTCCCAGTCCTGGAGCATTTCCTTGACCACCTGGCGCTGCAGGTTCTCCTGGGAACCGCACAGGTTGCACGGGATGATCGGGAACTGCTTGAAGTCCGAGTAGGCCTGGATGTCCTTCTCGTTGCAGTAGGCCAGCGGGCGGATCACCACGTTGCGGCCGTCGTCGGCGCGCAGCTTGGGCGGCATGGCCTTGAGGGTGCCGTTGAAGAACATGTTGAGGAAGAACGTCTCGACGATGTCGTCGCGGTGGTGACCCAAGGCCATCTTGGTCGCGCCGATCTCGTCGGCGAAGGTGTACAGCGTGCCGCGGCGCAGGCGCGAGCACAGCGAGCAGGTGGTCTTGCCTTCCGGCACCAGTTCCTTGACCACCGAGTAGGTGTCCTTCTCGACGATGTGGTACTCGATGCCCAGCTCTTTGAGGTAGGCCGGCAGGACGTGCTCGGGGAAGCCCGGCTGCTTCTGGTCCATGTTCACCGCGACGATCTCGAACTTGATCGGCGCGACCTTCTGCAGGTGCATCAGCACATCGAGCATGGTGTAGCTGTCTTTGCCCCCGGACAGGCAGACCATCACCTTGTCGCCGTCCTCGATCATGTTGAAGTCGGCGACCGCTTCGCCGGCCAGGCGGCGCAGGCGCTTTTGCAGTTTGTTCTGGTTGACGGTGAGAGTGCCCATGACGCGAAATCCGTGAGGTGTGACGAAGGGCGGGCATTTTACGCAAAAACGCCGCCCGGGCGAAGGGCCGCGGGTCTGTCGCTGCGCCGGCGATGCAAGTCCCTGCGGCGATTAAGCCCCGGGTTTACAGCGCGATTTGCTCTAAGCCCCTACACCCTGTGCGGTCAAGAGCTTCCTATACTGCGACATAAGGTCGCACAGATGTCTGAAGACCTGAACTTGCTCGGCCACCTTGGCCCGAAGGCGCTCCGTTGGGGGGCGATGGCAATATAAAGAGGAGTGACTGGCATGATCCATCACGTAGTGGGGCTCTTTACCCACCCTGATCAGGAATGGAAGGAAATCCGTGGCGACCAGGAAGAAAGCATCAGCCACATGTACCTGACGCACACGTTGATCCTGGCGGCGATCCCGGCGGTCTCGGCGTTCATCGGCACGACCCAGGTCGGCTGGGTGATCGGCAGCCGCGCGCCGGTGATGCTGACCCTCGAGAGCGCGCTGTGGATGACGATCATGTCGTACCTGGCGATGCTCGGCGGCGTGGCGGTCATGGGCGCGTTCATCCACTGGATGGCCCGCACCTACGACGCCAACCCGAGCCTGGCCCGTTGCGTGGCCTTCGCCACCTACACCGCGACGCCGCTGTTCGTCGGCGGGCTGGCGGCACTGTACCCGCACATGTGGCTGGGAATGATCGTCGGCACGGCGGCCATCTGCTACACGGTGTACCTGCTCTACGTGGGCCTGCCCACCTTCATGAACATACCGACCGACGAAGGGTTCCTGTTTTCCAGCTCGGTGCTGGCGGTGGGCCTGGTGGTGCTGGTGGCCATCATGGCGTTCACCGTGATTGTCTGGGGGCTGGGCGTGGGCCCGGTCTACACCAACTAGCGATCCGCCCCGAAAAGAACAAGATCCGCCAACACCAGGCCGCCGCAAGGCGGCCTTCTCATGCCCGGGCAGGCAGACCATTCGGCGGTCCGGCGATGCGCAAGGCCGGAAGGTTGCGGCATACTCCAAGCCTCTGGAGATCCATCAAGCATGCCCGAGCAACTCAACACCCGCGTCGAAGACTGTTTCCAACTCGCCGAATCCTTTTTCAAACGTCCCTTCAAGCGTCCCGTGGTGAGCCTCAAGCTGCGCGGACAGAAAGCCGGGGTCGCGCACCTGCACGAGAACCTGCTGCGCTTCAACCCGCAGCTGTACCGGGAAAACACCGAGCATTTCCTCAAGCAGACCGTGGCCCATGAGGTCGCGCACCTGATCGCCCACCAACTGTTCGGCGACCGCATCCAGCCCCATGGCGAGGAATGGCAACTGATCATGCGCGGCGTCTACGAACTGCCGCCCGACCGCTGCCACACCTATGAGGTCAAACGCCGCCGCGTGACCCGCTACATCTACAAGTGCCCGTGCGCCGACAGCGACTTCCCGTTCACGGCCCAGCGCCACAGCCTGGTGCGGCAGGGGCGGCGCTACCTGTGCCGGCGGTGTCGCCACACGTTGGTGTTCAGCGGGGAGATGCGGGTCGAATAGCGGCCGCTAAAGCACCACCTTGGCCTGTCGCAGCGCCTCGATCTGCGCCGCGGCGAAGCCCAACCCCTCCAGCACCTGATCCGTGTGCGCCCCTGGCGCCGTCCCGACATGCCGCGGCGCCGGCAGCCCTTGGGAAAACTTCAGCGGGCACGCCATCTGCGCCTGGGCCGTGCCGTCCCCCCGCGGCACTTGCGTCACCAGCTCACGCGCCTGCAACTGCGGATGCCTGACCGCCTCGCCCAGGCTCAGCACCGGTTCGACGCAGGCATCGATCCCGGCGAACAGCTCGCACAGCTCGGCGAAGTCGTATTTCTCGAACTCGACCTGCAGCGCCTCCTTCAGCGCCCGCTGGCGTTCGGGCCGGGGCGACAGGCCGTGGGCCGCCAGCTCCGGCCAGCCGAAGGCGCTGCACAGTTGCTGCATGAACCCCGGTTCCAGGCTGCCCACCGACATCCAGCGCCCGTCCCGGGTGCGGTAGTAGTCGTAGAAACTGCCGCCGTTGAGGATCTGATCCTCGCGCCCCGGCTCCACGCCGCAGGCCAGGTAGCCGGCGCCGGCCATGGCGTTCAGGCTGAACGCGCAGTCGGTCATGCTCACGTCCACGTGCGTGCCCTGCCCGGTCTGCTGCCGGGCGATCACCGCCGCCAGCAGGCCGATCACGCCATGCAGCGAACCGCCGGCGATGTCCGCCACCTGCACGCCCAGCGGCAGCGGCCCGCTGTCGGCGCGGCCGGTGTGGCTGGCGAGCCCGGCCAGGGCCAGGTAATTGATGTCGTGCCCGGCGCGGTCCTTGTAGGGACCGGTCTGGCCGTAGCCGGTGATCGACACGTAGATCAGCCGGGGGTTGATCGCCTTCAGCGCCTCATAGCCCAGCCCCAGGCGCTCCATCACGCCGGGGCGGAACTGCTCCAGGAGGATGTCGTGATCGGCCAGCAAGCGCTTGATCACCTCCAGCGCTTCGGGCTGCTTCAGGTCCAGGGCCAGGCTGCGCTTGTTGCGGTTGAGGTAGGCGTGGCTGGCGGACAGCCCCCCGTCGTGGGGCGGCAGCACCCGCACCAGGTCCAGGCGGGTCGGCGACTCGATGCGCAGCACCTCGGCGCCCATGTCCGCCAGCAGCAGCGATGCGAACGGCCCCGGCAGCAGGGTCGAGAAATCCAGGACTTTGAGTGAAGCCAGCGGTGCGGACATGGGCGATCTCCGTGAACGATGCCTGCAGCCTAGGCAGCCCCGGCCGGGGCGGCAATCACCGGATGCGTCAGCGGCAGTGACCGTTGCGCTCAAACCGCAGGCAAGAAAAAACCCGCCGCAGCGGGTTTCTTCATGGCAGCGGCGTTACTTGACGCTGCTCGGGGTCGAGCCTTCGGCCACGCCCAGGTCGTCTTCCGGACGGGTATCGGCGATGCCGCGGCCGCCCGAGGCCAGCTCGGAGGCCAGCACGTCGGTGTCCAGTTCCTTGACCCACTTGGCGACCACGATGGTGGCGACAGCGTTGCCGACCAGGTTGGTCAACGCGCGGGCCTCGGACATGAAGCGGTCGATGCCCAGGATCAGCGCAAGGCCCGCCACCGGCAGGTGACCTACGGCCGACAGCGTGGCCGCCAGCACGATGAAGCCCGAACCGGTCACGCCGGCCGCGCCTTTGGACGACAGCAGCAACACCACCAGCAGCGTGATCTGATGGGTGATGTCCATGTGCGTGTCGGTCGCCTGGGCGATGAACACGGCGGCCATGGTCAGGTAGATCGCGGTGCCGTCGAGGTTGAACGAGTAGCCGGTCGGGATCACCAGACCCACGACGGATTTCTTCGCGCCCAGACGCTCCATCTTGATCAGCATGCGCGGCAGCACCGATTCCGACGACGAGGTGCCGAGCACGATCAGCAGCTCTTCACGGATGTAGCGGATCATCTTCAGCACGCTGAAGCCGTGCATGCGGGCGATGGCGCCGAGCACGATCAGGATGAACGCCAGGCACGTGATGTAGAAGCAGGCCATCAGTTGGCCCAGCTGCACCAGCGAGCCGACGCCGTAGGCGCCGATGGTGAACGCCATCGCACCGAAGGCACCGATCGGCGCAAGCTTCATGATCATGTTGATGATGTTGAACATCACGTGGGCGAAGCGATCAATGAAGTCGAGGATCGGCTTGCCGTAGGCGCCCAGACGGTGCAGGGCGAAACCGAAGATCACCGAGAACATCAGCACTTGCAGGATGTCGCCGGTGGCGAAGGCGCCGACGATGGTGCTCGGGATCACGTTGAGCAGGAAGCCCACAACGCTCTGCTCGGCGCCTTGCTGCACGTAGGTGGCGACTTTCGAGGCGTCCAGGGTGCTCACATCGACGTGCATGCCGTTGCCCGGCTGCACGATGTTGACCACGACCAGGCCCACCAGCAGGGCGATGGTCGAAACGATTTCGAAGTACAGGAGCGCGTAACCGCCGGTCTTGCCGACCGATTTCATGTTCTGCATGCCGGCGATGCCGCTGACGACGGTGCAGAAGATGATCGGGGCGATGATCATTTTGATCAGTTTGATGAACCCGTCACCCAGCGGCTTTACGGCCACACCGAGCTGCGGATAGTAGTGGCCGAGCGCGATACCGATGCAGATTGCGACGATCACCTGGAAATACAGGGATTTGTACAGTGGCTGACGAGTCGTCATTGCAAGTTTCCTCAAGAGTCCCGTGGGCAACATCCATCTGTTGAACACGACACTTGAATTGCGAACCCTCCTGCACTGGAGGGATTTGTTGTGTCGAGCGACGCTGTCCGGACCGGCTCGGCGCACGCTTCTGGCGCTTGTATCGCAAACCGCGTGCCACTTTGGCGCATTTCGCTGAAAGCCTTTTGATATCAGGGATTGCGGCCCGATCACGGTCGCCGTTGCGCGGGCCGTGTGTGGCGGATTTCCGCCAACACGCCCGCTCTCGTCCTACAATTTGGCGGAAATCCGCCTTGTTGCACGTTCGGGCCGCCGGCTACCATCCGTCGCCCGAGGGAGGACTTGCCGCTTATGCGCGAACGCACCATTGCCAGCCATTTCGCCCGCGCCGCCCTGGTCGGCGCACAGCGTGCGGGCCACGACTGCTCGCCGTTGCTGCAGCAACTGGGCATCAGCCCGGAGCTGCTGGATGAGCCGCGCGCGCGGATCGCCCCGGAGCAGTTCACCCGGCTGATCCAGGGCCTGTGGCTGGCGCTGGACGACGAGTACCTGGGCTTCGGCCGGGCGCCGAGCAAGCCCGGCAGCTTCGCCATGATGTGCCATGCCGTGATCCATTGCCGCACGCTGGAGAAGGCGCTCAACCGTGGCTTACTGTTTTATAGCCTATTCCCCGAGGCCCCGCGCCTGACCCTGCACCGCGAGGACGAGTGGGTGCGCCTGAGCCTGGACGACTCGCGGCTGTGGGATCCGGATCACTTCCTGAGCGAAAGCCTGCTGGTGATCTGGCATCGCCTGGGCAGTTGGATGATCGGCCAGCGGATCCGCCTGGAGCAGGCGACGTTCAGTTACCCCAAGCCTGCCCACGGCGCCGAGTACGATCTGCTGTTCTCCTGCCCCCTGTCGTTCTCGGCCGGACAAAGCAGCCTGCGTTTCCACAGCCGTTACCTGAACATGCCGCTGCTGCAGGACGAGCGCACCCTCAAGCATTTCCTCGAACGCTCCCCCGCCGACCTGCTGTCGCGCCCTGACGACGGCAACAGCCTCAGCAGCCGCCTGCGCCGCCTGCTCAGCCAGGACAGCGCACGCTGGCCGGATCTGGAAGCGGTGGCGGCGCACCTGCACATCAGCCCGCAGACCCTGCGCCGGCACCTGCGCGAGGAAGGCACCAGTTTTCAGGAGCTCAAGGATCAACTGCGGCGGGATATCGCCATCTACCACCTGGGCCGGGCGGATCTGTCGTTGCAACAGATCGCCGAACAGCTCGGGTTCTCCGAACCGTCGGCGTTTCACCGGGCGTTCAAGAAGTGGACCGGGCTGACGCCGGGGGCTTACCGGGCGCAGGAGCATTAAGGATCTTCGACCGGATCGAATGGCCCCTTCGCGGCCAGGCCCGCTCCCGCAGTGATCGTGGGTGTTCACCATTGCCGTGCAGACCGCGGAACCTGTGGGAGCGGGCTTGCCCGCGATGAGGCCCGCAAGGCGAACGCCCAACGGTCAAACCGCCGGGAAATGAATCCTGAACGCCGCCCCGCCCATCGGTGAATCCCCCAAGGTCAGCTTGGCGCTGTAGCTTTCGATGATGTCCTTGACCACCGCCAGGCCGATGCCCTGCCCCGGATGCTGGCGGTCCAGCCGCTCGCCCCGTTCCAGGATCCGCGCGCGCTGGTCCTGGGGTACGCCGGGGCCGTCGTCCTCCACGCACAGCTCGACCCCGGCCAGGCTCTCGCGCACGCTGATGCGCACTTCGCCCAGGCACAGGCGATAGGCGTTCTCCAGCAGGTTGCCCATCATTTCCAGCAAGGCGCCTTGCTCGATCGGCACGTAGCACTGCTCCGGCAGGTCGAAGGCGACCCGTACGCGCTTGTCGCGGTAGACCTTGTCCAGGGTGTCGCACAGGCTTTGCAGCACCGGGCGCAGGCGCACCTGATGGCGCACCAGCCCGCTCTTGCGCAGGCTGGCCCGTTGCAGCTGGTAGCTGATCTGCTGGCTCATGCGCTCGATCTGGTTCTGCAGCACCCAGGCCTGATCCCGGTCCTGCGGACGCAGGGCCATGTCTTCGCTGACGCCTTGCAGCACCGCCAGCGGGGTCTTAAGGCTGTGGGCCAGGTCGTCGAGAGAGTCGCGGTAACGGCTGCGCTGCTGGCGTTCGCTGTGCAGCAGGCGGTTGAGCGAGCCGGTCAGGCGCAGCAGTTCGCGCGGGTGCTGCTCGCTGAGGCTCTCGCGGGTGCCGCTTTCGATTTCGTCCAGTTCCTGGCTGAGCCGGCGCAGGGCCTTGAGGCCCCAGGTCAGGCCGATCCACAGCAGCGCCAGCAGCACCAGCAGCGCGGCGCCGAAGCCCAGATAGAGATTTTCGCGCAGGCCTTCCAGGGTGGTTTCGTACTCGCGCACCGGTTGCAGGGCGACGATGCTGAACGCCGCGCTCTTGCCGCCCAGCAGCTTGACTTCGACGTCGTAGACGAAGAACTCCTGGCCGTTGCTCTCGCGAATCCGCGCGAACTCGTTGCCTAGCCCGTCGTAGCGCGGCTTGTAGTTGATCTGCTCTTCCTGGGTCGCCTTCGAGCGCCAGACCAGATGCCCTTCGCGGTCGTAGATGTAGCCCAGCAGGCGGAAGTCGGCGAGGTTGAAGCGCTCGTCCGGCAACTGCGTCGGCATCACCAGGCGGCCGTTCTCGACCCGGGCGGCGGAGATCAGCGTGGTGACGTCCGACGCCAGGCGCTGCTCGATGGAATCCTGCAGCGCCAGGCTGAACGCGCCCTGCATGGCCGGCAACAGGGCGAGCATGAACAGCACCGCCAACGTCGTGGCGGCGAGCATCAAGCGAACGCGAAGGGAGCGGATCAAGTGCAGCGCTCGTTGAACAGGTAGCCCAGGCCGCGCACGGTGTCGATCGGCTTGAACCCGGCGGGGCCTTCCAGTTTGCGGCGCAGGCGGCCGACCAGCACTTCGATCACGTTCGGATCGCGCTCGTCGTCATCCGGGTACAGCTGCTCCATGAGGCGGTCCTTGGGCACCACTTGCTGATGGTGGCGCATCAGGTATTCGAGGATCCGGTACTCGTAGGCGGTCAGCGCCAGCGGCTGTTCGTCGAGGGTCGCCTGCTTGCGGTTCAGGTCCAGCAGCAGCGGGCCGGCGACGATGGTCGACTGGGTGAACCCGCTGGAGCGGCGCAGCAGCGCATTGAGGCGCGCTTCGAGCTCCTCGAACTGGAACGGCTTGACCACGTAGTCGTCGGCGCCGGCGGCCAGGCCTTCGACCTTGTCCTGCCAGTTGCCGCGGGCGGTGAGGATCAGGATCGGGAACGCCTTGCCGCCCGAGCGCAACTGGCGGATCAGGTCCAGCCCGCCCATGCCCGGCAGGCCGAGGTCGATCACCGCCAGATCGAAGTTGAACTGGCCGGTCTGGTACAGCGCCTCCTCGGCGTTGGCCACGGACTCGACCACATGGCCGCTTTCCGTGAGGCGGGTTTGCAGGTGATGGCGCAGCAGCGCTTCATCTTCGACGACCAACAGCTTCATGAATGTCTCCCGGATAAATCACATTCTCCAACAGCATACCTGCGGGAGCGGGCTTGCCCGCGAAAGCGGTGGTTCAGTCGACATACAGGTCGCCTGAGACATCGCCTTCGCGGGCAAGCCCGCTCCCACCCTGGTTTCGGTCTGCGTCAACCGCGCCTCAGAAAGCGTAGTTGGCCGACAGGTACGTCTGGGCGCTGCTGGTCAAGTCCAGCGAACCCTGCTTGCTGCCGCCGCGCTCGCTCATCTCGGTGCTGGCGTTGCTGCGCAGGTAACGGTAACCGAGTTCCACCGAAGTGTTCTGCGACACTTGCTGCAGCACACCGAACTGGCCGCCGACCGCGTAACCGATGTCGCTGTCGTGGCTGAAGCCCGGGGAATTCTGGCTCAGCTTGGTCAGGCCGGCGGTGGCGCCGCCGAACAGTTTGGTGCTGTCGCCCACCGGATAGAACAGATCGTAGCTGCCGAGCAGGTTTTCCTGGCGCAGTTTAATGCCATTGTGCGAACCGGACACGGTGTCGTAGGTGGCGTAGTAGCGGCCCTGGCTGTTTTGCTGACCGAGGCGCACGCCCCAGGTGTTGTCCTTGCCGATCACGCCGTCGGCGTCCGGGTGGCCCAGGTTCTCGTTCAGGGCGTTGGACTTCTTCACTTTGTCGCTGGTCTGGCCGAACGTCAGGCCGGCGAAGTTGGAGGTGGTGTCGGCATGGGCGGCGATGCTTGCGCTCATGACGGTGAAGGCCAGCAGCAGTTTGTTCAAACGAGTCATCGGGTGTTCCTCTTGAGTGCTCTTCAGGTATGGCGCAAGGTTAACGGCCCTCCCCTGTACCGCCCCTGAACGCTCTCTGAACCTGCGCTGAACCAAATGGACTAGGCTGTCTTGATCACTTTTATGTCAGGAGACCCGACCATGCGCCTGTTCCTCGCCCTCGCCCTGCTCCTCGCCAGCGGTTTCAGCCAGGCGGCGATCAAGACCCAGGAGATCCCTTACCAGAGCGCCGACGGCACGCGGCTGATCGGCTACTACGCCTACGACGACGCCCTCAAGGGCCCGCGCCCGGGCGTGGTGGTGGTGCATGAATGGTGGGGGCTGAACGACTACGCCAAGCGCCGCGCCCGCGACCTCGCCGGGCTGGGCTACAGCGCCCTGGCCATCGACATGTACGGCGACGGCAAGAACACCGAGCACCCCAAGGACGCCATGGCCTTCATGCAGGCGGCGCTCAAGGACAGCGCGGCGGCGGGCGCGCGGTTCCAGGCCGGCCTGGACCTGTTGAAGAAACAGCCGCAGACCGATCCGCAAAAACTGGCGGCCATCGGCTACTGCTTCGGCGGCGGCGTGGTGCTGAACGCCGCGCGCCAAGGCGTGCCGCTGGCCGGCGTGGTGAGTTTCCACGGCTCCCTCGCCACCAACACCCCGGCCGCGCCCGGCAGCGTCAAGGCGAAGATACTCGTCGAACACGGCGCGCTGGACAGCATGGTCACCCAAGACAACGTCGCGGCCTTCAAGGCGGAAATGGACAAGGCCGGCGCCGACTACCGCTTCGTCAGCCTCGACGGCGCCAAGCACGGCTTCAGCAACCCCGACGCCGACCGCCTGAGCCACGGCGACCACGGCGGCCCGGACATCGGCTACAACAAGGCCGCCGATGCAAAATCCTGGGCGGACATGCAAGCCTTCTTCAAGCACATCTTCGGCTGATCCCTCCTGTGGCGAGGGCGCTCGCTCCCGTCGGGCTGCGAAGCGGCCCCTGGCTTTCGGGCCGCTGCGCGTCCTGGCGGGACGGCGCGACCAGCGCCCTCGACACAGGACACGTGCCGCTTTCCAGCGTCGGCGCCACCCGGCAAAATGCCCCCCATGAATGCCGAACCCCTGCTCCCCGCCTGCTGCTCCGCGCTCGACGCCCATTGGCCGTTGCCCGCGACGCTGCCCGACACCGTGCTGCTGAGCACCCGTTTCGACCCGTCACGCCTGCTCGGCGATGACTTTGCCCGCGCCGCCATCGAGCCCCCGCCGAGCATCCAGCGCTCGGTGGCCAAGCGTCAGGCGGAGTTTTTGGCCGGCCGCCTCTGCGCCCGCGCCGCGCTCCAGCAGTTGGAAGGCATAAGCACGGTGCCGGCCATCGGCGAGGACCGCGCCCCGGTGTGGCCGGCACACATCACCGGCTCGATCACCCACGGCACCGGCCGCGCGGCGGCGATCGTCGCCCGCAAGCGGCACTGGCGCGGGCTGGGCATGGACCTGGAAAACCTGCTCGACACCGAACGGGCCGAGCGCCTGGCCGGGGAAATCCTCACCCCGCCGGAACTGCAGCGCATGGCCGCCGGGCCTCGTGATCAGGTGGCGTTGTGGGTGACGATGACGTTCTCGGTGAAGGAAAGCCTGTTCAAGGCGCTGTATCCGATTGTGCGGCAGCGCTTCTATTTCGAGCATGCCGAAGTGCTGGAGTGGACGCCGGAAGGTGCCGTGCGGCTGCGCCTGTTGACGGACCTTTCCAGCGAATGGCGCAGCGGCACGGAACTGGATGCACAGTTCGGGATGCAGGACGGACAGTTGCTGAGCCTGGTCAGCATTCCCGCCTGAAGGCTTGCGCTGCCGGTGAGGGCAATCGGTGGAATGCAATGCCTGCGGACACTGCCGAACATTGTGGGAGCGGGCTTGCCCGCGATGACGATGACGCCGTCCTCCCCCCAGGACTCAGCGCCGTTCCTGATTGCGCGGCCAGCTCAGGCTGAAGCACGCCCCGCCCAGGCTCTTGCTCTTGCCGATCAGCGCCCGGCCATCGTGCCAGTGGATGATCCGCCGCACGATCGACAGGCCCAGCCCATGCCCCCCGGACGCCCGCGTGCGGCTGTCGTCCAGACGCAGGAACGGGGTGAAGATCTTCTCCCACGCGGCCTCCGGCACCCCGGGGCCGTCGTCCTCGACATCCACCCGGCAACGCAGCTGCCCCACCTGATAGCTCACCGTGACCTTCGAGCGCGCATGCCGCATCGCGTTGCGCACCAGGTTCTGCAGCGCCCGGTGCAGGTAGCGCGGCTCGGCCTCGACCCAGGCGTCGTCGCAGTCGGCCGCCGACAGGCACAGGCCGCGCTGCACCGTGACCTCGGCGCGCAACGGCGCCAGCTCGGCGATCACCTGATTGACCAACGCGTCGAGGTCGATGCGCTGAAAGGTCAGCGCCGGCGAGCCCTGCTCCAGCCGCGCGTAGGTCAGCATCTCGTCCACCAGTTTGTCGAGGTCCTCGATGTCGTGATCCATGCCTTCGCGGTACTTCTCCAGCGCCTGCGGGGTGGTGGCCGAACCGATCATCTCCAGCCCGAAGCGCAGGCGCGCCACCGGCGTACGCAGTTCATGGGACACCGCCCGCACCAGCTCGCGCTGGATGGCCAACAGTTGCTGCAGGTGCTCGGCCATGCCGTTGAACGCCGCCGCCAACTTGCCCACCGAGTCCGCGCCCCGCGCCGGCACGCGGGTTTCCAGGCTGCCCTTGGCGATGCGCGTGGCCGCCGCCTCCAGGCCACGCAGGCGCCGTTCGAGTTGGCGCACCAGCAGATAGACGATCAGGCCGATCAGGCTCAGCCCGAGGGCGGCGATCAGCACCAGCCATTCCGGCGGATAGGGGTTCATCTGATACAGCGGCCCGATCTCCAGCACCCACGGCGTGCCGACCATGCCGGCGAACACCCGGATCGAGTCGCCGCCCTTGCCCAGCGCCATCACCGTGTCGCCCTCGGCCACGCGGCGGCTCTGGTCTTCGTCCATGTCGGCGTCCTGCACCGTGACCAGCCGCAGGTCGAAGCCGAAGCCCTTGTCGTCCTTCAGTTGCGCCAGGCGCTTGGGCTGCTCGCCCACCGGCACCCGCACCAGCTCGTCGGCCAGCAGATAGATGGTCGCCCGCGCCAGTTGCTCGCTGATCTGCTGCACGTCGCCGGTGAGCACCAGTTGCTCCTTGTCGCTGACCAGCCGGTAGACCCGCGCCGCATGCGGCCCGGTCTGCTCCACCAGCGCCTGGCCGCGCAGCACGCGGGTGCGCTGGGTCAGGTCAAGGTCGGTCTGGGCGAAGGTCTTCAGCGCCAGGGGAATGCCCAACAGCCGCTCCCACACCAGCAAGGCGCGGTGGCGCTCGGTTTCGTTCATCGGTTGCAGGTTGTCGGCCATCAGCGAAAAGGTGCCGTGGGCCAGGCGTTCGCGGTACTGCTCGCTGCGCACCTGGTTGAGCAGGTGCAGGGCCAGCACGCCGAGCACCGCCACCAGGATCAGCGCGGCGCACATGCCGCCGTAGATGCGCAGGAAGATCGAATTCACAGCGGCAGTTCTGCGCAGGCTTCCGGCACGAACAGGTAGCCTTTGCTGCGCACGGTCTTGATCAGCCGCGGATGGTCCGGGTCATCGCCGATCTTGGGGCGGATCCGCGAGATGCGCACATCGATCGATCGGTCCTGGCCGTCGTAGCCGATGCCGCGCAGCGCGGTGAAGATTTCCTCCCGGGACAGGATCCGCCCGGCGTTGGACACCAGCAGCCAGAGCAGGTCGAACTCGGCGCTGGTCAGTTCGATGCCGCTGTCGCCCAGCCAGGCCTCGCGCAGCGCGCTGTCCACCACCAGGGGGCCGAACTGCAGGCGGCGCGCCTTCTCCGCCGCCGGCTCCGGTGTTTCGCTGCGCCGCAGCAGCGCCTGGATGCGGGCCAGCAGCAGGCGCGGGCGCACCGGTTTGCAGACATAGTCGTCGGCGCCCAGGTCCAGGCCCAGGATCTGGTCGGCGTCATCGGTGCGGGCGGTGAGCATCAGGATCGGCCCGTCGTAGCGGTCGCGCACCTTGCGGCAGATGCTCAGGCCGTCCTCGCCGGGGAGCATCAGGTCGAGGATCACCAGGTCCGGCTGCTCCTTGACGATCCGCGCCGCCGCCAGGGCGCCGTTGCCTTCGATCTCCACCCGCAAACCGTTGGCCTGCAGGTATTCGCGGGTCAGTTCGGCCAGACGCTGGTCGTCCTCGACTATCAATACCTGCCAGGCTTCTTGCTCCACGGGTGACCTCTGCTTGCCGATGCTGCCGATAAAGGAAGGGGCTTCCCTGCGGGAAAACCTCAGGATCCTCCCGTCTTTTTGTCATGTTTCGGGAGGATAAGAATGCTAGCGCACGGGCCGATTGTATAAACGCCGACTGACGAGAACACAAGTCGGCAAATGCGTCTGGACAGGCTGGTTTTTTGTGATAGGGTTCGCGCCCTCAAAAATTTGCCGGCGTCATTTTTTGCGGCGGAAAACAGTGACAAACGGTCTGGCCCGGCAGGTTCGCGGCCTACACGCGATTTCTCGTTTTCCCACACAATTTACGCACAGGGTTATCCACAGGTAGTACGTTGCAATCCCTCCCCCAAACGCATTATCTTGTAGCCCGCGCGCAAAAAAACCCTAGATGTTGGGGTTGGCGCCCAAAACCCAAACACAAACCCGGCAGTGAATTCAAGGCTTTTTATTGCCATTGTCGGGTTGAACCAAACGCAGTTTCAGAAGCCCAAACCGCGCCTGCGGATGGCAACCGTTTTTCAGCCGTTCACGGCGATGACGGTACGGGAGTTGCAGTCCGGAACTGCCCCCGGAACGGAATGCGGTTTCACGCGCACCGCGCGTGACCGAAGACTTCGGCATGGAAGCGGCGCCCACAAGGCCCCCTTCCTGAACTGTCCCGAAGTCGTCATGCCCGGCGCTTGCCGGCTGTAGTGCTTCAGGACGGAACGGTGGGCACCGAGACGGTGCCCAAACAAACATAGAGAACGTGGAGACACCCATGCAAACCGACACAACTCGCGAGAACCCGCAGGGCACCTTGCCGCAGGCCGCCGATTCGACTTCGGATCTGGCCGCCACCGCGCCTGGCCAACTGCGCGTGATCAAGCGTAATGGCACTGTCGTTCCTTACACCGATGACAAGATCACCGTCGCTATCACCAAAGCGTTCCTCGCAGTTGAGGGCGGCACCGCTGCCGCCTCGTCGCGAATCCACGACACCGTCGCCCGCCTGACCGAACAGGTCACCGCGACCTTCAAGCGCCGCATGCCGTCCGGCGGCACCATCCACATCGAAGAGATCCAGGACCAGGTCGAACTGGCCCTGATGCGCGCCGGCGAGCAAAAGGTCGCCCGCGACTACGTGATCTACCGCGACGCCCGCTCCAAGGAGCGCGCCACCCGCACCACCGCCGAAGCCCCGGTGCAGGCTCACCCGTCGATCCGCATCACCCGCGCCGACGGCAGCCTGGCGCCGCTGGACATGGGCCGCCTGAGCACCATCGTCAGCGAAGCCTGCGAAGGCCTGGAAGAAGTCGACGGCGAACTGATCCAGCGCGAGACCCTGAAGAACCTGTACGACGGCGTGGCCCTGAACGACGTCAACACCGCCCTGGTGATGACCGCCCGTACCCTGGTCGAGCGCGAGCCGAACTACTCGTTCGTCACCGCCCGCCTGCTGATGGACACCCTGCGCGCCGAAGGCCTGGGCTTCCTGGGCGTCGCCGAGAGCGCGACCCACCACGAGATGGCCGACCTGTACGCCAAGGCCCTGCCGGCCTACGTCGCCAAGGGCATCGAGTTCGAACTGCTGAACCCTGTGCTGGCCGACTTCGACCTGGAGAAACTGGGCAAGGCGATCAACCACGAGCGCGACCAGCAGTTCACCTACCTGGGCCTGCAGACCCTCTACGACCGTTACTTCATCCACAAGGACGGCGTGCGCTTCGAACTGCCGCAGATCTTCTTCATGCGCGTGGCCATGGGCCTGGCCATCGAAGAGAAGCAGAAAGAAGACCGCGCGATCGAGTTCTACAACCTGCTGTCGTCCTTCGACTACATGGCGTCGACCCCGACCCTGTTCAACGCCGGCACCCTGCGTCCGCAGCTGTCCAGCTGCTACCTGACCACCGTTCCGGACGACCTGTCGGGCATCTACGGCGCGATCCACGACAACGCCATGCTGTCCAAATTCGCCGGCGGCCTGGGCAACGACTGGACCCCGGTGCGTGCGCTGGGCTCGTACATCAAGGGCACCAACGGCAAGTCGCAGGGCGTCGTGCCGTTCCTCAAGGTGGTGAACGACACCGCCGTGGCCGTGAACCAGGGCGGCAAGCGCAAGGGCGCTGTCTGTGCCTACCTGGAAACCTGGCACATGGACATCGAAGAGTTCATCGAGCTGCGCAAGAACACCGGTGACGACCGTCGCCGCACCCACGACATGAACACCGCCAACTGGATCCCGGACCTGTTCATGAAGCGCGTCTTCGACGACGGCAAGTGGACCCTGTTCTCGCCGTCCGAAGTGCCGGACCTGCACGACCTGACCGGCACCGCCTTCGAAGAGCGCTACGAGTACTACGAAGCCCTGACCGAATACCCGGGCAAGATCAAGCTGTTCAAGACCATCCAGGCCAAGGACCTGTGGCGCAAGATGCTCTCGATGCTGTTCGAGACCGGCCACCCGTGGCTGACCTTCAAGGATCCGTGCAACCTGCGCAGCCCGCAGCAGCACGTGGGCGTGGTGCACAGCTCGAACCTGTGCACCGAGATCACCCTGAACACCAACAAGGACGAGATCGCGGTCTGCAACCTGGGCTCGATCAACCTGCCGAACCACATCGTCGACGGCAAGCTGGACACCGCCAAGCTGCAACGCACCGTGAACACCGCCGTGCGCATGCTCGACAACGTGATCGACATCAACTACTACTCGGTGCCGCAGGCGAAGAACTCCAACTTCAAGCACCGTCCGGTGGGCCTGGGCATCATGGGCTTCCAGGACGCGCTGTACCTGCAGCACATCGCCTACGGTTCGCAGGAAGCGGTCGAGTTCGCCGACAAGTCGATGGAAGCCGTCAGCTTCTACGCGATCCAGGCGTCCTGCGACCTGGCCGACGAGCGCGGCGCCTACGAGACCTTCGAAGGCTCGCTGTGGTTCCAGGGCATCCTGCCGCTGGACTCCCAGCAGATCCTGATCAAGGCCCGCGGCGAGAAGTACATCGATGTGGACCTGAACGAATCCCTGGACTGGGCACCGGTTCGCGCCCGTGTGCAGAAAGGCATCCGTAACTCCAACATCATGGCCATCGCACCGACCGCCACCATCGCCAACATCACCGGCGTGTCGCAGTCGATCGAACCGACCTACCAGAACCTGTACGTGAAATCGAACCTGTCGGGCGAATTCACCGTGATCAACCCGTACCTGGTGCGCGACCTCAAGGCCCGCGGCCTGTGGGACTCGGTCATGATCAACGACCTGAAGTACTACGACGGTTCGGTGCAGCAGATCGAGCGCATTCCGCCGGAGCTCAAGGCGCTCTACGCCACCGCGTTCGAAGTGGACACCAAGTGGATCGTCGACGCCGCCAGCCGCCGCCAGAAGTGGATCGACCAGGCTCAGTCGCTGAACCTGTACATCGCCGGCGCATCGGGCAAGAAGCTGGACGTGACCTACCGCATGGCCTGGTACCGTGGCCTGAAGACCACCTACTACCTCCGTGCCCTGGCCGCGACCAGCACCGAGAAGTCGACCATCAACACCGGCAAGCTGAACGCGGTGTCTGCGGGCGGCAACCACGGCGACGACGCCGTCCTGGCGGCACCGACCGCACCGGCAGGCCCTGCTCCTGTGCCGAAGGCCTGCGCCATCGACGAGCCGGATTGCGAAGCTTGCCAATAAGCTGAGCGCCTTCAGGCGTCGCGAGACGCCTGACTGAACAGCCCCCGACAGACCTTCGGTTTGCCGGGGGTTTTCTTTGGGCGCAGGAAAAGCGGGCCACAAAAAAACGGCGAAGCCCCTTCAGGCTTCGCCGTTTTCATTGTTGCATCAGAGAATCAGACCATGAACGACTCGGTCATCGCCTGCCCTACGACCGGAATGGTGAAGCTGTCACCGTTGGCGGTCGTGAAGTTCTCGATGGTGGCGGAACCGGCGTACCAGTCGGCCAGCACCACGGCGTTGCCCTTGTAGCCGGCGTTCCAGTCGGACGCCTTGTAGATGTAGGCATTGACGCCGTCGCTTGCGATGAAGACATCCGCTTTGGACTGGATGTTCGACAACACCACCCAGTCGCCGCTGGAGTTGCCCTCATCCTTGATCACGAAACGGCCCGTCGTCCCGTTCACCTTGTAGGTGTCGGCGCCTTCTCCGCCGAAGGCAAAACCGTTGCCGAGCATGATCAAGGTGTCCACGCCCGCACCGCCGAACAGCTGGTAGCCCGGCCCCTCGCCGACCAGCGAATCGTTGCCTTCATCACCGTAGGCGATGCCGGCATAGACATTGATGGCGTCGTTGCCGGCGTCGCCGTGCAGGATGCTGCCGACGTCGTTGTTGGCGCTCCACATGTTGTCATCGCCGTTGCCGCCGAACAGCATGTCCGCTTCCGCCGGACCGTTGCGGTCAGGTCCGTTGAACGCATACGGCTCGTACTGGCCGCCATGGATCGAGTCGTGGCCGTCTCCGCCGCGGATCACGTCATTGCCCGCACCGCCGTAGAGGTCGTTGTTCAGGGCATTGCCGGTCAGGGTATCGTTGAAGGCCGAACCGTGCAGGCCTTCGATGTTGACCAGCACGTCGCCGGTGGCGTCGCCGCCGGTCACGGTGTTGGCCAGCAGGTCGATCTGCACCGCTGCCGAGCTGCCCAGGTACCAGGCCGCGTCATTGCCCGCGCCGCCATCGATGTAGTCGGCGCCCTTGCCGCCGATGAACGTCTCGACGCCGGCCGTGCCGATCAGCGTGTCGTTGAACGCGGTGCCTTCCCAGTTCTCGATGTTCAGGTAAGTGTCGCCGGCCGCAGGCCCGGTCAGCGGCTGGCTGAGATCCAGCGTGATGGCCGAGGTCTCGAACGCGAAGCTGACGGTGTCACGCCCGTAGGAGCCATCGAAGATGTTGGCCTGGTCGTCGCCGATGAAGGTGTCATCGCGACCCGAACCGACAATTTTCTCGATGCTCTGGAAGGTGTCGCCCTTGGCGATCGCCGTGTGCTCGCCGGTCTTGAGGTTGATGACCACCCCCACCGGCCCGATGTCGTTGTAGCTGACGGTGTCGAAGCCGTCGCCGCCGATGAAGGTGTCGCCGCCGTCGCCGCCCATCAACACATCGTTGCCGGCGCCACCGGTGATGACGTTGTCCAGCGCGTTGCCCCACGCGTTGAAGTTGCCCGTACCCGTGTAGGTCAAACGCTCGATGCCGGCATTGAGGACGTAGCCCGACTGATTGGTGCGCACTTCATCGCTGCCGCCACCGGCCAGTTCGATGATCGAGCCGAACAAGGCGTTGTTGAGGATGTAGACGTCGTCGCCGGCGCCGCCCTGCACGGTGAAGGAGGCCGAGTTGGTGTTGCTGACAAACACGTCGTTGTTGGCCGAACCGATGACCTTCTCGATCCCGGTGAAGCTGTCGCCTTCGGCGTCTCCGCCGGCGCCGGTGCCCGATCCGGCACCGGTGGCGCCGAGGGTCAGGGTCACGCCCTGTGCCGACTGCGAGTAGTCCGCCACGTCGACGGCCGTGCCGGCGCCGCCGTCGAAGCGGTCCGCGCCGCTGCCGGACATGAACGTGTCGCCGTACTGCGAGCCGCGGATCAGCTCGATGTCGGCATAGGTGTCGCCCGCGGCGATGCCGCTGTGCACGCCGGTCTTGAAGTTGAGGGTGACGGCCGCGCCGCTGTCTTCGTAGCTGACGGTGTCGGTGCCGGCGCCGCCGATGAAGCGGTCGGCGCCCGCGCCGCCCATCAAGGTGTCATTGCCGGCGCCGCCGGTGATGATGTTGTCGGAGGCGTTGCCGCGACCGGTGAAGTTGCCGGTGCCGGTGTAGGTCAGGCGCTCGACCTCGGCGCTCAACGTCATGTTCGCCAGCGTCGTGCGCACTTCGTCGTTGCCGCCGCCGGCGGTCTCGACGATCGTCTGGGAGGCCGGGCCGTTGATGATGTACAGGTCGTCGCCCGCACCGCCCTCCAGGGTGAAGGATCCGACGCCGGTGGTGAAGACATCGTTCTGGGCCGAACCGACGATGCGCTCGATGTTGGTGAACGTGTCGCCCTGGGCGTCGCCGCCCTGCCCGCTGCCCGCACCGCCCGTGGTGAGGGTGATGTTGACGGCCTGTTCGGAGGCCGAGTAGTCAACGGTGTCCACACCGCCGACGACGCCGCCGTCGAAGATGTGCGCCTCCAGCCCGCTGACGAAGGTGTCGCCGAACTTGCTGCCGCGGATGATCTCGATGTCGGTGAAGGTGTCGCCGGCCGCGATGCCCCCGTGCACGCCGGTCTTGAGGTTGACCGTCACGCCTGCTGCGGTGCTGTCTTCGTAGCTGACGACATCGGTGCCGGCGCCGCCGATGAAGCGGTCGCCGCCCGCGCCGCCCATGAGCAGATCGTTGCCCGCGCCGCCGGTGATGATGTTGTCCGAGGCGTTGCCGCGGCCAGTGAAATTGCCGGTGCCGGTGTAGGTCAGGCGCTCGACTTCGGCCGACAGCGTCAGGCTGGCCAGATTGGTGCGCACCTCGTCATCGCCGCCGCCCGCCGATTCGATCACCGCCGACGTACCGTTGCCGTTGATGACGTAGACGTCGTTGCCGGCGCCGCCGCTGAACGTCGTGGTGCCGGCCGTCACGGTGAACACGTCGTCGAAGGCCGAACCGTAGAAGCCTTCGATGTTGCTGAACAGGTCGCCCTGGGCGTCGCCGCCCAAACCGCTGCCGGCGTTGTTCGCCACGGTCAGGCTGACGCCCTGTGCGGAACCGGCGAAGCTCAGGGTATCGACGCCGGTGCCGCCGTCGAAAGTGGTGGCGCTCTCGTCGGCGACAAAGTTGTCGGCGAAGCTGGAGCCGCGGAAGGCTTCGATGCCGCTGAACGTATCGCCCGTGGCGATGCCCGTGTGGACGCCGGTCTTGAGGTTGACCGTCACACCGACGCCCGAAACGATGTCTTCGTAGCTGACGGTGTCGATGCCCGCGCCGCCGATCAACCGGTCGGCACCCGCACCGCCGATCAGCACGTCGTTGCCCGCGCCGCCGGTGATGATGTTGTCGCCGGCGTTGCCGCGCCCGGTGAAGTTGCCGCTGCCGGTGTAGGTCAGGCGCTCCACTTCAGCGCCCATGCCCATGCTGGAAAGGTTGGTGCGGATCTCGTCGTCGCCCCCGCCAGCCAGTTCGACGGCCCCCGCACCGCCGGCGCTGTTGATGATGTAGACATCGTTGCCGGCGCCGCCAGTGAACGACGCGTTGCCGGACGTGATGGTGAAGACGTCATCGTAGGCCGTGCCGATGTACGACTCGATGTTGCTGAACATGTCGCCTTGGGCATCGCCGCCGGAGCCGGTGCCGGTGGTGCCCGTCACGGTCAGGTTCACCGCCTGGTCGGACAGGGCGTAGCTTACGCTGTCGTAACCGACGGCACCGTCGAAGGTGTTGGCCGACGCATCGGCGAAGAATTTGTCGTGGTAGGTCGTGCCGCGGATGACCTCGATGCTCTCGTACGTGTCGCCCTTGGCCAGCCCGGTGTGCTCGCCGGTCTTGAGGTTGACCGTCACGCCGAGGCCGGAGTTGTCGTCTTCGTAGCTGGCGGTGTCGATGCCCGCGCCGCCGATCAGACGGTCCGCGCCGGCGCCGCCGATCAGCACGTCGTTGCCGGCGCCGCCGGTGATGATGTTGTCGCCGGCGTTGCCGCGGCCGGTGAAGTTGCCGCTGCCGGTGTAGGTCAGGCGCTCGACTTCAGCGCTCATGCCCATGCTGGACAGGCTTGTGCGGATCTCGTCGTCGCCGCCGCCCGCCAACTCGCTGACGCCGGAGAAGGTGGCGCTGTTGATGATGTAGACATCGTTGCCGGCGCCGCCGCTGAAGCCTCCGCTGCCGGACGTCACGGTGAAGACATCGTCGTAGTCCGAGCCGATGACCACTTCGATGTTGCTGAACGTATCGCCCTGGGCGTCGCCGCCGGTTCCGCTGCCGACACCGCCCGCCATGGTGATATTCACGGCCTGCTCGGACAGGGCGTAACTCAGGGAGTCAAAACCGTTGCCGCCGTCGAACACGTAGGCGTTGCCGTCGGCGACGAACTTGTCGTTGTAGGCGGTGCCGCGGAACACTTCGATGCCTTCGAAGGTGTCGCCCTGGGCCAGCCCGGTGTGCACGCCGGTCTTGAGGTTGACGGTCACGCCCGCACCGGACACGTCATCGTCGTAGCTGGCCGTGTCGATGCCGGCGCCGCCGATCAAACGGTCCGCCCCCGCCCCACCCATCAGCACGTCGTTGCCGGCGCCGCCATCGAGGATGTCGTCGCCCGCCATTGCGCGGATCTGGTCGTCACCTGCGGTGCCCACCAGATTGTCCGGGCCGTTGGTGCCATTAATTGCCGCCATTGCATCTTCCTTGTGTGTGTTGTGGAAACTACGGTGAACCAGTGAATGGAGCTTCCTGATTTCCATGTCGCCAGGCCGTGTCCTGGCTCAATGAAGCAGGCCGAAAAAGTTTTGACACGTACGTGCCGGATGCACCGGCAGTGCAAAATTCAAACCAAAAAACCGACGAACGGTATGTGCTTTCTCTCTAGACGTTTCAGCGGGGCATAAAAAAACCGGCGCCACTGGCGCCGGTTCTCTTGTTGCGATCAACCCGGATCAGGTCATCTGAATGATGGTCTGCATGATGGTGCTTTGGGTCGAGATGGTCTTGGCGTTCGCCTGATAGTTGCTCTGGCCCTTGATCAGGTCCACCAGCTCGTTGGTCAGGTTGACGTTCGACTCTTCCAGCGAGTTGGACACCACTTCGCCCAGGGTACCGGTCTTCGGTGCGTCGTAGCCCGGGATGCCCGAAGCGTAGGTCTCTTTCCAGGCGGTGCCGCCGATAGGCTGCAGGCCCTGTTCGTTGGTGAAGCTGGCCAGCGCGACCTGGCCGATGGCCTTGCTCTGGTTGTTGCTGAAGTTGGCGAACAGGGTGCCGGTGCCGTCGATGGTCAGGTTAGTGATCTGGCCGGTGGCGTAGCCGTCCTGGGTCGGGATCGAACGGGCGGTGTCGGCGTTGAACTGGGTGGTCTTGGCCATCGAGATGGTGATGCCGGCCGGGTTGGCCGACGCGCCGTTGGCTTTCCAGACGCCGTTGGTCACGGTGCCCGGCACCCAGCCAGTGAGTTTCAGGTCGCTGCTGATGATGGCAGGGCCGCCCGCTGGATCCGGGGTGCTGACCTGGGTCAGTTTGCCGGCGGTGTCGAAGGTCATGGTCGAAGCCACCGGTGCGGTGGCCTTCGGATCGCTGCCGGTGGCGTCCGGGTTGCGGCCGTCCACCAGGGTGTAGACCTTCCAGGTGTTGGCGCCGGTCTTGACCATATACTGGTCCATGACGTGGGAGTTGCCCTGGCTGTCATAGACCGGCGTGCTGAACGACTTGGTGTAGGTCGCGGTGTTGGTCGGGTCGAATTTGCCTGCCGCCACGGTATCGTCGATCACCGGTGCGGTGGAGTTCAGGTTGATGGTCGAGGTCACCAGCGAGGTGGACTTCGGCGCCAGGTTCGAGGTGTCGATCTTCAGGTCGGTCAGCACGCCGTTGATGATCTTGCCGTTGGCGTCCACGCCGTAGCCTTGCAGGCGCGAGGTGTAGTCGGTGTTGGTGATGTAGCCGTCCTTGTCGACCTTGAACGTACCGGCACGGGTGTAGGAGATCGAGCCGTTGTTGCTCAGGGTGAAGAAACCGGAGCCGTTGATGCCCATGTCCAGCACGTTGCCGGTGTTGTTGATGTCACCTTGAGTGAACTGCTGGGACACGTTGGCCAGGCGCACGCCGTTGCCGATGACCTTGCTGCCGCTGCCCAGGCGGGTCGACGAGTAGACGTCGGCGAATTCGGCGCGGGACGACTTGAAACCGGCGGTCGCGACGTTGGCGATGTTGTTGCCGGTCACGTCCAGTTGCTTGTTGGCTGCATAGAGACCGCTGAGGCCGATGTTAAAAGACATGTTTCACTCCTTTGTGCCGGTGGGTCGGCTCTATATACCAATGGTTTGTACTTTGGACAGGGCGACGGTGCCCTTGCCGGACAGGTTGAGCATCAGCTCGCCGCCGGTCTGGCTGATCGTCACGCTGTTGACGGTGGCCGGCAGGTAGGTCGCCAGATCCGTCGCCGTGCCGTTGATCGGGGCGTTCGCCTTGACGGTGTAGGTGCCGGCGGTGACCAGGTTGCCGTCCTTGTCCTTGCCGTCCCAGGTGAAGCTCGCATTGCCTGCGGCGCGGCTGCCCAGATCGATGGTGCGCACGGTCTTGCCGGTGCTGTCGGTGATGGTGACGGTGCCGCCGGCGATGGACGACGGGACGTTGACCGAACCGGTCATGCCCTTGCTCGGATCGTCGAGCTGGACCGTGTTGGTCTGCACGATCACGTTGCGCCCCACCAGCGACGAGGCCTGCAGCGCCTGCGACGAGTTGTAGTTGCCGGCCAGCGAACTGACGGTGCTGTTGAGGGTGGTGATGCCTTCAAGGCTGCTGAATTGCGCCAGCTGGGCCACGAACGCGCTGTTGTCTTGCGGATCCAGCGGGTTCTGGTTCTTCAGCTGGGTCACCAGCAGTTGCAGGAACGCGTCCTTGCCCAGCGCTTTGCCGCCGGTCGAACTGTTGGTGGCCGAAGCGATGCCATCGGCGGTCGAACTGGTCTTCTTCGACGAGTTCGCCAGGATGTCGTTCATGCTCAGGCTGCTGGTGGTGTCGGTAACGCTCATGGCAGTCGCCCCTTATCACTGACCGAGGGTCAGAACCTTCTGCATCATGGTCTTGGCGGTGTTCATCATTTCGGCGTTGGTCTGGAACGAACGGCTCGCGGAAATCATGTCGGCCATCTCTTCCACCACGTTGACGTTCGGGTAGTAGACGTAGCCCTTGGCGTCGGCCGCCGGGTGGTTAGGCTCGTAGCGCGCCTCAAGGTTGCTCTGGTCTTCGACCACGCCCAGCACCTGCACGCCCTGGCCTGCGGCGTCCTGGTTCTGGAACAGGGAGTTGCCGCCGGTGCTCTGGCCGCCCTGGAACATGGTGGCGAACACCGGGTGACGGGCGCGGTAGGTCTGGTCGATGCTCGACGAGACGGTCTCGGCGTTGGCGATGTTCGACGCCACGGTGTTCAGACGGGTGTTCTGTGCGCTCATGCCGCTGCCGGCAATGTTGAAAACGCTGGACAGGGACATGGATTACTCTCCGCGCAGGGCCGATACCAGCCCTTTGAATTTGCTGTTGAGCAGGGTGAAGCTGGCCTGGAAGCCCACCGCGTTTTCCGCGTAGTTGGACTGTTCCAGTTGAGCGTCCACGGTGTTCTGGTCGATCGAAGGCTGCATCGGCGTGCGGTACATCAGCGACTCGTCGCCGTTGCCCAGGCCTTGGGCCTCGATGTGACGGCTGTTGGTCATGTTCAGGGCGATGGTGCCGTTGGCGTTCTTCTGGCTCTGGGCCTCCAGCACCTTGGAGAAGTCCAGGTCCCGGGCCTTGTAGTTCGGGGTGTCGGCGTTGGCGATGTTGTTGGCCAGCACCTCGGCGCGCTGGGCGCGGAAGCCAAGGGCCTTTTCGTGAATGCCGAGCGCTTTGTCGAAGCTGATGCTCATGTCGGGAACCTTCAGGTGACCGGAGTTTTTCGTAACTGGGTCATAGCAAGCGGCATGCCAAGTCAAGAAAGCCCCGGATTACGGGGCTTTGCCGGCCAATGGCAAAGCGGCAATGCCAGAAAAGCGGCAACGGGTTTCCGCCGCCTGCCGCTTTTCTGCCGCTTCAGGCACAAAAAAACGGGAGCCCTCGCGGGCTCCCGTTTCTTGTGTCGCCGTGTGCCGGTCACTTCGCCTGGTAGATGATCCCCGGGCTGCACTGCACCATCTGGTAATGGTCCGGCAGCCCGTTCAGTGCTTCGGAAGCGCCGAGGAACAGGTAACCGCCCGGCTTCAGCGTGCTGTGGATGCGCATCAGGATGTCCTTCTTCACCTCGGCGGAGAAGTAGATCAGCACGTTGCGGCAGAACACGATGTCGAACTTGCCGAGGCTGGCGTAGCTGTCGAGCAGGTTGAACGAGCGGAACTCCACCCGGCTCCTGATCGGCGCCTTGACCGCCCAGCGGCCCGGTCCCTTCGGATCGAAGTAACGCTGCAGGCGGTCGGCGGACAGGCCGCGGCCGATGGCCAGGCTGTCGTACTCGCCGGTCTTGCAGTTGGTCAGCATGCTGCCGGACAGATCGGTGGCGACGATCTGCACGCCCATCTTCAGCTGGCCGATGTTGGTCCGCTCGAACTCGTCGATCGACATCGACAGCGAATACGGCTCCTGACCCGACGAGCAGGCCGCCGACCAGATCCGCAGACGCTGGTTGGGGCTGGCCTTGATCGCCTCGGGCAGCACCTTGCTCTTGAGGACCTCAAACGGATAGGTGTCGCGAAACCACAAGGTCTCGTTGGTCGTCATGGCATCGACCACCTGCTCGCGCAAACCGCTGCGCGGCTGGGTCTGGATGCGCTGCACCAGCTCACCCAGGGACTTGATGCCTTGCTGCTCCATCAGTTTGTTGAGACGGCTCGACACCAGATACTGTTTGTTTTCACCGAGCAAGATGCCACAGGCTTTCTCCAGGAACACCCGGAACTGTTCGAAATCCAAATTACCCGTAGACAAATTGATGCCGCCTCTTAAATCGTGTTGACCGCCAGGGGCGAACGCCCCTAGCTGATATCTGCTGCTTTGATCCGGTCGACTACCCGGGATGCCAGGTCATCAGGACGGAACTTGGCCAGGAAGTCATCGGCACCGACCTTCTTGACCATCGCCTGATTGAACACACCCGACAACGAAGTATGCAGGATGATGTGAAGCTTTTGCATGCGCGGATCGCTGCGGATCTCGGCCGTGAGGGTGTACCCGTCCATCTCCGGCATCTCGATGTCGGAGATCATCATCAGGAACTCTTCTTCCGGCTTCTTCCCTTCGTCGACCAGCTTGCGCAGGTAATCCAGCGCCTGCCGGCCATCGTTCAGCGCCACCACCTCGACGCCCACCGTCTGCAGGCAACGCGTGACCTGCTTGCGCGCCACCGACGAGTCGTCGACCGTCAGCACCCGCAGCGACAACGCCTTGCTCTGGGTCTCGACGTCCACCACGCCGTGCGAAATCGCCTCCGGCGTCGGCGCGACTTCCGCCAGCACCTTCTCGACGTCGATGATTTCGACTAACTGATTGTCCACCCGAGTCACAGCGGTCAGGTAATGATCGCGCCCGGTGCCCTTGGGCGGCGGATGGATCTCTTCCCAGTTCATGTTGACGATGCGCTCCACCGAGCGCACCAGGAAACCCTGGGTCTTGGTGTTGTACTCCGTGATGATCACGAACGGACTGTTCTTGTCTTTCAAAGCACCGGAACCGGTCGCCATCGCCAGATCAAGGATCGGGATGGTCGCCCCCCGGATATTCGCCACCCCGCACACGACAGGACTGGACTTGGGCATCAGCGTCAGTTGGGGACATTGCAGCACTTCCCGAACCTTGAACACGTTGATCCCGTAGAGCTGCTGACCGTCGAGACGGAACAACAGCAGCTCCAGGCGATTCTGCCCCACCAGTTGCGTGCGCTGGTTCACCGAATCCATTACACCAGCCATGCACAGACTCCTACGCCAACGCCAAGTGTTGTTGCGACGCACATTCGTTGCCAAACGGCACGGCGCTTGCTTTTTAACCCGTATGAACACTCAAACGACATTTTTTCGACGCCCGGCATCCCCGATCCGCAGATGGCTTTGCGCGGCGTCGGCCGTTTGCTTCTTTTTCGCTGGCAGCCCTGCCGTTGCTGATGCGGTTACCTTGCCTGACATGCTTATCGGCGTCACTCAAGGCTTTCTTGAATTCACCGTAGAAGACTATCTGGCCACCAGTCAAACGGAAGGCCGCTACGAAATCGAAGTCAACCAGCTCGACCCGCGCATGCGCATGCCTATGTGCGACAAGGAATTGACAGCCTCCCTGGAGAGCCCGGCACGTCCGCTGGGACGGGTGACGGTCAAGGTGCGCTGCGAAGGCGCATCCCCCTGGACGGTGTTCGTGCCCGCTCAAGTCCGCCTGTTTCGCGAGATCGTGACCACCACCCGCCCCCTCAAGCGCGCCGGGATCATCGAACCCCAGGACGTGACCTTGCGCGAGCGCGACGTGAGTCAGATCAACCAGGGTTTCCTGACGTCGGTGGATCAGGCGATCGGACAGAAATTGACCCGACCAACGGTCGCCGATCAGGTGATCACCCTGGTGCACCTGGAGCAGGCGGAAGTCGTGCGCAAAGGCGATCAGGTGGTCATCACCGCCCGCAGCGGCACGCTGGCCGTGCGCATGCCGGGCGAAGCCCTGTCCAACGGCGGGCTCAAGGAACAGATCCGGGTGAAAAACCTCAATTCCCAGCGGGTCATCAAGGCGCAGGTCATCGCGCCCGGCCAAGTGGAAGTGGCGATGTAGAAAACTGGCGCAGACCGCAGCCCTTCCCTAAACTGTGCCGCAGCGACAGACGCGCCGGCGCTTGCAGGCTCATTGACAAAAGGGCCTAAAGTTTTCCAGGGGATGGCCGAGAACATGGCAAGCGTCCAAATTCCCAGAGGTTTTTAACATGGTCATCGATTTCAGCCGTTTGAACAGCTCCTCGTCACTTACGGGCGGCACACGTACCAGCGCACCCAAGGAAACCGCCGAAACCGGCGCTTCCGCACCGCTGAACGCCCCGGCCGAACAGGCCACTGCCGCAAAAAGCGGGGAATCGGTACACCTCAGCAATGAGGCTCAACAGTTGCAGAAGATCACTGACAAGCTGCGCGACCAGCCTGTCGTCGACAAAGGCCGTGTGGCCGAGTTGAAGGCAGCGATCGCCGATGGCAGCTACAAGGTCGACAGCAACCGTGTAGCCAGCAAACTGCTCAACTTCGAAGCCCAGCGCTAGGCCCCGGTCTGCGCCAGGCTTTTGGACGCTTAAAACCCAAGGCCAGCCATGCACGACACAACTTTATTGCAACTGATCATCGACGACTTTGCTCCAGCTCAACAATTGCTGGAGTTGCTGCAAAGCGAGTACCTCGCCCTGCACGGTCGCGACATGCCGCTGCTGGAAGAGATTCTGGCGAGCAAGCAGGCGTTGATCATTCTGCTCGAGCAGCATGGCCGCAAGCGCAGCGAGATCCTCGCCAGCCTCAACCTGCCCGCTGACCGCCAAGGCCTTGAGCAACTGGCCAGCCAATCGAGCGTCGGCGACCGGCTGCTGTCCCAGAGCGACGTGCTGACCGACCTGATCGCCCAGTGCCATGCCGCCAACCTCAAGAACGGCCAGTCGATCCGGATCCAGCAGGCCGCCACGGCCAACCAACTGAAGATCCTCACCGGCGGTGAGCCTCCCGCGCTCTACGATGCCAGCGGCGCCTTCGCGAACCTGCAGAAACCACGCGCGCTCAGCCAGGCGTGAGCCCTTCCGTGCCGGCGCCCTATCAACACGTGAAACATGCTGGCAAAATGCTGGCTAGCCGTAGTCAAATTTTGTCTGGAGATTGATTCAACGTGTCCAATGCCCTCAGCGCGGATGATGCTCCGCAGCCACCCAAGGTGCTCACCACGCCCTTGGAGATCTCCAGCAACCTGCGCCAGCTGCAAGAAAGCCACGACCCTTTGATCATTACGTTCCACGAGCGCAGCCAGCGCTTTCAGAGCTACCTGATCAAGGTCGACCGTGACAGCGGCACCATCGCCCTGGACGAAATGATCCCGCGCGACGGCGAGCGCTTCCTCCAGGCCGGCGAGCCGTTCAAGGTCGAAGGCTTCCACGAGGGCGTGCGCATCGCCTGGGAATGCAGCACCCCGCTGACCATCGAAGAATCCGCAGGCGACCGTTTCTACAGCGGCGCCATGCCGACCGAAGTGGTCTACCACCAGCGCCGCAACGCTTTTCGCGCAGCCCTGAAGCTGACCGACCTGGTCAATGTCGAACTGGGCGGCGAAAAGCTCAAGTCGCCGATCGCCGGCAAACTGCTCGACATTTCCGCCACCGGCTGCAAGCTGCGTTTCGAAGGCGACATCACCGGGCGCCTGCAACTGGGCCAGGTCTACGACCGCCTGATCGCCACCCCGCTGTTCGGCAACCAGTCGACCTCGGTCGAACTGCGCTACCTGCATTTCGAAGAAAAGCTCAACATGACCTTCGCCGGCCTGCGCTTTCACAACATCAGCGGCCCGGTGGCACGCAACGTCGAGCGCTTCGTCTACCAACTGCAGCGCGAGGCCCGTCGCTTCGACAAGGACGACTTCTGACCGTCAGGCCAGCGCCATGAAAAACGGGCAGTCACTTTGCGGTGACTGCCCGTTTTTCGTTACGGCAACCGGCAAGGCCGGTCAGGGCTTGGCAGGCTCGGCGTCCGCTTCGGCAGACACATCCCCCGCCGCTGCCGGATCGGCATCCGCCGCAGGCTCCGGGTTGACCGAACTGTGCATCTGTTCCTGCACCACCTGCTCGTCCACGCGCGGGTCAAGGGCCGCCACCAGCGGCGAGCTGGACATGCTGTCGGGCATCGCCACGTGATGCAGCGGCGCGTCGTCGACCTGATGCAGGTTGGTCACGGCCTTCGGCCGGATCCGCCACACCAGCACCAGCGCAAAGAACGTGAAGAACGCATACAGGCTCTGGCTGCCGAACAGCTTCATCAGCACGCCGGCCACCAGCGGACCGATGCTAGCGCCCACGCCGTAGGTCACCAGCAGCATCGCCGTCAGCGACACCCGCCGCTCGCTCTCGACATGGTCGTTGGAAAACGCCACCGCCAGCGGGTACAGGCAGAACTGCACCAGCGAACACAGGAACCCGACGGCGAACAGCACCTCCAAAGGCACCTGCGGCAGGATCGCCAACGGCAACGCGGCCACCGCCAGCACCAAAGCAAAACTGCGGATCAGCAGCGCCCGGTCGTAACGGTCCGACAGCCAGCCCAACGGCCACTGCACCAGCAGCCCGGCGAAGATGCAGCTACCCATGAACAGACCGACCTGCTCGGTGGACAGCCCCTGCTGCGAGGCATACAGCGGCGCCAGGCCGTAGAACGAACCGATGATCAGCCCCGCCCCCAGCACCGTGCTCAGCGACTGCGGCACGCGCTTGATGAAGAAGCGCGGCTCCATCGGCGCCGGGTGCAGCGGGGCCGGGTGAATCCGCCGGGTCAGGGCCACCGGCACCAGGCACAGGGCAAAGCACAGCGCCACCAGCATCAGCAGCTCCGGCCCCAGGCCGGGGTGCATCACCAGGATCAGTTGGCCCAGCACCAGCCCCAGGTACGAGGCGATCATGTAGCCGCTGAACACCAGGCCACGCTGGTTGGCGTCGGCCTGCTCGTTGAGCCAGCTCTCGATGACCATGTACTGGCACATCATGCCGAGGCCGACGATGGTCCGCAGCACCAGCCACGCCGGCAGCCAGTCCACCAGGCCGTGGCCCAGCACCGCCGCGCCGACGATCCCGGCGCACGCGGAATAGGCGCGGATATGCCCGACCCGGGCGATCAGCCGGTGGCCGATCTTGCCGCCCAGCACCAGGCCGAAATAGTTGGCCGCCATCAACGCACCGACCCACAGTCCGTCGACGTGATCGGCCGCCAGGCGCAGAGCCAGATAAGTGGAAAGGAGGCCCGAACCGATCAGCATCATCAGCGAGGCGAAATACAGCGCTCGAAAGGATTTCCAGATTTGGCGCATCGGCGTTCCGAGCGGCTCCTTGCGGTAAGTGTCGGGCTATCCGAACGATAGCCCGACGGCGGCGGTTCGTCAGGCCTGGGCAGCTAGAACGCGCCGTTCCCAGGGAGTGATTTCATCGAGGAAACTGGTCAACTCCATGCTCTTCGAAGCGATGTAGCCTTCGATGAACTCCTTGCCGAACAGTTCCCGGGCCAACTGGCTACGCTTCAGACGCTCCAGCGCCGCGTGCAAGGTACACGGCAGCGAAAGATTGTCCGGCACCTCGAACTCACCCTGGATCGGCGCGGTCGGCTCAAGCTCATGCTCGATGCCGTGCAGACCGGCGGCCAGGCTGGCGGCGATCGCCAGGTACGGGTTGGCGTCGGCGCCGGGCAAGCGGTTCTCGACCCGGCGGGCGACCGGCGAACTGGCCGGAATGCGCAGGCCCGCCGCACGGTTGTCGTGGGACCAGCAGGCGTTGTTCGGCGAAGCATAGGGATGGCACAGGCGCTGGTACGAATTGACGTTCGGCGCGAACAGCGCGGTGAAGTCGGCCAGGCCCGCCTGCTGCCCGCCGATGAAATGGCGGAACATCGCGGTCGGCTGCCCGGCCTCGTCGCTGAACACGTTCTTGCCGCTGCCGGTTTCGACGATGCTCTGGTGAATGTGCATCGAACTGCCCGGCGTGTGCGCCAGCGGCTTGGCCATGCACACCACGGTCAGGCCGTGCTTGAGCGCGACTTCCTTGAGCAGGTGCTTGAACAGGAACGTCTGGTCGGCCAGCAGCAGCGGATCGCCGTGCAGCAGGTTGATCTCGAACTGGCTGACGCCCATTTCATGCATGAAGGTGTCACGCGGCAGGCCCAGGGCCGCCATGCATTTATAGACGTCGCTGAAGAACGGCCGCAGGCCGTTGTTGGAACTGACGCTGAACGCCGAATGGCCGTCCTCGCGGCGCCCGTCCAGGCCCAGCGGCGGCTGGAACGGCTGGGTCGGATCGGTGTTCGGCGCAAAGACAAAGAACTCAAGCTCGGTCGCCACCACCGGCGCCAGGCCGCGGGCCGCGTAACGGGCGATGACCGCCTTGAGCTGGCCGCGGGTGGAGAGGCTGGAGCTTTCGCCGGTCAGCTCGTCCGCGTCGCAGATCGCCAGCGCCCGGGGCTGCTCGCTCCACGGCAGGCGATGGATCTGCGCAGGGTCGGCCACCAGCGCCAGGTCGCCGTCGTCGCTGCCGTAGAACCGCGCCGGCGGATAGCCGCCCATGATGCACTGCAGCAGCACCCCCCGGGCCAACTGCAGACGCCGCCCTTCGAGGAAGCCCTCGGCGGTCATCACCTTGCCCCGTGGCACGCCGTTCAAATCCGGCGTGACACATTCAATCTCATCAATGCCCGTCAATCGCTGCGCGAGTGAACGCTGGCCATCGGTTGTCATGACGCAATCCTTGTTATTGTGCGAGCCGCGAACGGCGACCCGTACAAAATAGGCTTCGGCTGTTCGGAATATCAAGCAGTCGCCAACAAAAAGCCGAACAACCCGCAGAACACCTGAAAAGCCGGGGCTTCACGGCAAATAGAGACTGAACACCCCACCGCCCAACGGACCGCCGTTGCGGATCTCGGTACGCCCCTCGACACCGTTGCGCTGATGCAGCGCGGCGATGCGCCCGGCGAAGTACAGGCCCAGGCCGGTGCTGCCGCTGCTGTGGTTGATGCCCTGCACATAGTCGGCCTGGCGCTCGAGCATCTCGGCCGGGTAGCCGGCGCCGTCGTCGTTGACGCTCAGCACCAGTTGCCCGGCTTCGTCGCTGACGGTGATCAGCAGCGACTCGCGGGCGTAACGGATCGCGTTGTTGATGATGTTGCCCAGCACCGAGGCGACCAGCTCACGGTCGAAGAAGCCCAGCGGGCTCAGGGGATCGACCTCGTACGTGACCACGATCCCGCGACTGGCGAACACCTCCTGGTGCGCGGCCAGTTGCGCTTCGATGAAGTCGTCCAGCTCGTGGTAGGCCGGCTGCAGCGGCATCTGGTTGACGCCCAGCTTGTACAGCGCCAGCAGCTGCACCAGCATGCCGTTGAGGTGCGCGAACTCGAAGTCGATCACCCCCTGCTCCGGCCCCTGGCGCTGCGCCTCGGGCAGCCGCGCCAGCCATTGGCTGTGGGCCTGGGTCAGCATCGCCAGTGAGTTCTTCATGTCGTGCACGGTGGATGCGATCACCGTGGAGAAATCCAGTGCCTGCTCGTCTCGGTTCATTCGCCAAACGCCTTGCTTTTCAGCTTCTGGTAGCGCGGGTAACGCGCATCGGTGTCGGGCATCAGGCCGACCGTTTTCAGGCAGGCCCGACATTCTTCCAGCTCCGCCGACGGCACTTTGGTGTCGGTGCCGTGCAGCAGCGACTGCGCCATGTTCAGCGCGATGCTGATGTTCTTCGGTTGCATCTTCAGCGCCCGGCGGAACACCTCGCGGGCTTCGGCCAGGTTGCCGGTCTTGTATACCCGCACGCCCTGACGGTTGAGCTCGGCGGCGGCGTTGCTGGAACTGAGGATAGCGGGGTCGTCGGTCAGTTTGGCGATGTCTTTCATCACCGTCGGATCGTCGCCGTAGATTTCCGCGCAGCTCTTGAGCATCGAGGTGCCCGCCTCGGTCTGGCCCAGCATCTGCAACTGCTTGGCCACCAGCAGCGCCGCTTCCGGGCTCATGAACTGCTCCATGCCGTCCAGGCGCAGCAACGCCTGCTCGGTGAGCTTCTCGGCGGTTTCGGCATCGTTGAGCAACAGGCTGGTGGCCTTCATCAGCCGCGCACGGATCTGCAGGCCCGGGTCGGACGGATTTTCCTTGGCCACGGCACTGAGGGTGGTATTGATCTCCAGCCGGGTGCGGGTGTCCAGCCCCTTCTCGCTGCCCTTGCTGATCAGCGCATGGGCCAGACCGAGGTTGCTTTCCGGATCCTTGAAGCGCGACTGAGCGCCCTGGTGCACCGCTTGGCGGTAGGCGCGGGAGGCGGTGTCGAAATCTTCGTTGGCCATCGCCAGCTTGCCCAGCAGCGCCTGCCGGCGCACCGCCAGCGGCGACAGGCGAATCGCCTCTTCGAGCACCTTCTGCGCGCCCTTGCTGTCGCCCTCGGCCACCAGCACCTCGGCCATGCCGTCGTACAGCGCCGGCATCATCGGGAACACCTTCAGGGCCTTTTCGTAGACGCCCTTGGCCTGGGCGATCTGGCCGCGCTTGAACAGCAACTGGCCCAGCCCGGCGAACGCCCACGGCAACGGCCGGTCGGCCAGGATGCTGTCGTACAGGCGCTCCAGCGCTTCGTTCTGGTTCATGTCGCGCAACGCATCGGCGCGGTAGCGCAGGCACAGCGGCGAATAGCGGATGTCCTGCTTGCACAGGGCGATGCAGGCGTTGAGCACCTCGACCGGCTTGCCGCGGTCCAGGGCCTGCAGAATCGGTTTGAGCAGGGTCTTGCGCTGCTCCAGGCGCTCCAGGCGCTGGGCCAGGCCGATGCGGTTGAACGGCTTGGTCAGGTAGGCATCGGGCTCGTGCTCCAGGGCACTGAGCACCATCGCCTGGCTGGTCTCGGCGGTGACCATCACGAACACCGCCTCGTGGCTGATCAGCTTTTCCATCATCAGGTCTTCCAGCACCTGCTGACCGTTCTTCTTGCCGTCCCCCAGGTGGAAGTCCTGAAGGATGAAATCGTAGGACTTCTGCGAACACATCTTCAGCGCCTGCTCGCCGCTGTCGGCGGTGTCCACGTCCTTGACCCCGAGCTCGCGCAGCATCGAACGCACAGAACTGCGGTAATCCGAAAAATCATCGACGATCAGAAAACTCTTTTGGTGATACGACGACATCGAGGATTTCCAGGCAATTGAAGAGGACGGACCGAGACTTTGCGCGGGCGCGCAGATGATAGCGGCAGGCCAAATGCTATCAAGCGATTTCGCGCGACCCCGCAGTCACCCCAAGGGTTATCGGCCGGATCAGCGGTTCTCTTGAAGCCGGGCTTCAAGATTCCTTGCGGCGGGATTACCCTTCGCGGCTGTTCTTTTCATCCAACCGCAAGGGATTGATCGTGTTCATCAAAGGAAGCTGTGTTGTGCCGGCGTGTGCGTTGCTGTTCGCCCAGACCGCTTGGGCGAACGGCATGGATTGCGAGAAGGCGCAAAGTGTCGTGGAACACGCCGTTTGCGCGGACAAGCCGCTGTATGGGCTGGATGCGGAGATGGGCTCGACCTACCGCAAACTGATGAAGGCCGCTCCGCAGGCGCAGGCCGAACTGAAGTCGGGCCAGCGCCAATGGCTGAAGACCCGTGACGGCTGCGCCGACGACATCGCTTGCCTGCACCAACAGTACCAGGATCGCTTGCAGACCTTGCACGCGCAGTGGATCGAGGCCGTCGCCTACAAGCCCGACGACATCGACCGGGAGGTCATGGAAGACCTGCGCCAACGCATTCTCAAGATGATCGACGACAACCCGGAGTTTGCGCTGGAACGGGCACTGGGCACGCTCACGAGCAAAAGAAACGAAAGCTCGTTCTCCGGCGATCCGAGCAAAGACAACGCCTACGATCAAACGACCTTCCCCAAGACCCGGCCCGAGGGGGTCTCGCCGGATGAATGGAAAGCCCTGAACGCCTCCGGCCTTGATTCGGATGCGGAGCAAGGTCAAGCCACTTACACCTTGATCGATCTGGACGGCGATGGTCAGAGGGATCTGTTCGTCTCCACCTATTCCGGCGGCACCGGCCTGGTCAACAGCTATGAAACGCTCCATCGCAACGGAGCACGGTTCACACGACGAAAGGCCCCTTACGATCCTGAGGCGATCAATGGCCGCTACTCGTTATCGACCAGTGATCGCGGTGCAAACCAATCGGTTGGCTGGATCGAATCTCACGGAAGAATGTACGTCACCTACTTCAACGGCTCCTACGGCACCGACCGGCTCTATCTGCTCAACCCGCTGAAAATCAACAGCCAGATCCCCACCGTGACGGTCCGTTACGAATACCGACTGACCGTACCCGCCACCCAGTACGCCGAAGACAACAACAACTCCAGCTACACGCTGGAGCCGGGCCTGCAAGCGGCGCTCACCGAAGCCCTGACCCAATCGAACGCCGGCAACCCCCAACAGCTCAAGCAGGGCACGGATCCCCTCTGCCCCATTCCTGCATCCGGGCAAGGCGACGATGACTACTACAGCTACGGCGCGGGCTACTACGCCATCGAATCGGTCACGGACATGCCGGTGACCATCGGCAACGAGTGCTTCATCGCCAGGCTGAACAACTGGTTCGGCAGCTACAGCGAAAAGGATGGATTGCCCGCACTGCTCACACTGCGCAAACCCGGGGTTGAAGGTCAGGAGCGCAGTTACTCGGTCAATGGCCGGCGCCGAGCCACCCAGGTCGATGCCACGATCGGCAAGGCCGAAGAAGGGATCGGGCTTTTTTGAGGGGCGGCGAAACATCATGAAAAAGCCCCGCCAGATCGCTCTGCGCGGGGCTTTCGAAAGGATGGTGTCCCAGGGCAGGTTCGAACTGCCAACCTTCCCCTTAGGAGGGGGATGCTCTATCCAATTGAGCTACTGGGACACAAGGTTGCCGTAGTGACGGACGGCGAGCATGTTAACGGCCATGCCCCTGTTTGTCATGTCATCCGTAGGGCTTTTTGAGCGTAGGCAGGCACCCTGCAATATCGCGGGAGCTTTCGTCGTGCATTTTGCATCCCATTAAACGGCCACCCTTGCGAAATGCACGTCAAACGCTCCGAAAGACCCTTTCAAATGCTTGTTTTTAAAGGACTTAACAGCGGTTAGACTATTGGCACGCCGGCTGCTTCGCCTGTTCCCAAAGAACAAACGGAGATCAGCCCATGAACAGCGCCCTCTTGCTCGCCAATGCGATCGCCCTCGCGGTTCTGGTGGGGGTTCATTTTGCGCCTCGGGAAGACGCCTCGGTGGCCCAACGCCTGCCGCACTACCTGATGGTGCAGAAAGCGCCGCAATGGGCTGTGCTGAGCGACCGTCAGGGCTTCGCGCCGCAGGAGGTCAACGGGCCTGGGCACGCATTGCCGGTGCAATCGACCGAGCGCCTGGCGTTCTAATTTTTTTCAGGAGGACTGCATGTCCAGATCGGCCTTGGGATTGTTGATCCTCGCCCTGCTCAGCGGCATCGCTCATCTTTCGCTCTTCGAAGAGGCGGAGCTTTCCCTGCCGTTGATCGGCTGCGGCGTATTCGCCGTGCTGTTCGTGCTGGCGCTGGTGGCCGGCCGCAAGATCAAGTTCGATCCGGTGCTGCGCTGAGCCTCACCCACGCCAGCAAGCGGGCGACGGTGTCCGCCAACGCCCCCGAATTGTCGAGCCGATGGACCGGCGCATCACCGACCGCGTCGCCCGCCACGAACAAGGCATTGCGCGCCAGCCGCGCATCGATCTGCGCCAGGGTTTCCCGCCCTCGCCTGAACAAGCGCTCGCGCAGCACGTCATCCCGAACCGTCAACAGCACCGGCAACAGCGTCGGATAACGCTGTAACGCTTCGGCCAGGTGTCCGCGCGATCCGTTGACCAACACATGCCGCCCGGACTGCAGCCATTGATCGATCTGCACCGGAATGCCGTAGCTGAGGCCGTTGGCCTGCCATGACAGCGCAAAATCGCCGGCACTGCGGCGTTGCTCGAACTCCTGCGGCGTCACGCCGACCGCCTCTTCGCCCACCGACTCCGCCGACCGGGTGATCACCCGCCGCACCACGTCGCAGCCGAGCGCCCTGAGCGGCTCACGCGCAGCGTCAATCAGGCTGTCCTTGCCCGAACCGGACGGCCCCATCAGGTAAATCAGCCTGCCGTCCATCCTGAAAGTGCCCTCCGGCAAGGGTTGCGAACTAGAAAATCGGCCATTTGCCACTATCCTTTAAAAGGTAGGGCTGAAGGATCGAAGCCACATAGCATGCACGTTCTGGCGCCGTCGGGCACCCGATCTCGTGCATCGGGATGCGGTCGGCGATGCGCACCGGGCAATCTTTTCAAACCAGTCCGCATTTCTGATAATTGGTGCTGGCATTACGCCTTTACCCAGATCAATATTTGTCACAGAATTGACGCCAAGGATCTGGCAATTTTGAGGCATGATGCGGGCCTCTTAACAATTCAGGTTGAACCATTTGGCGAGGGTGCTTGTCCTACCACTCATCCTGCGGCCAATTCCGAGAACCGCTCCCCTGAACTAACCGGTTAACTATATGCGCCCATTGAAACAGGCAATTTATTCCAGCCGCACGGCTGACAAGTTCGTCGTACGCCTGCCAGACGGAATGCGTGAACGCATCGCCGAGGTGGCTCGCAATCATCACCGCAGCATGAACTCAGAGATCATTGCCCGTCTTGAGCAGAGCCTCATTCAGGAAGGCGCATTGGGCGAAGAGCTGAGCATGCGTCTGGACAGCCCCGAGCTGTCGCTGCACGAACGCGAACTGCTGCAACGCTTCCGTCAACTCTCCCACCGCCAGCAGAACGCCCTGGTGTCGCTGATCGCCCACGACGCCGAAATGGCCGCCGACGCGTCCTGAGCCGCACAGAACATCTCAAGCCAGCCTGCATGCTGGCTTTTTTTTGCCCGGCATTTGGCCAAACGCCTTTTGCAGGCAACAAAAAGCCCGCCGATGGGCGGGCTGTTTCGAGCGAGGTCAGAGCAGGAAGATCGTCGCCAGCCCCAGGAAGATGAAGAAACCGCCGCTGTCGGTCATCGCGGTGATCATCACGCTGGAACCCATCGCCGGGTCGCGCCCCATCTTCGCCAGCGTCATCGGGATCAGCACCCCCATCAACGCCGCCAGCAGCAGGTTCAGGGTCATGGCCGCCGTCATCACCACCCCGAGCGACCAGCTGTGGTACAGCAAATAAGCGACCACACCGATCACCCCGCCCCAGATCAAACCGTTGATCAGGGCGACCGCCAGCTCTTTGCGCATCAGGCGCGAGGTGTTGCCGGTGCTGACCTGATCGAGCGCCATGGCACGGACGATCATGGTGATGGTCTGGTTGCCGGAGTTGCCGCCGATGCCCGCCACGATCGGCATCAGCGCCGCGAGCGCCACCAGTTTCTCGATCGAGCCTTCGAACAGGCCGATCACCCGGGAGGCGACGAATGCCGTGATCAGATTGATCGCCAGCCAGGCCCAACGGTTGCGCAAGGATTTCCAGACCGAAGCGAAGATGTCTTCCTCTTCGCGCAGACCCGCCATGTTGAGGACTTCGCTTTCGCTTTCCTCACGGATCAGGTCCACCATTTCGTCGATGGTCAGACGGCCGATCAGCTTGTCGTTCTTGTCCACCACCGGGGCGGAGACCAGGTCGTAACGCTCGAACGCCTGCGCCGCGTCGTAGGCGTCCTCGTCCGGGTGGAAACTCACCGGATCGCTGGCCATGACTTCGGCCACCTGCTTCTCCGGATCATTGACCAGCAGGCGCTTGATCGGCAGCACGCCCTTGAGCACGCCGTCGTAATCGACCACGAACAGCTTGTCGGTATGGCCCGGCAGCTCCTTGAGGCGGCGCAGGTAACGCAGCACCACTTCCAGGCTGACGTCTTCCCGGATGGTCACCATCTCGAAGTCCATCAGCGCACCGACCTGCTCCTCGTCATAGGACAGGGCCGAACGCACACGCTCGCGCTGCTGGTTGTCCAGGGACTCCATCAGCTCGTGGACGACGTCCCGCGGCAGCTCGGAGGCCAGGTCAGCGAGTTCGTCGGCGTCCAGCTCCTTGGCGGCGGCCAGGAGCTCGTGATCGTCCATGTCGGCGATCAGCGACTCACGGACCGAATCGGACACTTCAAGGAGGATGTCGCCGTCGCGGTCAGCCTTGACCAGTTGCCAGAGCGTCAGACGGTCGTCCAGCGGCAAGGCTTCAAGGATGTAGGCGACGTCGGCGGAGTGCAGGTCATCGAGCTTGCGCTGCAGCTCGACCAGGTTTTGCCGGTGAACCAGGTTCTCGACCCGGTCGTGATGAGCGCCTTCCTGGCGGTGGGTCAGGTCTTCGACGACCTTCTGGCGCTGCAGCAGCTCAACGACCTGAGCCAGGCGATCCTGCAGGCTTTCCTGTGTTTTCTTTACTTCAACTTCAGACATAGGCGAACTCCACTCCCAGCAGCGGGGCACGCCGGAAGGATCAATCAGTCAATTCTTGATTGGTGAAACGGGCTACTGAACAACTACTGGGTAAGTCCATGGAGGTTTTCCATAAGCCCCGGCGGGGCTGACGGGCGCAATGATACACCGCCTGACGGTTTAAAACGTTAAAAAATCATGGCTGAAACAAGCGCTTGCGAGACAAAGCTCAGCGCCGCCCTGATCCATGGAACTGCGACGACTCATCCTGAAAAGAAAACACACCGGCAACGGAAAAAGCAGCGGCTACCCTTGGACATGGCCCGTCACGGAGGACGCCCCGATGCCCTTGAAACCCACCCCGATCGTTCTGACCACCCTGCTCTGCCTGCCGCCCGCCGCCGGGGCGACCACCGTCCATCGCTGCGAGGCCGAAGACGGGCGCATCACCTTCACCACCTTGAGCTGCACGAACGGCGAACGCCTTTCGCGACAAGAACTGAGCCCCTACGCACCCGGTTCGGTCGCGCCCCTGCTGCCGGAAGCCCGCCACGAAGAAACCGACGGCAACCGAGGCAAAAGGCGCGAACCGGCCATCATCGGCCGCGCACAAGACAAATGCGGCAACCTGATCGACGCAAGGCAGAGGCGTGAAGCGATCATCAATCGTCGAGTCGTCACCGGCATGAGCCAGCAGGATGTCGAAAGCGCCTTGGGCAAACCGGACAAAATCACCCAGCGCAACTCATCCACGACCTATCGCTACGACCTCAAACGGGGCCGCAGTGCGCAAGTGGATTTCGACGAGAAAGGATGCGTGACGGGAAAAGCCAAATCCCGGATAGCAAAAAGCCCGCGTTAAACGCGGGCTTTTTGGTGTATGGTGCACTCGACAGGATTCGAACCTGTGACCGCTCGGTTCGTAGCCGAGTACTCTATCCAGCTGAGCTACGAGTGCATTTTGTGTTTTTAGACCAGACCACAACTGGTTGAAGCCGAGTTATCTATATCGCTATAAACAACTCTTAAATGGTGCACTCGACAGGATTCGAACCTGTGACCGCCCGGTTCGTAGCCGGGTACTCTATCCAGCTGAGCTACGAGTGCATTTGTTGCCGCGCATTATAGACCGTTGAATCCTTTTGTAAAGTACTTTTTCTAGTAATTTCAACAACTTACCGAAAAAGCCAGATTACAACGAACTACGAAAATAATGGCGGAGAACGGGGGATTCGAACCCCCGACACCCTTGTGAGGTGTACTCCCTTAGCAGGGGAGCGCCTTCGGCCACTCGGCCAGCTCTCCGCAACACGGGGCGTATATTAACCACCTTCTTCCCCGTTTGCAAACATAAAAATCGATAAAAATTAATGGGTTGGTTCTTCGTCCTTCTCTTTCTTGATACGCAGGTAAATTTCCTCACGGTGCACGGCCACCTCTTTGGGGGCGTTGACGCCGATGCGCACTTGATTTCCTTTGACGCCGAGCACGGTCACGGTGATTTCGCCATCACCGATAATCAGGCTTTCTGCGCACCGACGAGTCAGAATCAGCATACCTTTCTCCTCACGCATTTCAGTTCAGGGACAACAGTCTGCAAAAAAAAGGCACCCGACCTACAACCGGAGCGATCGTAGCCCTACATGCCTGAGTATTGACCAGCGCAAGCAAAAGAACAGTTTCCCGTCTGCGCCATTCAAAAAATAAAGGGCGCGGTCAGACCGCGCCCTTCGGATGACGCGTCACTCGCCCTGGCGGGCTGGAGCGTCCAGTTCGAAAGCCGTGTGCAGGGCGCGCACGGCCAGTTCCAGGTACTTCTCTTCGATCACCACGGACACCTTGATTTCCGAGGTCGAGATCATCTGGATGTTGATGCTTTCCTTGGCCAGGGATTCGAACATGCGGCTGGCCACGCCGGCGTGGGAACGCATGCCGACGCCGACGATCGAGACCTTGGCGATCTTGGTGTCGCCGACGACCTCACGGGCACCGATCTCGCGGGCGGTGTTTTCCAGCACCGTCTGCGCCGACTGGTAGTCGTTGCGGTGCACGGTGAAGGTGAAGTCGGTGGTGTTATCGTGCGCGACGTTCTGCACGATCATGTCGACTTCGATGTTCGCGGCACTGATCGGGCCGAGAATCTTGAACGCCACGCCCGGGGTGTCTGGCACGCCACGGATGGTCAGCTTGGCTTCATCGCGGTTGAAGGCGATGCCGGAAATGATCGGCTGTTCCATGGTTTCCTCTTCATCAATGGTAATGAGGGTGCCCGGACCCTCCTTGAAGCTGTGCAGTACGCGCAGCGGGACGTTGTACTTGCCGGCGAACTCCACCGCACGGATCTGCAGCACCTTGGAGCCGAGGCTGGCCATTTCCAGCATCTCCTCGAAGGTGATCTTGTCCAGGCGCTGAGCCACGGACACCACACGCGGGTCGGTGGTGTAGACACCGTCGACGTCGGTGTAGATCTGGCATTCGTCAGCCTTGAGCGCGGCGGCCAGCGCCACGCCGGTGGTGTCAGAACCGCCACGGCCCAGGGTGGTGATGTTGCCGTGCTCGTCGACGCCCTGGAAACCGGCGACGACGACGACGCGGCCGGCCTTCAGGTCGCCGCGGATCTTCTGGTCGTCGATCTGCAGGATGCGCGCCTTGTTGTGTGCGCTGTCCGTCAGGATCCGCACCTGGTTGCCGGTGTACGACACCGCCGGCACACCGCGCTTGATCAGCGCCATGGCCAACAGGGCGATCGTGACCTGCTCACCGGTGGAGACGATCACGTCCAGTTCACGGGGAACCGGCTGATCGTCGCCACTGATTTGCTTGGCCAGATCGATCAGACGGTTGGTTTCGCCGCTCATTGCAGACAGCACAACCACCAGGTCATCGCCGGCATCGCGGAATTTCTTAACCTTGTCGGCGACCTGCTCGATTCTCTCGACGCTGCCGACCGAGGTGCCTCCAAATTTCTGTACGATCAAAGCCATTTCAAAGCCGCCTCTGCCCATGAAGGGCGCCCAATAATCACTCGAACGGCCGCCGGGCCCGCCACTAGACTGCGGGGCCGGCGGCGCGTCTTATAAACCCTGCTCGACGAACGGAACGGTCAGCGCCAGTGCGCTGTCCAGTGCGCCGGCGTCTGTGCCGCCGCCCTGCGCCATGTCCGGGCGACCGCCGCCCTTCCCGCCCACTGCCGCAGCAGCCTGTTTCATCAAATCACCGGCTTTGAGTTGGCCAGTCAGGTCCTTGGTCACGCCAGCGACCAGTACGACCTTTTCCTCATGGACACTGCCGAGCAGGATCACTGCGCGACCGAGTTTGTTCTTCAGCTGATCGACCAGCGCCAGCAGCGCCTTGCCGTCCTGACCGTCCAGACGGGCGGCCAGCACCTTCACGCCCTTGACGTCCGCGGCCTGGGCCGACAGATCGTCGCCGGCGGCGCTGGCGGCCTTGGCCTGCAGCTGCTCGAGCTGCTTTTCCAGCAGGCGGTTGCGTTCCAGCACCGCCGACAGCTTGTCGATCAGGTTGTCGCGGCTGCCCTTGACCAGGCTGGCCGCTTCCTTGAGTTGCTCTTCGGCCGCGTTGAGGTAAGCCAGCGCCGCTGCGCCGGTCACTGCCTCGATGCGACGCACGCCGGAGGCCACGCCGCCTTCGCTGATGATCTTCAGCAGGCCGATGTCGCCGGTGCGGTTGGCGTGGATGCCGCCGCACAGCTCGACCGAGAAGTCGCCGCCCATGCTCAGCACGCGCACGCTGTCGCCGTACTTCTCGCCGAACAGCGCCATTGCGCCTTTCTTCTTGGCGGTGTCGATGTCGGTCTCTTCGGTCTCCACCGCCGAATTCTTGCGGATCTCGGCGTTGACGATGTCTTCCAGTGCCTTCAGCTGTTCAGGCTTGATCGCCTCGAAGTGGCTGAAGTCGAAACGCAGGCGCTGACTGTCCACCAGCGAGCCCTTCTGCTGGACGTGGTCGCCCAGCACCTTGCGCAATGCCGCGTGCAGCAGGTGGGTGGCCGAGTGGTTCAGCGAGGTGGCGTGACGTACGTCGGCTTCGACGTGGGTCTCCACCGGCGCGCCGACGATCAGGCTGCCCGAGGCCAGCACGCCGTGGTGCAGGAACGCGCCGCCGGTCTTGGTGGTGTCGCGCACGTCGAAGCGGCTGTTGCCGGCCTGAATGTAGCCGCAGTCGCCGACCTGGCCGCCGGACTCCGCATAGAACGGGGTCTGGTTCAGCACGATCACGCCTTCCTGCCCTTCACTCAAGACGTCCACGGACTGGCCGTCTTTATAGAGCGCGACGACTTTCGCCGAACCGCTGGTGGCGTGGTAGCCGGTGAATTCGGTGTCGACGTCGACCTTGACCAGGCTGTTGTAGTCCAGGCCGAACGAGCTGGCGGAGCGCGCTCGCTCGCGCTGGGCTTCCATTTCGCGCTCGAAGCCGGCTTCGTCGATGGTCAGGCTGCGCTCGCGGGCGATGTCCGCGGTCAGGTCCATCGGGAACCCGTAGGTGTCGTAGAGCTTGAACACCACGTCGCCCGGCACGACTTCGCCCTTGAGCTCGGAGAGATCCTGCTCGAGGATCTTCAGGCCCTGCTCCAGGGTCTTGGCGAACTGCTCTTCCTCGGCCTTGAGCACGCGCTCGATGTGCGCCTGCTGGGCCTTGAGCTCAGGGAAGGCTTCGCCCATCTCGGCCACCAGCGCGGCGACGATCTGGTAGAAGAAGCTGCCCTTGGCGCCCAGCTTGTTGCCGTGGCGGCAGGCGCGACGGATGATCCGGCGCAGCACGTAGCCGCGGCCCTCGTTGGAAGGCAGCACGCCGTCGGCGACCAGGAAGCCGCAGGAACGGATGTGGTCGGCCACCACTTTCAGCGAAGCCTGGCCGTCGTTGGTGCAGCCGATGGCCTTGGCCGAAGCGCTCAGCAGGCTCTGGAACAGGTCGATCTCGTAGTTCGAGTGCACGTGCTGCAGCACGGCGCTGATCCGCTCAAGGCCCATGCCGGTGTCCACCGACGGTGCCGGCAGCGGATGCAGCACGCCGTCGGCGGTGCGGTTGAACTGCATGAACACGTTGTTCCAGATCTCGATGTAGCGGTCACCGTCCTCTTCCGGCGAGCCCGGCGGGCCGCCCCAGATGTCGGCGCCGTGGTCGTAGAAGATCTCGGTGCACGGACCGCACGGGCCGGTGTCGCCCATGGTCCAGAAGTTGTCGGAGGCGTACGGCGCGCCCTTGTTGTCGCCGATGCGCACCATGCGCTCGGCCGGCACACCGACTTCCTTGGTCCAGATGTCGTAGGCTTCGTCGTCGGTGGCGTAGACGGTCACCCACAGCTTTTCCTTCGGCAGGTTCAGCCACTTGTCCGACGTCAGGAACGTCCAGGCGAAGGTGATGGCGTCACGCTTGAAGTAGTCGCCGAAGCTGAAGTTGCCCAGCATTTCGAAGAAGGTGTGGTGACGGGCGGTGTAACCGACGTTTTCCAGGTCGTTGTGCTTGCCGCCGGCGCGCACGCATTTCTGGCTGCTGACGGCGCGGGTGTACGCGCGCTTTTCCTGGCCCAGGAAGCAGTCCTTGAACTGGTTCATGCCTGCGTTGGTGAACAGCAGGGTTGGGTCATTGCCCGGAATCAAAGAGCTGGAGGCTACACGGGTGTGGCCTTGCTCTTCGAAGAAGCGAAGGAAGGCTTCACGGATTTCTGCGCTTTTCATTAGGTTCTTCCACGGAGGCTGCGGCCAAAGGCCTGTGCAATACGTCGACAGACGAAGCAACGGCAAAGGGCCGCATTATATCGGCCCTGCGCGCGGGGTACAGCGTGTTTATACGATAGAAGCAGTCAATTGGGCCGCCAACGCTGTCACTTGCGCGAAAACGCGACGAATGCCTCGACCACCTGCCCGATTTGCGAGCGATTGACGTCCATGTGCGTGACCATCCGCAGACGGGCGGCGGCGCTCAGCCGGATCCCGCGCTCCGCCGCAAACGCCTTGAGGGCATGGGCCCGGTCGCCCATCTGCACATAGACCATGTTGGTCTGCACCGGCTCGACGCAGAACCCGGCGTCGCGCAGCCCTTCGGCCAGCAGCTCGGCGTTGGCGTGGTCCTGCGCCAGGCGCTCGACGTTGTGCTCCAGCGCGTACAGCCCCGCCGCCGCCAGCAGACCGGCCTGGCGCATGCCGCCGCCGACCATCTTGCGCAACCGGCGGGCCTTGCCGATCAGCTCGGCCGAGCCGCACAGCACCGAGCCCACCGGGGCGCCGAGGCCCTTGGACAGGCACACCGAGACCGAATCGAAATGCCGGGTGATCTCCCGGGCATCGACGCCCAGCTTGACCGCCGCGTTGTACAGGCGCGCGCCGTCCAGGTGCAGGGCCAGGCCGTGCTCCTGGGTGAAACGCCGGGCCCGGGCCAGGTATTCCAGCGGCAACACCTTGCCTTGCATGGTGTTTTCCAGCGCCAGCAGGCGTGTGCGGGCGAAGTGGAAGTCATCGGGCTTGATCGCGGCGGCCACCTGCTCCAGATCCAGCGAGCCGTCGGCCTGCACCTCCAGCGGCTGCGGCTGGATCGAGCCCAGCACCGCTGCGCCGCCGCCTTCGTATTTGTAGGTATGCGCCTGCTGGCCGACGATGTATTCGTCGCCGCGTCCGCAATGGGCCATCAAGCCCAGCAGGTTGCTCATGGTGCCGGTCGGCACGAACAGCGCCGCGGCAAACCCCAGCCGTTCTGCCAGTTCGGCTTCCAGACGGTTGACCGTCGGATCCTCGCCATACACATCGTCACCGGTGGCCGCGCGGGCCATCGCTTCAAGCATTGCGGGAGACGGTTGGGTGACGGTGTCGCTGCGAAGATCGATAACGCTCATGAACCTGGCCTCAAGTCAGCAGGGGAAATCCCTATTCGTATCGGAATTACTGCGGGCATGGCGCGGATTAATCAACCCTTGGGCAAGGAAAAGTCACCGCTTGAAGCGAAAAATTCGATGGCAATCATCACAAAGGCGCAATGCATCGCCAGGGGAACTGTGTTACAAACGCTGCGCCGCCCGACGAAGGGCGGCACAACGTTCTCAGGGCGGGGTGCAATTCCCCACCGGCGGTAATTGCGCGCAACGCGCATAGCCCGCGAGCGCTTGACGGCAGGCACGGCTCAGGTTGTGCCCGACGGCAAGGTCAGCAGACCCGGTGTGATTCCGGGGCCGACGGTCACAGTCCGGATGAAGAGAGAACGGGATTGACGCCAAAGGGCCGTCTGCGTGCTTGCGCGCGCGTACCCTTGATCCCTTTCGATTCATATCGCCCTGTTTTTCACACAAACAGGAGTCAGAACATGCAACCCACCGCTATCGACAGCAAAACCAAACACACGCAGGGCGAGCGCGTCGCGTTCATCCAGGCCTGCTGGCACAAGGAAATCGTCGACCAGAGCCGTAAAGGCTTCGTCGCCGAAATGATCGCCCAGGGCTACCAGGAAGCGGACATCGATTTCTTCGAGGTCGGCGGCGCGTTTGAAATGCCTCTGCACGCCAAGCTGCTGGCCAAGACCGGTCGTTATGCCGGCATCGTCGCGGCCGCCCTGGTGGTGGACGGCGGGATCTACCGTCACGAATTCGTCGCCCAGTCGGTCGTCAGCGGCCTGATGCAGGTTCAGCTGGAAACCGAAGTGCCGGTGTTCTCGGTGTCCTTGACCCCGCACCACTTCCATGCCGGCGAAGAGCACCAGAAGTTCTTCTTCGAGCATTTCGTGCACAAGGGTCAGGAAGCGGCGAGAACCTGCGCCGACACGCTGCTGAAGATCCGTGCGCTGCGCCGCAGTGAGCCGCGCGCCGTAGCGGTCTAAGCGCCGAAACCCGTGGGAGCCCGACTGCTCGCGAGGGCGACGGGTCAGTCACCATCGATGTCGGATGGGCTGGCCAATTCGCTGGCAAGCCAGCTCCCACAGGGTCTGCGGTGCTCCCGGATTCAGTGAACGAAGCCCGCAGGGTTCGTGCGGCGTGCTCAGGCCAGTTGATCGTCCGTGGTCGGCACGATCAGGATGCCGGCGCGCAGGCCGTTCTTGACCTTGGGGTTGGGGAAGATGATCCGGGCGCCCTGCTCTTCGATGATCCAGCGGGTATTGGCCAGGTCTTCGGCCAGCACATAACCCATGTCCAGTTCCGAAAAGTTCTCGATGTCCGCCGGCAGGTTCAGGCGGAAGGCATCGCTGTGCTTGATGATTTCCCGGGCCACGCTGAACAGTTGCAGGCCGTCCAGGCCCTCGTGCGCCTGTTCGGGCTCGTTGCCCTCGATGATCTGCTTCAGGCGGTTTTCCAGCAACGACACGTTGACCCCGGCGTTCTGCCCGAACGGCCGGGCCTTGCCCAGCTCAAGGGTGAAGGACTCGGCGCCGAGCTTGTCGTAGGTGTACGAGCTGAACACGATCGACGGCTTGTTCTGCAGCAGCACCGCTTCCATGCCCGCCGCCCGCAGCCGGGCCAGTTCGCGCCGGGAGTGCTGGCGCCCTTCTTTCCACGGGTACAGGGCGAACTGCTCGATCTTCGAGCCGCGGATCGCGGTGTGCAGGTCATAGTGCAGGCGCTGACGGCCCGGCAGGCTGAAGAAACTCGCCGCCAGGCGCTCCAGCTCACAGGCGCGCAAGGCTTCGCAGCCGCTGCTTTGTTCGTGACGGCCGTTGAACAGCCGGTTGACGTCCTGCTCGATGAAGCGCTCGCCCTTGCGGATCGCTTCCGGGTTGCCGAACAGGAACAGAATGCGTGCGCGCGGCTTCAGGTCGCCGCGGGCGATGTCATGCAACAGGCGGTCGAGCAATTCGATCGGCGCGGTCTCGTTGCCGTGGATCCCTGCCGACAGCAGCAGATCCAGGCCGTTGTCGCGCGCTTCGGGCGGCCGCACTTCCAGCGCGCCCTCGCTCAACCAGCGCATGCGCACGCCTTCGACAGTCAGTTGAGTCTTCTCCGCCGGTTCGCGGCCGGCGAGGGTCAGTTCAAGCAGTTTGCCGAGGGCGAGCATAGAGCGGTTTCCTTAGTGGTCGTGGTTGCAATCCGGGCCGTGCACATGTTCCTCGCCACCGAGGTCGGCCGGTTCCATTTCCAGTTGCAGACTTACCAGATTAGTCGCCAACGGGCGCAGCAACAGGTTGGCGTACTCTTCGTCGTCTTCTTCGACGTCGACGCCGATCAGCAGCTGGCCGCGGCCGTCCTGCTGGATCCACAGCTCCTTGCCTTGCCACATGACCGCGACGCGGGTGCAGGAGGTTTGCAGTTGCGTGCCGTCGGTGTCTTCAAGGATCAGCTGCAGGGAATCACTCATGTTTACGCTCTCTTGGAAGATGAAGCCGTGCGCCGCGCGAAGGCGGCGCACCGGCCATCAATTGATCTGGAATGGATAAACCGCGCCCAGTTTAAGGATTTGCGTCAGTTCATCCAGTGCCGTCCGGCATTCAAGCAGCAATTGCGGATCCGCCAGATCGTTTTCGGTCAGGCGGTCGCGGTAGTGCTTTTCAACCCATGCGGTCAACGAACCGTACAACGGTGCCGTCATGATAACCCCTGGATTGACCGCCGCCAGTTCGGTTTCGTTGAGTGCGACACGCAGCCTCAGGCAAGCGGGGCCGCCGCCGTTCTGCATGCTTTGCTTCAGATCGAAGACCTTGACCTCGCGAACCGGGCCGCCGGAGCCGGTCAGGCTTTGCAGGTAGTTCCAGACGCGCTCGTTGCCGCGGCACTCTTCCGGCACGATCAGCAGCATCGAACCATCAGGGCGCGACAGCAACTGACTGTTGAACAGGTAGGAGCGCACCGCGTCGTCCACGGTGACCGCCGAACGCGGCACACAGATCGACTGGAACTTGCCGCCGACCTTGGCGAGCTTGGCCTGCAGCTCGGCCAGCATCTGCTCGGTCTCCAGGAACGCGTCCTCGTGATAGAACAGCACCTCGCCGTTGCCCACCGCGATCACGTCGTTGTGGAACACGCCCTGATCGATCACCGCCGGGTTCTGCTGGGCGTAGACCACGCCGTCGTCGCGCAGGCCGTGCAGGCGGGCGACTGCCTGGGACGCTTCGAGGGTCTGGCGCGCCGGGTACTTCTGCGGCGCCGGATAGCGGGTGTCGAACGCGCTGCGGCCGAACACGAAGAACTCGACGCCGGCCTCGCCGTACTCACGGCAGAAACGGGTGTGGTTGGCCGCGCCTTCGTCGCCGAACTGCGCCACCGCCGGCAACGCGGCGTGATGGGCGAAGTGCTGCTGATCGGCGAACATCGCCCCCAGCACGCGGCTGGTGGTCGGGTGTTCGATGCTGCGGTGGTACTTGCAGTTGAGGTTGGCGGCGGTGAAATGCACGCGGCCGTCGGCGGTGTCGGCGCTCGGGCTGACCGTGGCGGCGTTGGCCACCCACATGCTCGACGCCGAGCAACTGGCGACCAGCAGCGGCATCGCTTCCTTGGCGGCGCGCTCGATCACCTGGGCATCGGTGCCACCAAAACCCAGACGGCGCAAGGCGGCCACGTCCGGACGCTCCTGCGGCGCCAGCACGCCCTGGACAAAGCCCATGTCCATCAGCGCTTTCATTTTCGCCAGGCCTTGCAGCGCGGCTTCCTTGGGGTTGGAAGACTGCTGGCTGTTGCTCTGGGAGGCGACGTTGCCGTAGGACAGGCCGCCGTAGTTGTGGGTCGGCCCCACTAGACCGTCAAAATTGACTTCACAGGATTTCATCAGCGAGGCTCCACGAGAATCTGTTGTTATAGGCTTGCGTAACGGTTCTTTGAGACTGCGGCGCAGCCTTCGCGGGCAAGCCCGCTCCCACAGGTTGATCGGTGCCGGCACCTGATGTGCCCTGCATCGCTCCTGCGGGAGCCAGCCTGCTGGCGATGGGCATCACGCCATCTTCACGCCTGGCGTCAGGGCCGCCGGCAGCGCCAGGTCCGGTGTTTCGAGCGAAGCCACCGGGTAGGCGCAGTAGTCCGCCGCGTAGTAGGCGCTGGCGCGGTGGTTGCCCGACGCGCCAACGCCGCCGAACGGCGCGCTGCTCGCGGCGCCGGTCAGTTGCTTGTTCCAGTTGACGATGCCCGCACGGCTTTCCAGCCAGAACTGCTGGTAACGCGCCTCGGAATCCGACAGCAGGCCGGCGGCCAGACCGTAGGCGGTGTCGTTGGCTTCGGCGATGGCCGCGTCGAAATCGGCATAGCGGATCACCTGCAGCAGCGGGCCGAACAGTTCTTCGTCCGGACGACCCGCCACCGCGGTCACGTCGAGGATGCCCGGCGTCAGCAAGGCCGACTGCGCCTGCGGCTGGGTCATTTCCAACAGCGGCACCGCGCCGTTGGCCAGCAGATGCGCCTGGGCGTCCATCAGGGCCTTGGCCGCGCCCAGGGAAATCACCGAGCCCATGAACGGCGCCGGCTGGCGGTCGAACGCGCCGACCTCGATGGTCGACGTCACCGCCACCAGGCGCGCCAGCAGGCTGTCGCCCCAGGCGCCTTGCGGCACCAGCAGACGGCGGGCGCAGGTGCAGCGCTGGCCGGCGGAGATGAACGCCGACTGAATGATCGTGTAGACCGCCGCGTCGAGATCGGCGACCTGATCCACCACCAGCGGGTTGTTGCCGCCCATTTCCAGGGCGAGGATCTTGTCCGGGCGTCCGGCGAACTGCTGGTGCAGGTGATTGCCGGTGCGGCTGGAGCCGGTGAAGAACAGGCCGTCGATGCCAGGGTTGGCCGCCAGGGCGATGCCGGTTTCACGGGCGCCTTGCAGCAGGTTCAGGACACCGGCCGGCAGACCGGCTTCGATCCAGCACTTGACCGTGAGCTCGGCGACCTTCGGCGTCAGCTCGCTCGGCTTGAACAGCACGCTGTTGCCGGCCAGCAGCGCCGGCACGATGTGCCCGTTCGGCAAGTGGCCAGGGAAATTGTACGGGCCGAACACCGCCACCACGCCGTGGGGCTTGTGGCGCAGCACGGCGGTGGCGTCGCCCAGCGGGCCGCTCTTCTCGCCGGTGCGTTCGCGGTAGCTCTGCACCGAGATCGCGATCTTGTTGACCATGCTGGTGACTTCGGTCGCGGCTTCCCACAATGGCTTGCCGGTTTCCTCGCCGATGGCACGGGCCAGTTCGTCGCTGTGGCTCTTCAGGGTGGCGGCGAACGCTTCGAGCACGCCGATGCGCTCCTCCAGGGAACGCTTGGCCCAGGCCGGAAACGCCTGGCGCGCAGCCTGCACCGCCGAATCGACCTGGGCGGCGGTCGCGCCCTGGCCCGACCACAGCACTTGCTGGGTCACCGGGTTCAGCGACTCGAACGCGTCCCCCTGACCGGCCAGCCACTGACCTGCGATGTATAGCGAATTCATTGTTTCGACTCCCGGGCTGCGGACAGCGGAACGGCGCGCACCTGGTCGCCGGCATTGAGTTGAAGGCGCTTGGCGGTCAGCGGATCGACCACCAGGGTGCCGGCGGCCAGACGCGCCGGAGCTGCCGTGATCCGGCAGTCTTCGCGCTTGCGGTTATGGATGATGAACGGCGTGGCGTCGTCGCCCGGCGTGCCCACCGCCAGCACCAGCGCCTGGCTGTCGCGCACCGCGCGGATCTTGCCGGTTTCGCATTCGATGGCGGGGCCGGCGTCGAAGATGTCGACGTAGCCCTGATAGCTGAAGCCTTCGCCCTTGAGCATCGCCAGCGCAGGCTCGGTGTCCGGGTGCACCTGGCCGATCACGGCGCGGGCGTCTTCGGACAGGAAACAGGTGTACAGCGGGAATTTCGGCATCAGTTCGGCGATGAATGCCTTGTTGCCGACGCCGGTCAGGTAATCGGCCTGGCTGAATTCCATCTTGAAGAAATGCCGGCCCAGGCTTTCCCAGAACGGTGAACGGCCCGCCTCGTCGGACACGCCGCGCATCTCGGCGATGATCTTGTTGCCGAACAGCTGCGGGAACTCGGCGATGAACAGCATCCGCGCCTTGGACAGCATGCGGCCGTTGAGGCCGGTGCGGTAGTCGGCGTGCAGGAACAGCGAGCACAGCTCGGAGTTGCCGGTCAGGTCGTTGGCCAGGAACAGGGTCGGGATCTCGCGGTAGATGTTCAGCTCCTGGGAGGCGCTGACGGTCAAGCCGACCCGGAAGTTGTACCACGGCTCACGCAGGCCGACGGCGCCGGCGATGGCGGAGATCCCCACCACGCGGCCGTTGTCGTCTTCGAGCACGAACAGGTAGTCCGCATCGCCGCGGCCGGCTTCGCCGCGAAAGGTCTTCTCGGCCCAGCCGACCCGATGGGTCAGGCGCTCTTCGTTGGCCGGCAAGGTGGTCAGGCCGGTGCCGGTGCTGCGGGCCAGGTCGATCAGAGCGGGTAAATCGCTGCTGCGTACGGGACGAACGATCATGCTATCTCCTCAAACGGGCCGCCAACGCCACCCGTGAAACTCGCTAAGGCGTTAAACCGCCACCAGGCGCACGCTGGCGCCCTCGCCGACGCCCAGGGCTTCGGCCGCTTCCAGGTCCAGGGTCACCGGTTTGCCGGGCGCGTAGTCCAGCTCCAGCAGGACAGCGCGGTAATCCTGCAACTGCGCGTTGGCCACCAGGTACTGGCGCCCTGCGCCCTTGACCGGCTCGCCGATCTTCACCGGCACCACGCGGCTCTGGGCGATCGAACGGATCCCCGAGACGCGGGCGTGAAGGGTCGGGCCGCCGTCGAAAATGTCGATGTAATGGTCGGTCTCGAAGCCTTCGCGCATCAGGATGTCGAAGGTGATCTGCGCACGCGGGTGCACCTGGCCCATCGCCTCCTGGGCGGAGTCCGGCAGCAGCGGCACGTAGATCGGGTAGTGCGGCATCAGCTCGGCCAGGAACGTGCGGCTCTTGAGGCCGCACAGGCGCTCGGCCTCGGCGTAGTTGAGGTCGAAGAAGTTGCGGCCGATGGCGTCCCAGAACGGCGAGTCGCCGTTCTCGTCGCTGTAGCCGACGATCTCGGTCACCACCGAGTCGGCGAAGCGCTCAGGGTGACTGGCGACGAACAGCAGGCGGCCACGGGAATTGAGCTCGGCCCACGGCGAACCCACCAGGTCGCGCTGCACGTAGAAACTGGTCAGCAGACTGTTGCCGGTCAGGTCGTGGCACTGCGAAAGCACGTGGATCTTGTTGTGGATCTTCAGCTCGCGGGAAGCGTGCACGAAGGTCTCGTTGCGAAAGCTGTAGAACGGTTCGGAGTAGCCGGCCGAGGCGACGATGGCCGAGCAGCCGACCAGTTTGCCGGCGACGGTGTCTTCGAGGACGAAGAAGTAGCTTTCCTCGCCGTTGAAGCTGACCTCGGCGGCGAACGACGCCTCGCTGGCGGCGATCTTGTCGCTCAGGCGCTCCACGTCGTCCGGCAACGAAGTGACACCGATCGGGCTGTCCGCAGCCAGACGCTGTACCTCGCCCAGGTCAGCCATTTGCGCAGGGCGCATCACCAGCATGGTGTCACTCCTTTCTCTCATGAAAATCACAGGTGAAAAATTCCGCACCGTCCCCGGGTCGACCCAGAGTCGATTGTGGGAGCCAGACTGCCGGCGATCGCGTCCTTTCAGGCAACAGTGATGTTGGCTGTCAGGCCCTCATCGCCAGCGGGCTGGCTCCCACAGTGTGTGTCGGTGCGAAACGAAAATCGGATCCGGCGCCTGAGCGGTCAGGCGCCGGAGGGTCAATCAGGCTTGCGTCAGCTTGGCCACGGCGCGCTCGAAGCGCTCCAGGCCCTGGTCGATGTCGGCATCGTCGATCACCAGGCTCGGCGCGAAACGGATCACGTCCGGACCGGCCTGCAGGATCATCAGGCCTTCACGCTCGGCGGCGTTGAACACGTCCTTGGCCTTGCCTTTCCAGGCATCGCTCAACACGCAGCCGATCAGCAGGCCCAGACCGCGCACCTGGGTGAACAGGCCGTACTTCTGGCCGATCTGCTCCAGGCGGGTCTTGAACTTGTCGTGCTTGGCGTTGACGCCGTTGAGCACCTCAGGGGTGTTGATCACGTCGACCACCGCCTCGGCCACCGAGCACGCCAGCGGGTTGCCGCCGTAGGTGGTGCCGTGGGTGCCGACGACCAGGTGCTTGGCCAGCGCTTCGGTGGTGAGCATCGCCGCGATCGGGAAACCGCCGCCCAGGCTCTTGGCGCTGGTCAGGATGTCCGGGGTCACGCCGAAATGCTGGTAGGCGAACAGCTTGCCGGTGCGGCCCATGCCGGTCTGCACTTCGTCGAACACCAGCAGCGCGTTGTGCGCGTCGCACAGTTCGCGGGCGCCTTTGAGGTAGGCCAGCTCGGCCGGCAGCACACCGCCTTCGCCCTGGATCGGCTCCAGCACGACCGCGCAGGTCTTGTCGGAAACGGCAGCCTTCAGGGCCGCCAGATCGTTGTACGGCACGTGGGTGATGCCGGTGATCTTCGGTCCGAAACCGTCGGAGTACTTCGACTGGCCACCGACGTTCACGGTGAACAGGGTACGACCGTGGAAGCTGTTCAGCGCGGCGATGATTTCGTACTTCTCGCTGCCGAAACGGTCGAACGCCACGCGACGGGCCAGCTTGAACGCGGCCTCGTTGGCTTCGGCGCCGGAGTTGCAGAAGAACACGCGCTCGGCGAAGGTGGCGTCGATCAGCTTGTGGGCCAGGCGCAAGGCCGGCTCGTTGGTGAACACGTTGGACACGTGCCACAGCTTGTTCGCCTGCTCGGTCAGGGCGCCGACCAGCGCCGGATGCGCGTGGCCCAGCACGTTGACGGCAATCCCGCCGGCGAAGTCGATCAGCTCGCGGCCGGTCTGGTCCCAGACGCGAGAGCCTTCGCCACGCACCGGAATGAACGCGGCAGGCGCGTAGTTGGGAACCATTACCTGGTCGAAATCGGCGCGTTGTACCGCAGCGTGCTCAACGGACATCGGAGTCTCCTGATGAGGAACACCCGCCTGAAACTGGCGGGAGATGGGGGGATTGTAAGGACAGTTTTCAGCCCGGCCTTGTCGCCAAGCGACAACTTCTTATAGCGCAAACCCCGGTTTTTCCCGGGTTTACGGCAATGCGACAAATAGGGTCGCAAAGGCGCAGTTTAACTGGCGGCCGGGGTTTGCGGCAGACTTGTCACTTTGTATCCCATGCCGTTTTTCCGTGTGCGGTACATATGTACCGCACACGGCGCACGCCTATGGAGTCTGCTGTCCGTCCATCAAACAGCACGGCTCGCTCTCCGATGAACACCCACCCCGTTGTCACCGCCCCTTCCGAAGCGCTGCGCCCGAACCTCCACTATCGCCACCTGATCGACGCGATCCCTTCCTGGCTGCAACGGGCAACACCCCACCGGCGCACAGCGCTGAGCCGCATCAAGCCCGGCATGCCGCCGAACCTGGCATCGGCTACGCCGCACCAGCACTCCGGACTGAGCGCGCTGCTGGCCAGACACATGGAGACCCAGAACCGCGTCGATGACGCGCTGGGCCGCCTGAAAAGTCCGGACGCCTTCGCCGAGCCCTTGCTCAAGGCAGAACTGAAGACCCGTTTCGGGCTCGATCTGGATGTCCGCAACACCTGGCTGCGCCTCTACGTGCCCGCACACCTTCCCTGGCCGGCGATCAAAACGGGGGCGGCCCGCACCTGGACGGTGTCGTTGCTGGAGGCGGCGCTGCACAACTTCGAAAGCGACGAAACCCGCACCGATGCCTTCGAACCCGAGTCGACCTACATCACTCCACCCTCCGCCGACGGGCACTTCCGGACCATGCCCAAGACGCTAGAGAAAATGCCCATCGCCGCATTCGCCCGAACGTGCAGGGAACTGGACATCGGCAAGCGCTACAAGGCGTACCTGGAGGACAACCTGGGCATCAGCAACCCGGTCGTCGGAGCGTTCCTGAAGTCCGCCGTCCAGGACAACCAGAAAGCGGCGCTTATCGCCGCGCTGCGCATGGCCCGGATGCAGACACTGCTGGACAGCGAGACTCACCAGATGATTCTGGGCCTGCTCGACACACCGCAGGCCCCGCCGTCGCGCGACCAACCCTGGCGCGGCCACGCCTTGACGGTGCTGGATTGCCGCCTGACCGGCGTCATCCTGTTCTCCCGCGATCTTGACCGCAGCCGGCAAACGCTCGGTGTGGTTGCCTACATTCCCGATGACCCGCTGCACCCGATCAAGCAATACCCGTCCAGCGCATCGTTTGCCGAGGAACTGAGCCGACGCCTGCGGGCGCCCGACTACCAGCAGTTCTTCAGCCGCTTCATCGACCACGCGGCGCGCGGAGGCTTCTTCGCCGCACTGAACGACCGGCTCACCACCATCGCCCGGCAACCCGTCCCGCCTCAAGACCCGCGTCCGACATGGCGGGAACGCCCCATCGCACACCCCAACCTGCAATTGACCACCGACCCCATCAGAACCGGGCTGCTGACACATCTCTATCAGAGCAAGCTCGACAAGATCCTCAACGACGCCCGGACAATCGCCGTCCCCACCGCCGAGGCCGACCGCAAACAGCGCTGGGCGCTCTGGGACGCCCTGGCGAGCATCGCCACGGCGCTGCTGGATGTCGCCGCGTTCATTGCCGCGCCGTTCGTGCCCTTGCTGGGCGAGGCCATGCTGGCGTACATGGCCTACCAGATGCTCGACCAGACCTTTGAAAGCCTGGTGGAATGGGCCGAAGGGCAAACGCGGGAAGCCTTCGGGCATTTCATGGGCGTCGTCGAGTCGGCGGTCCAGCTCGGCGCCTTCGCGGCCGGCGCCCAACTGTTGGCCTACGAATGGCCGGCACTGCTGCCCCGCGACACCGTTCAGTTCCTGGATCGATTCGACAGGATCAAGCGCCCCAACGGCCAGATGCGCTACTGGCAACCCGACCTTAAACCTTACGAACAGGCCACCGGCCTGCCGAGCGATTCGACGCCAGACGCCCTCGGCCTGCATCGACACCAAGGCAAACTCATCCTGCCGCTGGAGAACAAACGTTACGCGGTGAGCAAAGACCCGGTCACCGGTCTGCATCGCATCGAACATCCGTCCCGCCCGCAAGCCTACAAGCCTGCACTGCGGCACAACCATGCCGGCGCGTGGCAAACGGTGCTAGATCAACCGCTGGGCTGGGACAGGGATACCCTCCTGCGACGCTTCGGGCCACACATGCAACGCTTTACGGCAGACGAACGCGAGACCATGCTGCGCATCAGCGGTGGCAACGACAACGCATTGCGCAAGCTGCATGTGAACAACGACGCGATGCCGGCGCTGCTGTACGACACCCTCAAACGCTTCGAGATCGACCGGGAGATACAGGCCTTCATTGACGCCATCGGCAGTGAACGGCCAGAAGACTATCTGAACGCCGATCCGCTGATGCAGCTCAAACTGCTCCACGATTACGGCCCTCAGTCGGCGAACCTGCGCGTTCGCCTGATCGACGGCGCGCGCAAAACCCTGTGGCAAAGCCCCGCCACCGACATGCCGCCCATAGAGCTCGACATCGCAAGGCTGCACGACGGCGACCTGCTGAAAACCTTGCTGCTCAAGCTTCCGGACAGCGAAGCCACGGTGCTGCTCGACGAAGAACGCGCCTCCGCCACCCTCGAGGCGCGCACGCGCAAACTGCGACAGACTCTCAGACAACTCGCCATCGACCACCGCCCGGCCCTGTTCGGACAGCGATACAACGTGCTGGAGCGCGGCGCGCCCGGTCCCGTTCAAGTGCTGATGGACAGCGAGCACGGCTTGCCGAAAGGCCTTGCACAGGTGATCGAACACCGGGCGGACGAACACGAACGGCAGCAACTGACCATCGGCAGGATTTCCCCGCGCCTGGCCGACATCTGCCGGGAGGCAGGCTTGCAGGTACGCATCGCACGGGCCTACGAAGGGCTTGAGCTGCCGTCCACCGCAGACAACCCCGATACCGGCCGCCTGATCCGGCAAGCCCTGGAAAAACTGCCGGAGCACGAGCGCCAGGCATTGGGCACCGCCACCGGTCACAACGACACACTCAGGCAATGGGTGCGCCGTCATGCTCCTGACCGCCAAACGGTGCGCACGCTCCTGGCACGCCATCCCATCCTCAAACCGACCTACGATCCGACCGTGATGCGCCTGCTGGGCGGCGGCGACGGCTATCGCCTCAAGCCTTTCGGAGCCCCGCCCCTGCAAGAGCATGCACAGGCCTTGTTTCCCCATCTCTCAGCCGATGAGCTCAACGCCTTTGTCCAACGGATGCAGCGGCACCCGACCGGCCCGCGGGAGGTGCTCCATCGACTCATCACTCAACAGGAAGAGCTGCACACAGCCTTGTCCACCTGGATCAACGCCATTGCGCACCACCTCCCGGATACGCGCATCAGCATCAGCCGCGACCAACGTCTCTTCCAGCAGCAGGTCCGCCAGCGATTCGCCGAAGACCTGATGGACTGCTGGCAGCAGCAATGGACGCTGGCGGAAACCGGGATCAGTACCCTGGCATTCAGTTCTCTTCAGCCGATCTTCGGTGATTTGCCAAGGCTCAACACCGAATTCAGCGCCGTGAGCACGCTGACACTCATCAGCAATGGCACCACCCGGGGCGCCCATGAGTTTCTGCGCAGCTTTTCCGGCTTGAGTCACCTGACCGTGCGCAACATTCCCCTGGGCGATCTCCCGGCGGTCGTCGCGCGATCGCCGGATCTGGTTGAACTGATCCTCAGCGACTGCGCCATCAGCCTCGACGCCAGGGCACACGCCATGCTGTCCGAAATGCACCGACTGACCACGCTGGACCTGTACAGGAATCCCCTGGGACTGACGCCCGATGTGAGCAACCTGCCCGACCTGGGCTTCATCGACCTGTCCCGGACCGGCATCTCCCAATTGCCGAACGGGCTGCTGACCCGCCCGCACCTGCATACCGCCCTGCTCAACAACAACCGGATCCAGGAGCTGCCCGACGCCCTCTTCAGCCTGCCGCCCGCGCTCCAGAACGGCTTCGACCTGACCGGCAACCCCTTCACAGCCGCTGCCCGAGAACGTCTCAGGCCCTACATCCAACGCACCGGACAAAACTTCAGCATCCTGCCTGAGGAGCCCGACCTCCATCGCGTGCAGTCCCTTTATCCGGGCATGGACCGGAACCAGGCCGGTCACTTTTTCTACCAGCTGCCGGGCAAGACGAGCGATGCACGCGTGCGGCTGGGGCAACTGGAGTTCGAACTGAGCCTGCTCGAGATCGATTTGTCCGCGTGGACCGCCGACGTGCCCGCCCTCCACCCTCTGACCAACCAGCCCTTCAGCGCCCGGCAACTGCTGATCGAGCACTCGGCGCGGGATGAGTTCAAGCAATTCGTATTGCGTTGCTGGCGCCGGGAAACGGAACTGAACGATTTCGACGAATCGGAACAGCCCGGTCACACCCTGCGTCTGGAAACCCAGATCACCGGTGAATTGCCCGCTCTGCGCACGGATCTTCGCCATGTATCGATGATCCACCTGACCAGCCAGACAGGCCTTGCCGGCGGCATTTCACGATTTCTGGAAAGCTTTCCTGACCTGAGCATCCTGAGCGTTCGGGGATTTCGCCTGGAGAACATTCCTGACCCCGTTTTCCGGATGGGCAAGCTTGTCTCCCTGAACCTCCCCGACTGCCTCATCACCCTGAGCCCGCAAACGGCCCTGGCCCTGGCGCAGATGGATCGCCTGCAGCACCTGGAGCTGAGCGACAACCCGTTGGCACTGACACCCGACATCCACCAGATGCCCCACCTGCTCAGCGTGCAACTGGACAACTGCGGCCTCACCGAACTGCCTGCCGGCCTGCTTCAACTCAAGGATCCTGAAGCCGTGGGCCTGACCGACAACGCCATCACCGAGCTCCCCGAAGACCTCCTGGAACTGCCGCCGGAGATCGCCGAAAGCATCGACTTGCGCGGCAACCCATTCTCCCAAAGGGCCCTGCGGCTGCTGACCGTCTACTTCCAAAAGACATCGATCGATTTCGGTGTGGAGGCGGTCATCGACCAGGCGGAAATGGAAATTTCGGATTCCGACGACTCCGCGACCGAAGAGTGACGCCCCCCCACAGGGGATCAACCGCGCTCCGGCGGCACCGAAGACAGTTCGAACGGGCTACTGCTGCGGCGCTGGTTGCGGTCTTCGCGCGGCGTGGCGCCGAAGAAGTTGCGGTAGGCGCTGGAGAAATGCGGCCCCGAGGAGAAACCGCAGGACAGGCCGATCTGGATGATCGACTTGCTGGTCTGCATCAGCATCTGCCGAGCCTTGTTCAAACGCAGCTCCAGGTAGTACTGGCTCGGCACACGGTTGAGGTACTGCTTGAAGATCCGCTCCAGTTGCCGGCGGGACACGCACACGTGCTGGGCGATTTCGTCGGTGGTCAGCGGCTCTTCGATGTTGGCCTCCATCAGTAGCACCGCCTGGGTGAGCTTCGGATGGCTGGAGCCCAGGCGGTTCTGCAGCGGAATGCGCTGGCGCTCGCCGCCCTCGCGGATGCGCTCGACCACCAGTTCCTCGGAGACCGCGCCGGCCAGTTCAGCGCCGTGGTCACGAGCCAGCACCGCCAGCAACAGATCGAGCACCGACATGCCGCCGCAGGCCGTCAGACGGTCGCGGTCCCAGTCGAACAGATGGCTGGTGGCGATGACCTTGGGGAAGCGCTCGGCGAAGTCGTCCTGCCAGCGCCAGTGCACGGCGGCACGGTAGCCGTCGAGCAACCCCAGTTGCGCCAACGGGTACACGCCGGCGGACAGCCCGCCGATCACGCAACCGGCACGCACCAGTTGCTTGAGCGCGCTGGTGAGGTTCGGCGCCAGGGCGGCCGGCGGCTCGTCGGCGAGCAGGAACAGTTTCTGGAAGTTCTCCAGCTTGCCGGACCAGGGTTCGCCGGGCAGTTGCCAATCGCCTTCGCTCGGCGGTTCGGCCTGCAGGAAGGACAGCTCATAGACCACTTCCGGATGCACACGCTGGGCGACCCGCAAGGCCTCCTCCGCCAGCGCCAGCGTCAAGGCTTTAGTGCTGGGCCAAATCAGGAAACCAATTCGATGGGCAGTCATGGGCGGGCAATCCGAAACGAAGAGCGGTGAAGAAGGCATGGGCCAATGCTAGCCCGTAATCTTGAACCCGACATAGATCCATTGTGGGAGCTGGCTTGCCAGCTCCCACAGGATTGAGGTCAGGCTTCAGGTTGCGCAGCATGACCTGATTTGGTGCAAAACGGCAGCGATTACTTGAGGCTGCCGGAAAGGAACTGCTGCAAGCGTTCCGACTGCGGGTTGACCAGCACTTCGCGCGGGTTGCCGCTCTCTTCCACCAGGCCTTTGTGCAGGAACACCAGCTGGTTCGACACTTCACGGGCGAAGCCCATCTCGTGGGTCACCACCACCATGGTGCGGCCTTCCTGGGCCAGGGACTGCATGACCTTGAGCACGTCGCCCACCAGTTCCGGGTCGAGGGCCGAGGTCGGTTCGTCGAACAGCATCACTTCCGGCTCCATCGCCAGCGCACGGGCGATCGCCACGCGCTGCTGCTCGCCGCCGGACATGTGCCCCGGGAAGGCGTCCTTGCGATGGGCCACGCCCACCTTGTTCAGGTAGTGCTCGGCCTTCTCGCGGGCCTCGGCCTTGGACACGCCCAGCACGTGGACCGGCGCTTCCATGATGTTTTCCAGCGCGGTCATGTGCGACCACAGATTGAAGTGCTGGAACACCATCGACAGGCGCGAGCGCATGCGCTGCAGCTGTTTCGGGTCGGCCGCCTTCAGCGCGCCGTCCTTGTTCGCCACCAGCTTGAGTTCTTCGTTGTTGAGCAGGATCTTGCCCGCGTGCGGCTGCTCAAGCAGGTTGATGCAACGCAGGAAAGTGCTTTTGCCGGAGCCACTGGAGCCGATGATGCTGATCACATCGCCGGCTGCCGCCTTCAGGGACACGCCCTTGAGCACTTCGTGACTGCCGTAGCGTTTATGCAGGTCTTGGACTTCAAGTTTGTACATGCGGTCGGTTCTCACAAAAACAGTCAGTCAGTCGTTGAGCAAGCGCCCGTGACGCAGCGCTTCGCGCCCCGCCACCTTGGCCAGCCAGAAACCGGGTTGGGCATATCGCAGCCGTTCAATGGCAAACAGCACCCCGGACGTACCAGCACACACCGTGCTGACCCGATCGGACACAGGGTCGATCACTTCAAAAATCTCGTCGCCGGCCTCGACCCACTCACCGGGCCTGCGCAGGAAACTCACCACACCGGGGTGCGGCGCCAGCAGCAGCTCGGTGCCTTCGAACGGCAAGCCTTCGCAAGGTTCGTGCGCCGGCTGCGGCCACTCGCCGCCGATCAGGCCCTGTTCGGCGAGGAACGCCAGGATGCCTTCGGCCCAGTCCTCGGCCTGCGCCCGGCCGGTGTCGGCCTGGCCGCCCAGCTCGATGGTAGTCGCCAGGCACGCCAAGGGAATCGACGCATCCGGGAACAGGCGCGACAGGCGCAGCCACGGCAGCGAGCAGGCTTCGTCGAAGGAACTGCCGCCGGAGTCTTCTGCCAGCAGCCCCACTTTAACGTTCAGGTGCGCCGCCAGCGAACGCCACTGCGGCCAGTGCTGCGGCAACGCGTAAAGGTGCAGCGCGGCTTCGGCGTCGCAGTGCAGGTCCAGCACCACGTCGGCGGTGCAGGCGTGGCTCAGCAGCACGCGCTGCATGCCTTGCAGCTGGCTGCCGGCCTCGGGCAACGCCGCCAGGTGATCGGTCATCGCCTGACGGATCAGCCGGACGTTGGCGTGCGGATCATCGCCCAACCGCCCTTCCAGCCCGGCGGCCACCGGCGCGCTCAGCTCGACGAAGTCGCGGTTGAAGTTCTTGCCGCTGCCCGCCTCGAACCGGCCCTGGTGATTGCCTTGCAGCAACTGGCCAAGACCCAGCGGGTTGGCCACCGGCACCAGTTCGATGACGCCGTTGAGCAAGCCTTGGGCTTCGAGCTCGCCGAGGCGCTTCTTCAGCTCCCAGGCGGTGCGCATGCCCGGCAGCTCGTCGGCGTGCAGGCTGGCCTGGATGTAGGCCTTGCGCTCGCCGCTTCCGAAGCGGAACACCGAGATCCGGCGTTCGCTGCCCAGGTGGCTCCACGGCAATACGTGGTCGATGCGTTCCATGTCAGTGCTTCCGCGGGGCCAGGTAGCTCAGCCAGCGGCGCTCGGCCAGCTTGAACAGGCGCACCAGGATGAAGGTCAGGCACAGGTAGAACACGCCGGCGGTGATGTACGCCTCGAACGGCAGGTAGAACTGCGCGTTGACGGTGCGGGCCGCGCCGGTGATATCGATCAGGGTCACGATGGACGCAAGGCTGGTGGTCTGCAGCATCATGATCACTTCGTTGCTGTACTGCGGCAGCGCCCGGCGCAGGGCCGACGGCAGCAGGATGCGCTTGTACATCTTGAAGCGCGACATGCCCACGGCCTTGGCCGCTTCGATCTCGCCGTTCGGCGTGGCCTTGAGGCTGCCGGCGATGATTTCGGCGGTGTAGGCGCTGGTGTTGATCGCGAAGGCCAGGCAGGCGCAGAACGTTGCGCTGGACAGCCACGGCCACAGGAAGCTTTCGCGCACGGTCTCGAACTGGGCCAGGCCGTAGTAGATCAGGAACAGCTGCACCAGCATCGGCGTGCCGCGGATCACGTAGGTGTAGAGCCAGGCCGTCATGTTGACCACCGGGTTCTTCGAGACGCGCATCAGGCCCAGCGGTAGCGCCGCGAGCAGGCCGAACAGCAGCGACAGCGCGAGCAGTTTGAGGGTGGTCACCAGCCCGCCGAGGTACAGCGGCAGCGCCTCCCAGATGACGTTGTAGTCGAAGATCATAGCTCAGCCGCCCTTACGCCTACCGAGTAGCGCTTCTCGAGGTGACGCAGCGCCAGCAACGAGACGCTGGTGATCACCAGGTACATCGCCGCCACTGCCAGGAAGAAGGTGAAAGGCTCGCGGGTGGCGTCGGCCGCCTGCTTGGCCTTGAACATCATGTCTTGCAGGCCGACCACGGAAATCAGCGCGGTGGCCTTGGTCAGCACCAGCCAGTTGTTGGTGAACCCCGGGATCGCCAGGCGGATCATCTGCGGCACCATCACCCGGAAGAACACCTGCACACCGCTCATGCCGTAGGCCATGCCCGCTTCGGCCTGCCCTTTGGGAATAGCCATGAACGCACCGCGGAAGGTCTCGGACAGGTACGCACCGAAGATGAAGCCCAGGGTGCCGATACCGGCGGCCAGCGGGTTCAGGTCGATGTACTCGTCGTAGCCGAGCATCGGCGCCACGCGGTTGAGCATGTCCTGGCCGCCGTAGAAGATCAGCAGGATCAGCACCAGGTCAGGCACCCCGCGGATCACCGTGGCGTACAGGTCGCCCAGCCACGCCAGCCAGCGCACCGGCGACAGCCGCAGCGCGACACCGATCAGACCGAGAACGATCGCCAGGGCCATGGACGACAAGGCGAGCTGAAGCGTCAGCCATGCGCCGTCGAGGATGACAGCCCCGTAGCCTTTCAACATGATTCAGGTCCTCGAAAGTTGGGATGAAAAAATGGCGCAAACCGCAGAGATTCTGTTGCTTGCGCCATTTCGGACGGGTCGGACGACGGACTTACTTGCCGTAAATGTCGAAGTCGAAGTACTTGTCCTGGATCTGCTTGTACTTGCCGTTCTCGCGGATGGCCGCGATGGCAGTGTTGATCTTGTCCTTGAGTGCATCGCCCTTGCGCACGGCGATGCCGACGCCGTCGCCGAAGTACTTCTCGTCGGTGAACTGCGGACCGACGAACGCGAAGCCCTTGCCGGCGTCGGTCTTCAGGAAGCCGTCATTCAACAGGGTAGCGTCCGCCACGGTGCCGTCGAGGCGGCCGGCGGCCACATCGAGGTAGATTTCGTTCTGCGAGCCGTACGGCTTGATCTCGGCACCCAGCGGGGCCAGGACCTCACGGGCGAAGCGCTCGTGGATCGAGCCGCGCTGCACGCCGATGTTCTTGCCCTTGAGCTCGGTCAGGCCGTCGCTGACAGCGGTGCCTTCCTTCATGACCAGGCGGGCCGGGGTGTTGTAGTACTTGTTGGTGAAGTCCACGGACTTCTTGCGGTCTTCGGTGATCGACATGGACGACAGGATCGCGTCGATCTTGCGCACCTTCAGGGCCGGGATCAGACCGTCGAACTCTTGCTCGACCCACTGGCACTTGACCTTCATCTCTTCGCACAGGGCGTTGCCGATGTCGTAGTCGAAACCGACGATGCTGCCGTCCGGGGCCTTGGAGGCGAATGGAGGGTAAGCCGCTTCGATACCGATCTTCAGAGGCTTTTCGTCAGCGAACGATGGCAGGGACAGCACGGACAGTGCCAGGGCGCCAAGCAGCACAAGTTTCTTCATCTTGGGACTCCATCGGTAAAGGGCAAAAACGGCAGAGTGAGCGACAGCCCAATATGCGAATGGGTGGATCGGAAAGCGGCGCTGCATCGGTCGGACGTTTCCCGGCGAAACCGCCTGGGGTTTAAACACGAGCCACGACGAGCGAGTGATCGGCATTCTAGCGACAGGCCCGAAGCCGATATTTCTTCAATGCGACAACTAATTACAGATGCACCGAGAAACCCGCTTGAGCAGATTGACAGCTCCGCAATTTCATGCAAGAGCAAAAGACAGTGAACCGATCTATGTTGCAAATTGCGGGCCTATTATTCGCAAACCCTTCTAATCCGGCAAGCGCAGCGTTCCGTCTTATTTTGCGCAGGGCATTTTGAAGCCCTGAAACCGGGCACGACGTTTCCCATCGCCCCGTTGCGGAGCCGGCGGTTACACATTCAGTTACTTGAAGTCGGGCCGGTAACAGCGGGAAGCGTCTGACGGGGGAAACCGATAATTATTGGTTGGGGAATATCAGCAGATTCTTCATTGCCTGACAGATTGCTATCGCTGGCAAGCCAGCTCCCACAGGGATTTGTGTTGAAACCGATATCCCAAAACCACCACAAAACCTTGTGGGAGCTGGCTTGCCGGCGATGACGCCAGCCCTCCCGCCCAGAATTCGCAGGCAGAAAAAAGCCCCGCCCGGCATGCGCCGGACGGGGCTTTTCAGCACGTCAGACCCACCGCTTACGCGACATTCATGGTCTTGTGGGTATCGATCAGGTGCTGCACCACGCTTGGGTCCGCCAAGGTCGAGATGTCGCCCAGCCCTTCGTACTCCGCGGTGGCGATCTTGCGCAGGATCCGGCGCATGATCTTGCCCGAACGGGTCTTCGGCAGCCCCGGCGCCCACTGGATCACGTCCGGCGAAGCGATCGGGCCGATTTCCTTGCGCACCCAGTTCTTCAGTTCCAGGCGCAGTTGCTCGCTCGGCTCCTCGCCGTTCTTCAGGGTGACGTAGACATAGATGCCCTGCCCCTTGATGTCGTGCGGCACGCCGACCACCGCCGCTTCGGCGACTTTCGGGTGGGCGACCATCGCGCTTTCGATCTCGGCGGTGCCCATGCGGTGGCCGGACACGTTGAGCACATCGTCCACCCGGCCGGTGATCCAGTAGTAGCCGTCGGCGTCGCGACGGGCGCCGTCACCGGTGAAATACATGCCGCGGAAGGTCTTGAAGTAGGTGTCGACGAAACGGTCGTGATCGCCGTACAGGGTGCGCGCCTGGCCCGGCCACGAATCGAGGATCACCAGGTTGCCCTCGGCCTCGCCCTCGATGATGTTGCCCAGGTTGTCCACCAGCGCCGGCACCACACCGAAGAAAGGACGTGCCGCCGAACCCGGCTTGAGGCCGTGGGCGCCCGGCAGCGGGCTCATCATGTTGCCGCCGGTCTCGGTCTGCCACCAGGTGTCGACGATCGGGCAGCGGGACTGGCCGACGTTCTTGTAGTACCAGTCCCAGGCTTCCGGGTTGATCGGCTCGCCCACCGAACCGAGCAGGCGCAGGCTGCTGCCGTCCGCCCCTTCGACGGCCGCCGTGCCGGACGCCATCATGGCGCGGATCGCGGTCGGTGCGGTGTAGAGGATGTTGACCTTGTGCTTGTCGACGATCTTGGCCACCCGGGTGATGTCCGGATAGTTCGGCACGCCTTCGAACAGCAGCGTGGTCGCGCCGTTGGCCAGCGGGCCGTAGACGATGTAGGAGTGCCCGGTGACCCAGCCCACGTCGGCGGTGCACCAGTAGATTTCCCCCGGACGGTAGTCGAACACGCGCTCGTGGGTCATGGCCGCATACAGCAGGTAGCCGCCGGTGGTGTGCTGCACGCCCTTCGGCTTGCCGGTGGAGCCGGAGGTGTAAAGGATGAACAGCGCTTCTTCGGCGCCCATCTCTTTCGGCGCGCACACGGTGCCGGCCACTTTCATCAGGTCTTCGTACCAGATGTCGCGGTGCTGGTTCCACTTGATGTCGCCGGCGGTGCGCTTGCACACGATGACTTTCTGGATGCTGCCGGTTTCCGGGTTGGTCAGCGCGTCGTCGACGTTGGCCTTGAGCGGGATCTTCTTGCCGGCGCGGATGCCTTCGTCGGCGGTGATCACCACCTTGGAACGGCAGTCGATGATGCGCCCGGCCAGGGCCTCCGGCGAGAAGCCGCCGAACACCACCGAGTGGATCGCGCCGATCCGGGTGCAGGCCAGCATGGCGACCACGGCTTCGGGAATCATCGGCATGTAGATGGTGACCACGTCACCGCGGTGCACATCCTGGCCGCGCAGGGCATTGGCGAACTTGCAGACTTGTTCGTGCAGTTCGCGGTAGGTGATGTTGCGGCTCTCGGAAGGGTCGTCGCCTTCCCAGATGATCGCGATCTGATCGCCGCGCTCGGCAAGATGGCGGTCGAGGCAGTTGTAGGAAACGTTCAGGGTGCCATCGGCGAACCACTTGATGTCGACGTGATGGTCGTCGAACGACGTCTGCTTCACCGCGGTGAAAGGCTTGATCCAGTCGAGGCGCTTGGCCTGTTCGCGCCAGAAGCCGTCCGGGTTGACGACCGACTGCTGATACATGGCTTTGTAGGTCGCCTCGTCGGTCAGCGTATTGGCCGCAACTTCAGGGCGAACGGGATACAGGGAAGCCGCACTCATCTTTCCTACCTCGGTGTAATAGTTGTTTTTGTATGACCCTGTTGTAGCCGGGGCGCCCGTATAGAACCATTCGACGATGGTAGTAACAAGCCCCTACAAAACATCCAGACAATCCCGAAGCACGCCATGGCCGAGCCCGTCCGGTTAACCGCAGCCCTTGTGGGCCTTGGCCTGCCGGGGATTGCGGTGACTCGGTTTTCCAGGCGGAGCGCCTCTGCGGTAAGCCACCGCTTACACGATATCGGGCGATTGTTACGAAATCTGCCAAAGGTGTTTATCAAAACCCGCTCTGTTTACCCCCACCCCGCCTCCCTAGAATCTGCCTCGCCGACAAGGCAAAGCGATTAACAACGTTACAGCCCCCACGAAGGCCGTTAATCACGCTCCGCTTCAAGTAACCCAAGCAATGAAGTTCCACACGCAACCCCAAAAAGGTTGCGTGCCCCCACTCGACCTCAAGAAGGTGACTTTGAAATGAAAGCTTTATTGGTTCTGGCCCTCAGCAGTCTGTGCGCAACCGCCATGGCAGACGAGGTCCCGACTGATGTCGCGCAGCAACAACCGGTGATCGAGGAATACACTTACTCCACCCACCTGGACATCGCCAAAGTGGTGTCCATGAGCGAAGTGCCGAATGTGTGTGAAGTGGTGCCGATGAAAATGGAATACGACGACTCCAAGGGCCAGCGTCATATCCTGCGTTACAGCGTCATGGGCAACGGCTGCTCCAACGGCTGACCGGGATCGCACCGAACCGGCCCGTTCAGCGATGCGCTGAGCGTCGATTCCAGCCCGGCTTCGGCCGGGCTCAGTTGTGTTTTCGAATGCCGAAAGCGCTTGCAAAACACAACATGTAGTGAAATCACAGTTTTTTTGTTCGTTTTTTGAACAAACCCGCAAACGCGAGATTTTTGCGAAAAAAAATCTTCGGCCGCCAAAGCCCCATAAACTCTCGCTCCGACCGAAAAAGCCGCCCTCCTGACCGCCCCATGCGCGGATTCGCCCCACCACGGCGGGAAAAATTTCCCTATAATGCCGCCCTAAACGGGCCTGCAATATTCCCTTACAGGGATGCGCAGCCAGTCCGGAGCCTCGCAGCAGCGTCCGACGACGCCTGCGCCCATCAGAGGCTCCCGGCACCCGTACAAATTCAAGTTTTATTGCCTGCCTTAGCTGCTGCAAAAAACGATTCCTTTAGATCCAACGCGGCCGGTACGGCCGTGTGAACAACCCACAACCGGTGTTCACACGGGCATCCGGCCCTCACGCAGGAGACGACACGTCATGCTGAGCTGGGACGATTTCGACAAAGAAGACAGTGAAGCAGCGGCCAAACCAGCCGCCGCCGGCAACAACGCCGAAGCCACCCTGGACCGCCTCGACAGCGCCGGCGGCGCCGCCGCCCTCGAGGCCCGCGCCGTGACCGCCAACGACTCGGCCGCCGTCGCCCGCGCCAAGGCCGCACTGGATTCGCTCGACGTCGCCGAAGGCCTCGCCGAACTCGAAGGCTCCGCCGCCCGTGTCGCCGTCGACGAAAAGCGCATGATCAACTGCCGCGCCGACCTCAACCAACTCGTACCGTTCAAGTACGACTGGGCCTGGCAGAAGTACCTGGACGGCTGCGCGAACCACTGGATGCCGCAAGAAGTCAACATGACCGCCGACATCGCCCTCTGGAAAAACCCGGAAGGCCTGACCGAAGACGAGCGCCGCATCGTCATGCGCAACCTGGGCTTCTTCTCCACCGCCGACTCCCTGGTCGCCAACAACCTGGCCCTGGCCGTATACCGCCTGATCACCAACCCGGAATGCCGCCAGTACATCCTGCGCCAGGCCTTCGAAGAGGCGATCCACACCCACGCCTACCAGTACTGCATCGAATCCCTGGGCATGGATGAAGGCGAGATCTTCAACATGTACCACGAGATCCCGTCGGTCGCGAAGAAAGCCGCCTGGGGCCTGAAATACACCCGCGCCATCTCCGACCCGGAATTCAACACCGGCACCGTCGAAACCGACAAGGAACTGCTGCGCAACCTGATCGCCTACTACTGCGTCCTCGAAGGCATCTTCTTCTACTGCGGCTTCACCCAGATCCTCTCCATGGGCCGCCGCAACAAGATGACCGGCGTCGCCGAGCAGTTCCAGTACATCCTGCGCGACGAATCCATGCACCTGAACTTCGGCATCGACGTGATCAACCAGATCAAGATCGAAAACCCGCACCTGTGGGACGCCGAAATGAAGGAAGAAGCTTCGCAGATGATCCTGCAAGGCACCCAGCTGGAAATCGAATACGCCCGCGACACCATGCCTCGCGGCGTACTGGGCATGAACGCGGCGATGATGGAGGACTACCTGAAGTTCATCGCCAACCGTCGCCTGTCGCAGATCGGCTTGAAGGAAGAATACCCAGGCACCACTAACCCGTTCCCGTGGATGAGCGAGATCATGGACTTGAAGAAGGAGAAGAACTTCTTCGAGACTCGTGTGATCGAGTACCAGACTGGTGGGGCGTTGAGCTGGGATTGATTCCAGGTTCGCCACGGTTTGACGGTTGCGTTCTGAATCGACAAGCCGGAAAAGCAAAAGCCCCGATCTGATCGGGGCTTTTTGTTGGGTGAGGAATAGTTCTGCTCCTTCCCATCATTTCAGAACATCTTCAGCGTTGTGCCTTTGTAGGAGTGTTCGTGAGATTTATCGCGACTTTCTGTAGGAATTTTCGTAGACATTCGTGATGGCCACTCAGTATCGTCCGAGGGATTTCAACTCTCGGCGATTGTATGAGCGAAAAAAAGAAAGACAGCGACTGGAGCGTGTCTGAAATTCAGGCAGCTGTTGATACCTACCTGAAGATGCTTGAGCTGGAATTGGCCGGCCACCCCTTCAACAAGGCCCATGAGAATCGCGTTCTGCGTGCCTCGGCCTTGCCCACTCGCACCAAAAGCTCCGTCGAATTCCGAATGCAGAACATCTCCAGCGTTCTCGCGACAATGGATCGGCAACCCATCAAGGGCTACCCGCCAGCCAAGAATGTGGGGCCGAAAGTTGAGCATTGGATTCGGGACGCGCTTGCTGATCGGGGTGTTCAACCGGGCAACCCGACTGTTCCGACGGCGGATGAAGAAACGCTGGAGCGCCGTGCCGCTGCACTTCAAAAGCTTGAGTTCAAGGAACCGCCGAAGGGCATCAAAAAGCCGAAGAAAGCTGAAAACTCCCGCACCGTCTTTGTTCGCGATCCCGGCGTCAGGGCTTGGGTTCGCAATGAAGCCAACGGTCATTGCGAAGGCTGCGGAGAACCCGCCCCCTTCCACAAATTCGATTTGCCGTTTCTGGAAGTCCACCACGTCAAACCGCTTGCCGATAAGGGCTCCGATCAAATCACCAACGCTGTGGCGTTGTGCCCGAACTGTCATCGCCGTTGCCATCACTCCAATGACCGTGAGGCATTCACTGAGAAGCTCTACCAGCGGGTTAAGCGGCTGGTGGCCGAATAACCGTACTCTGTGGCGAGGGCGCTTGCTCCCGCTCGGCTACGCAGCAGTCGCGCTTGCTTGAGGGCGAGGGCTGCTTCGCACCACAGCGGAGCAAGCTCCCTCGCCACAGCGCCTTGACCTCGTCGCCGCAACGCTCCCATGCTTGTCCGCAGACGCAAGCCCCAAGAGGCGGATCGGTATGTGCGCAGACCGGATCACGGCAGAGCAGCGCTCCAGGCTCATGGCGCAGATAAAGGGCAAGGACACCAAGCCTGAACGGGTCGTGCGCTCTTTATGCCATGCGATGGGGCTGCGGTTTCGTTTGCATCGGCGAGACCTGCCGGGGACGCCTGACCTGGTCTTTCCCAAACATCGCCTGTGCCTGTTCGTGCACGGTTGCTTTTGGCACCGGCATGGCTGCAAGTTCGCGTCCATTCCCAAAACGCGCCCGGAGTATTGGTCGCAGAAGTTCGAGGCCAATAGCCGTCGGGACGAGCGTTGCATTAACAAGCTGAAGCTGTTGGACTGGCGTGTCGATGTGATCTGGGAGTGCGAACTCAAGGATCTTGATCGCGTCAAGCAACGCATTCAGTCGCTCACCGCTCCGCTCCACTGAAGGAACCTGTACCCGCCATGAAGTTCGACCTCGCCTATTGCGTCAGCCTCGACGACAAACTTTCGATCTATGACGTGCGCGACCTCAACTTCGATGAGACGGTGGACTTCGATTCGGCCAAGGAACAGTTCCAGTGCCCCAACGATGCCTGCCGCATGGCGTTCGAGGTGTCGAACGGCCTGGTGACGTTCAATGCCAAGAACGTGAACTACGTGCGCACGCCGCACTTCAAGAACCTGACGACCACCCGGCATGTGACGGGGTGTCCGTATGCGAGTTCGAAGGCGCCGGCTTCCGGAAGCGAGACGGAGGACGGAGACGACGGACGGGAAGAGCATTTCCCGTCTGAGTTGCTGCTGACCCGGCGTGAGTACGTGCGCAAGCCGGCGGCGGCGGAGACGGCGGCGGATGTGCGGCGGGACGATCCGGTCCGTGCAGAACCGACGGGCGCCAAGCCGTCCGCAGGTCGCAATACGGCGCCGGACAAAACCTCGGTCTTCGCCCACCCGGTGGAGTGCTTCGTCTCGAACTTCGCCGACAAGGATCTGCTCAAGCGCATGCCGCTCAAGATCGGCGAGCACACCGCGCCCTATGGGTCGTTTTTCAAGAAAGTCGAATACCTGCTGGACAACAAAGGGCTGATTTACTGGGGCAAGATCAAGGAAATCAAGGACTACACCCAAAGTCTGCGCATCGACTTCGAGCAGAAGGTCTGGTTCAAGCAAGCAGGCGAGGCCAAGAAGAAGCCGTATTCGGTGAACGTGTACCTGAGCAAGAAACTCATCGACAACTACCGCAAGCGCAAGGCGTTCCTGGAAGAGATCAAGCACGCCATCGACAGCGACAAGGAACTGTTCTGTTTCTTCTATGGCGTGACGCCGGAGTTGAAGCAGGTGCCGAGCAAAAAGAGCCCCGAACAGACGTTCGGGGTGTTCAGTGCAAACATTGAAAACCTGGATCACTTCATTGTGCGGGAAGCGCCGGGATTGGCGTGACGGTCAGCCCTGGGGCAGTTGCAGTCTGACGGCGCCGGGGTGTTGCTTGACCACCGAGTACGGCAACACCGACCACTCGGGGTTGTCGCAATTGCGTTGGATGCGCGCGAAGTAAGCGCCCAGATAAATGCCCTTCGCCGTGAAGTGCCAGTCGGAGTATCCCCAGACACTTTCGTCGGTGTAGTCGCACTCGCCGTCGTCTTCGGCAGGCTTCTTCATTTCTTCGGGATAAAGCGTGGCGAACTGTTTGACCAGCCATGGCGCCATGACCTTGCCCTGATCGTATTCGGTCGCTTGACTGTCGGGCTCGCCGATCCACAGCACATCCTTGAGCTTCAACAGCTCGCCGGTGCGCACATCGAGGTTGATCGGCGAACTGCCGAAGTCCGGATGGGCGCCGCCGCAGTTGTAGCCGGTGGAAATCTCCAGGCTGACCACCTCCGGCGACAGGAACGTGGGGGCAGCCCCCTGATCGAACTCGGCATATTCGCCGCCATCCATCATGCAGCGGTGATAGTCGCTGACCTCACCCCAGAGCCGACCGAGCAGGTGTTCATTGATGCGTTGCCGTTCTTCTTTCGTGTAGCCGGACTCGACGGTGAACAGTGAAATCTTCGACTCAGGCTCTGCCCATCATTGCAGGTCGTACCCCATGAACGTCTCTTTTTTCACCGGTTTGAGCTTGAGCCCGCGCAACCGCAGGTACTCGTAGGGGTCGCTGTCCGGCAGCGCGGCGACATAGGGCAATGCGCCTGGCGCCGGGACGGGCAATGCGGCTTTGGTGAGTTGCACCGGCAGCTTTTTGCCCTGCGGGCTCTGCCACTCGCCCTGCCAGCCGCTGCCGATCCGTTTCAGCGTGAGGGTGGCCAGGGGGTTGTCGCCACTGTAACGGGTGTTGCCTTCGTTGAGCGTAAGCACACCGTCCTGCAACGCGCCGCCGAGCTCCAGGTCGCGGTGGAATTTCTCGTAGAAGTAGCGACCGCTCACTTGTTCGGCATCGGCGGTGTTCACTTCCAGAACGATCGGCATCTTGCCCAGCGTGCCGGTGAAGACCTGACGGGTATCGTCGGCGTGAGCGGCCGTCATCAGTGTGAACAGCGCAGCGGCCGACACGGCCGGACGCAACAATCCCTTGAACATGAATCGATCCTTGAATGAGTAGGAGGTCGCGCCGGGTTTGGAACCGGCGCAGTCAAGCGCGGGGCGCATTATGGCGAGGTTGCGTGCGGGAATCGAGGCACCGCCGCGGGTCGGGGCCTGAACCGTTCGTCCGGTCAGCCAGCGTTGGCCCGCAAAAACGCGAAATTGCGTTTGATCAGGCCCGAAAACAACTGTACAAAAACACAGTATATTTTCAGCCAGCATTCTTGCGCCCGGAGCTCACCATGGCCACTTCCGCGATGAACCTCATTCTCGAACGCATTGCCCTGTTCCAGTTCACCCCGACCCATTGTGCCCAGGCCCGGGCGATGCTGGGCTGGAGCGTGGAGGCGCTGGCACGGGAGGCCGGCGTCTCCACGGATGACATCCAGCGCTTCGAAGCGCAGCAGGACGTGGCGGAGGCCTCGCGGCTGGCGCTGACCTACCGGTTCGAGGCGCAGGGATTGGTGTTTTTTCCCGGCTTCGCGCCGGCGCGGGGCGGGAATGTGAAGGGTGTGACGCAGGATCTTGGCGGTCGCAGCGACTTCGCGATGGCGGAATGATCCGGTTCACCCCAGGGAGGCGAACCGGCCGGGACGGGATCAGGCCCCCTGCACCGCCACCTCGGTGTCGCCTTCTCCTGCCACCGCCAGCCACCAAGCGCTCCCGCGCTGCGGTTGCGTCAGGTTGAAGGCCTCACCCATCTGCGGGGTAGTGATGGCGACGCTGCGCTCCCAGGCCAAGGCCAGGATGCGGTCGAAGGGTTCGTGCCAAGCGTGCATCGCCAGGTCGAACGTGCCGTTGTGGATCGGGAACAGCCAGCGGCCCTTGAGGTCGAGGTGGGCTTGCAGGGTTTCTTCCGGTTGCATGTGCACGTGGGGCCATTCGACGTTGTAGGCACCGGTTTCCATCAGGGTCAGGTCGAACGGGCCGAACTGCTCGCCGATGCGCTTGAAGCCGTCGAAGTAGCCGCTGTCGCCGCTGAAGAAAATCCGCGTGTCGCCGTCGATGATCACCCATGAAGCCCAAAGGGTGCTGTTGCCGTCGAACAGGCCGCGACCGGAAAAGTGCTGCGACGGCGTGGCGACGAAGCGGATGCCGGCGACGTCGGTGCCTTGCCACCAATCGAACTGGCGAACCTTGTCGGCATCGATGCCCCATTTGATCAGGGTGTCGCCCACGCCCAGCGGGGTCAGGAACACCTTGACCTTGTCCGCCAGCCTGAGCACGGCCTGGTGGTCGAGGTGGTCATAGTGGTTGTGGGACAGGATCACCGCTTCGATCGGCGGCAGTTCGTCGATGCTGATCGGCGGCTGGTGAAAGCGCTTGGGGCCGGCCCATTGCACCGGCGAGGCGCGCTCGGCGAACACCGGGTCGGTGATCCAGAACTTGCCTTGCAACTTGAGCAACAGGGTCGAATGGCCGAGGCGGTAGACGCTGCGGTCCGGTGCAGCCAGCAAGTCGGCGCGGGTCAGGGCCTGCACCGGGATGGCGGCGGCCGGGCGGGTATTGCGCGGCTTGTGGAAGATCATGTTCCACATGATGCGCATCATCTTGCCAACACCTTCACGCTGCACCGGCGCATGGTTGCGAAACAGCCCCTGGGCCTGGCGGGAGGCTTCGGGCGCGGTGGCGTTGCTCATCGAAGAAACGGATTCGGCCATGACGGAATGACTCCAGAGCACCGTGCAATTGCACGGTTTCCAAGGGTAGGACAGTAAATGGCCAAGGCACGCACGCATCAGCCGGACATCTGGTTTTAGGGTGCACCGATTAACGCAACATTACACTGACCGGTGTACTTTCTAGGTTGCATCAAACCGGACGACAAGTAAACTGCCGAGTGTAATTTCACCCTCTGCCTGCCGAATCGAACTTATGACAGCCCCCCAACGCCTCACCGACCGCAAACGCGAAGCCATCATCCAGGCGGCGATCGCCGAATTCCGCGCCAACGGTTTCGACGTCACCAGCATGGACAAGATTGCGGCCACCGCCGGGGTGTCGAAGCGCACGGTGTACAACCACTTCCCCAGCAAGGAGGAGCTGTTCGCCGAAATTCTCAACCAACTGTGGGCGCGGATTTCCGCCGAGCAGACCACGCCCTACAGCGCCGACCTGCCCCTGCGCGAACAGTTGCGCGAGCGGGTGATGGCCAAAGTGCAACTGATGGCCGACGAGAATTTCCTGACCCTGGCGCGGGTGGTGATCGCCACCACCATTCACTCCCCGGAACGGGCGCAGAACATGGTGGCACGTCTGGGCGAACGGGAAGAAGGCCTGACCTCATGGATACGGGCCGCCCAGGCCGACGGCCGGCTGAAGCCGGTGGATCCTGAGTTCGCGTCCCAGCAGATACAGGGGCTGATCAAGGCGTTCGGTTTCTGGCCACAGATGTCCATGGGCCGGGCCGCGCTGAACCCCGACATGCAACACACCGTGGTGGAGTCCGCCCTGGACATGTTCCTGGCCTGCTATCAGCTCTAGACCGGGCTTGCCCTGCTTCTGCCCACGGTGAAATGGCTCGGAAGGACACTGATTATTCCCGCTGGAATAAATGACAATGTCCGACAATTTGCCGATGAACGGTAAGTCCGAGAAAAACACATCAAAGTGTTTCAGAATGAATCTGGCGCAGAACATCATGGAAAACCATCGCGGCAAAGGCTTGTCATTCGCCAGACGCATTTACCTGCCGCGGACCATCGGCCTGGGTGTCGGCTTCTTCAGCGTCGGCGCCGCCCTCTATCCGCTGGAGATGCCGGCCTGGCTCTGGGCCTTGCTGGTGTTCAACGGTTTTATCTGGCCCCACCTCGCCTACCAATGCTCAAGCCGCTCGGCCTTCCCCTACCGCGCCGAACGCCGCAACCTGCTGTATGACTCGGTGTGCGGCGGTTTCTGGACCGCGTGCTTCCAGTTCAACCCGCTGACCACCGTGACCATCCTCTCGATGATGACCATGAACAACGTCGCCGCCGGCGGCCTGCGCCTGTTCGTGCCCGGCGCCCTCGCCCAGCTGGCCGGCGTGCTGCTGGGCTGGGCGCTGTTCGGCGTGCGGTTCACGTTCACGGCCACGCCGGTCCAGGTCTGGGCCTGCCTGCCGATGCTCACCCTTTATCCGCTGGCGTTGGGCATGGTCTGCTACCGGTTGGCGATCAAGCTGGCCGAACACAAGCGCACCCTCAGCGCCCTGAGCCGCACCGACAGCCTGACCGGCCTGCTCAACCACGGCGCCTGGAAAGACCTGCTGCACCTGAAGTTCGACCAATGCCGGGAACACGGCAGCCAAGCCATTCTGGCCCTGATCGACATCGACCACTTCAAGGCGATCAACGACAGTTACGGCCACATCGTCGGCGATACCGTGCTGCGTCAACTGAGCCATGAAGTCAAACGCCTGCTGCCGGAAAGCGAACTGGCGGGCCGCTACGGCGGCGACGAGTTCTGCGCGATCCTGCCCAACCTGCCGCTGAACAAGGTCGAGGCCTTGATGGAGCAACTGCGCCAGGCCCTGGATCGCTACCGCCACCCTGACGTGCCCGCCTTGCGGGTCAGCCTGAGCATCGGCCTGGCCCGTTATCAAGGTCTTTACCCCGATGCGCTGGACTGGCTGGATGACGCCGACAAGGCGCTCTACACCGCCAAGCACACCGGACGGAACACCGTCTGCGTGGCCTTGAGCCGATCCAGCGTCTGAGGACGCCCCCGCGTCCTGCAGCGCCTTGGCTGGCGCCCACAATGTTCTGCAGTGGCCGTCAACCCGGCCACCCGCCCCCGCGCAACGCTATAGTGACCCCAATCCCCAAAGCCCCACCGAGCCGACCATGACCCCGTCCAAACCCGATTCATCCCCAGTCGACCACCTGCGCTTCCATCGCCCCCACGCCCACCTCGCCCCCACCTTCGGCACCGACGCCTTCGCCCTGCGCGCCGAGGCCTTTGCGCGGTTCTTCGGCACGCCCATGTTCCTGGGGGCGCAGACGCTGGTCGTGGTGCTGTGGGTCGTGCTCAACATGTCCGGCGTCACCCATTTCGACGTGTACCCTTTCATCCTCCTCAACCTCGCGTTCAGCCTGCAATCGGCTTACGCCGCGCCGCTGATCCTGCTGGCCCAGACCCGCCAGGCCGCACGGGACAAGGCCCAGTCGGAGGCCGATGCGCAGCACCGCGAAGCGCTGGCCGTGGCCAACAGCGAACGCCAGGCCCAGGCCGCGAAGAACACCGCACAGTTGCTCGAACTGCTGGAGCAGAACACCCGGCTCACGGAAATGACCAAGAACCTGACCGAGCGCATCGAAAGCCTGACCAGCGAGCTGCACCAGCACATGCGCGACAATCCGCAGCGCTGAGCCGCGTCAAGGCAAACGCAACGCCCGCCCCAGCTCGTCGAACAGCGTGACCACCGCACGCAGCGCCCGGCAGTCCGGCCGGGTCAGCAGCCACAGGGCCGTGTCGTGACCGTGCAGCGGTTCGCTCAAGGCTTGCAGGCCGTCGCCGATGAGGAAGTCCGGCAACGCCGCCACCCCCAATCCGCCCCGCACCAGTTCAGTCACGGACAGCATGCTGTTGCACCGATAGGCAGGCGTCACGCCGGGCCAGTGCTGACGGCGCCAGACGACCGTCGGGTGATCGGGCAGGAAATCGTCCGGTGCGATCCAGGCCAATGCGCCAAGGTCCGTGGCGTCGACGTTGCGCAAGTAGCGCTCGCTGGCGCACACCCGGTAGGAAATCTTCGCCAGTTGCCGTCCGACCAGATGCTCCGGCGGCGTGCGGGTCAGGCGCAGGGCGATGTCGGCGTCGCGGCGGCTGAGGTTGGCGAAATCGTTGGAGGTGCAAAGCTCCAGGGTCAGCGCCGGGTAATTCGGCATGAACTGCACCAGCGCCGGCAGCAACAGGCCCTGCAAGACCGAGTCGGTGCAGGTCAGGCGCACGGTGCCGCTGACCACGTCCCCGCCCTGCTCCACGCCGATTCGCGCCGCCTCCAGCGCCTGTTCGGCGCGCTCGGCCTGTTCAGCCAGCGTCCGCGCCAGTGTGGTGGGCAAGTAACCGGCGCGGCTCTTTTCGAACAATTGCTGGCCGAGCGCGGATTCAAGGCGACGCACCGCACGGAACACGGTCGACACGTCCACTTTCAGCAACTGCGAAGCCCGGGCCAGGGAGCCGCCACGCACCAAGGCGAGGATCAGCGACAGATCCGGGTAGTCGAGACGATAGTGCGCGGCTGCATTGATCACTTGGGCAAACGCCAATATTGAGTGCGTGGACGCCAATCTATAGTGGACCCGGACCTACAACAAGCACGGTGAACTCTCATGGAATCCAGAGCCCTGCGCATCGCCCTGATCGGCGACCGCGACCCGAACGTCACCGCCCACCAGGCGATCCCCGTCGCCCTCGGCATGGCTGCCGAACACACCGGCCTGACTGTGCAGTTCGACTGGCTGGCCACCGACCGGATCGACGCCGATACGCCCCTGGAGGCCTTCGACGGTGTCTGGTGCGTCCCGGCCAGCCCTTACAGAAGCGAAGACGGCGCGTTGCGGGCGATCCGTTTTGCCCGCGAGCACCAGCGCCCTTTCCTCGGCACCTGCGGCGGCTTTCAGCATGCGGTGCTGGAGTTTTCCCGCCATGTACTGGGCTGGACCGATGCCGAACACGGCGAAACGTCCCCGGATTCGAACCGCGCAGTGCTTGCGCCGCTGGCCTGCGCGTTGGTGGAGACGGTGGACAGCATTCATCTGGCGGCCGGTTCGCTGATCGCCAAGGCGTATGAAACGTCGCAGATCAACGAAGGCTATCGCTGCCGCTACGGTGTGAATCCGCAGTTCGAAAGGGAACTGTTGACTCAACGACTGCACGCAGTGGGCCACGACTCGGCCGGCGATCTGCGGGCCATTGAACTGACGGATCACCCGTTTTTCGTCGCCACGCTGTTCCAGCCCGAACGGGCAGCGCTCAAGGGCCGGCTGCCGCCGTTGGTGCGTGCGTTTGTCCAGGCCTGCGCGCAGGGACGGCCATGATCGCCCAGACCCCACAGGCGCCTTACTACGCAGTGATTTTCACCTCGTCCCGCACCGAGGGCGACCAGGGGTATGCCGAGGCGGCCGCCCGCATGGTGGAACTTGCGCAACGCCAGCCGGGTTTCCTGGGGGCCGAGTCGGTCCGGGGCGACGACGGCGTGGGGATCACGGTGTCGTACTGGACGAGCGAAGCGGCGATCCTGGCATGGAAGAACCATCCGGAACACCAGGCCATCCGCGAGCGCGGGCGTTCGACCTGGTATTCGGCGTTTCATACGCGGGTGTGCAAGGTGGAGCGGGATTACCGGTTCGGCTGAAAGCTGCAGTGTCATTGAGGGCCCCATCGCCAGCAGGCTAGCCACACAGGATCCGTGGCGATCACACGATCCGCTGTGATAGCCGGCCTGCAGACGGGTCATCCCGGACTCAGCCCTTGACCAGACTGCGCACCGCCACGATCTCCGGTACCTCCCGCTTGCGCATGTACACCCGCAGCGGTTCGGTGATGTTGATCCGGTCATCGATGTGTTGGTCGAGCAGCAGCTGGATCAGCTCACGCTTGAGGGTCATGGCCTGGTCCGGGGCCTGGGCCCAGACGAATTCGCTGGCCGGCACGATGCCGTCGTCGGCCACGTCCATGCCGAAGGAGTCTTCGCTGAAGCGCACGATGTAGCGGCCGGTCTTGCGGTTGAGGCCGACGAAGCCTTTGAGCTGGTCGGCGGCCTGGCAGATGAGTTGGGATGTGATGCGCATGGTAAACCTCACAAGAGTGATCGAAGGTTTACACGCAGGGCATTGAGGCACACCCTCTGCCGGGGCGGTTGCCGTGGCCAAGCGTACTGCAAACAAACGCACAAAAGTGCGGAAATTTTCGCTTTCAGTACGTTTATGTCGGTCTTGCGATAGCACGTTTTCGTTTGAGTTGCTAAAAGGGACATCTTCGAAAATACCTGCGAAAGGACCTCGACATGCCCGCCACTTTCACCAAAAGCGCCCTGATGCTGAGCCTGATGCTCGGTCTCGGCCAGGCCCAAGCCGCCCAGCCGGCCCCTGCCGAACTGGCCGCCTCCCTGGGGATTCCGCGCCCGGCGGTGATCGCCCACCGCGGCGCTTCCTTCGACGCGCCGGAATCCACCGCCGCGTCCTACAAACTGGCCCGCGACCTGGGCGCCGATTACCTGGAGATGGACCTTCAGCGCAGCAAGGACGGCGTGCTGTTCGCCCTGCACGACAACAACCTGCAGCGCACCACCGACGTCGCCGCCAAGTTCCCGGAGCGCAAGGACAGCCCGGCCAACGCCTTCACCATGGCCGAGCTGAAAACCCTGGACGCCGGCAGCTGGTACAACAAGGCCTACCCGGACCGCGCGCGCGCCTCCTATGCGAGCCTGAAGATCCTGACCCTCGACGAAATCATCGACATCGCCCAGGCCAACCCCAAGCACAAGCCGGGCCTGTACATCGAAACCAAGGAGCCGCAGCTGTTCCCCGGCATCGAACATGACCTGAAGGAAAAGCTGCAGGACCGCGGCTGGCTCAGCCCGGCCGGTTCGAAACCGGCCAAGAGCGAACTGGGCGTCGGCCAGGGCAAAGGCAAGGTGATCCTGCAGACCTTCGAGAAGAACAGCCTGGAGCTGCTGGAGAAGGAAATGCCGCAGGTGCCGAAGATCCTGCTGCTGTGGGTCGGTGAAGGCAGCATCGAGCCGAAATCCAAGGTGGCCTTCGCCGATTCCGGCGAGAAGGACAAGAACACCTACTACGGCAAGCAGGAGCCGAAATCCGAGGCCGAGTTCAAGCAGTGGATCGACTACGCCAAGGCCCAGGGCGCCATCGGCACCGGTCCGTCGGCGAAGCTGACCCACGGCGGCGACCAGAGCTACTCGGACCTGGTGCAGCCGTGGATGAACCAGTACACCCACGACCAGGGCCTGCTGGTGCACGTCTACACCGTCGACGAGCCGGTGGACTTCGAGAAGGTCATGGCCGCCGGCGTGGACGGCATCTTCACCAACCGCGCCAGCGAACTGCTCAAGTTCTACAAGCGCCCGGCCGCCGCCAGTGTGGATCAGGTGCTCAAGAACAACGGTTTCTGAGTGAAGCCGGACACCCCGTGGACAGGCCGCCTGTGGCTCGGGCGCGACCATGGCCTGATCCACGGGATGTCGGGGCGCACCGCGCCCCACTCCCACTACGCCCATCAACTGATTCTGGCCCCCGGCCGCCCGGTGACGGTGCTGCTGGATGATGCCCCCGTCACTGCCTCTCGCCTGCTGATCCCTTCACAGGTTCGCCACGCCATCGTCGAGGCGCCGGATCCGCTGTTCACGGTGTACGCCGAGCCCTTGATGCTGGAGGCGCAAGTGCTGCGCGATGCGCTGTCCGATGCGGCCCTTTCGCTGCCGGCGCTCGGCCGGGCCCTGCGCGAATGCCCCCGCCGGCGGCTCGCCGATCCCCGGATCGAACGCGCACTCGTGGCCATCGACGCCTCGCTGACGGACAAGATCGCCGCCCGCACCGTGGCCGACAGTGCCCATGTGTCCCTGAGCCAGTTGCAGCGGCTGTTCGTCAGCCAGGTCGGCTTGCCGGTACGGCGCCTGGTGCTGTGGCGGCGCCTGCGGCTGGCGATGGCGCAGGTGCTGGCCGGGCGCCCGGTGACGGAGGCCGCCCATGCCGCCGGGTTCGCCGATTCGGCGCACTTTTCCCGCAGCCTGAAAAAGCTCTTCGGCGTTACCGCCCGCCAGGCCTTGCAGCACATGGAACTGCGGCTGCTGGATTGACTCAGCGGCGCAGCGCTTCGGGCACCGCCGGCTCCTTGGCCAGGTGCGCGTTCGCAAACGGGTCAAGCAACTGCGCCACGTAGTCCCGGGGGAAATCCGGCCGGCTGCCGATGCCCAGATCGCCCGCACCGATCCGGTAATCCTGCGTGTGGAAAGCGGTGCCCAGCAGCCAGTCCCACACGGTGAAGAACAACCCGAAATTGACGTCCCCCGCCCGCCCGTACTTCATGTGGTGGAAGCGGTGCAGCGGCGCCCAGGCAAAGACATGACGCAACGGCCCCAGGCGCATGTCGACGTTGGAATGCTGCAGCAACAGCTGGATCGCGATGGCGAACGCCAGCAGCACCGCGACCTCGGCGGGAATCCCCAGCACCAGCAGCGGCAACAGGCCCGCCGTGGCCTCCAGCGCCTGGTGCAGCGGATGCTTCATCAAGCCGTTGAAGCCATACAGGCGCTCGACGCTGTGGTGCACCGCGTGCAGCCGCCACAGCCAGCGCACCCGGTGGCTGGCGTAATGCATCAGGCTCATGCCGGCGTCGGCCACCAGCACCGCCAGGCCCAGCTGCTGCCACAACGGCCACGTCCGCGGCCACAGCCCGTCGACCGACAGCAGCGCCGCCAGCCCCGGCAGCGCCAGCAGGCCGAGGGCGTTCAACGCCTCGTTGACCGACGCGTGCAGCAGATCCCGGCGGCGGTCGCCGGCGGGCCGGTTCCAGTCGGGTTCGTAGGGCAAGGCCCGCTCCGCCGCGAACGACACCGCCAGCGCCAGCAAAAACAACAGCAGCAGCCACCAGGCCGATGCGGCCGCCAGCCACACGGCGGCGCCGATGAATCCTGCGAAGAACAGCGGCGCGTAACACCACGCAAGGATGAGTCTCATGTCCACCTCCATTGAATGAAGGCCGAGCATGAAAGGGATGGGCGCCAGGCAATTGAACAAACGACGCAAACCGCCGCGGCGCTTTTTAAGGGTGAGTTAAGTTGCGGCGGCTAACCTGAAGCCACTTGAATGAATCACCCAAAGGAATAGACCATGAAGACTTTGACTGCCCTGTTCACCGCCGCCGCCCTGACCCTCACCGCTGGCCTGGCCCAGGCCGACGTGCGCGTCGACCAGATCCCGCAACTGGTCAAGGACGGCAAGATCAAGCCGCTGGAAGAAATGAACCAGGCCGCGCTGAAACTGCATCCGGGCGCCACCATCACCGACACCGACCTGGATAACCACTTCAACGGCTACGAGTACGAAGTCGAACTGCGCACCGCCGACGGCAAGGAATTCGACGTGGACTTCGACGCCACCACCGGTAAGGTGCTGAGCAACAAGCAGGACACCTGAACGGCAGATGCCCCTTTGCAGGGCAATTGACTTGATCCTGGCCGGCGCTGGCTGAACGGACGCCATCGCCCAGGCGGGCTCCCGCAATGGATCCCTGCACACCGCACCCCCTGCGGGAGCTTGCCTGCAAGCGATGAGGCCGGCACTGCCGACATCCCTGTTGCCTGCCCCACCGCCATCGCTGGCAAGCCGGCTCCCACAGTGTCTGGGTTCAACCCTGCATCTGAGAACGACTCGGAACCTGTAGGAGCTTGCCTGCAAGCGATGAGGCCGGCTCAGCCGACATCTCTACCGCCTGACCCACCGCCATCGCTGGCAAGCCAGCTCCCACAGTGTCTGGGTTCAACCCTGCATCTGAGAACGACTCGGAACCTGTAGGAGCTTGCCTGCAAGCGATGAGGCCGGCACTGCCGACATCCCTGTTGCCTGACCCACCGCCATCGCTGGCAAGCCAGCTCCCACAGTGTCTGGGTTCAGCCCTGTATCTGTGAACGACCCGGAACCTGTAGGAGCTTGCCTGCAAGCGATGAGGCCGGCACTGCCGACATCCCTGTTGCCTGACCCACCGCCATCGCTGGCAAACCGGCTCCCACAGTGTCTGGGTTCAGCCCTGTATCTGTGAACGACCCGGAACCTGTGGGAGCTGGCTTGCCAGCGATAGGGCCGGCACTGTTGGCATCTCCAGTGCCGGCCCCACCGCCAACAGTCTGGCCCCCACAGGTTCGCAGGCGTCAGGCGCTCAGGCGGGCGGTGACTTCGTTCAGTTGCCCCGACAGCCCGTGCAGGTTCTGGCTGGCGCTTTCGGTGCGCTGGACGTTGTCGAGGTTGGTGCTGGCGATCGAGGTGATTTCGGTCAGGTTGCGCGAGATGTCCTCGGCCACCGAGGTCTGTTCTTCGGCCGCCGTGGCGATCTGGCGGTTCATGTCGCGGATCGCTTCCACCGCGTGGGTGATGCGCTCGAGCATGGCGCCGGCCTGAGTCACCTGCTCGACGCTTTCGTCGCTGCGGGTCTGGCCGCTGTCGATGGCGTGGGCGGCGTCCACTGCGCCCGTCTGCACGCTGTGGATGATCTGGTTGATCTCGATGATCGACTCCGCCGTGCGCTGCGCCAGGTTGCGCACCTCGTCGGCCACCACCGCGAAACCGCGTCCGGCCTCGCCGGCACGGGCCGCTTCGATGGCGGCGTTGAGCGCCAGCAGGTTGGTCTGCTCGGCGATGCCGCGGATCACTTCCAGCACCTTGCCGATGCGGCCGCTGTCGGCCTCCAGGCGACGGATCACCGTGGCGGTGTTGGCGATCTCGCCGCGCATCTGGGTGATGGCGTGAATGGTGTTCTGCATGACCTTCTCGCCCTGCTGGGCGGACTGGTCGGCATCGTCGGCGGCCCGCGCCGCGTCCGCCGCGTGACGAGCGACTTCCTGGGCGGTGGCAGACATTTCGTTCATCGCCGTGGCCACCTGATCGGTGCGGCTGAACTGCTCGTTGGTGCCGCCGGCCATCAGGGTGGCGATGGCGTTCAGCTCGCCGCTGGCGCTGTCCAGGTCCTTGGCGCTGCGTTGCAGGTGGCTGAAGGTCTCGGCGAGGAAATCGCGCAGGGTGTTGGCCGCTGCGGCCAGGTTGCCCAGCTCGTCCTGACGGTTGCTGGCCACGCGCTCGGCAAACTTGCCCTGGCTCAACAGGCTGACGTAACCGATCAGTTTGCGGATCGGCTCGACCAGGTTGCGGTTGACCAGCCACAGGCTCAGCAGGCCGATCAGCAGACCGGAGGCGAGCATCACCAACAGGCCCAGCCACACGGTACGGTCGGCGCTGGCGCTGATCAGCGCCGATTGCTCGGTGCCTTGCTTGCGCAGTTCGGCCACCAGTTCGCTCATCTGGTCGCTGGCGGCGCGATCCACGCCCTTGACGGCGGCATCGCCGGCCGCCGGATCGGCCCCGGCGGCCACGTAGGCGTCGCGGCCCTTCTGGTAGGCGGCGCCCAGCAGACGGTGCTCTTCGCGCAGGCGCTCGATGCGGCTCTTGAGCGAAGGCTCGATGCCGGGCTGGCCCGCCAGCTCGCCCAGTATGGTCTGGACGTCACGCTGACGCTCCTCGAACTGGCCCCAGTACTTGGCCAGGTCCGCCGGCTGCTTGCCGCGCAGCAAGACGTTCTTCCACTCCTGCACCTGCACCTTGAACTGCAGGTTGGCTTCGTCGATCAGTTGCGAGGTGTGCAGCGGGCCGGCGATCAGCTGGCTGTAGCTCTGCACGCCGTTGGACAGGAAATGGAAGCAGGACAGCGCGATCAACAGCATCGCCAGCAGGCTGCCGCTCAGCAGGGCGAGAATTTGCGCTCTCAGGGATTTTTGCAGCATCGCAAGGTACTCATGACAGGGATGAGGCACGCCCGGTAAGACGTGAATGGTGCCGGACATCCGTGTCGGCGGGCCTTGGCTCTTGGCCGAAGGCGCGCAACCTAACCTATGCGTGATCGGCGCACCAGCGCGCTTCTTGAGAAAAATCCGACCGCCGGTAAACCCTTGAACGGCAGTCACTTTGCCGTCACGCAACCGTCACAAAGCGTCGCCATGATGGGGCACACGTGAGCCTGTCTCTCCCGCGACAGACGCCCTCCCCTGCGAGTCTCCATGAACCACAGCCTCGACCTCGGTCATCGCGATCCCGACCTGTTCGGTTTGCTCTACGGTTTTCGCTTCCGCCCCGGCGAACGCGGCCGCGAAGTCGATTCGGCCACGGCCCTGCGCTGCCTGCAGAACGACGGCGAAGGCGACGAGTTCCTCTGGCTGCACCTGAACCTGGCCCATGCCGCGTGCGAACGCTGGATGAAGAGCCACCTGCAATTGCCCGAGGAGTTCTTCGAGGCGCTGCACGAAGGCTCGCGCTCGACCCGCATCGAGCACGTCGACTCGGCCCTGCTGGCGGTGGTCAACGACGTGGTGTTCAACCTCAGCAGCATGGTGTCCTCGGACGTCTCGACCCTGTGGGTCTGCGTGCGCGGCAAGCTGATCGTCAGCGCACGCCTGCAACCGCTGCACTCGGTGGACAAGCTGCGTTCCTCGGTGAAGGCCGGCGAATGCTTCCGCTCGCCGCTGGAGCTGCTGGTGCACCTGCTGCGCGACCAGGGCGAAGTGCTGACCCAGATCGTGCGCAAGACCAGCCTGAGCGTCGATCAGGTCGAGGACGAACTGCTGTCCTCGCGGCTGTCGACCAACCGCGCCGAGCTGGGCGCCAACCGCCGGGTGCTGGTGCGCCTGCAACGGCTGCTGGCGCTGGAGCCGGGCTCGCTGCTGCGCCTGCTCAACCGCCCGCCGGCGTGGCTGCAGAAGGAAGACGTCAAGGAACTGCGCAAGTCCACCGAAGAGTTCGCCTTGATCATCAACGACCTCACGGCCCTGGGCGAGCGGATCAAACTGCTGCAGGAAGAGATCGCCGCCAACGTCAACGAACAGAGCAACCGCACGCTGTTCACCCTGACCGTGGTCACGGTGCTGGCGCTGCCGATCAACATCATCGCCGGTTTCTTCGGCATGAACGTCGGCGGCGTGCCGCTGGCGCAGGATCCTGAGGGGTTCTGGATCCTGGTGGCGCTGGTGGCGACGTTCACCCTGATCGCCGGACGCTGGGCGTTTCGCAAACGGCGCGATTACTGAGTTGCCGCCATCGCAAGCCTGCTTGCGGTGGCGCCGGCCCGTCCGGATCCGGACCGACGGCGCAGTCAATCCACCAAACACTGATCTGCCGCAGTCTCTCTGTAATATTCAGCAACGATCATGGGCGACACTCCTTCCCCCGCTCAGGAATGTCCTCCCATGGCGACGCCCTCCCTGACCGCCGGCCAACCGTCCGCTTCCAGCGGCAGGCCAGCCCTCGACAAGAAAACCGGTCCCTTCACCTATGTGGTGTTTTTCGCGGTGCTGGCCCTGGGTCTGCTGTTCACCGCCTACAGCCTGATGCACGACATGCACGAGCTGGGCACCGTGGTCACCACCTGGACACCGTTCCTGCTGCTGGGCGTGGCGCTGCTGATCGCGCTGGGCTTCGAGTTCGTCAACGGCTTCCACGACACCGCCAACGCCGTGGCCACGGTGATCTACACCCATTCGCTGCCGCCGCATTTCGCGGTGGTGTGGTCCGGCTTCTTCAACTTCCTCGGGGTGCTGCTGTCCAGCGGCGCGGTGGCGTTCGGCATCATCGCCCTGCTGCCGGTGGAACTGATCCTGCAGGTCGGCTCGTCCGCCGGCTTCGCGATGATCTTCGCCCTGCTGATCGCCGCGATCCTGTGGAACCTCGGCACTTGGTGGCTGGGGCTGCCGGCCTCGTCGTCGCACACCCTGATCGGTTCGATCATCGGCGTCGGCGTGGCCAACGCCCTGATGCACGGGCGCGACGGCACCAGCGGCGTGGATTGGGCCCAGGCGACCAAGGTCGGCTACGCCCTGCTGCTGTCGCCGCTGGTGGGCTTCGGTTGCGCGGCGCTGTTGCTGCTGGCCTTGCGCGCGTTCGTCAAGAACCGTTCGCTGTACAAGGCCCCCGAGGGCGACACCCCGCCGCCGTGGTGGATCCGCGGCCTGCTGATCCTGACCTGCACCGGCGTGTCGTTCGCCCACGGCTCCAACGACGGCCAGAAAGGCATGGGCCTGATCATGCTGATCCTGGTCGGCACCCTGCCGATGGCCTACGCGCTGAACCGCACCATGCCCGCCGACCAGACCCTGCAGTTCGCGGCGGTGGCCGAGGTCACCCAACAGGCTTTGGTCAAGCACGCGCCGCTGCCGGCCCCGGCCGACCCGCGCCCGGTGCTGTCGGACTACGTGCGCAGCAAAGAGGCGACGCCGCAACTGATCCCCGCCCTCGCCGCACTGACCGGGCACATCGGTGAGGAAGTGAAAGGCTATGGCTCGCTGTCCAGGGTGCCCGCCGAGGCCATGGGCAACGTGCGCAACGACATGTACCTGGCCAGCGAAACCATCCGCCTGATGGACAAGAACAAGGTCGGCGGCTTCGACGCCGACGCCACCGGCAAGCTGCAACTGTTCAAGCAGCAGATCGACAACGCCACCCGCTTCATTCCGTTGTGGGTGAAGATCGCCGTGGCCATCGCCCTGGGCCTGGGCACCATGGTGGGCTGGAAGCGCATCGTGGTGACGGTCGGCGAGAAGATCGGCAAGACCCACCTGACCTACGCCCAGGGCGCGTCGGCCGAATCCGTGGCGATGCTGACCATCGGCGCCGCCGACATGTTCGGTCTGCCGGTGTCGACCACCCACGTGCTGTCCTCCGGCGTGGCCGGCACCATGGTCGCCAACGGCGGCGGCCTGCAGATGAAGACCATCCGCAACCTGCTGATGGCCTGGGTGCTGACGCTGCCGGCGGCGATCGTGCTGTCGGGGAGCCTGTACTGGCTGTTCACCCTGATTTTCTGAACCGCCCGCCGCACGAAAAAATCCCGGCCCGTTTCAGGGCCGGGATTTTTTCGTGCATGCCCGCCGGCCGTCCGATAACCACGCCATCGGGCACCGGCCGTTCAGATTGCACTTCAGTTTGCCGGCATGATGCCGACTCTTAAGTCACTCGATGCATTCAGGGAAAAGAACCGTGAACCTGTATATCAATCAGCTGCAGCAAAAGGCTGACTTCAAAGAAGCCATCTACGCCGGCGACATCTTCCTGAACACCCAATTGCGCGCCGCCCGCCAACTGTGCGAATTCGCCCAGGAAAGCATCACCGCCGCGTTCGACGGCGAAACCCGCCACCAGGCGCTGCACACGCTGATGCCGGTGGAAGAGTTCGTGGTGCTGGTGACCCGCCTCAAGGGCCAGTTCACCAACAGCCTGCGCGCCAAGGAACTGATCCTGAGCTTCATCGACGAGATCGGCGTCGACCCGCGCGAATACATCTTCGACGTGCCGCGCATCCGCGTGGTGCCGAACTACGACTACCTGCACGCCGGCGTCAGCTACGCCTACAAGCCGCACCGCGACACCTGGTACGGCAGCGTCGATTGCCAGATCAACACCTGGATGCCGGTGCACACCATTTCCCCGGACCAGACCATGATGATCAACACCAGCTACTTCGATGTGCCGGTGAAGAACTCGTCCGCCCAGTGGAGCCTCAACGACTGGATCAACAACCAGCGCCACAAGGCCAAGGACAACCTCAAGGAAGAAGTCCGCGTGCACCCGGTGCCGCTGGAAGAGATCGACACCGCGGCCGAACTGCGCGTGGCCGGCAACACCGGCGACATGCTGATATTCTCCGGCTCGCACCTGCACGGCACGGTCGCCAACCACACGCAACACACCCGTTTCAGCGTCGACTTCCGCCTGATGCACCTCGATGACCTCAAGCACAACCGCGGCGCGATCAACGTCGACAGCGCGTGCCCGGACGTCGGCGCCGGCTTCAAAGACTACTTCCACGCCCACGACTTCTCGAATTTCCAAGGAATCCAGCAATGACCAAGCGTCGCATCACGCCTGCCGAAGCCCAATACAACGAAACCCGCGCCGGCGTCCTCAAGCGCGTGGACGCCGAATACGTGGCCGATGCCCCGTTCGTGTTCGCCAACCGCATCGGCGTCACCGCCGCGCTGTCGCGCATGGAACTGTTCAAGAAAGTCGCCGAGATCCCGGGCGCGATCATCGAGTGCGGCGTGTACAAGGGCAACTCGCTGATGCTCTACATGCACCTGTCGATGATCCTGGAGCCGTACGCGATCAACCGCTCCATCGTCGGTTTCGACACCTTCGAAGGCTTCCAGAGCATCAGCAAGACCGACGATCCGGCCGACGTCAACGAAACCATGTTCTCCGACACCGACCAGTCGCTGATCCAGGACATGATCGACGCCAACGACTTGCTGCGTCCGGTCAACCGCATTCCGCGCTGCGAACTGGTCAAGGGCGACATCGTCAAGACCGTGCCGGAGTGGGTCAAGACCCGTCCTGACCTGGTCGTGGCCATGCTGATCCTGGACACCGACCTGTACGAGTCGACCAAGGTCGCGCTGGAGACTTTCCTGCCGTACATGCCAAAAGGCGCCATCGTGGTGCTGGACGAAGTGGCCTACCGCAACTTCCCGGGCGAAACCAAGGCCCTGCGCGAAGTGCTGGACCTGAACAAGATCGAGCTCAAGCGCCTGCCGTTCGATTCGTGCGTGGGTTACTTCCACGTTTGATCGCGCAGTGGGGGCAGTTGCCTTGCCCTGCCCCCACTGACGTCATCGCCAGCAGGCTGGCTCCCACAGGGGATCCGGGTGAACGCAACCTTTGTGCTCACCGCAGAACCTTGTGGGAGCCAGCCTGCTGGCGATGGCGCCGGCCCGGCCGGCGCCGTTCCCTTCAGCCCTCGCAGGCAGTGCGCAGCACCAGCCGCTCGCGCACCACGTCATACGCCCAGTGGTACACATAGGTGTAGGGCAGGAAGAACAGCAGCACGCCGATGTCGAGCAGGAACGCCTGCCACAGGCTCACCGACAGCCACCAGGCGATCAGCGGCACGCCCATCACCACCAGTCCCCCCTCGAACAGCAGCGCATGCACCACCCGCACCCAGGCGTTGTGGCGAATGCGCAAACGCTTGAGCACGCGGTCGAACGCGCCGTTGAACACCACGTTCCACAACAGCGCCAACACGGCGACGAGCACGGTGACCACGCCCATGTCCAGCAGCGGCTTGCCCATGATCCAGGCCAGCAGCGGCGTGCAGACAAGAATCGCCAACACCTCGAAACCGATGGCCTGGCAAATGCGTTCAGTGATGGATTTAGGGGCCGTCATGACCTGACTCCTTGAGTGATGATGGTTGCCATCATCCAACCCCGCACCGATACTTCCTAATCAATAACCATCGATCAAGGCGATAGTTCATGGCCTCTCAAGAAGTGCTGCAGGCGTTTGTCCAGGCCGCGACCCAGGGCTCGTTTTCGGCGGCGGCGCGCAAGCTGGGGCGCAGTCAGTCGACCATCAGCGCAGCGGTGGCGAGCCTTGAGATCGACCTGGACCTGGTCCTGTTCGACCGCAGCAGCCGCAAGCCGACCCTGACCCCGGCGGGCCATGTGATGCTGCAACGGGCCGAGGCGATCCTGGCGGCCGGCAGCCGCCTGGAAATGACCGCGCGGCAACTGGCACAAGGGGTCGAGCCGAAGCTGACGGTGGCGATTTCCGACACCTATCAGTCCGACCGCTTCGAAGCGACGCTCAGCGCCTTCGAACAGCGTTACCCGGACCTGGAGCTCGAATGCCTGATCGCCGAATGCGACGACCTGATCGCCCTGGTGCAACGGGGCCGGGCCCATCTGGCGTTCGTCGAGATGCGCGACCATTACCCGCCGGACCTGGAGACCGCCACGGTGGACGAGCGCACTGAGATCGCGCTATTCGTCGGACGCGGACACCCGCTGGCGGCGCTGGAGTCCATCGATCCGCAGGTGCTGGAGCAGCACCGCGAACTGCGCCTGGCGACCATCGTCAATCCCTACGGCTCCCGGGCCAAGGGCCGCGTCTGGTCGGCGCCCAGCTACCTGATGCTGTTGGAAATGGCCCAGCGCGGGTTCGGCTGGGCGCCGCTGCCGCGCTGGCTGGTGGGGCGCTTCGGCAACGGTACGTTGACGGAGCTGAACGTGCGCGGCTGGCCAAAACCGGTGTTCGTCGATGCGCTGTGGTCGCGGCAGTTTCCGCCGGGGCCGGCGGGAAGCTGGATGCTCAGCCAGATGCTGGAATAGCGGCGCGGCCGATCGCGAGCGGGCTCGCTCCTACAGAAGAATGCGTTCCCTTGTGGGAGCAAGCCTGCTCGCGATGGCGTCCCCGCACACAACCGCTCAAGCCGCGTCGATCACCGCAGGCCGGTTCACCTGAAAGAACTCATGCAACCCGCGCATCGCCGGCAGCTCCAGTGCCTGCGCCGCATAGCACAGGCCCACCCGCCGGGTCGGCGCCGGCAGGTGCAGCGCCCGCACCGCCACCCGCCCGTGCCCGGCCGCCAACGAGCGCGGCAGCATCGCTGCGCCAATGCCCGCCACCACCATGTGCAGCGCCTGGCGCAACGATCCGGCATGCCCGGCCACGGCCTGAGGCGAACGGCCGTACAGCGCCATCAGGCGCTGATGGGACGGATGCTGCGGGCAGGTGATCCAGTCTTCGATGGGGGCCCACGCCGCCTCGGCAGCGGCCATCGGGTGATCGGCCGGCAGCGCCAGCACGTAGGGCTCCTCCCACAACGGCAGGAACAGTTCGTCCTCGCAGCACATCTCTTCGACCGCCAGCCGACCGTCGCCCAGGCAGCCCTCCTCCAGCGTCAGCAGCAGATGAGGCAAGGCCTGGCGGGCCATGCGCACGAAGGCTTCGATATGGCTGGCGGCGATGTCGCCTTCGATGCCCAGGGTCAGCGGCACGCGGTGTTCGCCGCTGCGGAACATCCGGCTCAGGGCCTGGGCCTCGGCCACCATGCGCCGGGCCTGCGGGTACAAAAGGCGCGCCTCGTCGCTGACCTCCACCCCGCGCGGCTGGCGCACGAACAAAGTGGCGCCGAGCTCCTCCTCAAGCTGTTTGACCGTCACCGACAGCGTCGGCTGGCTGATGAACAGGCGCTGCGCCGCTGCGGTGATGTTGCGTTCCTCGAACACGGCGAGGAAGGCTTTGAGATGGCGGATATCCATAGACCGTTCCGATACCAGACAGAGAAATAAGGCATTTTTCAGCCTGAAACGGGCTAAATATACTTCGCCGCACATCCAGCCATTCGTTTTTTTGCTTCAGGAGTGCAGTCATGAGCAAACCGTTGATCATCGTCACCGGAGCCAGTTCCGGCATCGGCGAAGCCGCCGCCCGCCGCCTGAGCGCCGCCGGCCACCCGCTGCTGCTGCTGGCCCGGCGCATCGAACGCCTGGAGGCCCTGGCGCTGCCGAACACCCTCAGCCGCCGCGTCGACATCACCGACCGCACCGCGGTGCTGGCCGCCGTCGCCGAAGCCCAGGCGCAGTTCGGCCCGGCCGATGCGCTGATCAACAACGCCGGGGTGATGCTGCTGGGTGAGATCAGCCAGCAGGATCCGGCCCAGTGGGAGCGCATGCTCGATGTGAACGTGAAGGGCCTGCTCAACGGCATCCACGCCGTGGTGGCCGGCATGATCGAACGCAAGCGCGGCACGATCATCAACGTCAGTTCCGTGGCCGGGCGCAAGACGTTCCCCAACCACGTGGCGTACGTCGGCACCAAGTTCGCCGTGCACGGGCTGTCGGAGAACCTGCGCGAGGAACTGGCGCCGCACAACGTGCGCGTCACCACCATTGCGCCGGGGGCGGTGGAGACCGAACTGCTGAGCCACACCACGGACGAAGCGATCAAGACCGGCTACCAGGCCTGGAAACAGGACATGGGCGGCACCGTGCTCAGCGCCGAGGACGTGGCCACCGCGATTGCCTATGCGTATGAGCAGCCGCAAGGCGTGTGCATCCGCGAAATCGTCATGGCGGCGACCCGGCAGCAGGCCTGATGCATCGCTGCCGCTCTTGAGGACCCCATCGTCAGCGGCCTGGCGATGGTCCTCAAGGCTCAGCCCAACTCGCGCAAGCGCCCCTCGATGAACCGCCGCTCCGGTGCCTGCCGGGTCAGTTCCAGTGCCCGCGCATACGCCGTCCGCGCCTCGTCGGTTCGCCCCAGTTGCCGGCAGAACTCCGCCCGCGCCGAATGCGCCAGGTGGTAATCCTGCAATTCGCCGCGCTCCAGGATCCCTTCGATCAGCGTCAGCCCGGCCAGCGCCCCGTCGCGCTTGGCCACCGCCACCGCCCGGTTCAGCTCGATCACCGGCGACGGCGTCGCCCGCAGCAGCACGTCGTACAGGCCGACGATCTGCGCCCAGTCGGTCTCGGCCGCCGTCGGCGCCTCGGCATGCACCGCCGCTATCGCCGCTTGCAGGCAGTACGGCCCGAACCGCCGGGTGGTCAACGCCCGCTCGACCAGCGCGCCGCCCTCGGCGATCAATTGCGCATCCCAGCGCGCGCGGTCCTGGTTCTCCAGCAGAATCAGCTCGCCCTCGGGCGACGTCCGCGCCGCCCGCCGCGACTCATGCAGCAGCATCAGCGCCAACAGGCCCATGACCTCCGGCTCCGGCAACAGCTCCATCAGCAACCGGCCGAGGCGGATCGCTTCGCGCGTCAGGTCTTCGCGCACGACCTGCGCGCCGTCGGAAGCCGAATAGCCTTCGTTGAACACCAGGTAGATCACCCGCAGCACGCTGTCCAGCCGCTCAGGCAGTTCACTCAGGCTCGGCACCTGATAGGGGATCTTCGCGTCACGGATCTTGGCCTTGGCCCGCACGATGCGCTGGGCGATCGTCGCCGGCGCCGACAGGAACGCCCGGGCGATTTCCTCGGTGGTGAGGTCACAGACTTCCCGCAGGGTCAGCGGCACCTGCGCATCCGCCGCCAGGGCCGGGTGGCAACAGGTGAACATCAGCCGCAGGCGGTCGTCTTCCACGTCTTCGTCGCTCCACTGGGCCTGCTCCAGTTCTTCCACCTGGGCCAGCAGCAAGGGCCGCGACGCCCTGAACCGCGCGCGGCGGCGCAGCACGTCGATGGCCTTGAAGCGCCCGGTGGACACCAGCCAGGTGCGCGGATTGTCGGGCACGCCGTCGCGCTGCCAGCGCTCGACCGCGACGAAGAACGCCTCGTGCAAGGCCTCTTCGGCGAGGTCAAAATCCCCCAGCAGGCGGATCAGCGTCGCCAGGATCCGCCGCGAATCTTCGCGGTAGACCTGCTCGACCCGCGCCCGGACCGCTGCGTCCGCCATGGGTCAGACGTTCAGCTGACGGACGGGGCGCACCTCGACGCAACCGACCCGGGCCGCCGGAATGTGCCCGGCGACCTGAATGGCTTCGTTGAGATCCCGGGCGTCGATCAGGTAGAAGCCGGCCAACTGCTCCTTGGTTTCGGCGAACGGGCCGTCGGTGACCGACACCTTGCCGTTGCGCATGCGCACCGTGGTGGCGGTCTGCACCGACTCCAGCGCCTCGGCGGCGACCATCCGGCCGCTGCCCTGGATCGACTCGGCATACGCCCAGCATTCGGCGTCTTCGGGGCTGTCGGGCGACGAGTGCAGCAGGCGCTCGTCGCTGTACACCAGGCATAGGTATTTCATCGCTCACTCCTGAACCGGACGGATCAACTATGGCCGCAGATCGGCGCTTTGGCGAACCGCGCGCCGCTTACGGCTGCACGTCGAACAGGGTCGCGCCGCTCATCGGGTCGAACGGGGCCGACCAGTGCTCGTGGACGATCCGCCATGCGCCGCCCGCCAGCCGGTAGCACGCGGTGACCCGCATCCAGCAGCTCTGGGTTTCGCCCTTGTCGTTGGTGCCGCCGCAGTTGGCCACCCAATGGGCGAAAGCGATGCTGTCCGAGGTCTCGATGGCGACTTCGTGGAACTCGAAGATGTGCGGGCCGGGGCACATTTCCATGCAGGCGACCCAATGGGCGCGGTAGGCGGCCTTGCCCTTGAATTGCAGGGCCTTGATCGCGTCGAAGGAGACGATGTCGTCGGCGTAGAGGGCCATGACCTTGTCCACGTCCTTGGACATGACGGCCTGGCGGTAGGTGTCGATCAGGGTCTGGATCTGCGCTTGTGCGTTCATGGGTGTTCTCCGTGATTGTTGTTGGAAGACACCCTTAGTCGTTCGGTGATCCGCCGGATCGACAGGACTCGAAAATTAAATGTTTCGCCCTCACTCTGCTCGGTAGAATCCGTTGCTCAACTTCGTAGGAAAAAGGAAATTCCCGTGTCAGCCAGACTCGTGCCGTACGACAGCCTGAATGCCGCCCAGCGCCAGCAGCTCGAGACGATCGAAATCCATCCCGGGCAGATCAAGTATTCCGGCGACATCCACACCGCCCTGCAGACCCTGCACACCCATGCAGGCGTGAAGGGCTTTGCCCTGCTGGACGAAGACGTGCCCGTCGCCTTCCTGCTGCTCAAACGTCCGCCGGCGCTGCCGGACTGGGCCGACGAACACAGCGCCACCTTGCATGCGCTTCAAGTCGACCGCCGCGCCCAGGGCCGGGGTTACGGCAAGGCCTGCCTGCAAGCGCTGCCCGAGGCCGCGCGCCAGGCCTGGCCGCAGATCAAGGGCCTGCAACTGGCGGTGGACGCCGACAACGACGCGGCCATCGCGCTGTATGCCCGGCACGGTTTCGTCGACAGCGGCCAGGCGGTCCTGGGCCGGGTCGGCTACGAACGGCGCATGGGCCTGGTGTTCTGAACCCTGGAGGAACGCACGATGATCGATTCGATTGAAGCCCTGGAAGCCCTCTACGGCCTGCCCCACGAGCGTGCGGTGCGCAAGCAGATCGGCTTTCTCAACGAGGACTACCAGGCGATGGTGCGGCTCTCGCCGCTGGTGATCGTCAGCTCCGCGGGCGCCGACGGCCTCGACAGCTCACCGCGCGGCGATACGGCAGGCTTCGTGCGGATCCTCGACGAGCGCACCCTGGCCCTGCCGGACCGGCCGGGCAACAACCGCATCGATACGCTGCGCAACGTGTTGCACGATCCGCGGGTGTCGCTGCTGTTCATCATTCCCGGCATCGGCGAGACCTTGCGGGTCAACGGCACGGCCGCCATCAGCGCCGAGCCCGAGCTGCTGGCCAGCTTCGCCGTCAACGGCAAGCCGGCGCGCACGGTGCTGCTGGTGACGGTGGAGGCGGCGTTTTTCCATTGCGCCAAAGCGTTCGTGCGCTCGGATGCGTGGAACCCCGACACCCACCTGCCGCGCTCGGCGCTGCCCAGCGCGGGGGCTTTCCACAAGCGGCTCAACGATGGCCAGTTCGACGCCGAAGCCTATGACCGCGAAGCGCCGGCGCGGGTGCAGAGCTCGCTGTACTGAGCCAGGTTATGCAGCGTCCTCGCTGACGCCATCGCGGGCAAGCCCGCTCCCACAGGGGGCTCGGTTGGATGCAGAGTCTGCGACCGCCCCGATCCAATGTGGGAGCCTTTCCGCTGGCGATGGCATCAACGCACAGTCACTCCCACAAAGGAACCCTGCGGGAGCGGGCCTGCCCGCGATAGCGGTCCGTCAGCCGACAGCGCTCTCAGAGCGTCAGGATCATCTCGTGCCACGCCATCCCGCCATGGTCGGACTCGGACGGTTTGATGTAGGCAAAACCGAATCCGGCGTACAGCGGAATGTGCCGTTCCTTGCACATCAGATGGATCGTCACCTTGCCCAAACCGCGCATGCGTTCGATGAACGCGGTCATCAGCCGCTTGGCCAGGCCTTGCCCCTGATAGTCCGGGTGCACCACCACCGACATGATCACCACGTTGGGGCCGGCCGGGTCGTGGCCGATCAATTCCTTGAAGGCCTCGTCCGACATCTGCACCTCGAACGCCGCACCGGAGTTGACGAACCCGGCCACGGCACCGTCCACCTCGGCGACGATGAAACCGTCCGGCCAGGTGGCGATGCGGGTGGCGATCTTCTCGCGGGTGGCGGCCTCGTCGCCTTCGTAGGCGAGGGTTTCGATGGCGTAGCAGCGATCCAGGTCGGCGGCGGTGACGTGGCGGATGACGGGGTTCATGGCGGCTCGGAATCAGTGAAGACAGGGCCGCCAAGGATAAAGGAATAAGGTGTTCATATCGATCCGCAAGGGCGGCGTAAAGCCTGCGTATAAGCGCTTTTCTTCGGATTCGGGACGGTCTATTTCTGACGCCTGACTCTGATCACCCGAGGGGGGAACCGTTTATGAGCAGCGTGGAAATCGGTTTGTTGATGGTGTTGGGCATCAGCTTCTTCGGCTTCGTCACCCTGGGCATCGACCTGTGGCGGGCGCGACGGATCAAGGGCAAGTAAGGCTCGACCGGCAGCGCGAAACGGATTCGCGCTGCCGGTTGCCGATCAGGTTTTCTTTTCGACCGGGACGCAGATTTCCAGCTTGCCGGTCTTGAGCTTCGGATTGAAATCGGCGCTGTAGCGTTCCAGCTCCGGGGCGTTGAGCCCTTTGTACCCGGACGCCGGCAGCCAGGTGTTGTAGATGTAGTCTATGGTCTGCGGCAACAGATCCAGCGAACCCTTGTGTTCGAACACCGCGTACTGGCGCGGGAGGATTTCGATCCACGGATACTTTTCCTGTGGGAAGTCGTCCAGCTTGCGGATTTCGACCCCGGCCATGTAATCGAAACCGCCGTTGCCGTCGAAATTGCTGCAAACGCCGTAGGTCACTTCGCCCTTCTGCCCCGGAATGTTTCCGATGTGCGGGATCAGTTTTTCCCATAGCGCGGGGATGTCTTGAACAGTCTCTTTGGTGAAGCGATCGCGAAAGCCTGCAATCAGCAGGAAGTGTCCATGTTCGAAGCGAGGTTCAGCCACTTCGACGCGTTTCTGCTCATCCATGACTCGACTCCTTGAACGAAAAAAGTGGGTTCGGCTGGGAGTATAGAAGCCAAACCCGATTCGCACATTCACAGCGAATGCAGGGCCTCGGCGGCGCCGGAACCGACGAATTCGTTATAACCGGATACGATCACGTAGACCGCGAAATAGCAGAAGATCGCTGCAGATGCCAGGTAGGAATAGCGCAACAGCTTGTCACCCAGCAGCTTGCCGCCATGGCTCGCGGCGAAGCACAGCCCCGCCGACCACAGCAGCCCGGCGCAGAGGAAGCCGCCGAGGAACAGCGCCGAGCTCAAAGGACCGCCGCCACCGGAGCGGGCGATCAGCGTGCCACCCACCGCCGCGAACCAGAGGATGGCGCTGGGCGACGACATGGCGAGAAAGATCCCGCGCAAGAATTCCTTGCGGTGGGAGTTCTGGCTCACCTCAGCCGTCTCAGCCAGCAGCGCTTCGTGGTGAATCGCCGAATAGATCATCTTCGCCGCGAAGTAGACCAACAGCGCGGAGCCGCCGATCCACAGCGTCCAGCGCACGGTTTCGTACTGCAGCAGGACCGTCATTCCGGCCAGCGCCAGCACCGCGTAGACCAGGTCGCCGACGCAGGTGCCGAGGCCCAGCGCGAAGCCTTGAAAATAGCCGCGCTGCATCGCCAGGGTGATCATCGCGATGTTGGCCACGCCGATATCCAGGCACAGCGAAAGGCTCAGCAAGAAGCCGCTGGTGAATTCCATTGACCGTTTTCCTTGGGAAAAAATTGTTGTCGTGCACGCTGGACAGCCTGCCATCACTGCACTTATCTTCCGCCACAGGTCACCGCAGTGACCAGCGTCGCTCGGACGGTTCCGGGCGCTTACGTTATCCGAGGCAACAATGGCTGAACAAGGTTCGCCGCGCCGCTTTGCGCGCATCGATCGACTCCCCCCTTACGTCTTCAACATCACCGCCGAGCTGAAGATGGCCGCCCGCCGCCGTGGCGAAGACATCATCGACCTGAGCATGGGCAACCCCGACGGCGCCACGCCGCCGCACATCGTCGAGAAACTCGTCACCGTCGCCCAGCGCGAAGACACCCACGGCTATTCCACGTCCAAGGGCATTCCGCGCCTGCGCCGGGCGATCTCCAACTGGTACAAGGAACGCTACGAGGTCGAGATCGACCCGGAAAGCGAAGCCATCGTCACCATCGGCTCCAAGGAAGGCCTGGCGCACCTGATGCTGGCGACCCTGGACCAGGGCGACACGGTGCTGGTGCCCAACCCGAGCTACCCGATCCACATCTACGGCGCCGTGATCGCCGGCGCCCAGGTGCGTTCGGTGCCGCTGGTGCCCGGCGTGGACTTCTTCGCCGAGCTTGAGCGGGCCATCCGCGGCTCGATCCCGAAACCGAAGATGATGATCCTCGGCTTTCCGTCCAACCCCACCGCCCAGTGCGTGGAGCTGGACTTCTTCGAACGGGTGATCGCCCTCGCCAAGCAGTACGACGTACTGGTGGTGCACGACCTGGCCTACGCCGACATCGTCTACGACGGCTGGAAGGCCCCGTCGATCATGCAGGTGCCCGGCGCCAAGGACATCGCGGTGGAGTTCTTCACCCTGTCCAAGAGCTACAACATGGCCGGCTGGCGCATCGGCTTCATGGTCGGCAACCCGGAACTGGTCAGCGCCCTGGCGCGGATCAAGAGCTACCACGACTACGGCACCTTCACCCCGCTGCAGGTGGCGGCCATCGCGGCGCTGGAAGGCGACCGGCAATGCGTGCGCGACATCGCCGAGCAGTACCGCCAGCGGCGCAACGTGCTGGTCAAGGGCCTGCACGAACTGGGCTGGATGGTCGAGAACCCGAAGGCTTCGATGTACGTCTGGGCGAAGATCCCCGAGGCCTACGCGCACCTGGGCTCGCTGGAGTTCGCCAAGAAGCTGCTGGCCGAGGCCAAGGTCTGCGTGTCGCCAGGCGTCGGCTTCGGTGAGTACGGCGACGATCACGTGCGCTTCGCGCTGATCGAGAACCAGGACCGGATCCGCCAGGCCGTGCGCGGGATCCGCGGGATGTTCCGGGCGGACGGGTTGGCCCCGAAGACCGCTGGCTGAACGCCCCCCACAAAAAAACCGCATCGCTGCGGTTTTTTTGTGCCTGCCGGATCGCTTAAACGAACAGCGACAGCAGCAGGATGAAGCCCAGGCCGACCACCGACAGGATGGTTTCCATCGCCGTCCAGGTCTTGAAGGTTTCCGCCACGGTCATGTTGAAGTACTGCTTGACCAGCCAGAAGCCGGCGTCGTTGACATGGGACAGGATCAGGGAACCGGCGCCGGTGGCCAGCACCAGCAGCTCACGGTTGACGCCCGGGATCATCCCCACCACCGGCACCACGATGCCGGCGCCGGTGATGGTCGCCACGGTGGCCGAACCGGTGGCGATGCGGATCACCGCCGCCACAAGCCAGGCCAGCAGGATCGGCGAGATCTGCGCGCTGACCGCCATGTGGCCGATCACATCACCCACGCCGCTGGTCACCAGCATCTGCTTGAAGCCGCCGCCGGCGCCGATGATCAGGATGATCGCGGCGGTCGGCGCCAGGCTCGCGTCGAGCCACTTGAGCATCTGGTTCGAGCCGATGCCCTGCTTGTAGCCGAAGGTGTACAGCGACAGCAGCAACGCCAGCAGCAGCGCCGAGATCGGGTGGCCGATCATGTCCATCCAGGTGCGGAAGAAATGGCCGTCCGGCAGCGCCACGTCGGCGAAGGTCTTGAGCAGCATCAGGAACACCGGCAGCAGCACGGTGAGCAAGGTGATGCCGAAGCTCGGCAGGTCGGTCGAGTCGGTCTCGCGGGCCAGTTGGTCCACCAGTTCCTGGTTCGGGTGACCCGGAATGTGCTTGGCGATGAACGTACCGAAGATCGGCCCGGCGATGATGGCGGTCGGCAGCGCGACGATCAGGCCGTACAGGATGGTCTTGCCGATGTCGGCGCCGAACACGCCGATGGCCAGCAGCGGGCCCGGGTGCGGCGGCACCAGGCCGTGCACGGCGGACAGGCCGGCCAGCAGCGGGATGCCGATCTTGATGATCGACACGCCGGTGCGCCGGGCGACGATGAACACCAGCGGGATCAGCAGCACGAAGCCGATCTCGAAGAACAGCGGAATGCCCACCAGGAACGCGGCGAACATCATCGCCCACTGCACCTTGTCCTTGCCGAAGGCGCGGATCAGGGTCTGGGCGATCTGGTCCGCGCCGCCGGACTCGGCCATCATCTTGCCGAGCATGGTGCCCAGCGCCAGGATGATGCCGACGAAACCGAGCACGCCGCCGAAGCCGTCCTGGAACGCCTTGATGATGGTGCCGATGGGCATGCCGGAGGTCAGGCCGAGGAACGCGGCGGCGATGGTCAGGGCGATGAAGGGGTGGATCTTGAACTTGGTGATCAGGACGATAAGCCCGATCACCGTGACCACTGCATCGAGCAGCAGGTAGGCGTCGTGGGACATGCCAAACATAGGGGGTGTCTCCTGGTTTGTTGTTGTTATTAAAGCGGGTTGATCAGAAGTCGGGAGGACAGCGCTATCTCTTCGAACACAGTCATACCGCCTGTTTCAGACCGTTGACCAGCCACCATTGATGGGCCTGGGCGGCCAGCTCGTCGACGCTGTGCACCGAGGCGTCAAGCGCCAGGGTCAGCGGTTCGCCCTTGGGCGATTCGAGCGTGGCGAACTGGCTTTCGATCAGCGTGGCCGGCATGAAGTGGCCCGGCCGGTGGGACACGCGGTCGGCGGCCACTTCGGGGGTCAGTTCGAGGAACACGAAGCCCAGGCCCGGCAAGGCGCTGCGCAGGCGTTCGCGGTAGGCGTGCTTGAGCGCCGAGCAGGTCAGCACCGGGCGCTCGCCCAATGCGTCGACGCGGCGCAGCTCATCGCACAGGCTGTCGAGCCAGCCGGCGCGGTCTTCATCGTTCAGGGGGATCCCCGCGCTCATCTTGTCGATGTTCGCGGCCGGATGGAAAGTATCGCCTTCAATGGCAGTGGCGCCGCTCAACTGGCACAGGGCCTGGCTGACGCACGTCTTGCCGCAACCGGCAACGCCCATGATGACCAGGGCGGTGATGGGATGATTCATGTAACACCTCAGCGCGCAGACAGCGCTACCTTTGCTAGCTATGACTCTAGTGCACAGGCAGACATTGCCGACGCCTTCTTGTCGTTTTTTTGGGTTGCAGCAGGTTGATGCCCCACGCCAAAGAGCGAGGATCAGGCAAGCCTCGCTCACGCATTTGCAGCTGCAAAAGGACAGCGCTACCTTAGTGCCTTGATTTTTGTTTGGCAAGCCGCCCGATGACCACCCCCAAGAACGATAAAAACACCCGCACCACCGGCCGTCCCACCCTCAATGAAGTCGCCCGCCTGGCCGGGGTCAGCCCGATCACCGCGTCGCGCGCGCTGCGCGGGGTCAGCACCGTCGCCACGGAACTGGTGGAAAAGGTGCAGAAAGCCGCCCTCGACCTCAACTACGTGGTCAACCCCGCCGCCCGCGCCCTGGCCTCGGCCCAGAGCCATTCGGTGGTGGTCCTGGTGCCCTCGTTGTCCAACCTGCTGTTCATCGACACCCTGGAAGCCATTCATCGGGTGCTGACGCCCAAGGGCTTCGAAGTGCTGATCGGCAACTTCCACTACTCCCGCGACGAAGAAGAGAAACTGCTGCGCAACTACATGGCGTACCAGCCGCGCGGTCTGCTGCTGACCGGCTTCGACCGCACCGAAAGCTCGCGGCGGATGATCGAGGCCAGCAACATCCCCTGCGTCTACATGATGGAACTGGACAGCGCCGCCGGGGTGAACTGCGTCGGTTTCTCCCAGCTCAGCGCCGGCGAGACCGCCGCCGGACACCTGTTGTCCCGCGGGCGCAAGCGCCTGGCCTACATCGGCGCGCAGCTCGACCAGCGCACCCTGCTGCGCGGCGAAGGTTTCCGCCGCGCCGTGCAGAAGGCCGGTCTGTACGACCCGGACCTGGAAGTGCTGACCCCGCGCGCCTCGTCCGTGGGCCTGGGGGGCGAGCTGTTCCTGCAACTCTTGGCGGCGCATCCGGACGTCGACGCGATCTTCTTCGGCAACGACGACCTGGCCCAGGGCGCGTTGCTCGAAGCCCTGCGCCACGGGATCAAGGTCCCCGAGCAGGTGGCGATCCTCGGTTTCAACGACCTGCCCGCCTCGGAACACATGGTGCCGCGCCTGAGCAGCATCAGCACCCCGCGCGAAGCCATTGGCCGTCGCGCGGCGGAACAGATGCTGACCCTGATGGCCGGCAACAACGTGCTGCGGCCGGTGGAAGACATGGGCTTTGAGCTGAAAATCCGCGAAAGCACCTGACCCCAAGGCTGAAAGATTACCCGTGGCGAGGGAGCAAGTTCCCTCGCCACAGGATTCTCACTGGCCGAGCAACTCGACCAGCGCCAACGCCCCCTTCTGCAACGGCTGACGCCGCAGCCACACCGCATGCACCGGCAGCACCAGGCCGTTTTCGATATTGCGGAAATTCAGCCGCTTGAGCCGCCCCGCATCGAGCCACGGCTGCATCACCGACAAGGGAAAGTTGCCCCAGCCCAATCCCGCCTCGACCATCTCCAGGGCCGTAGCCAGGCTGTCGGTGCGCCAATGGGACTCGGCCACCCGCGGGCGCGTGTCGCTGACCGGCAGGTCGCGGCTGGCGACGACGATCTGCCGCACGTGCACCAGATCCTCCAGAAACAGATCCTGCCCCTGCCACAGCGGACTGTCCGCCGCCAAAGTGGCGATCATTCGTTCGCTGCCGACGAACTGAAACCGCTCCAGCACGTTCATGCTCAGCCCGGCGAACGCCAGGCACACGCTGACCCGCCCACTGTGCAGCATCGCCAGCACGTCATCCTGCGGGGCGGTCAGCACTTCGACGTCCAGCAGCGGATGACGCCCGGCGAGCACCTTGATCGCCGCCATCAGCCGGCGCCGGTCGATGTCCGCCGCCACGCCGATCGACAGCCTGCTCTCCAGCCCCAGCGACAACTGCACCGCGTGCACCTGCAACTGCTTGAGCTGCTCGGCGATCAGCCGCGCGTGAGGCACCAGCGACAGGGCCATCGCCGTGGGCTGCGGCTCACGGTGACGGCGGTCGAACAACGGATACCCAAGCTCGGCCTCCAGGTTGCCGATGCCCATGCTCACCGCCGACGGCACCTTGCCCAAGGCCCGGGCGGCGGCGGAAAACGAGCCGCGCTCGATCACCGCCAGGAACAGTTCGATGCTGTCGCTGCTGAAATTCAAACTTGTCACCTATCAATAAACCTGAAAGCTTCTGACTTTTTCTGTCACGAACATTGAAGCTATCTTTCGCCGACTTGGCCAGCCCCGCTGGCCGTCAGTCGCAAGAAAGAGGCAATCCCCATGCAAGGCGTCAAACGCAAACTGGTCTACGTGTCGCTCTACGAAGTGATCGGCATGACCTTCTCCGCCCTCGGCCTGGCGCTGCTGTCCGGCACCTCCCCCGGCAGCACCGGCCCCCTGGCGGTGATCATCACCACCATCGCCGTGACCTGGAACTTCATCTACACCTCGCTGTTCGAGCGTTGGGAAAGCCTGCAGAAGTCCCGCACGCGCACGGTCAAACGGCGCATCGCCCATGCCGTGGGTTTCCAACTGACGCTGATCGTGTTCCTGATTCCGCTGATCGCCTGGTGGATGGACATCAGCCTGGTGCAGGCCTTCCTGCTGGACCTGGCGCTGATCGTGTTCATCCCCTGCTACACGTTTGCCTTCAACTGGCTGTTCGACCGGGTATTCGGCCTGCCGGCCTCGGCGCTGCCGGATCCGGCCTGAGGCGGAAGACCCCTGCCGCCAGCGGCAAGGGCTGACCGTTAACCCGACAGTTAAAACACTCAAGCCTTTGATTTTATTAGTATTTGCAGATGGGCATGGTAATTGCTGCTTCACCCGGGTCAGTCATTACCTACAGGCCCATCCATCATGTTGGTCAGTGCTAAACAACAGGCAATCATCCACCTGCCCAAGCGCCTTTCCGAGGACGCCACGGCCACCGCAGCCGCCGGCCTGCAGAGCGGCCTTCACGGCGCCATGCTGCAGACCCTGCAGAATCAGGCCCCGGTGCAGTCCACCGAAACCGCCAGCAAGGTGCAGGCTTCGGCCACCCAGGTCGCCACCCAGCAGGTCAGCGAAGCCAACCGCATCAGCGACAACGTCGACGAAGCCTTCGCCAAGACCCGCGTCGGCCTGCAGACCAGCGACGCGTCCGGCGCCAAGACCACCGCCAAGAGCGCCACCGAAGAGTTCAAGGACTACATGAGCAAGTCGCCGGAGCAGCGCCTGCGCGACAGCATCCTGAAGGAAATGGGCCTGACCGAGGACGACATCAAAGCCATGCCGCCGGAGAAGCAACTGGCCATCGGCAAGGAAATCGCCCAGCGCCTGCAGGACAAGATGAAACTGGCGCAATCGGACAAAGAGAACGTCAACGACATCAAGGACAGCGACAAGATGGCGGACAAGTTCCTCGCCTCGCTCTGAGCACCTTGAATCAGTCGCAAAGGTAAAACTGTAGGAGCCAGCCTGCTGGCGATGGCGGTGTGTCATTCGGCAATCAGGTCAACTGACACCACGCCATCGCTGGCAAGTCGAGTCGTCAGTTCAACTGCAACGTCTCGTTGAACTGACTGATCGCATCCACCACATGCCGTGACCCCTGCTGGATCTCGCGGATCGCATCCCCCGCCTCGTTCGCCAATTCCACCCCGAGCCCCGTGCGGCTCAGGCTCGACTGCATGCTCGACACCGCGCTCAACGACAGGTCGTGGTTCTTGCGCACCACTTCGACGATTTCCAGGGTCGCCTGACTGGTCCGCGCCGCCAGGCTGCGCACCTCGTCCGCCACCACCGCGAACCCGCGCCCGTGCTCCCCCGCCCGCGCCGCCTCGATGGCCGCGTTGAGCGCCAACAGGTTGGTCTGGTCGGCGATGCCACGAATGGTCTGGACGATGGTGCCGATGATGTCCGACTGCTTGCTCACCGCATCGATGCTCAGCGCCGCTTCGTTGAGGTCGCGGGAGATGTCCTGGATGATCTGCACGGTCTGCTGCACGACCTGCGAGCCCTTTTGCGCGCAGGCGTCGTTTTGCACCGAAGTGCTGTGGGCCGACTCCGCAGCGGTCTGCAACGTGTTCATCTGGTGGGTGATGTCGCTGGCGAACTTCACCACTTTGTACAAGCGCCCCTTGGCGTCGAACAGCGGGTTGTAGGAAGCTTCGAGGTACACCGTCTGCCCGGACTTGTTCTTGCGCTCGAAGCGGTGCGAGTGGTATTCGCCGCGGTTGAGCGACGCCCAGAACGCCTTGTACTGCGCCGACTCGGCCTCGGCCCGGTGACAGAACAGGCTGTGGTGGTGGCCGATGATCTCATTGAGCGAATACTGCATGGTCTTGAGGAAGTTTTCGTTGGCGGTGATGACATTGCCTTCGGGCGTGAACTCGATCACCGCCATGGAACGGCTGATCGCCGCGAGCATGTTTTCCTCTTCGTGCTCCTTGTTGACGCGGTCGGTGATGTCCGACGCCACTTTGATCACGCTGCGCACTTGTTTGTCCGGGCCGAACACGGGCATGTAACTGGCTTCCAGCCAGATTTCCCGGCCGCTCTTGTGCAAGCGCAGGAACGTGCCGCTGATCGGCTCCCCACGGGCCAGGTCGCGCCACAGCTTCGCGTACTCTTCGCTGCGGTAGAACGCTTCCTCGCAAAAAATCCGGTGATGCTTGCCGCGCACCTCGTCGGCGCCGTAGCCCATGGTCCGGCAGAAGTTTTCGTTGGCATCCAGCACGATGCCCTCGGGGGTGAATTCGATCATGGCCATCGACCCGCTGATGGCCGCCAACTTGGCGTTGGCTTCGGTCAGGGCACAACTGAAACGTTCGATTTCCTGCAGGTCAGCCTTGTGATGTAGGTTGAACATGTTTCTGTCACCTTCCGCGCGGTCTTTTGATTTGATGAAAGTTCAGGTCTTTCAAGATCCACCACTACGTTCCACAGAACAGGCACACGCCTTCCTCCACAGGAGGAAGTTGTCAGGTGATAAATGATGTTTAATCCGAGCGTCCATGTGGCGACGTTCTTATCAAGACATCCTTCTCTTGATAGCCCGCACGCGGGCCAACCCTAACATGCACGAGAACTTCCATTTAACAGATGCTCCTTGTCGGTTCAGTGTCGGTGCCTTTAATTGCGCACTCTGGCAGCTATTGTTCAGCCACTAACTGTTTGCGGTCGAATCGCATTTAATTGCGATCGACATAGTTAGTTACACGTGAGCATAGACAGGGCAATACCCGACGCAAGGCCATTAGTCGGCCAGTACCGAGGGCTAAATGAACAAGAAACGGTTCAGCGGAATGTTGTCAGGAAGAAGGTGGCCGATACGTCCGCGCAGGACGCATCGGTGGATGGGAAGTGCCCCGATCATTGGGCCGCGCGCCTGCCCTATTTGCCGTCAGTGAACTTCAGAGGCCCGCCGTCACGTTGCTGGCCACCTGCGCCGGCACCCATGGCGTCCACACCTGCGGCTGATCGCGCAGGAACGCTTCGGCGACCTGGCGCGGCGGCTGGCGTTTCTCGCTCATGCCCGCCAGGGTGCGGTTCAGCTGGTCGATCGGAAAATCGACCTTCTCGAAAAACGCCACCAGGTCCGGGTACTGCGCCTTGAACGGCGCCGACACGCCGATGGCCAGGCTGGCCGGCATCGAACGGGTGCCCTTGGGGTTCGGGTTGCTGGCGTCGGCCAGGGTCTTCCAGGCTTCGGCGTCGAACGGCGGCTCGTCGAGCTTGACCAGTTTGTAGCGGCCCAGCAAAGGCGTCGGCGACCAGTAGTAGAACAGCACCGGTTTGCCGCGCTTGATCGACGATGCCACTTCGGCATCCAGCGCCGCGCCGGAACCGGTGCGGAAGTTGACGAAACTGTCGGTCAGCGCGTATGCCTTGAGCTTCTGGCTGTTGACGATCTCCGACGTCCAGCCGGTCGGGCTGTTGAGGAATCGCCCGCGGCTCGGGTCTTCCGGATCGCGGAACACATCCTTGTAGCGCGGCAGGTCCTCCACCGACTTCAGCTCCGGCGCCAACGGCTTGATGCCGCGCTCCGGGTCGCCCTTGATCACGTATTCCGGCACCCACCAGCCTTCGGTGGCGCCCTTGACCGTGTCGCCCAGGCCGAACACCTTGCCCTCGGCGGCCGCCTTCACCCACGCCGGACTGCGCCCGGCCCACTCTTCGCCGATCACCTGGATATCGTTCTTCGCCAGCGCCGCTTCCAGGCTGACGGTGCTGCCCGGCAACGTGTCGGTGGGGTAGCCGTAACCCTTCTCGACGATCAGGCGCAGCACTTCGGTGATGAAGCTGCCGCTCTCCCAGGTGATGTCGCCGAAATGGATCGGCGCGTTTTTCTCGGTGGCCACGGCGTGGCCGGCGGTCAGGCTCAGGGCGAGCAGCGAACCACCGAGCAGTGTTTTGATCGATCTCATGCGGACCTCTTGTTCTGTAGGGGGCGGATCAGGGGTTGGTTGGCGCTGTGGCGGTCGCACAGGGCCTGGGAACGGGTCATGTAGTCGCTCACCGAGCGCTGGGAAATGCCCAGTTCAGCGGCGATCTGCGGATAGGTGAGGCCATCGACCCGGGCCAGCAGGAAGGCCGAGCGCACCTTGCCCGGCAGGCGTTTGAGGCTGCGGTCCAGGCGGCCGAGGGTCTGCGACAGCTGCGCCAGCTCTTCGGGAGACGCGCTGGCCTGCGGCTCGCACGGATGCAGGGCATCGAGGTGACGCCGCTCAAGGTCGGCCCGCCGCCAGCGCCGGTACAACAGGCGCCGGGCGATGGTGATGAGCAAGGCGCGGGGTTCGCGGATCGCGTCGGGGCCGGAGGACTCGAGCAATTGGGCAAAGGTTTCGGCGGCGATGTCCTCGACGCCGGCGGCATCGTTCAGGTGCTGCCGCAGGCGTGCGCACAGCCAGCGGTAATGGGCCCGGAACAGGCCTTCGACGGGGTGACGACGGGACAGGACGGCGCCGGACATGTGGGCTCCTTGGGTTAGGGTCGCGGTATGTCCGGTTGTCCGGTGGCGCGATCCTAGCAAGGCGCCTTATGCGTTAAAAATACTTAAAAAGAATTTTTATATTCCAAATTTGAATTGATGAAGCCGCTACTGCACACGGCCATAACCCAACGCCTGAGCCTCGTCCCGATAGCCGAGCAGGATCCGGTAATCGCTTTCGCTGGCCTGCAGCACCTCCGGCAGACCGAGGGTCTGCGCCACGTCCGGCAGTTCTCTCAGCGCCCGGTTCATCGCCTGGCGCAGGCTTTCGGCCTGCTCGTCCGTGGTGCCGAGCCGGGTGATGAAGGGCAAGGTCGGGCTCGCTGCGCTGCGCTCCACCACCCGCAGCCCCTCGACCTCGTCGGCGGCATATCGCGCCAGGCAGGCGTAGGTCACGCTGTCGATGGCCGCCAGATCCGCACGGTCCTCCCGCAGCCAACGCAGGCTCTCGCGGTGGCCGCCGCTGTGCCCGACCGATCCGAAGAACCTCCCCTCACGCTGCAGCGGCGCCAGGCGCTGGCGCAGCAGGTTCATGCCGCTGTTGGAATCGTCGCTGTTGATCACCCCGCGACTGCCGCGAAAGTCCGCCAGGGTGCTGCGCGGATCGGCGGCCCGGGCGAGGATCAGACTGCAATGGAGGCCGGCGCTGCTGTCGGGCAGCTCGTAGCGGGGCCGTCCGACGAGGCGCACCCGGCCGCTCAACGCCGTCATCAGCGGATAGCCGCAGGTCTGGGTCAGCAGCAGGTCCGGGGACAGCCAGAGTTCCGGCAGCGACAGGCCTTCGGCGCTCAGGCGGCTGTGCCCCAGGTGCTCGAGGATGTGCGCCAGCCAGCGTTCGTTGGCGGCGCGGATCGGTTCCGGGGCCGTGTACATCAAGAGTTCGGCGTGGCGTCGGGTCATGAACGGTCATCCATTCAGCGAATTTCCAGTGTAGGCGCGAGCCGGCTCGCGATGGCGGTGGATCATCGAACATTTGCCTGGCGTTGACATCGCCTTCGCGGGCAAGCCCGCTCCCGCAGGTCTTGTGCGCGACGCGGTCAATGTGGGAGCGGGCTTGCCCGCGAAGGCGTCAGCATGGCCGCCGCAAGTCAGTTCAGTGAAAGGGATGCTCAGGGCTGTCGATCGGCTTGAGCCCATGCCTGCGCCACAACTGCCCGTACCCTTGCACCACGAACCCGCCGCTGCGCGCCACCCACTGCGCCCGGCGCATCCGGTAGGCCTCGGGCAGGTCGTACCACGCCAGCTTCGGCAGGTCATGGTGCACCAGGTGAAAGTTGAGGTTCAGGAACAGCCAGCGCCATGGCCATCCCGCTTCGTTGAGCACCGTGCGCTGCTCCGGACGCTCGTGCGGGCGGTGTTCGTAGTAGGAGCGGATCATGGCCACCGACAGCGCCGGCACGCTGATCAGCAACAGGTAATGCCACACCGGCAACACGCTGCAACGGGCGATGAACACCAGCATCAGCACGGTCAGGGCGCCATGGGTCAGCCACATGCGCCAGGCCTGGAGATCGCCGCGCCTGAGGCGGTCCAGCTCTTCGCCGGCCAGCGCCAGCAACGCCAGCGGCGCGCCGAGGATGAAGCGGCCGAGCACGGTCTTGTTCAGCCAGTGCAGGCTGCGCCCGAGCAGCGAACTGCCGCGCCAGCGTTCGGCACTCAGGTAGCGGCTTTCGGGATCGATGCCGGGCACGGTCAGGTCTTCGTCGCGATGGTGCAGCAGGTGGCTGTCGCGGTAGAGGGTGTACGGATACCAGACCGCGAACGGCGCATAGCCCAGCAGCTTGTTCAGCGCCACCGAGCGGGTCGGGTGGCCGTGGAGCAGTTCGTGCTGCACCGACAGCCACAGCACCAGCAACGGGATCAGCAGCGCGGTGCTCCAGCCGAGGCCGAGCCAGCCGCTGCCCAGCATCACGGCGAACCAGGCACCGTAAACGCCGATCAGCAACAGCCAGGTCGGCCATTCGGTGCGGGCGGTGAAGCGTCGGCGCAGGGCTTCGATCTGCTGGCGATGGTCATCGTCGAAATAGTGGGGCATGGCAGGGCTCGGCACAGGATTCACCTTCTTCTGTGCAACGGGCCCCGCCAATCTTGCAGATTATTTTTCCGAGGATGCGCGCCGTATAATCCGCCCCTTTCGCCAGCCCGGTGCCCCACCATGCCCGACACCCTGTACGCCCGGCTCGACGCCCTGTCCTGGCCGCTGATGAACAAGTTCTACCGCGCCCACGGCTCGTCGATGAAAGCGGTGCGCGAAGCGCAGCTGTGGGTGGCCCGGCGTGAAGAGATCGTCGCTGCGCTGTGCCTGCGGCCGGTGGCCGGCGGGCACTGGCTGACCGGCTTGTTCGTTGCGCCCGACTGCCGCGCACAGGGCCTCGCGGCCAGGCTGACGGGCGAGGCGGTGAACGGTCTGGATGAACCGGTGTGGCTGTTCTGCCATCCGGATTTGCGGGGTTTCTACGAGCGGCAGGGGTTCAGCGTCGACACCGCCCTGCCCTACGCCCTGGCCGAACGCCTGAGCCGCTATGCGCGCAGCAAGCCGATGATTGCGATGGGGCTTGAGCCGCGCCGAAGCTGACCGGTCGGGATTCTCATGCAGGCGCCAGCCTGCTGGCTCCTGCAGATCCGGAATCAGTCGTCGGCGCTGGGATCGAGGTCCGGGAACATCACCTCGGTGAAACCGAACTTGCTGAAATCGGTGATGCGCGACGGGTACAGCCGGCCGATCAGGTGGTCGCACTCATGCTGCACCACCCGCGCATGGAAACCCGACGCCGTGCGCACGATCGGCTGGCCCTTGGGGTCGACGCCTTCATAGCGGATCCGCTGATAGCGGTCCACCGCGCCACGCAGGCCGGGCACCGACAGGCAGCCCTCGAAGCCCTCTTCCGTCAGCGGACTCAACGGCGTGATCAGCGGGTTGATCAGGATCGTCTGCGGCACCGCTTCGGCGTCCGGGTAACGCTCGCTGCGCTCGAAGCCGAAGATCACCAGCTGCAGGTCGACGCCGATCTGCGGCGCCGCCAGCCCGACGCCGCCGACGCTTTCCATGGTCTGGAACATGTCGTCGATCAATTGCCACAGTTCAGGGGTGTCGAACATCTCGGCCGGCACCGGCGGCGCGATGCGCAGCAGGCGCTCGTCGCCCATCTTCAGGATTTCACGGATCATGGTCAGGCTTCGTCTGCGTTCGGCTTGAGCGAATGGTCGCGCCCCAGGCCGGAAACGTGTTGTTTGGGATGTTCGGCGAGTTCGCCGGGGACTCGCTCGCCCGGATCCTTGCCCTCGCTGGACATGTGTTCGATCACCGCGTTCATCTCCGCGCCGAGCAGCAGCACCGCCGAGGAAATGTAGAAGTACAGCAACAGCACGATGATCGCACCGATGCTGCCATACATCGCGTTGTAGTTGGCGAACGTCTTGACGTAGAACGCGAAGCCCAGGGAGGCGACGATCCAGACCACCACCGCCAGCACCGAGCCTGGGGTGATGAAGCGGAACTCCTGCTTGACGTCGGGCATCACGTAGTAGATGACCGCCACGGCGACCATCATCAGGATCACGATCACCGGCCAGCGGGCGATCGTCCACACCGTGACGACCTCTTCCTCCAGCCCCACCTGCGACGCGATCCAGCCCATCACCTGGGGCCCGAGCACCATCAGCGCGGCGGCCACCAGCAGCATCCCGGCGATGCCGACGGTGTAGATGACCGAGAGCGGAAAGCGCTTCCAGATCGGCCGGCCCTCGACGACGTCGTAGGCGGCGTTCATCGCGCTCATCATCAGCCGCACACCGGCGGACGCGGTGTACAGGGCGATCACGATACCCACCGAGAGCAAGCCGCCCTTGGACTGCTGCAGTTGGTCGATCACCGGATTGACCTGCTCCAGCGCCTGGGGCGGCAGCACCAGTTCCGATTGCAGGCGCAGCCAGGAAAAGAAGTCCGGCAGGTGCAGGAAACCGATCAGGGCGATCAGGAACAGGATGAACGGGAACAGCGAGAACAGCATCTGGTAGGCCAGCGCCGAGGCATAGGTCGACATCTCGTCGGCGATGAATTCAGTGACCGTGCGCACCATCACCCGGTGCAGGGGCAGACCTTTCATGTCCGGAAAAATCATTCGCGTCTCCTTTCGCCGCAAACAGGTTCAAGTCGTGGCGACTCAGGGGCCGTGCTCTTTCATCAAGGTAGCTTACTTGGCGCCGTTGAAACACCGTGTTCCGTGACCGCATGTGAACGGCACAAAAAACGGCCATCCTTGGATGGCCGCCGGGGTGAATCGTTCAAGGCCGGGTCACGCCTTGTCGACACCTTTCTTGATCGCGTCCTTGGCCTTGCCTATCGCTTGCTGGGCTTCGCCTTTCTTTTCCTGAAGCTTGCCTTCGGCCTGCAGACGCTGGTTGTCGGTGGCCTTGCCGACGCCTTGCTTGACGTTGCCGACCGCTTCGTTGGCCATGCCTTTCACTTTATCGCTCGTGCTGCCCATGGTGATTCTCCTTGGAACATTGACGGGGAAAGTCATTACGCAATGGTGGACTGACCGGGTTCGCCCAAGGTTTCATTTATTTTCGGCGGCATTCATTCGTCGCGCCGGGCATGCCGGGCTTTATGTTTGCCGGGTTTGCCCCGAGAATGCCCACCTGACGGGCGCCACGCGCCCAAGACCGACCCGCAGGATTCCCATGAAACTCGACAAACCGCAGGCCATCGCCCGAATCAACCAGCAACTGGGCGGTGCCGTGCTCGGCGTCAACAACTGCCACTTCACCGAACTGAACCGCAACCGCAACATCTGGTGGTTCGACATCCCGATGTCGCGCCTGGCGATCGGCCAATACCCGTGGATCCATCTGCTGATGCACAACCCGGCCACCGACGAACTGCTGCACGTGAAGGTGCCGACCGCGTTCCTGCGCGAACAGCTCGACGGCCTGGTGGTGCGCAACCAGGGCAAGCGCAAGGCCGCCCTGAGCCTGGAACTGAGCGCCGACAAGGATTCGTTCCTGCAGGACATGCGCCCGGCGGGCACGAACGTGAACTTCGCCAGGTTCCGTCAGTAAGGCAGCTCCCTCGCCGCAGCAGCCGGCGACCGGCGAAAAAAAGCCCCGCATCTGCGGGGCTTCTTGTTTACGCGGCGCTGGCGTTCTTGGCCTTGATCTTCTTGAGCTCTTCGTCGCGCAGTTCGCGGCGCAGGATCTTGCCGACGTTGGTGGTCGGCAGCGAATCGCGAAACTCCACCGAACGCGGCACCTTGTAGCCGGTGACGTTGGCGCGCATGTGCTCCATCACCTGTTCCTTGGTCAGGGTGACGCCCGGACGCGCGACGATGAAAATCTTGATCGCCTCGCCCGACTTCTCGTCAGGGATGCCGATGGCCGCGCACTGCAGCACGCCCGGCAGGGTCGCCAGCACGTCTTCCAGCTCGTTCGGGTACACGTTGAAGCCCGAGACCAGGATCATGTCCTTCTTGCGGTCGACGATGCGCATGTAGCCGTCCGGCTGGATCAGCGCGATGTCGCCGGTCTTGAGCCAGCCTTCGCTGTCGAGGATCTCGTCGGTGGCCTCCTGGCGCTGCCAGTAGCCCTTCATCACTTGCGGGCCCTTGACGCACAGCTCGCCGATCTCGCCCATCGGCTGCTCGACGCCAGCATCGTCGACGACCTTGCACAGGGTCGACGGCACCGGAATGCCGATGGTGCCGATCTGGATGTTCTGGATCGGGTTGACCGTGGCCACCGGGCTGGTTTCGGTCATGCCGTAGCCTTCGCAGATCGGACAGCCGGTGACCGCTTTCCAGCGCTCGGCCGCCGCCAGCTGCAGGGCCATGCCGCCGGACAGGGTGACCTTCAGCGCCGAGAAGTCCAGCTTGCGGAAGCCTTCGTTGTTGCACAGCGCCACGAACAGGGTGTTGAGGCCGACGAAACCGCTGAACTTCCACTTCGACAGTTCCTTGACCATCGCCGGCAGGTCGCGCGGGTTGCTGATCAGGATGTTGTGGTTGCCGATCAGCATCATCGCCATGCAATGGAAGGTGAACGCGTAGATGTGGTACAGCGGCAGTGGCGTGATCAGGATCTCGCAGCCCTCGTTGAGGTTGGAGCCCATCAGCGCCTTGCACTGCAGCATGTTCGCCACCAGGTTGCGGTGGGTCAGCATTGCGCCCTTGGCTACGCCGGTGGTGCCGCCGGTGTACTGCAGCACGGCCACGTCGCCGCTGGCCGGGCTGGCTTCGGCCACCGGCTGGCCCAGGCCCTTGCTCAGCACGTCGTTGAACTTGACGGCCTTGGGCAGGTGATAGGCCGGCACCATCTTCTTCACGTACTTGATGACGCTGTTGATCAGCAGGCGCTTGAACGGCGACAGCAGGTCGGCGACCTCGGTGACGATGACGTGCTTGACGCCGGTCTTGGGCACCACGGCCTCGGCCAGGTGGGCCATGTTCGCCAGGCACACCAGGGCCTTGGCGCCGGAGTCGTTGAACTGGTGTTCCATCTCCCGCGCGGTGTACAGCGGGTTGGTGTTGACCACGATCAGCCCGGCGCGGATGGCACCGAAGACGGCCACCGGGTACTGCAGGACGTTGGGCAACTGCACGGCGATTCGATCACCGGGCTGCAAATCGGTATGCTGTTGCAGGTACGCGGCAAAGGCACCGGACAATTCGTACAGTTCACCGTAGGTGATCGTCTTGCCCAGGTTGCTGAAAGCCGGTTTGTCGGCGAAGCGCTGGCAGGACTGCTTCAGCACTGCCTGAATATTCGGGTACTCGTCTGGATTGATGTCGGCAGCAATTCCAGCGGGGTACTTATCCTTCCAAAAGTCTTCGATCATGGAAGCCCACTCCTCAGCAACGCGAATTCAACACCGCATTCGATGCGATTGTTATTGGTGTGTGTTTATTGTGGTGAGTCTGGCTTTTCTTCAAGGCCGAGAAGTCACAAAGCGCGCCGAGAGTAGCAGCTTTGCCAAGGGGCGACTAGAGCCAAAAGTGGTCGCCACAGTCATTTAAATGACTCAAGACCTGCTAAAAGTCATTTTAGAGCAAAAAACCTATACACCCTTGAAAGCCCCGGTTTTCGGGGACATCTCTTGAAAAACCGCGAGCAGGATCGCTCCTGCAGAAGCGTCCATGCCTCTGTAGGAGCGAGCCTGCTCGCGATGGCGCCAGACGCAGCCCGTCAGGCGATGTCCCGCAGTTCCCGCCGCAGGATCTTGCCGACCGGGGTCATCGGCAGCGACTCGCGCAGCACGATGTGCTTGGGCACCTTGTAGGCGGTGAAATTCTCTTTGCAGTACGCCTTGAGCTCCTCCAGGCTCACGCCGGTTTCCCGAGCCACCACAAACAGCTTCACCGCCTCGCCGGAACGCTCGTCCGGCACGCCGATCACCGCGCAGTTGGCCACCTTCGGGTGCGCCATCACCACGTCTTCGATTTCGTTGGGGTACACGTTGAAGCCCGAGACGATGATCATGTCCTTCTTGCGGTCGACGATGCGCACGAAGCCGTCGGGATCGATCACCGCGATGTCGCCGGACTTGAACCAGCCGTCGGCGTCCAGCACCTCGGCGGTGGCCTCGGGCTTGCGCCAGTAGCCTTTCATGATCTGCGGCCCCTTGATGCACAGCTCGCCGCGCTCCCCTGTCGCCTGCTCGACGCCTGCGTCGTCGATGACCTTCAAGGTGGTGCCCGGCACCGGCAGCCCCACCGTGCCCAGCCGCGACTGGTCACCATAAGGGTTGGTGCAGGCCACCGGCGAGGTTTCGGTCAGGCCGTAGCCCTCGGTGATGCGGCAACCGGTGAGCTGTTCCCAGCGCTCGGCGGTGGCCTTGACCAGCGCGGTGCCGCCGGAGTTGGTGAGCTTGAGGCTGGAGAAATCCAGGGTCTTGAAGTCCGAATGGTCCATCAGCGCGACGAACAGGGTGTTGAGCCCCAGCAGCGCCGAGAAGCGCCAGTTCTTCAGTTCCTTGATGAAGCCGCCGATGTCCCGCGGATTGGTGATCAGCACGTTGTGGTTGCCGGAGACCATCATGCACATGCAGTTCGCCGTGAAGGCATAGATGTGGTACAGCGGCAGCGGCGCGATCATCACTTCCTGGCCTTCGCGCAGCAGCGGCTGGCCGTCGCCGCCGAGCTGGGCCAGGCACGCACGCACCTGCTGCATGTTGGCCACCAGGTTGCCGTGGGTAAGCATCGCGCCCTTGGCCAAACCGGTGGTGCCGCCGGTGTACTGCAGCACGGCGATGTCGTCCAGGCCGACCTTCAGCGGCTTGATGCCCAGGCCCCGGCCCAGGCGCAGCGCGCTCTTGAACGACAGCGCCTGGGGCAGCGAATAGGCCGGCACCATCTTCTTCACCTTGCTGACCACTGTATTGACCAGCCAGCCCTTGGCGGTGGGCATCAGGTCGCCCATCTTCGCTTCGATCAGGTACTGGATGTCGGTGTCCGCCAGCACTTCCTGCACCTTCTGGCCGAACATGTTCAGGTACACCAGCGCCCGGGCGCCGGAGTCCTTAAACTGGTGACGCATCTCCCGAGCGGTGTACAGCGGGTTGGTGTTGACCACGATCAGCCCCGCCCGCAAGGCGCCGAACACGGCGATCGGATAATGCAGGACGTTGGGCATCTGCACCGCGATGCGGTCCCCCGGCACCAGATCGGTGTGCGCCTGCAGGTAGCCGGCGAACGCCGCGCTGTGACGTTCGAGCTCGGCGTAGGTCAGGGTCACGCCCATGTTGCTGAACGCCGGGCGGTCCGCGAATTTCTTGCAGGAACGCTCGAACACCTCGATCACCGACTTGAACTCACCCGCGTCGATGTCCAGGGGCACGCCCGCCGGGCGTTTGTCATTCCAGAAATCAGGTTGCATTGTTCTTGTCCTCTTTACCTGAGCCGTTCCGGGGCCGCCTCTCTGTCACTTTTGAATGCGCAGCGCGAAAAGCGGGGCTCCCCGGACACTAGCAGCTATGGTCAATCAGGCAAATACGGGCAGCGTCCTCATTGATCCCGTGAATCTTGCGGCCGTGGCGCGGGCGGATCGGACGCGCTATACAATGCAACGACCTCGAACCGGGCAGCTCTGCAAAGGAATCGCCATGATCCACGACACCTTCTGGCTGGACGCGAATGACCGCACCCGCCTCTTCGTCAACCATTGGCTGCCCGCCGCGCCGCTGAAGGCGGTGATCCTGCTGGCCCACGGCATGGCCGAACACAGCGCCCGCTACGCCCGGCTGGCGGATCGGTTGTGCGCCGAAGGCTACGGCGTGTACGCGCCGGACCTGCGCGGACATGGCAAAACCGCCGATTCCGGCACCCTCGGGCATTTCGCCGACGACGACGGCTGGTGCAAGGTGGTCGGCGACCTGGCCAGCCTCAACCAGCACATCGGCCAGGCCCACCCCGACGTGCCGATCGTGCTGCTCGGCCACAGCATGGGCAGCTACCTGGCCCAGGCCTACCTGCTGCACCACAGCGCCAGCCTGCACGGGGCGATCCTCAGCGGCTCGAATTTCCAGCCCGTGGCGCTGTACCGCGCGGCGCGGCAGATCGCTCGCCTGGAGAAGCTGCGCCAGGGCGCCAAGGGCCGCAGCGCGCTGATCGAATGGCTGTCGTTCGGCTCGTTCAACAAGCGCTTCAAGCCCGCGCGCACCGCCTTCGACTGGTTGAGCCGCGATCCGGCCGAAGTCGACAAATATGCCGCCGATCCGCTGTGCGGGTTCCGCTGCACCAACCAGCTGTGGATCGACCTGCTCGGCGGGTTGCAGCAGATCAGCAAAGCGTCCAATCTCGCCCAGATCGATCCGGGCCTGCCGCTGCTGGTGATCGGCGGCGAATGTGATCCGGTGAGCGAAGGCAAGCGTCTGACTGATCTGGCCGACGCCTTGCGCGCGGCCGGCAGCCAGAACCTGCAACTGAAGATCTATCCGCAGGCGCGGCACGAATTGTTCAACGAGACCAACCGCGACGAAGTGACCGCCGATGTGCTGGCCTGGATCGACCAGGCCCTGAGCCATCGCCGGCCGCACCGGTCCGAGTAATCTTTCTGGATTCACCCCATCCGTCACAGGAACCGAAACCGATGACCCAGGTTACCAACATCCCTTACGAAGCCCTTGAAGTCGGCCAGACCGCCAGCTACAGCAAGACCGTCGAAGAGCGCGACATCCAGCTGTTCGCCGCGATGTCCGGCGACCACAACCCGGTGCACCTGGACGCCGAGTTCGCCGCCGCCAGCATGTTCAAGGAGCGCATCGCCCACGGCATGTTCAGCGGCGCGCTGATCAGCGCCGCCGTCGCCTGCGAACTGCCTGGGCCCGGCACCATCTACATCGGCCAGCAGATGAGCTTCCAGAAGCCGGTGAAGATCGGCGACACCCTGACCGTGCGCCTGGAGATCCTCGAGAAGCTGCCGAAATTCCGCGTGCGCATCGCCACCCGCGTCTTCAACCAGCGCGACGAACTGGTGGTGGACGGCGAAGCCGAGATCCTGGCGCCGCGCAAGCAGCAGACCGTGACGCTGCCGACCTTGCCGGCGATCAGCATCGGCTGAAACGGCACGACCCAAAACAATGCGGGAGCGAGCCTGCTCGCGAATGAGGTCTGACAGTCGATATCGATGCTGACTGTTCCGACGCCATCGCGAGCAGGCTCGCTCCCACTGTTTTGGCTTCAGCCGCGCAGGCTCAAGAGCGCGCACGGGCCTGGTTGCGCAGGGCCTTCACCTGATCGTGATTGCGCTGCACGCCATGGTACTGGCGTTCGACCAGGTCGCGGATGCCCACCAGATTGTGCTTGTTGATCTTGTCGATGGCGTCCCGGTACGCCTTCAGGGCGTGATCCTCGCCGCGTTCGGCTTCATTGAGCACCGCCTCTTCATCCTTGCCGGTGAACATCGCCTTGACGTCTACCCAGCGGCGGTGCAGATCGCCGCTGACGCTGGTGGAGGTTTCCGGGTCGCCGCCCATCGAACGCACGGTCGCCTGCAGTTCGGCGGCGGCCGTGGCGCAGTCGCCGGAGCGTTTGACGAACAGCGCCTTGAGTTCAGGATGCTTGATGTCTTCGGCACAGGTCTTGAATCCTTCCTGACCGTCCTTGCTGGTTTCGATCAGATCGTTGAGTACGGAGATGGCCTCTTTGTTCATGTCGGTCATTTTTCAGTTCCTCGCGTTCGATGGAAGATGCAAGGAGGTGTTGCAGCGGCCGTGCCAGCGCCAAACCCCGAACTAACCTAGTTAAAATCAACTAGTTACGAATAGCGGCCAAATCTGTATCCCCTTTATTTGCATGATCTGTCATTTGGCCTGCATGCAGAATGCCTGTATTTTCCAAACCGAACCGAATCCGGATCTACCCCCGATGAACCCTGAGAAACTCGAACTGCTGATCACCCGCGAAATGCCTTTCGGCAAGTACAAGGGACGCATCATCGCCGACCTGCCCGGCCCGTACCTGAACTGGTTCGCCCGCGAGGGCTTCCCGAACGGCGAGCTCGGCGGCCTGCTGGCGTTGATGCACGAAATCGATCACAACGGACTGTCGGACCTGCTTGAACCGCTGCGCGCCAAACACGGCAAACCCGCCCCGCGCCATTGAGGCGCCCTCCCTGATGCGAGCCGACCATGCCCGATAACACCCGCCGCGCCCGAGACGAAGCCTTCTGGCAAACCTTCGCCGACCGCTACGACGTCCAGCCCGGCCCCATCAACCTGGAGAACGGCTACTTCGGACGCATGTCGCGCACCGTGGTCGAGGAATACCAGCGCAACATCGAGCTGATCAACAACAGCAACTCGGTCTACGTGCGCCAGCGATTCGAGCAGCACGACAGCCTCGAGATCCGCGCGCAACTGGCCGAGCTGATCGGCGTGCGGGCACAGAGCGTCGCCTTCACCTGCAACGCCACCGCCGCCCTGCAGTCGCTGATCCGCAACTACAACCTGTTGCGGCCGGGCGATCAGGTGCTGATCAGCGACCTGGAGTACGACACGGTCAAGAGCGCCATGCGCTGGCTCGCCGGCAGCCGCGGGGTCGAGGTGGTCGAGATCGGGCATGCGCACCCGGCCAGCTTCGACGGACTGCTGGCGACGTACCGCGAAGCGTTCATCCGCCACCCTAACCTCAAGCTGATGGCGCTGACCCACGTCACCCACCGCACCGGCCTGGTGATGCCGGTACAGGCCATCGCCGCGCTGGCGAAGGAGCATGGGGTGGACATCATCCTCGACGGCGCCCATGCCCTCGGCCAGATCGATTTCGACCTCGAGGCGCTGGGCATCGCCTTTGCCGGCTACAACCTGCACAAGTGGATCGGCTCGCCGCTGACCCTCGGTTTCCTCTACGTCGCCCCGCAACGCCTGGCCGACATCGACCCGGACATGGCTGAAGCGCACTTCCCGGTCACCGACATCCGCTCGCGCACCCCCTACAGCACCCCGAACTTCCCGGCGCTGATGACCCTGCCCCTGGTGTTCGAGGAACACCGGGCACTGGGCGGCGCGCCCGCCAAGGGCGCACGGCTCAACCACCTGCGCGACCTGTGGGTCAAGGCCGTGCGCAACCTGCCGGGCATCGAAGTGATGACCCCGGACGATCCGCGCCTGTACTGCGGCATCACCTCGATGCGCTTCACCCGTCACCCCGACCAGCAGGTGCTGGTGGAGCGCCTGCTCAACGAGTTCAACCTGTTCACCGTGGCGCGCAACGGCTCGGCGTGCGGCCCGTGCATCCGCATCACGCCGGGGCTGACCACCACCGCAGCCGACATGCAGCGCTTGATCGTCGCCCTCAACGAGCTGCGCTGACCTCCTGCACGGTGTACTTGTCGAAGTCTTCGGGCTTGATCTGCGTCGACGCCGCAAAGGTGTCGATGCCGATCGTCAAATGGCCGAAGAACCCGTCTTCGTGACCGTCGCGCCCCACCGGCCAGACGGTCAGCGTCGAGGCCTCGTCGCCCCTGCCGCTGTAGCAGGCATCCTGGTCGTTGCCCAGGGGCGACGAGGCACGCCCGCGACAGGCCTTGGCGTTGAGCACCGCCCGGGAAACGACCTCGGGAAAGCACAGTTGGCCGACCCAGGCGACGTGGCGTTCGTCCAAATACGCGTGGCCGCTGACGATGCGCACCGCCACATGAATGTGCAACGTGCGCCCGGCGTAGAGGTCGGGGTAGAGGGTGGTGAAGCGCACCTGCCCCCTGGGGTCGCTGAACTGGCTGCCGCGCAGGTAGGTGTCGTCGGTGCGCGGGACCGAACCGACGGCCTGCGCATCGACCTCCACGTCCGGGCCGACCCGGCTCCAGCCGGAATAGGCGCCCCGGGCGTTGCAGTGCCAGATGTCCACCAGCGCACCGTTGACCGGCTCGCCGGTCATGGCGTCGACGATGGTCAGGCGCAGCAGCAACGGCAGGCCTTCGGCGCCTTCGCTGATGTTGCGCCGCAACAGCTTCGGATTGCGGAGGTACGGCCCGGCGACTTGCTCGGGGGCCAACTGGTAGACCGTGCAAGACGACGGCGCTGAAGACTGATCATCCATGACGCGTTCTCCTTTGCGTAAGAAGCACGCAGGTTAGCGCCGCTGGTGATCGGTCGTGCGGTAACTATGTATCGCGGCATGTATCGCGGCATGTATCGCGGCATGTGTTCGCGGGATGTGCCCCGCCGCTTTTCGCCGGGCAAAAAAAAACGGTGCACCGACCAAGTGCACCGTAAAGCCGTAGAACACACAACGAAGTGTCGGGTGAAGCGAAATCAGTCCAGCAGCGCCAGGGCCTCGGCGGTGCATTCCTGAATGCGGGCCCAGTCGCCGTTCTTGACCCACTCCGGATCAAGCATCCAGCTGCCGCCCACGCACATGACGTTCTTCAGCGCCATGTAGCTCTTGATGTTGGCCGGCCCCACGCCGCCGGTCGGGCAGAATTTCACTTCGCCGAACGGGCCGCCAAGGGCCTTGATCGCCGCCACGCCACCGCTGACTTCGGCCGGGAACAGCTTGAAGCGGCGGTAGCCCAGGCCATAGCCTTCCATGATGCCGGAGGCGTTGCTGATGCCCGGCAGCAGCGGCACCGGGCTGGCGACGCTGGCTTCGAGCAGGTCGCGGGTGATGCCCGGCGTGACGATGAACTGCGAACCGGCGGCTTCGGCGGCGGCCAGCATGTGCCGGTCGAGCACGGTGCCGGCACCGGTCACCAGCTCAGGGCGCTGTTCGCGCAGGATCTGGATCGCCTTGAGGCCGAACTGCGAACGCAGGGTCACTTCCAGCGCCGTCAGGCCGCCGGCGGCCAGGGCGTCGGCCAGCGGCAGCACGTCCTGTTCGCGGGCGATGGTGATCACCGGCAGGATCCGCGCCTTGGCGCAGAGGCTGTCGATCAGGGCAACTTTGTCCGCCATGGAAACGGTCGGGGATGGGTTTGTCATAGCGGCTGTTCCTTGGCTCATGGGCACCAGTAGATCTCTAACGTGGGTTGCAGAAACGCGCGGACCGGCATGGCGGCGACATCGTCGCCGGCCACTGCGGCGTTCAGGGTGGCCAGTTTCGACTGGCCGGAAATCGACAGAATCTTGTGCCTGGCCGAAGCCAGCAGCGCACGGCTCATGGTCAGGCGCTGACGCGGCACGCTCGGCGCCAGCATCGGCCAGCAACGGCGGGTGCCGTCGGCCTGCAAGGCTTGGGCAAGGTTCGGGCTGTCGGGGAACAGCGAGGCGGTGTGCCCGTCGTCGCCCATGCCCAGCACCAGCACATCGATGGCCGGCAGCTCGCCGAGCAGGCGGTCGGCCTGTTCGGCCGCCTGCTCGACGCTGGCGGCAGCGCTGTAGAGGCTCAGGAACTGCGCCTTGGCCGCCGGCCCCTTGAGCAGGTACTGCTTGAGCAGGCCGGCGTTGCTGTCGGCGTGTTCCACCGGCACCCAGCGCTCGTCGGCCAGGGTCACGGTCACGTTCGCCCAGTCCAGTTCCTGCTTGGCCAGGTGCTGGAAGAACGCCACCGGGCTGCGCCCGCCGGACACCACCAGCACCGCGTGGCCACGGGCGGCGACGGCATCGCTCAGTTGCCTGGCCACGCTCAGCGCCAGGCCTTCGGCCAGCAGCACCGGGCTCTTGAAGGCATGGGCGCTGACGCCCGCCGGCAGTTTCACATCAGATATCGCCATACCACGACCTCCCGTCCCGCGTGATCAGTGCGATGGAGCTCATCGGCCCCCACGACCCGGCCGCATACGGCTTGGGCGCATCGCCGGACTTCTTCCACCCGGCGATCAGCTGGTCGCACCACTTCCACGCGGCTTCGATTTCATCTTTACGGACAAACAGGTTTTGGTTGCCGTTCATCACTTCCAGCAACAACCGCTCGTAGGCGTCGGGGATCCGCGCGCTGCGCCAGGTGTCGGAGAAATTCAGCTGCAGCGGCCCGCTGCGCAGTTGCATGCCCTTGTCCAGGCCTTGGTCCTTGGTCATCACACGCAGGGAAATGCCTTCGTCCGGCTGCAGGCGGATGATCAGTTTGTTGCTGATCTGCAGGCGCTGCTCCGGCGCGAAGATGTAGTGCGACGGTTCCTTGAAGTGGATGACGATCTGCGACAGCTTCTGCGGCATGCGCTTGCCGGTGCGCAGGTAGAACGGCACGCCGGCCCAGCGCCAGTTGCGGATGTCGGCACGCAGGGCGACGAAGGTCTCGGTGTCGCTCTGGGTGTTGGAATTGGGTTCTTCGAGGTAGCCCGGCACGGACTTGCCTTCGCTGTGGCCGGCGATGTACTGGCCGCGCACCACCTGGGTGGTCAGGCCTTCCGGGCTGATCGGCGCCAGGGCCTTGAGCACCTTGACCTTCTCGTCGCGGATGCTGTCGGCGGACAGGTCGGCCGGCGGGTCCATGGCGATCAGGCAGAGCAATTGCAGCAGGTGGTTCTGGATCATGTCCCGCAGCTGGCCGGCCTTGTCGAAGTAGCCCCAGCGGCCCTCGATGCCGACCTTCTCGGCCACGGTGATTTCCACGTGGGAGATGTAGTTCTGGTTCCACTGGGTCTCGAACAGGCTGTTGGCGAAACGCAGGGCGATCAGGTTCTGGACGGTCTCTTTGCCCAGGTAGTGGTCGATTCGGTAGGTGCGGTTCTCCGGGAAGAACTGGGCCACGGCGTCGTTGACCTTGCGCGAGGACTCAAGGTCCGAGCCGATCGGCTTCTCCAGCACCACGCGGGTGTTCTGGGCCAGGCCGACCTTGGCCAGGTTCTCGCAGATCGCGCCGTACACCGCCGCCGGGGTGGCGAAGTAGGCGATCATGCGTTGCGCGGTGCCGGCCGCCTCGGCCAGCGCCTCGTAGTCTTCGGCCTTGAGGAAGTCGACGTGCAGGTAGCTCAGGCGCGCCAGGAAGCGCTCGGCCACCGCCTCGTCCAGCTCCTTGCCCACGTAGCGGCGCAGCTCGGCGGCGATGAACGCCAGGTGCTGCTCCACGGTGCCGGCTTCACGGGCCAGCGCAATGATGCGCGTGTCCTCGTGCAGCAGGCCGGCGCCGTCCAGGTGGTAAAGGGCAGGAAACAGCTTGCGCAGGGCCAGGTCGCCGAGGGCGCCGAACAAGGCAAAGGTGCACGGTTCTACCGTAATCGAAGGCATGATGTTTGTTCTTTTATCAAGTTAAGCTACAAATACCTTTTTTCAAGGCATCACTCAAGGGAAAATGTAGTAATAACCACAACATTTTCGCAAAATGCAGATTCCGAGTGGTGGTCGATCGGAGCCGACAGTAGGATAGGCCACCGTCACGGGCCGCATCAAAGGCCCAATTTGCATAGCCGCGCGCCTACCGGTGCCGGTGAATTAGGAACCCCATATGGACCGCGTGCGAAATTTACTGGAACAGATCCAGAGTCGCCTTGAAGAGCTGAACAAGGCCGAACGCAAAGTCGCCGAAGTGATCCTGCTCAACCCACAGCAGGCTACCCGCTTCAGCATCGCCGCCCTCGCCCAGGCGGCCTCGGTCAGTGAACCGACCGTCAACCGCTTCTGCCGCTCGTTCGGCGTCAGCGGCTACCCCGAACTCAAGCTGCAACTGGCCCAGAGCCTGGCCAGCGGCGCCGCTTACGTCAGCCGTGCCGTGGAGGCCGACGACAACCCCGAGGCCTACACGCAAAAGATCTTCGGCAGCGCCATCGCCTCGCTGGACAGCGCCTGCCAGGCCCTGGACCCGAACCTCATCAGCCGCGCCGTCGACATGCTGATCCAGGCCCGGCAGATCCACTTCTTCGGCCTCGGCGCCTCGGCCCCCGTGGCGCTGGATGCGCAGCACAAGTTCTTCCGCTTCAACCTGGCGGTCTCCGCCCACGCCGACGTGCTGATGCAGCGCATGATCGCGTCGGTGGCGCACACCGGCGAGCTGTTCGTGATCATTTCCTACACCGGACGCACCCGCGAACTGGTGGAAGTGGCGCGCATCGCCCGGGAGAACGGCGCCTCGGTGCTCGGCCTGACCGCCGAGAACTCGCCGCTGGCCAAGGCCAGCACCCTGAGCCTGAACATTCCGCTGCCGGAAGACACCGACATCTACATGCCGATGACCTCGCGGATCATTCAGCTGACCGTGCTGGACGTGCTGGCGACCGGCATGACGCTGCGCCGCGGGGTGGATTTCCAGCCGCACCTGCGCAAGATCAAGGAAAGCCTGAACGCGAGCCGCTATCCGGTGGGCGACGAGTTCGACTGATCCGGATCTTCAGTGGCTGTCCCGCCCCCATCGCGGGCAAGCCCGCTCCCACGGGGAGCAGTGGCGCCAAGCAAACGGTGGGACACAGCTTTCTCGCGATGGCGTCAGCGACGGCACCGCAGGTCAGTTGCTCCCACATTTGGAATACATTCCCTGTGGGAGCGGGCTTGCCCGCGATGAGGCCAGAGACAGCGCCGCAAACCCGAACTAGGCCGCCGCCCAGGCCTGCAGACTCAAGTGCGCCTTCTCCCCCGGCGCCAGATGCAGGCTGTCGGTGCCTCCCGCCGCCGCTTCCACGCAGACGAACTCCGCCACCTCATCCCAGCTCACCCCCAAGAGCGGCCGCGAGCCCGGATGCCACACCACGGTGTCGGCGCTCTCGCCGGTGTCGATGCGCAGCTCGCGCTGCCAGGCGTGATCCTTGAGCTGCAGTTCGCCGTCGTGCTGGAACACCCGCTGGCAGCCGCCATCGACCCGCAGTTCGCCTTCCTGCTGGCAAGCCTCGCGGCTCAGCTGGTCGTAGCCCTGCGCCCCCTCCAACCCAGACAGCGCTATCTCACTCACGTCGCCAATGCGCCAGTAAGCGTGCAACGCCTGGCTCAACTGGCACGGCATGTCGTCCTGGTGCTCGGTGCTCAGGCGCAAGTCCATGCGCTCGCCCAGGTGCGCATGCAGGTCCACCTGCCAGTCGCACAACTGCAGTCGCCAGTGCAGGCGCACGCCGTCTTCGGCGCTGGCGCTGTCGAGCAGCTTCCAGTCCAGCAACCGCGCCCAGCCATGGGACGGCCAGGCGTTCTCGCTCGGATGACGGCCGTACCACGGCCAGCACACCGGCACCCCGCCGCGGATCGCACCGACGTGCGGCCACTTCGCCGCGCACCACAGCCACGGTTTCTGTCCGCGCGGCTGAAAGTGCAGCAGCTGCGCGCCCTGACGACTGAACACCGCCTGGCACAGCGGATGGTCGATCACCAGCACGTCGCGCATCTGATAGCGCTCCCAGGCGAACACCGGCCGTTCGCGCAGGGATCTGAAGAAGCGTTGCAGCGGATGCTCATGCATGGGCCACGGTCCTGAAAATCACGTCTCACAGGGCGGCGCCGGCCCCAAAAAAAAGCGGACAGCCTGGGCCGTCCGCAAATATGCGCACATGGAGAGGAGCTTATCGCAGACGCGTCAGAACACCGACTGAATTTTCAGGCCGGCGACCAAAGCGTTGTCGACTTCATCCACACCGCCCGGATGGGTGATGTACTGCAGGTTGGGACGCACGGTCAGCCAGTTGGTGACGTGGAAGCCGTAGTTGATCTCGTAGTTGTATTCGGTTTCGCGCAGCGGCGAGAACACCGGGTTGTCGTAGTCCGAGACGCCGTTGGCGACGTTGAGCAGCTCGGCGTTCTTCTTCACGTCGTCGTTGACGTGGATGCGCGCGAAGCCGATGCCCACGTCATCCTTGGGACGCGCGTCGAACGGCCCCTTGTAGACAAACATCAGCGACTGGTAGTTGTCGATGAAGTTGGTGTCCTTGTCGTGGAAGGTGGCGTTGGCCGCGATGTTCAGGCCACGGGACGCGTCGCCGTTGTGGCTGGTGAGCTGCTGCTGGGCCACGAACCAGTAGCCGTGCTTGCTGCTGTGCACGCGGTAGGCGTCGCCGGTGGTCGCGGCGTCCAGGCCGTTGTCGTCCTCACGCACGTCGTTGGCGTCGGCGGTGGACTTGTAGTAACCCACGCGGTATTCGCCCGGCAGGCCGTTGACCTTCGGCGACCAGACCAGCTCGACCGGCAGCACGGTGCCGGCGGTGCCGCTGCCGCTGAGCTTGAAGCCGTTGCCGTGCTCCAGCTGCGACGGGTTCTGGTTGTAGGCGCCGATCTGCGCATACAGCTCGTCGTTGATGTTGTACTTCACGCGGATCGCCGCCTGGCTGACCGGCCAGTTGTACCAGATGTTGGTCGCCCAGTTGCCCACCTGAGAGCCGCAGAACGCCAGGTTCTGGAATTCGCACGGGAAGGTGTTGAAGTCTTCGCCTTCGCCGAAGTAACCGGCCTTGATGTCGAGCTTGTTGTCGAAGAACTGGTGCTGGATCCACAGCTGGGTCAGACGCACCATGTGGCCGCGGCCGTAGACTTCCTGCGAGGAGCTCAGGGTGCCGGCGCGCGGGTCGCCGATGCGGTCGTTGGAGATGTTTTCGCCGTTGCGGTTGGTCAGCTGGATCTTGGCCTGGGTGTTGTCCCAGCCCCACAGCTTCTGCAGGTCCAGGGCCACGCCCAGACCGAACTGGTCGCTGTAGCGGCCGGTCTTGTCGTCGTTGTAGCCGCCGTGCAGGTTGGCGCCCATTTCACCGACGTAGTCCATCTTGATGTCGATGCCTTGCTCGATCAGCTTGGTGCGCTCGCCGCCCCAGTCGCCGGTCATCCACTTGGAATCGGAGCTGAACGCATCGGCGGCCATCGCGTTGCCGGCCAGCACCAGTGCGGCGGCGGCCGACATCCGGCAGATCAAACGGGCATTGACGTGTTTCATTTTCATCCCTACATCCTCGTCTTTATTGTTATTAACTGTTTTTTTCCAACGCGGTTTACACCCCTGCGGGAACGGGCTTGCCCGCGCCCGCATTTGTTCTTCAGCGCCCCTTGAACCGGGCGACGTTCGCCGAATGCGCTTCGGCCTTCGCAACGCCCGCCGACCCCAGGCGCTCCCCGGTCCGGGCATCGAACAGCAGTACCTTGGCCGGATCGAACTGCAGGGTCAGGGTCTCGCCCACCTGCGGCGCCACGTCCGGCGCCAGGCGGCAGCAGACCTTGGTGTCGTTGAGGTTGACGAACACCAGGGTGTCCGGACCGGTGGGCTCGGTGACCTGCACTTGCGCCCGGATGCTCGGCGCGCCGCTGGCGTCGCCGTTGGCCAGGGCGATCTGCTCCGGACGCAGGCCGAGGATCACTTCGCGGTCCTCAAGCCCGGCGTCCTGCACGCCCAGCGGCAGTTCGCAGCGGGCCTGGCCGCTGTCGAGCAGCGCCACCAGCCGGCCGTCCTTGCGTTGCAGGCGCAGCGGGATGAAGTTCATCGGCGGCGAACCGATGAAGCTGGCCACGAACTGGTTGGCCGGGTCGTTGTAGATCTCCTTCGGCGTGCCGAACTGCTGGATGATCCCGTCCTTCATCACCGCCACCTTGTCGCCCAGGGTCATGGCCTCGATCTGGTCGTGGGTCACGTAGACCGTGGTGGTCTTGAGGCGCTGGTGCATCAGTTTCATTTCGGTGCGCATCTCGACCCGCAGCTTGGCGTCGAGGTTGGACAGCGGCTCGTCGAACAGGTAGATCTTCGGCCGCCGCGCCAGCGCCCGGCCCATCGCCACGCGCTGCTGCTGGCCGCCGGAGAGCTGGCCCGGCTTGCGGTTGAGCAGGTGCTCGATCTGCAGCAGCTTGGCGACCCGGGCCACTTCCTCGTCGATGGCCGGCTGGCTCATCTTGCGGATCTTCAGGCCGAACTCGATGTTCTCGCGCACGTTCATGGTCGGGTACAGCGCGTAGGACTGGAACACCATGGCGATGTCGCGGTCCTTGGGGCTCATGCCGCTGACGTCCTGGTCGCCGATCATGATCGCGCCGCCGGTGATGGTCTCAAGGCCGGCGATGCAGTTCATCAACGTCGACTTGCCGCAGCCCGAAGGCCCGACGAGGATCAGGAACTCACCGTCCTTGATCGACAGTTCGATGTTCTTCAGGGTGTCCGGCAGGCCGGCGCCATAGGTCTTGTTTACATTGCGAAGTTCGAGCGTAGCCATGATTACCCCTTGACCGCGCCGGCCGTCAGCCCGCGCACGAAATACTTGCCTGCGACCACATAGACCAGCAGGGTCGGCAGCCCGGCGATCATCGCCGCTGCCATGTCAACGTTGTATTCCTTGACCCCGGTGCTGGTGTTGACCAGGTTGTTCAGCGCCACCGTGATGGGCTGCGAATCGCCGCTGGAGAACACCACGCCGAACAGGAAGTCGTTCCAGATCTGGGTGAACTGCCAGATCAGGCAGACCATGATGATCGGGGTGGACATCGGCAGGATGATCCGCCGGAAGATCGTGAAGAACCCGGCGCCGTCCAGCCGCGCCGCCTTCACCAGCGCATCGGGGATGGTCACGTAGTAGTTGCGGAAGAACAGCGTAGTGAACGCCAGGCCGTAGACCACATGGATGAACACCAGGCCCGTGGTGGTGCTGGCCAGGCCCATCTTGCCGAGGGTGAACGAGGCCGGCAGCAGGACGGTCTGGAACGGCAGGAAGCAGCCGAACAGCAGCAGGCCGAAGAACAGTTGCGAGCCGCGAAAGCGCCACATCGACAGCACATAGCCGTTGAGCGCGCCGATGGCGGTGGAGATCAGCACCGCCGGAACGGTGATCTTGATCGAGTTCCAGAAATAGCCGTCCACCGTGCCCCAGGCCTTCACCCAGCCGATGCCGCTGACCACGGCCGGCCAGCTCAGGAGGTTGCCGGTGCTGATGTCTTCCGGCGTCTTGAAGCTGGTCAGCAGCATGACCACCAGCGGCACCAGGTACAGCACCACGGCCAGCAGAAGCACCGCGTGGATGGCGATGCGGCTCAGGCTGACGGAAGGTTTGTCGGCGAGGTTAGTCATGGCGCTTGGTCCTCAGCTCGGAATACAGGTACGGCACGATGATCGCGAGGATCGCGCCGAGCATCAGGATGGCGCTGGCCGAGCCCATGCCCATCTGGCCGCGGCTGAAGGTGAACGAGTACATGAACATCGCCGGAAGGTCCGAGGAGTAGCCCGGGCCGCCGGCGGTCATCGCCGCCACCAGGTCGAAGCTCTTGATCGCGATGTGGGCCAGGATCATCACGGCGCTGAAGAACACCGGACGCAGGCTCGGCAGCACGACTTTCCAATAGATGGTCGGCATGCTCGCGCCGTCGATCTGGGCGGCGCGGATGATCGACTGGTCGACGCCGCGCAGGCCCGCCAGGAACATCGCCATGATGAAGCCCGAGGCTTGCCACACCGCCGCGATCACCAGGCAATACACCACGCGGTCAGGGTCGATCAGCCAGTCCAGGCGAAAGCCTTCCCAGCCCCAGTCGCGCAGCAGCTTGTCCAGGCCCATGCCGGGGTTGAGCAGCCATTTCCACGCCGTGCCGGTGACGATCATCGAGAGCGCCATCGGGTACAGGTAAATGGTGCGGATGAACCCTTCGCGGCGGATGCGCTGATCCAGGAACACCGCCAGCAGCACGCCGATCACCAGTGTGATGCCGATGAACAGGCCGCCGAACACCGCAAGGTTCTTGCTCGCCACCCACCAGCGGTCGTTGTCGAACAGGCGCGCGTACTGCGCCAGCCCCGCCCATTTGTAGGTCGGCAGGAACGTCGAGGTGGTGAACGACAGGACGAACGTCCACAGGATGTAACCGTAGAAGCCCACCAGCACGATGAACATGCTCGGCGCCAGCACCAGCTTGGGGAGCCAGCGCTGCAACGCATCGAACGGCGAGGCCTTGCTGAACACAGCAACAGAACTCATGGGAAGATCCAGTTAGGGGAGGAGGACAGCTGCAAGCTGCAAGCTACAAGCGGCAAGTGGCACAAGGCTTGAAGCTTGAGGCTTGCAGCTTGCAGCTTGCAGCTACGACCTACTTGGCCGACTTGACGGCGGTGCCCAGCTTCTTGGCCGCGTCGGCCGGGTCGGCTTTCGGGTCGTTGATGTAGTTGGTCACCACATCGAAGAACGCGCCCTGCACCGCCAGCGTGGTCGCCATGTTGTGCGCCATGCTCGGCTGCAGGCCGCCGGTCTTGGCGTCCGCCAGGAAGTCCTTGGCGGCGGTCTGGGCGCAGGAGTCGAAACCGAACTTGCCCATGTCGGCCAGCATGTCGTTGCGCACCGGGATCGAACCCTTGTTGATGCTGAAGACCTTCTGGAAGTTCTCGCCCAGCACCACCTTGGCGATGTCCTGCTGGCCGGCCGCGGTGCCCGCGTCCTTCTGCTTGAACACGGCCAGGGAGTCGATGTTGTAGGTGAAGGCCTTGTCGGTGCCCGGGAAGGCCACGCACTCGTAGTCCTTGCCGGCGACTTTCTTGGCCGCGGTCCATTCGGACTTGGCCCAGTCACCCATGATCTGCATGCCGGCCTTGCCGTTGATGACCTTGGCGGCTTCCAGGTTCCAGTCCTGGCCTTTGCCGTCGGCGTCCATGTAGGTCGCGACCTTCTTCAGCTCGGTCAGGGCCTTGACCATCTGCGGGCCGGTCAGGGCCGCGTCGTCGAGGTCCACCAGGGCCTTCTTGTAGCCGTCCACGCCCATGACCGAGAGCACCACCGCTTCGAACACGGTGCTGTCCTGCCATGGCTGACCGCCGTGGGCCAGCGGAATGAAGCCGGCGGCCTTGAGCTTGTCGCCGGCGGCGTAGAACTCTTCGAGGGTGGTCGGGGCCTTTTCGATACCCGCTTTCTTGAAGACTTCCGGGTTGATCCACAGCCAGTTGACGCGGTGGATGTTCACCGGCACGGCCACGTAGTCGCCTTCGAACTTCACGGTGTCGGAGACTTTCTTGTCGAGCAGGCTGTCCCACTTCTCGGCCTTGGCGACGTCCTTGAGCACGTCGGTGTCGAGCAGGCCGGTGGAGGCCCAGTCCTGGATGTCCGGGCCTTTGATCTGGGCCACGCCCGGCGGGTTGCCGGCCACTGCGCGGCTTTTCAGGACGGTCATGGCGGTCGCGCCGCCACCGCCGGCCACGGCGCCGTCCTTCCAGGTAAAGCCGTCTTTTTCGACCTGGGCCTTGAGCACATCGACCGCTGCCTTCTCGCCGCCGGACGTCCACCAATGCACGACTTCCACCGAACCTTTGGATTCGGCGGCGGAAACACTCAGAGGGAGCGCAGCGAGCGGGAACAGGGAGGCAACAGAAATGACAGTGGCGAGGCGAGAAATCGCATTCATCTGAGAGGTACCTTTCTTGTTGTTATGCATGCAAGTCTGGAGCTTGCGCTGCACACGAGTTTAAACAGCGCGCATCCCTGCGCAGGTAACGAAGGGACGTGCGAATGTCACGACATGGTTACACAGGAACGCTCTGGGACCACTGCGCCAGGGCCGTGGCCATGCTCGGCGCCAAGGGCAGGCGGGGAATCAGCACGGCCTGCCAGGCGTGGTAGAGGTCCGGCTTGCCCGGCCAGATATCGGCGCTGGGGCGGTTCAGCGGATCGAGTTCGTGGTGCCAGCTGCCGTCGCAGCGGTCGATGAAGTTCACTGCGCAGAATTCCCAGAACAGCCGGTACCAGGCTTCGTAGCGCTCTTCACCGGTGCGCTTGAGCAGGGCGCTGGCGGCGGCGCTGGCCTCGGCGTGCGTCCAGTGCAGGCGATGGCGCACGACGGCCTTGTTGGCCCAATCGAGGGTGTAGACGATGCCCGGCGCGCCGTCCGCCTCCCAACCGTGGCGGCAGTTTTCCTCGAACAGTTTCTGCGCGTCGGTGGCCAGCCAGCCGGGGGTGAGCATGCCGGCCCGCACCCGCGCCGCCTCGAGGTGCAGCATCAGCCGCGCCCATTCAAAACCGTGCCCCGGCGTGGTGCCGTAGGGGCGGAAGCCGTCGGCGGGATTGTCGCGGTTGTAGTCGCGCAGCGGCTGCCAGTCGCGGTCGAAGTGCTCGATCACCAGGTAGCCGTTGGCGGCGGCGTGGCCGTGGATCACCCGTTCGACGATGCGCTGGGCGCGCACCAGCCAGCGCGGGTCTTCGGTGACGTCGGCCAGGGCGAGGAAGGCCTCGGTGGCGTGCATGTTGCTGTTGGCGCCGCGGTAGGCTTCCTCTTCGCGCCAGTCGCGGCTGAAGGATTCGCGCATCGCGCCCTCTTCGTCGCTCCAGAAGCAGGTGTCGATGATGTCGATGGCGTCGTCGAGCAACGCTTCGGCACCGGGGCGCCGGGCGACCACCGCCGAACTGGCGGCCAGGGCGACGAACGCGTGCAGGTAGGCGTTCTTGCCGGTGTTGCCGTCGCGGTGCTCGGCGGTGGCGAACCAGCCGCCGTGCACGGCGTCGCGCAGCGGGCCGCGCAACGAGCGGACACCGTGATCCACGAGCTCGGCGAAGCCCGGCAGCCCCTGGATGTGAGCCATGGCGAAGCTGTGGGTCATGCGGGCGGTGTTCATGGTTTCGGCTTGCGCGCCGGTCGGCAGGCGACCGCGCCCGTCGAGGTTGCCGAAGCCTTCCGGCAGCCACGAGGCCTTGGCGAAGTCCAGCAGGCGCAGGCCTTCGTCGGCGAGCCAGCGCTGGTGGGCAGGGGCGTTCAGCCAACTGCTGAAGCCTGGATTGAAGTGATCCATGGGTGGCCTTTTTTGTTGTTATGACTGCGGGGAGTCTAAACAACGGGCCGGGGCGGGCTTGTAACGAAGGGGACAGGGATTGTCACCGACCGGTGACATTCACAGCAAATTGATGCCCTGCGGCGAGAGAGCTCGCTTGCGCCGTGGTGCGAAGCGGCACTGAAAAGACGGGCCTGCTGCGCAGTCCAGCGGGAGCAAGCGCCCTCACCACAGGGCAGTGTCAGTCGGCGCTGCGCGGCAGCTGCAACGTCACCCGCAACCCACCTTCGCGCAGGTTCTGCAGCGTGACCTCGCCGCCGTGACTGTGGGCGATGTTGCGCGCGATGCCCAGCCCGAGCCCATAACCCTGCTGCTGCCCGGCCAGGCGGAAATGCGGCTCGAACACCTGCTCCAGCCGCTGCTGCGGCACCCCCGGCCCTTCGTCGTCGACGTGCAGCACGAAGGCGCTTTCATCGTCGTCGATGTGCAGGTGCGCGTTCTGCCCGTACTTGAGGGCGTTGTCGATCAGGTTGCCGATGCAGCGCTTGAGCGCCAGCGGCTTGCCCGGGTAGGTCGCCAGCGCCCGCCCGTGCTGGGTCACGCGGCCGTTGCCGTTGGGCGCCAGGTACGGCTCCACCAGGCATTCCAGCACATGGTTGAGGTCCACCGGCTCGATGTTTTCGTGGATGTCGGTGTCCTTCACGCATTGCAGCGCGCCCTTGACCAGCATCTCCAGCTCATCCAGGTCGCGGCCGAACTTGGCCTGCAGCGCTTCGTCCTCCAGCAGTTCGACCCGCAGGCGCAGGCGGGTGATCGGTGTTCTCAAGTCGTGGGAAATCGCGCTGAACAACTGGCTGCGCTCGGTCAGGTAACGGCTGATACGCTCGCGCATGGTGTTGAACGCACGGCCCACCTCCACCACTTCGCTGCCGCCGCCCTCGGCCACCGGTTCCACGTCGGCCCCCAGCGACAATTCCCGCGCCGCCCGCGCCAGGCGCTTGAGCGGCCGGCTCTGCCAATGCACCAGCAGGCCGATGAACAGCAGCAGGAAGCCGCTGGTGAAGACGATGAACCACACCTGCTGCGTCGGCAGGCCCTGCTCTTCGAGGCTGGTGTACGGCTCGGGCAACAGCGAGGCGATGTACAGCCATTCGCCCGGCGCCAATTGGATCTGAGTGACCAGCACCGGCGGGTTCACCGGTTCCAGGGTCAGCGCGTAGTGGGCCCAGGACCGCGGCAGCTCGTCGAGCTTGAGCCCGGCGTTGAAGATCCGCAGGTCTTCGGGGCTGACGAAGGTCACCAGGATGTCGGTGTCGTGCCCCAGCGACTGGTGCAGCACTTCATCCACCGCGGTGATCACGGCGGCCTTGCGCGGCGTGACCGGCAGCACGTCCATGTCCAGCGGCTTGTCGTTGAGCGTCACCACGAAGCGGGTGCCGCCCATGCTGCGCAACTGGTCGAGCACCAGCGGCCGGTACGCCACCGGCAACGAGCGGAAGTAACTGACGCTGGCGGTCATCGAATGGGCGAGGCTGCGGGCGCTGGTGACCAGGCCTTCGAGCTGGGTCGCGCGCAACTGCGAGACCCAGATCACGCTGGACAGGGTCTGGGCGAACAGCACCGCCAGCAGGGTCAGCAGCAGCATCCGCCCGAGCAGCGAGCGCGGCATCGGCACCTTGCCGGCCAGGTTGCGCAAAAGCTCAGTGGCCATTGCCGGCAACCACATTGGCCGCCAGTTGATAACCGCTGCCGCGCACGGTGCGGATCAGCCTCGGCGGCTTTTCCGTGTCGCGCAGGCGCTGGCGCAGTCGGCTGACGGCCATGTCGACGATGCGGTCGAGGGGCATCAGCTCGCGGCCGCGGGTGGCGTTGCCGATGGTGTCGCGGTCGAGGATTTCCTGGGGGTGGTCGAGGAACAGCTTGAGCAGCGCGAAGTCGGCGCCGGACAGGATCACTTCTTCGCCGTCGGTGTGGAACAGCCGGTGGCTGACCATGTCCAGCCGCCACTCGTCGAAGCTCAGCACCTCGCTGCCGCTGCGCTCCTGGGCGAACTGCGCCCGGCGCAGCAACGCCTTGATCCGCGCCTGCAGTTCACGGGGGCTGAACGGTTTGCCCAGGTAGTCGTCGGCGCCCAGCTCCAGGCCGATCACCCGGTCGGCCTCGTCGGAACTGGCGGTGAGCATGATGATCGGCACCTGGGCCTGACGCGGATGCTGGCGCACCCAGCGGCACAGGCTGAAGCCGTCCTCGTCGGGCAGCATCACATCCAGGATCACCAGATCGCTCGGCGCCTCGTTGAGCGCCTGGCGGAAACCGGCGCCGTCAGCCGTGGCCCGTACCTGAAACCCTGCGCGGGTCAGGTAGGTCTGCAGCAACTCGCGTATCTCCTGGTCGTCATCGACCAACAAAATCGACTTGTTGACTGAGCTCACTTCGAAGGCATCCTGATTATTGGAATTGGGGCGGATTATGCCTGATGAACCTTGAAAATTTGTCACCTGCTCTGACCCCATCGCTGACAAGCCAGCTCCCACAAGGGTCTGAGTCGATCACAAAACCTGTGGGAGCTGGCTTGCCGGCGATGAGGTCAACTCGGTCTCACGCCTGTTCGAGCGCCACACCGGCGCCGGTCAGGCCCGAATACGGCGCCGTCACCAGCCACACCGGGATGCCCTTGAAGTAATCGCTCATGCAGCCCTTGTCGGCGAAGCTCTTGGCGAAACCGCTGGCCAGGAAGAAATCGGCGAAGCGCGGCACCACGCCGCCGACGATGAAGACCCCGCCACGGGCACCGGTGGTGAGCACGTTGTTGCCGGCCACGCGGCCGAGCCAGCGGCAGAACTGCTCCAGCACTTCCAGCGCCACCGGATCTCCCGCCAGGCCGGCGGCGGTGATCGCCTCCGGCGTGTCGAGCGTGGGCGCATGCCCGTCCACCGCGCAGATCGCCCGGTAGACCCGTGGCAGGCCGCCGCCGCTCAGGGCGGTCTCGGCGCTGACATGGCCGATCTCGCTGTAAATGTGCTGCCACAGCTGGGTCTCGCGCGGGCTGCTCAGCGGCAGGTCGACGTGGCCGCCCTCCCCCGGCAACGCGGCGAACCGGCCCTCGCCCAGGTCCAGCAATGTGCCGACGCCGAGCCCCGTGCCCGGGCCGATCACCACCGCCGGGCGCAGCGGCTCCGGCGTGCCTTCGCAGACCACGCGGAATTCGCCGGGCTGCAGGCGGGTCATGCCCAGGGCCATGGCCGAGAAGTCGTTGACCAGCAACAGCCGCTCGACCTGCAGGCTCTCGCAAAACGCTTTGCGGCTCAGTCGCCAGTGATTGTTGGTGAACTTGAATTCGTCGCCGCTGACGGGACCGGCCACCGACAGGCACACCGATCCGATGGCGCCCGGCGCCAGGCCCAGCCGGCTCAGGTAGAGGCCGATGGCCTCCTCCGGGCTGGCGTGGTCGGCCGTGGCCAGCACCTGCACCGATTCGAGCTGCTGATCTTTCCACAACGCGAACCGTGCGTTGGTGCCTCCGATGTCACCGACCAAAGCCAGTTTCAATTAAGCGTCTCCAGGGCAGAAGTGAAGGCGCTGGCGCCCTGCTCCGCCGAGCTGAAGGCCATGCGCATGAAGCCGAACAGCTCGCGGCCGCTGCCGATGTTGTTGCCCAACAGGCCTTTGGCGGGTTCGCGCGCTGCGAATTCGGCGGCGTCCACCTTGAGTTCCAGGGTGCCTTTGACGCCGTCGACACGGATGATATCGCCCTCTTGCACCCGCGCCAAAGCGCCGCCCACATAAGCTTCGGGGCTGACGTGGATCGCCGCCGGGATTTTCCCCGAGGCGCCGGACATGCGCCCGTCGGTCACCAGCGCCACCTTGAAGCCGCGGTCCTGCAGCACGCCGAGGAACGGCGTCATCTTGTGCAGCTCCGGCATGCCGTTGGAGCGCGGGCCCTGGAAGCGCATCACCGCGACGAAATCCTTCTCCAGCAAACCGGCCTTGAACGCGTCGGCCAGGTCCTGCTGGTCCTGGAACACCATGGCGGGCGCTTCGACGATCTGATTCTCCAGCGCCACGGCGGAGACCTTCATCACGCCGCGGCCGAGGTTGCCTTCCATCACCCGCAGGCCGCCCTCCGGCGAGAACGCACGGGCCACCGGGCGCAGGATGTTTTCGTCGAGGCTCTCGGTCGGACCGTCGCGCCACACCAGCTCGCCGTTGTCGAGGAACGGCTCCTGGGTGTAGCGGCGCAGGCCGTGGCCGAGCACGGTGTTGACGTCCTCGTGCAGCAGGCCGGCGTCGAGCAGTTCGCGGATCAGGAACGCCATGCCGCCGGCGGCCTGGAAGTGGTTGATGTCGGCCTTGCCGTTCGGATAGACGTGGCTCAGGGTCGGCACGACTTCGGAGAGGTCGGCCATGTCCTGCCAGGTCAGCTGGATGCCCGCCGCCATGGCGATGGCCGGCATGTGCAGGGTGTGGTTGGTGGAGCCGCCTGTGGCGTGCAGCGCGACGATGGAGTTGACCAGCGCCTTCTCGTCGACGATCTCGCCGATCGGCAGGAAGTGGCCGTTCTGCTTGGTGAGGCGGGTGACCTGGTGCGCGGCCTCGCGGGTCAGCGCATCGCGCAGCGGCGTGTTCGGGTTGACGAACGACGCGCCCGGCAGGTGCAGGCCCATGACTTCCATCAGCAACTGGTTGGTGTTGGCGGTGCCGTAGAAGGTGCAGGTGCCGGGGCTGTGGTACGACTTCATCTCCGATTCCAGCAACTCTTCGCGGGTGGCCTTGCCTTCGGCGTACTTCTGCCGCACGTCGGCCTTTTCCTTGTTGGAGATGCCCGAGACCATCGGCCCGCCCGGCACGAAGATCGTCGGCAGGTGGCCGAAGCGCAGGGAGCCCATCATCAGGCCCGGCACGATCTTGTCGCAGATGCCGAGCATCAGCGCGCCGTCGAACATGTTGTGCGACAGCGCCACCGCCGTGGACATCGCGATCACCTCGCGGCTGGGCAGGCTCAGCTCCATGCCCGGTTCGCCCTGGGTGACGCCGTCGCACATGGCCGGAGTGCCGCCGGCGAACTGACCCACCGAGCCGATCTCGCGCAGGGCGTTCTTGATCAGTTCCGGGTAGACCTCATACGGCTGGTGCGCCGAGAGCATGTCGTTGTACGAGGAGACGATGGCGATGTTCGCCGAGTTCATCATCCGCAGGCTGTGCTTGTCCTGGCTGCCGCAGCCGGCCACGCCGTGGGCGAAGTTGGCGCACTGCAGCTTGCCGCGCATCGGCCCGTCGGAGGCTGCGCCGCGAATCAATGCAAGGTAAGCCTGGCGCGTGGCGCGGCTGCGGGCGATAAGCCGTTCGGTGACCTCAAGAACGCGGGGATGCATGTGTAGAACTCCAGGCTAACGGATGTGGCGACCTGATTGTCTATGCTGATCAAAGGCCCGCGCGCTCGGGATGACGGACGGTTTTCTTGATCATTCGGACCAGTTGATTCAGGTCACTCGTTGTAGATAAAACAAAATACTGCCACCAAAAAGGCTTGTTTTCTATTTTTTTGCGAATAATCTTGTAATTCCAACAACAAAACGACGGCGGCGCTGTTCAATGACTCTTCGAATCGCAATCAATGGTTTTGGCCGCATCGGCCGTAACGTCCTGCGCGCACTGTATACCCAAGGCTATCGGCAGGATTTGCAGATCGTCGCCATCAATGATCTGGGCGACAGCGCGATCAACGCCCATCTGCTCAAATACGACACCGTTCACGGCACGTTCGATGCCGAAGTCGCCCATGACAACGAGAGCCTGACCGTCAACGGCGACCGCATTTCCGTCAGCGCCATCCGCAATCCGGCCGACCTGCCCTGGGCCGCGGAAAAGATCGACGTGGTGTTCGAATGCACCGGCCTGTTCACCGACCGCGCCAAGGCCGCCGCGCACATCAGCGCCGGCGCCCGCAAGGTGATCATCTCGGCGCCGGCCAAAGGCGCCGACGCCACTGTCGTCTACGGCGTGAACCACGACATCCTGCGCGCCTCGCACCAGATCATCTCCAACGCCTCGTGCACCACCAACTGCCTGGCCCCGGTGGCCCAGGTGCTGCACCGCGAACTGGGGATCGAAAGCGGCCTGATGACCACCATCCACGCCTACACCAACGACCAGAACCTGACCGACGTCTATCACAGCGACCCGTACCGCGCCCGTTCGGCCACCCAGAACATGATCCCGAGCAAGACCGGCGCCGCCGAAGCGGTAGGCCTGGTGCTGCCGGAACTGGCCGGCAAGCTGACCGGCATGGCCGTGCGCGTGCCGGTGATCAACGTGTCGCTGGTGGACCTGACGGTGCAGCTCAAGCGCGAAGCGTCCGCCGACGAAGTCAACGCCCTGCTCAAGGCCGCCAGCCAGCATTCGAAGATCCTCGGCTACAACGCCCTGCCGCTGGTCTCCAGCGACTTCAACCACAACCCGCTGTCGTCGGTCTTCGACGCCAACCACACCAAGGTCAGCGGCAAGCTGCTCAAGGTGCTGGCCTGGTACGACAACGAATGGGGCTTCTCCAACCGCATGCTGGACAACTGCCTGGCGCTATGCAACGCCGAGTGACCCCGGATCGCTCCTTGTCCCTGCGGGAACCGCCATCGCCGGCACGCTGGTTGCCGCAGGGACAGGGGCACGACACCGCTCCCGCATGAAGTGCCTGATTTCAATTTGAAATCAGGGCTTGACCATTCGACTGGATGATAATCATTATTATTTGATCGAAACGGATCAGGTTCTCCCGTGAGTCAGGCACAGTTCAACCACGTCTTCCTTGCCCAGCGCAGTTCGCTGCTGCGCACGCTGCAACGGATGGTCAACAACCCCAGCACCGCCGAAGACCTGCTGCAGGAGACCTACCTGCGCGTGACCCGGGCGCTGGGCGAGCGGGCCATCGATCACCTCGAACCCTTCGTCTTCCAGACCGCCCGCAACCTGGCGCTGGATCATCTGCGCGCCCGCAAGATCCACGCGCGCACCATGGTCGACGACGTCCCGCAGGAAGTGGTGCACAGCGTCGCCGCCCCCGCCAGCAGCGCCGAAGACGCCGCCCATGCCGAACAACTGCTGGAGCGCCTGAACGTGAGCCTCAGTGAACTCAGCCCCCGCCAGCAGCAGATTTTCATCCTCAGCCGCCTGCACGGCCACAGCTACCAGCAGATCGCCGACGAGCTGGACGTGTCCCTCAGCACCGTGCAGAAAGAACTCAAGCTGATCATGACGATCTGCATCGGCGTCGCCGAAAAGCATGACGGCAGCCTCAAGCCGTAAGCGGCAAGCTGTCAGCAAAGCGCCCCCTGAAGACTTAGTTTTAGCTTGAAGCTTGCGGCCTTAAGCTTGAAACTGCTTCGCCAGAAGCCCGAGGAAACACCGTGACGGACACCCACCGCCCGCCTTCGCCCGATACGGCGCAGGACGCCGCCAACGCAATGGACCAGGCCCTGGACTGGCTCATCGCGCTCGGCAGTCCGGACGAAGAGCAGACCCGGCAGTTCCACGCCTGGCTGGCGGCCGATCCGCGCAACGCCGAAGCCTTCGCCAAGGCCCAGGCGATCTGGGACGGCCCGCAAGTGGCGCAGTGCGCCCAGCGCCTGGCCGCCAAGCCGCAGAAAGTCACCCTCCTCACGCGCCTGCGCCCGCACTGGAAACCGCTGGCCACCGCCGCCGTGCTGGTGCTCGGCCTGTTCAGCTTCAGCAACCTGCCGATGCGCCTGCAGGCCGATCACCTGACCGTGGTCGGCGAGCGCCAGCGCCTGCAACTGGAGGACGGCTCCAAAGTCCTGCTCAACACCAACTCGGCATTCTCCAGCACCATCAACGACCGCCAGCGGGTGGCGCGGCTGTACCAGGGCGAAGCGTTCTTCGAGATCGCCGCCAACCGCAGCCAGCCGCTGGAGATCGACGCCGGCCCCGTGAAGGCCAGCGTGCACGACACCGCGTTCGCCGTACGCTACCTGGACGGCGTGGCCCAGGTGCGCGTGCAGCGCGGCGACGTCGATCTGCGCGCCACCGGCGACGACGCCCGGGTGCGCCTGTCCGCCGGGGAAAGCATCCGCATCGGCCCCAACGGCTTCGACCGCCCGGCCAGGCAGGACGCCGCCACCGACCTGGCCTGGGTGCAGGGCCGGCTGATCTTCGAGAACTGCCCGCTCAGCCAGGTCCTGGCGGAGCTGCGCCGCTACTATCCGGGCTGGATCATCAACACCAACGAGCAGTTGGCCGACGTCGCCGTCACCGGCAACTACCGCCTCGACCAGCCGCTGGACGTGGTGCGCTCCCTGGCCCATATCACCTCAGCGCGCCTGCAGGAATTTCCGGCGCTGGTGATCCTGAACTAAATGAGAATTATTTTTACTCGATAGCCGAAGCTCGTTCGTCTCGTTATAGCCAATGCAATTGATTCGCACCTCCGGACGCGGATCAGCACCTATAAAGATTCGTGCGACACGGAGCGCTATCGATGTCATCACGCCTTACCCGCCAGACCGCTTCCCCTTCCCGCGTACTGTCGCTGCTGACGGCCGCCATTCTGATGGCCGGCACCGCACCGCTGATGGCGGCCACCGAACAGCCTGCGCGCAGCATGGGCGACTACTCGTTCGCCATCGCCCAGCAGCCGCTGGTGTCGGCGCTCAACGCGTTCACCGCCGTCACCGGTTGGCAGGTGGGTCTGCCGGCGCAACTGGGGGAAGGCGTGTCGTCGCCGGGCGTGCGCGGCTCGCTGCCGCCGGAAAAGGCCCTGGAGCGCCTGTTGGCGGGGACCAACCTGAGCTTTCGCAAGATCGGCAACAACAACGTCGTGCTGGAGAAGCGCAGCACCGCCGGCGCGCTCAACCTGGACCAGGTGACCATCAGCGCCACCCGCCAGGAACAGTCGGTGAACAGCGTGCCCGCCACCGTCACCGTGCATACCCGTGAAGAACTCGACCGCAGCAACGTCAACACCATCAAGGACCTGGTGCGTTACGAGCCCGGCGTCTCGGTGGGCGGCGCCGGCCAGCGCGGCGGGATCAGCGGCTACAACATCCGCGGCATCGACGGTGACCGCATCCTGACCCAGGTCGACGGCGTCGAAGTGCCGGACGGCTTCTTCAACGGCCCGTACGCCAAGACCCAGCGCAACTACGTCGACCCGGAAATCATCAAGCGCGTGGAGATCCTCCGCGGCCCGGCCTCGGTGCTGTACGGCAGCAACGCCATCGGCGGCGCCGTGAGCTACTACACCCTCGACGCGGACGACATCATCAAGCCCGGCAAAGACGTCGGCGCCCGCCTCAAGACCGGCTACAGCTCCGCCGACGAAAGCTGGCTGAAGTCCGCCACCGTCGCCGGCCGCGCCGACCGGTTCGACGGCCTGCTGCACTACAGCCAGCGCGACGGCCACGAAACCGACTCCTACGGCAGCAACAACGGCACCGGCCTCGACCGCACCGCCGCCAACCCGGAAGACGTCAAGGCGAGCAACGTGCTGGCCAAGCTCGGCTGGAACTACGCCGAAGGCTCGCGCCTGGGCCTGACCTACGAGAAGTACAAGGACGACCGCGACACCGACCAGAAAAGCGCCTACGGCGGCCCCTACTTCAACGGCGCGCCGACCGTCCCCAACAGCGTGCTGCCCGGCGGCATGTACCAGTGGCGCACCGGCAACGACACCATCACCCGCGAGCGCTTCGGCCTGGAGCACAGCTTCGGGCTCGACAGCCTGCTGGCGGACAACGTGAAGTGGAGCCTCAACCACCAGACCGCCAAGACCGACCAGAGCACCGAGGAGTTCTATTACCCGATCAGCCGCAAGGTGCTGCGCACCCGCGACACGGTCTACGAAGAAAAGCAGTGGGTGTTCGACGCGCAGCTGGACAAGGCTTTCAGCCTCGGCGCCACCGACCACGTCCTGACCTACGGCACCACGATCAAGCAGCAGGAAGTCACCGGCTCGCGCAGCGGCGACGGCAAGTGCCTGGCGATCGGCCGCGGCTGCACCGCCATCGGCGCCACCAGCGCGGCCGACGTGCTGAAGAAGTCCAGCGACTTCCCCGACCCGACCATCAACACCTACAGCCTGTTCGCCCAGGACCAGATCAGCTGGAACGACTGGACCTTCCTGCCGGGCCTGCGCTACGACTACACCCGGCTCAAGCCGCACATCACCCAGGAATTCCTCAACACCGTGGCCGCCGACGGCAAAGGCACGGTCAGCGATTCGAACAAGACCTGGCACAAAGTCTCGCCCAAGTTCGGCCTGACCTACGCCCTGAGCGAAAACTACACCTGGTACGGCCAGTACGCCGAAGGCTTCCGCACCCCGACCGCCAAGGCACTGTACGGCCGCTTCGAGAACAGCACCACCGGCTACAACGTGGCGCCGAACCCAGACCTGGAACCGGAGAAGAGCAAAAGCTACGAGACCGGCCTGCGCGGCAATTTCGAGTCCGGTTCGTTCGATGTGGCGGTGTTCTACAACAAATACCGCGACTTCATCAACGAAGACGCGGTCACGCCCGGCTACAGCGAGCTGACCTTCCAGACCAACAACATCAAGCACGCCACCATCAAGGGCGCCGAGGTCAAGGGCCGCCTGAACCTGGACGCCTTCGGTGCGCCGCAGGGCCTGTACACACAAGGTTCGGTCGCCTACGCCTACGGTCGCAACAACGACACCGGCGAGCCGCTCAACAGCGTCAACCCGCTGACCGGCGTGTTCGGCCTGGGCTACGACCAGGACAACTACGGCGGCCTGCTGAGCTGGACCGTGGTGAAGAAAAAGGACCGCGTCGACGACAGCCAGTTCAAGTCGCCGGACGGCGTGAGCAGCCAGTTCAAGTCACCGGGCTTCGGCATCCTCGACCTGACCGGGTTCTACAAGGTCACCGACGACGTCACCGTCAGCGGCGGCATCTACAACCTGACCGACAAGAAATACTGGCTGTGGGATGACGTGCGCGGCTACGACAGCGTCGGCGAAGCCGCCGTGCTGAGCCCGGCCAACCTCGACCGCCTGACCCAGCCGGGCCGCAACTTCGCGGTCAACCTGGTCTGGGACATCTGACCCGGTCCGCCTCACTGCGCGCGAGCATCGCCGCGCAGTGAGGTTTTTTTACGCTCATGCGTCTTCTTGTACGTCTCGTTATCAAGTGCCACTGCTTTTCAAGGACATCCCATGACCGCCCCGGAAAAATCCCTGCGTTCGCAACGCCTGAACCAGATCACCCACGAGCCGCACAGCAAGCTCGATGCGCTGGTCAAGGCTCACGCCCCCTTCGAGACCCGCGAAAGCTTCGCCCGCTTCGTGGTCGCGCAATACCTGTTCCAGTCGGAACTGGTGGCGCTGTACAACGATGCCGAACTGACCGCCATCGTCCCTGACCTGCCGGCCCGTTGCCGCGCCGAAGCGGCCAAGGCCGACCTGGCCGACCTCGGCACCGACGTCCCGGCCCCGGTGGCCGGTGCGGTGAGCAACCCGAGCAAGGCCCGTGCCCTGGGCTGGATCTTCGTCTCCGAAGGTTCGAAGCTCGGCGCGGCTTTCCTGATCAAGCGCGCCGTCGCGCTGGACCTGAGCGAAACCTTCGGCGCCCGCCACTTGGGCGAACCGGAAGGCGGCCGCGCCGAAGGCTGGAAACGCTTCGTCAAAACCCTCGACTCGCTGCAGTTCACTGCCGAAGAAGAAGCCGAGGCCGAACAAGGCGCCCTCGACGCCTTCAACCGCTTCACCGTGCTGCTGGAACAGGCCTACTCGACCGAAGCCGAACCGGCCTGACCTGCCGCCGTCTCCCTGTGAACGGCAACTGTCTTGATCTGCCTTTAAGGGCGCCATCGCCGGCAGGCTGGCTTCCACAGGTTTGTGTGCTGCACATCATCTGTAGGAGCCAGCTTGCTGGCGATGGCGTCTGTGAGGGCGCCGCAAGTCCGTCGCACCCACCCCGAGACAGCACAAGCCTGTAAGATTCCCTTCCGCCTCACACGCCCCACCGATCCGATCCCATGCCCCGACCCGCCTCCTCGAAACTCGCCCGCCTGCTGTTCGGCCTGCTGGCCTACGTCAGCCTGGGCATCGGCCTCATCGCCATCGTGGTGCCTGGCCTGCCGACCACCGAGTTCATCCTGCTCGCGGCCTGGGCCGCCACCCGCAGCTCCCCGCGCCTGAGCGCCTGGCTGGAGAACCACCGGCTGTTCGGGCCGATCCTGCACAACTGGCGCAACGGCAAGCTCATCGCCCGCCGGGCCAAGCTCAGCGCCACGGCCAGCATGCTGCTGTGCGCCACGCTGATGCTGGTGATGCTCGATCACGGCTGGCCGGTCTACCTCGCGATCGCGGGCATGGCCCTGGGCAACCTGTGGATCTGGTCGAGGCCGGAACCGTTGCCGAAGATCTCCTGAATTTTCTGCCCTTTTCAGGGCATTTTCCTGCGCAAACGTTTAGCCATGACCGTTCGTCGGTCGGTGCCTCATGCGGCTGTGCCCCAAGCCGATGAGCAAGGCATGGCGCTGAATGGATTTGGCGAAACGGGTGAGTCCGCCCCGTGGCCAACATTTCATTCATTCGCGAGATCGCCCCATGTTCGACTCTCTTTCCATTCGCCTGAAAATCGTCCTGCTGTCCGGCCTGTGCCTGCTCGGCGTGGTGGCGCTGATCGTCGGGATCAACATCCGCCAGACCAACAGCAACGACGAACTGGTCAGCGACTCCAGCAGCAAGATGCTCATCGCCAGCGTGCAGAACCTGCTGCAGGCCAAGGCCGCCGAACAGGCGGTGCGGGTACAGAAGACCTTCGGCGAAAGCCTGCTGGCGGTCACCGCCCTGGCCGACCAGATCAAGGACATGCGGGTGATGGCCGCCAAGCGCTCGATGGACGCCGGCGCCCTGCGCGAAGAGTTGAACCAGAGCCTGAAGACCGCCTTCGAGCGCAACGCCAAGGTGCTCGGCATCTGGCTGGCGTTCGAGCCCGACGGCCTGGACGGCAAGGACAGCGAGTTCAAGAACGACGCCGCCCGCCAGTCCAACGAGGCCGGTCGCTTCGCCAGCTACTGGAGCCGCGCCGGCGGCACCGCGCTGAACACGATCATGGTCGAGGAGGACATGACCAAGACCACCCTCAGCCTCAGCGGCACGCCGTACAACAGCTGGTACACCTGCCCCCGCGACAACAAGCGCACCTGCCTGCTCGACCCGTACGCCGACACCGTGGGCGGCAAGGAAATGCTCATGACCACCATCTCGGTGCCGCTGCTGGTGGACGGCAAGGCCATCGGCGTGGTCGGCGTCGACATCGCCCTGGACGCCCTGCAAGCGGCGGCGGCGGATTCCCAGCGCGAACTGTTCAACAGCGCCGGGCACATGCTGATCGTCTCCGGCAGCGGCGTGCTGGCCGCCTACAGCGCCGACGCCAGCAAAGTCGGCAAAGGCATCGGCGACACCCTGGGCGCCGAGGGCAAGGACATCCTGCAACTGCTCGGCGGCGGCAGCCCGAAGATCCTCGAACAGGGCGACCTGATCCGCGCCGTGTACCCGGTCAACCCGATCGGCGACGCCCGCGCCTGGGGCGTGGTCATCGACCTGCCCAAGCAAGTGCTGCTGGCCGACTCGGTCAAATTGCAGGCGGTGCTCGACGACGCCCAGGAGGCCGGCACGATCACCGCCCTGTCGGTCGCCGTGGCGGCCGGCCTGGTCGGGCTGCTGCTGATCTGGCTCACCGCCTCGGGCGTGACCCGGCCGATCAACAGCGTCGCCGACATGCTCAAGAACATCGCCAGCGGCGAAGGCGACCTGACCCAGCGCCTGAACTACGGGAAGCAGGACGAGCTGGGCGAACTGGTGAACTGGTTCAACCGCTTCCTCGACAAGCTGCAGCCGACCATCGCCCAGATCAAGCAAAGCATCACCGATGCCCGCGGCACCGCCGACCAGTCGTCGGCCATCGCCCGCCAGACCAGCGAAGGCATGCAGGTGCAGTTCCGCGAGATCGACCAGGTGGCGACCGCCTCCAACGAAATGAGCGCCACCGCCCACGACGTCGCCAACAGCGCCTCCAACGCGGCCAACGCCGCCAAGGGTGCGGACCAATCGGCCCGGGACGGCATGTCGATCATCGAACGCAGCACCCGCGACATCAGCCAACTGGCCGATGAAGTCAGCAAAGCGGTGGCCGAAGTCGAGGAACTGGCGCTCAACAGCGAACAGATCGGCTCGGTGCTGGAAGTGATCCGCAGCATCGCCGAGCAAACTAACCTGCTGGCGCTCAACGCCGCCATCGAAGCCGCCCGCGCCGGCGAGAGCGGCCGCGGCTTCGCGGTGGTGGCCGACGAAGTGCGCAACCTGGCCAAGCGCACCCAGGACTCGGTGGAGGAGATCCGCGTGGTCATCGAACGCATCCAGTCCGGCACCCGCGGCGTGGTCGCGACCATGCACTCGAGCCAGAGCCAGGCCCAGAGCAACGCCGGGCAGATCCGTCAGGCCGTGGACGCGCTGGGCAAGATCAGCGAAGCGGTCACCGTGATCAGCGACATGAACCTGCAGATCGCCAGCGCCGCCGAACAGCAGAGCGCCGTGGCCGAAGAGGTCAACCGCAACGTCTCGGCGATCCGCACCGTCACCGAAACCCTGACCGAACAGGCCAGCGAATCGGCGGCCATCAGCAGCCAGCTCAACGCCCTGGCCAGCCAGCAGATGAAGCTGATGGATCAGTTCCGCGTCTGACCCCTGCCATGCGGTGCCCCTGCTGGCGTCATCGCCAGCAGGCCGGCTCCGGGTTTTCATCCGGCCTGCCGACCTTTTGCACTATGCTGCGCTCTCCCACGGAGGGCCTTCGATGACCGATCTGCTCGCATCCATCCAAGCCGCGCTCGGCCTGCCCCGCACGCCGATCCCCTTCACCGCCGCCGGCGCCCTGCCCTCGGCCTTCGCTGTCACCGACCTGGCCTGCGCCAGCATCGCCGCAGCCGGCCAAGCGGTCAGCGAACTGTTGCTCCGGCAGACCGGCCACCGGCCCGCCGTCGAAGTCGACCGGCGTCTCGCCTCGTTCTGGTTCGCCGCCTCCCTGCGTCCGGTCGGCTGGAGCGTGCCGCCGTTGTGGGATCCGGTGGCCGGCGACTACGCGACGCAGGACGGCTGGATCCGCCTGCACACCAACGCCCCGCACCACCGCGCCGCCGCCGAACGGGTGCTCGGAGCCTGCGCCGACCGCGCCGCCATGGCCGCGAAGGTGGCGCAATGGACCGGTGCGCAGCTGGAGCACGCGGTGGTCGCGGCCAACGGCTGCGCGGCGCAGATGCGCAGTTGGGCCCAGTGGCAACAGCACCCGCAGGGCCTGGCGCTGAATACCGAGCCGCTGGTGCATTTTTCTGACGGCCAGGCGCAAAGCCCCCGTGCCTGGACAGGTTCGGCGGCGCAACCGCTGGCCGGGCTCAAGGTGCTGGATCTGACCCGGGTGCTGGCGGGGCCGACCGCCACCCGGTTTCTCGCCGGCCTGGGCGCCGAGGTGCTGCGCATCGATCCGCCGACCTGGAACGAGCCCGGCGTGGTGCCTGATCTCACCCTCGGCAAACGCTGTGCGCGGCTGGATCTTCATGTTGCGGCGGACCGCGCGGTGTTTGAGGCGCTGCTCAAGGACACCGACATCCTGGTGCACGGCTACCGGGCCGACGCCCTGGAAAACCTCGGCTTCGGCGCCGAACGCCGCCGCGAATGGTCGCCGGGGCTGATCGACGTCGGCCTCAACGCCTACGGCTGGAGCGGCCCGTGGCGCAACCGCCGGGGCTTCGACAGCCTGGTGCAGATGAGCAGCGGCATCGCCGAGGCCGGACAGCGCTGGCGGCGCAGCGACACGCCGACGCCGCTGCCGGTGCAGGCGCTGGATCACGCCACCGGGTATCTGATGGCGGCCAGCGTGATCCGCCTGCTGAGCGAGCGCCTGCACAGCGGCAAGGCCGGTTCGGCGCGGTTGTCTTTGGCGCGCACGGCGAAGCTGTTGGTCGAACAGGGGCCGGGCACGGAAGAACCGCTGCGGGCCGAGGACGGCCAGGATCAGGCTTTGCCGGTGGAGCAGACGCCATGGGGCCCGGCCCATCGGTTGAAGGCGCCGCTGAACATCAGCGGGACGCCGTTGCGCTGGGCGTTGCCGGCCACCGAATTGGGTTCGCATTCCCCGCATTGGCTGTGACCGCTACAGCCGACACAAAACCCGGGATCAGTCCCCCCGCCCCAACGACGTCCACAGCACCTGCGCCGCATACCCCCGGTACGGCCGCCAGGCCTCGGCCCGGGCGGTCAGCTCCCGCGCCGTCGGCCGCCGGCCCTCCAGCACCTCCAGCGCCCGCAGCAACCCGACGTCCCCGGTCGGAAACCCGTCCATGTCCCGCAACTGACGCAAAGCGATGTACTGCGCCGTCCAGTCGCCGATGCCGTGCAGGGCCAGCAGCCGTGTCACCCCGGACTCGAACAGCGACGGATCGTCCAGCAGCGCCTGCGCCACGCCGGACAGCGTCCGCCCCCGGCTCTTGGGCATGCCCAGCGCCGCCAGGTCGGCGACAGCCAACACGCCGGCCTGCGGAAACGCATGGGTCAGCCCCGGCACCGGAGAGCTGACTGGCTCGCCGTAACGCGCCACCAGTTTCCCCGCCAGCCGGATCGCCGCCGTCACCGTGATCTGTTGCCCCAGCACCGCACGGAACGCCAGCTCCAGCCCGTCCCACGCCCCCGGCACCCGCAGCCCCGGCCGCTCGGCGATCAACCGCGCCAACAGCGGATCCGCCGCCAGGTGCCGCTGCATCGGCGCGCCCCCCGCGTCCAGGCCGAACAGCCGGCGCAAGCGCGCGACGATCTCGGGCAGCGCCGCCGGTTCGGGAAAGTCGAGCTCCACCTCCAGGCCTGCCCCGTCACCGGGCCGCACCGACACGGTTCCGCTGACCCCGTTCAAACCGATGATCCGCGAATACGCGCCGGCGTCGGCCGTCTCCATCCCGGCCACCGCCCGTGCCGAAAGGAACCCGAGCATCGCCGGCCAGTCGTAGGGCGCCGGGCAATCCAGCCGCAGTCTCAAAGCGACAGCAGGCCGCTGTACAACCCGTACGCCGCCAGCCCGGCCCCGCCGATCACACAGGTGAAGATGCCCTTCTCCAGCGTGGTGAACAGCGGTTCGCCCTGCTCACGCTTGGCCTTGGCGAACAGGATGACGCCCGGCGCATACAGCAGCGCCGACAGCAGCAGGTACTTCACCCCGCCGGCATACAGCAGCCACACCGCGTAACACAGGGCAATGCCGCCGATGAGCAGATCCTTGGTGCGCTCGGCCGAGGCGTGCTCGTAGGTTTCGCCCCGGCCGCTGAGCAGCACCGCATAGGCCGCCGACCACAGGTACGGCACCAGGATCATCGACGAGGCGAGGTAGATCAGGCTGGTGTAGGTGCCGGCGGAGAACAGGGTGATCAGCAGGAAGATCTGGATCATCACGTTGGTCAGCCACAGCGCGTTGACCGGCACGTGGTTGGCGTTTTCCTTCTTGAGGAACGCCGGCATGGTTTTGTCCCGGGCCGTGGCGAAGAGGATTTCGGCGCACAGCAGCGCCCACGAGAGCAAGGCGCCGATCAGCGACACCGCCAGGCCGATGCTGATCAGCAGCGCGCCCCACGGCCCGACGATGTGCTCCAGCACCGCCGCCAGCGACGGGTTCTGCAGGGTCGCCAGTTCCGGCTGGCTCATGATCCCCAGCGACAGCACGTTCACCAGCACCAGCAGCGCCAGCACGCCGATGAAGCCGATCACCGTGGCCCGACCGACGTCGCTGCGCTTCTGCGCCCGCGCCGAGTACACACTGGCCCCTTCGATGCCGATGAACACAAACACCGTCACCAGCATCATGTTGCGCACCTGATCCATTACCCCGCCGAAGCTCGGATTGCTGCGGCCCCAGATGTCGCGGGTGAAGACGTCGGCCTTGAACGCCACCGCCGCGATGACGATGAACATCACCAGCGGCACGATCTTGGCCACGGTGGTCAGCTGATTGATGAACGCCGCTTCCTTGATCCCGCGCATCACCAGAAAGTGCACCGCCCACAGCAGCAGCGACGCGCAGCCGATGGCCACCGGCGTGTTGCCCTGGCCGAACACCGGGAAGAAGTAGCCCAGGGTGCTGAACAGCAGCACGAAGTAGCCGACGTTGCCCAGCCACGCGCTGATCCAGTAGCCCCAGGCCGACGAGAACCCCATGTAGTCGCCGAACCCGGCCTTGGCATAGGCGTACACCCCGGAATCGAGCTCCGGCTTACGGTTGGCCAGGGTCTGGAACACGAACGCCAGGGTCAGCATGCCGACCGCCGTGATCGCCCAGCCGATCAGGATGGCCCCGGCGTCGGCCCGGGCCGCCATGTTCTGCGGCAGGGAGAAGATGCCCCCGCCGATCATCGATCCCACCACCAGGGCGATCAATGCGCCAAGGTGCAGTTTTTGCGTCGGTTGCGACATTCCAGCGTCTCCAGGTTCCCGTGGGTGGCGAAGGCCGTAAACAGCGTCATGTAACCGTCGTTAACTAAACGGATTCAAGCGTAATAACGTTTATTGGATATCGCCAATAAACCCCTCTTATATATAGCCGTTCACTCTAACGGCGAGTGCCGAAAATCAATTTTGTGCGCCATTCGTAATAAATCATTTCTGTACTGCAAACAGATGCGGAAAATTTGCGAAACCGAAAAAACCAACTAGCTTCAACATCCCAAGGGAATACGAGTTATTCCCGTTTTCTCTCGCGAGCCTTCTGCAACGGGCCTTTCAGGCAGGCGACGTTATGCCCGAGACGAATCCATAAGTCATTCATTTAACAATGGAATGTGCCCATGAACTGATCTAAGTCAGCTGATCGATCGACCAACAGACTTAACCTGTTGTCTCTCTTCTCCTGCAATGGAGTCATGCAATGTCTGAGTCCCCCGGAAAACTGAAACTAGGTGCACTGGTTGCGCTGGTCGTCGGCTCCATGATCGGTGGCGGGATCTTTTCATTACCGCAGAACATGGCCGCCAGCGCCGATGCCGGCGCCGTGCTGATCGGCTGGGCCATCACCGCCGTCGGCATGCTGACCCTCGCGTTCGTGTTCCAGACCCTGGCCAACCGCAAACCCGACCTGGACGGCGGCGTGTACGCCTACGCCAAGGCCGGCTTCGGCGACTACATGGGCTTCTCCTCGGCCTGGGGCTACTGGATCAGCGCATGGCTGGGCAACGTCGGCTACTTCGTCCTGCTGTTCAGCACCTTGGGCTACTTCTTCCCGATCTTCGGCGAAGGCAACACGGCCGCCGCGATCATCGGCGCCTCCGTGCTGCTGTGGGCGGTGCACTTCCTGGTGCTGCGCGGCATCAAGGAAGCGGCGTTCATCAACCTGGTGACCACCGTCGCCAAGGTGGTGCCGCTGCTGCTGTTCGTGCTGATCGCGGTGTTCGCCTTCAAGCTGGACATCTTCACCGCCGACATCTGGGGCGCGAAGAACCCGGACCTGGGCAGCGTGATGAACCAGGTGCGCAACATGATGCTGGTCACCGTGTGGGTGTTCATCGGCATCGAGGGCGCGAGCATCTTCTCGGCCCGGGCGGAAAAGCGCTCGGACGTCGGCAAGGCCACCGTGATCGGCTTCATCACCGTGCTGCTGTTCCTGGTGCTGGTGAACGTGCTGTCGCTGGGGATCATGACCCAGCCGGAACTGGCCAAGCTGCAGAACCCGTCGATGGCCGCCGTGCTCGAGCACGTGGTCGGCCACTGGGGCGCGGTGCTGATCAGCGTCGGCCTGATCATCTCGCTGCTGGGGGCGCTGCTGTCGTGGGTGCTGCTGTGCGCGGAGATCATGTTCGCCGCCGCCAAGGACCACACCATGCCGGAGTTCCTGCGCCGCGAGAACGCCAACCACGTGCCGGTCAACGCCCTGTGGCTGACCAACGCCATGGTGCAGGTGTTCCTGGTCATCACCCTGTTCTCGGCCAGCACCTACCTGTCGCTGATCTACCTCGCCACCTCGATGATCCTGGTGCCGTACCTGTGGTCGGCGGCCTACGCCCTGCTGCTGGCGGTGCGCGGCGAAAGCTACGAAGGCGCGGCGGGCGAGCGGCAGAAGGACCTGATCATCGGCGCCGTCGCCCTGCTCTACGCGGTGTGGCTGCTCTACGCCGGCGGCGTGAAGTACCTGCTGCTGTCGGCCCTGCTCTACGCCCCCGGCGCGATCCTGTTCGCCAAGGCCAAGCTTGAAGTCAAGAAACCGGTTTTCACCCCCGTCGAGAAGCTGATTTTCGCCGCAGTGGTCGCGGGCGCCCTGGTGGCTGCCTACGGTCTCTACGACGGCTTCCTGACTCTGTAACCGCGAGATAACCATCTCTGGAGGATCACTGTAATGACCACGGAAAAAGTTAAGTACGGCGTCCATTCCGAAGCCGGCAAACTGCGCAAAGTCATGGTTTGCTCCCCCGGCCTGGCCCACCAGCGGCTGACCCCGAACAACTGCGACGAATTGCTGTTCGACGATGTGATCTGGGTCAACCAGGCCAAGCGCGACCACTTCGACTTCGTCACCAAGATGCGCGAGCGCGGCATCGAAGTCCTGGAAATGCACAACCTGCTGACCGAGACCATCCAGAACCCCGAAGCGCTGAAATGGATCCTGGATCGCAAGATCACCCCCGACACCGTCGGCGTCGGCCTGACCAACGAAGTGCGCAGCTGGCTCGAAGGCCTGGAGCCGCGCAAGCTCGCCGAGTTCCTGATCGGCGGCGTGGCCGGCGAGGACCTGCCGGACAGCGAAGGCGCCAGCGTGATCAAGATGTACCGCGACTACCTGGGCCACTCCAGCTTCCTGCTGCCGCCGCTGCCCAACACCCAGTTCACCCGCGACACCACCTGCTGGATCTACGGCGGCGTGACCCTCAACCCGATGTACTGGCCGGCCCGCCGCCAGGAAACCCTGCTGGCCACCGCCATCTACAAGTTCCACCCCGAGTTCGCCAACGCCGACTTCGAGGTCTGGTACGGCGACCCGGACAAGGACCACGGCCAGGCCACCCTGGAGGGCGGCGACGTCATGCCGATCGGCAACGGCGTGGTGCTGATCGGCATGGGCGAGCGCACCTCGCGCCAGGCCATCGGCCAACTGGCGCAGTCGCTGTTCGCCAAGGGCGCGGTGGAGAAGGTCGTGGTGGCCGGCCTGCCGAAATCCCGCGCGGCGATGCACCTGGACACCGTGTTCAGCTTCTGCGACCGCGACCTGGTGACGGTCTTCCCGGAAGTGGTCAAGGAAATCGTGCCGTTCGTCATCCGCCCCGACAGCAGCAAGCCTTACGGCATGGACGTGCGCCGCGAGAACAAATCGTTCATCGAAGTGGTGGCCGACGCCCTCAACCTCAAGCAGCTGCGCGTGGTCGAGACCGGCGGCAACAGCTTCGCCGCCGAGCGCGAGCAGTGGGACGACGGCAACAACGTGGTGGCGGTTGAACCGGGCGTGGTCATCGGCTACGACCGCAACACCTACACCAACACCCTGCTGCGCAAGGCCGGCATCGAGGTCATCACCATCAGCGCCGGCGAACTGGGCCGCGGACGCGGCGGCGGCCACTGCATGACCTGCCCGATCGTGCGCGACCCCATCGACTACTAAACGACCATTTTCCCGGCCGCCCCCACCCGGCGCGGCCGGGCCGATCACCGAATCCAAGGAGAATCATCATGGCGTTCAACATCCACAACCGTAACCTGCTCAGCCTGGAACACCACACGTCCCGCGAGCTGCGCTACCTGCTCGACCTGTCCCGCGACCTCAAGCGCGCCAAGTACACCGGCACCGAACAGCAGCACCTCAAGGGCAACAACATCGCCCTGATCTTCGAAAAGACCTCGACCCGCACCCGCTGCGCCTTCGAAGTCGCCGCCTACGACCAGGGCGCCAACGTCACCTACATCGACCCCAACTCCTCGCAGATCGGCCACAAGGAAAGCATGAAGGACACGGCCCGCGTGCTGGGCCGCATGTACGACGCCATCGAGTACCGCGGCTTCAAGCAGGAGATCGTCGAAGAACTGGCCAAGTTCGCCGGAGTGCCGGTGTTCAACGGCCTGACCGACGAATACCACCCGACCCAGATGATCGCCGACGTGCTGACCATGCGTGAGCACGCCGACAAGCCGATCCACGAAATCAGCTACGCCTACCTGGGCGACGCCCGCAACAACATGGGCAACTCGCTGCTGCTGATCGGCGCCAAGCTGGGCATGGACGTGCGCATCAGCGCGCCGAAAGCCCTGTGGCCCCATGACGACCTCGTGGCCCGCTGCAAGAAATACGCTGAAGAGAGCGGTGCGCGCATCACCCTGACCGAAGACCCGAAAGCGGCGGTCAAGGGCGTGGACTTCATCCACACCGACGTCTGGGTGTCGATGGGCGAGCCGGTGGAAGCCTGGGGCGAACGCATCCAGCAACTGCTGCCGTACCAGGTCAACGCCGAACTGATGAAGGCCTCCGGCAACCCGCGCACCAAGTTCATGCACTGCCTGCCGGCGTTCCACAACAGCGACACCAAGGTCGGCAAGCAGATCGCCGAGCAATACCCGCACCTGGCCAACGGCATCGAGGTGACCGACGACGTGTTCGAATCGCCGGCCTGCATCGCCTTCGAGCAAGCGGAAAACCGCATGCACACCATCAAGGCGATCCTGGTCTCGACCCTGGCCGACCTCTAAAGCCCGGCACCGGTCACTGTAGGAGCGAGCCTGCTCGCGATGGCGGCGGGTCAGACGACAAGGATGTCGACTGACCGGGCCTCATCGCCAGCAGGCTGGCTCCCACCGTTGACCGGGTCGTCTGCACTTTCCTTTTTCAGAAGGACCAACACCATGCGTATCGTCGTTGCTCTGGGCGGTAACGCCCTGCTCCGCCGGGGTGAACCCATGACTGCGGACAACCAGCGCGCCAACATCCGGATCGCCACCGAGCAGATCGCCAAGATCCATCCCGGCAACCAACTGGTCATCGCCCACGGCAATGGCCCGCAAGTGGGCCTGCTGTCGCTGCAGGCGGCGGCCTACACCTCGGTCACCCCTTACCCGCTGGACGTGCTCGGCGCCGAGACCGAAGGCATGATCGGCTACATCATCGAACAGGAACTGGGCAACCTGCTGGACTTCGAAGTGCCGTTCGCCACCCTGCTCACCCAGGTCGAGGTGGACGCCAAGGATCCGGCCTTCCAGAACCCCACCAAACCCATCGGCCCGGTCTACGGCAAGGCGGAGGCCGAGAAGCTCGCCGCCGAAAAAGGCTGGGCGATCGCCCCGGACGGCGACAAGTTCCGCCGCGTGGTGGCCAGCCCGCGGCCCAAGCGCATCTTCGAGATCCGCCCGATCAAGTGGCTGCTGGACAAGGGCAGCATCGTGATCTGCGCCGGCGGCGGCGGCATCCCGACCCTGTACGACGAAAACCGCAACCTCAAGGGCATCGAAGCGGTGATCGACAAGGACCTGTGCTCGTCGCTGCTGGCCGAACAGCTGGACGCCGACCTGCTGGTGATCGCCACCGACGTCAACGCCGCCTACATCGACTTCAACAAGCCGACCCAGAAGGCCATCGCCCAGGCCCACCCGGACGAACTGGAGCGCCTGGGCTTCGCCGCCGGCTCCATGGGGCCGAAGGTGCAGGCAGCCTGCGAATTCGCACGCCATACTGGCAAGGTCGCGGTGATCGGTTCGCTCTCGGACATCGAAGCCATCGTCCAGGGCACCGCCGGCACGCGGGTCAGCACCGCGAAACCCGGCATCACCTACCGATAAGAAAAAACGGCGGGGCAGATCGAGGGTCTGCCCTTCTCCCATGCCTTGAAAGGAGAGAACCATGGCCCAATTCGAACCCGGCCGTCTGCACATCGAGCGCCATGCGCTGGACAAGAACGACGTCAGCTACGACATCAGCCTGACCTACGAGGTCTTCCAGGATCCGCACAAAGGCAAGGGAATGCAGTTCAGGATGCACGGGACGATCCAGGGCAAGACAGTGGACGAGCCATTCTTCCTGCCCAAGGAAGAAGCCTACAACTTCGCCCGCAACGTGACGCAGATCGCCGAGAAGTACGGCATCCCCAAGGCGCTCAGCAGCATCGGCTCGATCCACAAGCACTACGACCTGATGTTCGAGGACGTGCGCCAGCAACTGAACATGAAGTCCGGCGACGCGGTGAACCCCGAGCATTTCGAATAACCCCGATCCCCCAATCCCTGTAGGAGCGAGCCTGCTCGCTCCTACAGGGACCGGCGTCGTCCCGACCGCTGCGACAGGTTTCACCATCCCCCCGCCCCAAGGCATACTTGCCACCCTCCGCACCGCAGAACACTGAACCGCCCCATGCGTATCCACGTCAGCTTCATCGACCGCGTCGGCATCACCCAGGAAGTCCTGGCCCTGCTCGGCGGGCGCAATCTCAACCTGGATGCGGTGGAGATGGTGCCGCCCAACGTCTACATCGACGCCCCGACCCTCAGCCCGCAAGTGCTCGAAGAGTTGAAAGACGCGCTGTTCCGGGTGCGCGGCGTGGAAGCCGTGGTCGTCGTCGACATCCTCCCCGGCCAGCGTCGGCATTTGCAGCTCGATGCGTTGCTCGCGGCGATGACCGACCCGGTGCTGGCGCTGGACAGCGCCGGCAAGGTGCTGCTGGCCAACCCGGCGCTGATCGCTTTGTACGGTCGCGAGCCGGCAGGCGAAAGCGTCTCGGAGCTGTTCAACGATCCGGGCCTGCTCGAAACCTTGCTCGAACAGGGTTTCCGCCTGCCGCTGCGGGAAATCACCGTCAATGGCCAGACCCTGCTGCTGGACGCCACGCCGATCACCGACGCCGGCGCCCTGCTGACCCTGTACCAACCCAACCGCATCGGCGAACAGCTCTCGGCGCTGCACCACGACCACGCCGAAGGCTTCGATGCGCTGCTGGGCGACTCCCCGGCCATCCGCACCCTCAAGACCCGGGCGCAGCGGGTGGCGGCACTCGATGCGCCGCTGCTGATCCAGGGCGAGACCGGCACCGGCAAGGAACTGGTGGCCCGGGCCTGCCACGCCATCAGCGCACGGCACAGCGCGCCGTTCCTGGCGCTCAACTGCGCGGCGCTGCCGGAGAACCTCGCCGAGAGCGAACTGTTCGGCTACGCCCCCGGCGCCTTCACCGGTGCCCAGCGCGGCGGCAAGCCGGGGCTGATGGAACTGGCCAACCAGGGCACGGTGTTCCTCGACGAGATCGGCGAGATGTCGCCGTACCTGCAAGCCAAGCTGCTGCGCTTCCTCAATGACGGCAGCTTCCGCCGGGTCGGCGGCGACCGCGAGGTGAAGGTCGATGTGCGGATCCTCAGCGCCACCCACCGCGACCTGGAGAAAATGGTCAGCGAAGGCCTGTTCCGCGAAGACCTGTTCTACCGCCTCAACGTGCTCAACGTCGAAGTGCCGCCGCTGCGCGAACGCGGCCAGGACATCCTGCTGCTGGCCCGCCACTTCATGCAGCAGGCCTGCGCGCAGATCCAGCGCCCGGTCTGCCGCCTGGCGCCCGGCACCTACCCGGCGCTGCTCGGCAACCGCTGGCCGGGCAACGTGCGGCAGCTGCAGAACGTGATCTTCCGCGCCGCCGCGATCTGCGAAAGCAGCCTGGTGGACATCGGCGACCTCGACATCGCCGGCACCTCGGTGGCGCGCCAGGCCGACACCGACGTCGACAGCCTCGAACAAGCCGTCGAAGCCTTCGAGAAATCCCTGCTCGAGACCCTCTACGTCAGCTACCCCTCGACCCGCCAACTGGCCAGCCGCCTGCAGACCTCCCACACGGCCATCGCCCACCGCCTGCGCAAGTACGGCATTCCCAACAAGCCCTGATACACCGCAAGCTCCCTGTGGGAGCGAGCCTGCTCGCGATGGCGTCGGGTCAGCCGACAATAACGTTGACTGGCACACCGCTGTCGCGAGCAGGCTCACGCCTACAGGAAATTCGCAATCCGCCCAAATGCGACCTCCAACTGTACTGAAAGCGCTACAGCGGAACGATATCGATACAGTCGCCTGCGACCACCGCCGCGCAAGGCTTTGATCCGGTTCAGCTTTTCTCCCCGCCCCCAGCTGTAGCGATTTCGCTACAGACAGTCGGTTCCAGGCTCTCCAAAGTCTAACTAAGTCATTGATTTACAACGACAAATCAACATTGGCCGCGTTCTTGCTAAGTACCCATCCATAAACAAGGGCTTTACCGCCCCAGCCTTCCACCGCGTCCACCGGACGAGTCCGGCCCCTAGGAGTTTCCATGAGCGAGTTGCGTTTCACTGAAGATCACGAATGGCTGCGCGCCGAAGCCGACGGCAGCGTCACGGTCGGCATCACCGCTTTCGCGCAGAACGCCCTGGGCGACGTGGTGTTCGTGCAACTGCCTGAATTGCAGGCCTACGACAAAGGCGCCGAAGCCGCCACCGTAGAGTCGGTCAAAGCCGCCAGCGGCGTGTACATGCCCCTCGACGGCGAAGTGCTGGAAACCAACCCGGCGCTGGAAGACAGCCCGGAACTGGTCAACGAAGACCCGCTGGGCGACGGCTGGTTCTTCCGCTTCAAGCCGAGCGACGCCAGCGCCGTCGGCAAACTGCTGGACCAGGACGCCTACGACCGTCTGATCAAAGCCCAAGCCGAAGCCTGAGGAGTAGCGACATGACCCAAGTAAACCTCGGCACCGCCAACGAATTCATCGCCCGTCACATCGGCCCCCGCGCCGGCGACGAGCAGGCCATGCTCAACAGCCTCGGCTTCGACTCCCTCGAGGCCCTGAGCGCCAGCGTCATCCCGGAAAGCATCAAGGGCACCAGCGTGCTGGGCCTGGACGACGGCCTGAGCGAAGCCCAGGCCCTGGCCGCGATCAAGGCCATCGCCGGCCAGAACCAACTGTTCAAGACCTACATCGGCCAGGGCTACTACAACTGCCACACGCCGTCGCCGATCCTGCGCAACCTGCTGGAGAACCCGGCCTGGTATACCGCCTACACCCCCTACCAGCCTGAGATCTCCCAGGGCCGCCTCGAAGCGCTGCTGAACTTCCAGACCCTGATCAGCGACCTCACCGGCCTGCCGATCGCCAACGCCTCCCTGCTCGACGAAGCCACCGCCGCCGCCGAAGCCATGACCTTCTGCAAGCGCCTGAGCAAGAACAAGGGCAGCCACCAGTTCTTCGCCTCGATCCACAGCCATCCGCAGACCCTCGACGTGCTGCGCACCCGTGCCGAGCCGCTGGGCATCGACGTGGTCGTGGGCGACGAGCGCGAACTGACCGACGTGACCCCGTTCTTCGGCGCCCTGCTGCAATACCCGGCGAGCAACGGCGACGTGTTCGACTACCGTGAGCTGACCGAACGCTTCCATGCCGCCAACGCTCTGGTGGCCGTGGCCGCCGACCTGCTGGCCCTGACCCTGCTGACCCCGCCGGGCGAGTTCGGCGCCGACGTGGCCATCGGCAGCGCCCAGCGCTTCGGCGTGCCGCTGGGCTTCGGCGGCCCGCATGCGGCGTACTTCTCCACCAAAGACGCGTTCAAGCGCGACATGCCGGGCCGCCTGGTCGGCGTGTCGGTCGACCGTTTCGGCAAGCCGGCCCTGCGCCTGGCCATGCAGACCCGCGAGCAGCACATCCGCCGCGAGAAGGCCACCTCAAACATCTGCACCGCCCAAGTGCTGCTGGCCAACATCGCCAGCATGTACGCCGTGTACCACGGCCCCAAAGGCCTGACCCAGATCGCCAACCGCGTGCACCGCCTGACCGCGATCCTCGCCCAAGGCTTGAGCGCCCTGGGCCTGAACGTCGAGCAGACGCACTTCTTCGACACCCTGACCCTGGCCACCGGCGCGCAGACCGCCGCATTGCACGACAAGGCCCGTGCCCAGCGGATCAACCTGCGCGTGGTCGATGCCCGGCGCCTGGGCCTGTCGGTGGACGAAACCACCACCCGGGCCGACATCGAGACCCTGTGGGCGCTGTTCGCCGACGGCAAGGCCCTGCCGGACTTCGCCGCCCTCGCCGCCTCGGCGCAAGACACCCTGCCGGCGGCGCTGGTGCGCCAGTCGCCGATCCTCAGCCACCCGGTGTTCAACCGCTACCACTCCGAAACCGAGCTGATGCGCTACCTGCGCAAGCTGGCGGACAAGGACCTGGCGCTCGACCGCACCATGATCCCGCTGGGCTCGTGCACCATGAAGCTCAACGCCGCCAGCGAAATGATCCCGGTGACCTGGGCCGAATTCGGCGCCCTGCACCCGTTCGCCCCGGCCGAGCAGAGCGCCGGCTACCAGCAGCTGACCTCTGAGCTGGAAGCGATGCTCTGCGCCGCCACCGGCTACGACGCGGTGTCGCTGCAGCCCAACGCCGGCTCCCAGGGCGAGTACGCCGGCCTGCTGGCGATCCGCGCCTACCACCAGAGCCGCGGCGACGACCGCCGTGACATCTGCCTGATCCCGTCATCCGCCCACGGCACCAACCCGGCCACCGCCCACATGGCCGGCATGCGCGTGGTGGTGACCGCGTGCGATGCCCGTGGCAACGTCGATATCGAAGACCTGCGCGCCAAGGCCATCGAGCACCGCGAGCACCTCGCCGCGCTGATGATCACCTACCCGTCGACCCACGGCGTGTTCGAGGAAGGCATCCGCGAAATCTGCGCGATCATTCACGACAACGGCGGCCAGGTGTACATCGACGGCGCCAACATGAACGCGATGGTCGGCCTCTGCGCCCCGGGCAAGTTCGGCGGCGACGTGTCGCACCTGAACCTGCACAAGACCTTCTGCATCCCCCACGGCGGCGGCGGCCCGGGCGTCGGCCCGATCGGCGTCAAGTCGCACCTGGCCCCGTTCCTGCCGGGCCACGCCGAGATGGCGCGCAAGGAAGGCGCGGTCTGCGCGGCGCCGTTCGGCAGCGCGAGCATCCTGCCGATCACCTGGATGTACATCCGCATGATGGGCGGCGCCGGCCTCAAGCGCGCCTCGCAGTTGGCGATCCTCAACGCCAACTACATCTCGCGCCGCCTCGAAGAGCACTACCCGGTGCTCTACACCGGCAGCAACGGCCTGGTGGCCCACGAATGCATCCTGGACCTGCGTCCGCTCAAGGACAGCAGCGGCATCAGCGTCGATGACGTCGCCAAGCGCCTGATCGACTTCGGCTTCCACGCCCCGACCATGTCGTTCCCGGTGGCCGGCACGCTGATGATCGAGCCGACCGAAAGCGAATCCAAGGAAGAGCTGGACCGCTTCTGCGACGCCATGATCCGCATCCGCGAAGAGATCCGCGCGGTGGAGAACGGCACCCTGGACAAGGACGACAACCCGCTCAAGAACGCCCCGCACACCGCAGCGGAGCTGGTCGGCGAGTGGACTCACCCCTACAGCCGCGAGCAGGCGGTGTACCCGGTGGCGTCGTTGGTCGAGGCCAAGTACTGGCCGCCGGTCGGCCGCGTCGACAACGTGTTCGGCGACCGCAATCTGGTCTGCGCCTGCCCGTCGATCGAAAGCTACGCTTAAAGCAGCCGCAAGCCTCTGGCTGCAAGCTACAAGTCAAAGGCCGACCGGCTCTTTCTTGCAGCTTGCAGCTAGAGGCTGCAACTTGCGGCTTGCGGCTTGCAGCTTGCAGCTTGCAGCTTGCAGCCAAAACTTTCCCGCTCTGCCCATAACAAGAAACCGGAGAACAACCATGTCGTTAAGCGTGTTCGACCTGTTCAAGATCGGCATCGGCCCCTCCAGCTCCCACACCGTCGGCCCGATGCGCGCCGCCGCGCGCTTCGTCGAGGGCCTGCGCCGGGAAAACCTGCTGGCCGCCACCGTCTGCGTGAAGGTCGAGCTGTACGGATCCCTCGGCGCCACCGGCAAGGGGCACGGCAGCGACAAGGCCGTGCTGCTGGGCCTTGAGGGCGAGCACCCGGATACCGTCGACACCGACACCGTCACCGCCCGCCTGGCCGGCATCCGCGCCAGCGGCCGCCTCAACCTGCTCGGCGAACACGACATCGCGTTCAACGAGAAAGAACACCTTGCGATGATCCGCAAGCCTCTGCCCTACCACCCCAACGGCATGATCTTTCGCGCGTTCGACGCCGCCGGCCTGCAGATCCGCAGCCGCGAGTACTACTCGGTGGGCGGCGGTTTCGTGGTCGACGAGGACGCCGCCGGGGCCGACCGCATCGTCGAAGACGCCACCGCGCTGACCTTCCCGTTCAAGACCGCCAAGGAACTGCTCGGCCACTGCGCCACCTACGGCCTGTCGATCAGCCAGGTGATGCTGACCAACGAAAGCGCCTGGCGCCCGGAAGCGGAAACCCGCGCCGGCCTGCTGAAGATCTGGCAGGTGATGCAGGACTGCGTGGCCGCCGGCTGCCGCAACGAAGGCATCCTGCCGGGCGGCCTGAAGGTCAAGCGCCGGGCGGCGGCGCTGCACCGGCAACTGTGCAAGAACCCGGAATCGTCCCTGCGCGATCCGCTGTCGGTGCTGGACTGGGTCAACCTCTACGCCCTGGCCGTCAACGAGGAAAACGCCTACGGCGGGCGGGTCGTCACCGCACCGACCAACGGCGCAGCCGGGATCATCCCGGCGGTGCTGCATTACTACATGCGCTTCATCCCCGGCGCCAATGACGACGGCGTCGTGCGTTTCCTCCTGACGGCGGCGGCCATCGGCATCCTGTACAAGGAGAACGCCTCGATCTCCGGCGCCGAAGTCGGCTGCCAGGGCGAAGTCGGCGTGGCCTGCTCGATGGCCGCCGGCGCCCTGTGCGAAGTCCTCGGCGGCAGCGTGCAGCAAGTGGAGAACGCCGCGGAGATCGGCATGGAGCACAACCTCGGCCTGACCTGCGACCCCATCGGCGGACTGGTGCAGGTGCCCTGCATCGAACGCAACGCCATGGGTTCGGTGAAAGCGATCAACGCCGTGCGGATGGCCATGCGCGGCGACGGGCAGCACTTCGTCTCCCTCGACAAAGTCATCCGCACCATGCGCCAGACCGGCGCCGACATGAAAAGCAAATACAAAGAGACCGCCCGCGGCGGTCTGGCAGTCAACATTATCGAATGCTGATGCCTGCGCATCGGCAGCAGCCCACCTTCCAAGGAGTTGAAGATGTCCACCGAACCACTGTCGAAAACCCCGCTCCACGCCCTGCACATTGAACTCGGCGCCCGCATGGTGCCGTTCGCCGGCTACGACATGCCGGTGCAGTACCCGCTGGGCGTGATGAAGGAGCACCAGCACACCCGTGAGCAGGCCGGTCTGTTCGATGTCTCGCACATGGGCCAGATCCGCCTGACCGGCGCCGGCGCCGCCAAGGCCCTGGAGAGCCTGGTGCCGGTGGACATCATCGACCTGCCGGTGGGCATGCAGCGCTACGCGATGTTCACCAACGAAACCGGCGGCATCCTGGACGACCTGATGGTGGCCAACCTGGGCAACGACGAACTGTTCCTGGTGGTCAACGCCGCCTGCAAGGATCAGGACCTGGCCCACCTGCAAAAGCACATCGGCGGCCAGTGCACCATTGAGGCGCTGTTCGAAGAGCGTGCGCTCCTCGCCCTGCAAGGCCCGGCGGCGGTGACCGTGCTGGCGCGCCTGGCGCCGGAGGTGGCGAAAATGACCTTCATGCAGTTCACCCGTGTGAAGCTGCTGGGCGTGGACTGCTTCGTCAGCCGTTCGGGCTACACCGGTGAGGACGGCTACGAAATCTCGGTGCCGGCCGCCGACGCGGAAAAGCTCGCCCGCGCCCTGCTGGCCGAACCGGAAGTCCAGGCCATCGGCCTCGGCGCCCGCGACTCGCTGCGCCTGGAAGCCGGCCTGTGCCTGTACGGCCACGACATGAACACCGACACCACCCCGATCGAAGCGAGCCTGCTGTGGGCCATCTCCAAGCCCCGCCGCGCCGACGGCGCAAGGGCCGGCGGCTTCCCCGGCGCGGACAACGTGTTCGCCCAGCAGCAGAGCGGCGTGGCGCGCAAACGCGTCGGCCTGCTGCCCCAGGAGCGCACGCCGGTGCGCGAAGGCGCGGAAATCGTCAATGAAGCCGGCGAGATCATCGGCAGCGTGTGCAGCGGCGGCTTCGGCCCGACCTTGGGCGGGCCGGTGGCGATGGGTTACCTCGACAGCGCCTATGTCACCCTCGACACGCCGGTCTGGGCCATCGTGCGTGGGAAAAAGGTGCCAATGCTTGTAAGCAAAATGCCATTTGTTCCACAACGCTACTATCGCGGCTGATTGACTGTTTCTATAAGTAACGCGATTGCGTTATGCGTGCACTAATGTGTAACGCAATCGCCATAAAACAGTGCATTGTTTTAACGTTCGATTCGAATATGAACTTGGCTTATAACGATCGAAAACAATTGAACAACGCAATCGTCTAAGCCTGCGCCCGCGAACCGGTAAGTGGCGGCAAGCTCAGGAAAACCGGGGGCTTCACAGGGCTTGTTTTTCCTCCCGTAGTTGGCGTAGAGTTTGCCCACTGTGTTTGCATGGGTCAGCTTGGAATCGTGACCTGGGCAGTAGCCTACAAGTTAGCTACATCCCGTTCGACGTCTTCTTACTCTCCTGCAACCAGCCCCAGTACTCTTTCATGAGAAAGAGACTGTCATCAATTTTTGCGTCAAAGGAAATAAGAAATGTCCACACGTCAGAGCGGCACCGTCAAGTGGTTTAACGACGAGAAAGGTTTTGGTTTTATCACTCCAGAAAGCGGTCCGGATCTGTTCGTGCATTTCCGCGCCATCCAGGGCAGCGGCTTCAAGAGCCTGAAAGAAGGCCAGAAAGTGACCTTCGTTGCCGTGCAAGGCCAGAAAGGCATGCAGGCTGATGAAGTCATCGCAGAAGGCTGATCTTCCGTAACGAAAAAGCCCCTGATATTGATATCAGGGGCTTTTTTGTGCGCGCGAATCCGTAAAATGGCGCTTCATTTTCCGTCCAGAGGCTGCCATGTCGAAACACCTGCTCTCCCCCCAGGGCGACTTTCCCGCCGTTGGCCTGGGCCGTCGCCTGGCAGCGATGTTCTATGACTTCCTGCTCTGCACCGCCCTGCTGATCGTCACCGGCGGCATCTACAAGATGATCCAGGCCGCCATCATCGGCGAAGAGCGTCTGCGGGTCATGACCGATGCCGGCCAGCTGGACGGCGATCCCCTCTATTCCACGGTGCTGCTGCTGGTGCTGTTCGGCTTCTTCGCCAAGTTCTGGACCCACGCCGGCCAGACCCTGGGCATGCAGGTATGGGGCATCCGCGTGCAGAACGCCGACGGCACCGCCATCACCCTGTGGCAGGCGCTGCTGCGCTTCATGGTGTCGATGGCGTCGTGGCTGTGCCTGGGGCTGGGGTTCTTCTGGTCGCTGTTCGACAAGCAAAAGCGCACCTGGCACGACATCTACTCCGACACCCGCGTGGTGCGGATCCCGAAAAAGGCCAAGTGATCCTTGGCGCAGAAACGACTGCAGGAGCGAGCCTGCTCGCGGTAACGGTATGTCAGTCAGATAATCCATCGACTGACGCACCGCCATCGCGAGCAGGCTCGCTCCTACAGCATGGGCGGCCGGAACTCAGGTTCAGGCGTTGCCGGCCAGTTTCATCCGCGCCGCCTGGGTGAAGTCCAGCATGCGCTTGAGCGGGCGGATCGCCTGCGGAATCAGCGCCGGGTCGACGAAGATCTCGCCGGTGCCCTCTTTAAGGCACTTGAGCGTGCGCTCAAGAGTGTTCATGGCCATCCACGGGCAATGCGCGCAGCTGCGGCATGCGGCGCCGTTACCGGCGGTAGGCGCCTCGATGAAGACCTTGTCCGGGCACACCTGCTGCATCTTGTAGAAGATGCCGCGGTCGGTGGCGACGATCAGGGTCTTGTGCGGCAGCGTCTTGGCCGCGGCGATCAACTGGCTGGTGGAACCGACGGCGTCCGCCAGCTCGATGACCGACGTCGGCGACTCAGGGTGCACCAGAATGGCCGCGTCCGGGTACAGCGCCTTCATGTCTTCGAGCTGCTTGGCCTTGAACTCTTCGTGGACGATGCAGGCGCCGTCCCACAGCAGCATGTCGGCGCCGGTCTGGCGCTGGATGTAGGTGCCCAGGTGCTTGTCCGGCCCCCAGATGATGGTCTCGCCGTTGTCCATCAGGCTCTCGACGATCTCCAGCGCGCAGCTGGACGTCACCACCCAGTCGGCCCGCGCCTTCACCGCCGCCGACGTGTTGGCGTACACCACCACGGTGCGCTCCGGATGCTGGTCGCAGAACGCCGAGAACTCATCCACCGGGCAACCCAGGTCCAACGAACAGGTGGCGTCCAGCGTCGGCATCAGCACGCGCTTTTCCGGGTTGAGGATCTTGGCGGTCTCGCCCATGAACTTCACGCCGGCCACCACCACGGTCTTGGCCGGGTGGGCATTGCCGAAGCGGGCCATCTCCAGGGAGTCGGACACGCAGCCACCGGTCTCTTCGGCCAGGGCCTGGATGACCGGATCGCAATAGAAGTGGGCAACCAGCACGGCGTCCTGAGCCTTGAGCTCGGCGGCGATGGCGGAACGGTAGTGGGCCTCTTCCTCGGCCGTCAGCGGCTTGGGCTGCTTGGCATCGAGGTGGGCTTGAACAAGAAGGCGTTCGGAAATCTGCGTCATGTTCGCAAGACCTGCAGGCGCATTCGCGCGAAAGTCGAGTATACACCCGGCTCCGGACCACTTGAGGGCACCGCCGGGAGAGTGAGTGTCATCAGGCACGGACAGCATTGAAGCTGCGCAAGGCTACAGAATATCCCGTTGATGCAAAAGATGATTCTGACCTGCGTCACGGCAGGGCGGCACCGGATCGGGCATGCCCGAATCGCAGGCAAAAAAAAATCCGGAAATCCTCACTTGCGTGGGCCTTCCAGACTTTTTGAAACATCGAAAATGGTGGGTCGTGTAGGATTCGAACCTACGACCAATTGGTTAAAAGCCAACTGCTCTACCAACTGAGCTAACGACCCGCTTCGTTGTGGCGCGTATAATACTGATTTTTAAGGACTATTCAACACCTAATTTGAAAAAAATCAAAAATAAGGTGTCGGGTCGCTGATTCCGGCCGCCGCGAAGCCGTCCGCACGCAACCGGCAGCTGTCGCATTTGCCGCAGGCGCGGCCCTCATCGTCAGCCTGATAGCAGGAAACGGTCAGCCCGTAGTTCACGCCCAGCTTCACGCCTGCCTGAACGATCTGTGCCTTGCTCAAGTTCTGCAGCGGGGCCTGGATGCGGAACCCGTTGCCTTCCACGCCAGCCTTGGTCGCGAGATTGGCCATGCGCTCGAACGATTCGATGAACTCGGGACGGCAGTCCGGGTAACCGGAATAGTCCACCGCGTTGACGCCGATGAAGATGTCCCGGGCCCCGAGCACTTCCGCCCACCCCAACGCCAACGACAGGAACACGGTGTTGCGCGCCGGCACGTAAGTCACCGGAATGCCCTCGCCCAGCTCCTCTGGAATGTCGATGCTGCTGTCGGTCAGGGCCGAACCGCCCATGCCGTTCAGGTTCAGACCGATCACCTTATGCTCGATCACGCCCAGATCACGAGCCACCCGAGCGGCAGCATGCAATTCGGCGTGGGAGCGCTGACCGTAGTCGAAGCTCATGGTGTAGCAGTTGTAGCCCTCTGCACGAGCCATCGCCACGACGGTCGCGGAATCCAGGCCACCCGACAGCAGGATGACCGCGCGTTTTTCAGTGGTGTTCAGTTGTTCAGTCATCTCAGCGCCCCGGCTCGTCGTTCCATAGATATTTGTGCAACTGCAACTGCAGGCGCACCGGCAGGTTGTCCGCCACGATCCAGTCCGCCAGATCCCGCGCGCTCAGGTCATGGTGGCTGGGGGAGAACAGCACTTCGCCGGCACGACGGTCAAGGCCGTACTGGATCAGCTTGGAGACCGCCCAGTCGTAGTCCTCCCGCGAACAGATGACGAATTTCACCTGGTCGTTGGGCGTCAGCAGTTCGATGTTTTCGTAGCGGTTGCGGTGGGCCTCTTTCGAGCCCGGCGTCTTCAGGTCCAGCACACGGCTGACCCGCGGATCGACGGCCGAAATGTCGAGGGCGCCGCTGGTTTCCAGCGAGACCTCGTAACCTTCGTCATACAATCGCTTGAGCAAAGGAATGGCATTGGGCTGCGCCAGGGGTTCGCCGCCCGTCACGCAGACATAGCGCGGACGGAAACCGGCCACCTGCTCGGCGATGTCGTCGAGGGTGCGCAGGGTGCCGCCGCTGAAGGCGTAGGCGCTGTCGCAGTACTGGCAACGCAGAGGGCATCCGGTCAGGCGCACGAAAACCGTGGGCAGCCCGGCAGTCCGCGTTTCCCCCTGCAACGAGTAGAAAACTTCGGTGATTCTCAATGTGTCTTGCATAGTCGCCACGGGCGTAACAGCTAAACAGGCTGTCCGCCTCCGTCAGGCACTTCAGGCCACCCCGCCAACGCGCAGATCGCCAGAAGCGTGTTTCATGAAAAAAGGGCGTGAATTCTAACGAAAAAACCCGCGACAGGCGCGGGTTTCTTCTGAACGGGTAACGCGTTCCCAGGCAGCGGCCTTACATGCGCTGCAGATCGCGTTGGGCCAGCTGAGCGGCGGACGTGCCCGGGTATTGGGCCACCACCTGCTGCAGAATGCCTTTGACCTTGTCGGTGTGACCCAGTCGGCGCTCCACGTCAGCCAGCTTGTACAGCGAGTCCGGCACTTTGGCGTGCTTGGGGTACAGCTGCGAAACCTTGGCGAACGCCTGACCTGCGCCTTGCAGGTCGCCCTTCGCCAGGTTCACTTCACCCAGCCAGTACTGGGCGTTGCCCGCGTACTGGCTGTTCGGGTACTTGCGCAGGAATGCGGCGAAGGCCTGGCTGGCCTTGTCGAAGTCCTTGGCCTTGATCAGGTCGAAAGCGGCATCGTAATACAGCTTTTCCTTGGCCGGATCACCGGGTTCGCTGCTGGCCGCAGGCGCCTGGGCAGCGGCCCCGGCACCCGTGGCAGCACCGGCGGCGGCACTTGCATCGCCGCCGGCGGAAGAATTCTCAGGAGTCGCGGCAGGTGCACCGCCGGATCCTATGCGCCGATCAAGATCCTGGTATCGCTCCAGGGATTCCTGCTTCATGCGCGCAACCTGATTCTGCAGTTCTTCGATCACGCCTTGCTGGCGCGAAATCTGATCCTGCATCTGTTGCAGTTGGTTGAACAGCATGCCTTGTGCCGAGGCAGGGGCCGTAGCCGCTCCCCCGGCATAGGCGCCGTTCGTACCGTAACCCGCAGGCGGATAACTGCTCCCGCTACTGTTGTAACCGGAGTTGTCATCGACCACAGGAACCGCAGCCCACGCCGCAAGCGGCGCGAGGCTGAGAGCCAGGACAGTTACAGCACGACGGCACGTTCGCATATCGAATTACTTACGCAGTTCGACGCGACGGTTTTGAGCCCAGGACTGCTCGTCGTTGCCGGTGGCAACTGGACGCTCTTCGCCGTAGGAAACCAGTTCCAGCTGAGCTGGGGAAACACCTTGCAGTACCAGGTAGCGCTGAACGGCTTTCGCACGACGCTCGCCCAGTGCCATGTTGTACTCACGAGTACCACGTTCGTCGGTGTTGCCTTCCAGAACAACGCGAGCGCCGTTTGCTTTCAGGTCTTTGGCGTGAACGTCCAGAGCGCGCATGGCTTCTGGCTTCAGGTCCGAGCTGTCGTATTCGAAGTAGAAGGTGGTGATTGCGCGCAGAGCAGCTTCTTCGCTCAGGGAACCGTCAACGGCGCCGGTGTTTGCACCGTAGCCAGCGTTTGGATCGACAGCGCCTTCACCGGCGTTGTCGCCGCCCTTGGACGAGCAACCTACAGCTACAGCCATGGCCAGAGCCAGCGCAGCAAATTTACCAAACTTCAGCATTTCCATCGTGAAACTCCTAATGAACCCCAGTGTGTTAAGTAAAACGTAAAGCGCCGCGTCAGTTCAGGTAAGGGGACCAGGACGGTTCTCTGACTTCGCCTTGAGCGGTAGGAAGCGGGAGCCTCACGCGTCCGTTAATGGACACGAGCATCAAGACTCCCCGGCCCTGCTGGCGGGTGGCGTAGATTACCATGGTGCCGTTGGGCGCAACAGTAGGCGACTCGTCCAGAGTGCTATCAGTGAGGATTTTTACGCTTCCGCGCTGAAGATCCTGGGCCGCCACTTTGAAATTGGTGAAACCGTCCTGACGATGGATCATCACCAGGGTCTTTTCGTCGGCCGACAGTTTCGGGTTGGCGTTGTAGTTGCCCACGAACGTCACGCGCTCGGCACCGCCGCCACCGGCGCTGGTCTTGTAGATCTGCGGCTTGCCGCCACGGTCGGAGGTGAAGTAAATGGTCGAGCCATCCTTGCCCCAGTACGGTTCGGTGTTGATGCCGGGACCTGCGGTCACGCGGGTGATCTGGCGCGAACCGAGGTTCATCACGTAGATGTCCGGGTTGCCGTCCTTGGACAGCACGAACGCCAGGCGATTGCCGTCAGGCGACCAGGCCGGCGCGCCGTTCAGGCCTTCGAAGTTGGTGATCTGCTCGCGGCGACCGGTGTCGATGTTCTGCACGAAGATCCGCGGACGCTTCTGCTCGAACGACACGTAGGCGATGCGCTTGCCGTCCGGGGCGAAACGCGGCGACAGGATCGGCTCGCGCGATTGCAGCAGGGTCACGGCGCGGGCGCCGTCGTAGTCCGAACGCTGCAGGGTGTAACGGGTGTTCTTCTCGGAGAAGCGTTCGGCCGTCACGTACAGCAGACGGGTCGAAAACGCACCCTTGATGCCGGTGAGCTTCTCGAACGACTGGTCGGAGATGTAGTGCGCCATGTCGCGCAGCTGCTCGGTGGTGCCGGAAACGCTGCCGTCGGCCACTTTCTGCTCGGTGGCGACGTTGAACAGCGCCCATTGCACCTGCAGGCGACCGCCCGCCGGAACGATGCTGCCGACCATCATGTACTGGGCGCCCACCGCCTTCCAGTCACGGAAGATGATTTCGCTCGGCTGGCTCGGCTGGCTGATCATGTTTTGCTTCGGAATCGGCGAGTAATAGCCCGAGTTGCGCAAATCGTTACCAATGATTTCAGCCATGTCGTCCGGAAGGACGGCACCGCCCTGGAAACCGAACGGCACGACGGCGATCGGGGTCGCCCGATCGCTGCCGCTGGTGACCAGAATGTTCTTTTCATCCGCCATCGCGATCCCTGCCATGCAGCAGACCGCGATCAGCAATCCTCGAAGAAGGTTTCTCACAAGGCTAGATCCTCAGGTGTGAATGTCATCTTGAAGGAACGATACGGAGCGAAATCGCTCGGCTTCATTCCCTGCATTTCCGTCAATCGTCCAATGTTCTTGACCGCCGCCACCGCCGAAGCGTCGAACGGACCGTCGCCGCTGGACTTGGCCACGCTGACCGTGGTCACGGTGCCGTCCGGCAACATGCCGATCTGCAGCACAACCGTCATGCCTTTGCGTGCCGAAGGCGGACGGGCCCAGCCTTCCGCTGCCCGCGCACGGATCAGGTCATCGAAACTGCCCGCGACTTCGTCGCCCTGCTCATCGGCCAAGGCCTGCTGGCGCTGCGGCGTGTCGGAAAGCAGATCCGCCAAGGCCTGGGCCTTCTTGTCTTCGGCAGACTTGCGCGCCGCGTCCTGCGCTTTCTTCTTCGCAGCGTCGGCGGCAGCTTTCTTCTTCGCTTCCTCGGCGACTTTCTTCTTCGCCTCTTCAGCTTCAGCTTTCTTCTTGGCGTCTTCGGCGGCTTTCTTCTTCGCGTCTTCGACGATCTTCTTCTTGGCTTCTTCAGCGGCCGCTTTCTTGGCCTCTTCTTCAGCAGCCTTCTTGGCTTCTTCTTCAGCTTTCTTCTTGGCTATATCAGCCAATTGTTTCTCTTCTGCCTTCTTGGCTTCGGCGGCTTTCTTCGCGTCGTCGGCCTTCTTGGCTTCGTCAGCCTTCTTCGCCTCTTCCGCTTTCTTCGCCTCGTCGGCCTTCTTGGCTTCCTCGGCCTTTTGAGCCGCTTCTTCTTTCTTTTGTTCCGCGGCCTTCACCGCTTCCTGCTCGACCTTTTTCTGCTCCATCTGCTCGACTTCGGTCTGGCGCGCGGCGGATTTCTTCGCCTCACCCGCAATCTTCTGATTGGTCTGGGTGGTCGCCTGACTTTTCGATTTCAGCTGGTACAGGGTCGCCTGGACGATCGGTTTGGCCGGCGGCAGCTCAGGCGTCAGGGCAAAACTGACGAACAGCATGCCGAACACCAGCACGTGCAAGCCGATTGCCCAGACGCTGGGCCAGAAGTAGCTTTCCGAGGCTGACGGCTCTCGCTGTGCCTGCATCAGGGGGCCTCGGTGATCAAGCCAACGTTACCGACCCCGGCTTTCTGCAGCCCGCCCATGGCGCCCATCACGGCGCCGTAGTCCACGGACTTGTCGCCGCGGATGAAGACCTGGGTGTGCTTGCCGCCTTCGTTGCCGGCACGGATGATCTTGGTCACCGCATCCGTCATCTGCGGCAGGGTCATGGCGCGGTCCTGCTGCTTCTCGGTGTCCACTTCGCTGCCCAGGTTCCAGTAGTAGGTCTTGTCGGCCTTGATGGAAATGGTCAGCACCTGGGTGTTGTTGTCCTGCGGCAAGGCATCGCTGGATACCTTCGGCAGATCCACCTTCACGCCCTGATTGAGCATCGGCGCAGTCACCATGAAGATGACCAGCAGCACCAGCATCACGTCGATGTAAGGCACCACGTTCATCTCGGCGACCGGCTTGCGCTTGTGTCGGGCTCGAGTGATTAAAGCCATTGGGATTTACCTGCTCAGTCTTCGCTGGTGTGCACTTTGCGGTGCAGGATCGCCTGGAACTCGTCGGCGAAGGTGTAGTAGCGGCCCAGCAAGGTTTCGCTGCGGGCGGAGAAGCGGTTGTAGGCGATGACCGCCGGGATCGCGGCGAACAGGCCGATCGCGGTGGCGACCAGGGCCTCGGCGATGCCCGGGGCCACGGTGGCCAGGGTGGCCTGCTGGGCGCTGGCCAGGCCGCGGAAGGAGTTCATGATCCCCCAGACGGTGCCGAACAGGCCGATGTACGGGCTGACGGAGCCAACGGTGGCGAGGAACGGCAGGCTCTGCTCCAGTTTCTCTTCTTCGCGGGAGATGGCCACGCGCATGGCACGGGCCACGCCTTCCATCACCGCCTCAGGGTCGACGCCCGGCTGCTGGCGCAGGCGGGAGAATTCCTTGAAGCCGGCACGGAAGATCTGCTCCACGCCCGAGTCCGGATCCGGGTTGCTGCCGGCCTGGCGGTACAGCTTGGACAGGTCGATGCCGGACCAGAAACGCTCCTCGAAGGTCTCCAGGGCGCGTCGACCGGCGCGCAGCAGGTTGCTGCGCTGAAAGATCATGATCCATGAGGTCACCGATGCGGCCACCAGGGTCAACATTACCAACTGCACCACGATGCTGGCATTGCTGACCAGGCTCCACATGGAGGAATGGTCGACGACGTTAGCTTCCACGCTTTATCTCCTGCTTTGAGTGTGTACCCGTGCCGACCGCGTCGGCGAAGGCCGCACGCAGGTCATCGGGAAGGGCCCGGGGTTTCAAACTGTTAGTGCGCACACAGGCCACCAGAAACTGCCCCTCGCAGAGCAGCACATTATCCGTCGCCCGCCTGACTTGCTGTCTGAAGCGCAGGCTGGCGCGGTTCAATTCGACTACATCAGCGCTTACCAGAAGCTCGTCGTCCAGTCGCGCCGGCGCGTGGTAGCGCGCTTCGCTGGAATGCACGACGAACAACAGGTCCTCCCCGGCCAGCGCCGACTGGGCGAAGCCCAGCGTCCGGAGCCGCTCGGTTCGAGCCCGTTCCATAAACTTGAGGTAATTAACGTAATACACGATGCCGCCGGCATCGGTGTCCTCGTAATAAACGCGACAACGATGTGCGAACGGCTCAAGCCCGTTTTGCGCGCGCATACTCTAGTGCTTACTCCTCGGGTTGCCAATCGGGGCAGGCAACTGTTTTTCGTTGAACGGTGGCTTCACCGCAAAAGTACCGTCCTCGGACAGCGCAAACGCGGAATAAATCGCCACACGATGTGTATCAATCGTCCAGGGCATCGAGAAACTCGTCTGCCACGGGGGCTTCGCCCATCCGCGACGGAATGTTCAGGCCGAAGTGCAGGTACGCATGCCGGGTCACCACCCTGCCCCGCGGCGTGCGCATGATGTAGCCCTGCTGGATCAGGTAAGGCTCCAGCACGTCCTCGATGGTGTGACGTTCCTCGCTGATGGCCGCCGCCAGGCTGTCGATCCCGACCGGCCCGCCGTCGAACTTCTCGATCATGGTCAACAGCAGCCGCCGGTCCTGGTGGTCGAATCCGTGCTCGTCGACATCCAGCAGGTTCAGCGCCAGGTCGGCGACGGCCTTGGTGATGTGCCCTTTGGCGCGCACTTCGGCGAAGTCCCGCACCCGGCGCAGCAGCCGGTTGGCGATCCGCGGCGTGCCGCGGGCGCGGCGGGCCACTTCGAACGCGCCGTCCGGATCCAGCGGCAGGCCGAGGATGCCGGCCGAGCGGCTGACGATGGTCGCCAGGTCCGCCGTGCTGTAGAACTCCAGGCGCTGGACGATGCCGAAGCGGTCGCGCAACGGGTTGGTCAGCATGCCCGCCCGTGTGGTGGCGCCGACCAGGGTGAACGGCGGCAGGTCGAGCTTGATCGAACGCGCCGCCGGCCCTTCGCCGATCATGATGTCGAGCTGGAAGTCTTCCATGGCCGGGTACAGCACTTCCTCGACGATCGGCGACAGACGGTGGATTTCGTCGATGAACAGCACGTCGTGCGGTTCGAGGTTGGTCAACAGGGCCGCCAGGTCCCCCGGCCGTTCGAGCACAGGCCCCGAGGTGCTCTTGATCGACACGCCCATTTCCTGGGCGATGATGTTGGCCAGGGTGGTCTTGCCCAATCCCGGCGGGCCGAAGATCAGCGTGTGGTCCAAGGACTCGCTGCGCCCGCGCGCAGCCTGGATGAACAGCTCCATTTGCTCGCGCACGGTCGGCTGGCCGATGTAGTCGGCCAGGCTGACGGGGCGAATCGCCCGATCCTGGACTTCTTCGCGTTCACGCGGGCTGTGCGTGGCGGCGATCAGACGATCAGCTTCAATCACTTAAATCATTCCCTTCAGGGCGCGTCGGATCATGTCTTCACTGCTCAAGCCTTTCTCCTTGATCGCGGAAATCGCCTTGCTCGCTTCCTGCGGCTTGTAGCCCAGGGAGATCAGCGCACTGACCGCGTCGTTCTCCGCGTGGTTGACCGGCGCCGGGCCGTCCGGCTGGTTCGGCACCAGCGCAAACATCGCCGGCACGGTCTCCCAGGCCTTGAAGCGGTCCTTGAGCTCGACCAGCAGGCGCTCGGCGGTCTTCTTGCCCACGCCCGGCACCTTGGTCAGGGCCGAGGTGTCCTGGGACTGCACGCAGCGGATCAGCTCGTCCACCTCCAGGCTCGACATCAGGGCCAGGGCCAGTTTCGGGCCGACACCATTGAGACGGATCAGCTCGCGGAAAAAGTCTCGCTCACGCTTGCCGGCAAAGCCATAGAGTAACTGCGCGTCCTCGCGAACGACCAAATGGGTGTGCAAGGTCAGTGGTTCACCGACCGACGGCAGGCGATAAAGGGTGGTCATGGGCACTTCCAGCTCATACCCGAGGCCGTTTACATCCAGAATCAGGTGCGGCGGCTGCTTTTCAGCCAGGGTGCCGCGCAAGCGTCCAATCACGTTTCAGATCCTTGAGCGTTGGCCAGCCCTTGGCTGGCGGGGGCCGGAACCGGGGAGGCGGGCCGACGGCCCGGGCGCTCGGCCCCCATTCCGGAAAATTGACTGCTGATGCTATCAGAGACGCAAGCGACCGCCACGACTGCGTGCCGCCCCCAACCCGTGGGGCAGCAGGCTGGCACGGGTGTGCGCATGGCAAATGGCGATGGCCAGGGCGTCCGAGGCGTCGATCTGCGGCTTGCTGGTGAGCTTGAGCATGTGCATGACCATCATCTGCACCTGCTCCTTGTTCGCCGCACCGGTGCCGACCACCGCCTGCTTGACCTGGGTCGCCGTGTACTCGGCGATCTCCAGGCTTTCTTCGGCGCCGGCCACGATCGCCGCGCCCCGGGCCTGGCCCAGCTTCAGCGCCGAGTCGGCGTTGCGCGCCATGAACACCTTTTCGATGCCCATGGTCACGGGGCCGTAGGTCTGGATGATCTCCCGCACGCCGCGGTAGACGATCTGCAGCCGTTCGTGCAGCTCGCCGCCGCCGGTGCGGATGCAGCCGGAGGCCACGTACACGCAGCCGCGTCCGGTGTCGCGGACCACGCCGTAACCGGTGATGCGCGAGCCGGGGTCGATTCCAAGGATTAAAGTCATAACGCCTGCGGGTTCGAAAAATCCACGAAATTCAAGATAACGCATTACGAATGCGGGAGCCGGCTGGCCGGCGATGACGCGGGGTCAGGCCACATCAATGCTTGATGTGCCGACGTCATCGCCGGCAAGCCGGCTCCCGCAGGGTTCAATGCAGGACTTCAGTTGAGCTGGGCGGCCACGTCTTCCGGGATGTCGGCGTTGGAGTAGACGTTCTGCACGTCGTCCAGGTCCTCGAGCATGTCGATCAGCTTGAGCACCTTCTCCGCCCCTTCCAGGTCCAGCTCGGCGCTGGTGGTCGGCTGCATGACGATTTCCGCGTCATCGCCCTTGAAGCCGGCGGCCTCCAGCGCGTTCTTCACGGCATAGAACCCGGAGAACGAGGTGAACACCTCGATGGAGCCGTCCTCATGGGCGACGACGTCATCGGCGTCGGCCTCCAGCGCCGCGTCCGTCAGGGCATCCTCGTCGACACCCGGCGCAAAGCTGATCTGGCCCTTGCGCTCGAACAGGTACGCCACCGAACCGTCGGTGCCGAGGTTGCCGCCGCACTTGCTGAACGCGTGGCGCACGGCCGCCGCGGTGCGGTTGCGGTTGTCGGTCATGCACTCGACCATCACCGCCACGCCGCCCGGGCCGTAGCCTTCGTAGGTCAGCTCTTCGACGTTGTCGGCCTCGGTCGCGCCTGCGCCACGGGCGACGGCGCGGTCGATGATGTCGCGGCTCATGTTCGCGCCCAGGGCCTTGTCCAGGGCCAGGCGCAGACGCGGGTTGGAGCCCGGGTCGCCGCCGCCCTGCTTGGCCGCAACGGTCAGCTCACGGATCCACTTGGTGAAGATCTTGCCCCGTTTGGCATCCTGGCGTTCTTTGCGGTGCTTGATGTTCGCCCACTTGGAATGACCTGCCATATCTCGCTCCGAATTCTCTTTGACACATTGCCCGCCCCGCGAAGCCGCGCCGGCCGGCAAACAAAAATTTCGACCTGGTTTTCAGTCCTTGCAGAATGAAAAAAGGCGCATCCGAAGATGCGCCTTCAGGCCCGTCTTACTCAGCCTTTGGCGTTTCGCGCAAACGGATGTGCAGTTCGCGCAGTGCCTTGGCGTCCACCAGACCCGGCGCCTGCGTCATGACGCAGGCCGCGCTCTGGGTTTTCGGGAAGGCGATCACTTCACGGATCGACTGGGCGCCGGTCATCAGCATCACCAGACGGTCCAGGCCGAAGGCCAGGCCACCGTGCGGCGGTGCGCCGTACTTCAGCGCGTCGAGCAGGAAGCCGAACTTCTCTTCCTGTTCCGCTTCGTTGATGCCCAGCAGGCGGAACACCGCCTGTTGCATTTCCTTGCGGTGGATACGGATCGAACCGCCGCCCAGCTCGGTGCCGTTCAGGACCATGTCGTAGGCGCGGGACAGCGCGGTGGCCGGGTTGGCCTCCAGCTCCTCCGGCGTGCACTTCGGCGCGGTGAACGGGTGGTGCAGCGCGGTGAAGCTGCCGTCGTCGTTCTCTTCGAACATCGGGAAGTCGACGACCCACATCGGTGCCCACTCGCAGGTCAGCAGGTTCAGGTCGTGACCCAGCTTGATGCGCAGCGCGCCCAGGGCTTCGCTGACGATCTTGGCCTTGTCGGCGCCGAAGAACACGATGTCGCCGTCGACAGCGCCGACGCGGTCGAGGATCACGTTCAGGTTGGCTTCAGGGATGTTCTTGACGATCGGCGACTGCAGGCCATCGACACCGGCGGCGCGCTCGTTGACCTTGATGTACGCCAGGCCCTTGGCGCCGTAGATGCCGACGAACTTGGTGTAGTCGTCGATCTGCTTGCGCGGCATGCTCGCCCCGCCAGGGACGCGCAGCGCGGCGATACGGCATTTCGGATCGTTGGCCGGGCCGCTGAACACCTTGAACTCCACGTCCTTGAGCTGATCGGCAACGTCCACCAGCTCCAGCGGGATACGCAGGTCAGGCTTGTCGGAACCGTAGCGGCGCATGGCCTCTTCGAAGGTCATGTGCGGGAACTCGCCGAACTCCAGACCCAGCACTTCCTTGAACAGGGCGCGGATCATGCCTTCGGTCAGGCCCATGATGTCCTTTTCATCGAGGAAGCTGGTCTCGATGTCGATCTGGGTGAATTCCGGCTGACGGTCGGCGCGCAGGTCTTCGTCGCGGAAGCACTTGGCAATCTGGTAGTAGCGGTCGAAGCCGGCCACCATCAGCAGTTGCTTGAACAGCTGAGGCGATTGCGGCAGCGCGAAGAACGAACCGGCGTGGGTACGGCTCGGCACCAGGTAGTCACGGGCGCCTTCCGGCGTCGCGCGGGTCAGGATCGGCGTCTCGACGTCCAGGAAGCCGTTCTCGTCCAGGTAGCGGCGGATGCTGGTGGTCATGCGCGAACGCAGACGCAGCTTCTCGGCCATTTCCGGGCGGCGCAGGTCGATGAAGCGGTAGCGCAGGCGGGTCTCTTCGCCGACGTCGGAGTATTCGTTGAGCGGGAACGGCGGGGTTTCCGCCTCGTTCAGCACTTCCAGCTCGTAGCCCAGCACTTCGATCATGCCCGAAGCCATGTTCGCGTTGCCGGCGCCGGCCGGACGCAGGCGCACCTTGCCGGTGATCTTGACCACGTATTCGCTGCGCACGCGGTCGGCGGCGGCGAAGGTCTCGGCGCGGTCCGGGTCGAAGACCACCTGGGCCAGGCCCTCACGATCACGGATATCGAGGAAGATCACCCCGCCGTGGTCGCGGCGACGGTGAACCCATCCGCAAAGGGTAACTTCCTGGCCTTCCAGGCTTTCGTTCAGTTGGCCGCAATAATGGCTGCGCATCATGGTAGTGGTTTCGCTTCTCGTAATTCGAAATTCGGTGGAGATCCTGCCGCACCCAAGCGGTGTGCCGACGCCGGAAACTCGCGCGTGTCGTTCGACCCAGGCCCTAAACCCTAGTCAGATTTGTCGCCACCGGCCAGATTCTTCTTCGCGCCGGTCTTGAAATCGGTTTCGTACCAACCGCTGCCACTCAGGCGGAAACCGGGCATGGACAGCAGCTTCTTGAGCGCCGGCGCCTGACAGGCCGGGCAATCGACCAGCGGTGCGTCACTGATCTTCTGAATGGCTTCCAACTGATGACCACAGGAAGCACATTGGTAATCGTACATCGGCATGGCGGGGTGTCTCGGCGAACAGGTTGCCGCCGCATGCAGGGCCGTGCGGCGAAAGGGCGGGATTATAGCCATTAAATTCGCCCTGTGCAGCCGGAGACTGCACAGGGCGGATCAGCCTCTCAACACGGGGGCGGCGCAGCGCCCACCGGCGCCTTGAGCCCGCGCATCACGCACACCACCCGCACCAGCGCGCTGAAGTTCTTCACGCCGCCGTGCCGCAGGTGCACTTCCCGGTCCACGTGGGAGAGCAGCGCATTGACCGAGCATGCGTTGTCCTGAGCCATGCCGCCGAGAATGTTCCAGTAGACCTGCTCCAGCCTCAGGCACGTCGCAAATCCGTTCAGACGCACGGATCGGGACAACGGCCTGATCAGCGCCATGTCGAGGCCGTCGTCAAACGGGTCGACCTTCAGTTTTCCTTGCGCGGCGACCGTCCTGTCGCTTCGCCTGTCTCCATCTGCCATATCGTTGACACTCCTTTGCCATCTCTACGTTTTGCCAGGGACAATCTCTGCCCCTTCATAGAAACGCAGCCGCAAAGTTATATCCAGATGACTATTTGACCGTCACCGTAGGATAAGCCAACGGAAAAAGTCAGAAACAGACAGCGGCGCAAGCATCTGCGCCGCCCGGTCAGGCCTCGAGCAGTGCGCGGAGCATCCACGCGGTCTTCTCGTGCACTTGCATGCGCTGGGTCAGCAGGTCCGCGGTGGGCTCGTCGCTGACCTTGTCCAGCAGCGGGAAAATGCCACGGGCGGTGCGGGTCACGGCTTCTTGCCCGGCGACCAGTTGCCGGATCATGTCTTCGGCGCTCGGTACGCCTTCCTCTTCTTTGATCGAGGACAGCCTGGCGTAGGTCGAATAGGCCCCCGGCGCCGGGAAGCCCAGGGCGCGGATTCGCTCGGCGATCAGATCGACGGCCAGGGCCAGTTCGTTGTACTGCTCCTCGAACATCAGGTGCAGCGTGCGGAACATGGGGCCGGTGACGTTCCAGTGGAAGTTGTGGGTCTTCAGATACAGCACGTAGGTGTCCGACAGCAGCCGGGACAACCCGTCGACGATGGATTTGCGGTCTTCTTCACTGATACCGATATCGATGGCCATGCTTACCCCCTATACGGCGATTGAATTCATCCAGCAGGTGCAGACCCACTCTAGGGTCTGTGCGAAAAGTCTTGAGACGAAGGTCAGGCAAGGCGAAAACAGCCGAGGAAGCGGAGTTTACGGGTTGTAAATGAGCATTCCGAGGCTGTTTTCAACGCAGCATCACCGAGTATCAAGGCTTTTCACACAGAGCCTAGCAAGCCCGGCGACGCCCCGCAGCCCTGCATTCCGGCGCAGGCTGCGGCAAAACGTCCGCCCGGCCGCCATTGGCCGGGCCGGTTTGAGAACCCGCAATCTTTGCTGTTAAATAGGCAGTGTGTCGCTACGCCCCGTTTTCCGGGCGTTGCGCATAGGCTGATGCCGTGCGCGTGTCCAACGCCTCTTCATCGTTTCGAAGCGAACCGTGCGCCTTCAGCTCTTCCTTGTGAGCCGTCATAACGTGAGTCAATAAAAATGTTGAAAATCGTCCACCTGCTAATGGGCGCAGCAGCCTTGCTGCTGTCCTTCATACCCAGCCTGAGGTCCGAAGCCGTACCTTACCTGCAACAGCCCGATGCCCTGTACCTGGCCCTTTTCGGCCTGCTGAACCTGGTGCTGGCGCCTGTGATCCCGCAATGGAGCAAGGGCCCTCGCCAACACCTGCAAAACCTGGCCAGCGCCTTGCTGCTGCTGACCGTGGTCCTGCAGACCCTGACGCTGATCGCGCCGATGCCGGTCATCGCCGGCCAGCCGGCCGTGCTGTTCAGCCTGGCCATCGCCCTGGTCGCCGTGGCGCTGCACCTGGCCGTCGGCTTGCACAAGTCCTCGCCGGCCGCCGCAGCGCCGAGCTACGACATGAGCAACCGCGATACCGGTACGGTGAAGTGGTTCAACACCTCCAAGGGCTTCGGCTTCATCTCCCGGGATTCCGGCGACGACATCTTCGTCCACTTCCGGGCCATCCGCGGTGAAGGCCACCGCGTACTGGTCGAAGGCCAGCGCGTGGAGTTCTCGGTGATGAACCGCGACAAAGGCCTGCAAGCCGAGGACGTGATCGCAGCCCTGCCCCGCCGCTGATCCGAAGCCTCAAAAAAAACCGCGGGCAGCCAAGGCTGCCCGCGGTTTTTTATTGCCCGCCGAAAAGCACGACGACACTCAGTAGTGGGGCGGCGGCGCGTCCTCTTCGAAGGAGCCGATCTGGCCGACCAGCTCTTCCTGACGCTTGAGCAGCGCGGCCATCTGCAACTGCAGGCGCTCGACCACCCGCTGCTGCTCCACCAGCACATCGTTCAGCGCCTGGATGGTGTCGTCCTGAAACGCCAGACGGCTTTCCAGATCGGTAACCCGTTGTTCAAGGCTCATGGCTCAGGCCTCCAGAAACGTGAATTCATCGCCCAGCACCAGACGCAGCCGCTCGCGGATGGCCGTCACCTGCGCCGCCTCGTAAGGCTTGGCCGGGTGCTTGCCCCAGACCGGCGCCGGCCAGGCGGCGTCGTCACGCTTGCGCACGATCACATGCATGTGCAGTTGGCTGACGACATTGCCCAGCGTCGCGACATTGAGCTTGTCGGCATCGAACGAATCCTTGAGCACCTCGGCCAGCGCGGTGGTTTCCTGCCACAGGCGTTGCTGGTCGGCGACATCCAACTGAAACAACTCGCTGATATCTTCGCGGCGTGGCACCAGGATGAACCACGGATAGTTGGAGTCGTTGGACAGCAGCAAGCGGCAGAGCGGGAAGTCGCCGATCGTCAGGGTGTCCTGTTGAAGTCGTGAATCTAAAGCAAACACTGCGCGCACTCCCGGCTGATCACATTATTCAGCTTAGCGGCCCGTCCCGGGGGCGGCGCGCCAAGCGACCGGACGGCAGCATACCTGCGAATGCCCGATCCTTCACGGCGAACGACACGGCATCCGGGACGGATCGAGCGCCCCGAGATGCGGCATTTGCGGTTGCCTTGCACCAGCAGGCGACCGGACGGCGGGAGAATGCGGACGCGCAAAGGGCCCAACTGTATGAATCCGGTACAGCCTCAAAATTTTTTGCACCAAAACCGCACAGTGGGTCTACGCTCATTGCTTCGGGCATCCGCCGAATACTCACAGGCGGGGTGAACCGGTAACGTTTTTGGTTGTCGCGGACCGAAACGGCCGTGGCAACACCATAGGATGAATGGCGTCAAGCCCGGTGAAACACGCGCTTGAACGCCCGTGTTTACAAGGTTTTCACAGCGACAGGCGGGCATTTTGAAAAATATCCGCATCAGAAATGCGGTTTGTGCACGCTTGTTGCATTCGTACTCATATGGTCTATGGGCGCACCACGGGAAGTGGTTACCCCAAGGCCAAAAAAAACAGTGGCAGGGTTGCCCGATGGAGATTCAAGCGTTTTGCCAAGGGACTCTTTTTTACCGATGCTCAAGCCCTGTAAAACAGTGCTGAAGTTGCCAGTCCCATTGCATTCGGACTGTAAATTTGCGACATCTACGAAGCCAATTGCGACAGGGTCGTAAAGAAGCTGAAAGGTTGGATGCGCAAGTATCGCCAACATGGTCGGCGTGATATAAGTTTGCGCCGACACAAAAAGAAAGAGCCGCCCAGATAATAAAACCGGTGGGACGGCAGTACTCTTCTAAAACCAAAGGAGCAAATCACGATGCGCGTGATGAAGTGGAGCATGATCGCACTGGCAGTTGCTGCAGCAGCCAGTACTCAGCTGGCTACGGCCGCACCTTTTGTAAGTGACCAGTCTGAAGCCAAAGGCTTTGTTGAAGACGCCAAGTTCGACCTGTTGCTTCGCAACTACTACTACAACCGCAACAAGAAAGACGGTGCGGTGGACGACAAGGACTGGACCCAGGGCTTCCAGGCTCACTTCAGCTCCGGCTACACCCAAGGCACCGTGGGTGTGGGCGTTGAAGGCTGGGGTCAACTGGCGATCAAACTGGACGGCTCCGACAAGTACTCCGGTTCGGGCAACCTGAGCACCAACGCCCAGGGCGAGAACAACGACAGCCAAGGCAAAGCCGGCGCCGCCGTCAAGTTCCGCGTATCCAAGACCGAGCTGAAGATCGGCGACATGCAGCCAAGCACCGCTCCGGTGTTCGCTGTAGGCGGCTCCCGCATCCTTCACCAAACCGCCAGCGGTATCCAACTGCAGAGCAGCGAAGTCAAAGACCTGGATCTGGAAGCCGGTCACTTCTACTCCGCCACCAGCCAGGACCGCAACGCCCGTGACGGCGACCTGTGGGCCAACTACGCTGGCGTACGCGCCAAGAGCATCGACTACTTCGGCGGCAAGTACGGCATCACCGACAACCTGAGCGCATCGCTCTACGGCGCCAAGCTGGAAGACATCTGGAACCAGTACTACGCCAACGTGAACCTCACCACGCCGTTCGGTGGTGACACTTCGCTGAACACCGACTTCAACATCTACCGCACCACCGACACCGGTAGCGCGAACGCCGGCGAAATCAGCAACACCGCCTGGTCCCTGGCAACCGCCCTGTCCTTCCTGAAAGCCCACACCTTCACCATCGGCTTCCAGAAAGTGAACGGCGACACCCCGTTCGACTACATCGGCGTGGGCAAGAACAACCGCGGCGGCGACTCGATCTTCCTCGCCAACTCCATCCAGTACTCTGACTTCAACGCCCCTGGCGAGAAGTCCGTTCAGGCTCGCTATGACCTGAAGATGGCCGAGTACGGCGTTCCAGGCCTGAGCTTCATGGCCCGTTACGTCAAAGGTTGGGACATCGACGGCACCAACACTCCGGTCGGCAGCGCCTACACCGGTCTGTACGGCGAAGACGGCAAACACCACGAAACCAACGTGGAAGCCAAATACGTCGTTCAATCCGGCCCGGCCAAAGACCTGTCCTTCCGTATCCGTCAAGCCTGGCACCGTGCTAACGCTGACGAAGGCGAAGGTGATGTTGACGAGTTCCGCCTGATCGTAGACTACCCACTGTCGATCTTGTAATCGCAGCGGGTTAGTTCGCTACACAAAAAAGGCCCATCTTGCGATGGGCCTTTTTTATTTGCTGCGTTATTGCATCTGCCGGATCGACTTCAAGTTCGACAATTGACTAAAGAGTCAACGGAAGAACTGTCAATTCAATCACTGAACCGCCGATTCCTGAACCACACGAATCACCCGTTGCGGAAACGGAATATCAATGCCGGCGGTCTTTAAACGGTCGCGGGACAGTTCATTAAACATGAACATCACATCCCAATAGTCTGCGGTCTTGACCCAGACGCGCAGGGAAACAGTGATCGAACTGTCGCCCAGGGTCGAAATAACCGCTTGCGGCGCAGGATCCTGCAACACGCGTTCATCTTTGGCCAACTCCAACAGCACCTGACGGGCCTTTTGCAGATCGGCTTCGTAGTCGACGCCGACATCGAACACGACCTTGCGGGTCGGCTGACGGTTGGTGTTGGTGATGATGCCGTTCGACAGGTTGCCGTTGGGCACGATGATGGTCTTGTTGTCGCCGGTGCGCAGCACGGTGTGGAAAATCTGGATGCTGTCGACGGTGCCGGCCACGCCTTGGGCTTCGATCCAGTCACCGATGCGGAACGGACGGAACAGCAGAATCAGCACGCCGCCGGCGAAGTTCGCCAGGCTGCCCTGCAACGCCAGGCCGATGGCCAGGCCGGCCGCACCGATGGCCGCGACGAACGATGTGGTTTCGACGCCGATCATCGACGCCACGCTGACGATCAGCAGCACCTTCAGAATGATGTTCGCCAGGCTGCTGATGAAACCTTGCAGCGCCAGGTCGGCATTGCGCAGGGCCAGCAGGCCGCCGAGCTTCTGGGTGACCTTGTTGATCAGCCACCAACCGATGGCCAGGGTCACGACCGCCAGCAAGACGCGGCTGCCGTATTCCATGATCATCGGGATCCACGCCTGAGACACCTTGACGAGGTTGTCCACCTCAGCATTCAAATCCATGTTCTATCTCCTGAATTTTCCGGCTACCCGGGCTATGAAAAACGGCGGCAGAAAGACCGGGCCGAAGGGGCCGGATCGTTTCTGCCGCTGCTGGGGCCTCGGACGCCTTAAACGCCGAGAGGTTCCACAATGATGGCTCAGTCGCGGAAGTTGTTGAACTGCAGCGGCATGCCGAATTCCTTGGCGCGCAGCGCCGCGATGGCTTCCTGCAGGTCATCGCGCTTCTTGCCGGTGACGCGCACCTGCTCGCCCTGGATGGCGGCCTGCACCTTGAGCTTGGCGTCCTTGATGTGCGCGACGATCTTCTTCGCCAGCTCTTTGTCGATGCCTTCCTTGAGCACGGCTTCCTGTTTCATCACCTTGCCCGATGCGAAAGCGTCCTTGACCTCAAGGCACTGCACATCGATCTTGCGCTTGACCAGGGCCAGCTTGAGGATCTCGATCATCGCTTCCAGCTGGAACTCGGCTTCAGCGGTCAGGTTGACGGTCAGGTCCTTGTCCTTGAACTCGAAGCTGCCCTTGCCTTTGAGGTCATAGCGACGATCGAGCTCCTTCACGGCGTTCTCGACCGCGTTGGTGACTTCGTGTTTGTCCAGCTCGGATACCACGTCGAACGACGGCATGTAATCTCTCCAATGAAAAGGCGCGCCCGTACAGGACGCGGCGCGCTTGGCTTGCGGTTAAAATCGGGCTCATTATAACGGGTCTTTTCCCCACCACACGGCGAGCCTTGCATGCCTTTACCCCAGCGAGCGAAAAACTGATGTCCACCCCTTGGCATGTGCTCGGCGCCGGCAGCCTCGGCACCTTGTGGGCCACGCGCCTGGCCCGGGCCGGACGGCCGGTGCGGCTGATCCTGCGTGACGCGGCGCGCCTGCGCGACTACGAAGCGACCGGCGGGCTGACCCTGGTGGAGCACGGCGAACCGGCCACCTGGGCCGTGCCGGCGCAGACGCCGGATCACCCGGAGCCCATCCGGCGGCTGCTGGTGGCGTGCAAAGCCTATGACGCCGAAAGCGCCGTCGCCCGCCTCGCCCCGCGCCTGGCGCCGGACGCCGAGCTGATCCTGCTGCAGAACGGCCTCGGCAGCCAGGAAGCGGTCGCCGCCCGGGTGCCGCATGCGCGGTGCATTTTCGCCTCGAGCACCGAAGGCGCCTTCCGCGACGGCGACTGGCGCGTGGTGTTCGCCGGCCATGGCTACACCTGGCTCGGCGATGCCGCGCATCCGGTGGCCCCGATCTGGCTGGACGACCTCTGCGCCGCGAAGATCCCCCACGAGTGGAGCACCGACATCCTCACCCGCCTGTGGCGCAAACTGGCGCTCAATTGCGCGATCAATCCCCTGACGGTGCTGCACGACTGCCGCAACGGCGGCTTGCAGCAGCATGCCTGCGAAGTCGCCACCCTGTGCGCCGAGCTGACCGACCTGCTGGAGCGCTGCGGCCAGCCGGCCGCCGCCGACAACCTGCAACAAGAGGTCGAACGGGTGATCCAGGCCACGGCCGCCAACTTCTCCTCGATGCACCAGGACGTGACGAACCGGCGCCGCACCGAGATCAGCTACCTGCTGGGCCACGCCTGCAAAGCCGCCGAGCGGCATAGGCTGAACCTGCCCCACCTGCATCAGTTGCAGCAGCGCCTGATCACCCATCTGCAACGCCTCGGATTGCCCGGCGATTGAGCAGCGGCTACGCTGGCCACTTGTTCCTTTGCTGCGATAAACCCGATGCCATTGCGCCAGCGCCTCGAAAACCTGCCGGTCGGCCAGAAACTGCTGGCCGCCCTGCTGGTGCTGTTGACCACCGTCCTGCTGGTCGCCAACCTGACCTTCATCAGCGCCGCCTACTACATTTCCCAGGAAAGCATGGCGCCCCAGGCGTTGCAGACCATCGGCCGGCTGGTGTCGAACCCGGCCCTGGTGGCCGAGGCCCTGCAATCGCCGCAAAGCGCCGAACGGCTGCTCAAGGAGCTCGACAGCTATTCGCCGCTGCGCGCCGCCGCCCTGTATGACGGCAAAGGCGAACGCATCGCCCAGGTGCAGCGCGGCGACAAGCTCAGCCTGCCCGAGCGCTACCGGCACATCGAAGCCTGGCAACTGACCGAGTTTCGCAGCAACCAACTGATCACCCTGCCCCGCCCCGGCGCGGCCCCCGGCCACCTGCTGCTGGTGGCCAGCAGCGAACTGCCGGTGGCGTTCTACACCGGCACCCTCACGGCCAGCCTGGGCATCCTGATCTTCAGCGTGCTGCTGTGGCTGGTCATCGCCCGGCAGATCAAGCGCCTGATCACCCGGCCGATCCACCAGCTCGAAGAGCTGTCACGCCAGGTGACCCGCGAAGAGAACTACGCCCTGCGCGCCTCCCGGGGCAACCACGACGAGATCGGCAGCCTGGCCGAGGCGTTCAACACCATGCTGTCGCGCATCGAGGCCCGCGAGCAGCAGCTCAAGCGCGCCCGCGACGACTCCCAGGCCGCCTACGACCAGGCCCAGGGCCTGGCCGAGGAAACCCGCCACACCAACCGCAAGCTGGAACTCGAAGTCCAGGTGCGCAGCAAGATCGAAAAGAAGCTCACGGGTTTCCAGAACTACCTCAACAGCATCATCGACTCCATGCCCTCGGCGCTGATCGCCCTCGACGAACAGCTCTACGTGACCCAGTGGAACCAGGAGGCCAGCGCCCTATCCGGCACGCGGCTGGACGAAGCGCTGAACCAGCCGATCTTCCTTGCGTTCGAACCGCTCAAGCCGTTCCTGCCGCAGCTCAAGCAGACCGTCGAGCAGCACACCGTGGCGAAGATCGAGCGGGTGACCTGGCTCAAGGACGACGAGCCCAAGCACTACGCCCTCACCTTCTACCCCTTGATGGGCGGCGCCGGGCGCGGCGTGGTGATCCGGATCGACGACATCACCCAACGCCTGTCGCTCGAGGAAATGATGGTGCAGTCGGAGAAGATGCTGTCGGTCGGCGGCCTCGCCGCCGGCATGGCCCACGAAATCAACAACCCGTTGGGGGCGATCCTGCACAACGTGCAGAACATCCGCCGGCGGCTGTCGGCGGACCTGCCGAAGAACCTCGAGCAGGCCGAACTGCTGGGCCTGGAACTGGAGGCGGTCAACCGCTACCTGCAGAACCGCGAAGTGCCGCAACTGCTCGACGGCATCCAGCAGGCCGGCGCCCGGGCCGCGAAGATCGTCACCCACATGCTCAGCTTCAGCCGCCGCAGCACCCGGCAGATGGCCCCGTGCGACCTGCCGGCGCTGATCGACCAGGCCGTGGAGATCGCCGGCAACGACTTCGACCTGGCCATCGGCTTCGACTTCAAGGGCCAGGCGATCGTCCGCCAGTTCGACCCGGCGCTCGGCCCGGTGCCGGGCACCGCCAACGAACTGGAGCAAGTGCTGCTCAACCTGCTGAAGAACGCCGCCCAGGCCATCCACCAGCGCGAGGACGACCGCGAGCCGGGCCGGATCACCCTGCGCACCCGACTGAACCCGCCGTGGGCGGAGATCCAGGTCGAAGACAACGGCATCGGCATGAGCGAGAACGTGCGCAAGCGCACCTTCGAGCCATTCTTCACCACCAAGGAAATCGGTCAGGGCACAGGGCTTGGGCTGTCGGTGTCGTACTTCATCGTCACCAACAACCACAAAGGCCAGATGGAAGTGCAGTCCACGCTCGGTCAGGGCACCTGCTTCACCCTGCGCCTGCCGCTCGTGCAACCGACCGCCAATGCACCCGAACTGAATCAGATAGCGAGGTAAACCATGGGCTTTCGCCTGTCGAAGATCTACACCCGCACCGGAGACAAGGGCGAGACCGGCCTGGGCGACGGCCGTCGCGTGCCCAAGGACCACCCGCGGATCGAGGCCATCGGCGAAGTCGATTCGCTGAACAGCCAATTGGGCGTGCTGCTGGCCGGACTGATCGCCGAACGCGAAAAATGTCCGGGGCTCAATGAGCTGATCGAAGTGCTTGCGCCCTGCCAGCACCGGCTGTTCGACCTCGGCGGCGAACTGGCGATGCCGGCGTACCAGGCGCTGGACACGGCGGAGGTGGAGCGCCTGGAGGCCGCCATCGATGTCTGGAACGAAGAGCTGGGGCCGCTGGAGAACTTCATTCTGCCCGGCGGCTCGATGCTGATCGCTCAGGCCCACGCCTGCCGCAGCCTGGCCCGCAGCGCCGAGCGGCGGTGCCAGCACCTCAATGCCGTGGAGCCGCTGGCCGGCGTCGGGCTGGCGTACATCAATCGGCTGTCGGACTTGCTGTTTGTGGTGGCGCGGCTGATTGCCCGCCGCCAGGGAATCGCTGAGATCCTTTGGCAGCCGGCGGCCAAGCCTTCAGGGCAGTAACACCAGGCAGGAAGCCATCGCCAGCAGGCTGGCTCCCACAGGGTTCTGCGGTGAACACAGAGGCTGCATTCAACCGAGGTGGGAGCCAGCCTGCTGGCGATGAGGCCGGCAGGTTCACCGCAAGCTCAAGCCTGCGGCCAGAACGCCCGGATCCCCGCCACACCCTGGGCCCCGACGCCCCAGGCCTTCTCCCGCTCCGCAGGGCCGACGCCACCCAGCAGGAACACCGGTTTGCTGAAGCCCTCGATCAACGCTTGGGCCTGTTCCCAGCCCAGCGGCTGCGCGTCCGGATGGGTCAGGGTCGGCTGCACCGGCGACAGGGTCACGAAGTCCACGCCCATCTGCTCGGCCAGCGCCAGCTCTTCGGCGTTGTGACAGGAGGCCGCCAGCCAGCGGTTGGCCGGCAGCGGACGCCCCGCCGCCGCGTGCTTGCGCAACTGCGCGGCGGTGACATGCCAACCGGCGGAGGGGAAATCCCCCAGCCATTCGAACGGCCCCTTGAGCATCAGCTGCGCCTTGCCGGCGCACAGCCCTACCGCATCCACCGCCAGATCGCGGTACTTGGGGTCGTAGCCGTTGGGCGCGCGCAACTGGATCAGTTTGATCCCGCCGGCGATGGCCTTCTGGATGCCCCGCAGCAAGGCCGGGGTCTCCAGGCCGTCCGGGGTGATCAGGTATTCGCCGGGCAACCGCGCCGCCGCGACGATCGGCTGGTTGGCCGCCGGGAACTCGTAGTTCGAAAGCTCCCGGGCCGTCACCCAGGCCAACGGCTGGCCTTCGGCGCCGTGGGGCTCGCCGGTGAAGGCTGCGACTTCCCAGACATCCAGCAGCACCTGCTTGTCCGGATAGTCGTGGCGCACCTGGATCAGCGGGCGCGCGTGGCCGACCACAATCCCCAGCTCTTCGCGCAGTTCGCGGGCCAGCGCGGCCTCGACGGATTCGCCGTCCTCGACCTTGCCGCCGGGGAACTCCCACAACCCGCCCTGATGCTGGTTGTCCGCCCGTTTGGCGATCAGGATCTTGCCGCTGCCGTCTCGGATGACGGCCGCAGCGACGTGTACACGTTTCACGACTGCAACTCCTCAAGGCCCGCCTTCTGCCAGGCCTGGAAGGCCGGCCATCGGTAGACCGTTTCAACATAGGCTTCGTCCGCCGCCGGCAGGCTCACCTGATAGGTGCGCAGGCGCACGGCGATCGGGGCGAAGAACGCGTCGGCCAGGCTGGCGCGGCCGAACAGGTAGGGACCGGTTTGCGTGGCCGCGGCGCGGCACTCGGCCCACAGCGCGAGCATGCGCTCGATGTCGGCCTTCACTTCCGGCGGCACCGGGTTCAGCGGCGCGTCGTGGCTCAGGTCGAACGGCATGTGATTGCGCATGGCGAAGAAACCGCTGTGCATCTGGGCGCAGGCCGAACGGGCCTGGGCGCGGGCGGCGACATCGGCGGGCCAGAGCTGCGCCGCCGGGAACTGCTCGGCCACGTACTCGGCGATGGCCAGCGAGTCGGCGATGGTGCCGTGGGGTGTCTTGAGCAGCGGCACCTTGGCGGTCGGCGAATGCTGGAGCAGACGCTCGCGGGTATCGGGCTTGCCGAGCTTGACCAGCTCTTCGGTGTAGTCCGCACCGGCCAGCTCAAGGGCCAGGGCGCCGCGCAGGGACCAGGAGGAAAGCAGTTTGTCGCCGATGATCAGGTGCAGGGACATGGTGGGGCGCCTTTTCGTCAGTGGAAAACTTCGGGACGTTCTGTGCCGGGCCGCCGTCATCGCCAGCAACGCGGCTCCCACAGGATCGGCATTCACAGAATGTCCGTTGCGGGAGCCAGCCTGCTGGCGATGGCAGCAACGCGGCTGCGAATCAGGTGCGGTATTCGGCGTTGATCTTCACGTACTCGTGGGACAGGTCGGTGGTCCAGATCGTTTCGCTGCAATCGCCGCGGCCCAGTTCGATGCGGATGGTGATCTCTTCACGCTGCATCACCGCCGCGCCTTGGGCCTCGGTGTAGGTCGCGGCACGGGCGCCGCGGCTGGCGATGCACACTTCGCCGAGGAACACGTCGATCTTGCTCACGTCCAGGTCCGGCACGCCGGCACGGCCCACGGCCGCCAGGATGCGGCCCCAGTTCGGGTCGGAGGCGAACAGCGCGGTCTTGATCAGCGGCGAGTGGGCCACGGTGTAGCCGACGTCCAGGCATTCCTGATGGTTGCCGCCGCCGTTGACTTCGACGGTCACGAACTTGGTCGCGCCTTCGCCGTCGCGCACGATGGCCTGGGCCACGTCCATGCACACTTCGAACACCGCCTGCTTGAGCTTGGCGAACAGCTCGCCCTCGGCCCGGGTGATTTCCGGCAGCGCGGCCTTGCCGGTGGCGATCAGCATGCAGCAGTCGTTGGTCGAGGTGTCGCCGTCGATGGTGATGCGGTTGAACGACTTGTTGGCGCCGTCCAGCATCAGGCTCTGCAGCACCTCGCGGGAGACCTTGGCGTCGGTGGCGATGTAGCCGAGCATGGTCGCCATGTTCGGCCGGATCATGCCGGCGCCCTTGCTGATGCCGGTCACGGTGACGGTCACGCCGTCATGCTGGAACTGGCGGCTGGCGCCCTTGGGCAAGGTGTCGGTGGTCATGATGCCGGTGGCGGCGGCTTCCCAGTTGTTTTCCGACAGGTCGTCCAGGGCGGCCTGCAGAGCGCCTTCGATCTTCTCGACCGGCAGCGGCTCACCGATCACGCCGGTGGAGTACGGCAGCACCAGGCTGGCGTCCACGCCGGTCAGCTCGGCCAGCCTGGCGCAGGTGCGCTCGGCGGCGGCCAGGCCCGGCTCGCCGGTGCCGGCGTTGGCGTTGCCGGTGTTGGTCAGCAGGTAACGCACCGGATTCTTCACGCGCTGCTTGGCCAGGATCACCGGCGCTGCGCAGAAAGCGTTCAACGTGAACACGCCGGCCACGGTGGAGCCTTCGGCACAGCGCATCACGACGACATCCTTGCGCCCCGGGCGCTTGATGCCGGCCGAGGCGATACCGAGTTCAAAACCGGCAACCGGGTGCAACGTTGGCAAAGGACCAAGACCAACAGCCATGAATGCGCTCCTCAATCAGTAATGTCAGCACCGCCACACGGAAAAGCGGCGGGATAAATGGCAAAACGCCGCGACGGCTGATGCCGGTCGCGGCGCGGGTATTTCAGCGATTGAAACGGGTTTTACTGGATCTGCCCGTGGCAATGCTTGAACTTCTTGCCCGAACCGCAGTAGCACAGCTCGTTGCGGCCCAGTTTCTGCTCGTTGCGGACCGGCGCGGCGGCGAGGGCCACGTCGACCTCTTCACCCATTTCTTCCGGCTGCGCTTCCAGGCCTGGCGCCTCGGCGTGCTGGAACTGCATGCGGGCGGCCAGCGCTTCGGCTTCCTGACGCAGGCGGGCCTCTTCCTCGGCCGGGTCTTCGCGGCGCACCTGAACGTGCGACAGCACACGGATCGAGTCGCGCTTGATCGAATCCAGCAGTTCGGAGAACAGCGTGAAGGACTCGCGCTTGTACTCCTGCTTCGGGTTCTTCTGGGCATAGCCGCGCAGGTGGATGCCGTGGCGCAGGTGATCCATGGTCGACAGGTGGTCTTTCCACAGGTCGTCCAGCACCCGCAGCACGATCTGCTTCTCGAAGGAACGCAGGGCGTCGGCGCCGGCCTGGTCTTCCTTCTCGTTGTAGGCGGCGACCAGCTCGTTCAGCAGCTTCTCGCGCAGGGTCTCTTCGTACAGGTGATCGTCTTCGTCGAGCCATTTCTGGATCGGCAGCGATACGCCGAAGTCGCTCTGCAGCGCGGCTTCCAGGCCGGCCACGTCCCACTGCTCCGGCAGCGACTGCGGCGGGATGTGGGCGCTCACGGTGGCGTTGAGCACGTCCTGGCGGAAGTCGGCGATGGTCTCGCCGACGTTGTCGGCGGCCAGCAACGTGTTGCGCATGTGATAGATCACTTTACGCTGCTCGTTGTTGACGTCGTCGAACTCCAGCAGTTGCTTGCGGATGTCGAAGTTGCGGCCTTCGACCTTGCGCTGCGCCTTTTCGATGGCGTTGGTCACCATGCGGTGCTCGATCGCCTCGCCCGGCTGCATGCCCAGGGCCTTCATGAAGTTCTTCACCCGGTCGGAGGCGAAGATGCGCATCAGGCTGTCTTCCAGCGACAGGTAGAAGCGACTGGAACCGGCATCGCCCTGACGGCCGGCACGGCCACGCAGCTGGTTGTCGATACGGCGGGATTCGTGACGCTCGGAAGCGATCACCTGCAGGCCGCCCGCCTCCAGCACTTGCTGGTGACGCTTCTGCCAGTCGGCCTTGATCTGGGCGATCTGCTCGGGGGTCGGGTTTTCCAGCGAAGCGACTTCCACTTCCCAGTTGCCGCCCAACAGGATGTCGGTACCGCGACCGGCCATGTTGGTGGCGATGGTCAGCGCGCCCGGACGACCGGCCTGGGCGATGATTTCCGCTTCCTTCTCGTGGAACTTGGCGTTCAGCACCTTGTGCTCGATGCCTTCTTTCACCAGCAGGCTGGACATGTGCTCGGACGTTTCGATGGTGGCCGTACCGACCAGCACCGGACGGCCGGCCGCCATGCTTTCCTTGATGTCGTTGACGATCGCCGCGTATTTCTCTTCGGCGGTCAGGAACACCAGGTCGTTGTAGTCCTTGCGGGCCAACGGCTTGTTGGTCGGGATCACGATCACCGGCAGGTTGTAGATCTGATGGAACTCGAACGCTTCGGTATCGGCCGTACCGGTCATGCCGGACAGTTTGGTGTACAGACGGAAGTAGTTCTGGAACGTGGTCGAGGCCAGGGTCTGGCTTTCGGCCTGGATGTTCAGGTTTTCCTTGGCTTCGATGGCCTGGTGCAGGCCCTCGGACAGGCGGCGGCCCGGCATGGTGCGGCCGGTGTGCTCGTCGACCAGCACGACCTGGCCGTCCTGCACGATGTACTCGACGTTGCGGTGGAACAGCTTGTGCGCACGCAGGCCGGCGTAGACGTGAGTCAGCAGGCTCAGGTTGTGCGCCGAGTACAGGCTCTCGCCTTCGGCCAGCAGGCCGATGCTGGTCAGCTGGTCTTCGATGAACTGGTGGCCGGCTTCGTTGAGTTCGACCTGACGGGTCTTCTCGTCAACGGTGTAGTGGCCTTCCTGGGTGACTTCGCCTTCGACTTCCTCGACGTGCAGCTTGAGTTTCGGGATCAGCTTGTTGATCTCGATGTACAGCTTGGAGCTGTCCTCGGCCTGACCGGAGATGATCAGCGGGGTACGGGCTTCGTCGATGAGGATGGAGTCGACTTCGTCGATCACGGCAAAGTTGAGTTCGCGCTGGAATTTCTCTTCCATGCTGAACGCCATGTTGTCGCGCAGGTAGTCGAAACCGAATTCGTTGTTGGTGCCGTAGGTGATGTCGGCGGCGTAGGCCAGACGCTTTTCCTCAGGCGGCTGGAACGGCGTGACGATACCGACGGTCAGGCCGAGGAATTCGTACAGCGGACGCATCCAGTTGGCGTCGCGGCGGGCCAGGTAGTCGTTCACCGTCACCACGTGCACGCCCTTGCCGGACAGCGCGTTGAGGTAGACGCCCAGGGTGCCCACGAGGGTCTTGCCCTCACCGGTGCGCATTTCGGCGATCCGGCCTTCATGCAAGGTCATGCCGCCGATCAGCTGAACGTCGAAGTGACGCATGCCCATGACGCGCTTGCCGGCTTCGCGGGCGACCGCGAACGCTTCGGGCAGCAGCTTGTCGAGGGTTTCCCCTTTGGCGATGCGGTCCTTGAACTCGGCAGTCTTGGCGCGCAGTTGATCGTCCGAGAGGGCGACCATCTTCTCTTCGAAGGCATTGACGAGTTGCACCGTCTTGAGCATGCGTTTGACTTCACGCTCGTTCTTGCTTCCAAAAAGTTTCTTTAACAAAGGCGCAAACATATCGGCAGGATCTTCCACACTAAAGGGATGGAGGGCGGCCCCGTGAGTCGCCCGTGCAGCCCTCATGGCCGCATGCGAACGAGCATTCTACCCGGAAACGGTGGTGAGGAAAGTGGCGATGTTCCACGATGCTGGCACTGCGCTTTGACGGGGCTCACTTAAAATAGGGGCGTTTTGCTCGACTTCAAGCCGTACGGCGCTCGAGTCAGTCGTTGATTTAAGGGGCAAAGCAGGGGCAAAAGCAATGGGGCGAGTGCGTGAGCCGCTCCTGATGACCTTCCTGTTAACATAGTGCCCTCGTCAATTTCGGTGTTCGATCATGGCATTTCGCCCGCACACAGCCAAGGCACCCGCTGTCCTGCTTCGCGAAGCCAGGCCGCTGAAGGCCATCCTCAACCACGCCCAACGCCTGGGGCACCTGCAGCGCCTGCTCGAAACCCAGTTGCAGCCGGCCGCCCGCGAGCACTGCCATGTGGCCAAGTGGCGTGAAGGGGATTTGTTGCTGATTGTCACCGACGGCCATTGGGCGACCCGCCTGCGCTATCAGCAAAAACGCCTGCAACGGCAATTGCTGATGTTCGACGAGTTCGCCGGATTGACGCGGATACTGTTCAAGGTGCAGCCACCGACCGTCCAGCGCGGGACGACCGGACACAGCGTCGACCTGTCGACGGATGCGGCGGCGACCCTTCAGTCCACCGCCGAGGGGATCAGCGACCCGAACCTTCGGGCGGCGCTGGAGCGGCTGGCGGCGCACGCCAAGACCAAGGGCTGACCGCCGCCCTGCCGACGCAGCTCAGCGCCGCTTGCTGCCGCCCAGCAAAGAGCCCATCAGGCCGCGCACCAATTGCTTGCCCAACTGGTTCGCCGCCTGGCGCATCGCCGATTTCAGCGCCTGCCCCGCCGCCGTGCCGAGGAACTCCCCGGCGCGGTCGGCCAGGCTCGGTTCCTCCGCCGCCGGTTTGCCCGGCGCCGTTTCGGCCTCCGGCGCCAGTCCCTTGCGGCCCATCAGGATCTCGTAGGCCGACTCACGGTCGATGGGCTTGTCATAGCGGCCCTTGAACGGCGATCCGCCGATCAGCACGGTGCGTTCGGTCTCGGTCAACGGTCCGATCCGCGATTGCGGCGGCGCCACCAGCACGCGCTGCACCGTTTCCGGGGTGCCTTTTTCCTGCAAGGTGCCGACCAGCGCTTCGCCGATGCCAAGCTCGGTCAGCACCGTCAGGGTGTCGAACGCAGGATTGGGCCGGAAACCGTCCGCCACCGCCCGCAGGGACTTCTGTTCCTTGGCGGTGAAGGCCCGCAGGCCGTGCTGGATGCGCAGGCCCAACTGCGCCAGCACATCGTCCGGCAGGTCGCCCGGCGACTGAGTGACGAAATACACCCCGACGCCCTTGGAGCGGATCAGCCGCACCACCTGCTCCAGCCGTTCCTGCAAGGCCTTGGGCGTATCGGTGAACAGCAAGTGCGCCTCGTCGAAGAACAGCGCCAGCAGCGGCTTGTCGGCGTCGCCGCGCTCGGGCAACTGCTCGAACAGCTCAGCCAGCAGCCACAGCAGGAAGGTGGCGTACACCTTCGGCGCCTCGTGCACCAGGCGGCTGGCGTCGAGCAGATGAATGCGCCCGCGCCCGTCGGCCGCCGGCTGCAGGATGTCTTCAAGCTGCAGCGCCGGCTCGCCGAACAGGGCTTCGGCGCCCTGCTGCTCCAGCGTCGCCAGACGCCGCAGCAGCGCCTGGCTTGAACCGGTGGTGAACAGCGCCGCGTCCTCGCCCAGCAGTTGCGGGTTGTCCTTGAGGTGGTTGAGCAGCGCCTTCAGGTCTTTCAGGTCCAGCAACAGCAGCCCTTCGCGGTCCGCCACCTTGAACGCCGCGTAGAGCGCCGACTGTTGGCTGTCGGTGAGTTCCAGCAGGCTGCCGATCAGCAGCGGGCCCATTTCGCTCAAGGTGGTGCGCAACGGATGACCGGACTGGCCGTGGATATCCCACAGCGTCACCGGATAGGCCTGAGGGGTGTGGTTCAGCCACGGCATGTCGGCGATGCGCTCGGCGACCTTGCCCTGGGGGTTGCCGGCCGCGCCGAGGCCGCACAGGTCACCCTTGACGTCGGCGGCGAACACCGCGACCCCGGCGTCGCTGAACGCTTCGGCCAGGCGCTGTAAGGTGACGGTCTTGCCGGTGCCGGTGGCGCCGGCCACCAGGCCGTGGCGGTTGGCCAGGCGCATGGCCTGGGCGATCGGTTGCCCGGCGAGATCGGCGCCGATTACGAGTTGCAGAGAGTCAGGCATTTTGTCACCTAATGGTTAATCTTTGATTCTGCATGGCCGATATATAAAGGCGAGAGACCCGGCCACAAGCCGGGTCTGACATTTCCCTAAGGAGAGACGGAAATATCAGCTTACTTTCACCCTTGCCCATTCTGCGCGCTTCCATAAAAGCACGTCCTGGACATTAAGACCTTAGCGGAACCCCAAGCCATGAACAAAAACCTGCGCTTCAGCCATAAAATCCTGCTTGCCGCCGCCCTCATCGTCATCGCCGCCTTCGCCTCGTTCACGCTGTACAACGACTGGCTGCAGCGCAACGCGATCCGCGAGGACCTGAACAACTACCTCAACGAGATGGGCGAGGTCACCGCCGGCAACATCCAGACCTGGCTCAACGGTCGCATCCTGCTGATCGAGAACGCCGCACAGAACATCGCCATCAACCCGGAACCGTCGACGGTCGCCGGCCTGCTGGAACAGAAAGCCCTGACCTCCACCTTCATGGCTTCCTACCTGGGCGATGCCACCGGCCACTTCACCATCCGCCCGGATGCCAAGATGCCGGACGGTTTCGACCCGCGTGTCCGCCCCTGGTACAAGGGCGCCGAAGGCAGCAGCACCTCGACCCTGACCGAACCCTACATCGACGCGGCCACCGGCCAACTGATCATTTCCATCGCCACGGCTTCGAAGAAGGCCGGCCAGAGCGTGGGCGTGGTCGGCGGCGACCTGAGCCTGCAAACCCTGATCGACACCCTCGCCGCCCGCGACTTCGACGGCATGGGCTATGTGTTCCTGGTCAGCGCCGACGGCAAGATCCTGGTGCACCCTGACAAAGCCCTGGTGATGAAATCGCTCAAGGAAGCCTACCCGCAGGACACCCCGCGCATCAGCAGCGACTTCAGCGAAGTCACCGTCGACGGCAAGACCCGCATCGTCACCTTCACCCCGATCAAGGGCCTGCCGTCGGTGAACTGGTACATCGGCCTGTCGGTGGACAAGGACAAGGCGTTCTCGATGCTCAGCCAGTTCCGCACCTCGGCCGTGATCGCGACCGTGATCGCGGTGGCGATCATCATCGCCCTGCTCGGCATGCTGATCCGCATCTTGATCCAGCCGCTGCACGTCATGACCCGCGCCATGGAAGACATCGCCGACGGCGAAGGCGACCTGACCAAGCGCCTGACCATCCAGAACCAGGACGAGTTCGGCGTGCTCGGCACCGCGTTCAACCGTTTCGTGGAGCGCATCCACGGTTCGATCCGCGAAGTGTCCTCGGCCACCGGCCAGGTCAACGAAGTCGCCCTGCGGGTGGTCGCGGCGTCCAACTCGTCGATGTACAACTCCGACCAGCAGGCCTCGCGCACCAACAGCGTGGCCGCCGCGATCAACCAGCTCGGCGCCGCCGCCCAGGAAATCGCCCGCAACGCCGCGCAGGCCTCGACCCAGGCCAGCGACGCGCGCAACCTGGCCGAAGACGGCCAGCAGGTGGTGGACCGCAGCATCAAGGCGATGAACCAGCTGTCGAGCATGCTCAGCGCCTCGAGCACCAACATCGAATCGCTCAACAGCAAGACCGTGAACATCGGCCAGATCCTGGAAGTGATCACCAGCATTTCCCAGCAGACCAACCTGCTGGCGCTCAACGCCGCCATCGAAGCGGCCCGTGCCGGCGAGGCAGGCCGCGGTTTCGCCGTGGTGGCCGACGAAGTGCGCAACCTGGCGCACCGCACCCAGGAGTCGGCGCAACAGGTGCAGACCATGATCGAGGAGCTGCAGGTCGGCGCCCGGGAATCCGTCAGCACCATGAGCGACAGCCAGCGCCACAGTCAGGACAGCGTGGAGATCGCCAACCAGGCCGGCGAACGCCTGAGCAGCGTGACCCAGCGCATCGGCGAGATCGACGGCATGAACCAGTCGGTGGCCACCGCCACCGAAGAGCAGACCGCCGTGGTGGAGTCGATCAACGTCGACATCACCGAGATCAACACGCTGAACCAGGAAGGCGTGGAAAACCTGCAGGCCACCCTGCGCGCGTGCTCGGACCTCGAGCAGCAGGCGGCGCGGCTCAAGCATCTGGTGGGCACCTTCCGCATCTGAGGCGCCTTCACGGCCCTGCCCGCGATCGCGGCGGCAGGCCGGCTCCCACAGTTTTTTGCGCCAGGCACAGAATCTGCCGAATCCGCAATGCCCTGTGGGCGCTGGCTTGCCAGCGATGGGGTCGGGATCATCGACACCGTTGGCGACCGATCCGCCGCTCCCACAAAATACTGCGAGCCAGCCTGCTGGCGATGACGTCAGCCGATACTCCGCCAGCCAGTTGCTTCCACAGGTTGTGGGGCACCGCAAACCACTGCGGCGCTAACGCTCCGCCGACTTGCCCTCAGGCTCACCGCTCTGCGCCTCCTCATCCTTGAGCCGCTCCCACAGCTCAGCCGCGCCGGGAAACTCCGTCCCGTCCTCCGGGCCCATGTCATCCGGGTCGTAACGGGCCAGGCAGCCCTCCCCCAACGTCGCGGGCGCTTTTGAAGTGGCTTTGTCCAGTGGATCGCTCATGGGCATGTCCTCGGGGCTCGAACGGATGCTGCGGATAAAAAAAATGGCCTGGACGATTGAACGCCCAGGCCCTTCCTTTTTCAACCGGCGCCTGTCGGTCCGGTCAGAACACCACAGTCTTGTTGCCGTGCACCAGCACGCGGTCTTCCAGGTGATAGCGCAGGCCGCGGGCCAGCACCATCTTCTCGACGTCACGGCCGAAACGCACCATGTCTTCGATGCTGTCGCTGTGGCTGACGCGCACCACGTCCTGCTCGATGATCGGGCCGGCGTCCAGCTCTTCGGTCACGTAGTGGCAGGTCGCGCCGATCAGCTTCACGCCACGCAGCGAGGCCTGGTGGTAAGGCTTGGCGCCGACGAACGACGGCAGGAAGCTGTGGTGGATGTTGATGACCTTCTGCGCGTATTCGCTGCACAGCTCCGGCGGCAGGATCTGCATGTAGCGCGCCAGCACCACCACGTCGGCTTCGTGCTGGCGGACCAGGCGCGAGACTTCGGCGAAGGCCGGCTGCTTGTCCTGCGGGTTCACCGGCACGTGGTAGTAAGGGATACCGTGCCACTCGACCATGCTGCGCAGGTCGTCGTGGTTGGAGATCACGCAGGCGATCTCGCAGTCCAGCTCATCGCTGTGCCAGCGGTGCAGCAGGTCGGCCAGGCAGTGGGACTCGCGGCTGGCCATCAGCACCACGCGCTTTTTCTGCTCGGTGTCGGTGATGCGCCAGTCCATCGAGAACTCTTCGGCGATCGGCGCGAACTTCTCGCGCAGGGTTTCGATACCGAACGGCAGGGAGTCGGCACGGATTTCGTGACGCATGAAGAACCAGCCGACCTGATTGTCCGAGTGGTGGCTCGCTTCGGTGATCCAGCCGTTGTGGGACGCCAGAAAGTTACTGACTTTGGCAACGATGCCAACGCGGTCCGGGCAGGAAATCACCAACCGAAAGGTGCGCATGAGGGGGAAACTCCAGAACTTCGCAAAGGCGGCCATTCTAGCGACTGTGCGCAAAAACTGCAGTATTGATGACCGCCCGGTCCGTTTCCGGGGGCGGACGGGACGCTCGACGCCGCTTGCCGTCAGGGGGCGCCGGCGCAAAAGCCATGGGCGAACGGATGACAGCGAATATCGCTGAAGACTGCATCACATTATTTAACCAAATATTCAATTCAGGCCTTTTCATCGAAACTAATTCAAATAAATGGTCCGGTTAAATGTTTACTTGATGAAACAGCCTGACTATTATTGCCGCACTGTCCCTGCCACCCAGCACTCCTACATAAGGTAGTAACCATGTCCTTGATCAACGAATACCGCGCCACCGAAGAAGCCATCAAAGAGCTGCAAGCCCGTCTGCAGAACCTGTCGCAAGACGACAAACTGCAAAAAGAACTGGAATTCGAAGGCAAACTGCGCGCCCTGATGGGCGAGTACTCCAAGTCCCTGCGCGACATCATCGCGCTGCTGGATCCAGAGTCCAAAACCAAGGCCCCACGCGGCGGCTCAGTCAAAACTACCGGCACCAAGCGTGCACGCAAAGTTAAACAATACAAAAACCCGCACAACGGTGAAGTCATCGAAACCAAAGGCGGCAACCACAAGACCCTGAAAGAGTGGAAAGCCAAGTGGGGCGGTGACGTGGTCGAGAGCTGGTCCACCCTGCTGGGCTAAGCTGTAACCCCCGTCGCAGACACGTCCGCGGCACACAAAAAAACGCCAGCATCCGCTGGCGTTTTTTATGCCTTCAATTTTATGGGGGCTTGTCCGGATTCACAGGTTCAAACGTTTGCGCAACACCTGGACATAATCCTGCCATTGCGCGAGCACCGCATTCTGCTCAGGCGTCGCACTAAGCGCCCATTGCCCCATGGCGTCGGCAAATGATGTCAGGGTATTGGGAGCCCCCCATCCGCTGTCCGACAATCGCTGCCGGCAGAATTCCGTCCAGCGTTGTTGCTCTTCGGAATTCAACGTTTGCGGAAAGTTGCGTGCTCGATATCGAAACAACAACTCCGGCAAACGTTCATCATCGAAAGGCCATTGTTCCTGCGCCAATTGCGCAGGGTCCGCCGCCCTCACTTGTTCACATAGACGCCGGTCACGGTCGCCGATAAATCCGTCGTACAACTGTTGTTCCGGATCTTCGCTCGGGATGAATTCCTCACTGGCGTAAATGGCCGGGATCTTATCTTTCCAAACTTGCTGTGCGTCACTTAGCCGCAAGGCACGGGCCTGATACAACGCCATGTCCAGCCCGAGCCGTTGTTGATCTTCGGCACGCAATACCGACATCGGCGCCACCACCGGACAGCGGTTGATGTGGATCTGCTTGAGCGGCACCGGCAGTTCGCCTTCGGCCAGGTCTTCGCGGCGGGTGTACAGGCGCCGGCGCAGGGTCTCGGCATCCAGATCCAGCAGCCCCTGCGGATCGAGGTGCAGGTCGCAGACGATCAGCGCGTTGCGGTTGCGCGGATGCCAGGCCAACGGCAGCACCACGCCCACATAGTGCCGCGCCGCCGAGAAGCGGCCGGAGATGTGCACCATCGGCTGCATCAGGCGGATCTGATCCATGACCTTCTGTTTGCTGCGCAGCTGGAACAGCCAGTCATACAGTTTCGGCTGTTTCTCGCGGATCAGCCGCGCCAGGGCGATGGTGGCGCGCACGTCCGACAGCGCTTCGTGGGCATGCCCGTGGTCGATGCCGTTGGCGGCGGTCAGGCGTTCGAGCTTGAGCGTCACCCGCCCTTCGTCGTCGGTGGGCCATTCCAGGCCGTCCGGACGCAAGGCGTAGGCGGTGCGCACCACGTCGATCAGGTCCCAGCGGCTGTTGCCGCCCTGCCATTCCCGGGCATAGGGATCGAAGAAGTTGCGGTACAGGCTGTAACGGGTCATTTCATCATCGAAGCGCAGGGTGTTGTAGCCCGCGCCGCAGGTGCCGGGCGCCGCCAGTTGCGCATGCACCCGGGTCATGAAGTCGGCTTCGCTCAGGCCATCGCCGGCCAGGCGGCCGGGCGTGATACCGGTGATCGCGCACGCCGCCGGATGCGGCAGGATGTCGTCGCCGGGCCGGCAATAGAGGTTGACCGGCTCGCCGATCTCGTTGAGCGCGTGGTCGGTGCGGATGCCGGCCACCTGCAGCGGGCGGTCGCTGCGCGGGTTGATGCCGGTGGTCTCGTAGTCGTACCAGAAGATGGAAGTCACGGGGTGTTCCTGAACTGAAGATCGGCGAAGTCTAGGCGCTCGACCGTCGTCACGACCAGCGCGGCATCATTCGGGCACATTTCGCGGCGCGGTGTGCAATACATAGTTATGTCGTTTTCCCCCAAGAGGCTGCTAGCATCGGACGCACTCGTATCCCCATTCGGCGACATCTCAGGTAGCCCATGTTCGAGCCTTCAGCACCGCCAAGGAAAGCACCGCTGGTTACGCCGCAGGACACCCGGCATCAGGTCGAGACGCCGGAAGGCATCGACCTGCCCTTGCGCCCGGCCGGGCTGCCGGTGCGCGCAGTGGCGTTCGCCATCGACCTGGCCCTGCGGGGAGCGGCGCTCGGCGTGCTGTTCATGGTGCTCGCGGCGCTGGGCAGGCTCGGCATGGGGCTGGGTTCGCTCCTGCTGTTCGGGGTGAGCTGGTGGTACATGGTGCTGTTCGAGGTGCTGCGCCAGGGCCGTTCGCCGGGCAAGCAATGGATGGGCCTGCGGGTGGTGCACGACGACGGCACGCCGGTCGGCTGGTCGGCCTCGCTGCTGCGCAACCTGCTGCGCGTCGTCGACCTGATGCCCTTCGGCTACTTCCTCGGCGCCCTCAGTTGCCTGCAGCACCCGACCTTCAAACGCCTGGGCGACATCGCCGCCGGCACGCTGGTGGTCTACGGCGAAACCCCGCCACGGGCTCCGTCATTGCCCGAGGCAGTTCCCCGCCGTTGTCCGGTGCCCCTCACCTTGGGCGAGCAACGGGCCCTGCTCGGTTTCGCCGAACGCCAGGGCGAACTGTCGCCGGCACGGGTCAACGAACTCGCCGCCCTGCTCGCACAGCCGCTGCACATCAGCGCACCGAAGGCGGTCGGCGAGCTCAACGGCATCGCCCGCGGCCTGCTGGGCCCGACATGAAGCAGAGCCTCTTCGAAAACCGCCACAAGGCCGAATGGGAGCGTTTCGCGCTGGCGCTCGAACGCCTGGAGCGAGGCAAGGACACCTCGCAGGTGGCCGGCTTCCCCAAGGCCTACCGCCGGCTCTGCCAGCACCTGGCGCTGGCGCAGGAGCGGGGCTACAGCAGTTTCCTGATCGACTCGCTGCAGCAGCAGGCGCTGCGCGGCCATCAGCAACTGTACCGCCAGCGCAGCCGGGCCGGCGCCGGCCTGGCGGGGTTCGTCCTTGCCGGGTTTCCCCGCACGGTGCGCGATGAATGGCGGTTCGTGCTGACCGCCGCCCTGCTGTTCTTCGTCAGCCTGATCGGTTTCGGCGTGCTGGTGCGGCTGTTCCCTGACCTGGTGTACACCCTGATTCCCGCCGACCAGGTGCGCGAGGCGCAAAGCATGTACGACCCGGCCGCCGGCCATCTCGGGCGGCCGACCGAACGGGCGGCCAGCGAAGACTGGGTGATGTTCGGCTACTACGTCATGCATAACATCGGCATCGCCTTCCAGACGTTCGCCGGCGGTCTGCTGCTCGGCCTGGGCAGCGTTTTCTACCTGGTCTACAACGGCCTGTTCATCGGCGCGGTGGCCGGGCACCTGAGCGCCATCGGTTTCGGCCAGCCGTTCTGGTCGTTCGTGGTCGGTCACGGCGCCTTCGAGCTCACGTCCATCGCCCTGTCCGGGGCGGCGGGGCTGAAGCTGGGCTGGGCCTTGGTCGCCCCTGGGCGCCTGACCCGCGGCGAAGCGCTCCGGCACGCCGCGCGCCAAAGCGTGTCGCTGGTGTGCGGGGTCATGCTGTTCCTGCTGATCGCGGCCTTCATCGAGGCCTACTGGTCGTCGCGCGCCACCGTGGCGCCGCTGACCAAGTACGGGGTCGGCGCGGGGCTTTGGGCCGTGGTGGCCGCCTACCTGCTGTTTGCCGGAAAGGCCCGCCATGCGCCTGAGTGACGCCACCGTGGCGATCCGTCCGCGCTCGACCTGGGAAGCCATGGATCTGGGCGTGCTGATGAGCCAGCGACACCGGCGCCTGCTGATGACCAGCTGGGCCCTCGTCACCTTGCCGGTGTTCGCCCTGCTGAGCCTGTCGCTGTGGCGTTCGCCGTCGCTGGCCCTGTTCATTTTCTGGTGGCTGAAGCCGGCCTACGAACGCTTGCCGCTGTACATCCTCTCCAAAGCCTTGTTCGGTGAAACGCCGACCCTGAAACAGGCCCTGCGGGAATGGCCGCGCCTGCTCAAGCCGCAGTTGCTCGCCAGCCTGACCTGGCGCCGCCTGAGCCTGAGCCGCAGCTTCCTGCTGCCGGTGGTGCAGCTCGAAGGCCTGTCCGGCAGCGCGCGCCAGCAGCGTCTGCGAGTGCTGCTGCAACGCAATGCGGGGGCGGCGCAGTGGCTGACGATCATCGGCGTCCATCTCGAAACGGCGCTGTGGATCGGCCTGATGGTGGTGTTCTACCTGCTGCTGCCGCAACAGGTGGAAACCGATTGGGACTGGCAAAGCCTGATCCTGGCCGCCGACCAGGACTGGCTCTGGCTGGAACACCTGACCAACGCCTTCTACGCCCTGGTGCTGGTGGCGTGGGGGCCGGTCTACGTGGCCTGCGGCTTCAGCCTTTACCTGAACCGGCGCACCGTGCTGGAGGCCTGGGACATCGAACTGGCGTTCCGGCGTCTGCGCCAGCGCCTGAGCAGCATCGCACCGATCCTGTTGCTGGCGTTCGCCTTGCAGTTGCCGGCCCCGCCGACCGCCCGGGCAGAACCGGCCGACGCCCCGGAGGCACCGCGCCTGCTGCACCAGCCTCTCACCAGCCAGGCCTCCCGCGATGACATCAAGGCGTTGCTGGAGCAACCGCCGTTCAAGAACCCGGAAACCGTCACCCGCTACCGCTTCGGCGACGATCCCGAACCGTCAGAAAACGCCCGCGAAGGCGGCGTGCCGCAATGGCTGGAAACGCTGTTCGACTGGCTGGACGGCCGGCATTTCGACGGCCTGGCGCAATTGATCGAAGTGCTGTTGTGGGGCGCCTTGTCGGCCGCGCTCGGCTGGCTGATCTGGCGCTATCGCGATTGGCTTCAGGCATTTGCCGGCCGTCGTCCGAAGATGCCGTCACGCCCGCAGAGCCCCGTACCGCAGCAGGCCTTCGGCCTCGACCTGAATCAGGAAACGCTGCCCGACGACATCGCCGCCAGCGCCGAACAGCTTTGGGCCACCCAACCCCGGGCGGCGCTGGGCCTGCTCTACCGGGGCCTGCTCAGCCATCTGCTGCACGACTTCGGCCTGACGCTCAAACCCGCCGACACCGAACACCAGGTGCTGACACAGATCGAGCGGTTGCAGCGTCCGGACCTGCTCGCGTTCAGCCGCAGCCTGACCGGGCACTGGCAGAACATGGCCTACGGGCACCGGTTGCCCGCCACGCACCTGCAACAGGAACTGTGCGACGGCTGGCGCACCCTGTTCGGCCCGGGGGCCGCGCGTTGAACCGGCGCGCCGTGAGGCTGGCCGGCGCATTGGCCATCGCCCTGCTGGGCGCGCTGTGCCTCTACCTGTACCTCAAGGCCGAACCCTACCAGAGCGTGATCGACCACGGCCCCTCACCCGCCGCGCAGGCCAATCCTTACCTCGCGGCGGAGCTGTTCCTGCGCGGGCGGGGGCTGTCCGTCAGCCATGCCGAAAGCCTGGATGCCTTGCCCGGCATCGACCCGCGCCGGCACACATTGCTGCTGTTCGGCGACCGTTCGAACATGACCCCGCGCCAGGTCGATCAAACGCTCAACTGGGCCCGCGCCGGCGGGCGGCTGGTGTTCGTCGCCGAGTCGCTGTGGGACGAACGCAGCGGCCAAAGCAACGACCTGTTGCTCGACCGCGTGCAACTGCACCAGTCGCTGAGCAAGGATCTGAAAGAACCTGCGCCGGATCCGGCGGACGACCCCTACCCCGACTTGACCAAGCTGTACCTGGAAGACGAAGACGCCCCGGCCTACATCGGTTTCGACACCGACTTTCATCTGGAAGACCCGAAGAACCTGGCCCAGGCCTGGGCCAACAGCGGCAGGGCCACCCACATGATGCAACTGCCCTACGGTGTCGGCACGATCACCGTGGTCACCGATGCCGAGCTCTGGAAAACCCCGGACATCGCCCGGTACGACAACGCCTGGCTGCTCTGGTACCTGAGCGCCGACACCTCGGTGACCCTGCTGTTCAACACCGTTCGCGAGGGGCTGCCGTCCCTGCTCTGGCGCCACTTCCCGCAAGCCATCGTGGCCCTGTCGGCCCTGATCCTTTTGTGGCTGTGGCACGCCGGTGTCCGCCACGGGCCGGTCCTGGCGCCCGCTCCCGGCGGACGCCGGCAATTGCGGGAGCATCTGCGCGCCAGCGCCGGTTTCATCCTGCGCCACAACGGTCAGCGAACGCTGCTGCAAGCCCTGCAACAGGATGTGCTGCGCCGGGCCCGACGCCGGCACCCGGGCTTCGATCAATTGAACGTGGCCGAGCAATGGCTGGCGCTGTCGCGCCTGACCCGACAGCCGACCCGCGCCATCAGCCAGGCCCTGAGCCCGGTGCGCAAGCAACGCCTCTCCAGCGCCGAATTCAGCCGGCAGGTCGCCCACCTGCAATCCTTGAGGAACGCCCTATGAACGAACAGACCGAGCCCGGCGCCGTCAGCCATGCCGCCCAGCAACGCCAGCGGGCCAGCCAGTTGGCCCAGGCGGTGCGCAACGAACTGCAGAAGGCCCTGATCGGCCAGGACCGCGTGATCGACGATGTGCTGACGGCCCTGATCGCCGGCGGCCACGTCTTGCTCGAAGGCGTGCCGGGGCTCGGCAAGACCTTGCTCGTCCGGGCCCTGGCCAAGACGTTCGGCGGCGAGTTCGCGCGCATCCAGTTCACCCCGGACCTGATGCCCAGCGACGTCACCGGGCACGCGGTGTACGACCTGCAGACCGAACAGTTCAAGCTGCGCAAGGGGCCGCTGTTCACTCACTTGCTGCTGGCCGACGAGATCAACCGCGCGCCGGCCAAGACCCAGGCCGCCCTGCTGGAGGCCATGCAGGAGCGCCAGGTCACCCTCGAAGGGCGGGCCCTGCCCATCGCGCAACCGTTCATGGTGCTGGCCACCCAGAACCCCATCGAGCAGGAAGGCACCTACCCGTTGCCGGAAGCCGAACTCGACCGGTTCATGCTCAAGGTGCGCATGGACTACCCGGACGCCGACCAGGAACTGGACATGGTGCGGCAGGTCACCCGCTCCAGCCGTGCCGACATGCTCGACGTGCAGCCGCTGCGCACCGTGCTGCAGGCCAAGGACGTCCAGGCCCTGCAGCGCATCGCCAGCGACCTGCCGCTGGATGACCAGGTGCTCGACTACGCCGTGCGCCTGGCCCGCAGCACCCGCAGCTGGCCGGGCCTGAGCCTCGGCGCGGGGCCCCGGGCCTCCATCGCGCTGGTGCGCTGCGGCCGCGCCCGCGCCGTGCTGCGCGGCGCCGAGTTCGTGGTCCCGGATGACATCAAGGGCTGTGCGCTGGCGGTGCTGCGCCACCGGGTGCGCATCACCCCGGAGCTGGACATCGAGGGCCTGCAAGTGGATCAGGTGCTCCAGCAACTGCTCGACCAAGTGCCGGCGCCGCGCCTGTGAGCATGCCCATCCCGCGTGTGGTGAAGGCGCTTACTCCCGCTCGGCTGCGCAGCGGTCGCATAACCGTCCCGCTGAGTCGTCACGCCTATTCAGGTCTGCTGCGCAGCCCGGCGGGAGCAAGCTCCCTCACCACAAGGGGGGCGCACCCGTGAAACCGTCGAAACGGCTGCTGGTCTGGCTGTCGGCCCTGCTGACCCTCGGCGTGCTGCTGGGCAGCCTGAGCGCATTGGACATCGACACGCCACCCACCCTGCAGGCGGTCAACTGGGGCATGCTCCTGGCATTGCTGGCCCTGGCGGTCCTGGATGCCGTGCGCCTCCAGCGCCTGCCCTTGCCCCGTGTCCACCGGCAAGTGCCGGGCAGCCTGGCGCTCGGCCGCTGGGGCGAAGTGCATCTGGAGGTCGGTCACGACTTTGCCGAACCGTTACGCCTCCGGCTGTTCGACCATGTGCCGGACGGCCTCGACTTCGAACACCTGCCGCTGACGGCCGAGCTACTGCCGGGCCAACGCAGCCGGGTCGGCTACCGCGTGCGGCCGCTCAAGCGCGGCCACTTCCGTTTCGAGCATTGCGAGCTCAACCTGCCGAGCCCCTTGGGCCTGTGGTCGGGCAAACGCCTGTTGCCCGTGCTTGACCACACCCGCGTCTACCCCGACTTCGCCCGGCTCTACGGCGGGCAACTGCTGGCGGTGGACAACTGGCTCAGCCAGCTCGGCGTACGCCAGCGGCAACGGCGCGGGCAAGGCCTGGAATTCCACCAGTTACGCGAGTTCCGCGAAGGCGACAGCCTGCGCCAGATCGACTGGAAAGCCACCGCCCGCCAGCGCACGCCGATCGCCCGCGAGTACCAGGACGAGCGCGACCAGCAGATCATCTTCATGCTCGACTGCGGACGGCGCATGCGCAGCCAGGATGATGAGCTGTCGCATTTCGACCATGCGTTGAATGCGTGTCTGCTGTTGAGCTATGTGGCGTTGCGCCAGGGAGATGCGGTGGGGTTGTGCACCTTTGCCGGAGAGCAGGAACGCTACCTCGCGCCGATCAAGGGCAGCGGGCAGCTCAATGTATTGCTCAACGCTGTCCATGACCTTGAAAGCAGCCGGCGCTCGGCCGATTACCAGAGCGCTGCCCAGCGCTTCCTGACACGGCAGAAGCGCCGGGCCCTGGTGGTGCTGGTGACCAACCTGCGCGATGAGGATGACGATGATCTGCACGTGGCGGTCAAACACCTGAGCCAACAGCATCAGGTGCTGGTGGCCAGTTTGCGCGAGGCGACGCTTGACCGGGTTCGCAGCTCACCGGTGCAGACGCTGGATGAAGCGTTGGCGTACTGCGGCGCGGTGGATTATCTCAACGCGCGGGCGGAGCTCCATGAGCGGTTGGGGGCTCATGGGGCTCCGGTGGTGGACGTTCGGCCCGAGGAGTTGGGTGCTGAGTTGGTTACACGCTATCTGGGGTGGAAGAAGGACGGAGGATGACATCAACGCCGACACGAGAGGAAATCGATGTTGATGCCTAAAATCCCACTTTTTCAAACGTTAGTTCCGTCGTATCGATTGGTTATCCATAACCCATCGAAGGACATATCCTCGCGGACAGAGACCTCACCTTTTGAGTCTGTATACACATACCTCGACCCGCCTCGGTTGAGATCCACCCGAACACCTTGCACGGGAACGTTCAAAAAACTTGAAGTTGCGCGAATATAGTGAAACCTAATCGGGAATGGCTCACCCGGGTGTGGCTCATGTTCTACCAACCAACGCTCAGCTGTCACTAAGTTGTGCCCCAATGACACTTCTATTTGCGCTGAAGCATTCTCAAAATCCACAATCTCCAGTCGCAACGAAAAATCACCATTGCGAGCAGTGTTGCGACAATCCAAAGACCACGACAACCCGCCAGAAGTCAGCTCGCGCTCTACATTCATTGGAGGTGCAACCACAATCCCCAGATTCTCAGCGGGCTCCCCTCCCCACACCCATTTCACTTTCCTGTTCCGCAATTGGCTACCTACCTTTGGCTTCACCGTAAAGGTGTGATTTGCACCATGGCAAGGATAGGCTGTTGCTCCCGACTCCAGGCTGATCGTAAAAGCATCAAAAGTGATATCCACATCCTGCGCAACATTCACAACTTCAACCGACACCGGCGGAGAGTGCGGCAACTCCGTCAACAGTGGCATCACGAACTCCAGTTCGCAGCTACCAGTCGATGCGCCTTCGGTTGAGATAATCCAGCTCAGCGAAGTCGTACCTTGCGCCATCATCACAAGTTTGCCTAAAGGCGGGTCGAAAGTCAGATCCTCTCTCTCAGAACCTTGTTTGTACTGAAGTGCAATTTGAGCGTCTTTGTCTCCGATCAACCAACTGTATCGATAGTCCAGAGTCAGTTCGCACTCTCCTCCCGCAAGTAAATTCAACTTCAGGTCTTCCCAATCAGTTGCCCTTCCGTCGACGTAAGGTCTGAACTCTTGCAACCAGGTATTGGCATTTGGCACCAACTCGAAAACCATTTGTTTCACCTCCCAGCCAGCTAACCCACCCGTGACAACAGCCTCCAGAAGCCCCCGTCGATTACCCGAAAGCCTGAACTGCACCCGGGCATTGCCTTGCGCATCCGTACTCGTCGGCGCAATCGTCCTGTCGGGGTAATCCCACTGCACCTCAACATTCGGCAAAGGCTCCCCCGTCAACGCCGAAACCACATGAACGACCGCCGAAACCAACTCGCCCAAGTGGCCGCTGGGTTTGGGGCTGGACAGCGACTCAATCTCGCGTGGTTGATCGATGACGTACGAAAGCGTTACCGATCTGGCATGTTCCCCATCGCCTACCGAAGCGGTCAGCTCCACCGCCCCCGGTGTTTGGGGAATGAAGCGAATGATCGCCTCGCCGTAGAAGTCGGTGACCGAGGTCACCGTGCCGAGCTCAGGGCTATGCCAGGTGATGGTGTGTCCCACCATCGGCCTGCGCGTGGTGCTCGCCACCAACGTTACCCGCGCTTCAAGCGTTTGCCCCCACTCCAGTACCTGCCGTGCCTGCTCAGGAACGATGATGTCAAAGACCCGCTCACCGATGCCCAACGACATCGCATTGGCCGGCGACAGGTTCGCCAACCGCTCGGCCCCGAGCCGCAAGGCAAAGCTGCCGTCCTTGATGTCGTCGCAGGCGAAGGAGTAGTGCAAGCCGATTTCGGAGAACCGACGCGGCACACCGAGCCCCACTCCATGAAAACGCACGCCCAGTTCCTCAGGCCCAGTGCCGGTCATTCCCAGTGTCAGGTGGCGATCCAGCAACGGACTGCCCTCTTCGGCCAGGATTTCCAGCCTGTGCTCACCCTTGCGTCGAGGAAAACGGGTTCGCTCGCCGAAAAGCCTGGTTTCCTGACCATCGAAACGCAGCAGGACACCGCGCCACGGATCCGTCGCCAACCCCTCGACGGTCATGGCCCGATGTTCCCGATAGCCGTCAAAACGGCTGAGCACGCGGGCTTCCACCACCTGCTCACCTGCCACCGTCGGCGTGAACCCGAACCCTGCCCAGCCGTCCTTGCCGCTGGCCATCTCCGTGGACTTGCCTTGAGCCACCCACTCGACGCTTGCCCCTTCGACCGGCAAGCCGGTGAAGGCCGACTCCAGACGCACCCACTGCCAGGCCGCGTCCTGACCGACGACCGGATCCACCGCCGTTTCGCGGTAGCGGTCGATGCGCAGTTTATTGTGATCCAGCTGCATGGCGCTGGCCGGCGCCGTGGCAGCCAGTTGCGGCAGGCTCAGCGTCAGGGAGAATTCGCCGCCCTTCTCGCTGGCGGTGAAATCCAGTGTCCAGATGACGCCGCCGTCACTGAACGATTGGGGTGTGGTCAGGGGCGGCTCGACCGTCGCGGACAATGCCTCCGGCGGCGTGCCTCGCCAATCCAGCATTACGTTCAGGCCGGTCAACGGCCCCAGCGGATTCGGCAGTATCCGAAACCGATGACGTGCGCCCAGGCAGGGATAAAAGGCGTCGCCCACCTGTGCCGACACCTGATCGAGCGACAGCGAAAGTTCGTCCGCCAGATCGGCTGACAGCAAACGTCCGAACAGCTCCCGAGGCGCTTGCAGCACGGGGCTGCTCAACGCCAGCGCAAAAAGACTGCTGACGCTGGTGCCGGCCTGGGAACTGAACGTCCATTCCAGGCCCTGCGCCACCAGCGTTCGGGGCGTGCCGATGTGGCTCACCGAAAGCCCTATGGCCGGTGCCGTACCCCGCCAGTTCAGCGTGACCGGCTGGTTGAGCAGTGAGCTGCCGCTCGCAGGCACGACTTTCAAGGTATGGGATACGCCCCGCCGGCACACGATGCCCAGCTCGACGAGATCCAACGGCAACCCGTCGAGGGTCATCGTGACCTGGTTTTTCCAGGGACTGGTGGCGAGCGCCTTGACGTCAAACGGACGCTCTTCGGATACCGCATCCTCGTGAGCCCTGACCTTGGCGGTCACCACATGATCGCCGGCGCGCGTCGGCCGGTACAGCACGCTGGCCCAGCCCCCCGCGCCCGAGCGGGTCGAGACCGAGCCCTCAGGGGTTGCCCAATCCACCATGGCGTTGCTGACCGGATCACCCTCCCCGCTGGCGACCACATGCACGACCTGCACCCGCAGCAGCACGCTTTCGTTTTCATCCACCACCGGATACTTGTTGGCTTCCTGCACCTCGCCGATGCGCACCAGGTTGCGTGCCAGCGACATGGGCTTGGAGGCGGAGGGCGACTTGAGTTTCGAGCATTGCAGATGCAGGCGAAACACACCGTCGAGACGATCCTCGCACGCAAAGTCCCAGTGCAGGTTCGCACTCTCGACCGCAACGAACCGTTGCAACTCGGGCTCGACCTGCACCCCCAACTGCTCGGCGGAATCACCCTGCCAGTGCATGGCGATTTCAGTCCCGAACAAAGGGCTGCCCGCCGGCACACGTACGCCCAGGCGGTACGTCGAACCGCGATTGGGGTAGCCGGTCCTTTCGTGCCACGGCGTCGGTGCGCCCTCGACCACCGCCATCACCTCTTTCAATGGGTCGGTGGCCAGCGCACGCACGGCTATCTCTTCAGTCGTCACGCCGCTTTCGTAGTACGGGCTCTCGACCGTGGCCTGCACCTGGAAATCCCCGGCGCTGACAGGCTGAAAGTCAAAATAGGCCCAGCCATTGTCATCCGTCACCACCGACGTGGTTTGCGCCTGGCCTTTCAGGCCCCACTTCACCGTTTGGCCGGCGATGGACTGGCCGGTGTAATACGACGCCACCTGCACGCCGACCTGCACGCTTTGCGCATACTCCAGCACCGGGTAGTACGCCGGTTGCTGCGTCTCCCTGAACACCAGACGGTGATGCCCCAGAGATACACGGACAGGATACGGATCCGCGTGAAACCGGTTGAGCAGATTCAGCGTGAAGAGGTACGGCCCGTCCTCACCGACGATCGGGCAATCGAGCGCCCAGGGCAGATCCAATGACTGATCCACGCCCCAGGCAGGCTCCGCAATCACGGCACCGAACGGGTTGTCGTCACTGACCAGGGATGCCCCGGTTCCCGACCATGGGTTGTCCGGCCTGGCGACAAAACGCAGACGGTGGGCGGACAGTGACGTCGCCCCCAGGCACAGATGGAGGGTCTTCGACGGATCCCATTGCGCCAACACCTGCTCATCGAACGCCAGCGCTTCCATGTCGGCAGGCACCAGGTGCAGATCGAGCCGGATCCGGGTGATGCAGATTTTGTCGACGTAGTTCCCTGGAGGGTTCTTCGGGCTGAAGACGCTCACCTTGATGCGATCGTGGCGCTTGAGCGGCAGTTGCAGTTCCACGTTGAACTCGGTGGGCAGGAACTCCAGCGGCAGTCCGTCGGCCAGGCGTTCGCGGTCTCGCTGCGGATCACGGCGCGAACCCGCAGGCAATTCGATTTCCGTGGCGACATCGGGCGAGCCGACGACCTCGATGCGCAGCCGGCCCGCCTCACCATGACGGGACTCGAACAGAAAGCTCAAAAAGTAGCGCGCATCGGCACTCAAGTCCCAAGGCACGCTGATCTCCTGGTGCAGCGAGGCTTCCTCGGCCGCCGCCAGGAACTTGGTCATTTCCCCTTGATAGAACTCAGTTTCGATAGCGAGCGCCAGCGGGTTGACCGGCCCTTTGACCCACTGCGTGAACGACTGGGTGAAGTCGCCATTGAGCACCATGCTCTGCATGGCCTGGATGATCGGATTACCCATGACGGTTCGCTCCCTTCAGATTGCCGCCTCTTGTGGCCTGCTCAGCTTCGGTGACCAGGTCCTGAACCTTTTGGGTGAATGTCGCTTCCCCGGCCCTCGCGGTGTAACGAATACGCACGATCACATCCGTCAAGGACGCCAGCACCGACGCTTGCGGCTCTTTCTGCGGCCACGGAAAGTTCAACGCCCAACGCGACACCGCGCCGGTGCATTCGAAGGGGTTGAGCAACCCTTCGTCCGGCTTGAGCGCCGCCATGCCGTTGTCGGCCAGGCCGACGGACAAGGCCACCTGCTGAGCGCTGCGCAGGTTGATCTGCACATCGCCGGGGGCCACACCGGACTGCGGTTGGTGCAGGTACTTCACCGACTGATAGGTCGCCTTCGTGGCGACCATGCTGCTGATCTGCAACAACGTGGCGCGGATGTCCTGGTAGGGGCCGGTCAGCACCGGCATGTCGACCTCCACCGAGCTGATCTGCCGGCAGTAGTGGCCAGGATGATCGCGGTCGAACAACAGCTGACCAAGACTGAATTCAAGTTTTCCCCGCTCCCGCAGTTGTCGCAGCGCCTCCTCCCAACTGGCGGCACCGGGCTGCGGGGCGACCTTGTCGTCGAACAGCTGGCGCAAGGAAACGGTCTTGACTACCTCCAGCCGCCGCTCATGGCGTTGCAGGTATTCGCGCTCCATGCGCAGCAGATGCCCGCGCAAGTGCTCGCCGGCAGTCAGCCCATGACGGTTGTCCAGCCATACCTGCGGCAAGGGGATGACCGAGTCGTAGTCGCCGGTCTCCGCCGCCATCGAGGCCTGGGCACTGAGGCAGAGGCTGACGACAGCATCGTATGCCTGGTAATGCAGGGCCTTGATCTGGCCAAGCAGCCAGCCGAACAGCTCGACGTTGCTGGCGCGTTTTTTCAGGAAGTTGTAGACCGTCAGCGCCTGGGCGTTGGACTTGAGGGTCTGCGCCAGTGTCGAGTTGGCGGCCTGCAAGGCGTGGGTCTGGGCGTTGATCTGCTCATCGAGCGCGCGCACTTCCCCCAACGCCTGATCCCGCTGCAGGCCCCAGTCTGCGCGACGGCGCCGGTAGCCTTCGGTGGTGGCTTGCTTGTCGGCATCGATCTGCATGGCCGACGCGGCGATACCCAAGCCGAACACCACGGCATCGACCGCCTTATCCAACCGATGCCCGCCGTTGGCGAGGCCGAAGACATTGGGCAACGACGCCAGCACCGCCCCGGCGGGCTTGAGGCTCGAAGACACCAGCCCCAGCACCTTGGAGGCCTGCAGGTTGGCCATGACGTCGTACTCGACCGCTGAAATGTTTTCATCATGGCGTTGTGCATAGGCATCGGCCCGCTCCTGCGCCACGGACCGGCTCTGCACCAGCGCCGCCAGCCCCGCCTGCAACTGGCTGATGCTCTGTTCCTGCACCGTCTGGGCATAACCACCCAACTCCACCAGATGGCTGTGCTGAAGCTCCTCCTGCTCGGCCCGATCCCTCTGCTCAAGCAGGCGCAGCACCTGATTGCCGTGCTCCTGGAGGGTCTGCACGGCGCGCAGCGCGGCTTCGTAGGTCACCCGCCAGCGGAATGCCCCGACCACCAGACGCCCGCCCATCGGCCGCGGCGAACCTGCACCACCACTGGCCAGGTCCCGCAGCAATTGATCGGGATCGGTGGGCGGACTGAACAAAGGAATCTGCAGCGGCTTGCCGTCGAGCGTGAGGTTGTTGCGCAGGTTGTGCAGACGCTGGCCGGGCAAGGCAAACAGGTCGAGCAATTGCAGGTTGATCGGGATCTGGAACGGCTCGTTGGCCAGCAGCCCCAATGCAGGTGCGGTGTCACTGGCCGCCGGAACGTCCGCCAGACTGTAGGCAAGCGCCTGCTCGAATTGCTCGAGGGCGGGTCGGGTTGCGCTCAGGTTCAGAAGGTTGCCGAGGGTGTCGGCCTGCCAGCGGTTCACCGTGCGCGCTGAAGGCGCCTGCCCCATCAGGAACTCGGCCTGCACGTAACACAGTTTGGCCGCCACCAGGCTGTCCCGGGTGAGTTGCCGGTAATACCAGTCGCCCCACTCCAGCAGGTTGCTGACGTACTCGGTGAACACCTTGATCTGGAAGTGCCGGGGCGCCGAATAGCCGATGGCGTCCGGGTCGGTCGGCGCCTGGGTTTCACAGCCCAGGTTGCCGGGGCCGTTCAGCGGACGGCAACGCCAGTACAGGGGTTTGGGATTGACAGGTGCCGGCGTTCCGGCATCGGCGGGGGCGTGCGGATCGAACAGGTAGTGCAGCCATTGCTGCGACTCGGTAAAACGATCCTCAGCACGCAAGCGTGAGGCCACCAGGTGCGGCAGATGGAAAAACAGTTCCCAGAAGAACAAGCCGTTGGCACCGTTGAAAGCCCCGTTCGGTTCGGAGATCGGGCCCGTGACAGGGGGCGGTTCGGCGATGAACTGGGTGTCCCAGTCGAGCACCGCATCGACGGAAACGAAAGAACGCTGCACCAGCTCCGGACCGAACAATGAATTGAGACGGGCGAACTTGAGGGTCAGGGTCGACTGGTTGAGGCTGAGGAACTGCGCCGCATCCAGACTGTTCTTGAGCAGCGAGGCCGGGTTGAAGTCGTTGACGTCCTTGATGGTCAGCTGAAACTTCTTGCTGCCATACCTAGCGTCCTTGGTGTCCTTGGTGTCCTTCGTATCCGCCGCCACCAAGGTAAAGGTGGTCGGATCGGCCCAAGCGCCTTTGGCCCTGCGGAAAACCTGCCACTCGGTGCTCCAGCCGCCGGCAACGTCTTCTTCGACCTCAAGCGGTTTTGGATCGTCACCCGTACTGTTGACCAATGCCAACGTCACTTTCGCGGTGCCGGCGTCCAGCCCTGTCGGCCGGCAAAGCCCTTGCACCACCAGTACATCGTCATTGCCTTCCCGGAACGCCACCGCCTGCACATCGAGAAAGGCCGCCATGCTGCCATCGACGTCCACACTGGTGACCACCTGCGGCTGATTGACCAGCGGATGCTGGACCGTCAGCGTGTCGGTAAACCGCCGCTCGGCCGCTTCCTTCAGCCAGCCGCCGTCATCTTCGGCCACGGGGCGGAACAGCACATCGCGCACGGCAATGGCCGACACGCCAGCCTGCCCCGCCTTGCCGTTGGTCAGCAGGATGCCCAGCTTGCCTTTGGGGTGGTGACGGTCAGCCCACACCGTGGCGATCAACCGGGTGCCCTGCGACTTGTCCTCGTCATGTTCGGAACTGTGCACGTTCAACGGCGCTGACCACTTGCCGTTCTGGGTCATGAACGCGACCTGGATGTCCAGCCGGTCCGGCAGAAACTCGTCCTCCTGATGACCGCTCACCCGGTCACGCCACTCGGCCCAGACCAGGCACAGGCGCCCGCTCCAGAACACCGGACGCATGTCCAGCACCCGCACGCCTGCCGGAATGTCCACCGGTTGCCACTCTGCCCATGCCGCCGGATTGATCGCCACGCACGTGGGCGAGAGTTCGACCTGCGCCCGCCGCCAGAAATACTGGAACGGCGCCACCCGCTGGCGACCGACGAAGTAGTAGTCGGCCCGGGCCGGCGACGCACCGTCCATGAAACCGCTGACGACATCCAGGTTGCAGGTCTGCTCGAAGGCCTGCAGATAGTTGCGCAGCGCGACCTGCACACTGTCGGTGCTCAAACGGGTTTGGTTCAGATCGTTTTCGAGGGTCTTGAACAGGCTGCTCTTGCGCAGGCGGACAAACGGATTGATGAAGTTCTCCGGATACAGCGCAATCATCTGCAACGCCGCCCAGTCCGGGTAATTGCCGTAAAGTTCCCACTGCGCCAAGTCGCGAGATTCAAACGAATGCTTGTCGAACCCAGGCTCAAGCTTGCGGTAGACCGCATGGATGTACTGTTGCGCGCAACTGGTCGCCTCCGCCACCCACGAACTCTGCACCGCGTAGCTGTCCAGCGGATCCATGCGCAGCAGTTCGAACAGGTCATTGGGCGTTCGCAAAAAGTTGTACTTGCTGCCGTCAGCCAAGTCAGCCTGACCGATGCAATATTCGACCAGCGCCGAACGGCGCTTTTCCAGCAACGCGTCGAGAGTGTTCGGTTCCACGATATTCTCCTGGGGCAGGTTCTGCCCGGCCCGGCTCAACCGTCCGCTTACAGCGGCTGCGCCGGGTCGGCAAAGGTGATGGGGTCAAATCCGGTTTGTGTCTCGCTGCTTTCGCTGAGCACGGAGAAAATGAATTCGCCGCCGGTTGCGCAGGAAACAAACGTTCGCGTGAGCCCGTCCTGATTGGTGAGTGCTTGCTGCGGCCGGATCACCACCCCGGACGGATCGGAACCACCGACAGGCTCTACCAGCCAACGCACCAGTCGGCCTTTGCCCAGGTTGCTGTACCGGTCCATCAGCACCGCATAGAGCTCGACTTCCTCCCCCGCGCCAACAGGGGCCAAGGGTACCGGCGACCTGAGCGAAGCCGGAAAGGTCAGCCTCTGAGCGTCGTGGGTGACCTCGATGGCCGGGGCCTGCTCCTCGGGCAACAGGTCGAGCCAGAACATCGGCGTGTCCGTGCCCATCACCGAACCCGGGATGAACTCTGCCTTTACCGTACCGTCGGTGAAGGTCGATCGGGTGGCGATGCTGCCCAAGCGCGCGCGCCAGTGGACGTTGACCCCGCTCAGCGGCTGGCCGGCCGCATTCTTGACCGTGACCGTGAAGATGATCTTGTCGCCCGGTTTATTCGCGATCACATCGTACTTGTCGGGTACGCAGGTCACCTGAACCAGACGCTTCAGATCCTCAACGCCAGGCACCACCGGAGCGCGGGTTTGCGACAGGCTCAACAACGCAAGCTCGGCGGCGCTTGCGTAAGCGCCCCTGTCGATCTGCTCCGGCAGTTTGCCGAGCAGGAAGACCGTCAGCGCGTCCATGCCGCTGCGCGAGGCGATCATGCGCACGCGCATCAACAGGTCGAGCTGAACCAGGCTTTTCAGAAGCTTCGGCGCACCGGTCGGCACCATGCGACTGATGCACTCAAGCACCTCTTGCACACTCCAGCCAAAGAACATCGCCAAGCGAATGGCCGCCGCCTGCTCCGCCAGGCGCATCGCATCGCCTGACACCTCAGGCATGGCGTTGACCTCACGCAGGTAGTCGAGCAACTGCTGCGGCGGCTGCTCGCTCAACTCGAACGCCCGGGCCAGCCGCTCCAGGTAATAGAAAGTACGCAACGAGAGGGCGAGCCGGTCATCCTGATCCAGCCAGGCCTTGTGGCCGTAATCCAGATAGTCCTGCAGCAGCCCGGCACTCAGGCCCAGCTTCGCGACAATGGCGCTGCGACGTTTCACGTCGGCCAGCAACGCCAGCAGTCGGTCCGGATCGCCGGCACCCTGTCGCCTGGCCTGATCGATCCGCCCGGACACGTGACTCAACAAGCTGTAGACCGAGGCGCCGGCCCATGCCAGCACCCGGATCGCCTGCTCCGCCTCGATGCCGGCGTACACCGCCAGGCACTCTTTCGCCACCGAGACCTGAGCTTCGCGGGCCTGCAGCAACACGCCCAGCATTTGTCCGACTATGGCCGCACGTGACGCGTCATCAATGTCGCCCAACCCCTCTTTGACCGCGCGATCCAACAATTCGCGCGCATGATCCGGGTACTCGGCCTCGGCTACCGTGGGTGGCAGCACCAACCCCTGAGGGTCGACCAACGCCGTCAGCAGATCCAGCCAACTGGCCGCCGGCAGCGGCGGCACGCCCGCCATCAGCAGCCCGGCGTGGCTGAACAATGCCGCCGGCAGCAGACTGCGAACCTTGCCGAACAACTGCTGCTCCGGCTCGCCTGCCGCACTGACCGGCAGCGGTGCCGAGACGGTCTGGATCATCCAGGCAATCGGCAGATCCCGGGCATGGCACCAATCCACACAGGAATAAAGGGCATGGATCAGATTCAGCGCATCCGGTGCATCGGTGGGTGTCGCGTGGATCTTCGGCGCCCCCGCCAGCCCCTCCAGCCATCGCTCCCCGCCCAACAGGCTCAGCATCAACACGCCTTCCGCCGGTGTGATGCCCAGCAACCGGGGCAGTTTCACCAGACGATAAAACGCTGAAATCACCGTCGCATTGCGCTTGAGCGTTGCCCCTGCGCCTTGGGCCCGGGCAATCGCCAAGGCGAGATAACGGTAGGTCTGCGGGTCGATCGCCAGGCCGCTGCAGATCTGATTGACCGTCAGGTCGGTATCACCTTCGCCCGGCAGCACCGCAAAGGGTTGGTCGTCCAGTTTCAAGGATTGCCGATACTGACCCTGGGCGTTGAACACCTGATCGAACTGCGAAAGGCTGTCGCCCCGGCCATAAATGCCCACTTCGTCGATGAACACTGCAAAGTCCTGGGCCGTGCAACCATGCTGCTCACGCAACACCTGAAACAGACCCAACGCGTGCACCACGTTGTCGCTGATCAGCCAGTCCCCGGCCTTTGCCCCGCCCCGGACCTCGGCCCGAATCGCCGCCACGAGCAAGGCGTCGACCTGTTCGGGAGGCAACTGCAGCCACGCGTCCAGGCGAATCTTGCGGTTCATCCGGTCGTAACGGACAAAATCGGCCAATGGATTGAGCGACAAACGGTGCAGAAACGCAGCGCCTTCCCCGCTGCCGGTGACGGTCACCGCAGGCGCGGTGCCTGCATTGAGGTAAACCGAACCGTGACGTTCGCTCTCAGGGAAGGCAGGAGCTGACGTCGTATAGGTCACATTGGCGGAGCGGACAGGCGCGAATTCGCGCACGGACAAAAGGGCCTCGATGGCGGGCGCATCGAGTTTGGTGCGCTGGGCGAAAAACGGCACTTGATAGAGGTTCTGGAACTCGATGCCGTCAGCGCCGAAATTGCGCAGGTAAAAGTCGTCCCGACCCGCACTCGTCACCAGTGGCTCAGTCAGCAGTTCGCGCTGATAGGGCCCCAGCCGCGACGCATGGGCCATGGCCCGTCCCCCGTCGACATTCCAGGCGGCGCTATGGAGGAAGTACGGGAAGGCCATGTCGGTCTCGTGGGCGAACTCACCGACCGACTGCCCGTAATGCCGGGCTACGGTGTCGCAGGTGGCCCAATGCTGGAAGTACGGCAATCCGTTCGGGTAGCGGGCCTCGATCAATGCCTCTGTCAGCTCGTCCTCCGGTTCGTTGATGAAGCCTTCCAGCACCGCAATGATGACATCGACCGACGACACCGCCTGGTGCACGGCATTGAAGTCCACCGACAGTGCCTTCAGATCCTTGCGCCGCTCGTGCAGGAGGTACTTTTCATCCGCTACGCTATAGGGTTCGATGCGGTCACGGATCCAGCGCAGCAGTTCGACCAGGTACGCCACCGGCGAAGCGCAGGACTCCAGCGCATTCGGTGGACACAATTGATCGAACGGCGTGGCGAACAGCCGTTCGTAGGTGGGGCCGGCAACCATCGACAGCAAACCGCTCGACGGGCCCTGCACCTGCGGATCGCCGCTCAGCCGTTGCTCGATGAACCGTCGACGGACGTAGGTCGCCAGGCTGTTGGCCCGCCGCAGAAACAGCCGGGCCTGTTCATCGTCCAGGGCGAATTGACGGGTCAGCCCTTGCACGCCCTTTTCCACCAGCGTGAAAATCGAACCGCCCTGCTCCAGGTACGTTTCGAGCGAAGCCGGGGGCTGTTCAGTGAACACCTGACGCAATAGCTGCAAGGCGGGACGTTCGCTGGAGTCAGACATGATCACTTTCCTTGGGTCGAAACGATCCGGACAGCCTGGCGAATGGGCCGGGCCATGAGTGTTCTGATAAAAATTTGGCGCCTGAGGCGGTGATGCGTCTACTGTCATAACTGACAGTAGACGCTACCGCTCATCGGTTACCAGTCACTCGGGCGGCACCTCGAAGCGCTGACTGTCTGCCCAGTCGGACACCGTCGTGCCTTCGCTGATGTCCTGCACGAACCGGCACCAATGGCCGCCCGGTGGCAGCGCCTGTTGCGCCGTGCCTTGCCAGCCGGCGGCCGTCACAGGAATGGCGGGCGTCCAGCGCAGATCGGGGTTGTACCAACTCAATACGCGCCCGTTGCCTGGCTTTCCCTGCCCCGAGAAAAGCACCGGGGAAGTGACCCAGCGCCCCGCGCCCGGCTGCTCGAACACGGGCATGAACGTGCCCAGGCGAACCGTCCGCGTCGCCGAATCCTGCGAGTCGAAGCCCTCTGATGACGCCACCGCCAGCACACCATGACGGCCACCGGGCACGTCGAAATCCAGGGTCACCGACCAGGTGCGATCCTCAAGCACCGGGGTGCGGGCCTGCACCGAATGCTGGCCGGTGCCCAGCCTGACCGTCACGGTGTCACCCGGCGTGGCGAACCCGGACACCGTCACGTGCCGACCGACGTGCTCATCCTCCGCCGGGGTTTCGACATAGGGCGCAGGCGGCACCACGCTGTAAGTGCGTCGGGCGCTGTATTGCGAGGTTTGTCCGTCGAAGGTCTGCCGGACCGTCAAGACTTTGTTGCCGACCGGCAACGTCACCTCGCCCTGCCAGCGACCGTCGCCGCCCACCTCAAGATCGCTGAGCAGCACCGTATCCGGATCCCGCAGCATGACTTCGACCAGGCCGCCCTTCATGCCGGTACCCGACAGCGTCGAGGTGCGCGACAGTTTCTGGCCCTCTGCCGGAACCTCGATCACGGGCGACAACAGCACCACATCGAAACTGACCTGGTCACTGCGCTCCGACGGTCGGTTGTTGCGCACTTGTTGCGCATCGATGGCATTGGGGCCGAATGCCAGCGTTCGAAGGTCGACCTCCCATTCGCCATCGCGGCTCAAGGTGACGGGAGCGCCCAGGGGCCGGTCGAATTTCGCATCGCGCAACTGCAGCGTGGCGCCGGCCATGCCGTTTTGCCCGCGGACGGTCAGGTCACGGCCCACCTCGGCGTTGTTGGCCGGATAGGTGATGATCGGTTTGGGGACAGGCTTAACGACCGAGAAGGTCTGACTGGCTTCCGGGGAAGTCTGATTGGCCGCAGTCTGGGTGACCGTGACGGTGTGGGTGACTTCGGGCGCGAAGTCGGTGGGGCGACGGAAGGACCACGTGCCTCCCGCACCGATCACATTATGGACGGTGACTCTGTCGCTGAACGTGATGTTGACCCACGCGCCCGGCCAGCAGGTGCCGCTCAATTGCGGAGACAGGCCGTCCTCGACCGGTGGGTTGATCGTTGGAGCCAAGGGCGCGATGGTGACGTTGACGGTGATCCAGTTCGGTGACTCCTGACCGTTCAGGAACTGTTTGATGTGAACGGGGCGCAGCCATGTCGGCCCCCATACCTGAGAAGCCCTGCTCGACCATTGACCACCGACGACCGGGGCTTCAGGAGCCGGCTGGGTGGCTCCGCCCTCGTCATAGAGCCTCACTCTCGCACCGGTGAAGCCCTTGCCCGAGAAGGTCGGCTGATAATCCCTCGTGAACGTCACCTCGTACGGATCGGGGAACACATGACTGACAGTGAAGGCGTACGGCAGGGATTCGATCCAGCCGCCGGCGTTGTCCGGGACTTTCTGGATCGCCCTGAGTTGGTAGGTGCCGAAAGGCCAGTTGGAAGCGGTGGTTTCCCAGCGTCCCGAGGTGACCGTCGCATTGGGCGGAGCCATGCCACCGGGCCCGCTCACCACCGAGATCTGCACCGTGGCACCTGTGTGGCCGGCGCCTGTGAACTTCACGCTGGTGCCGGAGGGGGTGGCGGTGACGGCGGTCAGGGCTGGGGGGCGGATCTTGAAGGCGCGGGGGATGCTTCTGACAGAAGGTCGGTTGTTGACAATTTGCTGAACAACCAGTGAGCGTTGCCCTGGCTCTAGATTGACCTGTACGTTCCAATTATTCCCTGCGGCAGAGGCTTCTCCGACTTTGGTTTCCGTCAAATCCAAAAACGCCCTCAAAGTGGCACCGGATTCGGTTCCTGTTCCGGAAAGTGTGAAAGATCGATCCTGTATCGAGTTTGCTCCCGGAGCAGTGATAGTGGGTGTATTGGGTGTCAGATCTACGGTGACGGCTATTGGCTCCGACCAACCAACCGATTCCGACCCGACCTTTGCCTGTGCATGGAAAACGAACCTTCCCTCTGGTAAGTCTTGAGTAAGTCTTACTTTCCAAGTGCGATTGGCCACAGTTGTACTGCCGTAAGATCCGCCTGCCCCCCCCTGTCGAAACACTGTAACTGTTGTACCGTTGGAGCCCGTCCCTGAGACTTCTGGTCGTTTCTCACGCACGACATCGTTAGCTTTCGGCGAGGTAATTTCTGGAGGGCCCTCGACGATGAAATTATAGGTAACTGGCTCCATCCCTCCGAGCGGGATGTAATACTGCACGTAAACTGTAAGGGGTCCGGCAGGAAGATCATCGACAGGTTGATGGTTCCATGAGTTTGACCCAGTTTGCGTCGCCGACCTGAAGTCGGAGGTGTTATATGCAAGAATGGTGCTCGTGCGTGAATCTGTATCTCTGGTTCCCCTAAAGGTCGTTTTACGATCAATTAACGTACCTGGCACAGGGAAGGTCAGCGCGGGCTTGGTCGCAACGTAAAACGCCCGTGTAGGAGACCACTCAGAGGGTTTTCCACTTATGTGATACCTGGCTTTGAATCGCGCGTTGCCATTAGCGAGATTCACATCCCTGAAAAAACTTCCATTGTCAAACGTCGTACCCGTATAAGTCTGCCCGCTTACTTCATTAACCAGTTCATATTTATGGGTTCCAAATGGAATTCCAGTAAAGTGAAATGCCACCGGTGACACCACCAGTGTGTCTTGGCCTGGCCTAGTGCAGAGAGGAGGTCTTTCAGCGTCGGCCCCTGGGTCAGTCTCCGTCCCTTTGAAATCCTCATTTGTAGCTATTGGTTCGCCACTATTATCAGACATGACGTCAGTTCCTCTATCTGCGCGAATGAGCAGCAGGCTGCTATAAGCCAGATATAGCCAATCGCCCATTCGATTGACACCTGTAAAGTCTGACAGTCCCGACCAACGGGTTGACTAGAGGCCGAGTGTTCTGACATCACCGCAGCGCGCATGAAGATAGTGAACCGCCCTCCAAAAAAACTACCTGCGCAAACACGCTCAGACGTATCCAGGCAATCATGTAGACGGGGTTCGATATGACTGCTCAGTGAGTCGAAACGATGGTGATCAAGCTCACTCCCGCGTTCATCCACATTTCGGTTTGAGAAATATGACTGAATCGGAAAATGAGCCCGCTCACTACACTTTGGGACGGGGGAATATCACACCGAAGCCGGCAACGGCTGAAAACTGAAGTACTGCTGCAAGGCCTCGACCAGTTGCCCGTATTCCGGCGGCGGCCGGTGCAGGCTGAAGCCGGCGTCGTAATGCCGGGGGGTGGCGTCTTCATGGCACCACAGGCAGCACGCGGTGAGGTCGATCACCTGCTGGCAACCGTCGCTCCCGGGAATCTTGAGACGCAGGCCGAATTCCGCGCCGATCATCATCGGCAACTGGCTGATGAGCATCAGCCCGTCTTCGGAGACGTTACCGAGAAAGCCGATGGGCCGGTCGGTGACGCTGTTGAACACCCGCAAGAAATACGGCAATTGGTGCCGTTCGATCCGACGTTCGGTAAACATGAGCGTATCGCCACGCAAGGCCCTGTGCCCGGGCCGCACTGTGCTTCGGAACGGGTCACTGCCCAAGGCCCGCTCTCCCCGCTTCCGGTGTGACGGTCGCTGCATCGCCGTCACCTGACTACGGCCAGTCGCAGGTGTTGCTCCGGCCGGGCCCGTGGCCGGACCGGAATGATTCGACTATAGCTCAGGTTGTACACGCCGACAGCTTTTGTATGACAACCGCCATCAGAAGCGGGTCGGAACCACCGGCGCGGCGGCGCTGCGGGTCGGGTAATGGCCCAGGCTCTGCAGGGTCTCCAGGCGCGCGCGGGCGCGGTAGGCGTATTCGCTGTCGGGGTACGAGGCGATGATGAACTGGTAGGTCTGGGCCGCGTCGATGAACATCTTCTGCCGTTCCAGGCACTGGCCGCGCATCATCGACACTTCCGGCCACACGTAAGGCCGGGCCCGGCTGGCGCGTTCGACCTTGGACAGCTCGAGCATCACCTGCTCGCAGTTGCCCCGGTCGTAGGCGCTGTAGGCGTTGTTCAGGTGGTGGTTCATCGACCAACGGGTGCAGCCCGTCACGGCGAGGACGCTGAGGGCAAGGGCGGCAATGGGCAACAATCGCATGGGGGTTCTCCTGTCTTGAGCTCTGTATCGACCCGGGGCGGGAAATCTTCAGAACCGTTTGTGCCGATTGTCGCGTTCAAAAAAGAAAACGTTAAGTAGTGCAAACGAACAATGACTACACCCCAAGAGCATAGTAGCCTTCGCTGGCGCTTGAACCTGAGGAGTCTTTGCATGTCCGTCCGTCGTACCAAAATCGTCGCTACCCTTGGCCCGGCCAGTCACTCGCCGGAAGTTCTCGAACAGCTGATTCTGGCTGGCCTGGACGTCGCCCGCCTGAACTTCTCCCACGGCACCCCGGACGAGCACAAGGCTCGCGCCAGGCTGGTGCGCGAGCTGGCCGCCAAGCACGGCCGCTTCGTGGCGCTGCTGGGTGACCTGCAAGGCCCGAAGATCCGTATCGCCAAATTCGCCAACAAGCGCATCGAGCTGAAGATCGGTGACACCTTCACCTTCTCCACCAGCCATCCGCTGACCGAAGGCAACCAGCAGGTGGTCGGCATCGACTACCCGGACCTGGTCAAGGACTGCGGCGTGGGCGACGAGCTGCTGCTCGACGACGGCCGCGTGGTGATGCGCGTCGAAACCGCCACCGCCACCGAGCTGCACTGCGTGGTGACCATCGGCGGCCCGCTGTCCGACCACAAAGGCATCAACCGTCGCGGCGGCGGCCTGACCGCGCCGGCCCTGACCGATAAAGACAAGGCCGACATCAAGCTCGCCGCCGAAATGGAAGTCGACTACCTCGCCGTGTCCTTCCCGCGCGACGCCGCCGACATGGAATACGCCCGTCAACTGCGCGACGAGGCCGGCGGCACCGCCTGGCTGGTGGCCAAGATCGAACGCGCCGAAGCCGTGGCCGACGACGAAACCCTCGACGGCCTGATCAAGGCTTCCGACGCGGTGATGGTCGCCCGTGGCGACCTGGGCGTGGAGATCGGCGACGCCGAGCTGGTGGGCATCCAGAAGAAGATCATTCTGCACGCGCGCCGCCACAACAAGGCCGTGATCGTCGCGACCCAGATGATGGAGTCGATGATCCAGAACCCGATGCCGACCCGCGCCGAAGTGTCCGACGTGGCCAACGCCGTGCTCGACTACACCGACGCCGTGATGCTCTCGGCCGAATCCGCCGCCGGCCAGTACCCGCTGGAAGCCGTGCAGGCGATGGCGCGCATCTGCGTCGGTGCCGAAAAGCACCCGACCAGCAAGACCTCCAGCCACCGCATCGGCAAGGAATTCGAGCGCTGCGACGAAAGCATCGCGCTGGCGACCATGTACACCGCCAACCACTTCCCGGGCGTGAAGGCGATCATCGCGCTGACCGAAAGCGGCTACACCCCGCTGATCATGTCGCGCATCCGCTCGTCGGTGCCGATCTACGCGTTCACCCCGCACCGTGAAGCCCAGGCCCGCGCGGCGATGTTCCGTGGCGTGTACACCATCCCGTTCGACCCGGCGTCCCTGCCGCCGAGCGAAGTCAGCCAGAAAGCCATCGACGAGCTGACCAAGCGCGGCGTGGTGGAGAAAGGCGACTGGGTCATCCTGACCAAGGGCGACAGCTACCACACCACCGGCGGCACCAACGGCATGAAGATCCTGCACGTGGGCGACCCGCAGGTCTGAGTGACCGTTCGCTGAAACGCAAAAGCCCCGGCATTCAAGTGCCGGGGCTTTTTGTTTTCTGAACCTTAAGAGTTTCAGTCTGGCGGGGCCTCATCGCTGGCAAGTCGCGTCGTCGCACCGCAGCTCCCACAGTATTTTGTGGCGACGCTGCATTTTTGTGGACACCCTCGAACCTTGTGGGAGCTGGCTTGCCAGCGATGAGTCCGGAACAGCCAACGAACAGCTCAGTGCCGCTTGATGAACCCGGTCAACGCCGCCAACGCCTCCGGCGAGCGCAGCCGTTGGGTGAACAGCGCGCCCTCTTCCTCGATCACCTGGCGGATCCGTTCGCGGTCCGGCGCCTTCATCAACTGCTTGCTGATGCGCACCGCTTGCGCCGGCATCTCGTCGAACCGCAACGCCATCTCCCGTGCCTTGGCCAACGCCGCTTCGCCGCTGCCCAACGCCTCGCAGGCGATGCCCCACTGTGCCGCCTGCTCACCGGTGAAGCCTTCGCCGAGCAGCAACAGTTCGGCCGCTTTGGCGTGCCCGAGCAGGCGCGGCAGGATCAGGCTGGAGCCGAACTCGGGGCACAGGCCGAGGTTGACGAACGGCATGCGCAGCTTCGCATCGCGGCTGACGTAGACCAGATCGCAATGCAGCAGCAGCGTGGTGCCGATGCCCACCGCCGGCCCGGCCACCGCAGCGACCACCGGCTTGCGGCACTCCAGCAGGCTGAGCATGAAGTGGAACACCGGGCTGTCGAGGTCGTTCGGCGGCTGCTGGATGAAGTCGGCGATGTCGTTGCCCGCCGTGAAGCAATCGGCGCTGCCGGCGATCAGCACGGCGTTGATTTCAGGGTCGGCGTCCGCCTCCTTCAGCGCTTCGGCCAGGCGGCTGTACATGGCCCGGGTCAGGGCGTTCTTCTTGTCGGGGCGGTTGAGGCGCAGGGTGAGCAAACCACGCTCGCGTTGCAGCAGGATGGCTTCGGTCATGGCGACTCCCGGTCGGTGAGGATCCTTGTGGCTCGCGCTCAGGCGTGGCCGAGGAAGACGTCGGCCAGCAGTTGGTTGCGCGGCAATCCGGCCAGGAACAGACGCTTGGAAAACGCATCGACACTGGCGCTCGAACCGCAGACTAAGGCCAGGGTTTGCCGGGAAACAAGCCGCAGTTGCGCCAAAGCGGCGGGCGCCTCGGTCGTCGTCCACAGCTCGACGGACAGGTTGTCCCGCTGCGCGGCCAGGGCCTGCAAGGGTTTGGCGAGGTAGTGCTGGGCGGCGTCATGGGCCAGGTGAATGACGCGGATGGCGCCCTGGTGATCCTGGCGCAGCGCCTCGCGCAGGATGCCGAACAACGGCGCAAGGCCAGTGCCGGCGGCCAGCAGCCACAACGGGCGCGCCTGCCAGTCCGGGTCATAGTGCAGCGCGCCGCCGCGCAGTTCGCCCAGGCGCAGCGGATCGCCGATGCGCAGACGGCGGGCCGCGTCGCTGAACGCGCCCGGCAGGCGGCAATCGAGGTGGAACTCCAGAAAGCGGTCCTCCTGGGGCAGGCTCGCCAGCGAATACGGCCGCGCCACAGAGCCGGCCCACAGCACCAGATGCTGCCCGGCGCGGTAGCGCAGCGGCTGTTGCGGAACCAGGCGCAAGCGCAGGACGCTGTCGCTGAGCCAGTCCAGCGCTTCGACGACCGCCGGGCGACCGTCCGTCAGCGGATCGAACGCGTGCACCTGCAAGTCCTCGATCACCTGGCATTGGCAGGCCAGGCGCCAGCCCTCGCGGCGCTGGTCGGCGCTCAAGGCGTCCGGGCGGCTGTCGGCGGGCAGGCCCTGCACGCATTGCACCAGGCAGGCATGGCAACTGCCGGCGCGGCAGCTGTAAGGCACCGCCACGCCGTTGCCGTTCAAGGCGTCGAGCAGGTTGCTGCCCGGCGCCACCGACCAACTGCGCTCTCCCACCCGCAATTCAGGCATCGACGTTCTCCCATGCCGCCGCGCAGCGGTTGCGCCCATCGCGCTTGGCCCGGTACAGCGCCTGGTCGGCGCGCTGCAAGGCGTCGTCCAGGTCGTCGCCCAGCTCAAGCAACGTCATGCCCGCCGACAGGCTGAGGCTTTTCACGCTCAGGCCCACCAGCTCGACGTCCATGAAGGCCAGGCGCAGCCGCTCGCAGCAGGCGGTCAGGCGTTCGGCGTTGCAGTCGGGCAACAGCACCACGAACTCTTCGCCGCCGTAGCGGGCCAGCACGTCACCGTCGCGCAGGCAGGCGCCGGCCACCCCGGCGAACGCTTGCAGCACCTGGTCGCCGGCGGCGTGGCCGTGCAGGTCGTTGATGCGCTTGAAGTGGTCGAGGTCGATCAGCGCCAGGCCATGCACCACCCCGGCCTCCATCGCGTTCAGCTCGCGGGAGGCCAGGCGCAGGAAGTGCCGGCGGTTGAACAGCCCGGTCAGTTCGTCGGTGGCCACCAGATCCTCGAGCTGGCGCATCATCCCGCGCAGGGTGTCCTGGTGCGCCTGTAAGGCGAACCGCCGCTGGCGCATGCGCTGGCGGGAGGTCTGGACGAACCGGGCGTAGATCACCAGCCACACCAGCACCATCAGCAGGACGCACACCTGCAGGGCCGCCAGCGCCGGGTCCGGCAGGCGGAAGTGATAGCCGTCCCACAGGGTGATGGCGCTGAAGCTGAAGAAGACGAACGCCGTGCAGCGAATGAAGGCCCGGCGCGACAGGTGGAACAGGCCGAACAGCAGGATCAGCACATAGAACACCAGGAACGAACCGCGGGCCTGGTTCAGGTGGGCGATCAGCCATGTCTGCCAGCCGAGGCCGACCAGCACCTGCGCTTCGGTCAGGCTGGGGTCGGGAAAGCGCAGGTTGCAGCCGGAAAAGAACACGGCGAACAGGCTCGCCTGGCTGATCACCACCAGGGCGCTGCCGACGGCGACGCCGGTCAGGGAGTCGTCGTAGAGACCGCTGAAATACGCCAGCCACAGCAGCAGCAAAGCCAATCCATAGGTGGCTGCGGCGAGGGCGAAGCGTTTGAGCAAAAGACGTTGAATGGCGTTATGGGTCAATCGTTGACTCACCGTGCGATGGAAGGCTGACCGAGTGTCCTACTCTACAGACCGGCTGCCACTTTAGTGGCGCGGCCGATAAATGACCATTGATTTTCGGGCCGGATAATTGGCGTCAAAAGCGTGTCCCGCCCCCCTGCTCCATGGCGAGCAAGCTCGCTCCCGCCCGGCTGCGCGGCAAGACGCGAAACCTGACATTCACTCACTGACCGGCACGACGGCCCGGCACCCGCCCGTGCCACGGCATGCGACCAACGAATGACTGCCGGCGCGTGTCAGCACCCGGGAGGCGCGGTATACTGCCGCGCCTTTTTAGCGTCGCGCCAGCAGCCCAGGTGTGATGGAGGGGCAGCTGCAAGCTTTTAGCGGCAAGCGGCAAGTCAAAGCGGTCCGCGCACTGTCTGGACTTGCCGCTTGCCGTTTACGGCTTGCAGCTGCCCGACAAAATGTTCCCGACTTTTAGAGGAGCGCGACTCATGACCGTGATCAAGCAAGACGACCTGATTCAGAGCGTTGCCGACGCCCTGCAATTCATCTCCTACTACCACCCCGTGGATTTCATCCAGGCGATGCACGAAGCCTACCTGCGCGAAGAATCGCCGGCGGCCCGTGACTCCATGGCGCAGATCCTGATCAACTCGCGCATGTGCGCCACCGGCCACCGGCCGATCTGCCAGGACACCGGCATTGTGACCGTGTTCGTGCGCGTGGGCATGGACGTGCGTTGGGACGGCGCCACCATGAGCCTGGACGACATGATCAACGAAGGCGTGCGCCGCGCCTACAACCTGCCGGAAAACGTCCTGCGCGCCTCGATCCTGGCCGACCCGGCCGGCAGCCGCAAGAACACCAAGGACAACACCCCGGCGGTCATCCACTACTCCATCGTCCCGGGCAACACCGTGGAAGTGGACGTGGCGGCCAAGGGCGGCGGTTCCGAGAACAAGTCGAAGATGGCCATGCTCAACCCGTCCGACTCGATCGTCGACTGGGTGCTCAAGACCGTTCCGACCATGGGCGCCGGCTGGTGCCCGCCGGGCATGCTGGGCATCGGCATCGGCGGCACCGCCGAAAAGGCCGCGGTCATGGCCAAGGAAGTGTTGATGGAATCCATCGACATCCACGAGCTGAAGGCCCGCGGTCCGCAGAACCGCATCGAGGAAATGCGCCTCGAGCTGTTCGAGAAGGTCAACCAGCTGGGCATCGGCGCCCAGGGCCTGGGCGGCCTGACCACCGTGCTCGACGTGAAGATCATGGACTACCCGACCCATGCCGCCTCCTTGCCGGTGTGCATGATCCCGAACTGCGCCGCCACCCGCCACGCGCACTTCGTGCTCGACGGCTCGGGCCCTGCCGCCCTGGAGGCGCCGCCTTTGGACGCCTACCCGGAAATCGTCTGGGAAGCAGGTCCCTCGGCCCGCCGCGTCAACCTCGACACCCTGACCCCGGAAGAGGTGCAGAGCTGGAAGCCGGGCGAAACCGTCCTGCTCAACGGCAAGATGCTCACCGGCCGCGACGCCGCGCACAAGCGCATGGTCGAGATGCTGAACAAGGGCGAGACCCTGCCGGTGGACCTGAAGGGCCGCTTCATCTACTACGTCGGCCCAGTCGACCCGGTCGGTGACGAAGTCGTGGGCCCGGCAGGTCCGACCACCGCCACGCGGATGGACAAGTTCACCCGCCAGATCCTCGAGCAGACCGGTCTGCTGGGCATGATCGGCAAGTCCGAGCGCGGCCCGACCGCCATCGACGCGATCAAGGACAGCAAAGCCGTGTACCTGATGGCCGTCGGCGGCGCCGCCTACCTGGTGGCCCAGGCGATCAAGAAGTCCAAGGTACTGGCGTTCGCCGAGCTGGGCATGGAAGCGATCTACGAGTTCGAGGTCAAGGACATGCCGGTCACCGTCGCGGTAGACAGCAAAGGTGAATCGGTGCACATCACAGGTCCCGCGATCTGGCAGCAGAAGATCAGCGAAAGCCTGGCGGTGGAAGTGCAGTAAGCGCTTCGCCCGTTACACAGAAAAGGCCGGCCTGTCGCATGACGGGCCGGCCTTTTTTTGTGCCGCTAAACATGGGGGAGCCGGCCTGTCGGCGATGGCGGCGGGTCAGGCAACAGAGATGCGGGCAGTACTGGCCTCATCGCTTGCAGGCAAGCGCCTACAGGTTTTTATGGTGTGCAGCATTCCTGCGGACAGCCGGGATCCCCTGTGGGAGCTGGCTTGCCAGCGATGGCGGCGGGTCAGTCACCGAAGAAGTCGGCTGTGCCGGGCCTCATCGCTTGCAGGCAAGCGCCTACAAGGGTTGGGTGAACACACACCTGTCAGACCTGACAGGTCACAGCCGCCCGCTTTCCTGATAGCGTCGGTTCATTCCCCCGCCAGGAAACGCCGGATCATGGCCGATCAAGACCTGAGCATCGTCACCCCCTCCATCGCCCAGAGCGCCTCGATCGCCACGATCGGCAAGAGCTGGGGAGCCGTCGGCCCCACCGGGGCGGCCTCGTTCGAACTGCCGCTGCCGCTGTCCGCCGGGCGCGGGTTCGATCCGCAGTTGTCGTTGACCTACAGCAGCCAGACCGGCAACGACCCGTTCGGCATCGGCTGGAGCCTGGGCGGCCTGCAGATCGCCCGGCGCACCCACAAGGGCACGCCGCGCTACACCGACCACGACGAGATCGTCGGCCACGACGGCGAAGTGTGGATGCCGGAGCGCGATGAGCAAGGCCGGATCCGCTCGCGCAGCGAGAGCCGCTACAACGGCCTGGACATCGGCCCGCACAGCGTCGTGCGTTTCTGGCCACGGGTCGAAAGCGACTTTGCCCTGCGCGAGCGCTGGCAGCCGGACGACGGGCGGCCGCCGTTCTGGCTGATCCACGGCGCCGACGGTTCGCTGCAGGTGTACGGCAAGACCCCAGCGTCGCGCCGGGCGGACGCCGACGACCCGGCGCGGGTGAGCGCCTGGCTGCTGTGCGAAAGCATGAACCCGTTGGGCGAGCACGTCTGCATCACCTGGAAAGCCGACGACCAGGACCCCGATCCCTTGCACGACTACCGTGCCCAGCGTTACGTGCACCAAGTGCTCTACGGCAATTTCACCGCCAGCAAGGATCTGTACCTCTGGCGCACGGACGATCCGGCGACCCTGGACTGGCATTTTCATCTGCTGTTCGACTACGGCGAGCGCACCCAGGACCTGGCGCAAAGGCCACCCTACGACGGCCCGTCGCTGCAGCCCTGGCCGCTGCGGCCGGATCCGTTCTCGACCTTCGCCCAAGGGTTCGAACTGGGCACCCGGCGACTGTGCCGCCAAGTGCTGATGTTCCATCACTTTCCCGATGAAACCGGCGCCGCGCCGGTGCTGGTCCGGCGTCTGCTGCTCGAATACACCCCGGACACGCCCGCCTGGACCTACAGCCAGATCAGCGCCGCCCACTACCAGGCCTGGGACGCCAGCGGGGCAGTCGAGCACACTCCGCCCGTGGAGTTCGAACACTCGCCGTTCACCCTCGACAAGACGCCCAGGCCGCTGCTGATGCAAGGCCCTCAGCCCGGCATCGAGGACGGCCGCGCCTACCAGTGCGTCGACCTGTACGGCGAAGGCGTGCCGGGGTTCCTCTGCCGCTACGATCAGGCCTGGCACTACCGCGAACCGCTGCGCGGCGAATCGGATGCGCAGGCCATCGCCTACGGCCCCTGGACGTTGCTGGACAGCACACCCGTCGCCAACGCCAGAAGCGCGGTGCGTCAGTTGCTCACCGACCTGACCGGCGACGGACGGCTGGACTGGATCACCGCCCAGCCGGGTCTGACCGGTTTCCGTACGCTGAACGCCGACCGCACGTTCGCGCCCTTCGTCCCGTTCAACGCCTTCCCGACGGAGTTTTTCCACACCCTGGCGCAACTCGGCGACCTGTCCGGGGACGGCCTCGCCTCACTGGCCCTGATCGGCCCGCGCTCGGTGCGCCTGTACGCCAACCGGCGGGAAACGGGCTTTGCCCCCGGCGAAGAGGTCGCGCACCTGCCGGACGACGACCGCCTGCCGCTGTTCAGCCCCGCGCCCGACGAACTGGTGCTGCTGGGCAACCTGCTGGGCAGCGACATGCCCGAGCTGTGCCGCATCCGCCACAACGAAATCAAATGCTGGCCGAACCTGGGCCACGGCCGTTTCGGCACAGGCCGGGTGATCTGCCCGTTGCCCTTCGACCGCGAAACGTTCGACGTCGCGCACATCCGCATCGCCGATCTGGACGGCTCCGGCGCTCCGGCGTTGATTTACCTGAAGTCCGACGGTTTCGAGCTCTACCTCAACCGCGGCGGCCGGGGGCTGGAGCAAACGCCCGTCACGGTGCCGTGGCCCGAAGGCGTGCGTTACGACGCGCTGTGCCAGGTGACGCTGGCCGACCTCCAGGGCCTGGGCTGCGCCAGCCTGATCCTGACCGTGCCGCACATGGCGCCCCGACACTGGCGGTACGACTTCGTGTCCGCCAAGCCCTACCTGCTGACGGCCAGCAACAACAACATGGGCTGCAGCACCCGCGTGAGCTACCGCAGCAGCGCCCAGGAATGGCTGGACGAAAAGCGCGACCGGCTCGCCGCGCACCCGGCCGTCCCGCCCGCCTGCCACCTGCCCTTCCCCGTTCAAGTGGTCAGCCGCCAGTTGCAGCTGGACGAAGTCACCGGCAATCGCCTGACCCAGACCTTCACCTACCGCGAGGGCTTCTATGACGGCGAAGACCGCGAGTTCCGCGGGTTCGGCCACCTGCAACAGCGCGACAGCGAGTCGGCCGGCGCCGACAGCGACCCAGGCTTCACCGCACCTGTGCGCCTGCACACCTGGTTCCACACCGGGCGATCCATCGACCGGCCGCGCGAGGGCTATTTCGACCGCGACCCCGAAGCCGTGCCGCTGGGCCGAACCGTGTTCAGCCGCTTCCACCCAGGCGACGGGCTCGATGAACCCGTCACGCCGCCCGACGCCGACACCGAACACGCCATCGCCCGGACGCTGGCCGGACTGCCGGCCCGCAGCGAGACCTACGCCGACGCGGACGACCCGGTCACGGCGCGGCCCTTCGCCGTGACCGAACACCGTTACCGGGTGCGCGAGGTTCGGGCCAAAGGCCCCCACGATGCGTATCCGGTGCTGTTGCCGCTGACGCTGGAACAGCTCGATCATGCCTACGAGCAAGTGATCGAAGACCCGCTGAGCCGCCACGAACTGACATTGCGCCACAACGCCTACGGCGTCCCGCTGCACACCCTGACCGTGCATTACGCCCGTCGCCGCACCGAGTCCGACCCGCCGCCGTTCACCGACCCCGACGAGCAGCAGTGGTGGCGCGACGCCCATGACCAGGCCCAGCAATCGTTTTACCTCAGCGAGACCCACGCACGCTTCATCGACCTGGACGGCGATCCGCAGCACTGGCGCCTTGGCCTGCCCTATCAGGAACGCGGCAATGCACTGGCGCTGCCCAAGGGCCCCTTGCCCGGTGGGTTGACGCCGGAGCAGGTGTCGTTCGAATACCTTTTTCGGCATCAGGATTCGCCCGAGTGGAACACCCGGCGCACGCTGACCCGCCAGAGCGTGCAACGCTACCTCAAGACCGAAGACCAGACGCCTCTGCCCGACGGTCAGGCGGATTTCGAGGCCCTGGCCGCGCCCCTGGAAGTGGCGCAGATGGACAAGACCGCCCTGGAGGCCTATGCGGACGTGCCGCCACCGTTCGACATCCGCGCCGAACTGGCCGCCGTCGGCTACGCCCCGATGCCCCTGCTGTTCGAGGGAGCGCCCCTGGCCGACGCGGAGGAAAACCTGTGGTCGGCCCGCTACGGGTTTGCGGCCTATGCCGCCGGCGAAGGGTTCCACCGGGTGCTCGAATACAACGAAACCGCCAGCCACGGCATCACCCGGACCACCTACGACCCTTACCGCCTCGCGGTGCAGAGCGTCGTGCTGCCCGACGGCTGCACCACCCGGATCGAGTACGACTACCACGCCCTGCAGCCGCTGCGCATCGTCGATGCCAACGACAACATTCAAGAAGCGCTCTACGAGCCCTCCGGCCAGCCGCTGGCCCTCGGTTTCCACGGCACGGAGAACGGCCTGCCGGCAGGCTTCCGCCCGTTGAGCGAATACGTGCGGCCGGTGGATCACCGGCCGGGCCCCGCCATCGAAGATCCCGAAGGCGCCGTGCAGCAGGCCGCCGGCACCCTGCGCAAGGACCTGTTCAGTTGGATGGGGCAATTGCCGCCGACCGCACTGGCGGACGCCGGGCGCGTGGCGCGATGGGTCGGCGCCGGCCTGATCCTGCCCGACGGCCACATCCGCGCCAGCGCCCGCCGGCGTCTGGCGCAGGACGCCGATTTGACGGCGCAGGAACAGGCATTGGGCGAAGCCATCGCCCTCGTCCCCCGCGAACCGGTGCACAGCGTCATCCTGCGTGCCGACCGCTACCCCGATGATCCGGTGCCGGCGCAGATCCAGATCGTCAAGGCCTGCATCGACGGCTTTGGCCGCGCCTTGCAGACCCAACAGTTGGTGGAACCAGGACTTGCGTATGCGGTGGACGCCGACGGCTCGCTGATCATCGAGGACGGCCAACCGATCGAGGTGCCGGCCGATCCGCGCTGGCGCATCAGCGAACGGGTCGAATACAACAACAAGGGACTGGCCGTGCGGCGCTTCCGCCCGTTCTTCGCCGACACCCACCGCTACGTCAACGATGCGTCGCTGCGCGAGCACGGCTTTTTCGATCAGCTGTTCTATGACGTGACCGCGCGTCCGGTCCGGCTGGTCAACGCCAAGGGCCACTTCTCCCGTGAGACGTACCACCCCTGGTATCACATCAGCGAAGACTTCAACGACACCGACGAATCGGAGGCGCAGCCATGAATGTGCATCGGCGCACGCCTGCCGTCACGGTGAACGACGGCCGCGGCCTGGCGGTCCGCCAGGTGGCTTACCTGCGCACGCTGGCCGAAGACGACCCCGTCGGCCTGGTGACGCGCTTTGAGCACGACATGGCGGGGCATCTGATCGCGCAAAGGGATCCGCGCCTGGCCGCCGCGAACCTGATCAACGTGTACGCATTGAACGGTGCGCCCGTGAGGACCGACAGCGTCGACGCCGGCTGGCGCCTGAACCTGCCGGGAGCCGCCGGCCAGGTCGTGCGGCGCTGGGATGCGCGCGGCTTCCATTGGCGCAGCACGTACGACCCGCTGCTGCGTCTGGTCAGGGACGAAGAGACCGGCGGCGCCGATGCCGAGACCTTTACCTATGCCGACGCCTCGGCCGATGCGGGCCACAACCTGCGTGGCCGGACCATCGAACTGACGGATCCGGCCGGCACCGTGCGGTGGCCGGGCTTCGGCCTGCTCGGCGAAACGCTGGAGGAATCGCGCTCCTTCGGCGACGGCGACACCTTCGTCACCCGCTGGCGCTACGGCCCGCTGGGCGCACGACTGGAACAGACCGACGCCGGCGGACACCGGCAACAAGCGGACTTCGACCTCGCCGGCCAACTGCGCCGGACGCACCTGCAACTCAACGGCCAGGCCTCGTGGCAAACGGTGCTGTCCGATGCGCAGTACAACGCTGCCGGGCAGATCGTCGAGCAACAGGCCGGCAACGGTGCGGTCAGCCATTGGCGCTACGACCCGGCGGACGGACGCCTGATCCGTCAGCAGGCGCAGGTCACCGGTCAGGCTGCGCTTCAAGACTTCGGATACGAATACGATCCGGCGGGCAACCTCACCCGGATCCTCGACCACGCCTTCACGCCCAGCCACTTCGCCAACCGACGGGTCGACGGCCACCGCAGCTTCACCTATGACTCGCTGTACCGCCTGCACACCGCCAGCGGCCACGACGACGCGCCCCCCTCGGACATCCCCGGCCTGCCGCAACCGACCGACCCCGCCGACCGGCGCCCTTACGTGCAGACCTACACCTATGATCACGGCAACAACCTGACCCGGTTGCGCCACGTGCGCGACGGCGCCAACCACACCCGCCGGATGTTCATCGACCCCGCCAGCAACCGCGGCGCGCGCTGGGCCGAAGGCGACGCTGAACCGGTTATCGGCAACCTGTTCGACCGCCACGGCAACCTGCTGGCGCTGCAACTCGGCCAGCCGCTGCAATGGAACGCCCGCGACCGCCTGGACACGATCACATTGGTGCAGCGCCCGTCCGGCCCCGACGACCAGGAACATTACCGCTACAGCCAGGGCGTGCGGGTCTTAAAACGCCACGACTTCCACAACGCCGCCAACAGCCACTTCCACGAGGTGCGCTACCTGCCGGGGCTGGAGATCCGCACCAAGGACAACGGCGAAACCCTCCACGTCATCACCCTCGCCGCCGGCCCGGGCAACGTGCGCTGCCTGCACTGGGAGCGCGGACAGCCACCCGGCATCGACGCCGACCAGTTGCGCTACACCCTGAGCGACCCTCTGGGCTCCTGCGTCATGGAACTGGACGCCCGTGCGCAACTGATCAGCCACGAAGGCTATTACCCGTTCGGCGCCACCGCCTGGATGACCGCGCGCTCAAGCCTTGAGGTCGGTTACAAAACGATCCGCTATTCGGGCAAGGAAATGGACGTGAGCGGGCTGTACGACTACGGCGCCCGCCATTACGCGCCGTGGCTGCAGCGTTGGGTCAGCGCCGATCCGGGGGGCGCGGCGGACGGGCTGAACCTGTTCGCGTTTGTGGGCAACGGACCGTTGCGATTCATCGACGCAGCCGGACAAAGCAAGGAAGAATGGCAAATCATGAACTATTCGGACTTCATTGCCGAACTCGGCACGGAGGCGGCAACGGCGCTGGCGCAGATCGACAACGTCATACACCAGACCGGAATCGGCAAGGAGTTGCTGAAAAACCTGGCAGCAGAGTCTCTCGCCGCAGTAGTCGGCTATTACGGCGGTTACGGCGCGGGAGAAGTATTGGGCGCCCTGGCACCGGACGTGAACGCGATTCCTTTTGTGGGCGGCATCATCAGCGGCAATGCCGGCGGCGATCTGAGCGGTTCGATGGCAGACGCGGCCATTCCCAGCGCACGTTGGATTCGGCCTCTCGTACCGCAGACGTCAACCATGTCCATTGCAGCGATCGACAAGAGACGGGGCATCAGCGCAAGCGAGACCGGCGATATTTCTGTACCGCGGGCCGCAGGTTTCTTCTTGAACAGAATCGTCGGATCGGTGATTCCCGCCATGAACGTGATACTGAACATGGGCTCCAGGGTTCAGGAAGCCGAAGACATCCAGAACCGTCTGACGCCAGCCAAGATCGAGAAAATCGACTCAATGCTGGCCGAATGGAAGATAGCGGTGAATGAACGCTGGGATCGCAGTCAGGCTGCCTACAAGACCCTGAAGGTCCCGACGGTCAATCCGGCCGCTGTTTTTCCCAACGTCAACTACATGACTCCTGAAGAAGTGCTGGCACCGATCCACCAGTCGGATCTGAAGCAGAAAACCGCGATTGTTCTGGATCTCATCGCCCAGGCCCAGAAAGGCATGGATTGGTACAAGGAAATGGGCACCACCGACAATCAATACCTGATGAAGCAATCACGCCTAAACGCGGAAGCCGCGAAAAGGCATTGACTCACGGGGCCGATCTCTCGCTCCGCAGCGACCGCATCCGACCGGCCACCCTTGCCGAAGACATCAAGAACGGACTGACGCCGATGAAGATCCGAAAGATCGAGACACTGCTCACCGATTGGCAGGACGCCATCGAAACACGCTCGGCCAGGGTCGAAGCGGCCTTTGAAGCCGGTGGTGGACAAATACATAATGGCTAGCTCGGTCCATCGGCGAACGCCCTCGCTTACGGTGCAGGACAGCCGCGGACTGGCCGTGCGTGAAGTGGCTTACTGGCGAAAGTCCGCAGGCGACGTGGCGCAATCGCTCATCACTCGCCAGTCCTACGACCTGGCCGGCCGCTTGAGCGGGCAATCGGATCCGCGCCTGTTCGCCGACGGCCATCGACCCAATCTCGTCACCGTCCGCACACTGGGCGGCGAACCGATCCGGATCGACAGCGTCGATGCCGGCCGCCGTCTCAGCCTGCCGGGGCCGGCCAACGAAACGCAGCAGCGCTGGGATCAGCGCGGCAACCATTGGCGCTACCGTCACGACCCCATGCTGCGGGTGATTGCCGTCGCCGAAAATCAGCAGGATGCCGTCGAGCGGTACACCTACGCCGACAGCGGCGCCGATGCCAGGCACAACCTGCGGGGTCAACTGACCGGCGTGCTCGACCCGTCCGGCACGATCATGTTCAGCCAGTACGGCCTGCTTGGCCAATCGCTCGACGAGGCCCGCCGTCTCGCCGGCGAAACCGACGCCTACATCACCACCCGAAGGTTCGACCCGTCAGGCAATGCGGTGCTGGTCACCGACGCCGGCGGGCACCGGCAGGAATCGCACTACGACATCGCCGGACAACTCGCCCGGGTGTCGCTGCGGCTGGCCGGTGCCGACGGGTCGGAGCCGGTGGTGCGGCGCAGGGCATACAACGCCGCCGGTCAACTGACGGAGCAACTGGCCGGCAACGGCGTGCTGAGCACATGGTTCCACGATGCGGCCGACGGCCGCCTGATCCGCCAATTGGCCGGCAAGGATCAGGAAAGGCCTTTGCAGGATCTGCGTTACCTGTACGATCCGGCGGGCAATGTCCTGCGCATCGAAGACCACACCCAGGCCACGGTGTATTTCGCCAACCAGCGTGTGGAGCCGCACCGCCATTTTGTCTACGACTCGCTGTATCGGCTGATCGAAACCCGTGGTTTCGAGGGCGATATCCCTCAGCAGTCACCGGGCCTGCCGCAGCCGGTCCAGCCCATCGACCCCGGCCGGCGTTTCGGTTACGCCGAGCACTACCGCTACGACGCCGGCAACAACCTGGTCGAACTGCAACATGTGCGCGAAGGCCACAGCTTCACCTGGCAGACCGTCATCGATGCCCGCAGCAACCGCGGTGTGCGCCAGAAAGCGGGCCAACCCGACCCGGTGTTCACCGAACACTTCGACGCCCACGGCAACCAATTGAAACTCCAGCCCGGTGCCCTGCCGCTGGAATGGAACAGTCGCGACCAACTGACGCGGGTGACCTTGCTGCGTCACAGCAACGGCCTGCCCGACGACGAGGAAACCTACCGCTACAGCCAGGGCGAGCGCATCCACAAGTGCTGGCTGAGCCACACGCCATCAGTGACTCACCGGCGCGAAGTGCACTACCTGCCCGGCCTGCAGATCCATACCCGCAGCGATGGCCAGCGGCTGCACGTCATCGAACTGCCGGGCGCCCGCTGCCTGCACTGGCTCAGCGGCAAACCCGCCGACATCGAAGCCGACCAGTTGCGCTACAGCCTCGACGACCATCTGGGCTCCTGTTCGCTGGAGCTCGACCGCAAGGCCGGCGTCATCTCCCTGGAGCACTACTACGCCTTCGGCGGCACCGCATGGTGGGGGGCCCAATCACTGCTGGAGGCCAGCTACAAGACCGTGCGCCATTCGGGACAGGAAATGGATGCCAGCGGCCTTTACCACTACGGAGCCCGCTACTACGCGCCCTGGCTGCAACGATGGGTCAGCGCCGATCCGGCAGGGGATGTGGATGGGTTGAACCTCTATGCGATGGTCAACAACAACCCTATTCGCTACATCGACGTCGGTGGCACCGGGCTGGAGGAAAGTCAGGCACGGCAGCGGATCGACGAGTTTTCCAGCGTGCTGAATCTCACGAACAGCGAACTGAAGAAACTTAACTACCAGCTCTACAACCTCACCCGCAAGCGTGACATCTACAAGACCGCCGCAAAGAAACTGGCATTCTCCGTGGCAACGTTTGCGGTCGCCATCAAGGCCGGAGCGGCGGGTGCAGCCGGCGGCGCGGCGTTAGGCGGCCTGACCGGCCCGGCAGCGCCGGTGGTGACTCCGATAACGGCCGCCGTCGGCGGAATAGTGGTGGCCGATGTCGTGGTCAAGGGCATGGATCAGTTCGGTGAGAAAACCGGTCTGGGCTACTCGATCATGCCTGACCCGGCCACGCTCTCCGTCAAGGCATTGCAGAAGAAAGTCGCCGCCTCTCCCTATTCGTTGCAGGCCATTGTCGGCAGTTTCAATCCGCAAACGTCTCAGGGGCTGGTGAAAGCAGGCATCGAAACGACGGCCAGGGTGATCGGCAAGCACCTGAAGATTCCTTACCTGAAACAAGCTCTGAACATTGCACGCCAGATGAGTCAGTTGACCGAAGCACTCAACGGATCCTGGGGCCAAGGCGATCTGGATCAGATCACTCTGCGGCTTGATGAACTGACGACCTTTCTCGATCGCGAAGAAGCCCGAACCCTGGAGAGCTTCAAGACATTGGCCCATGCAAGCGCGGAAAATGCGCAGTCGAAAGGTACGAGCGGCCTGTCGATGACACTGGTCAACGAACAAACGTCCATCGAGGAAAACCTGAAGATTGCCCGAAGCGCCATCAGCCACTCAAGGAACCTGCTGTCTCGCGTTTCTCAATATCTGCTGGAAAAGCAGCTCGCCGCGTGAGCCACCGGCTCACCGAGAACAGAGGGCGTCAACATGACCTCATCCCTACACCACCACACCCCGACCCTGAAGTGCCTTGATCCTCGCGCACAGGTCATCAGGCAGGTGGACTATCTGCGTGTCCGGGTCGGCGACGAGGTGACGGCACTGGTCTCACGTCACCAGTTGGACGTCGCCGGGCGTCTGATGGCGCAGTGGGATCCACGTTTGTCCCGGCCCGGTGTCGCCACGCGCTACAACCTGGCCGGTGCGCCGCTCAAGATCGACAGCGTCGACGCAGGCTGGCAGGTGAGCCTGGTCGGCCCTGCCGGTGAGGCGTTGCAGCGTTGGGACGCACGGGGCAATCGGCGGCAATCGCGTTATGACGGCCGGTTGCGGGTGGTGACCGTTGGGGAAAACGCCACGCCTGACTTCGAAACCTTCGTCTACGGTGACGCTGGGGCCGACCCCGGCCACAATCTGCGCGGGCAGATGATCGCACTGAAGGATGCCTCGGGGCTGCTGGAAGTTCACGGGGTCGCCCTGACCGGCCAGGCACTGCACGAAACCCGCATCTTGCGCGACAAACGGGCATTCGTCAGCCGCCGCCGCTTCGGCCCTTCCGGCACGGCACTGGAACAGACCGACGCCGGGGGGCACCGGCAACGTTACGCCTACGACATCGCCGGCCAGCTCAAGCAAGTGCATTTGCAGCTCAAGGATCAAGACGTCTGGCAAACGGTACTGAAACAGGCGCACTACAACGCCGCCGGGGAAACCATCGAGATGTTGGCCGGCAACGGCGTGACCAGCCGCTGGAGCTACGATCCGGCCAACGGACGCCTGCACCGCCAGCACACGCAGAACAACGTCCAACCGCCCCTTCAAGACTTCGGCTACGAGTACGACGCGCAAGGCAACATCACCCGGATTGTCGACCACGCCTTCGACCCGCGCTTCTTTGCCAACCAGCGCATCGACGGCCAGCGCCTCTTCACCTATGACACCCTCAATCGGCTGCGCAGCGCCACCGGCCATGACGATGCGCCACCGACGGATACCCCCGGCCGGCCGCAGCCCGGCAACCCCGCCGACCGGCGCAACTACATCCAGACCTACGACTACGACCGCGGCGGCAACCTGATCGCCTTGCGGCACCAGCGCGACGGCAACACCTACACCCGCCGGATGTTCATCGACCCGGCCAGTAACCGCGGTGTGCGCTGGGCCGAAGGCGATCCGCAACCGGCGTTCGACACCCTGTTCGATCGCGCCGGGAACCGGCAGGACTTGCAGCCGGGCCAACCGCTGCGGTGGGACAGCCGAAACCAGTTGGCGTCGGTGACCTTTGTGCAACGTGACGACGGCCCGGATGACGTCGAACATTACCTTTACAGCCAGGGTTCGCGGGTCTGCAAGCGCCTCCAAACCCATTCGGTCTCGGCCAGCCACTGCCACGAAGTGCTTTACCTGCCGGGGCTGGAGATCCGCAGCAAGGACAACGGCGAACGGCTGCACGTCATCATGCTCCCCGCCGGCGTGCGTTGCCTGCACTGGGAGGCGGGACAGCCGCCGGGCGTCGAGCCCGACCAATTGCGTTACACCCTGCAAGACCACTTGGGCTCATGCCTGATGGAACTGGACAGGCATGCGCAACGGATCAACCACGAAGGCTACTACCCGTTTGGCGCCACCGCGTGGATGACAGCCCGCTCCGCACTGGAAACCGACTACAAGACCGTGCGCCATTCGGGACAGGAGATGGATGCCAGCGGCCTGTACTACTACGGCGCCCGCTACTACGCACCCTGGCTGCAACGATGGGTCAGCGCCGATCCGGCAGGGGATGTGGACGGGTTGAATCTGTATGCCTTTGTGGGGAACAACCCCATTGTGCATGTCGACCAGACAGGCCACATGAAAGTCGTTTTCAGTCTGGCGAAGGATTTTCTCGGAATACTCGGCAAGGCGAAAACATCGGTAGAGCAGCTGCATAACTTGGCGACAGAATTCGATGGGCTCGTCAATGAAGACGCCGACCCGGAACAGGCTCGCAAGGACATGACGTTCGGCAGGTTCCTCAAGTCCGCCGGAGGAATCAAATCCACCGTCTATGGCGCGGTCAAAGGTGCAGGCGTCGGTGGGCTCATAGGCACCGCCGTGCCCGGCATCGGTAACCTGATCGGCACGGTTGCGGGAGCCGTTGCCGGCGCGGTCATCTTTCCGCTGGTGCGTTACTACTTCCTGAAGAAAGGTCTGAAGCTTGCGCAAACGTTACGTACCCAGGAACTCAAAGCGGGTTTGGCCAACGTTATCGATACGACGCATGGCATCGTGGAGGGGACGCGTGATCTGCTCAATGGCGGCAACGCATTGCTGAAGAGGGTGATAGACGCCAAAGAGCTCATCGACGCCTATCCTCAGGCGCTGCAGAAGAGACTTGATGAGGAGCTGTCCCGATTCTCCGTGGAGCAACTCAGTCAGTACATGGAATTGATCGGCTCCGGCAACGAACCCTTCAAAGCCATCGACCAGTTGCTCAAGGCGACAAACGCCCCAAGCGCAGTTGAAAGTGTCACAGAGCGCCTTCCTGGGCTGGGGAATACCATCATCGACCCTCCTGTCGAGAAGCCGATCCCCAAACCCAGAACCAGAGCGCGCCGGCAATCTGCGCAACACGCTAATGAATCCTATGCCTGAGGCCGCCGGGCAATACGCAGTCTGCGGGCGTGCATGCTATCGTGCCCGCCCGTCCCCCATCCGTTCGCCCCAGCATGCTGCCGACTTCCCGTACCCTGCGTCTGTCGCTGTACACCCTGCTGATCATCGCCGGCGCCGTCCTGGCCGCGACCCTGGCGATCCGCCACGCCGAACGCCAGGCCCTGGAGGAGGACGCGGCCCGCGCCAGCCAGCAACTGGCGCTGTACGCCAATTCGCTGCACACCCTGATCGACCGCTACCGCGCCCTGCCCGCCGTGCTGGCGCTCGACCCGCAGCTGCGCGCGGCCCTGGCCGGACCGGTGGGCGCCGAGCAGCAGGCGGCGCTCAACCTGAAGCTGGAGAAGATCAACGGCGCGGCGCAGTCCTCGACCCTCGAACTGCTCGACCATAGCGGCCTGGCCGTGGCCGCCAGCAACTGGCGCCTGCCCAGCAGCTACGTCGGCCACAACTACGGGTTCCGCCCGTACTTCAGCCAGACCCGCACCCAGGGCAGCGGACGCTTCTACGCCGTGGGCGTGACCAGCGGGATCCCCGGCTACTTCCTCTCCAGCGCCGTGCTCGGCGATCAGGACGAGTTCCTCGGGGCGATGGTGGTCAAGCTCGAATTCCCCGAACTCGAACGCGAATGGAGCCAGGGCAGCGACACCCTGTTGGTCAGCGATGCGCGGGGCATCATCTTCATCGCCAACCAGCCGGGCTGGCGCTACCGCGCGCTGCGGCCGCTGGACGCCGCCGACCTGGCGGACATCAAGGCCACGCGCCAATACGACAAACAGGCGCTGGTGCCGCTCACGCACCTGTCGCTGCGCCGCTTCGACGACACCAGCGACCTGCGCCGGGTCGAAGGCCCCCAGGGCACCGCCGACTACCTGTGGGAATCCCTGCCGCTGACCGCCGAAGGCTGGACGCTGCACCTGCTGCGCCGCCCGCAGGTGGCGTTCGAGGACCTGCGCAACGCCGGGCTCGCCGCCGCCGGGGTGTGGCTGGCGCTGGTGTTCCTGCTGCTGTTCCTCAACCAGCGCTGGCGCCTGGGCAAGATGCGCCAGCGCAGCCGCGCCGAGCTCAAGCGGCTGGTGGAAGAACGCACCCGCGAGCTGCGCACCGCCCAGGACGGCCTGGTGCAGTCGGCCAAACTGGCGGCGCTGGGGCAGATGTCCGCCGCGCTGGCCCACGAGATCAATCAGCCATTGACCGCCCAGCGCATGCAGCTGGCCACCCTGCGCCTGCTGCTCGACCATGGCCGCGTCGATGAAGCCTACAAGGCGCTCAAGCCGGTGGACGACATGCTCACCCGCATGGCCGCCCTCACCGGCCACCTGAAGACCTTCGCCCGCAAGAGCCCCAGCGGCCTGCGCGAACGGCTGGACCTGGCGACGGTGGTCGACCAGGCCCTGCAGTTGCTCGACACCCGCCTGCGCGACGAGCAGGTCAGCCTGGTGCTGCACCTGACCCGCCCGGCGTGGGTGCGCGGCGATGCGATCCGCCTGGAGCAGGTGCTGATCAACCTGCTGCGCAACGCCCTGGACGCCATGCACGGCAAACCGTGCAAGCGCCTGCTGATCCGTCTGGAGGCCGACCAGCAGCTGTGGCACCTGAGCGTCAGCGACAGCGGCGGCGGCATCGCCGAAGAGCACCTGGGCCAGGTGTTCGACCCGTTCTTCACCACCAAGCCCGTGGGCGACGGCCTGGGCCTGGGGCTGGCGGTGTCGTTCGCCATCGCCCACGAGTCCGGCGGGCGCCTGAGCGCCGAGAACGGCGAAGGCGGCGCGGTGTTCACCCTGACCTTGCCGATCGATCTGGAGGCGCACATCTGATGCTCAACTCGGTGATGGTGGTCGATGACGAAAGCAGCATCCGCAGCGCCGTCGAGCAGTGGCTGAGCCTGTCGGGTTTCGAGGTGCAGCTGTTCAGCCGCGCCGAAGACTGCCTGGCGGCGCTGCCCCGGCACTTCGCCGGGGTGATTCTCAGCGACGTGCGCATGCCCGGCCAGAGCGGCCTGGAGCTGCTGGCCGAGGTGCAGCGCCGGGACGCCGACCTGCCGGTGATCCTGCTGACCGGCCACGGCGATGTGCCGATGGCCGTCGAAGCGATGCGCGACGGCGCCTACGACTTCCTCGAAAAACCGTTCAGCCCCGAGATCCTGCTCGGCAGCCTGCGCCGGGCGCTGGACAAGCGCCGGCTGGTGCTGGAGAACCGCGCCCTGCACGAACAGGCCGACAACCGCGCCAGGCTCGACGCCACGCTGCTCGGCGTGTCCCGCGGCATGCAGACCTTGCGCCGGCAGGTGCTGGACCTGGCCGCGCTGCCGGTCAACGTGCTGATCCGCGGCGAGACCGGCAGCGGCAAGGAAATGGTCGCCCGTTGCCTGCACGACTTCGGCCCGCGCGCAGACAAACCGTTCGTGGCGCTCAACTGCGCGGCGATCCCGGAGCAGCTGTTCGAGGCCGAACTGTTCGGCCATGAGAGCGGCGCGTTCACCGGGGCGTCCGGCAAGCGCATCGGCAAGCTGGAATACGCCGACGGCGGCACGCTGTTCCTCGACGAGATCGAAAGCATGCCCCTGGCCCAGCAGGTGAAGCTGCTGCGGGTGATCCAGGAGCAGAAGCTGGAGCGGCTGGGCTCGAACCAGAGCATCCGCGTGGACCTGCGCATCGTCGCCGCCACCAAGCCCGACCTGCTCGACGAGGCCCGGGCCGGGCGCTTTCGCGAGGACCTGGCCTATCGGCTGAACGTGGCCGAGCTGCGCCTGCCGCCCCTGCGCGAGCGCCGCGAAGACATCCCGTTGCTGTTCGACGCCTTCGCCCGCCAGGCCGCCGAACGGCTCGGGCGCACGTTCCCGCCGCTGGGCGGTGCCCAGTTGAGCCACCTGCTCAGCCACGACTGGCCGGGCAACGTGCGCGAACTGGCCAACGTCGCCGAGCGTCAGGTGCTGGGGCTGGACGAACCGGTGCCGGGGATCGACCCGGGGCAATCGCTGGCGGCGCAGCAAGAGGCGTTCGAGGCCCAGTGCCTGCGCATCGCCCTGACCCGGCACAAGGGCGACGTGAAGGCGGTGCTCGAAGAACTGCAGCTGCCGCGGCGCACCTTCAACGAAAAGATGCAGCGGCACGGGTTGAGCCGGGAGATGTTTGTGCAGGACAGCTGACGCCCGGCGACTGCGCCGGCCTCATCGCGGGCAAGCCCGCTCCCACAGGGGTTTGCAGTGGTCACAATTTCTGCATCCACCAAGGTTCTTGTGGGAACAACTGTCTTGCTTCTGTCCTGCGGCGCCTGGACTGCCACCATCGCTGGCAAGCCAGCTCCCACAGAGTTCTCGGTTGAATGCAAAGTGAGGGAGCACCACAAAACATTGTGGGAGCGGGCTTGCCCGCGATGAGGTCGGTACGACCACCGCCAATGCCCAAGACCAGATAGGCGGATTTCCGCTCATCACCCGCTGAACAACAAGCGGATTTCCGCTCAACAACCGCGCCTACCCCCTCTAAACCGGCCCTGCGCCCCTTGGCACACCTCCTGCTATAGCCCCCGCAGGCTGCGTTTCGACGCGCTCCACAAAAACAATTAACCGAAGGATCCTTCAATGGATAACTCCAACATCCTGCCGCTTGGGGCAGCTGCCGCGCCGGCCAAGGAAAGAACCACCGCCAGCCGGATCAAGTCGATCTTCAGCGGTTCCGTCGGCAACATGGTCGAGTGGTACGACTGGTACGTCTACGCCGCCTTCTCGCTGTACTTCGCCAAGACCTTCTTCCCCGCCGGCTCCACCACCGCGCAACTGATGAACACCGCCGCGATCTTCGCCGTGGGCTTCCTGATGCGCCCCATCGGCGGCTGGCTGATGGGCCTGTACGCCGACCGCAAGGGCCGCAAGGCCGCGCTGATGGCGTCGGTGTACCTGATGTGCTTCGGCTCGCTGATCATCGCCCTGAGCCCGAACTACGAAACCATCGGCATCGGCGCGCCGATCCTGCTGGTGTTCGCCCGTCTGCTGCAGGGCCTGTCGGTCGGCGGCGAGTACGGCACCTCCGCCACCTACCTGTCGGAAATGGCCACCAAGGAGCGTCGCGGCTTCTTCTCCAGCTTCCAGTACGTGACCCTGATCTCCGGCCAGCTCATCGCGCTGGGCGTGCTGATCGTGCTGCAGCAGTTCCTCACCACCGAACAGCTGTACGCGTGGGGCTGGCGCATTCCGTTCGCCATCGGCGCCCTGTGCGCGATCGTCGCCCTGTACCTGCGCCGCGGCATGGAAGAGACCGAGTCGTTCGTGAAGAAGGAAAAGTCCAAGGAAAGCGCCATGCGCACCTTGCTCCGCCACCCGAAGGAACTGCTGACCGTGGTCGGCCTGACCATGGGCGGCACCCTGGCCTTCTATACCTACACCACCTACATGCAGAAGTACCTGGTGAACACCGTCGGCATGAGCATCTCCGACTCCACCACCATCTCGGCGGCGACGCTGTTCCTGTTCATGTGCCTGCAACCGGTCATCGGCGGCCTGTCGGACAAGATCGGCCGGCGTCCGATCCTGATCGCCTTCGGCGTGCTGGGCACGATCTTCACCGTGCCGATCCTGATGACCCTGCACACCATCCAGAGCTGGTGGGGCGCGTTCTTCCTGATCATGGCGGCGCTGATCATCGTCAGCGGCTACACCTCGATCAACGCGGTGGTGAAGGCCGAGCTGTTCCCGACCGAAATCCGCGCCCTGGGCGTCGGCCTGCCGTACGCGCTGACCGTGTCGATCTTCGGCGGCACCGCCGAGTACATCGCGCTGTGGTTCAAGAGCATCGGCATGGAGACCGGCTACTACTGGTACGTGACCGCGTGCATCGCCGTGTCGCTGCTGGTGTACATCACCATGAAGGACACCCAGAAGCATTCGCGGATCGTGACTGACTGACCTGTCCGTGCAGTCGCCGCAAGGGTGACTGCAATGGCCCCATCGCCAGCAGGCTGGCGCCCACAGGGGGTCAGCGGTGTCCACAAATCCTGTGTTCACCGCCAAACCTTGTGGGAGCCAGCCTGCTGGCGATGGGGATCACCCCGGCATCAAGCGGACTCGACCGTCCGCTGCGTGCTGCCGTAACGCTTCTGCGCAAACGCCGCCCCGGCGATCATCACCACCAGGATCCCCGCCAGCACCGCCGACGAGCCGATGGTGCCGAAGTCCAGGCCGCCCTTTTCATGGGATTTGGTCATCAGGTCGCCCAGCGTCGCGCCGAACGGCCGGGTCAGCACGAACGCCACCCAGAACAGCGCCACCGACGAGAGCTTGGTGAAGTATCTGAGCAGCACCACCAGGGCGATCGCCGAACCGATCAGCAGCGCGCCGCCGGCAAAGCCCAGGCCCGAGTCGTCGGCCAGGTAATCGCCCAGGGCGGTGCCCAGGGTGTTGGAGAACAGGATCGCCATCCAGTAGAACATCTCGCCGCGAAAGGTCTGCACCTTGCTGACATTGAGCGAGTCGCCGCTCAGGCGCCAGGCCGCGAAGATCGCCAGCAGGATCGAGATCAGGATCATCGAGCCCGTGGCGTAGCCCAGGCCCAGGGTGCGGTCCATGAAATCGGACATGGTGGTGCCGGCGGTGCTGGTGGAAAGGATCACGATCCAGTACAGCAACGGCTTGTAGGTCTTGGCCATCAGTTGCGTGACCAGCGTCAGGACGAACACGCTGATCAGGATCAGCGAGCTGATCGCATAACCGACGTCGAGGGTCATCGACAGCAGATCCCCCGCCGTTTCCCCCAGGGTCGTGGCGCAGATTTTCATCACCCAGAACGCCAGGGTGATTTGAGGCAGTTTGTTCATGAACGCAAGAGCTCCCGTGTGTGACGGCCGGTTGTTCGATTTCTGGCCGCCGGCAGACTGGCGTCCGCGGGGTGAAAAACCGGTCGGCGTTCCATGAAAAATCTGTCACACGGGCCAAAACAGCGATTAATCACCGGTTAATGCCGCTGCCCCATCCTGCACTCACCTGATCGATTGACTGCGCGCCGCTCGCCCCGAGGACGGAAGCGAATCGAACGCGGCGCCCTTAATATCTAGTTAATCGATTGTTATTAACGTTATTTTGCGCTTTTTAATCAATTTTATTGGCGTAGCATTCAACTCAAGCAAGACACAACGCCAACGAATCCGGAGAAACGACCATGAACACCAAACTGATCCTCGCCCTGACCCTGTCTGTCCTGGCCGCCAACACCTTCGCCGCCGACGGCTCGGACAAGACCAAATCCGCCGACTTCATCTCCGGCGCCAGCGCCTCGGTCGAACACACCACTTCCGGCGCCTACGCCGCTGATGGCTTCGACAAGACCGGCACCGCCAACGCCATCGCCGCCGACGGCTTCGACAAGACCGGCACCGCCAACGCCATCGCCGCCGACGGCTTCGACAAGACCGGCACCGCCGCGGCCATCAGCTGAACCGCGGATGCAAACACCAAAGCCCGGCCAATGCCGGGCTTGTTCATTTCTGCAGCGACACACCTGCCCGTTCCCAAGCAAAAAACCTGTGGGAGCTGGCTTGCCAGCGATGACGCCAGCCCGGGCACCGCAGGCCAGATTCAAGACAAGAGCCCACGGGCCTTTGCACCGGACTGGCAATCAGCGCCCTGCACTTGCACTATTGGGCCCCTCAGAACACAGCCTTCCAGGACCGCCCGCGCCATGCCCGACGACATTCACTTCTACGAACCCGCCAACGGCCACGGCCTGCCCCACGATCCGTTCAACGCCATCGTCGGCCCACGCCCCATCGGCTGGATCTCCTCGCAGGATGCCGAAGGCCGGCTGAACCTGGCGCCGTACAGCTTCTTCAACGCCTTCAACTACATCCCGCCGATCATCGGGTTCTCGAGCGTGGGCCGCAAAGACAGCCTGAACAACATCGAGCAGACCGGCGAATTCGCCTGGAACCTCGCCACCCGGCCATTGGCCGAGCAGATGAACCAGAGCTGCGCGGCAGTGGGGCCTGAGGTCGACGAGTTCGAACTGGCGGGCTTGACCACCGTGGCTTCGAAAGTGATTGCGGTGCCGCGGGTGGCCGAAAGCCCGGTGTCCTTCGAATGCAAGGTCAGCCAGATCATTCAGCTGCAGCGGGCGGATGGCGAGACAGTGCCGAGCTGGCTGATCCTCGGCGAGGTGGTCGCCGTGCACATCGCCAAATGGCTGCTCAAGGACGGGATCTACGACACCGCCGCCGCAGAACCGATTCTGCGCGGCGGCGGGCCGGCGGACTATTTCCAGCTGGGGCCGCAAGCGTTGTTCAAGATGTGGCGACCGGGTGCGGTCAAGTGAGGCTCACCAGATGAGTTCGGCGTCGTCGCTCACGCCCTGAAGGCGTTCCAGCTCGCGGGTCGCGGCGTCGTCGGCCGCGATGGCGCCGGCGAACACCTGTTCATCCAGCAGTTTGTGGAAGCGCGGGGCGCCGCCATCGACCAGGGCCTTGACCGCAATGGCGGCGTAATAGCCCTTGTTGCCGCCCAGCTCGACGGGGACCACAGCGGAAACCGCTTCGAAGTGTGCGAACTCTTTACGTGCCATGTCTCAGGTTCCGGCTCAGTCAAATAGGCCGGCCATTAAACCCTCAACCGGCGAGTTTGTGTACCGGTGCGCCGCAGTCGCCGAGGGCCTGGGCGGCCGACACTTCCTTGAACGTGTGGAAATCCACGCTGTTGACCACCAGGTCCTGCACCAGCTCGCCGAACACCTCCATGGACGGGCTTGTGAAATAGGCGGTCATCGCCTGCTGGCTGCTCCAGAAGCCGGACACCAGCCACAACTGCGGATCGCACTGCGAATGCTGCAAGGCGAAGTTCAGGCAACCGGGGGCCGCGCGGGACGGCTCGATCAGCGCGCTCAGGCGCACGCCCAGTTCCTCCGAACGCCCGGCACGCGCGCGGATGAAGGCCATATGACTGACGGGAATTTGCTTGGACATGTTCAATCCCTCCCAGGGAGTCGCGTGGCAGCCGGGGACGGGCTGCGACAGGATCCAAGGTTACGGGCCGCGTGCCGGGCGCCGTTAGTCGATTCCTGCCGTTGCCTTGCACGATCCTGCGAGACTGGCTCAAAACCCTGTAAAAAAGTGTGAAGGCCTGTCACGGTGCTGTCATACGGGTTTCGAGCAAGTTTGCCCGCCTGCGTCCTGTCATGTCTGGGGGCCTTGGCAACCCCGTGCAGGATCAGGCAAGCATTTGACAGGATGTGTCTACCGCTCGCGCTTGCACAAACTTATGCTCTGCCCCACTTCACCGCCCTTGCCGAGGAGGCCGTGCATGACGTCACCCGAACATTTTCCAGCCCCGCTGGACGCCGACATGGAAAAGCAGCGTGCGGAACTGGCGACGCTCATCCGCCGCAACACCTCGGAAGACGGCAGCTACGCCACGGCCATCGGCTCGCTGTTCATGTCCCGCCACTCCCGGTCCCATGACTTCGCCCCGGTGCTCGCGCAACCGGCGCTGTGCATCATGGCCCAGGGACGCAAGGAGGTGCGGCTGGCGGACGAATACTTCAATTACGACCCGCTGAACTACCTGGTGGTCTCGGTCTCGATGCCGCTGAGCGGACGGGTGGTGAACGTCTCGCCCGACGAGCCGATCCTGGCCGTGCGCCTGGACATCGACCCGGCGGAAATCACCGCGCTGATCGCCGACGCCGGCCCCATGGGCGTGCCGACCCGGCCGACCGGGCGCGGCCTGTACGTCGAACGGATCGACAGCGCCATGCTCGACGCGGTGCTGCGCCTGGCGCGCCTGCTCGACACACCGAAAGACATCGCCATGCTCGCGCCGCTGATCCGCCGGGAGATCCTCTATCGCCTGCTGCGCAGCCCCCAGGGCCACCGGCTGTACGAGATCGCCATCGCCAACAGCCAGAGCCACCGCATCAGCCAGGCGATCAAGTGGCTCAACGGCAACTTCGAACAGCCGCTGCGCATCGATGACCTGGCCAGGGAAGTGAACCTGAGCGTCTCGACCCTGCATCACCGCTTCAAGGCGATGACGGCGATGAGCCCGTTGCAGTACCAGAAGCAACTGCGCCTGCAAGAGGCCCGGCGGCTGATGCTGACCGAAGGGCTGGAAGCCTCGGCGGCGGGGTATCGGGTGGGCTATGAAAGCCCCTCGCAGTTCAGCCGCGAGTACAGCCGGCTGTTCGGCGCGCCGCCGCTGCGGGATCTGGCGCGGTTGCGGCTCACCGTCTGATCCGTGTTTTGCGGTGCTGCGGCTGGCCCTATCGCCAACAGGTTGGCTCCCACAGGGGATGCGTGTTGATCACGGATTCACTGTGGGATCTGGCGCGGTTGCGGCTCACGGTCTGATCCATTTTTGCGGTGCTGCGGCTGGCCCTATCGCGGGCAAGCCCGCTCCCACAGGGGATGTGTGTTGATCACGGGTTCCATGTGGAAGCCAGCCTGCCGGCATCACATCCGGATCAAGCCCCCAGCACCCGGCACGCCTCGGACGGCAGCGTCACCGACACCGGATGCCCGATCCCCAGCCCGATGTCCTGGCACGGCGTGCTCAATGCGGTGAACGTCACCCCGGAACACTCCACCGTGGTCTCGATGGTCGCGCCGATGTCGCGCACGAACGTCACCGTGCCCAGCAACCGGTTGCCCGCCGTCGCCTGGGGTGCCGACAGTTGCAGGTCTTCGGGGCGGATCAGCATCTTCACCTTCTGCCCCACCACGATGCTGCTGCAGATCGGCACTTGCAGCGCATCGCCGCCCGGCAGCACGACCTTGCCGTCGCCCAGCGCCGTGGCCGGGAAAATGTTGCCCGAGCCGATGAAGTCCGCCACGAACTCGTTGGCCGGGTGCCGGTAGATCTCGATGGGCGTGCCCACCTGCTGCACCCGGTGCTCGCCCAGCACCACCACGATGTCGGCCATGGTCATGGCCTCGCGCTGGTCGTGGGTGACCATGATGGTGGTGATGTTCAGGCGCTGCTGAAGCTGGCGGATCTCCACCTGCATCGACTCGCGCAGCTTGGCGTCCAGCGCCGACAGCGGCTCGTCGAGCAGCAGGATCTTGGGGTGCGAGGCAATCGCCCGGGCGATCGCCACGCGCTGGCGCTGGCCGCCGGAGAGCTTGGCCACCGGCCGGTCGATCATCGCCTGCAGCTGGATCATCTCCAGCAGTTCCGCCACCCGCGCCCGCTGCTCGGCCTTGCCGACGCCGCGCAGCTTCAGCGGATAGGCGATGTTCTCGCCCACGGTCATGTGCGGGAACAGCGCCAGCGACTGGAACACCATGCCGAAGTTGCGCAGGTGCGCCGGGGTGTGGCCGATGTCCTCGCCGTCCAGACGGATCTCGCCGCCGGTGAGGGTCTCAAGCCCCGCGATCATGCGCAGCAAGGTGGTCTTGCCGCAGCCCGACGGCCCCAGGAAACACACCAGCTTGCCCTGGGGCAAATGCAGGTTGACGTCTTTCACCGCGCAGGCCGAGCCGTAATGCTTCTCGACGTTTTCCAGAATCAGTCCAGACATGTTGCACCTCAAATCAGAAGGAAACGCCGCCCTCGCCCACCAGCTTCTCCAGCGCCCAGATCAGGACGAAGTCGATCAGCACGATCAGCACGGCAAACGAGAACACGGTGGGGTCGAGCGAGGACACGGTGCGGCTGTACATCCAGATCGGCACGGTCATGACGTCGATGGTGTAGAGGAAATAAGTGACGGTGAACTCGTTGAACGAGACGATGAACGCCAGCAGCATGCCCGCCAGGATCCCCGACTTCATCAGCGGCACCACCACATCGACGATCGCCCGCAGCGGCGAGGCGCCGAGCATCTGCGCCGCCTCCTCGACCTCGCTGCCGATGGAGAGCATGGCCGCCGTGCAGTTCTTGACCACGAACGGCAGCGCCAGGATCACGTGGGCGATCACCAGCCGCGAGGTGGTCATGTGGAACGGCAGGCTGTCGAACACCAGCAGCATCGCCAGGCCCAGCACCACCATCGGGAACACCAGCGGCAGCGACATCAGTTGCAGCGCCACGGTCTTGCCGCGGAACTCGCAGCGGGTCAGCGCGTAGGCCGCCGGCACCGCGATCAGGGTGGCGAAGACCATGGTCAGGCACGACACCAGCAGGCTGGTGGCCATGGCCTGGCCGAGGCTCAGCACGTCGCTGGCGTCCGGCGAAACGAAGGTGTGCCACGCGGCCTTGTACCATTGCAGGCTGTAGCTGGCCGGCGGGAAGTCGAGGTTCGACGCGCCGCTGAACGACATCACGATCATGGTCAGGATCGGCAGCACCGCCAGCAGCAGGATCACACCGGACAGGATCCCGGCGAACGAGCCCGTGTCGCCGGGCAGCAGCGCGTGGCGCTTCTTGGTCAGGGCAGTCATTGCGAAGCCTCCAGCAACCGGCGACGGCGGCCGGTGACGTATTCGGACAGGGTCATGATCGCCAGCGTGGTGACGATCAGTACCACGCCGGCGGCGGATGCGGCGGGCCAGTTCATCAGCGGGGCGATCTGGTCGTGCACCATCACCGCCAGCATCGGCACCCGCCGGCCGCCCAGCAGCAGCGGCACCACGAAGCTGCTGGCGTTGTAGGCGAACACCAGCGTCGCGCCGGTGATGATCCCCGGCAGGCTCATCGGCAGCACCACCTGGCGGAACACCTGCCAACGGCTGGCGCCCAGGGTCGCGGCGGCCTCCTCGAAGCTGCGCGACACGCCGCGCATGGCGCTGGCGATCGGCAGCACGGCCAGCGGAAACGCCGTCTGCACCAAGCCCATCAGCACGCCGTTCTGGTTGTACAGCAGCATGATCGGCCGCTTGATCAGGCCCAGCCCCATCAGGGTCTGGTTGAGCATGCCGCCGGGCCCCAGGATCACCAGCCAGCCGTAGCTTTGCAGCAGCAGGTTGACCAGCAGCGGCAGCAGCACCGCCGCCAGGAAGATCCGCCGCACGAACGGCGACGTCAGGCGCGACATGGTGTACGCCACCGGGATCGCCAGCAGCACGGCGATCACCGCGCTGATCAGCGCCAGGCGCAGGGTCAGCAGCAGCGACTTGAGGTAGTACGCTTCGAGCAGCTGCGCGTAGCTGGCCAGGCTGAAGCCCGTCCACTCCGCGCCCTTGGTGCCGATGCTCATGCGCAGCACCAGCAGGCTCGCGGCGATCAGCACGCCGAGGAACAGCATCGACGGCGTGAGGAAAAACCACGCCCGGACGGTGGGCGAAACGCCGCGCGCCGCACGCGCGTCTGCCGCGCCGACCGGGTGGGTCAGGGATTGATGTTCCATGGCAATGATCTCGTCAATGGAAGAACAACTGACAAACACAGATTTCCTGACCACCGCGAACCCTGTGGGAGCTGGCTTGCCAGCGATAGCAGTCTGCAGTGACCGCCTTTTCGACAGGTCGGCCGTCATCGCTGGCAAGCCAGCTCCCACAGGGTTCGCGGTGTTCTGAAGGTTTGCGTTCGACTCAGGAAGAAAAGATTTCCGTGTAGCGACGGATCCACTGGTCATGCACGGTGGCCAGGAAGGCGTTGTCGTGCATGATCGCCTTCTCGGCGATCTGCTCCGGCGTCAGGATGTACGGGCTCTTGCGCGCTTCGGCGGAGATGATCGCCTTGGCGTTGACCGGGCCGTTGAAGATGTCTTCGGCCATCTTGCCCTGCACCAGCGGGTCGAGGGAGTGATCGATGAAGGCGTAGGCCAGGTCGGTGTCGCCGGGACGGTTCTTGGGCATCACCGACAGCATCAGGTCGGTGTAGAACCCTTCCTTCATGCCGAACGTGGCGCCCAGGCCGTAGTTCGCGTCGCGGATCTGCTTGGGGAAGAACGCCGGGGCGTAGAGCCCGCCCATGTCCAGGGATCCGGTGCGGAACAGCTCGGCGATCTGGTTGGGGTTCTCGCCCAGGGTCACCACGCGGCCCTTGAGTTCGGCCAGCTTCTTGAAGCCCGGCTCGATGTTGTGCTCGTCGCCGCCGGCCAGTTTGGCGGCGATGATGATCAGGTCCATCGCCTCGGTCCAGTTCGGCGGCGGCAGGAAGATGTTCGGCGCAAGATCGGCGTCCCACAGCGCGGCGTAGCTGTCCGGCGCGGCGGCCTGGGTGCGGGTGCTGTAGACCAGGCTGTTGCACCACAGCAGGTAGCCGATGCCGTGGCCGTTGGCGCCGGTGCGGTACTTTTCCGGCACGTCGATCAGGTTGGGGATGCGGTTCAGGTCGGGCTTTTCCAACAGCCCGGCGGCGGCCAGGCCTTCGGCGCCGACGCCGGCCAGGGTGATGATGTCGTACTGCGGACGGTCGCCGCCGGCCTTGAGCTTGGCGACCATTTCCGAGGTGCTGCCGGTGCGGTCGGCGATCACCTTGGCGCCGGTCTTGGCCTCGAAGGTCGCGGCGATGTTGCGCAACGCGGCCAGGCCGGTGTCATCCGACCAGGTCAGCAGGCGCAGGGTCTTGCCGGCGAAGCGGGTGTCGCTGGCGCTCGCCCGGATGAAGGGCATGCTCAACGCCGCCGCGGCCACCGAGGCCACGCCGACGGTCTTGATGAATTGACGCCTGTTCAGATCGTGCTCGCCCATGAAGGACTCCCATTGTTCTTGTAAGTATGAGATTGACCGCAACCTTTGCGCTGACCGTCCGGAACCGCCCAAGCCCCCGGTTTCAAAGGGCTTGGGCGAGGTCGGCGGATTCATCCTGAGGTCGGGCGCAAGCGCTGACCATCGATAAAAACTCATTGGAGCCATGACGCCGGCGCATGCCTCATTGCGAGGCATGCGTTCACTTTTTTCGGGCGTTCAGAGCGCCCGCACCACGTGCTTGATCTCCTGGAACGCGGCCAGTCCCCACGGCCCCAGCTCACGTCCCAGGCTGCTCTGCTTGTAGCCGCCCCAGGCGGTCTGCGGGAAGATCACCTGCGGCGCGTTCAGCCACACGAGCCCCGCCTGCAGGGCGTCGGCGACCCGGTCCGCGGCCTCGGCGTCACGGGTGACCACACTGGCCACCAGGCCGAACCGGCTGTCGTTGGCCAGGGCGACCGCCTCGGCCTCGGTGGCGAAACTGCGCACGCACACCACCGGCCCGAAGATCTCTTCGCACCACAGCGCACTGTCCAGGGGCACTTCGGTGAACACCGTCGGCTGCAGAAAATAGCCGCGGGCCAGGTCGGCGGGACGGTTGCCGCCGCACACCAGCTTCGCCCCGGCGCTCAGGCCGCGGTCGATGTGGCCGAGCACCCGCTGGTACTGCGCCTGATTGACCAGCGCGCCCATCTCCACGTCCGCGTCGAACGGATCGGCCACGCGGATCTTCTCGGCGCGGGCCTTGAGCCGCGTGAGGAACTCGTCGGCCAGTTCATCGGCGACCAGCACCCGGCTGGTGGCCGAGCACATTTGCCCGGCGTTGAAGAAGGCGCCGCCGCAGGCCAGTTCTACCGCCAGATCGAGATCCGCGTCGGCCAGCACCAGCAGCGAGGATTTGCCGCCCAGTTCCAGACTCACGCCCTTCACGGTCTCGGCGGCGCGCTGCATCACCTGCACCCCCACCGCGTTGCTGCCGGTGAACGACACCTTGGCGATGCGCGGATCCGCCGCCAGCGGCGCCCCCACCGCCAGACCGGTGCCGCAGACCAGGTTGAACACGCCGTCGGGCAGGCCGGACTCGGCGATGATCGCCGCCAGTTCCAGCTCCGCCAGCGGCGTGACCTCCGACGGCTTGAGCACCACGCAGCAGCCGGCGGCCAGGGCCGGGGCGAGCTTCCATGCGGTGGTGACCATCGGGAAGTTCCACGGCACGATCAGCCCGACCACGCCGCACGGCTCGCGGCGCACACGGGCGCTGAAATCGTCGCTGGGCAGCGGCACATCCGCATCGTTCCTGGCGTCCAGGCCTTCGGCCAGCCCGGCGTAATACTCGAACGTCGCGATCACGTCATCGACGTCGATGACCGCCTCGAACAGTGGCTTGCCGTTGTTGCTCGATTGCAGCTTCATCAGGTGTTCGCGGCCGTTGCGCACGCCGTTGGCGATGTTGCGCAGGATCGCCGCACGCTCGGCGCCGGAGGTCTTCGACCAGGCCTTGAAGGCCTCGGCCGCCGCCGTCACCGCTTGCTCGACCGCGCGCTCGCCGCCGCCGTTGACCGTGGTCAGCAGCGCTTCGGTGGCCGGGTTGATCACCCGCAGGTGTTCGCCGCCGGACGACCATTGGCCATTGATGTAGAGACCGTCGAGGGTCGTCGGGAAATTCAGGGCCGAACTCATTGCGCCACCGCCTTCATCCATTGGGTCTGGTCGATTTCGATCAGGGTCGGGCCCTGACGGTCCGTGGCCGCCCGCAGCGCGCCACGCAGTTGCTCGACGGAGCCGGCCGAGTGGGCCGCGCAGCCCAGGGCCTGGGCCACGCCGATGAAGTCCGGGGTGTAAATGTCCACGCCCACCGGTTCGATGGACCGGTTGACCATGTAGCGCTTGATCTCTTCGTAGCCCTGGTTGTTCCACAGCAGGACGATCACCGGCACCCGCGCCTCCACGGCGCTGGCCAGTTCCGGCAGGGTGAACTGCAGGCCGCCGTCGCCGATCAGGCACACCACCGGCGGGCGCGCGCCTTGCTCCGGGCGGCCGCCCAGCCAGGCGCCGATGGCCGCCGGCAAGGCGTAGCCGAGGGTGCCGTAGCCGGTGGAGGCGTTGAACCAGCGGCGCGGATGATCCGGGTTGAAGGTGAGGTTGCCGGTGTACACCGGTTGCGTGGAGTCGCCGACGAACACCGCTTCAGGCAGTTCGTGCAGGACGGTTTCGAGGAAGCGGGTCTGGGCCAGGGCCGGCGCGTCCCAGCCGGCGGCCAGTTCCTCGCGCAGGCGGGCGGCGCGCACCTGGCCCCAATCGTTGCGGCGTTCGGCCAGGGGGTACCGGGCCAATGCGCTGAGCAAGGCCTGGGCCGCGTTGCGCGAGTCGGCCACCAGCGCCACGTGCGGCGGGTAGTTGCGCACGGTCTGGTCCGGGTCGATGTCGACGCGCAGCAGTTGGCCGGGAATCTCGAAGCCGCCGGCGAAGGTGACGTCGTAGTCTGTTTCCGCCAGTTCAGTGCCGATGGCCAGCACCACATCGGCATCGGCCACCAGCGCACGGGTGGCGACCAGGCTCTGGGTCGAACCGATCAGCAGCGGATGGCCCGACGGCAACATGCCTTTGGCGTTGATGGTCAGCGCCACCGGCGCGTCCAGCCGTTCGGCCAGTTCGGTGAGTTCGGCCGCCGCGTCGATGGCGCCGCCGCCGGCGAGGATCAGCGGACGCTGGGCGCCGGCCAGCCGTTCGGCCATGCGGTTCACGGCCGACGGGGCGGCACCGGCGCGGTCGATGTGCACCGGCACGCTGGCGAGCAGGTCATCGGCGTCTTCCACCAGCACGTCCAGCGGGATCTCGATGTGCACCGGGCGCGGACGCCCGGCCTGGAACAGCGCGAACGCCCGGGCCAGCACCGCCGGCAATTCCGAGGCGGACATCAAGGTGTGGGAGAACGCCGCCACACCGCCGACCAGCGCGCTCTGGTTCGGCAGCTCGTGGAGCTTGCCGCGGCCGCCGCCCAACTGGCTGCGCGACTGCACGCTGGAGATCACCAGCATCGGGATCGAGTCGGCGTAGGCCTGGCCCATGGCGGTGGTGATGTTGGTCATGCCGGGGCCGGTGATGATGAAGCACACGCCCGGCTTGCCGCTGGTGCGCGCATAGCCGTCGGCCATGAAGCCGGCGCCCTGCTCATGCCGCGGGGTGACGTGGTTGATGCTCGAACGGGCCAGCCCGCGATACAGCTCCACGGTGTGCACCCCCGGGATGCCGAACACCTGCTCGACCCCGTAGCCCTCGAGTAACTTGACCAGTACTTCGCCGCATGTCGCCATGGTTGTGCCCTTCTTGTTCGATTGAGACTCCGGCCTCCGTTTGTGGAAGTCCGGGAATGGCCTCATTGAAACGGGCGCCCCATAGCCGCAACAATCGATAAAAGCTCATACTAGCCATGTCCTCACGTCATACCTTGGATCCACATGAAACGACTGCCTCCCCTGCCCGCCCTGCACACGTTTCTGGTCACCGCGCAGTGCTGCAACTTCACCCGGGCCGCCGAGCAGTTGCACATCACCCAGGGCGCGGTGAGCCGACAGATCGCCGGGCTTGAGGATCACCTGGGCTATGAGCTGTTCATCCGCCTGGCCCGAGGGCTGGAGCTGACCGCCGAAGGCCGCGAATGGCTGCCGAAGATCCAACAGGTGTTCGACCTGATCGGCGATTCGGTGGAGCAGATCGGCGCCAAGCGCGAGACCCTGCAACTCAAGGCGCCCAGCTGCGTGATGCGCTGGCTGCTGCCGCGCCTGATGCAGTGGCAACGGGAACGCCCGGACGCGCCGGTGAAGCTGACCGCCTCGCTCCAGCACGGGGTGGATTTCCAGCGCGAACAGTTCGACGCGGCGGTGATCTACGGCACCGCGCCCCACGACCTGCCGGCCGCGCTGCACATGTTCGACGAACAACTGACGCCGGTCTGCTCGCCGATGCTGCTCAAGGGCGCACCGGGCCTCAACGCGCCGGCGGATCTGCAACAGCACTTGCTGCTGCACCCCACCCACGACGATCAGGACTGGGCGCTCTGGCTGAAGGCCGCCGACCTGCGGTTGAGCAACATCGGCAGCGGCCAGCATTTCGAGACGCTGGACCAGGCCATGTCGATGGCGTCCCACGGCACGGGCGTGGCGATCGGTGACTGGTCGTTGATCGGCGATGACCTGAACGCCGGACGGCTGGTGACGCCGTTCGATCTGAAGGTCAAGACAGGGCTTGGCTATTACGTGGTGGCGCCGGACAGGCCAGAGCCGTCGGCGAAGCTGCGGGAACTGATGGTGTGGCTGGTGGAGCAGGCGCATACCCGCTGAGCCATTGGGTGTTGCGGCGTCTTCACTGACGTCATCGCCAGCAGGCTGGCTCCCACAAGGATCGGCGGCGCCGAGAAGTCTGTGGGAGCCAGCCTGCTGGCGATAGCGTCGGTGAATGCACCGCCGGAGCGGGAACCAGACAGTGGCTCCCGCAGTGCGGGGAAGATCAGTAACCGACAGTGAAACGCTGACGCGAATGCTTCGGCGACTCCACCTCGTCGATCAAGGCGATGGCGTAATCGGCGAAGGTGATCCAGCTGCGGCCTTCGGCGCTGACCAGCAGATCGTCCTTGCCCACCCGGAACGTGCCGCTGCGCTCACCTTCGACGAACTCCGCCGACGGTGACAGGAACGTCCAGTCCAATTCCTGTTCCTGACGCAACGCCTCGAGGAACGCGGCACCGGCGCTGGCCTCGGCCTTGTACTCGGCCGGGAAACCCGCGCTGTCGATCACCCGGGTGCCGTCCGGCAGCAGCAGCAGCGAACCGGCGCCGCCCACCACCAACAGACGCTTGACCCCGGCCTGCTTCACAGGACCGGTCACGGCAGCGGCCGGCACGGTGGCGAAATGCGCGGCGCTGATCACCGCGTCATGGCCGGCCACCGCCGCTTGCAGCGCAGCGGCGTCCAGCACGTCGAGGGACTTGGCCGTCACACCGGCACGGGTGCCGATCTTCGACGTGTCCCGGGCGATGGCGGTGACGCTGTGGCCACGGCGCAGGGCCTCTTCCAGCAATTGGCTGCCGGCCCGGCCGGTGGCACCGATGATTGCGATCTTGCTCATGACATTCTCCAGTTGGCTTGAGAGTGTTGCTAAGTTCAGGAACGGCTCACCACTTCATTTCGCCCTTGGCGACCTTGGCGCTCAGCTCCAGGGAGCTTTCCTCGCCCAGTTTCGGGTAGCGCTTCTTCATCGCGGCGATCAGGGCGGCGGAGTCCTTGGCCTTGGCGGTCTCTTCGTCGAAGGCCTTGATGTAGTCGGCGGTGAACCGCACCGACGCCAGCGAGCGGCCGCTGTCGCCCAGGTAATGGCCCGGCACCACGGTCTTCGGCTTCAGGGTCTCGATCGAGTGCAGGGTCTCCAGCCAGTCAGCGTGGGACTGCGCGGTCTGGGTGTCGGCCATCCACACATGGATGTTCTCGGCCACCACCACGCCGCCGACCACGGCCTTGAGCGACGGGATCCACACGAAGCTGCGGTCCGGCTGCTTGCCTTCCAGGCCGACCACTTGCAGCTTCTGCCCTTCGAGGATCAGGCTGTCACCTTCCAGCACACCCGGCACGATGGTCTTGGCCGGTACGTCGTCGCCCATTTTCGGGCCCCAGAACGCCAGCTTGCCGTCCACGGTCTGCTTGATGTGGTCGACGGTCGGCTGCGAGGCCAGCACCTTGGCGTCCGGGAAGGCCTTGGTCAGGGTGTCGAGGCCGAAGTAGTAGTCCGGGTCACCGTGGCTGATGTAGATGGCGGTCAGGTGCTTGCCGCTGGCGCGGATCTTTTCCACCACTTGCTCGGCCTGGGACTTGCCGAACTGGGCGTCGACCAGGATCGCGTCCTTGTCGCCGCTGACCAGCACCGAGGTCACCGGGAAGATGGCGTGGGTGCCGGGGTTGTAGACGTCGAGGGTCAGGTTGGCTGCGGCGGCGTGCGCGGCGAAGCCGAGGGTGGCGGTGGCGAGTAGGACACGCTTGAGGGTGGTGAAGCCGATCATCGGTTGCTCCGCTGTTCAAATGCCAGGCTTGGCGATGGGAGAGAGCTTAGTTGCCAGAGTCGGTACAAAAAATGCGATGCTTGAACATAGTTTGTTTCTGAAAGCGGGCAAATCATGGATCGTCTCCAAGCAATGCGGGTGTTTGTCACGGTGGTGGATCTGGGCAGCCAGTCGGCGGCGGCCGATCACCTGGAGCTGTCGCGGCCGGTGGTGTCGCGGTATCTGGCGGAACTGGAGGACTGGGTCGGCGCACGCCTGATGCACCGCACCACGCGCAAGTTGAGCCTGACCGCCGCCGGCAACGAAATCCTGCCGCGCTGCCGGCAGATGCTCGAACTGTCCGGCGACATGCAGGCCGCCGTCAGCGAACCCGACGACGCACCGCGCGGGCTGCTGCGCATCAGCGTCAGCACCTCGTTCGGCCAGGCGCAACTGGCCGATGCCATGGCGGCGTTCGTCAAGCGCTACCCGGGCGTGAACATCGACCTGCAGATGCTCGACCGCACGGTGAACCTGGTGGACGAACGCATCGACCTGGCGATCCGCACCAGCAACGACCTCGACCCGAACCTGATCGCCCGGCGCCTGACCGTGTGCCGCTCGGTGGTCTGCGCCGCGCCGTCGTACCTGCACGACCGGCCGCGGCCGCAGCGGGTGGAGGAACTGAGCCGGCACAACTGCCTGACCCATTCCTACTTCGGCAAAAGCCTGTGGCATTTCGAGGAGGACGGCGAACCGGTGTCGGTGCCGGTGCAGGGCAACATCAGCGCCAACGAGGCCAGCACCCTGCTGCGCGCGACCCTGGCCGGCGCGGGGGTGGCGATGCTGCCGACCTATCAGGCCGGGGTGCACATCCACAGCGGCGAACTGGTGCGCCTGCTGCCCCACGCCGAACCGCGGCGGATGAACATCTACGCGGTCTACGCCTCGCGCAAGCACATGCCGGCGGCGCTGCGCTGCATGCTGGACTTCCTGGTGCAGCGCTTTCCCGAGAACCCCGCCTGGGACGAGGGCCTGTAACGCCCGCCCGTCCTTATGGGAGCCAGCCTGCTGGCGGTGGCGGCCGTGCAGGCGCCGCAGTGGCAACTCACCACCGCTGACCTATGCTGAAAGCAGTACCCCCGGGTATTCGTTCAGAGGTCACCGCCATGAACACCAGGACACGAAGATACCTCGCGATTTTCATCACCTGTGCGGCCACGCTGGCGCTGTACGGCACCGCGGCCTGGCGGGTGGAGCAGTTGCGGCAACTGCCCCGGGACTACGCCAGCTGCAACTTCGAGCGCTGCATCCCGCACAACGCCACCCTCAACGCGCTGCGCTGAGCAGAAGCGGGACACCGATCCCCTGTGGGAGCCAGCCTGCTGGCGATAGAGACTTGTCAGCCGACATCGGCGGTGGCTGTCAGTCCGTCATCGCCAGCAGGCTGGCTCCTACCAGGTTTACGGTTCGGTCTTCAAGCGGTCGCGGAAGGCCTTCGGCGATATCCCCACCCGGCGCCGGAACAGGCGCGTGAAGTTGGTCGGGTCGGAAAAACCCAACAGATCCGACATTTCATAGATGGTCATGCTGGTGTAGGTCAGCAGGCGCTTGGCCTCCAGCAATTGCCGCTCGTGCATGATCTGCAGGGCCGGCTGCCCCGCCAGCTCGCGGCAGGTGCCGTTGAGGTGGGACACCGAAATGCCCAGGCGATGGGCCAGGTCCTCGACCTTCACGTGCTGGCGGTACGTCTCCTCCACCAACTGAATGAACCCGTTGAGGTATTCGCGCTGGCGCTGCGGACGCTGCGTGGCGGTGTGGCGCCGGATCGCCTGACGGCTGACCCAGACCATGATCACGCTGGCGAGCGAATGCATGAGCATTTCCCGCGCCGGCTCATGGCCGTTGTATTCGGCCTGCAACGCGGCGAACAGGCTGTTGAGGTAGTCCGCGTCCTGCCCCGCCGGGTAGCTGTCGGCCTGGGCCAGGGCTTGCACCGAGTTGCCCAGTTGCGCCTGCAAATGGTTGATCAACGGTTTGGCCAGCGTGACGACGAACCCTTCGACGTCCTCGGAAAAGCGAAAGCCGTGCACCGACAGGGGCGGCAGGATCTGGATCGCGGCTTCGTTGAGTTGCGTGCGCTGACCTTCGATTTCAAGCTCTGCCTGACCTTTGAATACGAAGAGCAACTGGCACAGATCGGCGTGGCGGTGGGGTTTGATTTCCCATTGGTGTTCGCGGCTGCGTTTGGAAATGGTTTCGCAGTGCAGCAAGTCGGGGGTCGGCCAGTCCAGGCTTTCACCGTAGAGCTTGAACACCGGAATCGAAGGCAGGTCAGGCTTGTTCATCACTTCAATCCAGGCCTCGAAGGTTGCGGGCGATAATCGCACCGATTGGCAGAATGTACAGGCATCGGCTCAGTTTTCACCTTCAATTGACAGACCCGCAAGGGAAAAATGCAAGCGCCCGAACCATAAAAATCACTCACCGGCCCAGGCCGCGTGAAGCTTGCGAGCGACAAAAACAATGAAGACGCGCAAAACCCAGGTCGCCATCATCGGCGCCGGCCCCTCCGGTCTGCTGCTCGGCCAGTTGCTGCACAACGCCGGCATCGACACCCTGATCCTCGAACGCCAGACACCCGAGTACGTGCTCGGCCGGATCCGCGCCGGCGTGCTTGAACAAGGCATGGCAGAGCTGTTGCGCCGGGCCGGAACGGGCCAGCGGATGGACGCCGAAGGCCTGGTGCACGAAGGCTTCGAACTGGCCCTGGACGGACGCCGGGTGCACATCGACCTGAAGGCACTGACCGGCGGCAAGACCGTGACCGTCTACGGCCAGACCGAGGTCACCCGCGACCTCATGGCCGCTCGTCGGGAGACCGGCGGCCAGACGATCTACGGGGCCGTCAATGTCGCTCCCGGCGGCATGAAAAGCGACACGCCTTTCGTGACCTTCGAAAAGGACGGCGAAACCTGGCGCGTCGACTGCGATTACATCGCCGGCTGCGACGGCTTTCACGGCGTGGCGCGGCAGTCGATTCCCGCCGAATGCCTGAAGGTCTTCGAACGGGTCTACCCGTTCGGTTGGCTGGGGATCCTGGCCGACACGCCGCCGGTGCACGACGAACTGGTCTATGCCCGCCACGAACGCGGCTTCGCCCTGTGCAGCCTGCGCTCGGCCACCCGCACCCGCTATTACCTGCAAGTGCCGGCCCAAGAGCGCGTCGAGGACTGGTCGGACCGACGCTTCTGGGACGAACTGAAGACCCGACTGCCCGAGACGCTGGCGCAGAAGCTGGTGACCGGCCCGTCCCTGGAGAAAAGCATCGCGCCGCTGCGCAGCTTCGTGGTCGAACCGATGCAGTACGGCCGGATGTTCCTGGTCGGCGACGCCGCGCACATCGTGCCGCCGACCGGGGCCAAGGGCCTGAACCTGGCGGCCAGCGACGTCAGCACCCTGTTCGACATTCTGCTGAAGGTCTACCGCGAGCAGCGCACCGATCTGCTGCAGAAGTACTCGGACATCTGTCTGCGCCGGGTCTGGAAGGCTGAACGCTTCTCTTGGTGGATGACCTCGATGCTGCACCGCTTCGACGAACACGATGCGTTCAGCCAGCGCATCAGCGCGTCGGAACTGGATTACTTCGTCAGTTCGGAAGCGGGCCGAAAAACCATTGCAGAAAATTACGTCGGACTTCCTTATGAGGCTATCGAATAGCTTCCTACCGACTTACACTGGCGAACATCCCCGCTCGCCTCACGGCCTGCGGGATCCTCATTGCCCGCAGGTTCCGCCCGTGACCAACCTCAATCATCCCGAAACGCCCAAACCGGCCATCCGCAGCGTGTTGGTCGCACTGATGATGGCGATCTTCCTCGGCGCGCTGGACCAGACCATCGTCGCCGTGTCGATGCCGGCCATCTCCGCGCAGTTCAAGGACGTGAGCCTGCTGGCCTGGGTGATCTCCGGCTACATGGTGGCGATGACCGTGGCGGTGCCGATCTACGGCAAGCTCGGCGACCTGTACGGGCGACGCAAACTGATGCTGTTCGGCATGGGCCTGTTCACCCTGGCTTCGCTGTTTTGCGCCATGGCCCAGAGCATGGAGCAACTGGTGCTGGCGCGGATCTTCCAGGGCATCGGCGCCGGGGGGATGATCTCGGTGAGCCAGGCGATCATCGGCGACATCGTGCCGCCCCGGGAGCGCGGGCGCTATCAGGGCTACTTCAGCAGCATGTACGCGGTGGCCAGCGTGGCCGGCCCCGTGCTCGGCGGCTACATGACCGAATACCTGTCATGGCGCTGGGTGTTCCTGATCAACCTGCCGCTGGGGCTCGGCGCCTGGTGGGTGGCCCGGCGCAACCTGCGGGGGCTGCCGGTGCCGCAGCGCAAACCGGTCATCGATTACCTGGGCACGCTGCTGATGATCGTCGGCCTGACCGCCCTGCTGCTGGCCATCACCCAGGTCGGCCAGGGGCACCCGTGGCACAGCCGCGAAGTCCTCGGCCTGTTCGCCGGCGCCGTGGCGGTGCTGGCGGTGTTCGCCTGGCATGAGCGCCGCGCCCGTGAGCCCCTGCTGCCGATGCACCTGTTCACCAACCGCAGCGCCCTGCTGTGCTGGTGCACGATCTTCTTCTGCAGCTTCCAGGCGATATCCCTGATCGTGCTGATGCCGCTGCGCTTTCAGAGCGTCACCGGCGCCGGCGCCGACAGCGCGGCGCTGCACCTGCTGCCGCTGGCGATGGGGCTGCCCGTCGGCGCGTACTTCGCCGGCCGCCGCACGTCGGTGACCGGGCGCTACAAACCGCAGATCCTGGCCGGCGCCCTGCTGATGCCGGTCTCCATCCTCGGCATGGCCTTCACCCCGCCGGCCGACGCCCTGCTCAGCGGCCTGTTCATGCTGCTCAGCGGCATCGCCGGCGGCATGCAGTTCCCGACCTCGCTGGTGGGCACGCAGAACTCGGTGGAGCAAAAGGACATCGGCGTCGCCACCAGCACCACCAACCTGTTCCGCTCCCTGGGCGGCGCAGTCGGTGTGGCGCTGATGTCGGCGCTGCTGCTGGCGCTGTTGCAGGACTCCAGCTTCGCCCACCTGGCCGGCGGCTCGCTGATGGGCGAAGGGCATTCCGGCAGTGCGCTGCTCGACGGCCTGAACGCAGCGCCGGGCGCCGCCCGGGATGCGCTGCGGGCCGAACTGCTGGTGACGTTCCGGCACTTGCTGACGGTCAGCGCCGGGGTTTCGCTGCTGGGGCTGACGGCGGCGCTGGCCATGCCCAACCGGTTGCTGCGCGGTCGGGAGCATGGCGCCCGCTGAGATTCGCCGGTTCTGCGGTGACTTGACTGACGCTATCGCCAGCAAGCTGGCTCCCACAGGAATCGGCGGCGCCGAGAAATCTGTGGGAGCCAGACTACTGGCGATAGCGTCAGTGAGGGCGCCGCAGCCACCCGCTCAAGGGCTGTAGTAACCCACCGCCACCAGATACGGCCCGACCTTCTTCAGATAGGCGTGCTTGTCCTCGACCTTGCCGGTCACCGGGTTCTCCCAGCGGTATTCGTATTCGCCTTCGTCCTGCTTGCCGATCAGGGCCAGGATCGGTTCGCCCACCAGTTTGCCTTCCGGATCCTTGACCTTGGCGAAGTCGGTGTTGATCAACCGCAGGTTGGTGCCGTGGGCGACATAGCGTCGGTTGTCCAGGTTGACCACGAACACGTACAGGTCATCCTGCAGGTAACCGCCCTTGAGCGAATTGATCGCCGTCAGCGTGCGTTTCTCGTTCTGCACAAGGTCGGTGGCGGCCTTGTCGAGCAAGGCCTGGGCCTGCTGCGCCGAAGCCCTGGGCAGGTAATAGCCGACCGCCAGGATCCGCTGGCCGATGCGCTGATAGAACACATGCTTGCGCTCGACCTTGCCGTCGCTCCAGTTCTGCCAGCGGTACTCGGCCTGCTGGATGCCGTTGGCCTCGGGCACTTTCAAGGCGTCCTTGAAGGCCTTCTGCAGGTCCGGGCCCAGCACTTCGGACACGTCCCGGCCGATCAGCGCCGACGACGGCCCGCCGCTGGCGAGCATCACGCCCTGGGTGTCGACCACGAACACGTAGCGGTCCTTGTCGACGAACTCCCCCTGACGGCTGAACGCCGCGAACGCCTTGTCACCATGGTCGTGGTAATAGGCCAGGGCCTTTTCCAGCAAGGCCTTCGCAGCCTGGCCGTCATCCTTCGGCGCGGCGGCGCCGGCCTGGCCGACGCCCAACAGCAGCACCGCGCCGAACCAGGCCAGCCTGTGCAGTATCCCCATGACGCGTCCCCCGTTCTTGTTGGTGTTTCAAGAGCGTAGACGGGTTGGGCCCATGCACGGACATTCACAATCGTTCTGGATGTTGCGGGACACCTGCGGCGAGGGAGCGCCTGTCAGGGCCGGGCGTTGATCTGCTGCTGCAGGTTCTGGATCTGCGCCTGTAGGGTGTTGAGGTTGCGGGTCATCTGCCCGCGGAACGCGTCGAACTCGGCGGTGTTGCCGCCGCCCTGCCCACCGGCCGGACGGTTGTCCTGCTGGCTCTTGAGCACGACGATGTCCTGCTCCAGACGGTCGATGGCCGCGCTCGGGTTGCCCTGCTTCCTCAGGGCCGTGATGTCGGCGCCGAGGCTCTTGAACTGGGCGTCGAAACCCTTGATCTGGGCATCGAGGCCTTTTAGCTGGGCATCGACCCGGCTGGTGTCGGCCGGGGTGCTTTTGACTGCGGCCAGCTCGTTGCCCATGGCTTTGACCTGAGCCTGCAACTGGGTGTTAGCGTTCTGCTGCTCGGTGGCCTGGGCGCTCATCTGCGCCAGGCGCTTGTCCAGGTCCGTGGCCTGGCCGGCCACGCCCTGCTGCTGGCGGCCCTGATCCTGAAGCCGGCTCTCAAGCTGCTTGATCTGCAGCTTCAGGGCTTCGTTGTCGGTGGTGACGTTGGTCTGGCTGGCGACGACCTTGCCGGAAATGTCCTGCAGGCGCCCCGCCGCTTCCTCGCTGATGCGGGCGAAGCTTTCCTGGGTGGCCACCAGTTGCTGCTCCATCAGCGAAATCTGCTGGAAGCTCCACCAGGCCAGGCCGATGAAGGCGAAGAACAGCGCGCCGACCAGCGCCCACAGCGGCCCGGTGCTGGCGGCCTTGACCTTGACCGCCTGCGGCGAGCGCGAATGCACGGAGGTGCGGGCGGTGGACGGGAAGTCGTCGTCATCGAGGGTGTCGGCGCGCAGGCTCGGGACATCGTCGAAATCGTCGTCGTGGACATCGTTACGCATGGACATTGAGGCAACCTTTGTGAAACGCGGTGATAGCAGATTGCTGCGCAGTATAACCCCCGCAGCCGCAGGGATTGACCCTCAACCCGCGGCGCGGTTCAGTGCCGCCCGTGACGTCAGCGGATGTCCTGGGCCCTCCACCAGGTGCAGAACTCATCGAGGGCGGTCCACAGGCTGACTTTCGGATCGTAGTCCAGATAATGCCGGGCGCGGCTGATGTCGAGGGTGAAATTTTTGTTCATCACCTGCATGCCCAGCCGCGACAGCGTGGGCTCCGGGCGCCCCGGCCAGAGCTTGCAGACGGCCTCGTTGAGCGCCGCCACGCTGTAGGCCAGGCCGTAGGAACGGTACCGGGTGACCTGTGGGACTTCCATCTTGCGCATCACGTAGTTGACCACGTCCCACAACGGCACGGGCGCGCCGTTGCTGATGTTGTAAGCCTTGCCCAGCGCGGAGCCGGCGGCCAGCAGGCTGCTGAGCAAGGCTTCGTTGAGGTTCTGCACACTGGTGAAATCGACCTTGTTCAAGCCGTTGCCGATGATCGCCAGGCGGCCCTTGCGCTGCATGTTCAACAGGCGCGGAAAGATGCTCATGTCGCCGGCGCCGGTCACGAAGCGCGGGCGCAGGGCGATGGTCTCGAGGCCGAACTCCTGGGCGCCGAAGACCTTCTGCTCGGCCAGGAACTTGGTCGCGGCATAGGGGTGACGCAAGCGTTTGGGCACTTGCTCTTCGGTCAGCCCGAGATGGTCGCGGCCATCGAAATAGATCGAGGGCGACGACAGGTGCACCAGGCGCCGCACCCGCTGCTTGAGGCAGGCCTCGACCACGTTTTCGGTGACCTGCACGTTGCCCTGGTGAAAATCCTGATAGCGCCCCCACAGGCCGACGGAGCCGGCGCAATGCACCACGGCTTCGACGTCGGCACACAGTTCGCGCACCAATTCGGCATCGTTCAGGTCGCCCTGGACGAATTCGGCGCCCCGGCGCACCAGGTGCTCGACGCCTTCGGCCCGACGGCCGTTGACCCGCACGTCCAGGCCCTGCTCCAGGGCGAACCGCGCAAAGCGCCCGCCGATGAAGCCGCTTGCGCCGGTGACCAGAATTTTCATGTAGAGCTCCAACAAAACCAGCCGCGAGCCTCAAGCCTCGAGCTGCAAGTGAAAAACGAACCGCAAGCGCCTGCCTGTCGCTTGTGGCTTGACGCTTATCGCTGCCCCAAAGGCACCAGCCATTTGGGCGACGAGCGCACCAGTTGATCGGTCAGGAGCCCGAGCAACTGCCCGCCGTTGCGCCAATGATGCCAGTACAACGGCACATCGATCGGTTTATCCGCCAACAGTTCGCGCAATGTGCCGCGCTCCAGTTGCTCGCGCACTTGCAGTTCCGGCACCAGCCCCCAGCCCAGGCCGGCCTCGGTCAGGCGGATGAAGCCTTCGGACGAGGGGCACAGATGATGCTCGAAACCGCCGTCCACGCCGAGGGACGCGAGGTAACGGTGCTGCAGGAAATCGTCCGGGCCGAACACCAGCGCCGGGGTGCGCGGCAATTGTTCGGCGCGCACGCCGTCCGGAAAGTGGCGTTCGATGAACGCCGGGCTGGCCAGCGCACGGTAGCGCATCGCCCCCAGCAGCACACTGCGGGCGCCGGCCACGGGCCGCTCGCTGGCGCACACGCAGGCCGCCACTTCCCCAGCGCGCATGCGCTTGAGGCCGACGGTCTGGTCCTCCACCACCAAGTCCAGCAACAGATGCTGCTCGGCGCAGAAATCGCCGACCGCCTCGGCCCACCAGGTGGCCAGGCTGTCGGCGTTCAGGGCGATGCGCAGGCGTTCCGGCAGGCCTTCTTCGTCCAGCGCCGGCACCAGGCTCTGCAGGTCGCGCTCCAGCAGACGCACCTGCTGCACATGGTTGAGCAGGCGCCGGCCGATCTCCGTCGGCGAAGGCGGCGTGCCGCGCACCAGCACCGGCTGGCCGACCCGCGCCTCCAGCAATTTGATCCGCTGGGAAATCGCCGACTGGGACAGGCCCAGCACCTGGGCCGCCCGCTCGAATCCGGCCTGTTCCACCACCGCCGCCAACGCAGAAAGCAATTTGTAGTCGAACATCAGTTTTCCTAATGAGCGATCAGCACTATTGGTTTTTCTTATACAACGTCAGCCGGGAGAATAGCCAGCAAGCACTCTTTATCAAGGATCACTCCCATGGCGGGCGAAACCTCGTTGACCACCCTGCTGCGCAGCATGAGCCCGCAGCTCAACCCCGGCGAATATGTGTTCTGCACCCTGCGCGACGGCCAGTTGCCCAGCGGCCTGGAGATCGTCGGCAGTTTCCGCGAACAGGAAGGCCTGACGGTGATCCTGGAACGCTCCCACGCGGTGCGGGCCGGTTTCAGTTTCGACTATGTCGCCGCGTGGATCACCCTGAACGTGCACTCGGCGCTCGAAGCCGTCGGCCTCACCGCCGCCTTCGCCACGGCGTTGGGCAAGGCCGGCATCAGTTGCAACGTGATCGCCGGCTACTACCACGACCATTTGTTCGTCGGCCAGGCCGACGCCGAGCGCGCCATGCAGACCCTGCGCGACCTCGCAGCCAACGCGGAGTGAACTGACATGTGGCAAAGCTATGTGAACGGCCTGCTGGTGGCCTTCGGCCTGATCATGGCGATCGGCACCCAGAACGCCTTCGTGCTGGCCCAGAGCCTGCGGCGCGAGCATCACTTGCCGGTGGCGGCGCTGTGCGTGGCCTGCGATGCCATCCTGGTGGCCGCCGGCGTGTTCGGCCTGGCCACGATCCTGGCGCAGAACCCGACGCTGCTCGCCGTCGCCCGCTGGGGCGGCGCGACCTTCCTGATCTGGTACGGCAGCCAGGCGCTGCGCCGGGCCTGTTCGAAACAGAGCCTGCAACAGGGCGAGAACCAGACCGTGCGTTCGCTGCGGGCGGTGATGCTCAGCGCGCTGGCGGTGACGCTGCTCAACCCCCACGTCTACCTGGACACGGTGCTGCTGATCGGCTCCCTCGGCGCCCAGCAATCGGTGCCGGGCGCTTACGTGGTCGGCGCCGCCAGCGCTTCGCTGCTGTGGTTCTTCGCCCTGGCGCTGGGTGCGGCATGGCTGGCGCCGTGGCTGGCGCGGCCCAGCACCTGGCGGATCCTCGACCTGACGGTGGCGGTCATGATGTTCGCGGTGGCGGGACAACTGATCCTGGCATCGTGATTTATAGCGAAAGGCTCTGGAACCTCTATCCCACACAGTTGTTGCGTGGTTAAGCCGCACCCCCGGTGCTATGATCCGAACCCTGCGCCGCAAAGAGTAAAAACTCGCCGGTGCATTTCCGGCCGCCCGTGATCGGCCTTGCGCTCACCGCAACAGACCTGATTAGGAGAATCATCATGGCTTTCGAATTGCCGCCGCTGCCTTACGCCCACGATGCCCTGCAGCCGCACATTTCCAAGGAAACCCTGGAGTTCCACCACGACAAGCACCACAACACCTACGTCGTGAACCTGAACAACCTGGTGCCGGGCACCGAGTTCGAAGGCAAGACGCTGGAAGAGATCGTCAAGACTTCCTCGGGCGGCATCTTCAACAACGCAGCCCAGGTCTGGAACCACACCTTCTACTGGAACTGCCTGGCGCCAAACGCCGGCGGTCAACCGACCGGCGCACTGGCCGAAGCGATCAACGCCGCTTTCGGTTCGTTCGACAAGTTCAAGGAAGAGTTCAGCAAGACCTCGATCGGCACCTTCGGCTCCGGCTGGGGCTGGCTGGTGAAGAAGGCTGACGGTTCCCTGGCCCTGGCCAGCACCATCGGCGCCGGCAACCCGCTGACCAACGGCGACACCCCGCTGCTGACCTGCGACGTCTGGGAGCACGCCTACTACATCGACTACCGCAACCTGCGTCCTAAGTACGTCGAGGCGTTCTGGAACCTGGTCAACTGGAAGTTCGTGGCCGAGCAGTTCGAAGGCAAGACCTTCACCGCTTAAGCTGCACGCCAGACGAAAGAACCCGGCCAAGGCCGGGTTTTTTTATGCCTGCAACGGGCACTGCGTCACAGCCGGTGCCGTTTCCCGCCATGAAACCCGCCCCTGCCCCCTTGCCCCGAAGCCACGGAGGACTAACATCAGACAGAGGAAAATTTGTACCGCCGTTCCTCAAGTTGGAGGTCGAACCAACCGACACAGTGTCACTAGGGCAAAGACTCCAGACGGCAGCATTCCGGCCAAGCCCACGGACAAATGTCCCGTGGCCCGATTGTCCCTTTGACTGCCAACAACGGATTGCCAATACTCATGGCAACTTGACGCTACCCGCACGGAACAAGGAATAACCCTTTGAAGCTGGAACTCAAGAACAGCTTGTCGGTGAAGTTGCTCCGGGTCGTGCTTCTGTCGGCATTGATCGTCGGCGTGGTCTTGAGCTGCGCGCAGATCGTCTTCGATGCCTATAAGACACGCCAGGCCGTCGCCGGCGATGCCGAGCGCATCCTCGACATGTTCCGCGATCCTTCCACCCAGGCGGTCTACAGCCTGGACAAGGAGATGGGCATGCAGGTGATCGAAGGCCTGTTCCAGGACGATGCCGTGCGTCAGGCGTCCATCGGCCATCCCAACGAAGCCATGCTCGCGCAGAAATCCCGGGAGCTGCAGCAGTCCAACAGCCGCTGGCTGACCGACCTGATCCTCGGCCAGGAACGCACGTTCACCACCCAACTGGTGGGACGCGGGCCCTACAGCGAGTACTACGGCGACCTGAGCATCACCCTCGACACCGCCACCTACGGCCAGGGCTTCATCGTCAGTTCGGTGATCATCTTCATTTCCGGCGTGCTGCGCGCCCTCGCCATGGGCCTGGTGCTGTACCTGGTCTATCACTGGCTGCTGACCAAGCCGCTGTCGCGGATCATCGAGCACCTGACCGAAATCAATCCCGACCGCCCCAGCGAACACAAGATCCCGCAGCTCAAGGGCCACGAGAAGAACGAACTGGGCATCTGGATCAACACCGCCAACCAGTTGCTCGAATCCATCGAACGCAACACCCACCTGCGCCACGAAGCGGAAAACAGCCTGTTGCGCATGGCCCAGTACGACTTCCTCACCGGCCTGCCGAACCGCCAGCAACTGCAGCAGCAACTGGACAAGATCCTCGTCGACGCCGGCAAGCTGCAGCGCCGGGTCGCGGTGCTATGCGTAGGCCTGGACGATTTCAAAGGCATCAACGAGCAGTTCAGCTACCAGACCGGCGACCAACTGCTGCTGGCCCTGGCCGACCGCCTGCGCGGCCACAGCGGACGCCTCGGCGCCCTCGCCCGCCTGGGCGGCGACCAGTTCGCCCTGGTGCAGGCCGACATCGAGCAGCCCTACGAGGCGGCGGAATTGGCGCAGAGCATCCTCGACGACCTCGAAGCGCCGTTCGCCCTCGACCATCAGGAAATCCGCCTGCGGGCGACCATCGGCATCACCCTGTTCCCCGAGGACGGCGACAGCACCGAAAAGCTGCTGCAAAAGGCCGAACAGACCATGACGCTGGCCAAGACCCGTTCGCGCAACCGCTACCAGTTCTACATCGCCAGCGTCGACAGCGAAATGCGCCGGCGCCGCGAGCTGGAAAAGGACCTGCGCGACGCCTTGCTGCGCGGCCAGTTCCACCTCGTCTACCAGCCGCAGATCAGCTACCGCGACCACCGGGTGGTGGGCGTCGAAGCGCTGATCCGCTGGCAGCACCCGGAACACGGGCTGGTGCCGCCGGACCTGTTCATTCCGCTGGCCGAGCAGAACGGCACCATCATCGCCATCGGCGAGTGGGTGCTGGACCAGGCCTGCAAGCAACTGCGCGAATGGCATGACCAGGGCTTCGCCGACCTGCGCATGGCGGTCAACCTGTCCACCGTGCAACTGCACCACGCCGAGCTGCCGCGGGTGGTCAACAACCTGCTGCAGATCTACCGCCTGCCGCCGCGCAGCCTGGAGCTGGAAGTCACCGAGACCGGCCTGATGGAAGACATCAGCACCGCCGCCCAGCACCTGCTGAGCCTGCGCCGCTCGGGGGCGCTGATCGCCATCGACGACTTCGGCACCGGCTACTCGTCGCTGAGCTATCTCAAGAGCCTGCCGCTGGACAAGATCAAGATCGACAAGAGCTTCGTGCAGGATCTGCTGGACGACGACGATGACGCGACCATCGTGCGCGCCATCATCCAGCTGGGCAAAAGCCTGGGCATGCAGGTGATCGCCGAGGGCGTGGAAACCGCCGAGCAGGAGACCTACATCATTTCCGAGGGTTGCCACGAAGGCCAGGGCTACCACTACAGCAAGCCGCTGCCGGCCCGGGAGCTGGGCGCCTACCTCAAGCAGGCCCAGCGCAGCAACGCGGCCATCCTCTGAAACCCGGCAGCGGAGCGGCCATGCCGCCGCCGGCGACCGATCCCGCGCAAGCCCTGCGCAAACAAGAAATATTTCCAGTCACGGCCCTTTACACATAATGCGAAAGATTTGCATTATGTCGCAGTTTTGCGCGCGCTCCGCGCCAGTCCACTCAATCACCGAAGCAGGATGTTTGCCATGATTCGTATGCCTCTGGCTACCGCCAGTCTGCTGGCCATCGCTATTTCCCTCGCCGGTTGCGGCGAAGGCAAAGACAAAGAAAAGGCGGCCGCCCAGGCGCCGGTTCCGGCCGCCAGCACTGCCGCCGCTCCTGCTCCGGCCGCCGCCGGCAAAGTCGACGAAGCCGCAGGCAAGGCGGTCGTCTCGCACTACGCCGACATCGTCTACGCCGTCTACAGCGATGCCGAATCCACCGCCAAGACCCTGCAGACCGCCGTCGACGCGTTCCTGGCCAAGCCGAACGCCGACACCCTGAAAGCCGCCAAGGCCGCCTGGGTCGCCGCGCGCGTGCCTTACCTGCAGAGCGAAGTGTTCCGCTTCGGCAACACCATCATCGACGACTGGGAAGGCCAGGTGAACTCCTGGCCCCTGGACGAAGGCCTGATCGACTACGTCGACAAGTCCTACGAACACGCGCTGGGCAACCCGGGCGCCACCGCCAACATCATCGCCAACACCGAGATCCAGATCGGCGAAGACAAGGTCGACGTCAAGGACATCACCCCGGAGAAACTCGCCAGCCTGAACGAGCTGGGCGGCTCTGAAGCCAACGTCGCCACCGGCTACCACGCCATCGAGTTCCTGCTGTGGGGCCAGGACCTGAACGGCACCGGCCCGGGTGCCGGCAACCGTCCGGCCTCGGACTACCTGGAAGGCGCCGGCGCCACCGGCGGCCACAACGACCGTCGCCGCGCCTACCTGAAGGCCGTGACCCAACTGCTGGTCAGCGACCTGGAAGAAATGGTCGGCAACTGGAAGCCGAACGTGGCCGACAACTACCGCGCCACCCTGGAAGCCGAACCGGCCGAAGCCGGCCTGCGCAAGATGCTGTTCGGCATGGGCAGCCTGTCGCTCGGCGAACTGGCGGGCGAGCGCATGAAAGTGTCCCTGGAGGCCAACTCTCCTGAAGACGAACAGGACTGCTTCAGCGACAACACCCACAACTCGCACTTCTACGACGCCAAGGGCGTGCGCAACGTCTACCTGGGCGAGTACACCCGCGTCGACGGCACCAAGATGACCGGCCCGAGCCTGTCGTCCCTGGTGGCCAAGGCCGACCCGGCCGCCGACACCGCCCTGAAGAACGATCTGGCCGCCACCGAAGCCAAGATCCAGGTCATGGTCGACCACGCCAACAAGGGCGAGCACTACGACCAGCTGATCGCCGCCGGCAACACCGCCGGCAACCAGATCGTGCGTGACGCCATCGCGTCCCTGGTCAAGCAGACCGGTTCGATCGAGGCCGCCGCCGGCAAACTGGGCATCAGCGACCTGAACCCGGACAACGCCGATCACGAATTCTGATCCGCGCTGCACGAATGAAAACAGGCGACCTTCGGGTCGCCTTTTTTTGTTTGCCCCACATCAAGCAAACGATAATTCCTCTTATTCAATCCCCCTCGCCCTGTTAGACTTTGCGCCTTCAAAATTGCCGCTGTCGCAGGAAGTCTGATGCCCTCGCTGCCTCTTCGCTTGTCCGCACTGTGTCTGGCCCTGGGCCTGAGTGCCTGCGATGACGCCCCGCGCTTCACCAAGGCCGAACCGGGCGAAGCCCGTTCGGGCGGCAGCGCTACCGTGACCAAGAGCGACCGGAACGCATTTTCCCTGCCGTCGGCCAACCTGCCGCCGTCGCGCCGGGTGGACTTCAGCGTCGGCAACAGTTTCTTCCGCAGCCCCTGGGTGATCGCGCCGTCGACCACCACCGCCCGCGACGGCCTCGGTCCGCTGCTCAACACCAATGCCTGCCAGGGCTGCCACATCAAGGACGGCCGCGGTCATCCGCCTGCACCCGATGCGGTCAATGCGGTGTCGATGCTGGTGCGCCTGTCGATCCCCGATGCGCCGGAGTTCGCCAAGGTCATCGAACAGACCGGCGTGGTGCCGGAGCCGGTCTACGGCGGCCAGTTCCAGGACATGGCCGTGCCCGGCGTCGCGCCCGAAGGCAAGGTGCGGGTCGAATACACGCCGGTGCCGGTGCGCTTCAAGGACGGCAGCGTAGTCGAACTGCAACAGCCCCTCCTGCAGCTCACCCAGCTCGGCTACGGCCCGATGCACCCCGACACCCGCTTCTCGGCCCGGGTCGCCCCGCCGATGATCGGCCTGGGCCTGCTCGAAGCGATCCCCGAGCAAGCGATCCTCGCCAACGCCGCCGCCCAGGCCAAAGAAGGCAACGGCATCAGCGGGCGGCCGAACCGGGTCTGGGACGACGCGCAGCAAAAGACTGTCCTGGGCCGTTTCGGCTGGAAAGCCGGGCAACCGAGCCTCAATCAACAAAACGTTCACGCGTTCTCGGGTGATATGGGCCTCACCACCCGCCTGAGGCCTTTCGATGACTGCACCGACGCGCAAACCGCCTGCAAACAGGCGCCGAACGGCAACGGCCCGGACGGCGAGCCGGAAGTCAGCGACAACATCCTGCGCCTGGTGCTGTTCTACAGCCGCAACCTGGCCGTCCCGGCGCGGCGCGGCGTCGACGACCCGCAAGTGCTGGCCGGCAAGAGCCTGTTCTTCCAGGCCGGCTGCCAGTCCTGCCATACACCGAAATACACCACCGCCGCCGACGCGGCGGAGCCTGAGCTGGCCAATCAGGTGATCCGCCCCTACAGCGATCTGCTGCTGCATGACATGGGCGAAGGCCTGGCCGACCACCGCACCGAATTCCAGGCCACCGGCCGCGAATGGCGCACCCCGCCGCTGTGGGGCATCGGCCTGACGCAGACGGTCAGCGGCCACACCCGGTTCCTGCACGACGGCCGCGCCCGCGATCTGCTCGAAGCCGTGCTCTGGCACGGCGGCGAAGCGCAGAAGGCGCAGCAACAGGTTTTGTCTTTCGACGCCGGGCAGCGCGCCGCGCTGCTGGCGTTTCTGAACTCACTTTAAACACTTAAAAGAATCGGGAGCCCGACATGTTCCGTCCCAAGCTGTTGTTCACCAGCCTTGCCGCACTGGCCCTGGGCGCGTGCTCGCCGCAGGATCCGCAAGCGGTCACCTCGGCGGCCATCGCCAAATCGGTGATCCTGCCGACCTACACCCGCTGGGTCGAGGCCGACAAGCAACTCGCCATCAGCGCCCTCGCCTACTGCCAGGGCAAAGAGACCCTGGACACCGCCCGCGCCGACTTCCTCCACGCGCAAAAAGCCTGGGCCGAACTGCAACCGCTGCTGATCGGCCCGCTGGCCGAGGGCAACCGCGCGTGGCAGGTGCAGTTCTGGCCGGACAAGAAGAACCTCGTCGGCCGTCAGGTCGAGCAGCTCGTCGCCGCCCAGCCGCAGATCGACGCCGCCGCCCTGGCCAAGTCCAGCGTCGTGGTGCAGGGCCTGTCGGCCTACGAGTACATCCTGTTCGACAGCAAGCCTGACGTGGCCGACGCCGCCCAGAAAGCCAAGTACTGCCCGCTGCTGGTGGCCATCGGCGAGCGCCAGAAGCAACTGGCCGAAGAGATCCTGCAGACCTGGAACAACACCGACGGCATGCTCGCGCAGATGAGCAAGTTCCCCAACCAGCGCTACGCCGACTCCCACGAAGCGATCGCCGATCTGCTGCGGGTGCAGGTCACCGCCCTCGACACCCTGAAGAAGAAGCTCGGCACGCCGATGGGCCGCCAGAGCAAGGGCGTACCGCAGCCGTTCCAGGCCGATGCCTGGCGCAGCCAGTCGTCGCTGACGGCGATGGAAGCCAGCCTCGCCGCCGCCAAGACCGTCTGGGAAGGCGTCGACAACAAAGGCCTGCGCGGCCTGCTGCCGGCCGAGCAGAAGCCGTTGGCGGACAAAATCGACGCCGCCTACGCCGCCTCGCTCAAGCTGTTCGGCAGCACCCAGCGCTCGCTGACCGAAATGCTCGGCGACGACGCCGGCCGCCAGCAGCTCAACGACATCTACGACAGCCTCAACGTCGTCCACCGCCTGCACGAAGGCGAGCTGGCCAAGGCGCTGGGCATCCAACTGGGCTTCAACGCCAACGACGGTGACTGATGAGGGCACGTGCCATGCTGCGACGCCAGGCTCTGACTTTAGGTAGTTTGCTGCTGGGAGCAGTGACGCTGGGCGGCTGGACGCTGTTCAAACGCAAGGTGCAAAGCCCGCTGCTGCTGTCGGCCCGGGACGACGCCGACGGCCGGCATTACGCCGTCGGCTACCGCCTGGACGGCACCCGGCTGTTCGCCACCGAGGTCGGCCAGCGCTGCCACGACATCATCAACCACCCGACGCTGCCGATCGCGCTGTTCGTCGCCCGCCGCCCGGGCACCGAGAGCTACCTGATCGACCTGCGCGACGGTGCGCTGCTGCAGACCGTGACCTCGCAGCCGAACCGGCATTTCTACGGCCATGCGGTGATCCACCACAGCGGCGACTGCCTGTACGCCACCGAAAACGACACCACCGACCCGGGCCGCGGCCTGTTGGGGGTGTACCGGTTCGAGGGCGAACGGCTGGTGCACAGCGGCGAGATTTCCACCCATGGCCTGGGGCCTCATCAGGTGTCGTGGATGCCCGACGGCGAAACCCTGGTGGTGGCCAACGGCGGGATCCGCACCGAGGCCGAAAGCCGGGTGGACATGAACCTCGACGCCATGGAGCCGAGCCTGGTGCTGATGCGCCGCGACGGCACGCTGCTGAGCAAGGAAACCCTCGCCCAGCAGATGAACAGCGTGCGTCATCTCGGGATCGCCAGCGACGGCACCATCGTCGCCGGCCAGCAGTTCATGGGGCCCTCGCAGGAGCGCTCCGAGCTGCTGGCGATCAAGCGTCCGGGCCAGCCGTTCGTGGCGTTCCCGGTGCCGGATCACCAGTTGCAGTCCATGGGCCACTACACCGCCAGCGTCGCCGTGCACAGCGACCTGCGGCTGGTGGCGCTGACCGCCCCGCGCGGCAACCGCTTCTTCATCTGGGACCTGGACAGCGGCGAAGTGCGCCTCGACGCGCCGCTGCCGGACTGCGCCGGGGTCGGCGCGGTGAAAGACGGTTTCGTCGTGACCTCGGGCCAGGGACGCTGCCGCTACTACGATTGCCGCCAGGACGAACTCCTGGCCAAACCGCTGGATCTGCCGGCGGGGCTCTGGGACAACCATCTGCACCTGATGGCATGAAGCCGGCCGCCGCCGGCCCCGCCGGCGGCGCTTCATCGTTGTCCCCCTCCCCCTCATACCCTGTAAAAACTGGCAGTTGGAATCCCTGCCGGACTCGGAGTAATGTGCCCGCCTGTCTCGCCTGATTTTCTCCAAGGAACTGGAATATGCTGCGTCGCCGCATGCTGAAAATGTTGGGTGTCGTACTGCTGATCGTCCTGGCGCTGGCCGGCTACAAGGCCTTCACCATCTACACGATGATCCAGGGTTTCGCCAAGCCGAAACCGCCGATCAGCGTCGCCGTCGCCACTGCCGCCGAGCGCCCGTGGCAGATGCGCCTGCCCACCGTCGGCACGCTCAAGGCGCTGCAGGGCGTCGAGCTGAGGCTGGAGACCAACGGCACCGTCACCGAGCTCAAGTTCGAGTCCGGGCAGAAGGTCAAGGCCGGGCAGCCGCTGCTGCAGCTCGACAGCGCGGTGGAGTCCGCCCTGCTCGAAACCGCCAAGGCCGACCTGGGCCTGGCGCAGCTGGACTTCGGCCGCGGCAGCCAGCTGGTCGGCAGCAGCGCCATCTCCAAAGGCGAATACGACCGGCTCTCGGCGCAACTGCAAAAGAACAAGGCCACGGTCAACCAGCTCAATGCGGCGCTGGCGAAGAAACGCATCGCCGCGCCGTTCAGCGGCACCATCGGCATCCGCCAGGTCGACGTCGGCGACTACCTGGCCAGCGGCACCAGGATCGCCACCCTGCAGGACCTGAGCAGCCTCTACGCCGACTTCTACGTCCCGGAGCAGTCGGCGCCGAAACTGGCCCTCGGCCAGCCGGTGCAGGTCGCGGTCGCGGCGTTTCCCGGCCAGGCCTTCCCCGGCGCCATCAGCGCCATCAACCCGATCGTGGAGAACACCACCCGCAACATCCTCGTGCGCGCCACCCTGGCCAACCCCGACGGCAAGCTGCTGCCGGGTATGTTCGCCAGCGTCGAGGTGCTTTTGCCGGATCCGCAGAAGCACGTGGTGGTGCCGGAGAGCGCGGTCACCTACACCCTCTACGGCAACTCGCTGTACGTGGTCGGGCAGAAGAAGGCCGAGGACGGCAGCGTCGAAAAAGACGAGAACGGCCAGCCCATGCTGATCGCCGAACGGCGCTTCATCGAGACCGGCGAACGCCGTGACGGCCTGGTGATGATCAACAAGGGCGTGCAGAGCGGCGAACAGGTGGTGACGGCCGGCCAGATCAAACTGGACAACGGTGCCCACATCGCCATCAGCGACGACAAGACCCTCGGCGAGCAGAACAGTCCGCGCCGCGCCGACTGATCAAGGAAACCCCATGGCCTTTACCGACCCGTTCATCCGTCGCCCGGTGCTCGCCACCGTGGTGAGCCTGCTGATCGTGCTGCTGGGCTTCCAGGCCTGGAGCAAGCTGCCGCTGCGCCAGTACCCGCAGATGGAAAACGCCCTGATCACGGTGACCACCGCCTACCCCGGCGCCAACGCCGAAACCATCCAGGGCTACATCACCCAGCCGATGCAGCAGAGCCTGGCGAGCGCCGAGGGCATCGACTACATGACCTCGGTCAGCCGCCAGAACTTCTCGGTGATCTCGATCTACGCGCGCATCGGCTCCAACAGCGACCGCCTGTTCACCGAGCTGCTGGCCAAGGCCAACGAGGTGAAGAACAAGCTGCCGCAGGACGCCGAAGACCCGGTGCTGAGCAAGGAGTCCGCCGACGCCTCGGCGCTGATGTACATCAGCTTCTTCAGCAAGGACCTGAGCAACCCGCAGATCACCGACTACCTGTCGCGGGTGATCCAGCCGAAGCTGGCGACCCTGCCGGGCATGGCCGAGGCAGAGATCCTCGGCAACCAGGTGTTCGCCATGCGCCTGTGGCTCGACCCGGTGAAGCTCGCCGGCTTCGGCCTGAGCGCCAGCGACGTGACCAACGCCGTGCGCCAGTACAACTTCCTGTCCGCCGCCGGCGAGGTGAAGGGCGAGTACGTGGTCACCAGCATCAACGCCAACACCGAACTGAAGTCCGCCGAGGCCTTCGCGGCGATCCCGCTCAAGGTCGACGGCGACAGCCGGGTGCTGTTGCGGGACGTGGCGCGGGTCGAGATGGGCGCCGAGAACTACAACTCCATCAGCTCCTTCGGCGGCACGCCGTCGGTGTACATCGGGATCAAGGCGACCCCGGCGGCCAACCCGCTGGACGTGATCAAGGAAGTGCGCAAGATCATGCCGCAGCTGGAGGCCCAGCTCCCGCCCAACCTCAAGAGCGAAATCGCCTACGACGCCACGCTGTTCATCCAGGCCTCCATCGACGAAGTGCTCAAGACCCTGTTCGAAGCGGTGCTGATCGTGATCGTGGTGGTGTTCCTGTTCCTCGGCGCGCTGCGTTCGGTGGTGATCCCGGTGGTGACCATCCCGCTGTCGATGATCGGCGTGATGTTCTTCATGCAGATGATGGGCTATTCGATCAACCTGCTGACCCTGCTGGCGATGGTGCTGGCCATCGGTCTGGTGGTGGACGACGCCATCGTCGTGGTGGAGAACATCCACCGCCACATCGAAGAGGGCAAGACGCCGTTCGAGGCGGCCCTGGAAGGCGCCCGGGAAATCGCCTTGCCGGTGGTGTCGATGACCATCACCCTGGCGGCGGTGTACGCGCCCATCGGTTTTCTCACCGGGCTGACCGGGGCGCTGTTCAAGGAGTTCGCCCTGACCCTGGCCGGGGCGGTGGTGATCTCCGGGATCGTCGCCCTGACCCTGTCGCCGATGATGTGCGCCGTGCTGCTGCGCCACGACGAGAACGCCAGCGGCCTGGCCCATCGCCTCGACCTGATCTTCGAAGGCCTCAAGCGCCGCTACCAGAGCCTGCTGCACGGCACGCTGAACACCCGGCCGGTGGTGCTGGTGTTCGCGGTGATCGTGCTGTGCCTGATCCCGGTGCTGCTCAAGTTCACCAAATCGGAGCTGGCGCCGGACGAGGACCAGGGCATCATCTTCATGATGGCCAACGCCCCGCAGCCGACCAACCTCGATTACCTGAACACCTACACCGACGAATTCATCAAGATCTTCAAGGAGTTCCCCGAGTACTACTCGTCCTTCCAGATCAACGGCTACAACGGCGTGCAGACCGGCATCGGCGGCTTCCTGCTCAAGCCCTGGAACGAGCGCCACCGCACGCAGATGCAGATCCTGCCCGAAGTGCAGGGCAAGCTGGAACGCATTCCCGGCCTGCAGATCTTCGGTTTCAACCTGCCCTCCCTGCCCGGCACCGGCGAAGGCTTGCCGTTCGAGTTCGTGATCAACACCGCCAACGACTACGAAGTGCTGCTGGAGGTCGCCGACCGGATCAAGAAACGCGCGGCGGAATCGGGCAAGTTCGCCTTCGTCGACCTGGACCTGGCCTTCGACAAACCGGAAGTGGTGGTCGACATCGACCGGGCCAAGGCCGCGCAGATGGGCGTGTCGATGCAGGACCTGGGCGGCACCCTCGCCACCCTCCTGGGCGAGGCCGAGATCAACCGGTTCACCATCGAGGGGCGCAGCTACAAGGTCATCGCCCAGGTCGAACGCCCCTACCGCGAGAACCCGGACTGGCTGAACAACTACTACGTGAAGAACACCCGTGGCGAACTGTTGCCGCTGTCCACCCTGATCACGGTGACCGACCGCGCGCGGCCAAGGCAGCTCAACCAGTTCCAGCAGCTCAACGCGGCGAAGCTGTCCGGGTTTCCGCTGGTGAGCATGGGCGAAGCCATCGACACCGTGCGCCAGATCGCCCGGGAAGAGGCCCCGGCCGGCTTCGCCTTCGACTACGGCGGCTCTTCCCGGCAGTACGTGCAGGAAGGCAGCGCACTGTGGGTGACCTTCGCCCTGGCGCTGGCGATCATCTTCCTGGTGCTGGCTGCGCAGTTCGAGAGTTTCCGCGACCCGCTGGTGATCCTGGTCACCGTGCCGCTGTCGATCTGCGGCGCACTGATCCCGCTGTTCCTGGGCTGGTCGAGCATGAACATCTACACCCAGGTCGGGCTGGTGACGTTGATCGGCCTGATCAGCAAGCACGGCATCCTGATCGTCGAGTTCGCCAACCTGCTGCGCAAGGAGAAGGGCCTGAGCGCCCGGGAGGCCGTGGAGGAAGCGGCGGCCATCCGCCTGCGTCCGGTGCTGATGACCACGGCGGCGATGGTGTTCGGCATGGTGCCGTTGATCCTGGCCAGCGGCGCCGGCGCGGTCAGCCGTTTCGACATCGGCACGGTGATCGCGACGGGGATGTCCATCGGGACTTTGTTCACCCTGTTCGTCCTGCCGTGCGTCTACACCTTCCTGGCCAAGCCCGACAAGGCACAGTGACCCTGTGGCTCCCTCACCACAGAAGTCAAAGGCACAAAAAAGGCCTCGCATCGGCGAGGCCTTTTCATGAGGCTGCGGGGGAATTCAGCTCTGCGGTCTCATCCGTTGCGAGAGACCGAACATGAACAGCAACAAATCATGATCCGGTTCAGACGACACGGCGGTCTTCACCACCCGAGGCACCGGGCGATGGACTTCGCCCGCCGATTTGCCGATCACCTGCATGCGTGGCTGTTCCCAGGCCGCCACCGCCAATGAAGCAACTGCCAAGGCTCCTACCAAAAACAAACCTCGCGCAATTTCTAGTTTCATCGCTATAAACCTTTGATAGCGCTGCCAAACGCCGTCTCATAAAAATAGACGAGTTTTTTCCAGTCCGAATCCCTGAACGACGAATGGCGACGCAATTGCTTCATGTCATGGGCTGCCGCACGACCGGCGGTCAGCCGACGGCGGCATTTCTCGAGATCGATCAGGGCCACTTCAACCTGGGCCCCGTCGCCCTCACCGGTGACGCGGACAAACACATGCTTGATGTAGATGCAGCTGTGCTGCCAACGGCCCCGGTGCAGGCGCGCCAGGTTGTCGGCCAGGTCCTTGAGCACACGCTCGTACACCGCCTCGCCATGGCGCTCGCGGCCGCCGGCGGCTTCCCATTGCTCCAGTTCCAGAAAGCCGTCCAGGGACTTGGTCACCAGCAGCGCACGCCATTTGTGCACAGGGTCAGGCTGGGCGCCGCAGAACACGATCTGCGGTACGCGCACGCCGAGCGCGCCGGCGCCGTTCAGCGCATCGCGCTCGCGCAGCACCGTCGGGCGACCGAACGGATGCATCAAACTGCGGTAGATGTGGCCGGTCTGGCGTTTGGCATACAGCAGCTGGCCATCGCGGCCCATGACCCGTTGCACCCCACTCTCACCGCCGCGACGCACGTTGGGCTCTTCCACCCACTCGCCCCGCTGGTTCCAGTAGTAGTCGAAGCGATCCTGGGGAGCGACTTCCGTTTCTGCTGCAATATGCACTGCCATCCCGTTACCTCTTGCGTAATACGTAAACCCGCCACATGGCATAGAGCGGAATAAAATCCAGTTGTTCCTGGATGCGGAAACCCGCGTCTTCGAATTCTTTCTCGACCGTAGCGGCCGGTAACACAAAGCGGTTCTGGTAACCCGCTTGCCCACGCTTGCGCTCGGCGCGCTTGCGTTTCCAGGCCTTGAAATTGCCGTCCACCCACAACGAAACGATCACGCTGTCGCGGGTGACGCGCTCGAACTCGCGCAAAATGGCCCGTCGATGCTCAGCTTCACCGATGTGGTGGAGCAAACGCATGCAGAAAATGCTGTCGACGGCGTTGTCAGGCAAGGCGATGTCGAACGCAGATGTGTGCAAGGGCTGTACCCGTTTCACCACATCGGCCGGTTGGGCCTGCATGGCGGTCTTGATCATCGACTCGGAGTTGTCCGCGCCGATGATCACCCGGTTCGGCTTTTCGGCCAGCAGCGGCCAGAAACGTCCGGCCCCGCAAGGCAGGTCCAGCACCAGCCCCGGTTCGCCGACCAGGGTCAGCGCCTTGCGGGCCAGTTGCAGGTCGCGCCAGTGCGACAACCGACGCCCGAGACCGTCCTGATGCTTGCGCAGATACTTTTGCGCATGGTTATCGTCGTACTTTTCGGAAAAATCGAGCTTGATCGGGCCGGCCATCACCAGGACTCCTGAATTACTGATGAGGCCACCTTATGCAGGGCCGTGTCAGCGTCAGGTCATCCATTTGTGAAAAATACGTCATGTAAAACCCTAAAACATTTCAGGGTTTTACAACCATTCCACAGTAGCTCAGGGCCATCACTGTAGCTCAGGTCTGGTCCAAATCCACCTCGAATCGGCAACCATTGGGTTCCATCGTGCTCAGGTTGACGCTCCAGCCCTGGTTTTCGCAGATTCGCTGCACCAGCGAGAGCCCGAGCCCCAGGCCTTCGCCGCGCTTTTCGGTGCCGCGCACGAACGGCTGGAACATGGCTTCACGTTTTTCCTCGGGGATGCCCACCCCCGAGTCCTCGACCACGAAACCGTTGCCGTTGAGGGTCAAGCGGATGAACCCCTGTTCGGTGTAGTGCAGCGCATTGCGCAGCAGGTTGCCCATCACCGCGTTGAGCAGGGTCGCGTTGTAGAGGGTGTCCGGCGGGTTGCCCGGTTCGAAGATCAGCGTGAGCCCCTTGCTCTCGATCGGCTCGCGCCACAGGCACAGCAGGTTGTCCGCCACCTGCGCCAGGCTCTGCCGGGGCGAAACGCCTGCGTCTTCGCGCTTGGCCCGGGCCAGCATCAGGAAGGTCTGCACCAGTTCGCGCATTTCTTCGCTGGCACGGGCGATCCGCTCGACCTGGGCCCGGCCGCGCTGGTCGATGCCCGGGTTCTCCAGCAGCAGCTCGCAGGAGCTGGCCAGCACCATCAGCGGCGTACGCAGTTCGTGGCTCACGTCACTGGTGAACAGACGCTCGCGGGTCAGCGCCTGGCGCAGCCGTCCGAGGGTGGCGTCGAACGCCACCGCCAGTTCGCCCACTTCGTCGGCCGCGTAGTCCGGCGCCAGCGGCGGCGCCAGTCCGAGCAACTGATCGCGGTGACGCACCTGGCGCGCCAGCCGCACCACCGGCGCCATCACCTTGCGCGCCAGCACCCAGCCCAGGAACACCGCCAACGCCAGGCTGAGCACGAAGCCCACCAGCACCACGGCGAACAGCACGCGCTCGCGCTCTTCGAAATCGCTTTGGTCCTGCAGCAGCACATAGCGCCGGCCATCGACGATCTCGACCATGGCGTGATACGACAGCTGCTCGCGAAAGACTTCGTGAAAGCCCGAGTCCAGGTGGCGCAGGTCCTTGGGCAGCTCGAAGTCCCCCGGTCCGCCGCTGAAGTAGAACAACTGGTCCGGCTCGGGCCGGTGGCTCCAGTCCGAGACGTTGTCCATCAGCAGCAAGCGCTGCAGGTCGCCGCCCAGCCCCGCCGAAATCAGTTTTTCCTCGACCAGATGGACCGTCGCGACGATCCCCATGGCGAACGCCCCGGCCACCAGTGCGCTCATCAACGCAAAGGCGATGATGATCCGCTGGGCAAGGCTCTGCTTAAACTCCATCACGCCCCTCGGCCAGGCGGTAACCCACGCCGTGCACGGTGTGCAGCAACGGCTTGGCGAACGGCTTGTCGATCACCTGGCGCAGTTGGTGGACATGGCTGCGCAGGCTGTCGCTGTCCGGGCAGTCGTCGCCCCACAGCGCCTCTTCGAGGATTTCCCGGCGCAGCACGTGGGGGCTCTTCTGCATCAGCACCGCGAGCAGCTTGAGGCCGACCGGGTTGAGCTTGAGCAGCTTGCCTTCGCGGGTGACCTCCAGGGTGTCGAGGTCGTAGTTCAGGTCGCCGACCTGCAGCGCACGGCGTCCGCCGCCCTGGGTGCGGCGCATCACCGCTTCGATCCGGGCCGCCAGTTCGGACAGCGCGAACGGCTTGATCAGGTAGTCGTCGGCGCCGGACTTGAAGCCTTGCAGACGGTCGTCGAGCTGGTCGCGGGCGGTGAGCATGATCACCGGGGTGTCCCGGCGCGCGTCTTCGCGCAGCCGTTTGCACAGGGTGTAGCCATCGATGCCCGGCAGCATGATGTCGAGCACGATCAGGTCGTAGTGTTCGGTGGCCGCCAGGTGCAGGCCCGACAGGCCGTCCTGGGCGCAATCGACGGTATAGCCCTTGAGCCCCAGGTAATCGGCCAGGTTGGCCAGGATATCGCGGTTGTCCTCAACCAAAAGAATTCGCATGGGCACCTCCTCCGTACACCGAAACGGCCGTCTTGGCCCGCGCAGCTTACGGCCAAGCGCCGCTCAGGGCTAGGGCCGCACGCCGCGCGGGTCGGGCCGCCCGAGCGAATGGTCGATTTGACGAGATTTTCACTATCGGTTCACACGCTGACGACAGCGGCGACGCGACACTCCCGCGCCTTATATAAGGATCGTAGCCAATGGACTTTTTCAAGACGGCGCCCATGCGCTTTCTGCTGTTGATCACCGGTGCCTGGCTGGTGGTGTTTTCCCTGACCCGAACGGCGCTGCTGCTGACCCATCTGGATGAGGCCGGCGGCATCGCCTTTTCCCTGTTCGGCATCGGCCTGCTCTATGACCTGGGCTTTCTCGCCTATGCGGCGCTGCCGATGGGGCTGTATCTGCTGATCTGCCCGCCGGCCCTGTGGCGCCGCCGGGGCCACCGCTGGTTCCTGCAAGGGCTGTTGACGGTCAGCCTGTTCGCGATGCTGTTCACCGCCGTGGCCGAATGGCTGTTCTGGGACGAGTTCGGTGTGCGCTTCAACTTCATCGCGGTCGACTATCTGGTGTACTCCGATGAGGTGCTGAACAACGTGCTGGAGTCCTACCCGATCGGCACCCTGCTCAGCCTGCTGGCGCTGCTGGCCGCCGGCCTGAGCCTGGCGCTGCGCAAGCCGCTGAACGCCGCGCTGGATGCGCCGTTGCCGCCGCTGCGCGCACGCCTGTTCAATGCGTTGGGCCTGCTGATCGTCGCCGGCCTGAGCCTGCAACTGCTCGGCCAAGGCTTCCCCCGCGCCCAGGGCGGCAACGCCTACCGGAACGAGCTGGCGAGCAACGGCCCTTATCAGTTCTTCGCCGCGTTCCGAAACAATGAGCTGGACTACGGCCAGTTCTACAGCAGCCTGGCTCCCGAGGCCGTCGGCCGGCAGATCCGCGCCGAACTGAACGAGCCCGATGCGCGCTTCATCGGCCAGGATCCCCAGGACATCCGCCGGATGATCGACAACCCCGGCACGCCGCGCAAACCGAACATCGTGCTGGTGACCATCGAAAGCCTGAGCGCCAAGTACCTGGGCAGCAACGGCGACGAGCGCAACCTGACGCCGAACCTGGATGCCCTGCGCAAGCAGAGCCTGTACTTCAACAACTTCTACGCCACCGGCACCCGCACCGACCGCGGCCTGGAGGCCATCACCCTGGCCATCCCGCCGACGCCGGGCCGTTCCATCGTCAAGCGCATCGGCCGCGAAAGCGGCTTCGCCAGCCTCGGCCGGCAACTGAACGCCGTCGGCTACGACAGTGTGTTCGTCTACGGCGGGCGCGGCTATTTCGACAACATGAACGCGTTCTTCAGCGGCAACGGCTACCGTGTCGTCGACCAGAGCAGCGTCGATGAGTCCGAGATCCACTTCAAGAACGCCTGGGGCATGGCCGACGAGGACCTGTACAAGCAGACGCTGAAACTGGCGGACGCCGACTTCGCCAAAGGCCAGCCGTTCCTGCTGCAGTTGATGACCACCTCCAACCACCGCCCCTACACCTACCCGGACAACCGGATCGACATCAAGTCCGGCAACGGTCGCGACGGTGCGGTGAAGTACACCGACTACGCCATCGGCCGGTTCCTGGAGCAGGCGCGGCAGAAACCGTGGTTCGACGACACGATCTTCATCTTCGTCGCCGACCACACCGCCGGCAGCGCGGGCAAGGAAGACTTGCCGATCAGCAACTATCAGATCCCGCTGTTCATCTACGCGCCCAAGCTGATCCCGGCGCGCGAAGACGCTCAGCTGGCCAGCCAGATCGACCTGGCGCCGACGCTGCTGGGCCTGCTCAACCTGGATTACCAATCGACGTTCTTCGGCCGCAACCTGTTGCAGGACAACCCGTTGCCGCCGCGTGTCGTGGTGGGCAACTACCAGCATCTGGGCCTGTTCGACGGCAAGGATCTGGCGATCCTCAGTCCGCGCCAGGGCCTGCGCCGGCATGACAATGCGCTGAGCGAAAGCCGCGAATCCCGCGCGGGCAGCGACGACCCGCTGATCGGCCGCGCCATCACCTATTACCAAACCGCCAGTCATGGCTTCACGCAGCAGCTGCTTGGCTGGAAAGCGTCCAAGGAGGGCGCTGCGCAAGTCAGCGAACGTTAACCGAAGCGCCCCGGGGCCGATGCGCCGGGGCGTTTTCTTGTTTCAGGATCCATCATGCCTTCAAGCGCCGTACGCCCCACCCCCCGTCCGCTGAACTTCTGGCTGTGCCTCGGCATTCCCGTCGCCGCCGCCGTCATTCTGGTGCTGCTGGAGCTGACCGATCTGGATATGGATCTGGCGCAGCTGTTCTATGATCCGGCCGCCGGCGACTTCATCGGCCGCCACAGCTACTTCCTGGAAAACATCCTCCACGACCGCGCCAAGCAGGTGGTCATCGCCTTCTCGGTGTTTGCCCTCCTCGGTTTCATCGGCGCGTTCTTCATGGTGCGCCTCAAGCCGTTCAAGCGTGAGCTGGGTTGCCTGGTGCTGTCGCTGGGCCTGGCGACTTCGTTCGTGACGCCGATGAAAGCCGTCACCGCGGTGCAGTGCCCCTGGAGCCTGGAGCAGTTCGGCGGCCACGAGACCTACAGCAAGCTGCTCAGCCACCGTCCGGACACCGACAAGCCCGGCCGCTGCTGGCCGGGCGGACACGCCGCCACCGGGTTCACCCTGTTCGCGCTGTTTTTCGTGCTGCGCGACCGGCGTCCGCGCCTGGCGCGCCAGGCGTTCATCTTCGCGTTTGCGTTGGGGTCGGTGTTCTCCGTCAGCCGGATGATGCAGGGCGCGCACTTCTTCTCGCACAACGTGTGGACGGCGATCTTCTGCTGGCTGATTTGCCTGGGATCCTACTACTGGATCCTGTACCGCCCGGCCGTCCGGGACGAGACCGCACCTGCGGCGCAACCGGTCAACGCCTGACTGGCAACGCCCGTCGACGCCATCGCCGGCAGGCTGGCTCCCGCAAGGGACAGGACTGGATGCGGCGGACACCGCCAGACACTGTGGGAACCAGCCTGCTGGCGATTGGCGACATGCCTGTCAGCGCTGCATTGACTGACATGGCCCATTCGCGAGCAGGCTCGCTCCTACAACGGACACCGGGTGAACCCTGAAATCCGGGCAATAAAAAACCCCGCCTGCTCATCGCAGGCGGGGTTTTCCGTACAGGGGTGAGGCTGGCTTACATCATGCCGCCCATGCCACCCATGCCGCCCATGTCTGGCATGCCGCCGCCAGCTGGAGCGTCTTTCTTCGGCGCGTCGGCCACTGCAGCTTCGGTGGTCAGGATCAGACCGCCGATGGACGATGCCGCTTGCAGTGCGGAACGGGTCACCTTGGTCGGATCCAGGATGCCCATTTCGATCATGTCGCCGTACTCGCCAGTCGCGGCGTTGTAACCGAAGTTGCCTTTGCCGTTCTTGACTTCGTTGACCACAACGCTCGGCTCGTCGCCGCTGTTGGCGGAGATCTGACGCAGCGGCGCTTCAACGGCGCGGCGCAGGACAGCGATGCCCACGTCCTGGTCGGCGTTGTCGCCTTTGAGGGTGCCGATGGCTTCCAGAGCGCGGATCAGCGCAACGCCGCCGCCAGGCACCACGCCTTCTTCGACGGCTGCGCGGGTGGCGTGCAGGGCGTCTTCAACGCGGGCTTTCTTCTCTTTCATTTCGACTTCGGAACCGGCGCCGACCTTGATCACCGCAACGCCGCCGGACAGCTTGGCCAGACGCTCCTGCAGTTTTTCACGGTCGTAGTCCGAGGAAGTCTCGGCCACTTGGGCGCGGATCTGGGCGATGCGGGCTTCGATGTCGCCCTGTACGCCAGCACCGTCGACGATGATGGTGTTTTCCTTGGACAGGGTCACGCGCTTGGCGTTGCCCAGGTGTTCCAGGGTGGTGCTTTCCAGGCTCAGGCCGATCTCTTCGGAGATCACGGTGCCGCCGGTCAGGACGGCGATGTCCTGCAGCATGGCCTTGCGGCGGTCGCCGAAGCCAGGCGCCTTGACGGCTGCGACCTTGACGATGCCGCGCATGTTGTTCACGACCAGGGTCGCCAGGGCTTCGCCCTCGACGTCTTCGGCCACGATCAGCAGCGGACGGCCGGCCTTGGCGACGGCTTCCAGCACAGGCAGCATTTCGCGGATGTTGGAGATCTTCTTGTCGACCAGCAGGATCAGCGGGCCGTCGAGCTCGGCCACCATGGTGTCCGGCTTGTTGACGAAGTACGGGGACAGGTAGCCGCGGTCGAACTGCATGCCTTCAACGACCGACAGTTCGTTTTCCAGGCCCGAGCCTTCCTCAACGGTGATCACGCCTTCTTTGCCGACCTTTTCCATGGCTTCGGCGATGATGTCGCCGATGGAGTTGTCGGAGTTGGCGGAGATGGTGCCCACCTGAGCGATGGCCTTGGTGTCGGCGCATGGCTTGGACAGCTTCTTCAGCTCAGCGACGATGGCGATGGTCGCCTTGTCGATGCCGCGCTTCAGGTCCATCGGGTTCATGCCGGCAGCGACGGCCTTCAGGCCTTCGTTGACGATCGACTGAGCCAGGACGGTGGCGGTGGTGGTGCCGTCGCCGGCGTCGTCGTTGGCACGGGAGGCAACGTCTTTGACCAACTGCGCGCCCATGTTCTCGAAGCGGTCTTCCAGCTCGATCTCTTTGGCGACGGAAACGCCGTCCTTGGTGATGGTCGGAGCGCCGAAGCTCTTCTCGAGGATCACGTTACGGCCTTTCGGGCCCAGGGTCGCTTTTACCGCGTCAGCCAGAACGTTGACGCCGACGAGCATTTTCTTGCGGGCGGAATCGCCGAATTTAACTTCTTTAGCAGCCATGATCGATATTCCTTGAATGCTTTGGGGTAGCGGGAAAATGAACGGGGGTCATCAGCCTTCGATGACGGCGAGGATTTCGTTCTCGCTCATCACCAGCAGGTCTTCGCCGTCGACTTTCACAGTGTTGCTGCCGGAGTAAGGACCGAACACGACCTTGTCGCCGACCTTCACGGACAGTGCACGCACTTCACCGCTTTCCAGAGCTTTGCCCGGGCCTACAGCGAGGACTTCACCGTGGTTGGCCTTCTCAGCAGCCGAACCTGGCAGGACGATACCGCCAGCGGTTTTCTTTTCTTCTTCGCTGCGACGGATAACGACGCGGTCATGCAGAGGACGAAGCTTCATTGTCGATCTCTCCTAATTGTGGTTTTCATCGGCCGGTGTAGTCCCGGCGGGTTTAACGAATCCGGCCTGCGCCGGTTGCGGCTCGACGTGCGAGACGCGGAAGTCTGTCCGGCGGGTGCGCCGGAAACCTTGCGGTGACCGATACATAAGGGCGCATAAGCTTATTACAAGGGCAGGGCAGAAAAATTTTCTCAGGCAGGCCCCGGAAACGGACACGGCACCCGAAGGTGCCGTGCCGAAGAGGGATCACTTGGTGTCGCGGTGCTCGAATTCGCCTTCGATCACCGTCGGCTCGCGGCCCAGGGGCTCGCGCGGCGCGGGGCCGCCACGGGGCTGCAGGTCGTCGGCGAAGGCGCGTTGGCGCATGGTTTGCTCTTCGGCGCGCTGGCGCATTTTGCCGGCGATCAGGCGACGGCTGAACGGCAGCAGCAACAGCAGACCGACCACGTCGCTGATGAAGCCCGGCAGGATCAGCAGGCCGCCGGCCAGCGCCAGCATCAGGCCTTCGAGCATGGTCTGCGCGGGCAGTTCGCCGCGGCTCAGGCTTTCACGGGCACGCAGCGCAGTGGCCAGCCCGGCGACGCGCAGCACGAACACGCCGAACATCGAGCCGAGGATGATCAGCAGCAGGGCCGGGAAAAAACCGATGGCTCCCGCCACCTTCACGAATACGAACAGCTCCAACACCGGGAAGAGCAGAAAGAGCAACAAATAAGGGCGCATCTAAGGGTTCCTCAACGCAAGAATGCCTTGCAAGTAAGCCTTAGATGACGTCGCCCTTTCGTGAATTCAAGCGCCGGCGGGCGCATTTTTCGGCCAATGTTCGGCGCGGGCCAGGAAAACCAAGGCTTCGCGCACTTGTGTCGGCGTGTTGCAAGGCGCTTGAAACGGCAGCCAGTACAACGCCTGGCCGATGCGCAGGTGCATGCCTTCGGTGTCGATCCCGGCCATTTGCGCCGGTGCGCCTTTCGGCAGGCCGGCGAGGTCGACGTAATGGGCAATGGCCTTGGCGTGGTCGCTGTTCATGTGCTCGACCATGCTGATTTCGGCCTGGCCGGCGAACGGGTTGGCCAGCGTCAGGTGCTCGACCCAGTGGATCGCGCCGAATCCGCCGATGTAGCGGTGGCGCACCGGCTTGAGCACCCAGAAGTCGAAGTCGTGGGCCTTGTGGTAGTTCTGCGAGTCAGGGAAATAGCGGTAGTAGCGCTCGGCGGCGGCCTCGACGGCGGCCTCGTCCGCAAGCTTTTCCGCTTCCGCCAGGTAAGTCAGGCGACCGACGGCCTGCACGTCTTCGGCCTCGCGCTCGCCCACCAGCAGCGAACACTTGGGATCCTTCTGCAGGTTGTGGGTGTGCTGGGCGATGCGGCTGATCAGGATCAGCGGCCGGCCCTGATCGTCGAGGCAGTACGGAACCACGGAGCCGAACGGAAAACCGGGCATCGACTTGGAGTGGGTCGAGAGCACTCCACGGTATTCCTTGAGAAGCAATTCTCGGGCATGCTTAGCCGCTTCAACGCTCAATTTATGACTCCTTTAATAATTTACGTCATAAAAACGGACGGGCGCCCGGGTCAAGTCCCGGCCACGCCGACGGGCAATTCTGATGTGCAACCTCGCTGCGGCCGGTGCAGATCCAGAGGCCCCAAAAGGACACCACTTTGACCTGCCATCGGGGGCACGCGCATGCAACTCACTGACAAAGTAATCATTATCACCGGCGGTTGCCAGGGTCTGGGCCGCTCCATGGCCGAGTACTTCGCCGGCAAGGGCGCGAAGCTGGCGCTGGTGGACCTGAACCAGGAAAAGCTCGACGCCGCCGTCGCCGCCTGCAAGGCCAAGGGCGTCGAGGCGCGCAGCTACCTGTGCAACGTCGCGGACGAAGAGCAAGTGACGCACATGGTCGCCCGGGTGGCCGATGACTTCGGCGCGATCCACGGCCTGATCAACAACGCCGGGATCCTGCGCGACGGCCTGCTGCTCAAGGTCAAGGACGGCGAAATGACCAAGATGACCCTGGCCCAGTGGCAGGCGGTGATCGACGTCAACCTGACCGGCGTGTTCCTGTGCACCCGTGAGGTGGCGGCGAAGATGGTCGAGCTGAACAACGGCGGCGCCATCATCAACATTTCGTCGATCTCCCGCGCCGGCAACGTCGGCCAGACCAACTACTCCGCCGCCAAGGCCGGCGTCGCCGCCGCCACCGTGACCTGGGCCAAGGAACTGGCGCGCTACGGCATCCGCGTCGCCGGCATCGCGCCAGGCTTCATCGAGACCGAGATGACCCTGGGCATGAAGCCAGAAGCGCTGGAGAAGATGACCTCGGGCATTCCGCTCAAGCGCATGGGCAAGCCGGAAGAGATCGCCCATTCGGCGGCGTACATCTTCGAGAACGACTACTACACCGGGCGGATCCTGGAGATGGACGGCGGGTTGCGGATCTGACGTCACCGCACCGGGCGGCTTGTCGGTGCGGCTCGGTTGACGCGATCGCCGGCCCTGCTGGCGATCGCGTCAGCCCGAACGCCGCAGGACAGGCCCTGCGGCGTGGCGGTTCGGTCAGTCGTCGCTGACGGTGATGTTCGGCATGGCCGGGGTCACCGCTTCCTGCAGCACGATGCGCGCGCCGACATGGCGCGCCAGGTCCTGGTAGACCATGGCGATCTGGCTGTCCGGCTCGGCGATCACCGTCGGCTTGCCGCCGTCGGCCTGCTCGCGGATGACCATCGACAGCGGCAACGAGGCCAGCAGTTCGACGCCGTACTGGGTCGCGAGCTTCTCGCCGCCGCCTTCACCGAACAGATGCTCGGCATGCCCGCAGTTCGAGCAGATGTGCACGGCCATGTTCTCCACCACGCCCAGCACCGGGATGTTGACCTTGCGGAACATCTCCACGCCCTTGCGGGCGTCCAGCAGCGCCAGGTCCTGGGGCGTGGTGACGATCACGGCACCGGCCACCGGAACCTTCTGCGCCAGGGTCAGCTGGATGTCGCCGGTGCCCGGCGGCATGTCGATCACCAGGTAGTCCAGGTCGCCCCAGGCGGTCTGCGTGACCAACTGCAGCAGCGCGCCGGACACCATCGGGCCGCGCCAGACCATCGGCGTGTTGTCGTCGGTCAGGAACGCCATCGACATCACCTCCACGCCGTGGGCCTTGAGCGGCACGAACCACTTCTGATCCTTGACCTCAGGGCGGGTGCGCTCGGGGATGCCGAACATGATGCCTTGGCTCGGGCCATAGATGTCGGCGTCGAGAATGCCCACCCTGGCGCCTTCGCGGACCAGCGCCAGCGCCAGGTTGGCGGCCGTGGTGGACTTGCCCACGCCGCCCTTGCCGGACGCCACGGCGATCACGTTCTTGACGTTGGCCAGGCCCGGAATCTGCGCCTGGGCCTTGTGCGCGGCGATCACGCTGGCGATCTCGACACGGGCGCCCGTCACGCCGTCCAGCCCTTCGATGGCCATCTGCAGCACCTGCGCCCAGCCGCTCTTGAACAGGCCGGCGGCGTAGCCCAATTCCAGCCGGACGCTGACGCGGTCGCCCTGGATGTCGATGTCGCGCACGCAACCGGCGCTGACCGGATCCTGGTTCAGGTAAGGGTCGGTGTATTGGCGAAGGACGGCTTCCACCGCTTCGCGGGTGACGGCGCTCATGGGCAACTCCGGTAGCAAGACTGGGAAAAGATGGCGGCTATCCTACCCCTTCTGCCGTGCGGACGGCATGTCCGGCACACATTTGCAGGGGTGAAATATCTTCGCCGGCGATTTATAGTGGCCGACCTCCGTTTCATCAAGTAGCGATGCCCCCATGTCCGAGCCACGCAAGATCCTCGTCACCAGCGCCCTGCCCTACGCCAACGGTTCGATCCACCTTGGCCACATGCTGGAGTACATCCAGACCGACATGTGGGTGCGCTTCCAGAAGCAGCGCGGCAATCAGTGCATCTATGTCTGCGCCGACGACGCCCACGGTTCGGCGATCATGCTGCGCGCGGAAAAGGAAGGCATCACCCCGGAACAGCTGATCGCCAACGTCCAGGCCGAACACAGCGCCGACTTCGCCGACTTCCTGGTGGACTTCGACAACTTCCACTCCACCCACGCCGAAGAGAACCGCGAGCTGTCGAGCCGGATCTACCTGAAGCTGCGTGACGCCGGGCACATCGCCACGCGCTCGATCACCCAGTACTTCGACCCGGACAAGAAAATGTTCCTGGCCGACCGCTTCATCAAGGGCACCTGCCCCAAGTGCGGCACCGAAGACCAGTACGGCGACAACTGCGAAAAATGCGGCGCCACCTACGCCCCCACCGACCTGAAGGATCCGAAGTCGGCGATCTCCGGCGCCACCCCGGTGCTCAAGGATTCCCAGCACTTCTTCTTCAAGCTGCCGGACTTCCAGCAGATGCTGCAGGCCTGGACCCGCAGCGGCACCCTGCAGGACGCGGTGGCCAACAAGATCGCCGAATGGCTGGACGCCGGCCTGCAGCAGTGGGACATCTCCCGCGACGCGCCGTACTTCGGCTTCGAGATCCCGGACGAGCCGGGCAAGTATTTCTACGTGTGGCTGGATGCGCCGATCGGCTACATGGCCAGCTTCAAGAACCTGTGCGACCGCACGCCTGCGCTGGACTTCGACGCGTTCTGGGGCAAGGACTCCACCGCCGAGCTGTACCACTTCATCGGCAAGGACATCGTCAACTTCCACGCCCTGTTCTGGCCCGCCATGCTCGAAGGCGCCGGATACCGCAAGCCGACCGGGATCAACGTGCACGGCTACCTGACCGTCAACGGCCAGAAGATGTCCAAGTCCCGCGGCACCTTCATCAAGGCGCGCACCTACCTGGATCACCTGTCGCCGGAATACCTGCGCTACTACTACGCCTCCAAGCTGGGCCGCGGCGTCGACGACCTGGACCTGAACCTCGAAGACTTCGTGCAGAAGGTCAACTCCGACCTGGTCGGCAAAGTGGTCAACATCGCCAGCCGCTGCGCAGGCTTCATCCATAAGGGCAACGCCGGGGTGATGGTCGGCGCCAACGCCGCGCCGGAGCTGACCGAAGCGTTCCTGGCCGCCGCGCCGGGCATCGCCGACGCCTACGAGGCCCGCGACTTCGCCCGTGCCATGCGCGAGACCATGGCCCTGGCCGACCGCGCCAACGCCTGGATCGCCGACAAGGCGCCCTGGTCGCTGAACAAGCAGGAAGGCAAGCAGGACGAGGTCCAGGCGATCTGCGCCACCGGCATCAACCTGTTCCGCCAACTGGTGGTCTTCCTCAAGCCGGTGCTGCCGCTGCTGGCCGCCGACGCCGAGGCGTTCCTCAACGTCGCGCCGCTGACCTGGAACGACCACGCCACACTGCTGGCCAACCACCAGCTCAATGAATTCAAACCGTTGATGACCCGCATCGACCCGGTAAAAGTGCAAGCCATGACCGACGCCTCCAAGGAAGACCTGACCGCCAGCCAGACCGACACCGGCGCCGCACCCGCCGGCAACGGCGAACTGGCCAAGGATCCGCTGTCGCCGGAAATCGAGTTCGACGCCTTCGCCGCCGTCGACCTGCGCGTGGCCCTGATCGTCAAGGCCGAACACGTGGAGGGCGCCGACAAGCTGCTGCGCCTGACCCTGGACATCGGCGACGAGCAACGCAACGTGTTCTCCGGAATCAAGAGCGCCTACCCGGATCCGTCCAAGCTGGACGGCCGCCTGACCATGATGATCGCCAACCTCAAGCCGCGGAAAATGAAGTTCGGCATCTCCGAAGGCATGGTGATGGCCGCCGGCCCCGGCGGTGAAGAGATCTACCTGCTGAGCCCGGACAGCGGCGCCAAGCCGGGTCAGCGCATCAAGTAAGGTTGCGCACCGACCGATCCCACAGGCGTGCCCCGTGCGCCTGTGGGATTTTTCATGTCCGGCCCGCCCTCCACCGGCGCCGGATAATGCCTAACCTTAAGGGACATCCGCCTGACCTGCCGGCAACGCCATGACCGACCTCGTGCTTGTGATTTTCAGTGCTGCGCTGCTCAACGACTTCGTGTTGAGCCGGCCGCTGGGCATCGATCCGGCGCTGGCGGTCGAGCGGCGCCAGGTGCATGCGTTGGGCCTGGCGACGCTGGCGCTGATGCTGTTCGTCGGGGTCTGCGCCCAGGCGCTCTGGCAATGGGCGCTGGTGCCGTTGCACCTTGAAAGCCTGCGCCTGCTGGTGTTTCTGCCCTTGAGCGTGCTGTGCGTCGCGCCGCTGCTCAAATTGCTGGCGCGTCGGTTGCCGACACTGCCGTTCGACGGCCTGTGGCCGCTGATGCTGGGCAACGCCGGCATCCTGGGGCTGACGCTGATCAACGCCCAGGCGGACAAAGGCCTGTTTCATGCGACAGCGTCGAGCCTGGGCGCCGGCCTGGGCTTCTGGCTGGTGCTGAGCCTGTTCAGCGACCTGCGCGAACGCACGGCCGGCAACGATATCCCCCTGCCCTTTCGCGGCCTGCCGATCCGGTTGATCGGCGCCGGACTGATGGCGGTGGCTTTTCTCGGATTCAGCGGACTGATCAAAACATGAGTCTGATTCAACGCATCGACGCCCTGCTGCCCCAGACCCAATGCGGCAAGTGCGGCCATCCCGGATGCAAGCCCTACGCCGAAGGCATCGCCGGCGGCGAGCCGATCAACCGCTGCCCGCCGGGCGGCGACGAAACCGTCGCGGCCCTGGCCGGACTGCTGAACATCCCGGTGCTGGAGCTGGACGTCAGCCGCGGCACCGCACCGCCGCAGGTTGCCTTCATCCGCGAAGCCGAATGCATCGGCTGCACCAAGTGCATCCAGGCCTGCCCGGTGGACGCCATCGTCGGCGCCGCGAAATTCATGCACACGGTGCTCGTCGACGAGTGCACCGGCTGCGACCTGTGCGTGGCGCCCTGCCCGGTGGACTGCATCGACATGCATCCGCTGCCCGCGGGAACGCTGGCGGTGGTCGGCGGACTGGCCGCAAGCCCCGAGGAGCGCCAGGCGCGCACCGCCAAACGCGACCACGCCCGGCAACGCTACCAGCGCCGCAATGCCCGGCTGCTGCACGAAGAGCAGCAACGCCAGGCCGAACGCGAAGCCCGGGCCCGGCGTGCGGCGCAAGCGCAGGCCGCCGCAGCGGATCCGGTGCAGACCGCACTGGAGCGGGTGCGCGCACAAAAGGCCGCCAACGCCGACGCGGCGCTGAAAAAGGCCAAGATCGACCTGGCCATGAGCCGCGCCCAACTGAACAAATCCCTGAAAGCCTTCGGTCATCCGCCGACCTTCGAACAACAGTCGCAACTGATCGTGCTGCAACGGCAGTTCGAGGCGGCCGAACAGGCGTTGGCGGCCCTGGAAACCAGCGTCGCCCCTGCGGCCCCGGCCCCGGCTCCGGCTCCGGCGAAAGACGTGGAACTGAAACGGGCGAAAATCCAGTTGGCGATGCGCCGCGCCGAGCTGAAGAAAGCCCAGGCGGCGGACGCTGCACCGCAGCAGATCGCCATCCTGGAACAGGCCCTGCGCGACGCCGAACAGGCCCTGCATGCGGCCGAGGACGCCAGCGGACAACCGCTGCCCGACCTCGTGCGCACCGAAAAACGGCCGATCGACAGCCAGCTCCGGCAATTGAAGACCGAACTGGCCTACGCCCGGGCCGACCTCAACAAACTGCAAAGACGCGCCGACACCGCCCCCGACCTCCTCGACAAGGCCCGCGCCCGCCTGGAGGAAGCCGAACGTCAGGTAAACGCCCATGCCGCGCCTTGAAACCCCGGACACTCGCCTGCAAGAGGCGATGAAGCTCGTGCTGCTGGCCACGCTGCCGGGGCTGCTGGCGCTGTTCTGGTTCTATGGCTGGGGGGTGGCGATCAACCTGCTCCTGTGCGTCGCCACTGCCTGGGCCGTCGAATCCGCCGTGCTGCGCGTGCGTCGGCAACCGGTGTTGCCGACGCTCGCCGACGGCAGCGCTGCGGTCAGCGCCACCCTGTTGACCGCCGCCCTGCCCCCGTATTGCCCGTGGTGGCTGACGGTCACGGCGATGGCCGCCGGCCTGCTGTTCGGCAAGCACCTGTACGGCGGTGTCGGCCGCAACCCGTTCAACCCGGCCATGCTCGGCTTTGCGTTGGCCATGGTGATGTTTCCCCTGTCGATGACGCACTGGCCAGGCCACGGCATGGACCTGTCGAGCGCCCTGACCCAGGTGTTCAGCCCGGCACGGGCGCCGGACGCCTGGGCGCAGGCCACGGTGCTGGACAGTCTGCGCATCAACAAGAGTCTGACCATGGACGAACTGTTCGCCGCCGATCCCGCCTTCGGCCGGTTCGGCGGACGCGCCAGCGAGTGGGTGAACCTGGCGTTTCTCGCCGGCGGGCTGTTCCTGCTGCAACGGCGGGTGATCGGCTGGCAGGCGCCGGTCGGCATGCTCGCCGGCCTGTTCACTGTCAGCCTGCTGTGCTGGAACGGCTCGGGATCCGACTCCCACGGCTCGCCGCTGTTTCACCTGCTCAGCGGCGCAACCATGCTGGGCGCGTTCTTCATCGTCACCGAACCGGTGTCCGGCGCGAGGAGCCCGCTTGCCCGCCTGCTGTTCGGCATCGGCGCCGGGCTGCTGACCTACCTGATCCGCACGTGGGGCGGCTACCCGGACGGCGTGGCCTTTGCCGTGCTGCTGATGAACCTGTGCGTGCCCGCGCTGGAACGCTTCGCCGCCGCCCGCCAGCGGCAGGTGGCACCATGAACCGCACGGGCAGCCTGATCGCCCTGGCGCTGCTGGCCTGCGCGGGCGCCGGCGTGAGCTGGCTGGTGCAGGATCTCAGCGCGCCGCACATCGCTGCCGAACGGAAGCTGATCGAAAGCCGCACGCTGCTGGACGTGCTGGCCGCGGACAGCTACGACAACCGCCCCTTGGAACAGCCGCTGCCCCTGGCCGCCCCTGAGTTGAGCCACAGCACGCTGACCGGCGCCTACCGGGCGACCCGCGGCGAGCAGACCGTCGCCGTCCTTCTGCGCAGCCAGGCCACGGGTTATGCCGGCCAGATCGAATGGCTGATCGCGATCGCCCCTTCGGGCAGGCTGATCGGCGTGAAAACCCTGAGGCAGACCGAAACGCCGGCGTTGGGCGGACTGATCGGCGACTGGCCAAACGTCTGGCTGCAGACCTTCACGGGCAAGTCTCTCGATGCACCGGACGACGCCGGTTGGGCGCTGAAAAAGGACCGGGGGCAATTCGATCAGATCGCCGGCGCCACCGTCACTTCGCGCGCAGCGGTGAACGCCGTCCATGATGCGCTGCGCTACTTCGACGGGCACCGGGCGGCTCTGCTGGGGAGCGCTGAATGAACAGAACCGCGACGCTTTCCGACTCATTGGCGCTGACGCTGCTGCTCGGCGCCACCGGATCGCTGCCCGGCGCGCTGGCGACGGTGCTGATGTGCGCTGTCGTCGTCGGCCTCTACGGCGTGGCCATGCTTGCGCTGCGCCCGCGCCTGACCCACGCGAGCGTCTTGCCGGCCGGTCTGCTGGTGGCCGCCACCTTGGCCGGTTGCGCGGACACCCTCGTGCAGTATGCATCGGTGCAGTGGCATCAGATGATCGGCTTCTACGCCGCCCTGATCGGCCTGCAGTGCATCGTGCTGGAACACAACGGCTTCTTTCTGCGGCCCGCCGCCGCGCGCCTGAAACCGTTCGGCCTGTTCGCAGGCCTGATGACCGTGATGGCCCTGTTGCGCGAACTGATCGGCCGGGGCAGCATCGGTGCCCGAATTTCAGAACACTGGCAAGGTCTGGTGCTGTTCGGCGAAGGCCTGCACCTGTTCACCCTGACGGCCGGCGCATTCATCCTGTTGGGATTGCTGCTGGCCTTGGGTCAGACCCTGATTCGCCCCACCGCTCCCGCCGAGGAATCGCATCGCCCATGAATGCCGCAAAACGCCTGGAAATCTTTCGCCGACTGCACGAAGACAATCCCGAGCCGAAAACCGAACTGGCCTACAGTTCGCCGTTCGAATTGCTGATCGCCGTGATCCTTTCGGCGCAGTCCACCGACGTCGGGGTGAACAAGGCCACGGCGAAGCTCTACCCGGTGGCCAATACGCCGGCGGCCATTCATGCCCTGGGCGTCGAAGGCCTGTCCGAGTACATCAAGACCATCGGGCTCTACAACAGCAAAGCGAAGAACGTGATCGAGACCTGCCGCCTGCTGGTCGAACGCCACGGCGGCGAAGTCCCGCAGACCCGCGAAGAGCTGGAAGCCTTGCCGGGCGTCGGGCGCAAGACCGCCAACGTGGTGCTCAACACCGCGTTCCGCCAACTGGCCATGGCGGTGGACACCCACATTTTCCGGGTGAGCAACCGCACCGGGATCGCCCCCGGCAAAAACGTGGTCGAGGTGGAAAACAAACTGATGAAATTCGTGCCGAAAGAGTATCTGCTCGACTCCCACCATTGGCTGATCCTGCACGGGCGCTATGTGTGCCTGGCCCGCAAGCCGCGCTGCGGAAGCTGTCGGATCGAGGATTTGTGCGAGTACAAGCACAAGACATCCGACGATTGATCGACTATTGGTTTTATTGATATTTCGATTGAAAAAATCTTTTTTACCATCCGCCGGTTTATCGATATAAGGAGCGCCAAAGGCAGTCTTAGCCTGGAGTGACCTTATGAGTACCGGCAAAGAACAACTGGATGTAGAAGACGACTTCATCGCCACCGAAGACGACGATGCGGAATCGAAGGTCGAAGTCGCCAAGACCAACCTGAGCAAACGCCGCACCATCGACAATCTGCTTGAGGAACGCCGCCTGCAAAAGCAACTGGCCGAGTTCGATTACGACGTTGATGACTGATCCCTGAAAGCCTCCCGCAACGGAGGCTTTTTACTGTCCGGCGCACGCAGAAGCCGATCGGCCCATGATCCGTCAGCCCGCGTGACGCTCACACGAGCCCGTTGCGCTGCGCCAGCTCGATCAGATCCACCAGCGAGCGGGCATTGAGCTTGAGCAACAGACGGGTCTTGTAGGTGCTCACCGTCTTGTTGCTGAGAAACATGCCGTCAGCGATTTCCTTGTTGGTCTTGCCGCGGGCCAACTGCTGCAGCACCATCATTTCCCGCCCCGAGAGACGATCCACCATATCCGCTTCGCTGGCGTTGCCCAGGCTCGTGCGCACCGTGTGCAAGGCCTGGTTCGGAAAATAGCTGTAGCCTGACAGCACGGCCTTTATGGCGCTGAGCAGTTCGGTCAGGTCCTGCTGTTTGCAGACATAACCGGCGGCGCCGGACTGCATGCAGCGCATCGAGAAATGACCCGGCGCCTGGGATGTCAGCACCAGCACTTTCAAGGGCATGGCCGATGACGTCAGCCGGGCAATGACTTCAAGTCCGTCCAGTTTCGGAATGCCGATATCGAGAATGACGATATCGGGCATTTGTTCGCGGGCAAGTTGCAGTGCATCCACGCCATTGTCCGTTTCGGCGATGATCTCGTAGCCATGTCGTTCCATCAGCATTCGCACCGCAAGACGAATGACAGGATGATCATCCACGATCAGCACTTTATTCATGAGCAAGTCCAGTTCGCTGTTCGAATTTTTAGAGCCCGCACAATAGCGCAGTCAATTCACCCATGGCAGGCAAGAGTTCCTGCGCATCAGCAGCGAGAGACATCCCTTACGCCTATCAAAGACTTTTCCTACAAAAAGATGCACCTCAGGAAAAATCAAACTTCCATGCAGAAACCCTCATGCCACCTCACTCGCCCCACGCGTACGTGTTGTCCTCCCGCTGCGGCGTAAGAATCCTTTACCTTCACTCGATCTTTTCCGACCCTGGCGTTTGTCTCCGATAAAAAAGGAAACAAGCCGGTTATTTCCACCCCCCTAAAATTAATATAAACGTTAAACACATAAACTTCTGAATCGCGGCATCTTTACCGCCTCGACCGCAGCACTTTTATCGTCAGAAATCCTGAAGGACAAACCTATGATCAAGTTCCGCAACAAAATCACCAACCCCATCAGTGTCATTGCCATCTTCTCTTTCATATCTGAAACTTCGGCCGCTGTTTCCCTGCCGTTTCTCGATGATAACGAACGCGAAGTCTATGTCTGGTTCCTCATCAGTTTTCCCTTTTACTTGCTGCTCCTGTTCTTCATTACGCTCAACTTCAACTACCGCTCCCTGTATGCGCCTTCGGACTTCGGCAACGACAAGAGCTTTCTGAAGGCCTTCGACCCAACGGAACCTGCGGCGGATGAAACGAACGGGACGTCGAAGGCACAGACCACGCACGATCCCCCGGGAACACGTTCCCTGCCTGGCCCGACGACGCTGCCTTATGTGCAATTGCCCAAACTGATGAAGACACTCCACATCGTCGACGCGCGGGAACTGGACGCATCCGAACAAATGGCGACACTTCTGGAGAACATTCCGCACGCCGACAAACCGTCGGGGCGCATCGTCCTGTTCCTGGTCAGCGCCGATCCAATCGTTACGTTGAGCAGCCCTGCGCCGAAGCCGTTGAAGCAGCCGAAGAAAATGTCAGACCGAACCGTCTGCGTCGTCTACAACGTTTGCTCGCAAGAATTGGACATCGTCCGGCGGGTGTGAAAACGAACGGGCGGCCTCGCCATTGCAGCGATGGAATGAACAGCGGAAAAGGAGGCTGACCGGAACCGGTCAGCCACGCAGTCGGCTTGCTGAGCGGCCACCGTGCCTCAGGGGCAAGGTGGCCGTTTCATGCCGGCTCAGAACAGCTTGCGGCCCTTGTTGGCGGCAATGCGCATGCGCAGCGCGTTGAGCTTGATGAAGCCCGCCGCGTCGGCCTGGTTGTAGGCGCCGCCGTCTTCTTCGAAGGTCGCGATGTTGGCGTCGAACAGCGAGTCGTCGGACTTGCGGCCGGTGACGATCACGTTGCCCTTGTACAGTTTCAGGCGTACGACGCCGTTCACGTTGACCTGGGAGGCGTCGATCATCTGCTGCAGCATCAGACGCTCAGGGCTCCACCAGTAGCCGGTGTAGATCAGGCTGGCGTACTTGGCCATCAGTTCGTCTTTCAGGTGGGCCACTTCGCGGTCCAGGGTGATCGACTCGATGGCGCGGTGGGCGCGCAGCATGATGGTGCCGCCGGGGGTCTCGTAGCAGCCGCGGGACTTCATGCCCACGTAACGGTTCTCGACGATGTCCAGACGGCCGATGCCGTGCTGGCCGCCGATCTTGTTCAGGGTCGCCAGCACGGTGGCCGGGGTCATCTCGACGCCGTCCAGCGCGACGATGTCGCCGTTGCGGTAGGTCAGTTCCAGGTACTGCGGGGTGTCGGGAGCCTTCTCCGGGGAGACGGTCCAGCGCCACATGTCTTCTTCGTGCTCGGTCCAGGTGTCTTCCAGAACGCCGCCTTCATAGGAGATGTGCAGCAGGTTGGCGTCCATCGAGTACGGGGACTTCTTCTTGCCGTGACGCTCGATCGGGATGCCGTGCTTCTCGGCGTAGTCCATCAGCTTCTCGCGGGACAGCAGGTCCCACTCGCGCCATGGAGCGATCACTTTCACGCCTGGCTTGAGCGCATAGGCGCCCAGCTCGAAACGCACCTGGTCGTTGCCCTTGCCGGTGGCGCCGTGGGAAATGGCGTCGGCGCCGGTTTCGTTGGCGATCTCGATCAGGCGCTTGGCGATCAGCGGACGGGCGATGGAGGTGCCCAGCAGGTACTCGCCTTCATAGACGGTGTTGGCGCGGAACATCGGGAACACGAAGTCGCGCACGAACTCTTCGCGCAGGTCGTCGATGTAGATCTCTTTGACGCCCATGGCCTGGGCCTTGGCGCGGGCCGGCTCGACCTCTTCGCCTTGACCGAGGTCGGCGGTGAAGGTCACCACTTCACAGTTATAAGTATCCTGCAGCCACTTGAGGATCACCGAAGTGTCCAGGCCGCCGGAATACGCCAGAACGACCTTGTTTACGTCCGCCATGCCATCACTCCACGGGGTTGTACGGAAAGCCGAGGAGTCTACCGCTCAAACGCGATAATTTACAGAGGCGCGACAGCTTAAGACGACAAAGCGACAGAATCTGTCGAGGGCGCGACGATGCGCCGCAGGTCAGGACGTCGCTGCGGCGTTGGCGGGTGTGCTGGCCTGAGGCGCCGGGGCCGTTGTCGGCGCCACCCGTGCCAGGTGCACGTTGACCCGGCGGTTCTTCGCCCGGTTGGCGGCGTTGGTGTTGGGCACCAGCGGGTAGCGTTCGCCGTGGAAGCGCACGGTGATCTGCGATTCCTGGATGCCGTTGGCCTTGAAGAAATCCACCACCGCCAGCGCCCGGCGGCGCGACAGTTCGCGGTTGGTCAGGCGGTTGCCGCTGTTGTCGGAATGGCCGTCGAGCTCGATGTGGTTGACCGTCGGATCGGCCTTCATGTATTCGAGCATCACTTGCAGCTTGGCCTTGGCGGCGGCGTCCAGCTCGGTGCCTTCGCCGGGGAAGCCGATCTGCGATTGCTTGACCTGGTCGAAATTCTGCGGGAGCAGCTTGGCCACGCAGGTCTGGTAATCGTTGAACGCCTTGCTGAACTTCACCGGCAGCAAACGCACTTCCGAAACCCGGCCATCGCCCGAGGCGTGCCGCACCACAGGGCTGCGGCCGTCCATCAAGCCGCTGATCAGGCGCCCGGCCTGGGCCTGGGAGCTGTTGAACAGCACGTTGCCGCTGCCCAGCCTGACGGTGCCCAGGTTGATGTCGTCGCGTCCCGGCTGCCACGGCGCGGCGGCCGCCAGCAACGTCGCCGAACCGCCGCCGAGCATGGCGTTGTAGGCGTTGAGGCGGAACGTCGCCTGCTCGCCGGCCTTGCGCACGAACTGCCCCGAGCCGAAGTCGGTGACCGGCTGCGTCAGGCGGCATTCGAACTTGTCGCCTTCGACCGTCCACTCAATGTTCTCCAGACGGGTCTGGTACGTGAGCGCCATCGCGGGAAGGCTGGCGAACACACTGAGCAAGGCTAAATAACGCTGGCGCACGGGAGGCTCCATGGGTTCCTGTTACAAAAGGACCGACACACACATGTTTACGGCATACCTGATGTCTATCGGTCGCTTTTCGCAAAACTTGATAGCGAGTGCCTGCAAGTGTCTTTTCCGGTAGCATTCCCTACAGTTTGACCCGCCTGGAATCCCCTCATGTCCGACCGCCTGACCCTGCTGCGTCCCGACGACTGGCACATCCACCTTCGCGATGGTGCCGTGTTGACCAATACCGTTGCGGATGTCGCGCGCACCTTTGGCCGCGCCATCATCATGCCCAACCTGGTACCTCCGGTGCGCAATGCCGCCGAGGCCGACGGCTACCGTCAGCGGATCCTCGCTGCCCGTCCGGCCGGCAGCCGCTTCGAACCGTTGATGGTGCTGTACCTGACCGACCGCACCCAGCCTGAAGAGATCCGTCAGGCCAAGGCCACCGGCTTCGTGCACGCCGCCAAGCTGTACCCGGCCGGCGCGACCACCAACTCCGACTCCGGGGTCACCAGCATCGACAAGATCTTCCCGGCGCTGGAGGCCATGGCCGAAGTCGGCATGCCGCTGCTGATCCACGGCGAGGTCACCCGTGGCGACGTCGACGTGTTCGACCGCGAAAAGATCTTCATCGACGAGCACATGCGCCGCGTGGTCGAGCGTTTCCCGACCCTCAAGGTCGTGTTCGAGCACATCACCACCGGCGACGCCGTGCAGTTCGTCAACGAGGCCTCGGCCAACGTCGGCGCGACCATCACGGCCCATCACCTGCTCTACAACCGCAACCACATGCTGGTGGGCGGGATCCGGCCGCACTTCTATTGCCTGCCGATCCTCAAGCGCAACACGCACCAGGAAGCCCTGCTGGACGCGGCCACCGGCGGCAGCGCGAAGTTCTTCCTCGGCACCGACTCGGCGCCGCACGCCCAGCACGCCAAGGAAGCCGCCTGCGGCTGCGCCGGCTGCTACACCGCCTACGCCGCCATCGAGCTGTATGCCGAAGCGTTCGAACAGCGCAACGCGCTGGACAAGCTCGAAGCGTTCGCCAGCCTCAACGGCCCGCGCTTCTACGGGTTGCCGGCCAACACCGACCGCATCACCCTGGTCCGCGAAGAATGGACCGCCCCTGCCAGCCTGCCGTTCGGCGAGCTGAACGTCATCCCGCTGCGCGCCGGTGAAAAACTGCGCTGGCGCCTGCTGGAGGAACACGCGTGAGTGAAGACCATTTCGACGATGAACTGGACGGTCAGGGCGGCGGCGCACGCCATCCGATGGCAGCGCGTTTCCGCGGCTACCTGCCGGTCGTCGTCGACGTAGAGACCGGCGGCTTCAACTCGGCCACCGACGCGTTGCTGGAGATCGCCGCGACCACCATCGCCATGGATGAAAAGGGTTTCGTGTACCCGGACCACACCTATTTCTTCCGGGTCGAGCCGTTCGAAGGCGCCAACATCGAACCGGCCGCACTGGAGTTCACCGGGATCAAGCTCGATCACCCGCTGCGCATGGCGGTCAGCGAAGAGACTGCGCTGACCGACATTTTCCGCGGCGTACGCAAGTCGCTGAAAGCCAACGGCTGCAAGCGGGCGATCCTGGTGGGTCACAACAGCAGCTTCGACCTGGGCTTCCTCAACGCGGCGGTTGCGCGCCTGGACATGAAGCGCAATCCGTTCCATCCGTTCTCCAGCTTCGACACCGCGACCCTCGCCGGCCTGGCCTACGGCCAGACCGTTCTGGCCAAGGCCTGCCAGGCGGCCGGCATCGACTTCGACGGCCGTGAAGCGCATTCGGCGCGTTACGACACCGAGAAGACCGCCGAGCTGTTCTGCGGCATCGTCAACCGCTGGAAGCAGATGGGCGGCTGGGAAGACTTCGACGACTGATCGGCGCCTGACAAATCCCGCACACAAAAAAACCGGCCACTGGAGCCGGTTTTTTTGTGCCTCGACGTTGCGCCTTACAGGGCGGCAGCGTTCTCGGTCAGGTAAGCCGCAACGCCTTCCGGCGAAGCGTTCATGCCTTTGTCGCCTTTCTTCCAGTTGGCCGGGCAGACTTCGCCGTGCTCTTCGTGGAACTGCAGCGCGTCGACCAGACGGATCAGCTCTTCCATGTTGCGGCCCAGCGGCAGGTCGTTGACGATCTGCGAGCGGACGACGCCCTTGTCGTCGATCAGGAACGCGCCACGGAAAGCCACGCCGCCTTCGGACTCAACGTCGTAGGCCTTGGCGATTTCGTGCTTCATGTCGGCAGCCATGGTGTATTTCACCTGGCCGATGCCGCCGTTGTTGACCGGGGTGTTGCGCCAGGCGTTGTGGGTGAAGTGCGAGTCGATCGACACGGCGACCACTTCCACGTTGCGCGCCTTGAAGTCGGCCATGCGGTTGTCCAGGGCGATCAGCTCGGACGGGCAGACGAAGGTGAAGTCCAGCGGGTAGAAGAACACCAGGCCGTATTTGCCTTTGATGGCCGAGGACAGGGTGAAGCTGTCGACGATCTCGCCATTGCCGAGTACGGCCGGTACGGTGAAGTCAGGGGCTTGTTTGCCTACGAGTACGCTCATGGATATCTCCTGGTGTATAGACTTGAAGTTCAGGGTCCGGGCCAGCCTGCCACCCTCAGGCGACAGCCCTGTGACACGGATCCTCTTCGCAAGGGGCGACCATCATACACTGCACGTTTGCCCTGTCCTTAAAGGTTTTTCGCGGGCGGGCCCCGGCACGGTGCAGGCAACGGGCCACACATCGCCGTTCGTCAGCCATCCGTCGCCGTGTCAAAAACGCCAGGGAAAGCACTTTGACAATCATTCTCGTTAACATTAAGATCCATCGCAATCGAGTCACCACCAGCGACGGTTATCCCTTATGTATGTTTGCCTCTGCACTGGCGTCACCGACGGACAGATCCGCGAAGCGATCTATGAAGGCTGCTGCAGCTATAAGGAAGTCCGTCAGGCCACCGGCGTGGCCAGCCAATGCGGCAAATGCGCCTGCCTGGCGAAGGAAGTGGTCCGCGAAACCCTGACCAAGCTGCAGACCGCCCAGGCCGCGATCCCTTATCCGGTAGAATTTACCGCCGCATAAACACCCCCCATTCAAAGAACCGGACATATGTCCGGTTTTTTTATGCCCGTAAATCAATCGCTTAGCGTCTAGACGCAGAACACAAACATTCTTATTCCGATTAAATTTCATATATTATTCAATAACTTAGGTTTGACACCCGTAATTGTCGGGATCAAACTCTGCCCTATATACAGCTATTACAGGGCAGGACTCCCATCATGAAAGGCGACGTTACAGTCATCCAGCATCTCAACAAGATCCTTGCCAATGAACTGGTCGCGATCAATCAGTACTTCCTGCATGCGCGCATGTATGAAGATTGGGGCCTGAACAAGCTCGGCAAGCACGAGTACAAAGAATCCATCGACGAGATGAAGCACGCGGACAAGCTGATCAAGCGCATCCTGTTCCTGGAAGGCATTCCGAACGTGCAGGACCTGGGCAAGCTGTTCATCGGCGAGAACACCCCGGAAATGCTGGAATGCGACCTGAAGATCGAGCGCACCGGCCACGCCGACCTGAAAGTGGCGATCGCCCACTGCGAATCCGTCGGCGACTTCGGCAGCCGTGAACTGCTCGAAGACATCCTTGAATCCGAAGAAGAGCACATCGACTGGCTGGAAACCCAGCTCGGCCTGATCGACAAGATCGGCCTGGAGAACTACCTGCAGTCGCAGATGGGCGACGACGAGTAATTGACCGCCCGCTGAACGCGACCCGACAAAAAGCCCCGCCCTCTTTCGAGAGGCGGGGCTTTTCGTTGGCGCCCGGGTTTCGGCCGATGCCGGAACCCGAGGGCAAGGATCAAGCGTCGGTCTTGGCCGCAGCAGCCTTGGCGGACGCGTCCTTGATCAGGGTCTGCAACTCACCGTTGGCGAACATCTCAGCCATGATGTCGCTGCCGCCGACCAGTTCACCGGCGACCCACAGCTGCGGGAACGTCGGCCAGTTGGCGTACTTGGGCAGGTTGGCGCGGATTTCCGGGTTCTGCAGGATGTCGACGTAGGCGAACTTCTCGCCACAGCCCATCACGGCCTGCGCGGCTTTCGCGGAGAAGCCACACTGCGGGGCATTCGGCGAGCCTTTCATGTAAAGCAGAATGGTGTTGTTGGCAATCTGCTCTTTAATCGTTTCGATGATATCCATGGAGCACCTCGGCTGAACTTTCCGACTCATGGGTCGGCACGGTGGCGCATTGTAACGGAATCCCGAGCGCCCTGCTCGGTCTCCCCGCCGACTTGTTCACGCCGCCGCCACCGTCACCGGCACGCCGTTGAGCGCCGCATTGCCCGACAGCTCGTCGAGCTGGCACTCATCGGTCAGATCGTTGGCGCTGGAGCCCGGCTGGCCGCTGGCGATCGCCATCTGCACGCCCGGGCGCGCATGCCCCCAACCGTGCGGCAGGCTGACCACGCCTTTCATCATGTCCAGGCTGCCCAGCACCTCGACCTCGATCTGGCCGACCCGCGAACTCACCCGCACCCGTTGCCCGTCGCTCAAGCCACGCGCGGCGAGATCATCCGGGTGCATCAGCAACTGATGCCGCGGCTTGCCCTTCACCAGCCGATGGAAGTTGTGCATCCAGGAGTTGTTGCTGCGCACATGACGGCGCCCGATCATCAGCAACTCGTCGGGAGCCGGCGCCCGCTGGGCGGCGAACCGGGCAAGGTCAGCGAGGATCGGCGCCGGTGCGGCCTGGATCGTTCCGTCGGCGGTCTTCAGCCGCGCCGCCAGGTTAGGCTGCAACGGCCCCAGGTCGAACCCGTGGGGATGGTCGGCCAGCGTCGCCAGCGACAGCCTCTGCGCCGACGCGTCGCCGTACCGGCCCATGCGCAGGCCCATGTCGATCATCTGCGCCGGCGCCATGGTCGGCTTGAGTTCCTTGCCGGTCTTTTCGGCAAAGGCCTTGGCCAGGCCGACGAAGATCTCCCAGTCGTGCAGCGCGCCTTGCGGCTTGGGCAGGATCGCCCGGTTGAAGCGGGTGACGTTGCGCACCGCGAACAGGTTGAACGTGGTGTCGTAGTGATCGTTCTCCAGCGCCGAGGTCGAAGGCAGGATCAGGTCGGCGTAGCGCGTGGTCTCGTTGATGTACAGGTCGACGCTGACCATGAACTCCAGCCCGTCCAGCGCCTGTTCCAGCTGCCGGCCGTTGGGCGTGGACAGCACCGGGTTGCCGGCCACGGTGATCAGCGCGCGGATCTGGCCTTCGCCTTCGGTGAGCATTTCCTCGGCCAGCGCCGACACCGGCAGCTCGCCGCCGTATTCCGGGCGCCCCGACACGCGGCTTTGCCATTTGTTGAAGTGCCCGCCGGACGTGGACGCCACCAGGTCCACCGCCGGCTCCGTGCACAGGGCGCCGCCGACGCGGTCGAGGTTGCCGGTCACCAGGTTGATCAATTGCACCAGCCAATGGCACACGGTGCCGAACGCCTGGGTCGAAACACCCATGCGGCCGTAGCAGACGGCGCTGGGCGCGGCCGCGAAATCCCGGGCCAACTGGCGGATCTGCTGCGCCGGCACCGCGCACAGCGGGCTCATGGCTTCGGCGCTGAACGGCGCCACCGCCGCACGCACATCATCGAGGCCGCTGACCGGCAAATGACTGTCGCGGGTCAGGCCTTCATCGAACAATGTGTTGAGCAGGCCGAACAGCAGCGCCGCATCGCCGCCGGGCCGCACGAACAGGTGCTGGTCGGCCATGGCCGCCGTCTCGCTGCGCCGGGGATCGACCACCACCACTTTGCCGCCCCGGGCCTGGATCGCCTTCAGGCGCTTCTCCACGTCGGGCACGGTCATGATGCTGCCGTTGGACGCCAGCGGGTTGCCGCCCAGGATCAGCATGAACGCGGTGTGGTCGATGTCCGGGATCGGCAGCAGCAGACCGTGGCCGTACATCAGATGGCTGGACAGGTGATGGGGCAATTGATCGACCGACGTCGCGGAATAGCGGTTGCGGGTCTTCAGCAGGCCGAGGAAGTAGTTGCTGTGGGTCATCAGCCCGTAGTTGTGCACGCTGGGGTTGCCTTGGTATACGGCGACCGCGTTCTGGCCGTGACGCGCCTGGATGGCCGCCAGCCGCTCGGCCACCAGGGCGAACGCCTCGTCCCACTCGATGGGCAGCCACTCGCCGCCGACCCTGCGCATCGGCTGGCGCAGGCGGTCGGGATCGTTCTGGATGTCTTGCAGGGCCACGGCCTTGGGGCAGATGTGGCCGCGGCTGAAGCTGTCCTGGGCATCGCCCTTGATCGAGGTGATCGCGACGGCGCCGTCGGTTTCGGTGGTTTCGATGGTCAAGCCGCAGATGGCTTCGCACAGGTGGCAGGCACGGTGGTGGAGAGTCTTGGTCATGGCCAGTCTCTGTCTTGTTCTGGGCGGACGCTGTCGACCGCGGGAACAAAACTATGGCGCGGGATCCGGGCCGCCGCCAGCGACGTTCGTCCTGTGAATCGCCGGCCATCAGGCGGGCCGATGGCCACGCACGGTCAACTGGACGGCAACTGCGGCGGCGGGGCCTGCAGCTGGATTTCCTGGATGGTTTCGATCTGCTCGTGGGCGACATGCACGCCGGTCAGTTCGCCGATCAGCCGCCAGTGCTCGTCGAGCCCGGTACTGATGGTGGCCATGCGGTCGATCATGTGGCGGCCGGCGGCCTTGATCACTTCGTCGTCGCTGCGCAGCAGTTCGAACGACATCGAGGTGACCGACGCCGTGAGGTGGGTCAGCGAGCGTGCCGTGTGGCCCAGCAGTTCCATTAACAGTTGCTCTTTCGATTCCATGCGGAGGCTTCCTGCGTCGCTCGTGATTTATTTATAACCCAGCACTTTGCTTTAGCAAATGTTTCACCCCGTCCATTCGACCAAACGGATCGGTGACGCACCGGCCGCAAACCGACCAGAGCCGTGCCATCCCCGCCACGCTTGATTGCCAAGCCCGTCGGCGCCAGTGTAAAAAGAGGTCGCTGCCGACCGGAACCGGCCTCGGCGACACGCTCCAGACGGCTTTATTACGCCATCGAACTCCGCGAAACCCTTCGCCTATTGGAAAAACGCGACATTTAGTGTCAATATCGCGCCTTCCCCTATTTCGTCGCCCCCGTGCGGCTTACGCCGCAGGTCTCGCCCGTTGTTAAGAAAAACAAGGCTTTGAGCATCTGCGGTCCGTAGCAAAAAGGTAGTCAATGATGAGCGCAAGGCACTTTCTCTCCCTGATGGATTGCACGCCCGAAGAGCTGGTCAGCGTGATCCGTCGAGGCGTTGAGCTCAAGGACCTGCGTAACCGCGGCGTACTGTTCGAGCCCTTGAAAAACCGCGTACTGGGGATGATCTTCGAGAAGTCCTCGACCCGCACCCGGATCTCCTTCGAGGCCGGCATGATCCAGCTCGGCGGCCAGGCGATCTTCCTGTCGCCGCGCGACACCCAACTGGGCCGCGGCGAGCCCATCAGCGACTGCGCCATCGTCATGTCGAGCATGCTCGATGCCGTGATGATCCGTACCTTTGCCCACAGCACCCTGACCGAATTCGCCGCCAACTCCCGCGTGCCGGTGATCAACGGCCTGTCGGACGACCTGCACCCGTGCCAGTTGCTGGCCGACATGCAGACGTTCCTCGAGCACCGCGGTTCGATCCAGGGCAAGACCGTGGCCTGGATCGGCGACGGCAACAACATGTGCAACAGCTATATAGAAGCGGCGATCCAGTTCGACTTCCAGTTGCGCGTGGCCTGCCCGGAAGGCTACGAACCCAACCCTGAATTCGTCGCCCGCGCCGGCGACCGCGTGACCATCGTCCGCGACCCGCAGGACGCCGTGCGCGGCGCGCACCTGGTGAGCACCGACGTCTGGACTTCCATGGGCCAGGAAGAGGAAACCGCCAAGCGCCTCAAGCTGTTCGCGCCGTTCCAGGTCACCCGCGCCCTGCTGGACCTGGCCGCCGAGGACGTGCTGTTCATGCACTGCCTGCCTGCCCACCGCGGCGAAGAAATCAGCCTCGACCTGCTTGACGACCCGCGCTCCGTGGCGTGGGATCAGGCAGAAAACCGTCTCCACGCACAGAAGGCCCTGCTCGAGTTCCTCGTCGAACCGGCATATCACCACGCATGAGCCATGAATTACTGCTGAACCTGCGCAACCTCGCTTGCGGCTATCAAGACCAACGTGTGGTGCAGAACCTCAACCTGCACCTCAACGCCGGCGACATCGGCTGCCTGCTGGGCTCGTCCGGCTGCGGCAAGACCACCACCCTGCGCGCCATCGCCGGTTTCGAGCCGGTGCACGAAGGGGAAATCCAGCTCGGCGGCGAAACCCTCTCCAGCGCAGGCTTCACCCTCGCGCCGGAGAAGCGCCGGATCGGCATGGTGTTCCAGGACTACGCGCTGTTCCCGCACCTGAGCGTGGCGGACAACATCGCCTTCGGCATCCGCAAGCATCCGCACAAGGAGCGCGTCACCGAAGAGCTGCTGGAACTGGTCAACCTGAAGAACCTGGGCAAGCGTTTTCCCCATGAACTGTCCGGCGGCCAGCAACAGCGCGTCGCCCTCGCCCGGGCGCTGGCGCCGGAGCCGCAATTGCTGCTGCTCGACGAGCCGTTCTCCAACCTCGACGGCGAACTGCGGCGCAAGCTCAGCCGCGAAGTGCGGGACATCCTCAAGGCCCGGGGCACCAGCGCGATTTTGGTGACCCACGATCAGGAAGAGGCCTTCGCGGTCAGCGACCACGTCGGGGTGTTCAAGGAAGGCCGGCTGGAGCAGTGGGACACGCCCTACAACCTGTACCACGAACCGGCGACCCCGTTCGTCGCCAGCTTCATCGGCCAGGGCTACTTCATCCGCGGCCAGCTCAGCAGTCCCGAGTCGGTGCAGACCGAGCTTGGCGAACTGCGCGGCAACCGCGCCTACACCTGGCCGGTCGGCGGCGCGGTGGACGTGCTGCTGCGGCCGGACGACATCGTCCATGCCCCCGACAGCGCGCTCAAGGCGAGGATCGTCGGCAAGACGTTCCTCGGCGCTTCGACCCTGTACCGCCTGCAACTGCCGACCGGCGCGCAACTGGAGTCAATCTTCCCCAGCCATGTGGATCACCAGGTCGGCGCCGACGTGGGCATTCGCGTGGCCGCCGAACACCTGGTGCTGTTCCAGGCCTCGGGCAGCACGGCGGCGCAGATTCCGGCGGTGGAGAACGGCGTGCGGCGGTACAGCACCGCTCACTGAATCAAGCCAATCCCTGTGCCGGCATTGCCGGCCCTGTCGCTGGCAAGTCGAGTCGTCGCACCGCAGCTCCCACAGTGGTTTGGGGTGACGGCCGATCCTGAGTACATCCACGATACCTGTAGGAGCCAGCCTGCTGGCGATGGCGATGGGTCAGTCACCCCCGATGCCGGCACTACCGGCCCCATCGCTTGCAGGCAAGCCCCTACAGGTTTTTGTGGTGTGCAGGGATTCTGCGGGCACCAGCGATCCCTGTGGGAGCGGGCTACTTCAGGGTCAAGGTGCCGCTGGCCACCAGCGTCGCATGCCCGCCGATCTTCACCCGCTCGCCTTCCAGCCGGCAGAACAGTTCCCCGCCACGCGCCGAGCGCTGGCAAGCGGTCAGGCGGGTTTTGCCCAGCCGCTTGGCCCAGTAAGGGATCAGGCTGCAGTGGGTGGAACCGGTGACCGGGTCTTCGTTGATGCCGATGGCCGGGGCAAAGTAACGCGAGACGAAGTCATGCTGGCTGCCCCGCGCGGTGACGATGGCGCCCAGCCACGGCAGTCTGGCCAGGGCGGCCATGTCCGGTTTGCAGTCGAGCACGGCCTGCTCCGACTCCAGCACCACCATCAACTCATTGGAACTGAGGACATCCACCGCCTGGACGTTCAGCGCCCGCTCGATCTCCACGGTGACGCCCCGCTCCACCGCCTCGATGGCCGGGAAGTCCAGCCATAGGGTGTCGCCTTCGCGGCTGACGCTCAACGGCCCGGACTTGCAGGTGAAGTCCAGACGTTCGGCGGTTTCCTTATAGATGTCGAACAGCACATGGGCGCTGGCCAGGGTCGCATGGCCGCACAGCGGCACTTCGGTGGTCGGCGTGAACCAGCGGATGTGCCAGGCCTGCCCTTCGCGCACCAGAAACGCGGTTTCCGCCAGGTTGTGCTCGGCGGCGATCTTCTGCATCAGATCGTCCGCAAGCCAGGCGTCGAGCCGGTAGACCATCGCCGGATTGCCGCTGAACGGCCGATCGCTGAACGCATCGACCTGATGAAACGCTAGCTGCATAACCTTCTCCCTTTGTCTGTCGGCCGAGCATGCCGTGGCGACCGGTTCCGCGCCAGAGACAGAGTCCGCCGATTTCCGTCATACAGTGTCGAGGCGTCTCACGCGCGGCCGATGTCGGCGAACCGGGCCTGGGTGTGTTCGGCCAAAACCGCCGGCGCCAGTTCAACCTCCAGCCCCCGGCGGCCGGCGCTGACATAAATGGTCGCAAAAGGTTGGGCCGAGCTGTCGATGAACGTGCGCAGGCGTTTTTTCTGCCCCAGCGGGCTGATGCCACCGAGCAAGTACCCCGTGGAGCGTTGCGCCGCCGCAGGATCGGCCATTTCGACTTTCTTCACCCCCGCCGCGTGGGCCAGCCCTTTGAGGTCGAGGCTTCCGACGACCGGCACCACCGCCACCAGCAGCTCACCCTTTTCACTGGCCGCCAGCAGCGTCTTGAACACCTGCGCCGGATCCAACCCCAGCTTTTCCGCGGCCTCCAGCCCGTAGGAGGCCGCCTTGGGATCATGTTCGTAACTGTGCACGCGATGTTCGGCACGAACTTTTTTCAACAAGTCCAACGCAGGGGTCATGGCAGCTCCAGGCTCGGCGGTCAGGGAAAAAGCGATGCGCCGGATTCTAGGCCATCGAAGCGCAAAAGGCTCTACCACAAGCCACGATTCCTGTGGCCTGCAGACACGCTTCTCACGCCTGCCGAGAACCGCCCGCCCGATCATTCATGCGACTGATAGTTTATTTGTGACCGGCGGTTCACTTTCGACCTTTGACAGCAGTGTTTCTTGTCTATATTTTTTCGAATCTGAATAATGCAGCAAATATCTTCACCGCAGCACCCAGCAGCAGACCGGGAACAGGATGGGGATCCTGCCCCGGTGAAAATCGCGCCTTGCCCCGTCGGCAACCGCGCCAGACAACAAAAAGAACCGAGGTTTTCAATGACAACTGCGTTACGGCAACCATCACTCTCGGGCCAGTGCCTGGCCGAGTTTCTGGGTACTGCACTCCTGATCTTCTTCGGCACCGGCTGCGTCGCGGCGCTCAAGGTCGCAGGCGCCAGTTTCGGCCTGTGGGAAATCAGCATCATCTGGGGCGTCGGCGTGAGCATGGCGATCTACCTCACCGCCGGGGTGTCCGGCGCGCACCTGAACCCGGCCGTGAGCATCGCGCTGACCCTGTTCGCCGACTTCGACAAGCGCAAGCTGCCGTTCTACATCCTTGCCCAGGTCGCCGGCGCGTTCTGCGGCGCGCTGTTGGTGTACACGCTGTACAGCAACCTGTTCTTCGATTTCGAACAGACCCACCACATGGTGCGCGGCACCCCGGCCAGCCTGGAACTGGCGGGCGTGTTCTCGACCTTCCCGAACCCTGTGCTGTCGACCGCCCAGGCGTTCCTGGTCGAGGTGATCATCACCGCGATCCTGATGGGCGTGATCATGTCCCTGACCGACGACAACAACGGCCTGCCGAAAGGCCCCCTGGCGCCGCTGCTGATCGGCCTGCTGATCGCCGTGATCGGCAGCGCGATGGGCCCGCTGACCGGCTTCGCGATGAACCCGGCCCGCGACTTCGGTCCCAAGCTGATGACTTTCTTTGCCGGCTGGGGTGAAATTTCCTTCACCGGCGGACGTGACATTCCGTATTTCCTGATTCCTGTTTTCGCACCGATCGTCGGTGCCTGCCTCGGCGCCGCCGGGTACCGCGGGCTCATCGCCCGCCACCTGACCGGCGCCACACCTGCTACAAAGGATGCAGAACCGGCCATTGACGGCAAACCAAGAACCTCTTGATCCCGTCGGCGCAGGTTCCTGCCCTTCGCGAACCTGCGCCCCGGCCCACTCTCCCTTTTTATCGTCCAAGGCAATCGACATGACCGACACACAGAACAAGAACTACATCATTGCCCTCGATCAGGGTACGACCAGCTCCCGCGCGATCATCTTCGACCGCGACGCGAACGTGGTCTGCACCGCCCAGCGCGAATTCGCCCAGCATTACCCGCAAGCCGGCTGGGTCGAACACGACCCGATGGAAATCTTCGCCACCCAGAGCGCGGTGATGGTCGAAGCCCTGGCGCAGGCCGGCCTGCACCACGACCAGGTGGCCGCCATCGGCATCACCAACCAGCGCGAGACCACCGTGGTCTGGGACAAGAACACCGGCCGTCCGGTGTACAACGCCATCGTCTGGCAGTGCCGCCGCAGCACCGAGATCTGCCAGCAGCTCAAGCGCGACGGCCACGAGCAATACATCCGCGACACCACGGGCCTGGTCACCGACCCGTACTTCTCCGGCACCAAGCTGAAGTGGATCCTGGACAACGTCGAAGGCAGCCGCGAACGCGCGCGCAACGGCGAACTGCTGTTCGGCACCGTCGACAGCTGGCTGATCTGGAAATTCACCGGCGGCAAGGTTCACGTCACCGACTACACCAACGCCTCGCGCACCATGCTCTTCAACATCCACACCCTGGAGTGGGACTCCAAGATGCTGGAGCTGCTGGACATCCCGCGCGAGATGCTGCCGCCGGTCAAGGCCTCGTCGGAAATCTACGGCCGCACCAAGAGCGGCATCGCCATCGGCGGCATCGCCGGCGACCAGCAGGCCGCCCTGTTCGGCCAGATGTGCGTAGAGCCCGGCCAGGCGAAGAACACCTACGGCACCGGCTGCTTCCTTTTGATGAACACCGGCGACAAAGCGGTGAAATCGCAGCACGGCATGCTCACCACCATCGCCTGCGGCCCCCGCGGCGAAGTGGCCTACGCCCTGGAAGGCGCGGTGTTCAACGGCGGCTCCACCGTGCAGTGGCTGCGCGATGAGCTGAAGATCGTCAACGACGCCCACGACACCGAATACTTCGCCAACAAGGTCAAGGACAGCAACGGCGTGTACCTGGTGCCGGCCTTCACCGGCCTGGGCGCGCCGTACTGGGATCCGTATGCCCGCGGCGCCCTGTTCGGCCTGACCCGCGGCGTGCGCGTGGATCACATCATCCGCGCCGCGCTGGAGTCGATCGCCTACCAGACCCGCGACGTGCTCGACGCCATGCAGCAGGACTCCGGCGAACGCCTCAAGGCCCTGCGCGTGGACGGTGGCGCCGTGGCCAACAACTTCCTGATGCAGTTCCAGGCCGACATCCTCGGCACCCAGGTGGAGCGCCCGAAAATGCGCGAGACCACCGCCCTCGGCGCCGCCTACCTGGCGGGCCTGGCGTGCGGCTTCTGGGGCAGCCTGGACGAGCTGCGCGACAAGGCGGTGATCGAACGCGAGTTCGCGCCGACCCTGGACGAAGCCGCCAAGGAAAAACTCTACAAGGGCTGGAAAAAGGCCGTCAGCCGCACCCGCGACTGGGAGCGCGAAGACGCTGAATAAGCCAAGCTTGAGATCCCGATAGGGTTCTAACTTGGCCGGGAGGTGATTCCTGCGGCATCATGGGCAAATTTTGCACGGCAGCCCAAAGGAAGCCCCATGAATCTGCCTCCCCGTCAGCAGCAAATCCTCGAACTGGTCCGCGAACGCGGCTATGTCAGCATCGAGGAAATGGCCACGCTGTTCGTTGTCACCCCGCAGACCATCCGCCGCGACATCAACCAGCTCGCCGAAGCCAACCTGCTGCGCCGCTACCACGGCGGCGCCGCCTACGATTCCAGCGTCGAAAACACCGCCTATGCGATGCGCGCCGACCAGATGCGCGACGAAAAGCAACGCATCGGCGAAGCCATCGCCGCGCAGATCCCCGATCACGCCTCGCTGTTCATCAACATCGGCACCACCACCGAATCCATCGCCCGCGCCCTGCTCAACCACAGCCACCTGAAGATCATCACCAACAACCTGCACGTCGCCTCGATGCTCAGCGCCAAGGATGACTTCGACGTGCTGCTGACCGGCGGCAACGTGCGCCGCGACGGCGGCGTGGTCGGCCAGGCCAGCGTCGACTTCATCAACCAGTTCAAGGTGGACTTCGCCCTGGTCGGCATCAGCGGGATCGACGAGGACGGCAGCCTGCTCGACTTCGACTACCAGGAAGTGCGGGTGTCCCAGGCGATCATCGCCAATGCCCGGCAGGTGATCCTGGCGGCCGACTCCAGCAAGTTCGGGCGCAACGCCATGATCCGCCTGGGCCCGATCAGCCTGATCGATTGCCTGGTCACCGACCAGCAACCGGTGCCGGCGCTGATGCAACTGCTGAACCAGCACAAGGTTCGCCTGGAAGTCGTCTGACCCCTTCGTTGCTCGGCGTCTTCACTGACGCCATCGCGGGCAAGCCCGCTCCCACAGTGTCTGCCGTGTTCATCAGCTCTGTGAACGACGAAAGCCCTGTGGGAGCGGGCTTGCCCGCGATGGCGATCTCACAGCCCCCCATCCGCGCTCTGACGCGCATTTCATGTTCGAATATTTTCTTTTAGCCGCCCTTCGATGAGTTTTTTCAATCGAAGGCGACTGGCTGTGCGCGTCTTTATGGGCTACCATTTTCGCAAATGAACATTCATGTTCGATTTCCAAACAGAAAACTAAAAGATCCCGAGGCCCGCCGATGCCCACTTCTACCTTGCCTACGCCCCCTCTTTCCGAGGTCTACGACATCGCCGTGATCGGCGGCGGGATCAATGGCGTGGGGATCGCAGCGGATGCCGCGGGTCGCGGCCTCTCGGTGTTCCTTTGCGAAAAGGACGACCTGGCCAGCCACACCTCTTCGGCCAGCAGCAAGCTGATCCACGGCGGCCTGCGCTACCTCGAACATTACGAATTCCGCCTGGTGCGCGAAGCCCTGGCCGAACGCGAAGTGCTGCTGGCCAAGGCGCCGCACATCGTCAAGCCGATGCGTTTCGTGCTGCCGCACCGCCCGCACCTGCGTCCGGCCTGGATGATCCGCGCCGGCCTGTTCCTGTACGACCACCTCGGCAAGCGGGAAAAGCTCGCCGGCTCCAAGAGCCTGAAGTTCGGCGCCGACAGCGCACTGAAAAGCGAAATCAGCAAGGGCTTCGAATACTCCGACTGCTGGGTCGATGACGCCCGCCTCGTTGTGCTCAACGCCATGGCCGCCCGCGAGAAAGGCGCGCACATCCACACCCGGACCCGCTGCGTCAGCGCGCGCCGCACCAAGGGCCTGTGGCACCTGCACCTGGAGCGCGCCGACGGCAGCCTCTTCTCGATCACCGCCAAGGCCCTGGTGAACGCCGCCGGCCCGTGGGTCGCCAAGTTCATCCGCGACGACCTGAAGATGGAATCGCCTTACGGCATCCGTCTGATCCAGGGCAGCCACATCATCGTGCCGAAGCTGTACGAAGGCGATCACGCGCACATCCTGCAGAACGAGGACCAGCGCATCGTCTTCACCATCCCGTACCTCAACGGCCTGACCCTGATCGGCACCACCGACCGCGAATACACCGGCGACCCGGCGCAGGTGGCGATCACTGACGGCGAAACCGATTACCTGCTCAAAGTGGTCAACGCCCACTTCAAGAAGCAGATCGGCCGCGACGACATCCTGCACACCTATTCGGGCGTGCGTCCGCTGTGCAACGACGAGTCCGACAACCCGTCGGCCGTGACCCGCGACTACACCCTGGCGCTGTCCGGCGGCACCGAGGAGGCGCCGCTGCTGTCGGTGTTCGGCGGCAAGCTGACCACCTACCGCAAGCTGGCCGAGTCGGCGATGGCGCAACTGATGCCGTACTTCACCCAGATGCGCCCGAGCTGGACCGCCGGCGCCACCCTCCCGGGCGGCGAAGACATGACCACCCCGCAAGCGCTGTGCGCGCTGATCCGCGACAAGTTCGACTGGGTGCCGACCGAGATCGCCCGACGCTGGGCCACCACCTACGGCAGCCGCACCTGGCGCATGCTCGAAGGCGTGGAAACCCTGGCCGACATGGGCGAGCACCTGGGCGGCGGGCTCTACACCCGCGAAGTCGATTACCTGTGCAGCGAAGAGTGGGCCACCAGCGCCCAGGACATCCTGTGGCGCCGCAGCAAGCTGGGCCTGTTCACCACCGCCGACGAACAACAGAAGCTGGCGGCCTACCTGAACAAGGTCGAGCAGAACCGCAGCAAGACCGAAGCGGCCTGATCCGGGCACCGCACAAACGAAAGCCCCTGAATCGCAGGATTCAGGGGCTTTTTTGTGCCTTGTCAGTCGGCCAGGTGCAGCAGCAGGAAATCGATGAACGCCCGGGACTTGTGCGGCAGGTGCGCGGTGTTGGGGAACACGACGTTGATCGACTGCGACGGCAGCGCATGATCCGGCAGCAGGCGGACCAGGCGACCGCTGGCGATGTCGTCCTCGACCACCCAGCCCGGCAGCACCGACACGCCGAGCGACGACAAGGTCATCGAGCGGATCGCCGTGGAAGAGTTGGATTCGAAATGGCTGGTGCCGTGGATCTCGCTGCCGATGCCCTGGGCGTCGCGCAAAAGCCACTGGGTCGGCGCCTGCAGGTTGCTGTTGGCGATCCACGGCACGCCGTTCAGGTCCTGGGGCTGCGCCACAGGATGACGCTCCAGGAACGCGGGCGTGGCGACCAGCACGATGTCGTAGTCCGCCAGCTTGCGGCTCTTGAACGCCGAGTCGGCCAGGTTGCCGAGGCGTATCACCAGATCAAGTTTCTCGGCCACCAGATCATTCAACGAAGAGTTGAAGTTATAGCTCAGGCGCACTTCCGGATAACGCTCTATAAACAAGGGGATCAACGGCAATATATAGCGCTCGCCATATTCGCTGGTCGAACTGATTCGTAACTTTCCGGACACCCGGTTATTGCCCTTCAATACATTGTCAAAGGCATTATCGATATCCGCGACAATGCCTTTGAACTCTTCATAGAAGTCCTGGCCTATTTCGGTCAGCGATATGCTGCGCGTGTTGCGGATCAGCAGCGTCGCCGAAAGAACTTCTTCCAGCGCCTTGACATGCAGGCTGGCCATGGCTTTGCTGATACTCAGGTAATTCGCGGCCTTGGTGTAGGAGCCGAAATCGACCACCGCGAGAAATGTCTGAACCCGATTAAGATGAGAATGCATGGCGGTAGAGTTCACTGTTCAATCCTTTCAAACATTGTTTTAAGCATAGTCGTATCGACACCCCAAGTCCATCGCCCCTATGCTTTGCGGGAAAGAGGAAACAACATGAACTATCGCTACAAAATCGCGCTGATCTTTCTGATCGGCTTTTTTATTGACTGCATAAACATATTCATGTCGGCCGTGGCATTGCCGAGCATATCGGCAACTTTGCAGGTCAGCAGTTCTTCCGTGGCCTGGGTGGCGAACGCCTACATTCTGGGCCTGACCCTGATCATTCCCGTCAGCACCTGGCTGGCCGGCCGCTTCGGCAGCCGCGAGATCCTCACCCTCTCGATGCTGGTGTTCACCGGTTCCGTGTGGATGTGCGGCCTGGCCGACAGCTTCCATGAACTGGTGATCTGGCGCTTCGTCCAGGGCATCGGCGGCGGCCTGCTGATTCCGGTGGGCCAGGCGCTGACCTTCAACCTGTTCCAGGGCGAGCAGCGGGCCAGGATCTCGACGATGGTGATGGCCGTGGCCCTGATCGCCCCGGCGATTTCGCCCACCGTCGGCGGCATCATCGTCGACACCAGTTCATGGCGCTGGGTGTTCTACAGCAACATCCCGTTCTCGCTGATCGCCGCCGGCCTGTCGTGGTTCTGGATCCGGGAGACCAAACCGACCAGCCTGGCCCGCCCGGACATCGTCGGCCTGCTGCTGGTCAGCGCCGCCCTCGGCAGCCTGCTGATGGGCATGTCGCTGTACGGCGGCGACTACCCGGCCGCCACCGCCGTCGCTTGCCTTGCGGCAGGCCTGATGTTCGTCGCGCTGTACCTGCTGCACTACCGCCGCACCCGCGACGCGATCATCGACCTGAGCCTGCTGCGCAGCAAAAAGCTCAGCACGTCGATCTTCATCTATTACGCGATTCCCGGCGTGTTCACCGGGGTCAACCTGATGAGCATCTTCTTCCTGCAGAACACCCTGCACTTCAGCGCCCGCCTGACCGGGATGTTCATGATCCTCTACGCCGCCGGCGCGTTCATCGCGATGACGGTCTGCGGCCGGGTCTACAACCGGGTCGGCGCCAAGCGCCTGTTCACCCTCGGCATGCTCCTGCACAGCGCCGGCATCGCCACCCTGATGCTGGTGGACGCGCCGACGGACATCTGGGTGATCGTGATCGCCTACTGCCTGATGGGCACAGGCGGCGGCATCGGCGCCAACACCGCGCAGACCACGTCGCTGATGGACTTCAAGGGCGGCGACACGCACAAGGCCAGCGTGATCTGGAACATCAACCGGCAGATGTCCTTCAGCGTCGGCGCGGCCCTGTTCCTGATGATCTACAACCTGCTGCTCAAACAGCTCGACTCCACCCCGGCCTATCACGCGACCTTCGCGATCGCCGCGCTGGCCGGGCTGTTCCCTCTGTTCCACATGAGCCAACTGAACCCTCCAAAGGAATGCCATGAACAACAACCCGGTTGAACAAGCGCGCCACAGCGTCCATCACGTGCATGAGCTGATCCACCGTGTCTTCACCGATGCCGACGGCACCGGCGAAGCCGCCATCGCCCCGCTGATGGATGTCTTCACCGAAGACTTCAGCATGGTCACCACCTCCGCCGCCGTGGTCGGCCGGGCCCAGGTCGAACAGCTGTTCAAGGGCGCGGTCGGCGCCCGTCCGGGCCTTGAGATCGTCATCAGCGACCTGCACACCGTCTGGCGCGAAGGCGCGACCGTGGCCCTGCGCTACAAGGAAACCCATCGCCAGAACCAGCGCGAGACCTCGCGCATTTCCGTGGCGATCCTGCGCGTGCACCACCACAGCACCCAATGGCTGTACCTGCACGAAACGCCTTTGCCCCAGGAAACTCCGGCATGAAGTTCACCGTCACCCACTGCCGGATGCTGTCGGCGTCCATCAAGGAAATCACCGTCAGCGGCCCGGCGGCCCCCGCCGCCTCGGCCCATGCCGGTGCCCATTTCAAATGGCGGATGCCTGAATCCGGCGACTGGCGCCACTACTCGACGGTGGAGCTGAACGAGGCCGCCGAAGGGCGTTTCACCTTTGCCGTCCGCCTTTCGGACGACTCGCCCAGCAGCCGCTACATCCGCTCGCTGAAGGTCGACGACGCCGTCGAGCTCGACGGCCCGTTCAACACCTTCGACTACCCGCTCAGCGTCGAAGCCGGCCGGGACATCGCCATCGCCGGCGGCATCGGCATCACGCCGCTGACCGGCATCCTGCGCCACCTGACGGCGCTCGAACGCCCCGCGCACCTGCATTACTTCGCCCGCAGCGCCGAAGACGCCGCCTACGCCGACGACCTGCGCACGCTGCTGCAGGAGCGGATGAACCTGCACCTGTCCGGCCAGCGCCCGGCGCTCGGTGAGGTGCTCGCCGACCTCACCCCCGAGGACCGCCTGTACGTCTGCGGCCCGGCCGCGATGCTCAGCGAAATCCTGAGCCATGCCCAAAGCGTCGGCCTGCCCCGTGAGCGCATCCACCTGGAAGTGTTCAACGTCGCCAGGGACGACGGTGCGCAAGGCTTCACGGTCGAGGCCGCCGAGTCCGGCGTGAGCCTTGAGGTCGGCCCCGGCCAGACCCTGCTCGAAGCCCTGGAGGCCGCCGGCCTCGACCCGATCTACGACTGCCGCCGGGGCGAGTGCGGCGTCTGTGCGCTGGACGTGCTCGAAGGCGACGTCGATCACCGCGATTTCATCATGAGCGAACAAGAAGCGGCCTGCAGCGCACGGATGTATCCCTGCGTCTCCCGGGCGAAGAGCCCCCGCCTGAAGCTGGCGATCTGAAGAGGACACCCCGTTGGACAACTATTTCAATGGCAGAGAAGTGCACAAGTCTCTGTTCCTTGATCAGCGACTTTTCGAACAGGAACAGCAGCGGGTGTTTGCCGCCAGCTGGTGCTACCTGGGCCACGACAGCCTGATCCCCGAGGCCGGCGACTACTTCACCGCCACCCTCGCCGCCCAGCCGCTGGCCATGGTGCGCCAGAAGAACGGCGACATCGTCGTGCTGCACAACCGCTGCCCGCACAAGGGCGTGAAGGTGCTGGCCGAAACCCGCGGCAACGTCGGCCGCTTCATGCGCTGCCCGTACCACGCCTGGACGTTCAAGACCGACGGCGAGCTGATGAGCATCCCGGTGAAGAAGGAATACGACGACTGCGACCTCGGCAGCTGTTCGGCCGGCAAAGGCATGCGCCAGGTGGCGGCGGTGCGCAACTACCGCGGTTTCGTGTTCGTGCGCCTGAACGAGACCGGCATCGGTTTCGAGGAGTTCTTCGGCGAGTCGCTGTCGACCCTCGACAACATGGTCATGCGCTCGCCCAAGGGCGAACTGCGCGTGGTCGGCCAGCCGCTGCTGCACCGCCACCGCTGCAACTGGAAGATGGTGGTCGACAACCAGACCGACACCTGCCACCCGATGATCGCCCACGAATCCTCGGCCGGCGAAGCCATCCGCCTGTGGAAGGAAACCGGCGACCAGAGCCGTCCGGCGCCGATGGCGGTGGAGCTGTTCTCGCCGTTCATGGGTTCCTACGAATTCTTCGCCGGCATGGGCATCCGCGTCTGGCCCAACGGCCATGGGCACACCGGGGTCAGCAACTCGATCCACAAGGCCTACACCAGCATTCCCGGCTACTGGGACCTGATGGTCGAGAGCTACGGCGAAGCCCAGGCCCAGGCGATCCTCGACGACACCCGGCACAACACCGTCTATTTCCCCAACCTGATGGTCAAGGGCCCGATCCAGACCCTGCGGGTGATCCGCCCGGTCAGCGCGACGGACACCATCGTCGAATCGTGGATCTTCGAACTGCAGGGCGCCCCGGTGCAGTTGCTTGAGCGGACCGTGCAGTACAACAACCTGATCAACTCACCGTGCTCGATGGTCGCCCACGACGACGTGGAGATGTACGAACGCGCCACGGAAGGCCTGCGCAGCGACGCCAACGAGTGGGTCAACGTCGCCCGCCTGTTCGCGCCGGGCGAGACCCACGACCAGACCCGCGTGGTGTCCGGCACCAGCGAACGGGCGATGCGCAATTTCTACGACCACTGGCAAAACCTGATGCGGGACGACCATGCACGAACCAACTGAACGGGCCGTCGAGCGCTTGCTCGAGACCGAAATGCACCTGCTCGACCAACAGGATTTCGACGCCTGGCAGCAGTTGCTGAGCGACGACTACACCTACTGGATCCCCATGACCCGCGAGCAGCAGAGCCCGCTGCACGAGTCCTCGCTGGTGTACGAAGACCGCTTCCTGACCACCCTGCGCATCAACCGCCTGGCCAATGCCCGCAACTTTTCCCAGCAGCCGAAAAGCCGCTGCCTGCATATCGCCCAACGGCCGCGGATCACCGTCCAGGAGCCGTCCTGCAGCGCGACCGCCAGCAGCAACCTGATGTATTGCGAGGCCCGCGGCGAACAGGAATGGCACTACCCCGTCACCGTCGAGCACCGGCTGATCCACCTCGACGGCCAGTGGAAGATCCAGGGCAAGAAAGTCTTGCTGCTCAACCCCGCCCGCGCCCTCGAAAGCCTGCAACTCATCATCTGACCGACCGAGAATTCCCCCTGTGACTCCCATGAACAACGACTCCAGCCAGGGCGCCGCGTGCCTGTCTTTCCCCTACGTCGACCTGCTGTACGACTACGGCCAGTTCCTGCGCAACGCCGACAAGGCCATCGGCCACCTGCCGCCCGAAAGCGCCGACAAGCACATCGGCATCGTCGGCGCCGGCCTGACCGGGCTGGTGGCCGCCTATGAGCTGCTGCGCGCCGGCGCCCGCCGCGTGACCCTGTTCGAAGCCGAACCAAGCCACATCGGCGGCCGCCTGCTGACCCAGTGCTTTGACGAAGAGCAGCCGCAGTTCATCGCCGAGATGGGCGCCATGCGCTTCCCGCCGAGCGAAGTGGGGCTGTTCCATTACCTCAACCGCTTCGGCATCCACACCACCAACACCTTTCCCGACCCGGGCGTGGTCGACACCGAACTGCACTACCGCGGCGAGACCCACCACTGGCCGGCGATGCAGCCGCCGCCGGCGTTGTTCCGCACCGTGCACCAGGGCTGGAGCGCGTTCCTGAGCGAGGGCGCGACCCTGGACGACGGCACCCGCCTGGCCCCGCCCCTGCTGCTGACCGAACTGCTCAAGCAGCACAACTACTGCGAAGTGCAGCCGGAGTGGCAACGCTACCTGGACTGCTTCGGCGACAGCTCGTTCTACTCGGCGATGGTGCGGATCTTCACCGGCAAGAACCCGCCCGGCGGCAAGGCGTGGCGCAAGCCTGAGGACTTCCACCTGTTCGGCTCCCTGGGGATCGGCTCCGGCGGCTTCCAGTCGGTGTACCGCGCCTCGTTCACCGAGATCCTGCGCCTGGTGGTCAACGGGCTGGAGGTCAACCAGCGCCTGGTGCCCAACGGCATCTCGACCCTGGCGGAACTGATCGCCGACACCTCGTTCAACGGCATGCAACTGCGCGACATGATCTGCCGCACCCGCATCGAATCGATCGACAAGGACGCGGACGGCCAGATCCTGCTGGCCGGCAGCAACGGCGAGACCTACGCCTGCGACCGGGTGATCACCACCGCCACGACCCGCGCCCTGCAGGTCAACCTCAAGCTCACCCAGGACCAGACGTTCGTGAACCGCGACGTGGCCCGGGCGATCAACGAAACCCACATGGTCGGCTCCTCGAAACTGTTCATCCTCACCAAGGACAAGTTCTGGCTCAAGCACGGCCTGGCGCACAACATCCAGACCGACACCCTGGTCAAGGGCGTGTACTGCCTGGACTACGCCCCGCAGGACCCGGATTCCTGGGGCGTGGTGCTGATCAGCTACACGTGGGAGGACGACTCGCACAAGATGGTCTCGATGACCGACAAGGTGCAGCGCTGCCTGCGCCTGGTGGACGAACTGGCGATGAGCGCGCCGGAATTCGCCCGCCATCTGGTGCCGCTCAACGGCGACTACGGGCGCTACGTGCTCGAATACGACTGGCTGACCGACAAGCACGCCCTGGGCGCGTTCAAGCTGAACTTCCCCGGCGACGACATCTATTCCGAGCGCCTGTTCTATCAGTTCCGCACCGCCCTCGACGCCGGCCAAGACACCGGCCTGTACCTGGCCGGCTGCGGCGCCTCGTTCACCGGGGGCTGGGCCGAAGGCTCGATCCAGACCGCCTTGAACACCGCCTGCGCGGTGATCAGCAGCCTGGGCGGCGACCTGATCGACGGCAACCCCCTGGACGGCCTAGTGCCGCAGTACCGCTACTGCTGACCGGGCCCCTCTCCCTTTCGCCGAGACTTTCCATGAACAGTCGCTTATCCATTGAACAACTCGTCGCCGGTTTCCGCGCTGGCGATCTCTGCCCCGACGCCTGGCGGCAAGACCTGCGCGAACGGCACCAGGGCGCGCAGCACCTGAACAGTTTCATCTCCTTCGACCCGGCGTCGCCGCAGGCGAACCGCGACGCACCGCTCTACGGGCTGCCGGTGTCCTTCAAGGACAACATCAATGTCCGCGGCCTGCCGACCACCGCCGGCACGCCGGGCCTGGCCGGCTATGTGCCGCAGGCGGACGCGGGCATCGTGGCGGACCTGCGCCGGTTGGGGGCGCAGGTCGTGGGCAAGAACAACATGCACGAACTGTCGTTCGGCGTGACCTCGGCCAACCACGCCCACGGCGCGGTGGCCAACCCGGCCGACGAGCGCCGCAGCGCCGGCGGCAGCAGCGGCGGTTGCGCCGCCGCCGTGGCCGCCGGGCTGGTGCCGTGCGCGGTGGGCACCGACACCGGCGGTTCGGTGCGCATCCCGGCGGCCTTCTGCGGGATCGTCGGCCTGCGGCCCACCACCGGCGCCTACCCGGCGGACGGCATCGTGCCGGTCTCGCAGACCAAGGACACCCCCGGCCTGCTGACCCGCACCGTGGAAGACTGCCAGTTCGTCCACCACCACCTGACCGGCCGCGGCCCCGCCCCTCAGCCGGAAAACCGACCGCTGCGCATCGGCCTGCCGGAACGCTTCTTCTGGTCGGACCTGGACGACAACGTGCGCCGCGACGGCCGGCGCGCGATCAACGCGCTGGCCGACCGGGGCGTGGAGATCGTGCCGGTCAACGACGCGGCCCTCGGCGAGATCAACGAGTGCATCCAGTTTCCGTTGCCGATCTATGAGTTCTTCATCGACTTCCCGCGTTTCCTGATGAAGGAAGGGCGCGGCGGGGATTTTCTCGACATCCTCGCGCAGATCGCCGACCCGGCCATCCGCAGGACCCTCACCGCCCAACTGGAAAGCCCGGCGATCTCCTACACCGACTACGTGCAGGCGCTGATGGGCAAGGTGCGGCTGGAGCAGGAATACCGTGCGCTGTTCGCCGGGCAGCGGCTGGACCTGATCGCCTACCCGACGGTGGCGAGCAGTGCGCCGCTGCTGGGCGACTGCGCGGACGAAGGCCATTTCGAGCGGTTCGTGCGCAACACCGACCCGGCCAGCAACCTGGCGGCGCCGAGCATCAGCGTGCCGGTGGCGGCCGCCGGGGCATTGCCGGTGGGGCTGTCGTTCGATGCGTTGCCGGGGCAAGACGAGCTGCTGCTGGCGCATGTGCGCCGGCTGTCGCCCTGGCTGGGCGTCAGCTGAACCCGGCTCCCCCTGTGGGAGCGGCGCATCTGTCGCCTTGATGTCGAGGCGGACGACCCCTTCGCGGGCCAGTCGCACCGCCGCTCCCACAGGTCTTCGGTGATCCGCGATACCAGCGGGAGCTGCGGTGCGACGACTCGACTTGCCAGCGACGGCGGCAGTCCGGGCGCCGCCACTTCCGAATCGAGCCCTCCATAACAATACCTATGCAGGCCCCGCCATGCGTGCCACATCACTTGCTTCATCCGCTTCACCCGCCGCACTCGAACGTTCGCCCTCGGTGCTCGGCGGCGCCATGATCATCGGCGGCACCATCGTCGGCGCCGGCATGTTCTCCTTGCCGGTGGTCATGTCCGGGCTGTGGTTCCACGGTTCGGTCGCGGTGCTGCTGTTCGCCTGGTTCTGCACCCTGCACTCGGGCCTGATGATCCTCGAGGCCAACCTCAACTACCACGAGGGCGCCAGCTTCTCGACCATCACCCGTGACCTGCTCGGCCGCACCTGGAACCGGTTGAACGGCCTGAGCATCGTGTTCGTGCTCTACACCCTGACCTACGCCTACATTTCGGCCAGCGGTTCGGTGATCCACCACACCGCGCAGGCGATGGGCGTCGAGTTGTCCGCACGGGCCGCCGGGCTGGCGTTCACCGTGCTGGTGGCGTTCACCGTCTGGCTCAGCACCTCGGCGGTGAGCCGCATGACCACCCTGGTGTTCGGCGCCAAGATCCTTGCGTTCTTCCTGACCTTCGGCGGCCTGCTTGGCCATGTGCAGCCCGCCATGCTGCTCAACTCGGGCGCCGGCGACCACCGCTACTGGCCGTACTTTTTGGTGACGCTGCCCTTCTGCCTGACCTCGTTCGGCTTCCACGGCAATGTGCCCAGCCTGATGAAGCACTACGGCAAGGACCCGCGGCGCATCCGCGCCTGCCTGGTGGGCGGCACCCTGATCGCGCTGGGCCTGTACCTGGTGTGGATGCTGTGCAGCATGGGCAACATCCCCCGCGAAGCGTTCAAGGACATCGCCCGGCAAGGCGGCAACATCGACGTGCTGATCAGTGCGCTGGGCTCGCGGCTCGACAGCGCGAACGTCGACCTGCTGCTGACGTTCTTCTCCAACTTCGCCGTGGCCTGTTCGTTCCTCGGCGTGACCCTGGGCCTGTTCGACTACCTGGCCGACGTGCTGAAGTTCGACGACCGCCCCGCCGGCCGCCTGAAGACCGCCGCCGTCACCTTCCTGCCGCCGATGCTGTGCGGGTTCCTGTGGCCGGAGGGTTTCCTCCACGCCATCGGTTTCGCCGGCCTCGCCGCCACCGTCTGGGCGGTCATCACCCCGGCGCTGCTGGCGCGTGCTTCGCGCATCCGCTTCAAAAGCCCGCGCTACCGGGTGTGGGGCGGCACGCCGATGATCGCGCTGGTGCTGCTGTTCGGCGTGGCGTGCGCGGTGTCGCACCTGCTGTACACCCTGGATCTGTTGCCGGTGTGGCGCTGACCCCCTGGCATTCGGTTTTCCGAACGCGACCTGCCGGTCGGTTCGGTTAACCGGATCAGAAAGGCGAAAAAACGCCATCACAAAAAGTTAATCCCCAATCAAATCAACGAGTTGACCCAGCTCAACTGGTCTGGCACGACTCATGCTCTACACTCTTCCGACGAATGCCTGCCGTGCCGACACGACAGGAGCCGTCAGGCATTCGAAGCACAAAAGGGCCCGCTCAACCGGCTCCATAAAAAAAACAATGTCGAGGAAAATTTGATGCGCATCGTTCCCCATATCCTGGGCGCAGCCATTGCTGCCGCTCTGATCAGCACACCAGTTTTCGCCGCCGAACTCACCGGCACCCTGAAGAAGATCAAAGAGTCGAACACCGTCACCCTGGGTCACCGCGACGCCTCCATTCCGTTTTCCTACATCGCCGACGCCTCCGGCAAACCGGTCGGCTACTCCCATGACATCCAGCTGGCCATCGTCGAAGCCCTGAAGAAGGACCTGGACGCGCCGAACCTGCAGGTCAAGTACAACCTGGTGACCTCGCAGACCCGCATCCCGCTGGTGCAGAACGGCACCGTCGACGTGGAGTGCGGCTCCACCACCAACAACGTCGAGCGCCAGCAGCAGGTCGACTTCTCCGTCGGCATCTTCGAGATCGGCACCCGTCTGCTGTCCAAGGCCGGCTCCCAGTACAAGGACTTCCCGGACCTGGCCGGCAAGAACGTCGTGACCACCGCCGGCACCACGTCCGAGCGCATCCTCAAGGCGATGAACGCCGACAAGCAGATGAAGATGAACGTCATCTCGGCCAAGGACCACGGCGAATCCTTCCAGATGCTGGAATCGGGCCGTGCCGTCGCGTTCATGATGGACGACGCCCTGCTGGCCGGCGAAGCCGCCAAGGCCAAGAAAGCCTCCGACTGGGCCGTGACCGGCACCCCGCAGTCCTACGAGATCTACGGCTGCATGGTCCGCAAGGACGACGCGCCGTTCAAGAAAGCCGTGGATGACGCCATCGTCGCCCTGTACAAGTCCGGCGAGATCAACAAGATCTACGACAAATGGTTCCAGTCGCCGATCCCGCCGAAGGGCCTGAACCTGAACTTCCCGATGAGCGACGAACTCAAGGCCCTGATCGCCAACCCGACCGACAAAGCGGCTGACGACAAGAAGTCCTGATTTCTGACTAACCTTATCCCCTGAAAGGGCCACGGCCCTTTCAGGGTGGTCACTCCCTGCTGGCACATTTTTGGAACACTCGAACCGGTGGCTGTCGAGCCGATCGTGTGTGCCCGACGTTCGGTCGGGGCGGGAACGGAGTTTCCCCAGGCGGGCACTTGTACATGATCGAATCCGAGGGGAGACCCTAATGAATTACAACTGGGACTGGGGCGTGTTCTTCAAGTCCACCGGCGTGGGCAGCGAGACCTATCTCGACTGGTTCATCTCCGGCCTGGGCTGGACCATCGCCATCGCCATCGTCGCGTGGATCATCGCCCTGATGCTCGGCTCGCTGCTGGGCATCATGCGCACCGTGCCGAACCGCCTGGTGGCGGGCATCGCCACCTGCTACGTCGAACTGTTCCGCAACGTGCCGCTGCTGGTTCAGCTGTTCATCTGGTACTTCCTGGTGCCCGACCTGCTGCCGCCGGACCTGCAGGAGTGGTACAAGCAGGACCTGAACCCGACCACCTCGGCCTACCTGAGCGTCGTCGTGTGCCTGGGCCTGTTCACCGCCGCCCGGGTGTGCGAACAAGTGCGCACCGGCATCCAGGCGTTGCCGCGCGGCCAGGAGTCCGCCGCCCGCGCCATGGGCTTCAAGCTGCCGCAGATCTACTGGAACGTGCTGCTGCCCCAGGCCTACCGGATCATCATTCCGCCGCTCACCTCCGAATTCCTGAACGTGTTCAAGAACTCTTCCGTGGCGTCGCTGATCGGCCTGATGGAGCTGCTGGCCCAGACCAAGCAGACCGCCGAGTTCTCGGCCAACCTGTTCGAGGCCTTCACCCTGGCCACCCTGATCTACTTCACCCTCAACATGAGCCTGATGCTGCTGATGCGACTGGTCGAGAAGAAAGTCGCCGTGCCGGGCCTGATCTCCGTAGGGGGTAAATGATGGAATTCGATTTCAGTGGCATCGTCCCGGCCATTCCCGGCCTGTGGAACGGCATGCTGATGACCCTCAAGCTGATGGCCCTGGGCGTCGTCGGCGGCATCGCGCTGGGCACCGTGCTGGCGTTGATGCGCCTGTCCCACAACAAGGTGCTGTCGAACGTCGCCGGCGCCTACGTCAACTACTTCCGCTCGATCCCGCTGCTGCTGGTGATCACCTGGTTCTACCTGGCGGTGCCGTTCGTGCTGCGCTGGATCACCGGCGAAGACACCCCCATCGGCGCGTTCACCTCCTGCATCGTGGCGTTCATGATGTTCGAGGCGGCGTACTTCTGCGAAATCGTGCGGGCCGGCGTGCAGTCGATCCCCAAGGGGCAGATGGGCGCCGCCCAGGCGCTGGGCATGACCTACGGCCAGATGATGCGCCTGATCATCCTGCCCCAGGCGTTCCGCAAGATGACCCCGCTGCTGCTGCAGCAGAGCATCATCCTGTTCCAGGACACCTCGCTGGTCTACACCGTGGGCCTGGTGGACTTCCTCAACGCCTCGCGCGCCGGCGGCGACATCATCGGCCGCTCCAATGAGTTCCTGATCTTCGCGGGTCTCGTCTACTTCATCATCAGCTTCGCCGCCTCGCGGCTGGTCAAGCGTCTGCAAAAAAGGTTCGCCGTATGATCTCTATCAAAAACGTCAACAAGTGGTATGGGGACTTCCAGGTGCTGACCGATTGCAGCACCGAGGTCAAGAAAGGTGAAGTGATCGTGGTCTGCGGCCCGTCGGGCTCGGGCAAGTCGACCCTGATCAAGTGCGTCAACGCGCTGGAGCCCTTCCAGAAGGGCGACATCGTGGTCGACGGCACCTCCATCGCCGACCCGAAGACCAACCTGCCGAAACTGCGTTCGCGGGTGGGCATGGTGTTCCAGCACTTCGAGCTGTTCCCGCACCTGACCATCACCGAGAACCTGACCATCGCACAGATCAAGGTACTGGGCCGCAGCAAGGAAGAAGCCACCAAGAAAGGCCTGGCGCTGCTCGACCGCGTCGGCCTCTCGGCCCACGCCCACAAGCATCCGGGCCAGCTGTCCGGCGGCCAGCAGCAGCGCGTGGCGATCGCCCGTGCGCTGGCGATGGATCCGATCGTCATGCTGTTCGACGAACCGACCTCGGCCCTGGACCCTGAAATGGTCAACGAGGTGCTGGACGTGATGGTGCAGCTGGCCCAGGAAGGCATGACCATGATGTGCGTGACCCACGAAATGGGCTTCGCCCGCAAGGTGGCCGACCGCGTGATCTTCATGGACGCCGGCAAGATCATCGAAGACTGCCCGAAAGAGGAATTCTTCGGCGACGTGAGCCAGCGCTCGGAACGCGCACAGCACTTCCTCGAGAAAATCCTGCAGCACTGACAGGCGCCGCTCCCCGACTGCGGGAGCGAACCTGCCCGCGAAGCGGCCTTCACATGCAACATCGAATTGGCTGACAGACCGCTTTCGCGAGCAGGCTCGCTCCCGCATCGGCAAGCGGAACCTCAGTCGATTTGTGTTGTGGTTGACCCAAGGCATCTGTGATGAAATGCGACCCCAATCTCTATCGCGCAGCGCCGCCGTCACTTGCCGTGAAACCCCGTCTGATCCGCCATCTGTTCCTGCCCCCGCTGGTCATCGCCCTGATGGTCGGACTGGGCTGCCTGGGCTTTTGGACCAGCGAGCACTTCGGCATCCGCAGCCTCGGCGAGAACGGCCAGCGCCAGCTGGAACTGCACGCCCGCGCGGTCGAAAGCGAGATCAGCAAATACACCTACCTGCCGAGCCTGCTGGAACTCGAAACCAGCGTCTCGCAGCTGCTTGACGACCCGACCCCGGAACACCGGCAGACGGTCAACGATTACCTTGAAGGCCTGAACCGGCGCAGCCGCAGCCGGGCCATCTACGTGATGGACACCACCGGCCGCGTGATGGCCACCAGCAACTGGCGCGACGTCGACAGTTACCTGGGCGAAGACCTGTCCTTCCGCGCCTACTTCCAGAATGCCGTGCGCGGCCAGCCCGGCCGTTTCTACGGCATCGGCAGCACCAACGGCGAACCGGGCTACTACCTGGCCCACGGCCTGGAGGAGCACGGCAAGATCATCGGCGTGGCCGTGGTCAAAGTGCGCCTGGAAGCCATGGAGGAACGCTGGCAGCGGGCGCGGCTGGAAGCGTTCGTCAGCGACGAGAACGGCATCATCATTCTCTCCAGCGACCCGGCCCGGCGCCTCAAGTCCGTGGTGCCGCTGAGCGACGAGACCAAGGAAAAGCTCGCCCGCAGCCTGCAGTACTACTGGTTCCCGCTCAACGAACTGCAACCGCTGGCCCGCGAGACCCTGGCCGAAGGCGTGGAGAAGCTCACCTTCCCGGCCAACAGCGAACTGGGCAGCGACGAAGAGAGCATCAGCTACCTGGCGCAGACCCGGCCGCTGAGCGACACCCCGTGGAACTTCACCCTGCTCACGCCGTTGCAGGACCTGCGCCGCGAGGCCATCAACCAGGGCATCCTGGTGGCCGTCGCGTTTGCGCTGGTGGCGTTCCTGCTGATCGCCTGGAACGAACGGCGCAAGGTCATCGCCACCCGCCTCGCCGCCCGCGAAGCCTTGCAGGAAGCCAACAATCAGCTGGAGCGGCGGATCGCCGAACGCACCGCCGACCTGCGCGCCAGCAACGACCGGCTCAAGGGCCAGATCCGCGAGCGGCGCCAGGCCGAGGAAACCCTGCGCCGGGCCCAGGACGAGCTGGTGCAGGCCGGCAAACTGGCGGCCATCGGCCAGATGTCCACCAGCATCGCCCATGAACTGAACCAGCCGCTGGCGGCCATGCGCACGCTGTCGGGCAATACCGTGCGTTTCCTCGAACGCGGCCAGCTCGACGTGGCCAGCACCAACCTCAAGACCATCAACGACCTGATCGACCGCATGGGCCGGATCACCGCCAGCCTGCGCTCGTTCGCCCGCCGCGGCGACGACAAGGGCCGCGCCAGCCTGGGCAAGGCCGTGGACGCGGCGCTGCAGGTGCTGGGCGCCCGCCTGGAGAACGCCGCCCTGCAACTGCACCGCCGGTTCGACGACGTGCAGGTGCAGATCGACCAGACCCGCCTGGAGCAGATCCTGGTCAACCTGATCGGCAACGCGCTGGACGCCATGCAGGCGCAGCCGCTGCCGGCGCTGTGGCTGGACGGCGAAACCTTCGACGGCAAATACCGCCTGCGGGTGCGCGACAACGGCCACGGCATCGACGCCGAAGCGCGCAAGCACCTGTTCGAGCCGTTCTTCACCACCAAACCCGGCGAACAGGGCCTGGGCCTGGGCCTGACCCTGTCCGCCAGCCTGGCCGCCGCCACCGGCGGACACCTGGGCGTCGAACACCCGGCCGACGGCGGCACCACCTTCGTCCTCAGCTTGCCGTTGGCAGGCCCCACACCTGACGAGCCGATATGAACAACGACCTTAGTGTGCTGATCGTCGAAGACGACCCCCATGTGCTGCTCGGCTGCCAGCAGGCCCTGGCCCTGGAGGACATTCCCTGCATCGGCGTGGGCAGCGCCGAAGAGGCGCTGGCGCGGGTGGGCGACGACTTCGCCGGGATCGTCATCAGCGACATCCGCCTGCCGGGCATCGACGGCCTGGAACTGCTGACCCGGCTCAAGGCCCGCGACCGCAGCCTGCCGGTGGTGCTGATCACCGGCCACGGCGACATCTCCATGGCGGTGGGCGCGATGCAGAAAGGCGCCTACGACTTCATGGAAAAACCGTTCTCCCCGGAACGCCTGGTGGACGTCGCCCGCCGCGCCCTGGAGCAGCGCAGCCTGGCCCGGGAGGTCTCGTCGCTGCGCCGCCAATTGGCCGAGCGCGATTCCCTTGAAGGCCGGATCATCGGCCGCTCGCCGGCCATGCAGAACCTGCGCGAACTGATCGCCAACGTCGCCGACACCTCGGCCAACGTGCTGATCGAAGGCGAGACCGGCACCGGCAAGGAACTGGTCGCCCGCTGCCTGCACGACTTCAGCCGGCGCCACGGCAAGGCCTTCGTCGCCCTCAACTGCGGCGGCCTGCCGGAGAACCTGTTCGAAAGCGAAATCTTCGGCCACGAGGCCAACGCCTTCACCGGCGCCGGCAAGCGCCGCATCGGCAAGATCGAGCACGCCGACGGCGGCACGCTGTTCCTCGACGAAGTGGAGAGCATGCCGCTGCCGCTGCAGATCAAACTGCTGCGGGTGTTGCAGGAGCGCACCCTGGAGCGGCTGGGCTCGAACCAGAGCGTGGCGGTGGATTGCCGGGTGATCGCGGCCACCAAATCGGACCTGAACGAATCGAGCAAGGCCGGGGAGTTCCGCAGCGACCTGTACTACCGGCTCAACGTGGTGACCCTGGAACTGCCGCCGCTGCGCGAGCGCCGTGAAGACATCCTGCAGCTGTTCGAGCACTTCCTGCAGCAGTCGTCGCTGCGCTTCGACCGCACGGCGCCGGAGCTGGACAACCAGACGTTATCGAGCCTGATGAGCCACGACTGGCCGGGCAACGTGCGCGAACTGCGCAACGTCGCCGAACGCTTCGCCCTGGGCCTGCCGGCCTTCAAGAAGTCCGGCGCCGGCAGCGCCGGCCAGGGCCTGGCGTTCGCCGAAGCGGTGGAGGCCTTCGAGCGCAACCTGCTCGGCGACGCGTTGCAGCGCAGCGGCGGCAACCTGACCCAGGCCAGCCAGGAACTGGGCATGGCCAAGACCACGCTGTTCGACAAAGTGAAAAAGTACGGCCTGAGCCATTAAGCGAGATCACAGTGGACCTGATTCTGAAAGCGGCAATCGGCGCGGCGGTGGTGGTGATCCTCGCCGCGCTGTCCAAGACCAAGAACTACTACATCGCCGGGCTGGTGCCGCTGTTTCCCACCTTCGCCCTGATCGCCCACTACATCGTCGGCAAGGGCCGTTCGATCGACGACCTGAAGACCACCATCGTGTTCGGCATGTGGTCGATCATTCCTTACTTCGTCTACCTGGCGACGCTGTACGTGATGGTCGACCGGATGCGCCTGGAGGCCTCGCTGGCCGTGGCGGCCGTGGCGTGGCTGATGGCCGCCACGGTGCTGGTCAGCGTCTGGGTGCGCCTGCACAGCTGAGCCCGGCCGAAGAGCCGGCCGGCGCGTCTCAGCGGCCGTAGGCCTTGTCGAGTTGCGCCGGCGTCAGCGCATCCTCGAACGGCACCGGCACCGACTTCACCGCACCGTAGAGGTTGCGGTAGCGCCAGTAGTCGCCGCTGTGCTGCAACTGGTAACCGCGTTCCACCACCCGCTGGCCGTCGAGCACGTAGCGCAGGGTTTCCTGGGCGGCGGCCGGCGCCGGCGGCAGCGCAAGGTCGGTGGCCAGCACGCGCATGGCCTCGTCGATGCACGCGTCGAGGGCGGCGGTGACCCTGGCCAGCTCAAGGCTGCCGTCATCGATGCACTGTTGTCCGCAGCGGCGGAACGGCTGGCTGGCCACTTCGATGCTCATGCGGTACAGCGCGGATCCGGCGATGTCCTGGATCTGCACCTGGTTGACCAACAGGAAACTGCCGCGGTCGGCGGTCAGCATCAGCCGGGGTTCGATCAACAGCCGCGCCGTGACCTGACCCTCGCCCTGCCTGAGCCCGGCCGCCTGCGAAGCCTGGGTGAAGCGGCGTTGCAGGCGCTCCTGCACCGGGATGCCGGCCAACAGGTCGGCCATCGGCCGGGACTCGTTGAACGCCGCCTTCTGCGCGTCGCGCTGCAAGGTGCCGCTGCCCATCTGGGTATTGATCAGGCTGGCGACCATGATGCCGGCCAGCCCCGCACTGTTGCCGGAGCTGGCGACCAGGTTGTGGCTGGAGGACTGCGCCTTCAGCGCGGCCTTGGCATCGATCACCGTGCTGGCGCCGACGAACTCCGGCGGCACCTGCACTTCGACCTTCAGCCCGTGGGCCTGCACGTAGGGCAAGGCAGCAGCGTCATTGAAGCCGGCCGGCGGCAACGGCTTCCGGGCGCATCCGGCCAGCGTCAGCAAGGCCAGCGCAACGCCCGCCGCCATGCGGCGCCTCATTGCGCGAACGGGCTGATCATTTGCTGACGGCTGTCGTCCATGGCCTGGTAGAAGGCGTTGGACAGGTTGGCGTAGTTCGGCTCGTCCCACTCGCCCTGGGCGGCCTGGGTCACGGTGAACGGCTTGAACCACAGCAGCCGGTTGTCCGAAAGGTCCACCACCATGCCCGCCCCGCTCACCTGCGCCATCGGCGCGCTGGTCGGCACGATGCTGTAGTAGCTGCGGGTGGCGCCGGTGGCGTAGACGTTCACCAGCAGCAGACGGTCGACGCCGTAGGTGGCCTTGAGCGACGTCAGGTCACGGGGCATGTAGCCCTCACGGAACGACATTTCCTTGTAGGACGCGATGTCCACAGGCTCTTCGATGCGCTTGGCCTTGTAGCCCTTGGCCTGCAGCTTGGCGACGATCGCCTCCGGCAAGGTGTTGAAGTCACGCACCTGCCAGGTCTCGACGTTGTCGCTGAGCTTGCTGTTGACGCCTTTGTTGATGGCCAGGTCCAGCAAGCCCTGATTGCCGGTCAAGGCCAGCACCGGTACAGGCACGGCGTTGATCGCCACGCCGATGGTCGGCTCCTTGGCGTCCCAGAACTGGTTGTCCAGCGCCACGGGCGGTTGCACGTGGGCGCAGCCGGTGAGCGACAGGCAGGCGAGCAGCGTCAGCGCGGCCCAGGTGCGGAAAGTGCGGTACGTCATGGATCAAGTCCCTATGCGTGAAATCATCGCGGCCCTTGCGGCAGCGGACAGACGGCAATAGTGGCACATTGATACTTTTTTGACGACCGAAAATTGGCGCACCTGACAGGTCATGCCCTGCCGGCCCGGTCAAAGCAGGTTGCTGCCCGCCACCGGTTCGATCTGCGCCCAGTGCGAGGTGTCCTCGCGGTGCGCTTGCAGGTACGGCAGCACCGCCGCCAGCAACGGCGCCTTGAACGCCTCCTGGAAACGGTGGGCCAGGCCCGGAATCAGCCGCAACTGGCTGCCCTGGATGTGCGCCGCCAGGTGCACGCCGTGCATCACCGGCAGCAGCGGGTCGGCGGTGCCGTGCACCACCAGGGTCGGCACGCGCAACCGGTTGAGCAGCGCTACCCGGCTCGGTTCCGCGAGGATCGCCATGAGCTGGCGCTTGACGCCTTCGGGGTTGAACGCCCGGTCATAGGCCACCGCCGCCTGATGCAGCAGCGCCTGCCGGTCGTCCTTCACCGTCGGGCTGCCGAGGGCCGCCAGCAGGTCGGCCTGCTGCTCCAGCGCCACCTCACGGCTCGGCGCCCCGCGCCGCGACAGCAACTGCACCAGCGCCGCGCTCGGCGCCGGCAAGCCTTCGGCGCCGGAGCTGGTCATGATCAGGGTCAGGCTCTCGACCCGCTGCGGCGCCATGTCCGCCAGGTGCTGGGCGATCATCCCGCCCATGCTCGCCCCCAGCACATGGAACCGCTCGACGTGCAGCGCATCCATCAGGCCCAGCGCGTCGTCGGCCATGTCGGTCAGGCTGTACGGCGCCGACACCGGCAGACCGAGCTTGTAGCGCAGCACCTCAAACGTCAGGTTGGCCTCGGCCGGCGCCTGCCGCCAGGCGGACAGCCCCACATCGCGGTTGTCGTAGCGGATCACCCGAAAGCCCTGCTGGCACAGGGCGACCACCACCTCGTCGGGCCAGTGGATCAACTGACCGCCCAGGCCCATCACCAACAGCAGCGCCGGATCCGACGCCCGGCCGATGCTCTGGTAGGCCAGGCTCACCTGCGCCAGATCGACCCGTTCGGTCGCAACGTTCACATCGCAACGCGAGGCGGCCCATGAAGGCAGGCCGAACACCAGCGCGGCCAGCAAAAGAAATACACGCATGAAAAACACCGAAACGCAGAACCCCAGTAGAGCGCGAGTCTGATGAAGTTTGTTCAAGCGCGCTGCCACAGTTGCGTGACAGTTTGATGAAGGTCGCCGAACGGTCTTGACCGCCTCCCCGGCGACGTCCGGCGATACCCCGATACCGCCAGGGGCAGGTCGCGCCGCTCTCTAATGGCGTGGAATCGGCTGACCTGCCGCTCACCCCTCACGGAGCCCCTCATCATGTTCGACCTGCCCGTTCCCGCCCTGACCGGTTTCGGTCCGTTTCACCCGCTGCCGCCGAATGTCGATCAGCGCCTTTACCTCCAGGCCATGGCCCGTTGCAACGATTGCCGCCGGCAGTGGCTGGCACTGATGGCGCAGTGTCCGCCGGCGCCGGCATCCGGCTGGTGGAGCGACCGCGCCCTCGGCACGCCGCTGTCGCGCCGGGATCACGCCTTGAGCCTGTATCGCCAGCATTTCGAGGCGGTCTGTGACCTGGCTCGCGCCGAGGGGCTGATCGACACCGCGCAATGGCAGCAACTGCTGAACCTGGCGGGTCCGACAGCGGCTCAGGACAACGCCGCATCGATCACACAACCGCTGCTCAAATCCCGGGAAGGCCAGCACCAACGCCTGCTCGGCGTGATGATGATCACCTTCCCGGAACCGGACGCTGCGGGGCTTCTGCTGTACTCGCCCGCCCACTCACCGGCGCTGAGACGTTTCGCAGACGAGCAGGCGCTAGAGCGGTGGCTGATCGAGCGATATGCAAAGCCTGCCGCAACAACCGGGCTCGAACGCATCGAACTGGGACACGATCCCTTGCGGCTCAGCCTCCTGCCGCTGCTGGCCGGGCCATCGCCCGTCGCCGGCCACCCGAACCTGACCACGCTTGAAGCCCTCTTCGCCGAAACGCCGACGCAGGAGGCGACCCCGGACGACACCGACGCCTCCCCTTTCGGCCTGATGACGCCGGACACGCCCCTGCACCGCTGCCGCCAGGCGCTGATCCGGGAACAGGCCGCCCTCGACACGCTGCTGGGCGACGATCCGCACGGCGGACAATACGGTGAACGCCTCACAGCGCTCAAGCGGCTGTCCGATGCCCTGGCGAACGCGGCGCACGACAGCCATCAGGCCGCTGCGGCGTTGCTCGACGCACCGCAGCCGCTGGACATCCCGCAATGGCGCCAACCCTCGAACGCGCATTACCAGGCCCTGCACCGGGCCCGGCTGGAGGGATTGCGCGCCGAAGCGCAATGGCAACGGCTGCTCGGCCATCTCGACGACGACGATGTGCGCCGCCTCTCATCCGTGCTCGACGCGCCCCCCGAAGACCGGCCCCCGGATGCGACCGTTGCGCGCATCACCCTCACCGCGCCGCAAGACGGAATCCGGCACGAGTCGGAGCTGGAGGGCGTGCTGGTCATCGCAGCGCCATCGGCGCTGGAGGCCGGCTCCCGAGAGCCGCTGCTGCTCCACTGGCCCGGCCGCGACGGCGGCCTGCAGCGCTTTGACTCCCGCGAGGCGATGGCGCAAGACCTGTTCAAACAATCGGCCGGCGATCCCGATGCGATGCTGCACCTGACGCCGCTGAGCCGCGATCCGTTCACCTGGGCGTTGCAGGGGCAACTCTACGGCTGCGAACAACGGGCCTTGAAGATCCTCCGTGACTGCCCGCTCCCAAGCCATGCCCGACATCGGGCCCAGGCGTTGGCCAGGCTTCGCGAGCAAAGCCTGCCGATGCTGACGGTCGCGATCCCGGCGGCCCGTGAGCTGGCATTCTCGCAGCGTCTGGAACAGGACCGCAGCGCGGCGTTGGCCGAACAATTGCCGCCCTGGCTCGGCAACCTGTCCCGGGAACAACGCGTACGGTTCAGGGAACTGATCCACCGTTGGCTCGATGCGGCGCACCGCAGCCAGGCGCTCGTCGAGGGTGAACTTCCGCCCAGGGACGCGTTCTTCCAGACCCGGATCGACGCCCGCCTGCGCAAGGACTTCGCGCTCAGGCAGCCTGTTGCGGTCACGCTGGATCTACCGGTCGCCACGACGTACCAAAAAAGTCTGATGGCGGCCCCCGGACCCGGCACCCCGCAGGAGCTGGTGCTGGTGGCCGGCCAGGAGCGCATGCGCCTGACGCTCGTCGAACTCGCCCGCCTGAACATCGATGACGCCATGCAGCAGCGGCTGGCGTTCCTGAAGGTCATCATCGACGCCGAGGACGACCAGGACCGCCGTGCGCTCGAGCGCGGCATCACGGCTGTCTACCTGCGCACGCTGGTTGCGGATCTCGACCTGCCCGGACACTACGAGCGGCAGTTGCTCGCCACCTTCCTCGGCCCCTGCGAAGAACCTGCGTTCAGCAACGCCTGGCGCCGCGAATGCCTGGGCGAACCCTGGCGGCTGATGCTCCGCCTGCAAGGCGAACTCGCCCTGCTGCAAGGCCGGATCGACCGCGTCGGCCGACAAGTGTTCGAGATCGCCACCGACGCGTCGGAGCCTGCGGCCTACGCTGTGGACGGCAAACGCATCGAGCTGTTGCCGGTTCACTTGTCCGTGGGCGGCAAAGACACGCCGAATGAAGGACCGAGCACGCTGGCCGGCGTGACGTTCATCGTCGAGCGCTCAAGCGGGCTGACGCTGCAATACCTGCCTGACGCCCCCGACGGCGACGGCTTGCGCCAGTTCGGTTCGCTGGAGGAGGCACGCCGTAACCTGTTCAACCGTTGCAGGCTCGACACGATGGTCGGCTACCTGGCCGGACGCGCCGTGACGGGCGACCCCGCACGCCATGCCGGCCGGATCAACGAGGCGCAGCGGCGCAACTTCGACAGGCTGATCGGCATCGGCCCCCGATGGCCGGCCACCACCTCCCTTGCCGGCCACTTGATCGACGTGCACATGGGCCGCCTGCTCGAAGCCCACCGCAGCAGCGCCCGCTCCAACGACGCCCTCGCCATGGAGCGCCACGCCCTGGCCTGCGGCAGCGTTTTCAATTACCTGAAAATGGCCCTCGGCCTGGTGCCGTTCGTGGGGACGGCCATCGCGCTCTACGACGCGTGGGGCAGCGCCAACCGGGCAGCGGCGGCCTTTTTGCGCGGCGATGCCCTGGACGGCCTGAATGAGGTCGAGTCCGTGCTGCTGTCATTGATCGATGCGGCCATGGATCTGCTGCCGGCGGCCTCGGCGGCCCCCGCCGCAGCCCGTTCGGCCACCCGCCTGCGGCATCTGGCGCCGCGCGGCCACGCGCCCCTCGCACCGCGCCCGTTCCCCCGCGGCAAAGTCCGAGGCCTGCGCGATCCGTTCAAGGGCTATGAATACGAACACGAAATTTCCCTGGCTGGCCTGCACCCGCCCGGCCATGGCGCCTACCGCAATGTCTACCGGCACGCCGACGGGGACTTCATCCTGCGCGCAGGTCGCCCCTACCGCGTCGTATTGAGCGATGGCGCCCGAGGCTGGCGACTGGCCGGCACTTCGGCACGGGGCTACAAAATGCCCGTCGCGCTGGACGAAAACGGCCGCTGGGACACCCATTACGCGGTCCACGGCACCCTGATGGACGGCGGCGGCCTCGGGGGCGGCGCGGCCCTCGGGCATCTGGCCGACGGCCTGGATCCGCTCTGGCCGCAAGCGATCCGGCAATGGCTGCCGCGCTGGTGGACCGACCGCCACCTGCGCCGGCAACTGACCCTGACCCGCACCGCCGACGCCATCACCCGGCAGCTCGAAAGCCAGACCCGCAGCACCAACGTCCAGTTGCACCGTTTCTATGACGGCACGCCCCAGCAACGCAAGACGCTTCGGCCAGCGCTGGAGAACGCCTGCCTCAACGACATCGAAACCGCCCGCAACAGCCACCAGACCCTGACCGACCTGCAACCCTTGAGCCACGGGCGAAAACGCGCGCACATCGAAGACACCCGAAGCCGCAACGCCTGGGTGGTGGTCGACCGCACCGTGCACCGGATCCAGTTCGCCAAGGACAGGCTGGTGGAGCACCTGGACAGCATCGACGCGTTGCTCAGGCAGTCCGAGGCCACGCCCCCCTCCGATACCCGCCGGCACCTGGCGCTGATGGATCAGCGCAAGTCCGTGCGCATGGCCTTTCTCAAGGAATACGAACAGGCCCATGCCCTCACGGACGAGCTCAACCAGTGGCAGGCCCGCATCACCCGCCATGAGCACCGGGCCCAGACGGCCGCCGACGTGGCCACCGTCAATGCAACGTTCAGCCGGGCCAATCATGATTACCTCAAGACCGCCCACCTGCTGGAGATGATCACCCGCGCCGATGCCGTCGACGACACCACCTGGATGTACTTTCACGTGCAGTTGAAGCGGGCCCGCACCGAAGTCGGCCGCACGTTGTACGTCCAGCACAACCTGCCGCAAGTGCAGGCCAGCCAGGCACAGCGACGGCAGATCCTTGAAGAGGCCTTGACGGCGTACGGCGCATTCCGCCGCAACCTCAACGCCTGGCGGCTGGGCTACCCGCAGCACCTGGACCTGGCGCACCTGTCAGCGTTTCTCGATGAGCTGGCGAACATCGAGCACAGCACCCGCAACGCGTTGCGCAACGTCACGCCAGTCACGCCGGCAGAGCGGGCGCCAGGCAAGAAACTGTTCCGGGCCGAAGACGACCGGCTGCTCATCGGCAGCGAACTGACCGATCCCGCAACCCGCAGCACCCGCTTCACCATCGAAGGGGTCGACGGGCGCAACGAAACCTGGGTTGCGCAGGCCAACGGCAAGTACCGGTTGCACGAAGCGCCCGCGCCGGCGCAACCGACGCACGAACCGCCGCTGCAACCGTTGCTGAACGAGGCCCGCAAACGGCTCGATGCGCAGGCTTCACATCAGGAGAGGGTCCACGGCTACGCCCGCCAGGACATGTTGCCGGTGGACCTTGAGGACATGATGTTGCACGAGGCGCAGGAGCTGACGACCCGCGCGCAGATCATCGAGCGGCGCTCACCCCACGAGCCGTTGGTCCGGCAACTGACCGACCAGGCCCGGCAACTCACCCTGGACGCCCGCTCGCTGCGCATCCGGCAATCGATGGGCAGCAAGACCCCCACCGAGGGTTACCTGGATTACCTGCTGGAGCAAAACGTGGCGGACCTCGTCAAGGAAGGCGGCCTGCGCGACCTAGGAAAACGCCCGGACGGCACCCGTGACTTCCTGCAGGAGTACGCCGTGCGCGACCTGATCCGCCAGCCTGCACAGACACTGTGGTACGTGCACATCCACTTTCCGTCGAACAAGGCGTCACTGACCCATTTCAGCAAGGCCCACCTGAAACTGCCGGAACAACGCAACCTGGGCCTGCAATGGCAGCAGGCCCAGGCCAAGGGCGGCGGCAAGGTCGAGCCGATCTGGCGCGGCGACCTCGGCCGGCAGGCGGTGCTCAAGCACTTTGCCGCATTGTGACCGCCGCGCCGTGCGGCCCCGGCATCAGGCCAGCTGGCTGCGCAACTGCCGGGCCGCCGCCACCATGTTCACCAGCGCCGCTTCCGTCTCCGGCCAGGCGCGGGTCTTCAGGCCGCAGTCGGGGTTGACCCACAGCCGTTCGGCCGGGATCCGCTTCACCGCCTTGTGGATAAGCTTGACCATCTCGGCGGTGTCCGGGACCCGTGGCGAGTGGATGTCGTAGACGCCCGGCCCGATGTCGTTCGGGTAGTCGAACGCTTCGAAGGCCTCCAGCAGTTCCATGTCCGAGCGCGAGGTCTCGATGGTGATCACGTCGGCGTCCATGGCGGCGATGGCCTGGATCACGTCGTTGAACTCGCTGTAGCACATGTGGGTGTGGATCTGCGTTTCGTCGCGCACGCCGCCGGCACACAGGCGGAACGCCTCCACCGCCCAGTCCAGGTACTCCTGCCACTGGGCCCGGCGCAGCGGCAGGCCTTCGCGGAACGCGGCCTCGTCGATCTGCACGATGCGGATGCCGGCCTTCTCCAGGTCCGTCACTTCGTCACGCAGGGCCAGCGCCAGTTGCTGTGCCTGCACCTTGCGCGAGACGTCTTCGCGGGGGAACGACCACATCAGCATGGTCACGGGACCGGTCAGCATGCCTTTCATGACCTTGTCGGTGAGGCTCTGGGCGTAGGTGATCCAGTCCACGGTCATGGCGTCGGGGCGGCTCAGGTCGCCGTAGATCACCGCCGGTTTGACGCAGCGCGAACCGTAGCTCTGCACCCAGCCGAAACGGGTGAACAGGTAGCCGTCCAGTTGCTCGGCGAAGTACTCGACCATGTCGTTGCGCTCGGCCTCGCCGTGCACCAGCACGTCCAGCCCCAGGCGTTCCTGCACCTGCACCGCGTGGCGGATCTCGCTGTGCATGGCATCGGTGTAGTCGTTGGCCGACAGCTTGCCTTGCTTGTAGGCCTGGCGGGCCAGACGGATCGAACCGGTCTGCGGGAACGAGCCGATGGTGGTGGTGGGAAACGCCGGCAATTGCAGGCGCGCCTGCTGCGCAGCGATGCGTTGGGCGAAGGGCGAACGGCGCTGGCTGTCCTGGGCACCGATCGCCGTGATCCGGGCCTGTACTTCAGGCTTGTGGATTCGCGGCGACTGCGCGCGGCTTTGCGCCACGGCGCGGCTGTCGGCCAGGGCGGCCTGCACGCCGGCCGCCTGCGGATCGTTCAGCGCATCGCGCAGCACGGCGATCTCGCCGCACTTCTGCACGGCGAACGCCAGCCAGCGCTTGAGCTCGGGGTCGAGCTTGTCTTCCCGTTCGACATCCACCGGGCTGTGCAGCAACGAGCAGGAGCTGCTGACCCACAGGTTGTCGCCGAAACGCTCCTGGGCCGCCTGCAACTGCGCCAGCGCCTGTTCCAGTTCGCAGCGCCACACGTTACGGCCGTTGACCAGGCCCACGGACAGGATCTTGTAGGTGGGCAGACGGTCCAGCACCTGGCCCAACTGCTCCGGCGCCCGCACCGCGTCGATGTGCAGGCCCTGCACCGGCAGGCTCACGGCCAGGCCGAGGTTGTCCTCAAGCCCGCTGAAGTAGGTCGCCAGCAGCTTTTTCAGCGGCGAGTACTGAAGAATGTTGTAGGCGCGCTCGAAGGCGTTCTTCCACGCTTGCGGCAGGTCGAGGGTCAGGATCGGCTCGTCGATCTGCACCCACTCCACGCCTTGGGCGGCGAGGCGGCCGAGGATCTCGCCGTACACCGGCAGCAGGCGCTCCAGCAGATCCAGCTTGTCGAACCCGTCGCCCTTGGCCTTGCCCAGCCACAGGTAGGTCAACGGGCCGATGATCACCGGCTTGACGTTGTGGCCCAATGCCCGGGCCTCGTCGACTTCATCGAACAGCTGTTCCCAGCTGAGCCTGAACGCCTGGTCGGCGGTGAATTCCGGGACGAGGTAGTGGTAGTTGGTGTCGAACCACTTGGTCAGTTCCTGGGCGTACTGCGTCTGGCCGTGCTCGCCGCAGCAACTGGCCGAGGCGCCGCGGGCCATGGCGAACAGGGTGTCGAGGGTCGGCAGGCCGCGGGCGTCCAGCGCGCCGGCGAAACGCTCGGGGATCGCGCCGAAGGTCAGCGAGTGGGTCAGCACCTGGTCGTACCAGGCGAAATCGCCCACCGGCAGCAGGTCGAGGCCGGCGTCTTTCTGCAATTGCCAATGGGCGGCGCGCAGGCCGCGCCCGACCTGCTGCAGGGCCGCGCGGTCGAGGTCGCCTTTCCAGTAGGCCTCCAGGGCCTTTTTCAGTTCGCGGTCGGCGCCGATGCGCGGGAAACCAAGGGTGTGGGCCACGGCCATGTCGAAGGTGCTCCATGAGTAAAAGATGGCGCCATTGTCGACAGCCCGGGCAACATGAGACAAACTCAACCTTTTCGTGTTGATTACAAATTTCTCTCATGGAGCCTGCGGTGCTTGAGATCCGTCACCTGAAAACCCTGCACGCCCTGCGCGAAGCCGACAGCCTGGTCGATGCCGCCGACCGCCTGCACCTGACCCAGTCGGCGCTGTCCCACCAGTTCAAGGAGCTGGAAGAACGCATGGGCATGCCGCTGTTCGTGCGCAAGACCAAACCGGTGCGTTTCACCAGCGCCGGCCTGCGCCTGCTGCAACTGGCCGACGCCACCCTGCCGCTGCTGCGCGCCGCCGAGCGCGACATCGGCCGCCTGGCCGGCGGCACCGCCGGACGCCTGCACATGGCCATCGAGTGTCACAGTTGCTTTCAGTGGCTGATGCCGACCATCGACCAGTTCCGCGACGCCTGGCCGGAAGTCGAGCTCGACCTGGCCTCGGGGTTCTCCTTCGCGCCGCTGCCGGCCCTGGCCCGCGGCGACCTGGACCTGGTGGTCACTTCCGACCCGCTGGAGATCGCCGGGCTCACCTACGTGCCGCTGTTCACCTACGAAGCCATGCTCGCGGTGGCCAACCAGCATCCGCTGGCCGGCAAACCGTACATCGTCCCCGAAGACCTGCGCAGCGAAACCCTGATCACCTATCCGGTGGAGCGCGACCGGCTGGACATCTTCACCCGTTTCCTGGAACCGGCCGACATCGAACCGGCGCAGGTGCGCACCTCGGAGCTGACGGTGATGATGATGCAGTTGGTGGCCAGCGGCCGCGGGGTGTGCGGCATGCCGCACTGGGCGCTGCACGAGTACAGCTCGCGGGGTTACGTGAAGGCCAAGCGGCTGGGCGAGAAAGGCCTGTTCGCCACGCTGTACGCGGCGATCCGCGCCGACATGCTGGACGCGCCGTACATGCGCGACTTCCTGCTGACGGCCAAGGACACCTCGTTTTCGACCCTGGACGGCGTCAGCGCCGTGCGCTGAGCGGAACAGTCTTGCCCGGAACCTTCAGAGTTCGCGCCACAGGTGCAGCTTGTCGAAGTAGTCCTCGCCCACCCGCACGGCCATGGGCTCCTGGCCGAACTGGATGAAACCGCAGCGCCGGTAGAGGTTCAGCGCCGCGTCGTTGCCGGCGGTGACGGTCAGCTGGATGAGCTTCAGTTCCGGGCGGCTCTGCGCCTCGGCCAGGGCGGCCTGCAGCAACTGGCGGCCCGCGCCGCGGCGGCAATGCGGCGCCGACACGTACAAACCGAACAGCGTCGCCTTGTGCCGGGCCTTTTCCCGGGACTCGAACGCCAGGCCGACGATGCCGGCCAGCCTGCCGGCCTCGAACGCGCCGAGCACCACGTCGAGCTTGCCGGTGAGCCGCGACTCCCACCAACTCAGCGGCATCGCCGCCCGCTCGCGCACACTGGAGGTGAAGGCCTGCGGGTGGCAGTCGTAGGCTTCGAGCATCAGTTCCCGGTAGGCCAGGGCGTGACTGGCATCGAGCCGCTCGATCCACATGCTCACGCGGTCCTGCGCTGCTCAAGCATCAGGCGCAGCGCCAGCCCGCCGAGCACGAACCCCATGAAATAACGCTGGGCCGCCAGCCACGTCGGGTTGTGGGCAAACCACGAGGCGATGCCCGCCGCCGACAACGCGATCATCAGGTTGACGCTGAAGCTGACGCTGATCTGGGTCAGGCCCAGCACGATGCTCTGGCTGAACACCGAGCCGTGCTCCGGGGTGATGAACTGCGGAAACACCGAGAGGTAGAACACCGCGATCTTCGGGTTCAGGGCGCTGGTGAGAAAACCCATGGTGATCAGTTTGCGCGGGGAGTCGGCCGGCAACGCCTGCACTTCGAACGGAGAGCGCGCACCGGGCTTGACCGCCTGCCAGGCCAGCCACAACAGGTACAGCGCGCCGGCCCATTTCAGCGCTTCGTAGGCCATCGGCACCGCGAGGAACACGGCGGTCAGGCCCGCCGCCGCCGCGAACAGGTGCACGAAGAACCCCGCCACCACGCCGAGCAGCGAGGTCACCCCCGCCCGGCGCCCCTGACAGATCGAACGTGAAATCAGGTAGATCATGTTCGGCCCCGGCGTCAGCACCATCAGCAGCGCGGCGGCGGCGAAAATCAGCAGGTCGTGCAGCGGGATCATGGCGGGCTCCTTGCGTGGGCGATCAGGCGGTCAGGCGGTCAGGCGGTCAGCGAGGCCCGATAGAACGGCAAGATCAGGTCCCGTGTCAATGGCGCCAGCACCAGCCCGCCGTCGGTCTGCGGATCGATCCAGCTCACTTCTTCGATCTCCGCCGCCGGGGACACCTGGGCGGCGATGTCCAGCCGGAAGATGTCCGCCTGCACGGTGAAGCCCGGTTCATTGGCGGCGGGCGCGTCGAACCGCCCCAGGAAGCCGGCCTGCGCCGGATCGATGACCAGGCCCAGTTCCTCTTCCAGCTCGCGGGCCAGGGCCTGCACCGGCAATTCATGGGGCTCGATCTTGCCGCCGGGCTGCATGAACGCGGCGGTGCCGCGCTTGCGCACCAGCAGGGTACGGCCGTCGGGGCCGATCAGCAGGGCGGCGGCGATGCGGATGATGCGGGACGGGGCAACAGAAGCAGAAGTCATGGGTCAGCCGGGGCCTTGGGGAAAAGCCGCAAGGATCCCATGCCGGCGCAGCGGCGTCATCCGCCCTGGATCAGCAGCCCGGTTCCGGCCTCCTCCGGCACCTTGACGAATACCTTGTACTGCCCGCCTTCCATCGCCTCGAAAGCGATCAGCTTGTCCACCAGCGGCCCGCTCAGCACCTTGCCGGCGTTGAGCAGCAGCATGCCGTTGTCGGCGTTGAGGTTGCGCGCCAGCACCATGCCCGCCGCCAATTCGCGGGTGCTCAGCACCTTGACCGCCGGATCCGCCAGCACGACGTCGTTCATCACCTGCGCGCAGACCAGGATGAAATCCTCGATCAGCCCCGGGTCATACAGCCGCCCGGCGTACTGGCGCAGGTACAGCAGCGCCTCGTCGCTGTTCATCTGCCGCTCCAGGATCAGACCCCGTTGCAGCTCGACGAAATCCACCGCCAGCTTCAGCAGGCGCGAGCCGAACGGGATCGCCTCGCCCCGGAGCCGGTCGGGAAAGCCGCCGCCGTCCCAGTGCTCCTGGTGATGGAGGATCAGGCGGGCGGCATCCTTCATCGGATCGAGGGCCATGAGCACCGACTCGCTCTGCTTGGGGTAGGCCCGGTAACGTTCGCGCTCGACGTGATGCAGCAGGTCCGAGGGGGTCACCATCATGCTGTCCGTCCAGCTCAGCTTGCCGACGTTGTAGAGCGCCGCCGCCATGGTCAGGTCGCGGCTTGCGGCCTCGTCCAGGCCGAAGTGCCGGCAGCAGGCGCGCATCAGTTCGATGATCTGCCGGTTGGTCTGCTTGGCGGGCGGCAGGCGCAGGTTGGCCAGCAGCGAAAACACTTCCGTGCCGGTCACGTAGCTGCGCTTGAGCTCCTCGTAGGCCAGGTCGAGCATGTCGGCGGTCTGCTGCAGTTCGGCGGTGCGGGCGGCGACACGCTTCTCCAGGTTGCCGTTGAGCGTCTTGAGCTTTTCGTTCTGCAGCCGGATCAACTGCTCCAGGCGCTGGCGCTCGCGCTCCAGGTGCTGATGCTCAAGGGCCTGGCGCAGGGTCAGGAGCATTTCCTCATCATTCCAGGGCTTGCTGATGTAGCGGTGGATCCGGCCTTCGTTGATGGCCTTGATGATCGCCGAAGGGTCGGCGTAGCCGGTCAGCATGATCCGCACCGTCGACGGATAGGCCTCGTGGATGCGGGCCAGCAGCGTGGCGCCGTCCATGTTGGGCATGCGCGCGTCGCTCATCACCAGATCCACCGGCTGCTGCGCCAGGATCTCCAGCGCCCGGGCGCCGCTGTTGGCCAGCAGCACATCGTAGGGCTGGCCGCGCAGCAGGCGGCGCAGGCTGTTGAGGATCGGTTCCTCGTCATCCACCAAAAGCACCTGGGGACGGTTCTCGGGCGTGGGGACGGATTGCTCTTCCATGGCAGGGGCCTCGAACGCAACGGCTGTCGTGGGGGGCATGCCCAGACCGCGTCGCTTGTCCATGCCTGCCCAAAGGCTAGATGATTTTCGCCCCGGCGGCGCAAATGATCGCCCGACGGCGTGCGGGCGAATTCGCGCGGGGCAACTATGCTTGGTTCATTGATCCGCGACCGGCCCCTGCGCCGGTCTGAGACGAGGGAATAAGGATGATCCCGACAACGGCCGTGCATTCATCGGGTTCTGCGGCATGAACCGGGCGCCGGCGCAGGTCAACCGCCGTGTGCTCATCGTCGACGATACGCCGTCGATCCACGACGATTTCGCGAAGATCCTCGGCGCTCCCCCGGCCGATGACGAGGGCCTGGAGCAGGCCGAGAACCTGCTGTTCGGCACGCCTTCGCCCAGCTCCGCCCCCCGTTTCGAACTGGACTTCGCCTTCCAGGGGCGCGAAGCCCTGGACAAGGTCGAGGCCGCGCAGGCCGACGGCGCGCCTTATGCCATGGCCTTCATCGACATGCGCATGCCGCCGGGCTGGGACGGCCTGGAGACCATCGAACGGCTCTGGCAGGCCGATCCCAGGCTGCAAGTGGCGCTGTGCACCGCCTATTCCGACTACTCCTGGGAAGACCTGGACCGGCGGCTGGAGCTGGGCGACCGCCTGCTGATCCTGAAAAAGCCCTTCGATGCGATCGAGATCCGGCAGATGGCCAGCGCGCTGACGGTCAAATGGCAAATGACCGAAGACGCGGCGCTGAAGCTCAATCAACTGGAGCAAGCGGTGCAGGCGCGCACCCGGGAGCTGTCCGACGCCAACATCATCGTGCAGAACAGCCCCACCGTGCTCTACCGGCTGCGCGGCGAACCGTCGTTCCCGCTGATGTACATCTCCCACAACATCACCCGCTACGGCCACGCGGCGGCCGACCTGGTGGAGGGCGGCGAGTGGATAGAGAAACTGATCCACCCCGACGACCGGGCCAAGCTCGATGACGCCATGGCGCGGGTGCTGGACCGGGACGCCTCGGGCGCGTCCATCGAGTTCCGCCTGCGCACCGGGCAAGGCGACTGGCGCTGGGTGGAAAACCGCTATATCCCGGTGCGCGACAGCGCCGGGCGCCTGCTGGAAGTCGAAGGGATCATCCTCGACATCACCGAACGTCGCCAGGCCGAGGAAAAGATGGCCCTGCTGGCCCGCACCGACGGGCTCACCGGCCTGGCCAACCGGGCCACGCTGATCGAGCGCCTGCACCAGGCCTTCGCCGCCGCCCGCCGCGGCGCGACGCCGTTCGCCGTGTTCTACCTGGACCTGGATCACTTCAAGCGGATCAACGACACCCTGGGCCATCCGGTCGGCGACCTGCTGCTGCAGGAAGTCGCGCAACGCATCAAGGCATCGGTGCGGGAGAACGACGTCATCGCCCGCCTGGGCGGGGACGAGTTCGCGATCCTGCAACTGGAGGTCAGCGACCCCACCCAGGCCGCCACCCTCGCCGCCAAGATCCGCGACGTCCTGCTGCTGCCCTATGACCTTGCCGGCAATGTCCTGCGCATTTCGGTCAGCATCGGCGTGTGCCTCTACAGCGCCGCCAGCACCCACGCCGACAGCCTGCTGGGGCAGGCCGACATGGCGCTGTACCGCGCCAAGGAAACCGGCCGCAACCAGTTCCACTTCCACTCCGAAGAGATCAACCAGGAGGTGGCCGAGCGGCTGGCCATCGCCAACGAGCTGCAGACCGCCATCCACAAGGGCGAACTGGAGCTGCACTACACGCCGGAAACCGACCTGTCCACCGGCAAGGTGCTGGGCATGCAGGCCCAGGTCCGCTGGCACCATCCCCAGCGCGGCCTGCTGCCGGCGTCGGCCTTTCTGCCGGCGGCGGAAAAGACCGGCGCGATCATCGCCCTCGGGCGCTGGATGCTGGACCACGCCTGCTGGCAAATGCACCGCTGGCGCGACGAAGGCACCGCACCGCCGGTGATGGCGATCAAGCTGTCCCTGGCCCAGCTCAAGAGCGGCCCGGACCTGATCTACGAGGTGCTGCGCACCACCGCCCGCTGGGAGCTGTGCCCGTGGGACCTGCGCTTCGACGTCACCGAGGCGACGCTGGCCCAGACCAAATGGACCCACAACGACGTGCTGCCGCGCCTGCGGGAACTGGGGGTGCGGATCGCCATCGACGATTTCGGCACCGAATACTCGTCGTTCGAGTACCTCAAGACCTATCAGGTCAACCACCTCAAGCTCGCCCAGGCGTTCATCGACAACGCCGCCCGGGATCCGGCCGGCGCCATGGCGTTGCGGGCGATCGTCAATTTCGCCCGCGACCTGGGCATCGGCATCATCGCCGAAGGCCTCGGCGAACCCGGGCCGCAGCGGCTTCCTGCGCTGCCCGTGGAGGTCTCGTCCGGCCTGCCGGCGGCGCCTTCAAGCCTGGAACAGATCTCGCGCCTGCTCAGGGAGGCCAACCTGCTACCGCCGGGGCCCGCCACGGAGGATGAGTGATGAAGACACTTGTCGCCCAGACCAACCGGCGCATTCTCATCGTCGATGACACACCGGCCATCCATCAGGACTTTCGCAAGATCCTCGCCCCGGACGACGCCTTCGAGCCCAGCCTGGACCAACTGGAGCACACCCTGTTCGGCACCCGGCAGCCTCCCCACGTCACCTTCGAGCTCGATTCCGCCTACCAGGGCCAGGAAGCGCTGAAACTGGTGCAGCAGGCCCTGGACGACGGCCGCCCCTATGCGCTTGCCTTCACCGACATGCGCATGCCGCCGGGCTGGGACGGCCTGGAGACCGTCGAACGGCTCTGGCAGGCCGACCCCAACCTGCAGATCGCCCTGTGCACCGCCTATTCGGACTACAGCTGGGAGGCCATGACCGAACGGCTGGAATTCGGCGATCGCCTGCTGGTGCTGAAGAAACCCTTCGACGCCCTGGAGATCCGCCAGATGGCCAACGCCCTGACCTGGAAATGGCAACTGGCCCAGGACGCGGCGATGAAGCTGCAGAGCCTGGAGAAGACCGTCGAGGCCCGGGTCCATGAACTGCTCAAGGTCTCGCACCTGCTGCAATACGACGTGCTCACCCAGTTGCCCAACAGCACGTTGCTGGGGGACCGCCTGAGCCAGGCCCTGGCCCGTGCGCGCCGCCATGACCGGCAACTGGCCGTGTTGTTCCTGGGGCTTGACCGGTTCAAGCGGATCAACAATGCCCTGGGCCACCCGGTCGGCGACGACATGCTCAAGCGCACGGGCCGCCAACTGGTGGCCAGCGTGCGCGAATCCGACTCGGTGTTCCGCTACGGCTCCGACGAATTCGTGGTGATCCTCAGCGACATCAACCATCCCCAGCAGACCCGCGGCATCGCCGAAAAGCTGCTGGCCGCCGTCCGCAGTCCGCACACCCTGGCCGGCCACGACCTGACCGTCACCGCCTGCCTGGGCATCAGCATCTATCCGGACGACGGCGGCGAAGCGATCGAGCTGATCAAGAAGGCCGAGACGGCCATGCGCAACGTCAAGGACAACGGCCCGGACAGCATCGGTTTCTTCATCGAGGCCATGAACCAGAGCGCCCGCGAACGGCAGAGCATCGAGTCGGGCATCCGTCAGGCCCTGGCGCGGCAGGAATTCGAGCTGCACTACCAGCCCAAGGTCGAACTGGACAGCGGCCAGGTCATCGGCGCCGAGGCGCTGATCCGTTGGTACCGGCCGGGGCATGGCTGGGTCTTTCCCTCCGACTTCATTCCCGTGGCCGAGGACAGCGGCCTGATCGTGCCGCTGACCCGCTGGGTGCTGACCCAGGCTTGCCTTCAGGCCCAGGCCTGGCGGCAGGCGGGGCTGCCGGACGTGCGCATGTCGGTCAACGTGTCGGCCATCGACTTTCGCCAGGGCGACTTCGTCGAGACCGTCGAACAGGTGCTGCAGGCCAGCGCCCTGCCGGCCTCGCTGCTGGAACTGGAGATCACCGAAGGGGTGATGATGCAGAACGTCGAGGCCACCATGACCGCCCTCGACCGGATCAAGGCGTTGGGCGTGCGGCTGGCCATCGACGATTTCGGCACCGGCTATTCCAGCCTGAGTTACCTGCACCGCTTCCCGGTCAATGTGCTGAAGATCGACCAGTCGTTCGTCCGTGCGCTGGACGGCGAAGGCGGCGACGACGCGCTGGTCGGCGCGATCATCAGCCTGGGCAAGAGCCTGCGCCTGAACGTGATCGCCGAAGGGGTGGAGACGCAGCGGCAACTGGACTTCCTCAAGGCCCACGGCTGCGAGGAAGGCCAGGGGTACCACTTCAGCAAAGCCGTGCCGGCGGACGACTTCGCCCGGCTGCTGGCCGCCGGCCCCTTGGGCGGCAGGTCAACGCCATGAACCGCCTGCGGCCGATTCCCCTTCTGCTGGCCGCCTTGCTGTGCGGGCTGTGTGCCGACGCCGGCGCGGAGCCGCTGGACGAACCGCTCAAGCCCCTGCCGGACGCGCCGCCGCTGGATCCTGCGCGGGTGGAGCTGGGCCGCAAGCTGTTCAACGATCCGCGGCTGTCGGCCAACGACACGCTGTCATGCGCCAGTTGCCATCACCTGGACAAGGGCGGCGCCGACGCCCGGGCCTTCTCCATCGGGTTCGACGGCAGGCCGGTCAGCGTCAACACGCCGAGCGTGCTCAACGCCAGCCTCAACTTCCGCCAGTTCTGGGACGGCCGGGCCAAGACGCTGGAGGAACAGGTCCATGGCGTGGTCTCCAGCCCTGTCGAAATGGGCAGCGACTGGGACACCGTCGTGCGCAAGATCGGCGCGGATCCCGACTACCGCCGGGCCTTTGCCGCCGCCTACCCCGATGCGGTGACCCCGGCCAACATCCAGGGCGCCCTGGCCGACTACGAGCGCACCCTGTTGAGCCCGCGCTCGCGCTTTGACCGCTACCTCTCGGGGGACACGGACATCCTGACCCTGGAAGAGAAGTACGGCTACCAGCGCTTCAAGGACTACGGCTGCATCGCCTGCCATCAGGGGGTGAACATCGGCGGCAACATGTTCCAGAAGTTCGGCGTGTTCGGCGATTACGTGGCCGACCGCGGCAACCCGACCGAGGCGGACCTGGGGCGCTTCAACGTCACCGGCGACGAAAACGACCGCGCCGTGTTCAAGGTGCCGAGCCTGCGCAACGTCGCGCTGACCGCGCCGTACTTCCACGACGGTTCGGCGGCCACGCTCGAACAGGCCGTCGATGTGATGTTCCGCTACCAGTTGGGGCGCGAGCCCAGCGGTGAAGACAAGGATCTGATCATCCGCTTCCTCAAGACCCTGAGCGGACAATGGGAGGGCCAGCCATGACCGACATTTCGCGCCGCACCAGCCTGCTGCTGCTGGCCGTCATGGCGCTGGTGCTGGCGTCGATCCTGATCTTTCTGTACCTGAAGTCGAGCTCCGAAAAGACGGCGGCCTACACCGAGTCCCGGGACCTGATCCGTCAGATCAAGCAGCAGGACGCCCAATGGGAAACCGAGGTGCTCAAGGCGCGGGTGGCGATTGCCCACAACTACGACCCGCTGGTGGCGCCGATGAACGAGATGAACCGCCTGTGGGAGCGCTTCGACAGCATGGAGTCGGGCCACGGCCGCAACGACTCCGGGCTGTGGAACGATGCCCACGAAGGCTTCCTCGGGGCGATGCAGGAAAAGATCCGGCTGGTGGAGCGGTTCAAGTCGCACAATGCCCTGCTGCGCAATTCCCTGGCGTTCTTGCCCACCGCCGACGACGACATCCAGGCGCAACTGGCCAACGTGCCCCAGGCCGACCCGTCGCGCCTGCTCAACATCGCCAGCGACACCTACGACCTGCTGCTCAGCAGCCTGGAGTTCGCCCAGGTCGCCTCCGACGACAAGGCCGTCGACATCCAGCTGGGGCTGAACAAGCTGGCGGTGAATGCGCAGCGGCTGCCGGCGTCGTTCCAGGATCCGATCCGGATCCTGAGCGCCCATGTGGCGCTGATCCTGCGCGAGCAGCCGATCGTCAACGGCCTGCTGCAAGACATCGAAGCGGTGCCGGTGGCCGAACGGCTGGACGCCATCACCGGCCTGCTCGACAGCGACCAGCAACGGGTGGAAAGGATCGATCAGCGCTACCACTTCTACCTGCTGGTGTTTTCCGGTCTGCTGGTCTTGACGCTGGTGTGGCTGACCGTCCGCCTGATCCGCAGCTTCAGCGAGATCAACCGGGTCAACAAGGCCCTGCAGACCGCCAACGAAGAGCTGGAGCAACGGGTCGAGGAACGCACCCGCGAGCTCAAGGGCGCCCAGAGCGAACTGCTCGACGCCGCACGCCATGCGGGCATGGCCGAGATCGCCACCAACGTGCTGCACAACGTCGGCAACGTCCTCAACAGCGTGAACATCTCCTCCGACCTGATCTCGCGCAGGCTGCGCAGCAGCAAGGCCCAAGGCCTGGGCAAGGCGATGCAGCTGATGAACGCGCACGCCGAGGACCTGGGCGAGTTCCTGACCCGGGACGAAAAAGGCAAGCTGCTGCCCGGCTACCTCAACCAGTTGGCGGAGGCCATCGCCCGGGAACAGCAGGACATGGCCGACGAACTGACCCAGATGAGCAAGAGCGTCGATCACATCAAGGACATCGTCGCCACGCAGCAATCCTACGCCGGGGCCAACAGCCTGACCGAACCGCTGTACGTCGGCCAGTTGCTCGATGACGCCCTGCGCATGAACGCCGGCGCGCTGAACCGGCACCACGTCACGGTGGTCAAGGCCTACGCCGAGGTGCCGCAGATCATGGGCGACAGGCACCGCCTGCTGCTGATCCTGATCAACCTGATCAGCAACGCCAAGTACGCCATGGCCGACCTGAGCAACCGCCCGCGGCAGATCACCCTGGGGGTGGAGATCGTCGACGACAGCTTCGTGCAGATCAGCGTCAAGGACGACGGCGAAGGCATCGCCCCGGAGAACATGACCCGCATCTTTGCCCACGGCTTCACCACCCGCAAGGACGGCCACGGCTTCGGCCTGCACAGCTGCGCCCTGGCGGCGATCGAAATGAACGGCCACCTCACCGCCCACAGCGACGGACCGGGCCGGGGTGCGCTGTTCACCTTGCAGATCCCGTTGGTGCGGGTTACGGAGGACGCATGAGCGAACAGTCCAACCGGCGCATCCTGCTGATCGACGACACCCCGTCGATCCACGACGACTTTCGCAAGATCCTCACCCCGGCGCGGGCCGGCTCGGCGCAGCTGGACGAAATGGAAGCGGCCCTGTTCGGCAGTGAGATCAAGGCCGACCGGCCTGTCTTCGAGCTGGACTCGGCCTACGGCGGCCAGGAAGGCCTGGGCAAGCTCGTGCAGGCCCTGCGAGACAGCCGCCCCTACGCCGTGGCCTTCGTCGACATGCGCATGCCCGACGGCTGGGACGGGGCGAAGACGATCGAGCATTTGTGGCAAGAGGATCCGAAACTGCAGGTGGTGGTGTGCACCGCCTACTCCGACTACTCGTGGGACGAGTTGCTGGATCGCCTCCAGGCCCATGACCGTCTGCTGATCCTGAAAAAGCCGTTCGACAACATCGAAGTCCAGCAAATGGCCAACACCCTGCTGACCAAATGGGAGATGACCGAACGGGCCTCGATCCAGATGCATCACCTGGAGCAACTGGTGGACGAAGGCACCGCCCAGTTCCGCCAGGCCAGCGAAGCCCTGCAACGGGAGATCGACGAGCGCCGGCAACTGGAAGGGCAACTGGTGCAGTCGGAGAAACTGGCCTCGCTGGGCCAACTGGCGGCGGGGGTCGCCCACGAGATCAACAACCCGATCGGGTTCATTTCCTCCAACCTCGGCACCCTGGACGGCTACATCAAGCAGTTGCTGGAGATGCTCGACGCCTACGCCGCCGCCAGCCGGTCGCTGGAGACCGGCGCGGCGGCGCAGCTTGAGCAACTGCGCGCGCGGCTGGAGCTGGATTTCCTGCTGGAGGACATTCCCCTGCTGATCGGCGAATCCAAGGAAGGCATCGGCCGGGTCGGCCGGATCGTCAAGGACCTGAAGGACTTTTCCCGGGTCGACACCAACCAGGAATGGCAGTGGGCCAACCTGCAGCTGGGCATCGAATCGACCCTGAACATCGTCGCCAACGAACTCAAGTACAAGGCCGACGTGGTCAAGGAATACCAGCCGTTGCCGGACATCGAATGCCTGCCGTCGCAGATCAACCAGGTGATCATGAACCTGATCGTCAACGCGGCGCAGGCCATGGGCCCGGAACGCGGCACCATCACCTTGCGCACCGGGCAACGGGCGGACACGGCCTGGGTCGAGGTCGCCGACACCGGTTCAGGGATCGCGCCCGACACCCTGCAAAAGATCTTCGACCCGTTCTTCACCACCAAACCGGTGGGCCAGGGGACCGGGCTGGGGCTGTCCCTGTCCTACGGCATCGTGAAAAAGCACGGCGGGGAGATTTCGGTGCGCAGCGAGCTCGGCGCAGGCACCACCTTCCGCGTGGAACTGCCGCTGCGCCAGAACCGGCCGGCGGCCTGACGGCAGACCGCCATTCCCACAGGACGCATGCGGACCGGTCGGGCATGGCCAGCGCGACTTTCGTCGCAATGTCATGGCCGGGCGAATCCCGTTCAATGGCCGCCCGATGCCCGACGGTTGCCCCGGCAAGGAAATCGCCCGTAAGCTGCCAGTCGCCGTCAAAACCGTGCAAGCCCATAAAAACACCGTTATTCAGGCGCAAAACGCCTGAAGACCCTCGGCATGCAGCACAGCTCCGTGACCTGGAGATGTCCCTCGCCACAAGAACCTGCCTGCCGCAGACCGATACCGAGTCCGAACCCAAGGAAACCGTATGAGCCTGTCCCTCCTGAGCCGCTACGCCTTCTTTGCCGCCTGCGTGATCTTCACGCTCGCCAGCCTGCCCTTCCTCGACCACGACTGGCTGTGGCCCTTCACCGCCGTCACCGGCGTGCTGAGCCTGCTGGGCCTGTTCGACCTGATGCAGAGCCCCCACGCGGTGCGCCGCAACTATCCGATCCTGGGCAACATCCGCTACCTGGTCGAAGGCATCCGCCCGGAGATCCGCCAGTACCTGCTGGAGTCCGACAGCGACGCCCTGCCCTTCTCCCGGGCCCAGCGTTCGCTGGTGTATTCCCGGGCCAAGAACGAGACCGCCGACAAACCCTTCGGCACCCTGATCGACGTGTACCAGTCCGGCTTCGAGTTCATCGGCCACTCGATGCGCCCCGCGCCGCTGAGCGACCCGAACACGTTCCGCGTCACCGTCGGCGGCCCGCAGTGCACCCAGCCGTACTCGGCGTCGGTGTTCAACATCTCGGCCATGAGCTTCGGCTCCCTCAGCGCCAACGCCATCCGCGCCCTGAACCAGGGCGCCAAGCTGGGCAACTTCGCCCACGACACCGGCGAAGGCAGCATCAGCCCCTACCACCGCGAACACGGCGGCGACCTGACCTGGGAGCTGGGCAGCGGCTACTTCGGCTGCCGCACCGCCGACGGCCGCTTCGACCCGGAGCGCTTCGCCGCCCAGGCGCAGAACCCGCAGGTGCGGATGATCGAAATCAAGATGAGCCAGGGCGCCAAGCCCGGCCACGGCGGCATCCTGCCCAAGCACAAGGTGACCCGGGAGATCGCCGACACCCGCGGCATCTCCATGGGCGAGGACTGCATCTCGCCGTCGCGCCACAGCGCCTTCTCCACGCCGCTGGAGATGATGCAGTTCATCAAGCAGTTGCGTGAGCTGTCCGGCGGCAAGCCGGTGGGCTTCAAGTTCTGCCTGGGCCATCCGTGGGAGTTCATGGGCATCGCCAAGGCCATGCTGGAGACGGGCATCCTGCCGGACTTCATCGTGGTGGACGGCAAGGAAGGCGGCACCGGCGCCGCCCCCGTGGAGTTCACCGACCACATCGGCGTGCCGATGCGCGAAGGCCTGCTGTTCGTCCACAACACCCTGGTGGGCCTGAACCTGCGGGACAAGATCAAGCTCGGCGCCAGCGGCAAAATCGTCAGCGCCTTCGACATCGCCAGCGTGCTGGCCATCGGCGCCGACTGGGCCAACTCGGCGCGCGGCTTCATGTTCGCCATCGGCTGCATCCAGTCGCAGAGCTGCCACACCAACAAATGCCCGACCGGCGTCGCCACCCAGGACGCCCTGCGCCAACGCGCCCTGGTGGTGCCGGACAAGGCTCAGCGGGTCTACAACTTCCACCGCAACACGCTCAAGGCCCTGGCCGAAATGCTGGCGGCCGCCGGGCTGGAACACCCGTCGCAACTGTCGGCCAAGCACCTGGTGCGGCGCATGTCGGCCACCGAGATCAAGCTATTCTCGCAGTTGCATGTGTTCCTCAAACCGGGGGAACTGCTCACCGGGGAGGTGAACGGGGAGTTCTATTCGCGGATGTGGCAGATGGCGCGGGCCGACAGCTTCGAGCCGCAGGACGCGGCGGTCGCCTGAACCCGGCGCCGGCCCGTCCGGCGGGCCGGCGCTTCAGCCTTCGCTTCGGCGAAACAGCACGAACCGGAAAAAGCCGTAGCCCAGCAACAGGTTCAACAGCGTGAACGCCAGCACCGTCACCAGCCCCGGCAGATGGCGCTCATCGGCGACCAGACCGACGCCGTAGCTGACCCCGCCCATCGCGGCGATGAACAGCAGGTAGGCCGTCAGCGACGTATTGAGCTCGAAGGTGTACAGCGCGTTCATGTAGAACGAAAACGAGGCGGCCACGCCGTAGGCCGCCACGTTGCCTTGGGCCTGGGACAGCTGGACCGCCGAGAGCAACACGAAGAACACCTGCCAATGAATCAGGGTGGCCACCACGCCGATCGCCACCTGGGTGAGGATTCCCTTCCAGAACATGCCCATGCCGCCTCTCCCGTTTTCGGGCCAACGCTAGGGCATGCGCACCATGCGGTCTACTGTCAGAAATTACAGGTGGCCGCCCGCTCACCACTTGAGCGAACGGCCGTGGGGCGGCTCTTTCATGACGATGAACCCGTAGTCGCCGATCAGGTAGATCCGGTAATACAGGCTGTCCACCAACGGCGGATAGCCCATTTGACCGACATGGGTGGCGTTGCGCCGCTCGCGCTCGGCGACCACGTTGGTGATGCCTGCCGAGGGCAGGTTCTCGGCGAGCATGTAGAAATCGACGTTGAGCAGGTAACGCAGCACCGGCAACGTCCGGAACGAACCGCCGGCGGCGGCCAGCCAGCGGTCGGACCAGGTCACCGACAGGTAGATCCGCTTGGCTTCGCGCAGCGCCGGGCGGGAGGCGATGTCCTGGCTGAGGCTGTGCAGGGCGCTGTCGGCGAAGGTTTTCTGCATCGTCAGCACCCGGCCGTAGGCGAACGACAGCGAGAGCGACGCCAGCAACGCAACCGCCAGCAGCAGCGGCAGCCGCCGGTGCAGCGGCGCCAGTCCCAGGTACGCCAGATAGGCCAGCAGCGTCAGCAGCGTGCCGAACCCCATCAGGGTGCGCGCCCCCTCGTTGAAGTCGCGAAACACCAGGGTCATGCCCGGCACCAGCAGCACCGTGAGCGGCAGTGTCAGCAGGCAGGCCGCCCCCAACAGCCAGGCTTTCCAGGCCGGCTCCCGCCGCTGCGCCAGACATCGCCCCACACCGACCGCGCCGAGCAGCGCGCACAGCGCCAATGCAACGGACACCCCGAGGTATCCGCCGCTGAACAGCAGCGCGACCTTCTCCGCCACCCGTCCGAGGTTGATGCCGACCTGCAACAGAGGGCTGGCGCCCCCGTTCAGCAATTGCGTGCGTGAAGCATCCGTGAACGGCAACGCCGTGATGCCGTAGATCAACACCGCGAGCAGCAACTGCGCGAGTTTCCCGCCGATCAAACGCCCGATGTCGCCCCAGGGCAGGCGAGCCTGCACGGCGCGGATCAGTTCCACGGCGCACAGGCCGAGAAACACGTTGACGCTGATCTGGTACAGCCCGAACGCCAGCGCCAGCAACGCCACCGGCGCCAGCCAGCGGCGGATGCGCGAACCGCTGCGCCAGGTGATGGCGAAGATCACCGCCGCCAGGCTCAACGCCGTGGCCGGCCCGTCGTACTGGTAGGACAGGTTCTGCAGCAGGAACGGGTTGTACCAGAGCGGCAACGGCACCAGGCACGCGGCCAGGCCCGGTTGCGGGAACAGGTGAAAGGTCAGCCGGGTCAGGGCCAACGCCATCGTCAGCGTGGCCAGCAGCAACGGCAGCGGGAAGATGTTCGGCGCAGCGTCGCTGAACGTCAGGGCCTGGTACAGCCAGTCGACGAACAACCGCCCTTGCCCGGCCCAGGCATTGCCGGCGGCCAGCGACCGCCAGTTGTCGTCGATGTAGGGATAATCCGCGAGGATCAACGGCAGGGCATAGAGAAAAGCCGCGAACAGAAAGAACCGCAGGACCTGATGGCGGCTCAGCTCGCGGTCGACAAGATCGGTCATCCTCATACCTGCGCCTCCCGTCGCTGGCGGAATCGACAGCGATAGAGTTTGGAGCATGGCCAAACACCGGAAGTCGCCGCGCACTCCCCTTTCAGACCGACGGTCGCACCGCTGCCTTCGCCACCGCTTGGCCAAAACGCAAAAGCCCCGGCTTTGCGGGCCGGGGCTCGGGTGGTTCAGGCGTCAGGGCTCAGGAAGCGGAACGCACCGCGCCCTGCTCCGCACCGGACGGCTGCAGCTTGAACACATAGAACAGCGCCGTCAGCAGCACCAGGAACGCAGGCCCCACATACAGCGCCACCCGGGTGTCCGGGAAGTACGCCATCAGGCCCACCACCAGCACCAGGAACGCCAGGGCGAACCACGAACTGACCGGGTACAGCCACATCTTGTACTTGAGGGCCGCACGCTCGGCGGCGCTCAGGCCTTTGCGGAACTTGAGCTGGGCCAGCAGGATCATCACCCAGGTCCAGATCGCGCCGAAGGTGGCGATGGACGTCACCCAGACGAAGACTTTCTCCGGCACCAGGTAGTTGAGCAGCACACCCAGCAGCAAGGCGAAGATCGACAGCAGCAAGGCGCGGCGCGGCACGCCGCTGCCGGAGGTCTTGGCGAACCCGGCCGGGGCCTGGCCGTTCTGCGCCAGGCTGTAGAGCATGCGCCCGGTGCTGAAGATGCCGCCGTTGCACGACGACAGCGCCGCGGTGATCACCACGAAGTTGATGATGCCGGCGGCGGTCTTGATGCCCAGGCGCTCGAAGGTCATCACGAACGGGCTGCCCTGGGTGCCGATCTCGTTCCACGGGTAGATCGACAGGATCACGAACAGCGCGCCGACGTAGAACAGCAGGATCCGCCAGAACACCGAGCCGATGGCGTCGGGAATGGTCTTTTGCGGGTTCTTCGCCTCGCCGGCGGTCAGGCCGATCATCTCTACGCCCAGGTAGGCGAACATGACCATCTGCAGGGACATCAGCACACCCTGAACGCCGTTGGGCATGAAGCCGCCGTGGCTCCACAGGTTGGAGATCCCCAGGGCCACGCCGTCGTTGCCGAACCCGAAGGCGATGATGCCGATGCCGCCGAACACCATGGCGATGATGGTGACGATCTTGATCAGGGCGAACCAGAACTCGAACTCACCGAAGGCCTTCACCGCGATCAGGTTGACCCCGCCCATGCTGACCAGCGCCGCCAGGGCCCAGATCCAGCGGGGCACGTCGGGGAACCAGATGCCCATGTACACCGCCACGGCGGTGATTTCCGCCACGCAGGTCACCAGCCACAGGAACCAGTAGTTCCAGCCGGTGAGAAAGCCCGCCAGCGGGCCGAGGTAATCCTGGGCGTAGCGGCTGAACGAACCGGCCACCGGGTTGTGCACGGCCATTTCGCCCAGGGCGCGCATGATCACCAGGATTGCCAGGCCGCCGATGATGTAGGACAGCATGATGGCCGGCCCGGCCATCTCGATGGCCTTGGCCGAACCGAGAAACAGGCCGACGCCGATGCAGGCGCCGAGCGCCATCAGGCGAATGTGCCGTTCGCCGAGCTCACGCTTGAGCGGGCCGCCTTGGGCGGTTTCGCCATGGGGTGGGTGATTGCCGACTGGCATGGGAGACATCCTCGTCTTGTTATTGGAAAGGGCCGCCGAGTGGCGAAGCCTGGCCGATGGGCCGACGCTTGCCGATGCCGCGTTTGCCTCGTGGGCTAACGCGTCCCGCAGGACAGGCCTGCGCGCTCGGCGGGGCATGCAGTATAGAAAGCCCGCCACGATGAGTTTCACTTTAAAAACCGCAAAAAACAGCCACAAATCTTGCGCAACCGCATTTGCGCAGAACAGGAAGCCTGTTTTTTTGCAAAAAATGTCGTGAATTGGGCGCGCGGAGTATCGCACGCCGGGCATCGGACGGTCATGCGCCAGGGCACGGGCAGGCGCCGACAGCTGCGCCTGGGACAGAACGCCTGCACTGGCGGCTGCGCGACCGCCAGAGGTGGTAGTCCTCTACTTTTCAGATATCAAATTTCAATGTTTCACCAACAAGCGGCATATAAACAACAACCAACTTTTGAACTATTATTCCTGACCGCCGACGTTAGCCTGAACGCTCTGACTTAATCACGAGCGTATCCCTATGAATGAAACAAACAGTTATCCGGGGCAACATTACGAATTAATAAAATCACGCTCCGGCCCGGTCTTCACCGATATGGCAGTGCACCGCAGCCAAGCGTTGAGAAACATCCGGCCGGAACGTGCTGCCTGGATGAACCCGAAAAGCCCCAATCTCCGACAGTCCCTGGCCAACAGCAACAAACAGGCGTGGCAGGCACAGAACAAGGTCGACAAACTTCTTTCCGAACTGAAGGATGCCCGCTCCTTTGCCGAGCCCTTACTTAAGAACAGACTTGTGGAGCGATACCAAGTCAATGTCGATGTCAGAAATGTCTACTTGAGAATTTATACGGCGACGACCTACGGAACCGGATTCACATCAAGAACCGTTTCATTGTTAGATGCCGCACTGCACAACTTCGCAGCCCATGAAAGGTTTGCGGACGGATCCGGTTTTCTGATCAAAACCGACCCGGCCCGCGGGCTGTACGATAGCGCTCCCCTCAGCGCGTCGATCACCCCCGAGCAGTTCAAGGCGCTGTGCCGGGAGCTGGACATCGGCGCTCGCTACACGACCCATCTCAAGGACGTGCTGCTCAACAGGGAACCGGTCGCCCATGCCTTTCTGAAAACCCACGTGGAGAGAAACCAGAAAGCGGGCTTGAAAGCCGCCGCGAACATGGCCCTGGCCACCCAGGACATTACCCGCGAGGCCCACGCCTTGATCCGCGGCCTGCTGGCCGGCCGGGCGCAACTGGCACTCGACGGCCAGCCGATGCAGGTCTTCGAACTGAGCATCCTGGAGACACGGCTCACCGGCATTCTGCTCATCGCTCCGGCGCCAGACGAGCCACAGGTTTTGCCAGCGCTGATTGCCTATGTGCCCCACGACCCCCGGCATCCGCTCAAGCAATACCCGGACGCCTCCGCCTTCGTGACCGAACTGCTCTGGCAACTGAAGGAAAACGAGACGCTCGCCTCCAGCGGCAACAACTATCGCCAGTTCTTCAGCCAGTTCGTCGACCAGGAACAGCGCGGCCATTTCTTCGCCGCTCTGGAGCAGTGCCTGGCGCCCCTCACGTTTCACCGCCAGAATCCGGGCGACCCGCGCCCGGCCTGGCGTGAAGGGCCGCCAGACCTGCGGGCACTGCGTCTTGAGCTGCTGCCCGTCACCCAACCCGTCTGGGGCCATCTCTATCGGCAACAGACCAACAAGATTCTCAACGACGCACGCTTCATCGCCGTATCCACCGCCGATGCAGACAGCAAAGAACGCTGGGCGTGGTGGGACAACTTCCAGAAAATCGCCCTGGAGATCCTCAACGTCGCCGTGATGGTCGCCGCCCCTTTCGTTCCGGGCCTGGGCGAACTGATGCTGGCCTACACCGTCTATCAACTGGCCAGCGACACCCTCGAAGGTGTGATCGACCTGGCCGAAGGCATCTGGCGAGAGGGCGTGGAGCACATTGTCGGTGTGGTCTGCGATGCCGTTCAGATCGGCGCGATCGCGGCCGGCATCCCGATCGCCGAAGCGTTCAAGCTCAGACTGTCTCCGGCGATCGACAACATGAAGGCCGTGACCCTGGCCAACGGCGAGACCCGCTTGTGGCATCCGGACATCCGCCCCTACGAACACCGCGACCTGGTTTTGCCTGCGGCGCGCGCACCTGATGCGCAAGGTCTGTACCACCATGACGGGGCACAGGTGCTGCGCCTCGAAAACCGCCACCTGAAAGTGACGAAAGATCCGCTCAGCGGGCAATACCGCCTTCAGCACCCCAGCCGTCCCGAGGCCTACGCCCCCAAGCTGGAACACAACGGCCAAGGCGCCTGGCGACACGAAGGCGAAGACCCGTTCACTTGGGAAAGCGACACGCTGATGCGCCGGATCGGGCACCGCACCGACGGGCTCAGCGAACGGCAACTGGAAGACATACGCCGGATCAGTGCCACCGATGTCGAGGCGCTGCAACGCATGCATGCCGATAACGCGCCGCTTGCGCTGCTGCTGGAGGACACGCTCGAACGTTTCAAGGCGTTCGAGGATGTCGGCCTGATGAAACGGCAGATCCGCTCAGGCGAGGCGCTCGACCCGTCGGCGCACTGGTTCGGGCAGCTGGTCACCGAATTGCCGGGATGGCCGGCCGATTGCGCCTTGAAGGTGTATCAGGATCCGGCGTTGAGCGGTGAGTTCCGCCTCTACGGCGATGCCGATGCCCCAACGCAAAAAACACTGTCCATCAGCCTGGCGCAGGTGATGGAAGGCAAACTGCCGGAGGCCGTGACCGGTTTTCTGAACGAGGCGCAAACGGACAGCCTGCTCGGCCCCGCAGTGCCCGCCCGTGACCGCGTGCAGACGCTGCGCAATCGCCTGGCGGACAGCCTGGACCTGCACGCCGGGCGGATCGCCGATTACACCTATCGCTTTCGCGAGCAAAGCCACGATCCGCACGTACAGCGATTGCAGCGTCTTTATCCCGATCTGCCCGCGGCCGTCGCCGAACGGCTGATCGCCGAGGCTCCGCCTGCCGTTGCGCAAGCCCTGGCCGTTCAAGGCCGCCTGCCGCTGGACTTCAAGGTTCTGGCCCGCGAATGCGCGTTCGAGGTTCGTCTCACCCGTGCGTACGAGGGGTTCTACAAGGCACGTGCGTTGCCGCTCGACACCGAGCGCCTGGCCTTGAATACCGTGATGAAGAACAAGGCCTTCCAGGGCGTGCGCATCGAAATACGCGACGACGGCCCCGACGACGCCTTGCGGTGCGGAGCCGGCTCCGAGGATGCCGGACACCAGCGCGTGCTGCTGCGTGACGGGCAGGGACGCTATGCGGTTCTCGACGGCGAGCGCCGCCCGTTGTTCGACGCGACGACGCTGTACGAAGCGCTGCTTCAGGCAACCCCCGAACGCTCGCCCTCAGGCTTCCAGCCGGGGCAAGGGCCATATCTTCACAAATGGCTGATGGACAAGACCGCCTCGCCCGAAGCGCGCCGCAAAACCCTGCTGACGCCGCCCTTTCGTCCCGTGGCGGCCGAGGAGACCCACTGGATGCTGCGCAGCGTCTGGACCTGGTTCCGCCGCCCCGCCCGTGCGCTCACGCCTCTGGAGCAACGCATACGCAAACTGTATCCGCGCTTGAGCGATGCGGAGCGCGACACGTTCATGCGCTCCCTGCCCGCCGGGGAGGATCCCGTTTCGGTGGTGAAGCGCCTTGAGAATCAGTTGAACACGCTGGAATGGCAGCTGGACAACTGGCGCTTGAGGATGACCCCCTCCGATCCCGACGAGCCTTCCATTGCACCTCGGCAGGTCAGGGACATCGCCGACAAGCTGATGGCCTGTTTCAGACGTGAGCCCAAGGCGTTTCAGGATCGCCACGTCCGTTACGACGCCGGGTACTCCCTGGATCTGTCGGCGCAGACATTTGGCTTCAACCTGGAGGTCTGGTGGAAACGACTGCCTGACATCAAGACGTACCTGGATCAGATCAGCACGCTGAACGTGGACAACATGAGGTTCTCCGAGCGCTCCGGCGGGATGCTCAAGGACTTCACCCGGCTGCGCCACTTGAGCGCCCGCAACTGCGAGCTGACGCAATTGCCCGAGACGGTGTACGAGATGAGGGAACTGCAGACCCTGCGCCTGACCGACAACCGGATCACCCTGACGGACCAGGCCGTGGAGCGACTGGGCTTCCTGGCACGACTGCAGACCCTGAGCCTTGACCGTAACCCTTTGGTCAAGCCGCCCGACGTCACGAACATGCGCCATCTCAAAGCGCTGTCGCTGCGCGATGCCTCCCTCACGCAATGGCCCACCGGCTTGCTGCAGGACCATCGCCCCCGCGGGCTGTTCACCGACTTGAGCGGCAACGCGATCATGACCGTGCCGCAGGCCACGCCCGGCTCCCCCCGGGCGTGGATCGTGGCCCGCACGCGGCTCTCCGTATCGCGGCTGCGGGCAGACCAGCGCGATAGGCTGTTCGAATACCGCGACGCGGCGGGCAGGCCCCGCCAGATCCAGATTTCGTCCGTTGCCGACGATGCCCTGGCGAAATGGCCGCTGGAAAGCGACTCGTTGATATGGAACGCCTACTCGGCAGACCTGGGAACCTACCGCGAAGAAGCCTGGCACAACCTGATGAACGAGCCGAACAGCGCCGGTTTCTTCACGATCATCGACAGCCTGACCCAGTCCGCCGACTTCATCGCGGGGGGCGAGACCCGCACCCGACTGGCACGCCGGGTCTGGGACCTGATCGATGCGATGGACCTGGACACGCCCTTGCGTGAACGGCTGTTCGAAACCGCGGAAAACCCGACGACCTGCGCCGACGCCAGCTCCGAGGTGTTCAACACCATGGGCGTGCAGGCCCTCGTGTCGCAGGCGTATTCCTACTCGACCTCTGCCGAGGCGCTCGAACGCCGGCTCGTGACATTGAGCATGGGCGCCGCACGTCTGAGCCGCGTGAACGACATCGCCCGGGCCGATGCCCTGTCCCGTGCGAGCCGGGAGGAAGAGGTCGAGATCTATATGGCCTATCAGACCGGCCTCTCCCGGCGCCTGGGCCTGCCGTGGCAATCCGAGGTCATGCTGCACGAGCAGATCGCCGGCGTCAGCGGCGAAGCGATCGACCAGGCGTACCGCACCGTCCTGTCCCTGGAGTCGGGGGACGGCCTGGTCAATGCGATGCTCGAACAGCCCTTCTGGGAGAGCTACCTCGACGCCACCTACAACGACCTGATCGCGCTCAACGACAGCAGCTACCGGCGACAGCTGGACGCGCTCGAAAACCGGCGCCGGGACGAATCGATGACGGACACCGACTACGAGGCGCAGGTCCGCGAACTGGGCTACGCAAGGCTGGAGTCGCGTCGGGACCTGACGCGCAAATTGCTGGAGAAGCACCACCTGACGCCCCGCGACGGTTCCCCGAACCCGTGACCGCCCGCCGCGCCGGTGCCGTCCTGTCCGCCAGGCCGGGCCGCGCCGGCGCGCGCCATCTCATCACAAATTTTTCACCTGACCCAACCACCGTCTAAGCTTCAGACAAGTCCGATCAATCTGCGTGAATGGATCAATCGACTATGGGCGCTTTGTTGCAGACCGATTCGAGTGAAAACGTGATTCCGACTGACCGTGTGGATCAAGCGCCCGTCCCTGAAAAGCCACCCCGCAGCCGTACCCGGCACGGCTGGAAGGCCTTCTGGCTGCTGTTGCTGATCATCGCCGTGGTGGTGGGCCTGGCGGCGACCAAGGAAATGCGCACCTCGCGCTTCCAGTCCCGCGAAGTGAGCCAGTACGCGGCCTCCCTGACCTACACGCTGGAGCCCGGCCCCAGCGAAGCCATCCGCTACCCCGGCAACGGGCCGTTCGACCTGCGCCTGGGCTACAGCGCCCTGGACGAGTTCCTGCCGCGCCTGCTCAAGCGCAGTTACGTCATCACCGAGCAGACCCGTTTCTCGCCGGCCCTGCTCGGCTACACCGACAAGGGCCTGTTCGTGCCCTATTCCGAAAAGATCCAGGCGGGGCTTTCGATCACCGACTGCCGCGCCGCGCCGCTGTACCGCTACGACTACCCGCAGCAGCTGTATTCGAGCTTCGAATCGATTCCGCCGGTGGTGGTCAACAGCCTGCTGTTCATCGAGAACCGCTTCCTGCTCGACCCCAAGCAGCCCTTGGCCAACCCGGCGGTGGACTGGCCCCGCTTCGGCATGGCCGCCTGGTCGCAGGTGGCCAAGATGCTCCATCTGCCCGGCCAGTCCGCCGGCGGCAGCACCCTGGCGACGCAACTGGAGAAGTACCGCCACTCGCCCGACGGCCTGACGGTGTCGGGCGCCGAGAAGATCCGCCAGATGATTTCCGCCAGCGTGCGGGCCTACCAGGCCGGGCCTGAAACCCTGGAGGCGCGGCAGAACATCATCCGCGACTACCTCAACAGCGTGCCCTTGTCGGCGGTGCCGGGCCACGGCGAAGTGCACGGCATGGCCGAGGGCTTGCGGGTCTGGTACGGCAGCGACTTCAACGAGGCCAACCGTCAGCTGGCCAGCACCGCGACCGATCCGAAGACCCTGGCGGACAAGGGCCTGGCCCTGCGCGAGATGCTCTCGCTGATGATCGCCCAGCGCCGTCCGTCCCATTACCTGACCAAGGGCCGCGAAGAGCTCGCCGACCTCACCGACAGCCACCTGCGCCTGCTGCGCCAGAACGGCGTGATCGACAACGCGCTGGCCGAAGCGGCGCTGGCCAGCAAGGTGGCCTACCGCGACTGGCAGACCCAGCCGACCCTCCAGCCGATCGAGACCAACAAAGGCATCAGCGTCGCCCGCAGCCGCCTGGCCACGATGCTCAACCGGCCGCTGTACGACCTCGACCGCCTGGACCTGTCGGCCACCAGCACCCTCCAGGGCGAGCTGCAGACCCAGGCCACCGAGTACCTGAAGAAACTCGCCGACCCCGAGTTCGCCAAACAGATCGGCCTGATCGGCGAGCGCCTGCTGACGCCCACCAGCACCACCCAGGTGCGCTACAGCTTCACCCTGTTCGAGCTGACCCCGGACGGCTCGCGGGTGCGGGTGCAGACCGACAGTACCGACCAGCCCTTCGACATCAACGAAGGCAGCAAGCTGGAACTGGGCTCCACGGCCAAGATGCGCGTGCTGACCACCTACCTGCAGATCGTCGCCGAACTGCACGACAAGTACGCCGGCATGGGCGTGCCGGAGCTGAAGAAGGTCGATGTGCCCGACCAGGACCGCATCAGCCGCTGGGTGGTCGACTACCTGATCGAGAACAAGGACCGCGACCTCTCGAAAATGCTCGGCGCCGCCCTCGACCGCAAGTATTCGGCCAGCCCCGGCGAGGCGTTCTTCACCGGCGGCGGCCTGCACGTGTTCCACAACTTCCGCAAGGAAGACAACGGCCGCATGCCGACCCTGCGCGATGCCCTGCGCGAATCCATCAACCTGCCGTTCATCCGCCTGATGCGCGACCTGGTGCGCTACACCACCTACTCCGGCCCCAACAACAGCGCCGAACTGCTCAAGGACGACCGCGATCCCCGGCGCCAGGAATACCTGGCCTCCTTCGCCGACCGCGAAGGCACCTCGTTCCTGCTCAAGTTCTGGAAAAAGTACCGCAACAAGGACACCCAGGCGCGCCTTGACACCTTCCTCGACAGCATGCGCCCGACCCCGATCCGCATGGCCGCCGTGCACCGCTACCTGCTGCCCAACGCCAGCCAGGAGGACTTCAACACCTTCGTGCGCTCGCACCTCAAGGGCGCCAAGCTCACCGAGAAGCTCACCGACGAGCGCCTGGAACGCCTCTACCTGGCCTACGGCCCCGGCACCTACGACCTGCCGGACCAGGGCTTCATCGCCAAGGTGCACCCGCTGGACCTGTGGATGATGGGCTACCTGCTCAACCACCCGGACGCCGACTTCAAGCAGATCGTCAAGGCCAGTCAGTTCGAGCGCCAGGAGGTCTACAGCTGGCTGTTCAAGAGCAAGCACAAGGGTGCCCGCGACAGCCGCATCCGCACCATGCTGGAGATCGAAGCGTTCCTGGAGATCCATCAGCGCTGGCAGAAGGTCGGCTACCCGTTCGACCACCTGGTGCCGTCGCTGGCCACCGCCATCGGCAGTTCCGGCGACCGCCCGGCGGCGCTGGCCGAGCTGATCGGCACCATCCTCAACGACGGCGTGCGCATGCCGACCCTGCGCATCGACAGCCTGCACTTCGCCGCCGGCACCCCTTACGAGACCCGGCTGGCCAACGACCCCCACGTGGGCAAACGGGTGATGCCGTCCGAGGTGGCCACGGCCATGCGCGAGGCGCTGTCGCAGGTGGTGGACTCGGGCACCGCCAAACGGGTGTCCGGCAGCTTCAGGCTGGCCGACGGCAGCCCGCTGACCATGGGCGGCAAGACCGGCACCGGCGACAACCGCATCGAAGCCATCGGTTCCGGCGGCCGGATCCTGAGCTCCAAGTCGCTCAACCGCACCGCCACGTTCGTGTTCTACATCGGCGGCAACCATTTCGGCACCCTGACCGCGTTCGTGCCGGGGCGCTCGGCGGAGAACTTCACCTTCACCTCCGCCCTGCCGGTGCAGGTGCTCAAGGGCATGGCGCCGATCCTCACGCCGTACCTGCAACCGGGCACCCACACGATGTGCCAGGCGACACCGGCGATGGCTGGACGATGAGCGGAGCGTGCCGGCGCACCCGCGCCGTCAGGCTTCCGAGTCCCAGATGACCGTAACGTCGCCCGAGTAGCGGCTGGCAACGCCGGGCTGCAGCATCTGGCTCATCTCGTGGGGGGCGATCTCGAAATGCAGCACGCCCGGCTGGCGCTCCACATAGTGGCCGGGCTGCATGATCCGCCCGTAGGACGGCCCGGCCCGCAACAGCAGCTCCTTGACCGGATTGCCGGTGTGGTCGGTGATCCCGTCCGGCATGCTGACGTAGATTTTCAGTTTGATCGATCGCCTCGACACCGGATCCTCGATCAGGCCGTCGAAGCCCGAGATCCGGCAGTCGAGCAGCATCTTGAAGCGCGACGACGTCGAAATGTGGAACAACTGGTCGCGAAACAGCCGCTCCGGCCTGCGGCCCGCCTGCAGCCAGTTCTGCCACCCGCCGCTGGGCACCAGTCGGACCTTGTCGCCGCCGGGCGGAATGTCGACCTTCAGCGCATGCTGCACGTCCAGCAGAAAATCAAAGACGATGACGTTGTCGTCGGCGACCATGACATCGCCCAGATCGAAGTCCCGGTTGGGGCCCACGCTGAACGCATGCTGCCCCGTGTACTGCCCCGACACCATTTGCAGGGGATTGGGGGTCATCAACTCGTAGGTGATATCGAAGGTTTCGTACTTGAATGGCTGAGGAATATCGAACATGGCTTTCTTTGCGCAGGTGCCGGCGCCGACCGGATGCCGCCAGAAGCTGTTGAAACCCATGTCATCGCCCGCCCCCGACAGGCCGGTGCAGGGAGGTCCGGCATAACGCCAGATTCCGCCTTCGAACAGATAATCGTGTCCCGCCCCATCGGTCAGTTCCGGTGCGGGCTTCGGCAAGCGGTAGGAGACCCCCATGCCGGCCACCCGGAACTTGACCTCCTGAGGCGGTGCCGTGGGATGCGTCACGATGATCGATTGCCATTGGGAGGGGATGTTGAACATCGCACCGCTGCGCTCGTTGGTGTGCCCCGCACGGATGGTCGCATTCGACTCGGAGCGGATCGGCAAGCGCAGGCTGAAGAGGTTCAAGGCCTGGCATTGCGACGGGTTGTCCAGGCAAAAGCCGCTCACCGGCGTCGTGTTCGTAAAGGTGTTGTGTTGAGGGTTGGCCGGATCCGGTTTGAATGCGGCACGGATCTGCTGCGTCACGGCCCCCGCGTGCAGGGGAGACAAGGCGGTCAGCACCCCCCAGATGACCAGACCGCGATTGAAGCGTTCGATCTTGCTTGAAGTCTGTTTCACAACTTGCCCTCAGGTTCCCGAAGGTGCCGCAGCACTGAACATCACGTGGACGTTGCCGTAATAGTCGCCCGGCCCGTAGCCGTCGGCCGGTCTGATCGGCAGGATCTCCAACGGGAACCGCCCGCCGGCCATCGCCTGCTCGGCCGTCACCACTTGCCGGGGCTGCGGTTCATGACTGAGCGGGATCCCGGCAAAACTGACCTGCAGACGGATGTTCTGATCGTCACGCCCGTTGGACAGGTAAGGCTCCCCCTCCAACCGGGCCTCGATGGCGCTGGTGTCGTGCTTCACATCGAAGTTCTTGCGCAGCGCGCCCAGGGTTCCGGTGACGGGGTTCCACGGCAGTTGCTGCTCCCGGTGGATCCAGTCGGTCTCCGACGGAATCACGTAGAAACCCAGCGTGGGGATATCCACGGACACCTCGAAGGTATGCTCCTCCCGCGCGGCGAAGGCCGGGGCGCAGACCAGCGTCAAGACGCCCGCGCCTCGGGTGAAGGCCGATAGCTTGTTCATGCAGGGCTCCTGTCCGTCATGGCTGGCCGGCGATGCGCAGCGTCTTTTTCTCGCTGCCCTCGACCAGGTTGAAGCGGTACTCGCGCCCCGGTTTCTTCTCGAACTCGAAGCTCTTGCCCGCCAGGACGTGATGCTTGGTGGTCGGTTCGCACTCGGACTCGTTCTTCTGCGAGCAATTGCGGAACTCGTCGATCACCACCACCGTGTTGCCGTTGTTGCGCAGGCGATAACGCCCGGGGCTGTCTTCGATTTCGCTGGCGAACCTCGCCTGGCCCGGACGGACGAAGAACACCGTGCCGAACCCCGTCATGACGTTGACCCCGGCCGACAGGGTCTTTTTGTATTCGTCACGCTCGTCGGCCGACACCGCAAACTCGTCTTCCTTTTCCGGCACCACGGGCACGAAACGCACGCGGAAGTAGCGCTCCGCGTCGCGGTTGCCCATGTGCAGCAGGCGAACCCCCTGCATGCCGCCAGCCGGCACGATCAGCCGTGCGGGACTGGCCATCAGGCCGTCGCGCCCCTGGGCATCGGCCTGGGCCTTGACCGGCACTTCACGCGTGCTGCCGTCGGCCTCGTAAATGATCTCCAGAATGTTGACCTTGACGAAGGCCGTGGCATCGCCGCTGTTGAACACCCGTTTGAGGTAGGTGCTCTTGTCACCATCCAGATAGTCGTAGACCGTTCCGACGTTGATCTGCGGCCCGGCCTGGAGGCCCAAAGAGAACCCGCCCAACCCCATCAGCCATACCAGTCGCTTCATACTTTTGAACCTCATCCCGTTGAACATGATGCGTTTCCTTGCCTGCGATGCAGCGTCGGTCAGATTTCCGAATCCCAAACCACAGTGATGTCGCCGCGGTAAGGACCATTGGTGAGAAAACCCTTGTCGATGGACTCCGGCATGACCTCAAAATGCAGGGTTCCAATTCCCCGATCGACATAGAAGCCGGGCTGGAATCGCTGAGCGAGGGACTTGGCGGACAAGAGCTGACGCTTGACAGGCTGGCCGGCCACATCGGTCATCCCGTTGGGCAGGCTGACGCTGACATCGACGTGCGTGAAGCGCCGGGTCTGCGGGTTGATGATCTTGCAAAGGATGGCCTCGTCCTCTCCGTTGCATATCCTGTACATCGAAAACCGCGACGAGGCCGAAATATGGAAGGTCTGGTCGCGGAAAAGACGCACCGGCCTGCGCCCTGCGTTAATCCAGCCCTGCCAGCCGCCTGCGGGAGCCAGTTGAACCTTGTCGCCGCCAGGCGGAATGTCGACCTTGAGGGTATGCTGCACATCGAGGACAAAATCCAGGGTCAACTGCGGATCGGTCGGCAGCATCACATCGCCCATGTCGAAATCGCCGCCGGGGCCGAGCCGGTAACTCAACGATCCGGTGTACTGGCCGGAAGACATGCCCAAGGGGTTGGGCGTGCGCAACTCGTAGGCGAAATCCAGGTAATCGTAAGACATGGCCGGAATCGCAAAGGCGACCATCTTGGTGCAACTGCCATCGATAGGTGTCTTCCAGAAAAATGCGTAAGTTGTGTCGCTGTAGTAACCGACACCGCTGTAAACGCAGGGCGGCGGCGCATACACCCAGCTCGAATTCGTCCACAGGGTCTGATGCCCTTGAAGTGCCGTCGGCGCTCCGGTGAGGTTGGCGGCGGTATCGCTCAACCGGTATTGCGAACCGATGCCCGCCACCCGCACCTCCACCCGTTCCGATTCGCCGGTGACGGCATTGGTCACCGTCAGCGCGCGCCACTGCGCCGGCACTTTGACCATCGCGTTGTTGCGTTGGGAACCGTCAGGCTGCAGTGCCCTCGCCGAGTCGAAACGAACGGGCAAGCGGATACTGAACGTATTGTTGTTGCGGCATTCCACGGGATTGCTCACGCAGTAGCCGCTTTCCGGCGTCTTGTTGATGAACACGTTTTTCTGCGGATTGGACGGATCGGGCGAAAACGACGCCTGGATCTCCTGGGACACCGCCTGTGCCGCTGGCGCCCCCATCACCAACAGCATGCCCAACCAGCAACGCCGCATCGGCCTGCATGTCCAGCCAATTGTCCGATTCATGATGGAACGCTCTCTGAAATCTCGATCATGGCCATTCATCCGGCCTGCTGCGGGTGGGAAGCGGCATCGGCCAGGGTGTCCGGGCTGCAACGCAGATCCCCGATCATCAGCACGTCGTTTTCGCTGCGGTGACTGTCGATGTCGAGGCGGAACTGACACAGCAACCGGTCGGCATGACGCACCTCCAGCGTCGGCGAGCCGGCGTTCATCTCCATCGAAAAGAAGCCATCGACCTCGCTCACGCCACGGCTGGCGTGGTTGATCACGTGATGGCCCTTGAGCGGCCGGCCTTGCGGGTCGAGCAAGCGCCCCAGCACCGTGAGGGTCTTCATCACCCTGACCTTGCGGTACTCCACACCGCCCTTGTTCAAGTGGTAACGGGTGCGGGACGGTTCGATGGTGGCGGCCGGCACGTGGTTGCCTTCGAAGTCGAAGCTCACCGAACTGTTTCGGTAGGCCGTCAACGGGATGAAGTTGCGCCCCGGGCGCAGCGCCGCGCTGCCGCCGCTCAGGTCGTCGGCGCGCAAGGCGATGCCGTCGATGTCGGACTCGACATCGACGATCATCCCGGCGCCGAGCCCTTGGTGCTGACGGGTCAGCGTCATGTGCCGGGCGCCGACCACCAGGGTGCTGTCCAGGTTCAGGCCGCCGGTGAAGTTGCCGTTGTAGGACGAACGCTGGACAAAGCCGTCGCCGTTGACCGTGTCGGTGCCGAAGTTGGCCAGGCTGGCCAGGCCGACGCCGTAGGTGTCGGTCAGCGCGGTCACCGAAACGCTTTGCAGCACGTGGTCTTGCCAGTCCTTGCGGTAGCCCAGCGACGCATTGGTGTCGCGGCTGCCGTCGCGGGCGGTGCGCGAGCCGATGCTGCCGGACACCTGCTGGCCCTGGCCGCCGAGCGCCACGTTGAGGCTCAGGTCGACGCCCCGGTTGCGGGCATCGCCGCTGCTGTAGCTGCCCGGTCGGTCGAACAGCGACAGACGCCAGTTGGCGTCGCTGCCGAACAGGGTCGTGCGTTGCGTCCAGCCAAGATCCGCGCCGACGCCCTCGGTGTTGCCGTCGCTGTGGGACACCCGGGCGCTGAGCGAATTGCGGCGGTCGATCCGGTGGCTGAGCGCCAGCGAGGTGTTGCTGGTCTGCCCGGTGAACACGTTGCGCTGGCGCACGCGGGTGCCGTCGGGCAGCGTGTCGTAGAGGTAAGTGGTGTCGAGCCAGCTGCGATTGTGGCTGACCACCAGGCTGCCGGAGCCGTAGTTGTAAAGCCCTTGCAGATCCGCACCGGTGCCGTGGTCTTCGGTCTGGTAGAGGTTGGCGTACAGGCTGACGCTGTCGGCCAGGCTCCAGTCGATGGAGCCGCCGTACTGCAGCTTTTCCCGCAGCTGACGGGCCGACAGCCCGAGAATCACCCGGGGGTGCAGCAGGTAGTTCACCGAAGCGCCGGCCGTGGCATCGCCGCTGGCCTGTTGGTCCCAATTGCTGAGCAGTTTGCTTTCCTGGCCGGCGAACAGGTTGTAGCGCCAGCGCTCATCGAGGTTGCGCCAGTTGTTGGGCTTGTAGATCAGTTCCTGGGTGGTCGAGGTGATCTGGCCGTCTTCGATCAGGCGCACCTCCACTTCATAGATCCCGCCGGGCAACGGCCGGGTGTCGAGGGTCTGCAACCCCGCCGGCACCGACTGGGTGTTGATCAGCAGGCCGTCACGGTAGATCTCCACCGAGCCCTGGCGGTTGGCGGTGACGTAGACCGGGTACACGCTGGGTTTCGGGCTGTCGATCGCCAGGCTGTCGGAGCTGCCGTACATCACACCGACGGCGGTGTCAGGGCTGGTGCCGAATGAGCGTGGCTGACGGGTCAGGCCTTCGGAATTGGGGGTGAAATAGCCCAGGCGGAAAAAACTGCCTTGCAGTTCGCGCTGGGTGTACAGCTCATGCACGGCGTGGAACGTCTTGTCGTCCGGCCCGCCCAGACGCGCCATCTGCATGTTGAACGTCTGGCTCCAGTTGCCCAGGCTGCCGCTGGCCTCAAGGCCGAAGCGCCCGCCCAGGTCTTGGTCCTGACCACCGTTGAGGTTGAGCTGGTTACGCAGCATCAGGCCGCTGCTGCCGCCCTCGGGCTGCTCGTGGAAACGCGCGACCGTGCCGTCGCGCTCGGCGTTCTCGGTGGCGATCGACAGCAGCGAGTTCTCCAGGTTGTAGTGAACCGCCAGCAACTGTTCCGGACAGGTGCCCGTGCACGCACCCAGCGCCACACCGGGCTTGAGGATGTCGGCCCAGGCCTGGCGCTCACGGGCATCGAAGCGGCTTTCGCCGGTGTCGGTGAAATCGAGCAAGGTCACCCGGTCGTCACGGGACAGCACCACCATGGCCTCGCCAAGCGGCTGCCGGTCCAGTTCGACCCGAACGGCCAGCGGCACATCGAAAAAGTGTTCCTCGAAATCGGCCGGCAAGCCTTTGGCCTGGGCCAACAAACTTCTGGGGGTATTGTCCAGCGCAGCGGGCGCCGCAAATGCACCGCTGCATAACAACAACGCAAGCGCTGCCGCAATGGGCGTCATCGGGAACATGCAAAAATTCTCTGACTGCACGAAAGTTGAATCCGGTCGGCAAATTTGAAGTTGCCGACCGGTCACATCACTCAAAAAGCGAATACTTACATCGTTGCTGCAAAATCAAGGAGCAACAGGGGGAACCGCATCGAACATCATGGTGACTGCACCGGTGTAATCACCCGGTGCGAAAGAGCTGCCCAACGCCGAAATGCGCAGCGGCGCACGGAAGTTCACGTCGGACTCGGATTCACCCACCACCATTTGCGGCGTGGTGGTGAGAGCCTTGTTGTTGAACTCGACCCTGAGGTCGATGGTGGTGGCGCCGGCGATCAGCTTCGGCACGCTCTCCAGGCTGGCATGCACCGAGCCGTTGTTGTTGCGCACATCGAAGAACCCGGTGACCTCGCGCATCTTGCCGGTGCTCGGCTGAAAGCTCATGTCCTGATCCTTGTTGACCAGGTCGGCGTCGGTCGGCACCACATAGAAACCGTTGGTCGGAACATGGGCGATCAGGCTGATGGAATGACGGGCCTCACCGGCGGCGAACGCCATGGAAGAGCCGAGTGCGAGAACGGCCAATGGAGCGGCGATTGCGAATTTCTTGAACATCATTTCAGTACCTGTCTCTTATAAGGTTTTCGGTTCGTTGAAAGTTGCAAAATAACAAAAACCGTCACGAGCAGTTTTATGTTCCGCAGAACTTCCAACGCCGAAGAATGATCAAGCAATTCATCCTGGAAGTAAGCAGGCAAGTTCCCACAGAGGCGTAGCCCGCGTGCCATGGCAGCAGAAAGAAAAATACGGGAATTCAATAAAAAGCGCTGAGCAACTGTAAGAGTCAGACTACGTTGCGCCACTTCGCAACATGGAACTTCCGCAAACGCCTCAGCCACTTCTGTAAGACGAATATGACACTTTCAATAGATAAAGGCGTGCACCGAAGTTTTAGAGAGTTAACACTAATTCGCGGGTTTTCGCCTGCGCCAGCGGTTTTTCATCGAATGTCGACAGTGCCATTTTAGATGTCATTTTCGCCACACCGACTCGACCGCCCCGCAAACCGTCGGTCGGTGACCCTTGCCAGACTCAAAAGATATATCTTAAGTTGTATCTAAAAACGACGAGAGAAGATCCAATTGAGAGACCATCATTCCCCCCACCGCGAACACGGCAACGGCCACGACGGCTTCGAACGGCGCCCCGGCCGCGAGCGCGGCGGCCGCGGCCCGCGGGTGTTCGCCCCCGGCGACCTGAAACTGCTGCTGCTGGCGCTGATCGCCGAACAGCCCTGCCACGGCTATGACCTGATCCGCCAGATCGAAGGCATGTTCGACGGGGCGTACAGCCCCAGCCCCGGCGTGATCTACCCGACCCTGACCTTCCTGGAAGAAAGCGAACTGATCCTGGGCGACGCCGAAGGCGGCAAGAAGCGCTACGCCGTGACCGACGCCGGGCGCCAGTCCCTCAGCGACCAGGCCGTCGCCCTCGAAGGGGTGCGGGTGCGCATTGACGTGAGCAAGCGCTCCTTGCGCGGGCATGACCGCCCGGCGCAGATCCACGAAGCGGTGCACAACCTGCGCCACGCCCTGCAACTGCACCACGGGCGCTGGAGCCCGGAAGAGATCAAGCGCGTCGCCGCCCTGCTCAACGACACCGCCAAGGCCATCGTCGACGGCCCGGCCGTTCAACCTGTCATGGAGAAAACCGAATGACCGCCGACCCGACCCAAGGCATCCACCGTGTCATGCACGAAATCAAACGCCGTCGCCTGCAAGTGCTGCGGGTGGTCGACCTGACGCCGCGCATGCGCCGCATCACCCTCGGCGGCCCGGAACTGGCCGGGTTCGTCAGCCTCGGCACCGACGACCACGTCAAGCTGCTGTTCCCGCAGAACGCCGAACAGGCCGCCGCCCTGGAGACCCTGGTGCTCGGCGCCGGCAAGGACAACGGCCCTATGCCGCAAATGCGCGACTACACCCCACGCCGCTATGACCTCGACACGCTGGAGTTGGACATCGATTTCGTCCTGCACGGCGACGGCCCCGCCTCGACCTGGGCCGAACAGGCAAAACCCGGCCAGTTCCTGCACATCGGCGGCCCGCGCGGCTCGATGATCGTGCCGGACATCTTCGACGGCTACCTGCTGATCGGCGACGAAACCGCCCTGCCCGCCATCGCCCGGCGCCTGGAGGGTCTAGCCGCCCACCGCAAGGCCCTGGTGGTGGTCGAGGTGGAGAACGGCAAGGAACAGCAGACGCTGGAAAGCCCGGCGCAGGTCAGCGTGATCTGGGTGTTGCGCGAAGGCGGCAAGGACAACCTGCTGGCCACGGTGCGTCAGTTGCAGGTGCCCAAGGACAATCTGTATGCCTGGGTCGCGACGGAAACCAAGGCCTCGCGGCAGATCCGCCGGGTGCTGCTCGACGAGCACGGGTTGGACGAGCAGTTCGTCAAGGCCGTCGGCTACTGGCGCGCCGAGGGTTCCGAAGCGGAGTGACGCCCGCCCTCGCTGACGCCATCGCAAGCTAACCGGCTCCCACAAGATCCGAGGCGTACACCGATTCCCGGCACGCCACATCGACCTGTGGGAGCGGGCAAGCCTGCGATGGCGTCAGTCCAGGCCTCGCCCCTTCCGGCGGTCGATCCCGATCACCGCCAATGCGATCAGCACAAACCCCGCCAGGATCCCCCCGGCATTGATGAACACCTGTGGATAACCCAGCGTCGCCACATCGATGAACGGATACGCATACGCCCCCAGCAGATGCCCGCGCCACAGCGCATAGGCGAAGTACCCCAGCGGGTAGATCAGCCACAGCGGCAGGTGCCTCAGACGCAGCGTCCCCTTGGGCACGCAGCACCACCAATAGGCCAGGAACACCAAGGGCATGACGTCATGCAGCAGTTCATCGGCGATGAACTGCCAACCCTGCGGGTGCCACAGGTGGCGCAGCAGAAGGCTGTAGGCGAGCCCCACCACCGCGATGCTCACGGCCACCGCACCGCTGACCGAAGGTTGCAGGAACCAGCGCCGGGCGGCGGACTCGCGGCGGCTCACCGCGCAGGTCAGCACCGTCGCCGCCAGGGTGTTGGTGAGGATCGTGAAGTAACTGAAGTAGCTCACCAGCCCGCCCAGCAGGCTGGCGCCGACGCTCCAGCGCGCGAACAGGATCAGGTACAGCTGAATGCCCAGGCCGCCCCAGCCGAGCACGGCCGCCAGGGTGACCCACCGTCGCCGCAGCCCGGCGTCCATGTCAGAGCGGGCGCTTGGTGCGCATCAGCTTCACGTACAGGCGCTCGACCTTTTCCCGGGCCCACGGGGTCTTGCGCAGGAAGGTCAGGCTCGACTTGATGCTCGGGTCGCTCTTGAAGCAGCGGATGTCGATGCGCTCGGCCAGCCCCGTCCATTCGTAATGGGCCACCAGCGCGGTGAGGATCTGTTCGAGGGTCACGCCGTGCAGCGGGTCGGGATTGTGTTCGTTCATGCCGGGCCTTTGGGCGAAGTGAAAACGCAGAAGCCGCGCACCTTAGCCGAGGGCTCCTGCTTGGGGAAGCGCAGCTTCCTTAAATGTAGGTGATGCGCCATCGGCCGGGCGCCTTACCGGACTGTTACCGAATCCGAAATGATCCATGTCAGCAAAAGCGCTTTGTGTTTTTGTAACAGGACATTATCCTGCCGCCCGGCCGCTGAATCGCTTCACTGCCTGCGACATATCGTAGCGGCCCCTCCATTCCCCGAAAACGATCAAGAAAGACCTCTTCATGCCTGATTTTCCGCCCTTCAGAGACAGCGCTGTCTCAACCCTCCGCCTGCTCGGCGGCTGCACCGCCCTGGGCCTTGCCACCTGCGCCCAGGCTGCTGCGGCCTTCGACAGCGACTCGCCGTGGATGCTCGGCGACTGGAACGGCACCCGCAGCGAACTCGCGCAGAAGGGCTACGACTTCAAGCTCGACTACACCGGGGAGATGGGCAGCAACCTGCACGGCGGCTACGACCACGACCGCACCGCGCGCTACAGCGACCAGTTCGCCCTGGGCACTCACCTGGACCTTACGAAGATCCTCGGTTGGGAGGACGCGCAATTTCAGCTGACGATCACCCAGCGCAACGGCAACAACATCAGCAACGACCGCATCAACGATCCACGCGTGGGCGGCTTCACCTCGGCCCAGGAAGTCTGGGGCCGCGGCCAGACCACGCGTCTGACGCAGATGTGGTACCAGCAGAAGTTCTTCGACCGCAAGCTCGACATCAAGGTCGGCCGCTTCGGCGAAGGCGAAGACTTCAACAGCTTCCCCTGCGACTTCCAGAACCTGGCGTTCTGCGGCTCCCAGGTCGGCAACTGGGTCGGCGGCATCTGGTACAACTGGCCGGTCAGCCAGTGGGCGCTGCGGGTCAAGTATCACCTGACGCCGGAGCTGTACGCCCAGGTCGGCGCCTACGAGCAGAACCCGTCGAACCTGGACCGCGGCAATGGCTTCAAGCTCAGCGGCAGCGGTACCCAAGGCGCCGTGCTGCCGGTGGAACTGGTGTGGACGCCGAAGCTGGCGGGCCTGCCGGGCGAATACCGCGCCGGCTACTACTACAGCAGCGCCAACGCCACCGACGCCTACAAGGACCGCAACGGCCAGCCGGCGGCCCTGAGCGGCGAGGCCTACCGCAGCGCTTCCAGCAAGCACGGCGTGTGGTTCGGCGCGCAGCAGCAGATCACCAGCGTCGCCAGCGACAACAGCCGCGGCCTGAGCCTGTTCGCCAACGCCACGATGCACGACAAGAAGACCAACGCCATCGACAACTACGTGCAGGCCGGCCTGGTCTACAAAGGCCCGTTCGCCGCCCGCGCCAAAGACGACATCGGCTTCGCCCTGGCCCGCGTGCACGTCAACCCGGCCTACCGCAAGAACGCCGAGGCCAGCAACCAGGCCCGCGCCGTCTACGACTACAACGACCCGTCGTTCCTGCCGCCCCAGGACACCGAATACAGCGCCGAACTCTATTACGGCGTGCACCTGGCGAACTGGCTGACCGTGCGCCCGAACCTGCAGTACATCCGCCACCCCGGTGGCGTGGACAAGGTCGACGACGCGCTGATCGGCGGGATCAAGATCCAGTCGTCGTTCTGAGGTGCATGGAAAGAACCTGTGGAAGCCGTCCTCACTGACGCCATCGCCAGCAGGCCGGTTCCTACAGGAACAGGCACCACCCCGACAGATTTATCTGAACCATGCCCGCGCCGGATCGTCATCTACAGTGACTACAGCGCGGGTCTCTTTGAAACGTCACGGAGAATCACACTATGAGCACTGAAGGTGCCTCGAGTCGAAGCCGTCTGCTGCCGAGCCTGCTCGGCATTCTGCTTCTGTTGATGGGCCTGGCCATGCTGGCCGGGGGGATCAAGCTGAGCCTGCTCGGCGGTTCGCTGTACTACCTGCTGGCGGGCCTCGGCATCGCGGTGACCGGCATCCTGCTGCTGCGCGCCCGCCGCGCGGCGCTGGGCCTGTACGCCGTGGTGCTGCTGGCCAGCACCGCGTGGGCCCTGTGGGAAGTCGGCCTGGACTGGTGGCAACTGGTGCCGCGCCTGGCGCTGTGGTTCGCCCTGGGCGTGGTCATGCTGTTGCCGTGGTTCCGCCGTCCGCTGCTGCTGGAGGGCCCTGCTCCGCTGGGCACCGGTGCCCTGAGCGTGGCCGTCGTCCTGGCCGGCGCCAGCGCCGTGGCCAGCCAGTTCACCCACCCGGGCGAAACCTTCGGCGAACTGGGCCGCGACACCGCCGACATGACCAGCACCGCGCCGCAGATGCCTGAAGGCGACTGGCAGGCCTACGGCCGCAGCGAGTTCGGCGACCGCTACTCGCCGCTCAAGCAGATCACCCCGGCCAACGTCGGCAAGCTGCAGGAAGCCTGGCGCATCCGCACCGGCGACCTGCCGACCGCCGACGACCCGGTGGAGCTGACCAACGAAAACACCCCGCTGAAAGCCAACGGCATGCTCTATGCCTGCACCGCCCACAGCAAGGTGCTGGCGCTGGATCCGGACACCGGCAAGGAAATCTGGCGTTTCGACCCGCAGATCAAGAGCCCGGTGGGCTTCAAGGGCTTCGCCCACATGACCTGCCGCGGCGTGTCGTACTACGACGAAGCCGCCTATGCCAAGGCCGAGAACGCGGCGTCCGCCGTCATCTCCGAGGCCGGCAAGGCCGTTGCCCAGGCCTGCCCGCGCCGCCTGTACCTGCCGACCGCCGACGCCCGCCTGATCGCCCTCAACGCCGACACCGGCAAGGTCTGCGAAGGCTTCGGCAAAAACGGCACGGTCGACCTGACCCAAGGCATCGGCCCGTTCACCCCGGGCGGCTACTACGCCACCTCGCCTGCCGCGATCTCCCGCGACCTGGTGATCATGGGCGGTCACGTCACCGACAACGAATCGACCAACGAGCCGTCCGGCGTGATCCGCGCCTACGACGTGCGCGACGGCCACCTGGTGTGGAACTGGGACAGCAACAACCCGGACGCCACCGAACCTCTGGCACCGGGCCAGACCTACAGCCGCAACTCGGCCAACATGTGGTCGCTGGCCAGCGTCGACGAGAAGCTCGGCATGGTCTACCTGCCGCTGGGCAACCAGACCCCTGACCAGTGGGGCGCCGACCGCACCCCGGGCGCCGAGAAGTTCAGCGCCGGCGTCGTCGCGCTGGACCTTTCCACCGGCAAGGTGCGCTGGAACTACCAGTTCACCCACCACGACCTGTGGGACATGGACGTCGGCAGCCAGCCGACCCTGCTGGACATGAAAACCGCCGACGGCGTGAAACCTGCGCTGATCGCCCCGACCAAGCAAGGCAGCCTGTACGTCCTCGACCGCCGCGACGGTACGCCGATCATCCCGATCCGCGAGATCCCGGTGCCGCAGGGCGCCGTGAAGGGTGACCGCACCGCACCGACCCAGGCCCGTTCGGACCTGAACCTGCTGGCCCCGGAACTCACCGAAAAAGCCATGTGGGGCGCCAGCCCGTTCGACCAGATGCTGTGCCGCATCCAGTTCAAGGAACTGCGCTACGAAGGCCAGTACACCCCGCCGTCGGAACAGGGCAGCCTGGTCTACCCCGGCAACGTGGGCGTGTTCAACTGGGGCGGCGTCTCGGTGGATCCGGTCCGCCAGATGCTGTTCACCAGCCCGAACTACATGGCCTTCGTCTCGAAAATGGTGCCGCGCGCCCAAGTCGCCGCCGGCAGCAAGCGCGAAAGCGAGACCGCCGGCGTGCAGCCGAACACCGGCGCACCGTACGCGGTGATCATGCACCCGTTCATGTCGCCGTTCGGCGTACCGTGCCAGGCCCCGGCCTGGGGCTACGTGGCCGGCATCGACCTGACCACCGGCAAAGTCGTGTGGAAACGCAAGAACGGCACCAGCCGCGACAGCTCGCCGCTGCCGATCGGCCTGACCCTGGGCGTGCCGAGCATGGGCGGCTCGATCGTCACCGCCGGCGGCGTCGGCTTCCTCAGCGGCACCCTGGACCAGTACCTGCGCGCCTACAACGTCAACACCGGCAAGGAACTGTGGAAATCCCGCCTGCCGGCCGGCGGCCAAGCCACCCCGATGACCTACACCGGCAAGGACGGCAAGCAGTACGTCCTGCTGGTGGTCGGCGGCCACGGCTCGCTGGGCACCAAGATGGGTGACTATGTGATTGCCTACAAACTGTCCGAATAAGCGTCAGCGGCAGTAAAGAAAAGGCGATGCCCGGTGTGGGCATCGCCTTTTTTTGTTGGCGGCGGAACACTGCAAGCCTTTGGGAGTGGGCGTGCCAGGAAGGGATTGGTCGGCTGGCAGGCCGCCATCGCCAGCAGGCTGGCTCCCACAGGGATTGATGTGGTCTGGGAGGGATTGGTTGGCTGGCAGGCCGTCATCGCTGGCAAGCCAGCTCCCACAGGGACTGAGGAGGTCAGGGAGATATTGGTCGGCTGGCAGGCCGTCATCGCTGGCAAGCCAGCCCCCACAGGGGCTGAGCGGGTCTGGGAGGATTTGGTCGGCTGTCAGGCCGCCATCGCGCGCCTCTCAAAAGGCCGAGTGTCAGCTCGCCTCGCTTTTGATCTTGATCTGCCGGCCCCTTCGGAAGGCTGAGCGGAGGGGTTCATCCGGGGGTGGGCGCGCAGCGCCGTTTGGCGCAGCCAAACACATCGGAAGGAGGTGCAGCGAAGCAAACCGTAGCCGATGCCCCCGGATGAATCCCGGAGCGAAGGAACCCCGAGCCTCAGCGAGGGGCCGAACGCCGGGGCCAGCCTTTTTGGTTACTTTTTTGGCGTTTGAAAAAAGTGACCCGCCGTAAGGGCGGAACCGCCAGCCGCCACCCCCGAAGAAACGGATATACACACCAAATAACCCCCAACCTGGTCGGCCCAAAGGCCGCCAAGGCCAACCCAACCAAACCCAACCCACCCCCAAACCCTGTCAAAACCCTGAACACACACCCAGAAACACCTCACCCCATTGAAACCACCCACCCCCTGCCCCATCTAAGCCCCATACCCCATTGCGCAGGTGCCCCATGAGCGACCAGCAAGAATTCCCGGACAACCCCGACGACTACACCGAAGCCGAACACATCGAACACCGCTCCACCGGCAAGGGCCTGGCCCTGCCCGGCCAGAACCTGCCGGACAAGGTCTACGTCATCCCGATCCACAACCGTCCGTTCTTTCCCGCGCAAGTGCTGCCGGTCATCGTCAACGAAGAGCCGTGGGCCGAGACCCTGGACCTGGTCAGCCAGTCCGGGCACCACTCGCTTGCCCTGTTCTTCATGGACACGCCCCAGGAAGACCCGCGCCACTTCAACACCAAGGCGCTCCCCGAGTACGGCACCCTGGTCAAGGTGCACCACGCCAGCCGCGAGAACGGCAAGCTGCAGTTCGTCGCCCAGGGCCTGAGCCGCGTGCGCATCAAGACCTGGCTCAAGCACCACCGTCCGCCATACCTGGTGGAGGTCGAATACCCGCACCAGCCCACCGAGCCGACCGACGAGGTCAAGGCCTACGGCATGGCGCTGATCAACGCGATCAAGGAACTGCTGCCGCTCAACCCGCTGTACAGCGAAGAGCTGAAGAACTACCTCAATCGCTTCAGCCCCAACGACCCGTCGCCGCTGACCGACTTCGCCGCCGCCCTGACCTCGGCCACAGGCCCCGAACTGCAGGAAGTGCTCGACTGCGTGCCGATGCTCAAGCGCATGGAAAAAGTCCTGCCGATGCTGCGCAAGGAAGTCGAGGTCGCGCGCCTGCAGAAAGAGATCTCCGCCGAGGTGAACCGCAAGATCGGCGAGCACCAGCGCGAGTTCTTCCTCAAGGAACAGCTCAAGGTCATCCAGCAGGAACTGGGCCTGACCAAGGACGACCGCAGCGCCGACCTCGAACAGTTCGAGCAGCGTCTGGAGGGCAAAGTCCTGCCGGCGCAGGTGCAGAAGCGCCTTGAAGAGGAAATGAACAAGCTGTCGATCCTCGAGACCGGTTCGCCGGAGTACGCGGTCACCCGCAACTACCTCGACTGGACCACCTCGGTGCCGTGGGGCGTGTACGGCGAGGACAAGCTCGACCTCAAGCACGCGCGCAAGGTGCTGGACAAGCACCACGCCGGGCTCGACGACATCAAGGACCGGATCCTCGAATTCCTCGCGGTCGGCGCCTACAAGGGCGAGATCAGCGGTTCCATCGTGCTGCTGGTGGGGCCGCCGGGCGTGGGCAAGACCAGCGTCGGCAAATCCATCGCCGAATCCCTGGGCCGGCCGTTCTACCGCTTCAGCCTCGGCGGCATGCGCGACGAGGCCGAGATCAAGGGCCACCGGCGCACCTACATCGGCGCGCAGCCGGGCAAGCTCGTGCAGGCCCTGAAAGACGTCGAAGTGATGAACCCGGTGATCATGCTCGACGAGATCGACAAGATGGGCCAGAGCTATCAGGGCGACCCGGCCTCGGCGCTGCTGGAGACCCTGGACCCTGAGCAGAACGTCGAATTCCTCGACCACTACCTCGACCTGCGGATGGATCTGTCCAAGGTCCTGTTCGTCTGCACCGCCAACACCCTGGACTCGATCCCCGGCCCGTTGCTGGACCGGATGGAAGTGATTCGCCTGTCGGGCTACATCACCGAAGAGAAGGTCGCCATCGCCAAGCGTCACCTGTGGCCCAAGCTCCTGGAGAAGGCCGGCGTGTCCAAGGGCAGCCTGAGCATCAGCGACGCGGCCCTCAAGGCCCTGATCGACGGCTACGCCCGCGAGGCCGGCGTGCGCCAGCTGGAAAAGCAGATGGGCAAACTGGTGCGCAAGGCGGTGATGAAGCTGATCGACGAGCCGAAGGCCGTCATCAAGCTGGGCCCCAAGGACCTGGAAGCCTCGCTGGGCCATCCGGTGTTTCGCAACGAGCAGGTGCTGTCCGGCACCGGCGTCATCACCGGGCTGGCCTGGACCAGCATGGGCGGCGCGACCCTGCCGATCGAGGCGACGCGCATCCACACGCTCAACCGGGGCTTCAAGCTCACCGGGCAACTGGGTGACGTGATGAAGGAATCGGCGGAGATCGCCTACAGCTACGTCAGCTCGCACCTGAAGTCCTTCGGCGGCGATCCGAAGTTCTTCGACGAGGCGTTCGTCCACCTGCACGTGCCGGAAGGCGCGACGCCCAAGGACGGCCCGAGCGCCGGCGTGACCATGGCCAGCGCCCTGCTGTCGCTGGCGCGCAACCAGCCGCCGAAGAAAGGCGTGGCCATGACCGGCGAACTGACCCTGACCGGTCATGTGCTGCCGATCGGCGGGGTGCGGGAGAAAGTCATCGCGGCGCGCCGGCAGAAGCTCTTCGAACTGATCCTGCCGGAGGCGAACCGGGGCAACTTCGAGGAGCTGCCGGACTACCTCAAGGAAGGCATCACCGTGCACTTCGCCAAGCGGTTCGCGGATGTGGCGAAGGTGCTGTTCTGATATTCGGGCAGCTCCCGCACCGGTGTTCCCGCAGAGCCATGCGGTGACCGCAGATCCTGTTGGAGCCAGCCTGCTGGCGATGACGTCAGCCAAGGCTGCGCATGGCCGCAGAACAATGCGGGGGGAGGTTGTACCTTGCCCCCCGCAGCGCCTTCACCGGCGCCATCGCCAGCAGGCTGGCTCCTACAGGGGTGCTGTGTACACCCTGGACCAGTGCGACGATTCGGCTTGCCCGCGAAGGGGCCGGAATTGACAGCCTCGTCCCGCCAGGCTGTCACACTTTGTCTCATCTTCAGTTATGCTCGCCGTTCGTCGAGAACGCCGGAGCCCCTCACCCCATGTCCCCCATTCGCCTGTTCGTCCCCCTGAGTCTCGCCCTGCTGGCGGCCTGCGCCACGCAACCGAAAACCAACGTGACCGTGGAAAAACAAAGCGAATGCCCGGTGCGGCTGAGCAACGGGCAAAACCTGATCGTGACCCTGCCCAGCAACCCCACCACCGGCTACCGCTGGGCCATCCAGGACTCCGCCGGCGGTGTGCTGCGCGCCTTGAGCCCCGAGGTCTACAGCAACCCCGAGGACGCCGGCGTGGTCGGCGCGGCGGGCCTGTCCACCTGGCGCTTCCAGGCCTTTGCCACGGGCACCGGGCGCCTGCGCCTGACCTCGCAGCAGCCGTGGGCGCCGGAAGTGCTGCCGGTGGAAACCTTCGACTGCGCCATTTCGGTCAACTGACATGGGCTGGCTGATCCTGGCGCTGATGGGCGCGGTGACCTTCCTCTACGGCCTGAGCACCCACGCGGCGCTGCTTTGCCTGCTGGTCAAGCCGCTGCCGGTGCTGGCGCTGCTCGGCTGGCTGCACGACGCGCCGCCCGGCGACTACCGGCGCTGGATCAGCCTGGGCCTGATCTTCTCGCTGCTGGGCGACGTGCTGCTGGCCTGGCCGGGCGACCTGTTCGTGTTCGGCCTCGGGGCGTTCCTGGTCGCGCACCTGGCGTATCTGAAGGCTTACCTCAGCGATTGCCGGCGCCCGGCGGTGTTGCCGCTGATCCTCGCCCTGGCCTTGGGTGCGGTGTTGCTGGGGATCCTGGTTTCCAGCGGCCTGGGTCCGTTGCTGGTGCCGGTGATCGTCTACGGCACGGCGATCAGCGCCATGCTCTGGCGCGCCCTCGCCCGCCTGGGCAGCGGCGTGCCGCAACGCTCGGCGCTGCTGGCGGCCGGCGGGGCCGTGGCATTCGTGTTCTCCGACAGCGTGATCGGCATCAACCGCTTCGTCGCGCCGTTCCATGCCGCGCCTTACATCATCATCCTCAGCTACTGGCTGGGCCAATGGGGCATCGCCGCCTCGGCGTTCTCGCAAAAACAACGCTGACCCTGTGGCGAGGGCGCTGGCTCCCGCCGGGTTGCGAAGCGGCCCAAAATCCGGTGCACGCGGTATTGCAGGTGGGTAGCCGTTGCGACGGCTGCGCAGCCGAGCGGGAGCAAGCTCCCTCGCCACGAAGAGGTGTGCCGCGCTGGCGAACGCGGTTTATCAGCCAACCCGCGCATCCCGCTGCCGATTTGGCTAAAATGCCGGCCTTTTCCACCGAACCGCCGGAACCGCCGTGAGCAAAGAACCCGACCGCATTTTCGCCCAGCCCATGGCCCAGGTGCCTGACTTCGCCTTCAACGAGGACGTGGTGCGGGTGTTCCCGGACATGATCAAGCGTTCGGTGCCGGGTTACCCGACCATCGTCGAGAACCTCGGCGTGCTCGCCGCGCAGTTCGCCCAGCCCCACAGCGTGCTCTATGACCTGGGCGCCTCCCTCGGCGCCGTGACCCAGGCCCTGCGCCGCCATGTGCGCACCGACGGTTGCCGGGTGATCGCCGTGGACAATTCGGCGGCGATGGTCGAACGCTGCCGCGAGTACCTCAACGGCCAGGACTCGATGTTCCAGGAGCTGCTGCCGGTCGAGGTGATCGAAGCCGACATCCTGGCGCTCGACTTCAAGCCGGCCTCGGTGGTGGCGCTGAACTTCACCCTGCAGTTCATCGCACCGGAGCAGCGCCTGGCCCTGCTCGGCCGCATCCGCCAGGCCTTGCTGCCCGGCGGCGCGCTGATCCTGTCCGAGAAGCTGCGCTTCAACGACGCCGACGAACACGCGCTGCTCACCGACCTGCATGTGGCGTTCAAGCGCGCCAACGGCTACAGCGAACTGGAGATCGCCCAGAAGCGCAGCGCCATCGAAAACGTCATGAAGCCCGACAGCCTCGAAGAACACCGCGAACGCCTGCTGGCCGCCGGGTTCTCGAAAGTCGTGCCGTGGTTCCAATGCCTTAACTTCGCCTCGTTGATTGCCCTGCCATGATCGATCTGTCCCCCCTCGCCCGCCGTCTGGCCGGCACGCCGCTGGCCGACTGGGCCAATACCCTGCAAGCGCAGCTCGACAAGAAGATGGAAAAGGGCCACGGCGACCTGGAGCGCTGGCAAAGCGCGCTGGACGCCTTGCCGCAGATCCAGCCGAGCGAAGTCGACCTGCTCGACGGCCTGACCCTGGACAGCGACTGCGACGACGCCACCCGCGCGCAGATGCGCACCGCGCTGATGGGCCTGTCGCCGTGGCGCAAGGGGCCGTTCGACCTGTTCGGCGTGCACGTGGACACCGAGTGGCGCTCGGACTGGAAATGGTCGCGGGTCGCCCCGCACCTGAACCTTGCGGGCAAGCGCATCCTCGATGTCGGCTGCGGCAACGGCTACTACATGTGGCGCATGCTCGGCGCCGGGGCCGACAGCGTGATCGGGGTCGATCCGAACTGGCTGTTCTTCTGCCAGTTCCAGGCGGTGCAGCGTTACCTGTCGCAGCCCAACGCCTGGCACTTGCCGTTCCCGTTCGAAGACCTGCCGCCGAACCTCGAAGGTTTCGACACGGTGTTTTCCATGGGCGTGTTCTACCATCGTCGTTCGCCGATCGAGCATCTGCTGGCGCTCAAGGATTGCCTGGTCAAGGGCGGCGAACTGGTGCTGGAGACCTTGGTGGTCGAAGGCGACCGGCACCAGGTGCTGGTGCCGGAGGACCGCTACGCGCAGATGCGCAACGTGTGGTTCCTGCCGTCGGTGCCGGCGCTGGAGCTGTGGCTGCGCCGCGCCGGCTTCAGCGACGTGCGCTGCGTGGACGTGAGCTTCACCACCGTGGAGGAACAGCGCAGCACCGAGTGGATGAAGTATCAGTCGCTGAGCGATTTCCTCGACCCGAACGACCACAGCAAGACGATCGAAGGGCTGCCGGCGCCGATGCGGGCGGTGATCGTCGCCCGCAAGTAAATCAGCCTGCCCTGCGGCGCCCTCACCGGCGCCATCGCCAGCAGGCTGGCTCCCACAAGGGGACTCGGCCTAATGCAGCCACTGCGTTCACCGCTAAACCGTGTGGGAGCCAGCCTGCTGGCGATGGCGTCCGCCAAGACGCCGCCGAATCGAAGCAGACAAGATCTCCCGCACGAAGCAGGCGTTCAGTCCGAAGACTTGGCGCGCCGCGCCCTGAAGAACTCGGTCAGCACCGCCCCGCATTCCTCCGCCAGCACCCCGCCCTCGTGCAGCACCCGATGGTTGAGAAAGCCCTGGGTGAAGAACTGCCCCTGGCTCTGCACGATCCCGGCCTTGGGCTCCGGCGCGCCGTACACCACCCGTGCGATGCGCGAATGCACGATCAGCCCGGCGCACATGCTGCACGGCTCCAGCGTCACATAGAGCGTGCTGCCCGGCAGGCGATAGTTGCCGGCCGCCTGGGCGGCGGCGCGGATGGCGACCATCTCGGCGTGGGCGCTGGGGTCGCTGGTGCTGATCGGGCAATTGAAGCCGCGGCCGACGATCTCGCCGTCCTGCACCAGCACCGCGCCCACCGGCACTTCGCCGAGGGCGGCGCCCTGCGCGGCCAGGGCCAGCGCCTCGCGCATGAAATCGCGGTCGCGGCTGCGGTCGATGATCGCCGCGGGGCGGATCTGGCGCATCACTTCACCTCGATGGCGGCCATCAGGCCGGTTTCCATGTGGTCGATCACATGGCAGTGGAACATCCACACCCCGGGGTTGTCCGCCACCAGCGCCACTTGCGCGCGCTCGTTCTTGCCCAGCAGGTAGGTGTCGGTGAAGTACGGAACGATCTTGCGCCGGTTCGACGCGAGCACCTTGAAGCTCATGCCGTGCAGGTGGATCGGGTGCTGGTACTGGGTCATGTTCTTGAGTTCGAAAATGTAGCTCTGGCCCAGCTTCAGGCTGGCGATCGGCCGGTCGGCGCAGGTCTTGTCGGTGATGTCCCAGGCCTTGCCGTTGATCTGCCACAGGCTCGGCGGCTTGCCGTTGTCGACGTTCACCGACACGGAACCGACCCATTCGAAATTGAAGTTGAGTTTCTCGGCCTTGGCCAGGTCCGGCTCGGCCACCGGGTTGGCGGGCAGCGCCTTCGGCCAATCGGTCGGCGCATCGTCGTTGGCCACCGAACGCAGGGTGCCCAGCCGCACCGGGCCGTTGCGCAGCGACAGTTCCTCGCCGGCCGCCGGGGCCTTGATCGCCAGGCAAATGCGCATGCCGGGGCCGAGCCAGTATTCCTTGCCCAGCGGCCGGGGCTCCACCGGGTTGCCGTCCAGCGCGTAGATCTGCGCCTCGACGCCGGGGATGTTGATGCGGTAGGTCAGGGTGTTGTCGAGGTTGAGCAGTCGCACCCGGGTGATCTGCCCGGCAGGCAGTTCGATCACCGGCGACGGCACGCCGTTGATGGTCGACAGCCGTCCGGCCGTGCCGCCACGGGCCGCTTCACGAGGGATGCTGAAGTCGACGAAGTTGCCCTCGTCGTCCACGTGCCAGTTCTTCAGGCTCAGGGTCTTTTCGTAGCGGAAGCCGGTCGGCTCGCGCTCCTCGACGATCAGCGGCCCCACCAGCCCGCGGCCGAGCTCTTCGCTGCTGCTCACATGCGGGTGATACCAGTAGCTGCCGGCGTCCGGCACGCGGAACCTGTAGTCGAAGTATTCGCCCGGCAGCACCGGCAATTGCGAGACGTACGGCACGCCGTCCATTTCCAGCGGCAGGCGGATGCCGTGCCAGTGGATGGTGGTGGCCACCGGCAGGCGGTTGATGAAGCGCACCCGCAGCCACTCGCCCTGACGCACGCGCAGTTCGGTGCCCGGCGCCGACGGGCCGAAGGCCCAGGCCTGGGTCTTGTGCCCGGCCACCAGCTCGACGTCCAGGGGCGCGGCGATCAGCTCGTAGTCATGGCCCGCGTCGGCCTCGGCTCTCTTGCCCAGCCAATAGCGCGATGCGCCCCCCGCGCCGACGCCAACGACAACAAGACCGGCCAGGCCACCGAGGATTTGGCGACGGGTAAAGGACATGAACTGGGCTACCTCACGGATCGACGGCGGGCACCGGGCCCGCAAAAGGCGAATACGATACACCCGCAACTGGCAAACGGTAAGGGCGACGTGGGGCCGCAGCGGCAAAGCGATAACTATGTACCGCACCAGCTCCGCACGGACGGGTCATGCTCCCGGCCCTTATCTCAAGGAGTGAGAGAGCATGATTCCAGACAACGACCGCCCGCTGCCCAACGCCGCCGACAAGGCCACGCTCAAGGCCATCGCCAGCCGCGTCATCACCGATTGCCCGAGCCTGCACGACACCGCTCGCGAAGTGGCCGGCGACCTGCTGAAAAAGCACGGCATCACCGGCCTCGACCCGGATCGGGTGTATTTCCACCGCTTCGATGCGGCCCAAAGCAATGGCCGGGCCTTCACCGGCTGGGAACACGTCAATGCCACGCCGACCTCGACGCTGACCCTCACCCAACTGGTGATCCAGCGCTTTCGCGTCGCCGACCAGGACAACGCCGACCTGCTCGACGTGTACGCAGGCTTCTATACCGCAGGCCCCGCCGCCGGCACCTTCAATGAAACCAACGAAGTCCGCCTGCACGGCGACGAAGTGCTGAAGGACTTCTGGAGCATCGATTTCAGCGCACTGTACAAGGAACGGCTGACCGCGTTCTGGCAGCGCTCAGGCGACGATTTCCGCATCCTGGCCAAATGCAACTTTCTGCTCAAGGCCGTGCAGGCCCGGGACAAGCGCCAACTGAGCGACGAAGATTTCCGCTTCGTCACACATGCCGCGCTCGGCCCGCTCACCTGGCCGGTCACGCTGGATTGGCTGCGGTCGGCGCAGGCCACGACGGGCACTGTCCGGACGCTGGATGTCGCCGGGTTCACCGCCACCGACATCCTGCGTTTCGTCGCGCCCAAGGGGCGGCAAATCGTTTACCTGCCCGGCGAGGCCAACGCCTTCACCGTGCTGGAAACCGCCACCGACATGCACTTCTGGATGTTGCTGCGGATGAACAAACCGCAGGACCGACAGGCGTTCATGACGCACTTCTCCCTCGCCGACCGCCAACAGATCAGCGACGACATCACCGATCTGATGAACCGCCTGGTCAGCAGTTGGGGCCGGTACGACCACCACCTGATCAACCAGAACGACACCGCCATCGGCGGCGACGCCTTCACCTGGCTGCAGGCGTCGGCCCGCGACGCCCTGTTCATCGAGGCCGAGCTGACGCTGGTGTCCAACGGCGACCTGCGCAAAAAGCTCTGGATCGGCTACCTCAGCGCCGGCATGAAAGTCTTCGCCCCGATGGCCGTCGTCGGCTGGCCGGTCGCATTGCCGTTGATCGGGGCGAGCATCGCCGACATGGGGCTGAACATCGATCAGGCGGTCAACGGCAGAACCCCCGAAGAGCGCAAGGCCGGCATTCTGGGGGCGGTGCTCGCCGGCATCGACCTGCTGCTGAACGTGTTGACCCTCGGCGGCCCCGGCTCCTTGGAGGAGGTCGGCCCCGCCGTCGAAGCGGCGGAGGCCAGCGAAACGGCGGAGCTGAAAAACGCAACGCAGCCGTCCGCCACACTCAAGCCATCACCCCCTACGGCGGATGCCCAAGCCGTCGAGCCTCCACGGCCTGAGTCCGGAATCCCGGCGTCCTACCGAACCGGCCTTACCCTCGACGACACGACGCTGAGCCGCGAACCGGGCCGCTTCCAGGGCATCCACAGCCTGCCGTCCGACCCGTCATGGGCCATCCGCCTCGGCGACGGCAGTTACTACGTGCGCTATGAAACCTCCGCGAACGGCACCGGCCACTGGGCCATCATCGACCCCGCCCGGCCGAATGCCTTCGTCCGTTCGATTCCCGTACGCCTGAACGCCGCCGGCCAGTGGGAACCCCTTCCCCGGCTCGGGCTCAAGGGCGGCATGGACGTGCCGCACGCCAGCACTTCAGCCGCGCAGCAATGGGCACAACTGCCCGGCACGCAGGTGCCCGAAATCGACGCCCCGGACATGCGCGCCTGGGCCCTGGGCGGCGCGGACGATGTCAGGCCGGTCACCGACGCCTTCGGCCGGACGCGCGCACTGAGCCGCTTCGAGCTGAGCCAGGAAACCGCGCGCGACAATCTGATCAGCGATGCCCGCGCCTGGTATGCGGCCAACCCCGTCACGCCGCGCCTGCCCGTCGCCACGGCGGCGGCCCTCGATTCACCGGACGACCTGCTCGACGCCGCCTTCGCGCAAAAGCCGGGGCTGGTCATCGGCGAAACGCAAGGCGGCATCGGCAGCAAGCAGTTCCTGATCGAAAACATGCCCGCCCTCGCCGGCCGGGGCGTGAAGACACTCTACGTGCAGCAACTGCTGGCCAACGTCAACCAGTCGGAACTGGACACGTTCGCCCTCACCGGCCAAATGCCTGCCGAACTGGAAGAGTACCTGCGCAAGCTCGACTTCATGTCCGGCAACGATCCCGATGGCCGGTTCACGCTCACCCGGGTGGTGAGGGCCGCCAATGCCGCAAAGATCCGGGTGCAGGCGCTCGACCTGTCCACCACCTACCACGTCAACCGCTCCGCGTTCGGCTCGGAGCCGGGCCTGCCGATGACCAGAAGTTTCTTCGCCGGCCAGGTCATCCGCTTCAACGAAGCCATCAAAGGCCCGGCCAGATGGGTGGCGTTGGTGAACCGGGAACACATGACCACTTTCAGGGGCCACCAAGGCATCACTGAACAGGCCGACGCCCTGAGCCTGCGTTTCGACGACGTGCCGCCAGGCCTTGAGGCGCCCATCGGCGCCGACCCCGGGGTGGTCGTCGAATACTACGACTACCCCGGCTCCCCGGTCGACGAGCCGCAGGGCGGAGGCGACCTGGATGCCGTGCAGGCCCGGATCCAGGGCACCTGGCGTGTGCAGATGCCGACGCCATGGGCCTACCGCACACCGCAGGAGCTGCGGGCCCTGTTGCCGGAACCCGGCATGTTCACCTTTCAGCGTTACCGCAACAGCATCCTGGTGGTCTACCGCAACGAGGCACAGCAGATGGCGGACAGCGTCGTGCGGATGACGCCCGGCGGCAGGATCAGTCTGCAGGTGCCGATGCGGCCCGAGTACGACTTCATCACGGCCGACGATTGCGATGAACTCAAGCAGGCCTTGATGGAGAGAGGTCTGCGGCCAATGGGGTGGCCACTGCCGCCGGAGACCGCTGCGCCGCCCCCGGCGGAACTGCCCCAGGGCAAACTGTTACGCTGGCAGGCCAACGAAGTGCTCGAAGGAAAAATGCCGGACGCCGGGCCCGGAAGGTTCCAGGGCATCTACCGGCTCGACGGCAACCCCGCGACGGCCATCAGCCTCGACGGCGATGCCTATTACGTGCGCTTCGAACCCGACGCCAACGGCCCCGGCACCTGGGCCATCGTCGACCCTGCCCGCCCGAACGCCTTTTCCGGCACCGTGCCGGTGCGCCTGAACGCCCAAGGCGAATGGGAACTGGCGCCGGGTGGCGGCCTGAAGGGCGGAGGCAACAACCTCAAGGGCATGTCCCGGACTGCCCCGGCGCCCGCCCCGCCATCGCCGCCACCGCTGCGCCTGCCGGTCACCGGCTACGACTCGCCCCCCCGCTACAGCCTCAGGAAACTGGCCCTGGGCGAACGGGAGACGCACATCAAAATCATGAGGTTGCCCGACGGCACGATGAAGGGGATCACCCCTTACGACGAACACGTTGCGGCCCTGCGACGCAAGTTGTCAGGGGACGTCCTTCGCTTCTTTGCTCGCAAGAACCTTTTCTCCTCCTTGCCCGCCCGTCCTCCGGTTCCTGCCCTCACACCGACGACCACCGCCGCAGACCTGATCGACAAGGTGTTCGCCTCGGCGCCCGGCCTGGTCGTGGGCGAGAGCCAGGATCGCATCGCCAGCCTGCGTTTTCTCATCGAAAACATGCCGAACCTGGCGCGGCAAGGGGTCAGAACCCTGTACGTCCACCGCCTGCTCAACGACTTCAGCCAAACCGACCTGAATGCGTTTTTCCGCACCGGGGAGATGTCCGGCGACCTGGAGCGGGCCCTGCGGCAGCTGCAAAGCGATCCGTCGGGCGTGCACACCCTGCTTGAAACGGTCAAGGCCGCACGCCTCAACGAGATCCGGGTGCAGGCGACCGATTGCCTGGCCAGCTACCGCTACCCCGATGCGTCCTTTACGGACAGGCAGGAACAGGCCATCAAGAACTACCTCACCCACACAGTCATGCAAGCCGATCAATCGCTCAACGGCGCAGGGAAATGGGTGGTCCTCACCGGTCAGGAAAACACCAATACCTTCCGGGGCGTGGCCGGCATCAGTGAATTGCAGGGCGGCATCGGCCTGCGCATCGAGGAGGTGCCGCTCGGAGAGGCAACGACCGTCGAGATCGACCAAGGCATCCGGACAGGCAAAGGCTATATGCACCAAGAGGCTCTCCAGCAAGGCGAATTCGACATGCTGTATGCCGACCTGAGCCTGAAGCTGGCGCAGCCTCCGGTCGCAAGAACGCCTGCGGATCTTGAGCGGATCCTGATGCGGCGCGGCATGTTCACCTTCGAGAAGGCCGAAGACGCCGTGACATTGATCCACCGCAGCCGGGACGGGCAGATCGTGCGCACGCCGCTCGAGCGGCCTGCGGACGGCACCTACCGGATCCATCGCCCCGGATGGGTCGGCCTCGAGCAGATGCATTTCGCCAGCCTTGAGGAAATGTCCTGGGCCTTGAGCGAAATGGGCATGAACCTCGAAGGCCGCTTGCCGCGCTGAGCCTTTGCCCGCCGGCGGATGCAAAAAGCCCCCGGTCTTGCGACCGGGGGCTTCGGGTGTCACAGGATCGGCCCCGCCGTGACGGGGCCGGCCGGGATCACTCCCACTCAATGGTCGCCGGCGGCTTGCTCGACACGTCGTAGGTGACGCGGGAGATGCCTTCGATCTCATTGATGATGCGGCCGGAAACGGTTTCCAGCAGTTCGTACGGCAGGTGCGCCCAACGGGCGGTCATGAAGTCGATGGTCTCGACGGCACGCAGGGCCACGACCCACGCGTAACGACGGCCGTCGCCGACCACGCCCACCGATTTCACCGGCTGGAACACCACGAACGCCTGGCTGACCTTGTGGTACCAGTCGGCCTTGCGCAGCTCTTCGATGAAGATGTGGTCGGCGCGGCGCAGCAGGTCCGCGTATTCCTTCTTCACTTCGCCGAGGATGCGCACGCCCAGGCCCGGGCCCGGGAACGGGTGACGGTAGACCATGTCGTACGGCAGGCCCAGCTCCAGGCCCAGACGGCGGACTTCGTCCTTGAACAGCTCGCGCAGCGGCTCGACCAGCTTCAGGTTCATCTCTTCCGGCAGGCCGCCCACGTTGTGGTGCGACTTGATCACGTGGGCCTTGCCGCTCTTGGCGCCGGCCGACTCGATCACGTCCGGGTAGATGGTGCCCTGGGCGAGGTACTTGATGTTGTTCAGCTTGCAGGACTCGGCATCGAACACGTCGATGAAGGTGCGGCCGATGATCTTGCGCTTCTTCTCAGGGTCGGCTTCGCCGGCCAGGTTGTTCAGGAACTGGTCTTCGGCGTTGGCGCGGATCACCTTGACGCCCATGTTCTCGGCGAACATGGCCATCACCTGGTCGCCTTCGTGCAGGCGCAGCAGGCCGTTGTCGACGAACACGCAGGTCAGCTGGTCGCCGATGGCCTTGTGCAGCAGCGCCGCGACCACCGAGGAATCGACGCCGCCGGACAGGCCCAGCAGCACGTTGTCGGTGCCGACCTGGGCACGGATGTTGGCGATGGCGTCTTCGGCGATCTTCGACGGCGTCCACAGGGCTTCGCAACCGCAGATGTCGAGGACGAAGCGCGACAGGATGCGGCCGCCCTGCTTGGTGTGGGTCACTTCCGGGTGGAACTGCACGCCGTAGTAGGCGCGCTCGTCGTTGAACATGCCGGCGATCGGGCAGCTCGGGGTGCTGGCCAGGATGTGGAAGTCTTCCGGCATCTTGGTGACCTTGTCGCCGTGGCTCATCCACACGTCGAGGCCGAACAGGCCGTCGGCGTCGATGTGGTCTTCGATGCCGTCGAGCAGGCGGCTCTTGCCGACCACATCGACACGGGCGTAGCCGAACTCACGCAGCTCGGAGCCTTCGACCTTGCCGCCCAGCTGCTCGGCCATGGTCTGCATGCCGTAGCAGATGCCGAAGACCGGCACGCCCAGGTCGAACACGGCCTGCGGGCAGCGAGGGCTGTCGGCGACGTGCACGGACTCGGGGCCGCCGGCGAGGATGACACCCTTCGGGGCGAATTCGCGGATCGCATCTTCGTCCATGTCGAACGGGTGCAGTTCGCAGTACACGCCGATCTCGCGCACGCGGCGGGCGATCAGTTGGGTGTACTGGGAACCGAAGTCGAGGATCAGGATGCGGTGAGCGTGAATATCGAGGGCCATGATTCAGTCTCGTCTTAAGTCAATCAGTAACAGTCGTGATTCAGAAACAACTCGGGGCTGAATGAACAGCCCCGGTTGCTTAGCGATTTTGAAGGCTCAACCTACGCGGTAGTTTGGCGCTTCCTTGGTGATCTGCACGTCGTGGACATGGGATTCGGCCATGCCGGCACCGGTGATCCGCACGAACTCAGGCTTGGTGCGCATCTCTTCGATGTTGGCGCTGCCGGTGTAGCCCATCGAGGAGCGCAGGCCGCCCATCAGCTGGTGGATGATCGCGGTCAGGGTGCCCTTGTACGGCACGCGGCCTTCGATGCCTTCCGGAACCAGTTTCTCGGCGCCGGCCGAGGAGTCCTGGAAGTAACGGTCGGAGGAACCCTGGGCCTGGGCCATCGCGCCCAGCGAGCCCATGCCGCGGTAGGCCTTGTAGGAACGGCCCTGGAACAGTTCGATCTCGCCCGGCGCCTCTTCGGTGCCGGCGAACATCGAACCCATCATCACGCAGGACGCGCCGGCCACGATGGCCTTGGACAGGTCGCCGGAGAAGCGGATGCCGCCGTCGGCGATCAACGGAACGCCGGTGCCCTCAAGGGCGGCGGCCACGTTGGCGATGGCGCTGATCTGCGGAACGCCGACACCGGCGACGATGCGGGTGGTGCAGATCGAGCCAGGGCCGATGCCGACCTTGACCGCGTCGGCGCCGGCTTCGGCCAGGGCCTTGGCGGCGGCGCCGGTGGCGATGTTGCCGCCGATCACCTGCACTTCAGGGAAGTTTTCCTTGACCCAGCGAACGCGGTCGATCACGCCCTTGGAGTGGCCGTGGGCGGTGTCGACCACCACCACGTCAACGCCGGCGTTGACCAGGGCGGCGACACGCTCGCCGGTGTCCTTGCCGGTGCCGACCGCAGCGCCGACGCGCAGACGACCCTGGTCGTCCTTGCTGGCCAGCGGGTAGGCCTTGGCCTTCTCGATGTCCTTGACGGTCATCATGCCCTTGAGGGCGAACTTGTCGTCGACGATCAGGACTTTTTCCAGGCGGTGCTTGTGCAGCAGCTCGCGGACTTCATTCTTGTCGGCGCCTTCGCGGACGGTGACCAGACGCTCTTTGGGGGTCATCACTTCGCGGACGCTGACGTCCAGGCGGTTCTCGAAACGCACGTCGCGGGAGGTGACGATGCCGACCAGGTCGCCGTCGTGCAGCACCGGCACGCCGGAGATGTTGTGCTGGCGGGTCAGTTCGAACAGGTCACGCACGGTGGCGTCGGCCTCGATGGTGATCGGGTCCTTGACCACGCCGGCCTCGAACTTCTTGACCTTGCGCACTTCGGCGGCCTGCTGTTCGATGGTCATGTTCTTGTGGATGATGCCAATGCCGCCTTCCTGAGCCATGGCGATGGCCAGACGGGCTTCAGTGACGGTGTCCATGGCGGCGGAAACCAGAGGAATGTTCAGCTCGATGCCACGGGTAAGGCGGGTCTTCAGGCTGACTTCGTTGGGAAGCACCTCGGAATAACCGGGCACTAGGAGAATGTCGTCGAAGGTCAGAGCTTCTTGGCTGATACGCAGCATCGCGGGGGCTCCCGGGCGGGAAAATGGAAGCGCGCCATTATACTCAGACACCCCGCCGGGCTCAATGCAAAACTCGCCTGACATCAATGTTGCTGATGTACGGAAAGCCTGGGGCCTAGAGCTCCACCTTGACCCAGCTCACCGGCTGGTCCAGCCAGTCGGCGAATTCGTCGATGAAGCTCTGCCTGAACCCCGCCTCCAGCCAGTTGTTGAAGATGAAACCCAAGTTGGAGAACGCGCACGGCTGCAGGAACAGAAAACCATTGATGTCATCTTCGTGCCCGCACTCGGGGCAGGTGAAGTTGTCGGTGCGGTTGGGCATCCAGTCTTCCAGGCTTTCGAACAGCGCTTCGCCCACCTCCTGGCGGCACTCGGCGCAGCCGGCCTCTTCGAGGAAGCCCTTGGCCGGTGTATAGATGCAGCGCTTGACGATGATCTCCAGGCCGTTGACCGGCTCGCCGAACGGCAGCGCCTCAGGGTGCAGCACCACCTCGCGGGCGCCTTCGGCGATCGCATGGCCCATGCGGTTGCCGGTGCGCCCGCAGGTGCTCAACTGTTCCTCGACGATGTTCTTGCGCACCAGCCAGCGCACGATGGCCCGGGCGCGGGGTTCGTGCACCGGCAAGGTGGAGATTTTCGGGACGAGGATGCTTTGCGAGTTCATGGAAAATCCTGCGGTGTGGCGGCTGACGCCTTCGCGGGCAAGCCCGCTCCCACACAGGTCACATGAACCCTGCGGGAGCGGGCTTGCCCGCGAAGGGGCCCGGAAGGCCGGCAGCTTAATCCCTGACGCGCTCCGGTCAAGTGCCCAGGTAACGCCCGATCAGCGCGATCCCGCTGGCCAGCACCAGCCAGGTCACCAGCCGCACGAACGCCTCGCGGGACAGGCGCGCGGTCAGCCGCCGCCCGGACCACAAGCCCAGCGCCATGGCCGGCATCAGGCACAGCGCGAGCATCAGCAAGGGTAGCTCGGCATACACCCCGGCGACGGCGAACAGGCTCAAACGCACCACCGTGCTGCAACTGATCAGCGCACTCTGCGTGGCCCGCGCCGCGTCCTTGGGCAACCTGCCGTTGAGGTAGATCGCATACAGAAACCCGCCGCTGCCGAACAGCGCGCCGAACAGCCCGCCCACCGTGCCCATCGGCAGCGCCCAGCCGGCGGCCAGCCGCGTCGGCCGAGCCTTGCCCCACAGGCTGTAGACCGCATACGCGCTGATGAACAGCCCCATCATCAGCAACAGCAGGTCGGACTTGAGGTTGAGCAGGAAAATCACCCCCAGCGTGCACCCCACCGCCATGCACGGCAGCAGGCGCAGCAGTTCCGGTTTCGCCACGTCCCGCCGCGACGGCAGCAGGTTGCCGAACGCGGCGACGAAATCCAGCAGCACCAGCAACGGCACGATCTTGGACAGCGGCATGAACAGGATCAGGATCGGCCCCGCCACCAGCGCCGTGCCGAAACCGGCGATGCCGAAGACCACATACGCCAGCGCCACCCCCGCGCCGACGGCGGCCCAGCCCCCGACACCCCACGACCATTCGTTCAACAATGCCGCCACGCTCATCCGTCCGCCTCCTCATGTCAGTCCGGAATGACTTTAGCCATCGGCGAGCCTTGCGACTAATATCGCCTGGGCCACCCAGCCATCTCAAAAAGGCATACCTCGTGCTCTCCACCCGCCAACTGCGCTACTTCGTGGAAATCGCCGACTGCGGCAGCTTCAGCGCCGCCGCCGAGCGCCTGTTCATCGCCCAGTCCGCGCTGAGCCGGCAGATCAAGGACATGGAGCAGCGCCTGCACACCCCGCTGTTCGAACGCACCGCCCGCCAGCCCAGGCTCACGGCGGCCGGCGAAGCCTTCCTGCCCCGGGCCCGCAACCTGCTCGCCGAACTGGACAAGGCCAGCGCCCTGGCCACCGAGGTCGGCACCGGCCGGCGCGGCACGGTGCGCCTGAGCCATTCCAGCACCGTGGCGCTCAGCGGTCGGCTGCTGGACGACATCGGCGTGTTCCTCGAGCGACTGCCCGGCGTGTCGCTGGACATCGGCAAGCTTTCCTCCGAAGCGCAGCTCGAAGAGCTTGCCGAGGGCCGTCTCGATGTCGGCCTGCTGCGCCTGCCGGTGCTGCGCCAGCGCGAAGGCGTCCAGGTGCTGCCGCTGTTCACCGAACGCCTGCTGCTGGCGGTGCCGGACACCCATCGGCTGGTCAAGAACGATGCGGCCATCGACTTGGCGCACTTGAAGGACGAGCCGTTCATCTCGATCCCGCACCCGCAGCGCGGCGGGCTCAGCTATTTATGCGCGGAGCTGTGCATGCGCCACGGTTTCTTCCCGAAAGCGGCACGGGTGATGTCGCGCAAGACCACGCAACTGCAACTGATCCAGGGCGGGTTCGGCATCGCCTTGCTGCCGGAGTCGATGCAGGCCATCGCCCCGCCGGGCGTGCGCTTCCTGCCCTTGGCCGACCCCGGCTGCCGAAGCACCGTCGCCCTCGCCTGCCGGCAGGATCCGCAACCGCTGATCCGACGTTTCATCGAAACCTTCACCGCCCGGCCTGCCGGCGATGACGTCATTGAGGGCAGCGCATAGCGGGCGAGAACAATCGCCCCCACAAGGGAATTGGGCGCAGTCATGGAGAATCGCCACCGAATGCCTTTACACTGCGCCCCATGATTAAAGATCCCTTTGCAAGGCTCGGCCTTGACCGCGAAGTCCTGACCGTCACCCAGCTCAACGGCCGCGCCCGCGTGCTGCTCGAAGACGTGTTCAGCAACATCTGGGTCGAAGGCGAAATCTCCAACCTGGCCCGCCCGGCGTCCGGCCACGTGTATTTCACCCTCAAGGACAGCGGCGCCCAGGTGCGCTGCGCGCTGTTCCGCCAGAACGCGGCGCGGGTGCGCCAGGCGCTGAAGGACGGCCTGGCGGTCAAGGTGCGCGGCAAGGTCTCGCTGTTCGAGGGCCGCGGCGACTATCAGCTGATCCTCGATACCGTGGAGCCGGCCGGCGACGGTGCCTTGCGCCTGGCATTCGACGCGCTGAAGGAAAAGCTCAGCGCCGAAGGCCTGTTCAGCGCCGAACGCAAAGTGCCGCTGCCGGCGCACCCGCAGCGCATCGGCATCATCAGTTCGCCGACCGGCGCGGTGATCCGCGACATCATCAGCGTGTTCCGCCGCCGCGCACCGCAGGTGCAACTGACGCTGATCCCCACCGCCGTGCAGGGCCGCGAGGCCACGGCGCAGATCGTCCGCGCCCTGAAGCTGGCGGACGCCCGCGGCTTCGATGCGTTGATCCTGGCCCGGGGCGGCGGTTCGCTGGAAGACCTCTGGTGCTTCAACGAAGAAGCCGTGGCCCGCGCCGTGGATGCCTGCGTGACGCCGATCGTCAGCGCCGTCGGCCATGAGACCGACGTGTCGATCAGCGACTTCGTGGCCGACGTGCGCGCACCCACGCCCTCCGCCGCCGCCGAACTGCTCGCCCCGGATTCCAGCCACCTGATCCGCCAGGTCGAAAGCCTGCACCGGCGCCTGGTGATGCGCATGCGCGACCGCCTGATGCGCGACCGCCTGCGCCTGGAAGGCATGACCCGCCGCCTGCGCCATCCCGGCGAACGCCTGCGTCAGCAAGCCCAGCGCCTGGACGACCTGGACATGCGCCTGCGCCGGGCCTTCGAGCGCCATTTGAACACCCGCCGCGAACGCCTGCTGCGCCTGGAGGCCCGCCTCGGCGGACAGCATCCGGGCCGCCAACTGGCCCTGCTGCGCCAACGCCTGGACAGCCTGGCCGAACGCCTGCCCCGGGCCATGCGCGAAGGCCTGAAGAGCCGGCGCCAGCAACTGCACAGCCAGATGCAGACCCTGCATGTGGTCAGCCCGCTGGCGACGCTCGGCCGGGGCTACAGCATCCTGCTGGACGAGCGCGGCAACGCGATCCGAAGCGCCGCGCAGACGCAGACTGGCCAGCGCCTCAAGGCCCGGCTCGGCGAAGGCGAACTGCACGTGCGCGTCGAGGACAATCACCTGACGCCTGTCACCCTTTCTCTACTGGACTGATCCATGCCGCGTTTCCTCGCTCCGCTGCTGTTGCTGTGCCTGACCTTCAATGCCCACGCCGACAGCTACATCACAAGGCTGTTGAACAAACCGGTGCCGGGCGGCGTGGCGGTGGTCGACCTGGGCAACGCCGCCCAGGCGCCCAAAGCCACCTACCAGGGCAAGCCGGTGCTGGTGGTCAAGGAACAGAACAACTGGCTGGCCATCGTCGGCGTGCCGCTGACGGTCAAGCCGGGCGTGCAGCAGATCAGCAGCGCCGGCCGCAGCCTGAACTTCACCGTGGGCAGCAAGAAATACCCGGAACAGCACATCACCCTGAAGAACACCCAGCAGGTCAACCCGAACCCGGCGAACCTCAAGCGCATCGAGGGCGAACTGGCCGAACAGATCAAGGCCTACCGCAGCTTCAGCCCGAACACGCCGAGCAACCTGCTGCTGGACAAACCGGTCAACGGACCGCTGTCGAGCAAGTTCGGCGTGCGCCGCTTCTTCAACGGCGAAGAGCGCAACCCCCATGCGGGCCTGGACTTCGCGGTGCCGGCCGGCACCCCGATCAAGACCCCGGCGGCGGGCAAGGTGATCCTGATCGGCAACTACTTCTTCAACGGCAACACAGTGTTCGTCGACCATGGCCAGGGCTTCATCAGCATGTTCTGCCACATGTCGAAGATCGACGTGACCAACGGCCAGCAGCTGGCCCGCGGCGCGGTGGTGGGCAAGGTCGGCGCCACCGGCCGGGCGACCGGGCCGCACATGCACTGGAACGTCAGCCTGAACGACGCGCGGGTGGATCCGGCGATCTTCATCGGCGCGTTCCAGCCCTGAGCCCGCGGTGAAAGCGCTGGCCTCATCGCGGGCAAGCCCGCTCCCACAAGGATCTCCGGTGATCCGCGACACCTGTGGGAGCTGGCTTGCCAGCGATGGCGGCAGTCCAAGCGCCGCAGGACATGATTAAGACAGTTGCTCCCACAGGGTCGGCAACTGACCTGAATCTTGTGCGCGACATCAATCACTGCGGGAGCGGGCTTGCCCCGGGCGGCGATCCGACGATGGCGATCTGAACATCAGCGCACCCCCCCGAAGAAACCGGGCTTTTCATCCCCAAGATCCCGTATCCGCCAATTGCGCCGACCCAAAACAGTGCGCAATCATTCAGAAATTCAGCGCCACCCGGCACAATAAAATCTCGCGAATCCCCGTTTTCCGAGTATTCCTCTCAAATTTTTCCCACTGCTTGCCATCCTCCCCCCTCACGGTTAGGGTTGAGGGCATGAAAACCTCTCACACCCTTATTCAGCTTCGCCAGCACCGCAGCCTGTGCCTCGTCAGCGCACGACTGCCGGGCTGAATCGCTGCGCCTCGTCTCTGCTTCTCTCCGAACATTCGTTCCACCGGCAGGCCGCCTCTTTTCGGCCCAGACAATAAGGAATTTCCCGATGAGCATGCTCAAAGACCCGTCTTCGAAATACCGCGCGTTTCCCGTGATCAACCTGCCGGACCGCACCTGGCCGTCGAAGACCATCGACGCCGCGCCGATCTGGTGCAGCTCCGACCTGCGTGACGGCAACCAGTCGCTGATAGAACCGATGGACTCGGCGAAAAAGCTGCGCTTCTGGAAGACCCTCGTGCAGGTGGGCGTGAAGGAAATCGAGGCCTCGTTCCCGGCCGCCTCGCAGACCGACTTCGACTTCGTGCGCACCCTGATCGAAGACGGCCACATCCCGGACGACACCACCATCCAGGTGCTCACCCAGGGCCGCGAAGACCTCATCGAGCGCACCTTCGAGTCCCTGCGCGGTGCCAAGAAAGCCATCGTTCACCTGTACAACGCCACCTCGCCGTCGTTCCGCCGCATCGTGTTCAACCAGGACAAGGACGGCATCAAGGCCATCGCGGTCAACGCCGCCAAGCTGTTCGTCAAATACGCCGCGCAGCAGCCGGAAACCGAGTGGACGTTCGAGTACTCGCCGGAAACCTTCAGCGCCACCGAGCTTGAGTTCGCCAAGGAGGTCTGTGACGCGGTGATCGAGGTCTGGAACCCGACGCCTGAGCGCAAGATGATCCTCAACCTGCCGGCCACCGTCGAATGCGCGACGCCGAACGTGTACGCCGACCAGATCGAATGGTTCGGCCGCCACATCAACCGCCGTGACAGCGTGATCATCAGCCTGCACACCCACAACGACCGCGGCACCGGCGTGGCCGCCACCGAGCTGGGCCTGATGGCCGGCGCCGACCGCGTCGAAGGCTGCCTGTTCGGCAACGGCGAGCGCACCGGCAACGTCGACCTCGTCACCGTGGCCCTGAACATGTACACCCAGGGCGTCGACCCTGAGCTGGACTTCTCCGACATCGACGGCGTGCGCAAGGTCGTCGAGGAGTGCAACCAGATCCAGGTGCACCCGCGTCACCCGTACGTCGGCGACCTGGTGCACACCGCGTTCTCCGGTTCCCACCAGGACGCGATCCGCAAGGGCTTCGCCCAGCAGAAATCCGACGCCCTGTGGGAAGTGCCGTACCTGCCGATCGACCCGGCCGACATCGGCCGCAGCTACGAGGCGGTGATCCGCGTCAACAGCCAGTCGGGCAAGGGCGGCATCGCCTACCTGCTGGAGCAGGAATACGGCATCAGCCTGCCGCGCCGCATGCAGATCGAGTTCAGCCAGGTCGTGCAGCGCGAGACCGACCGCCTGGGCCTGGAGATGACCGCCCAGCAGATCCATGCGTTGCTCCACACCGAATACCTGCAGGCCAACACTCCGTACGCGCTGGTCAGCCATCGCCTGCAGGAAGAGAACGGCCACAGCGCCGTCGAAGTGGAAGTGGCGAGCAAGGGCCAGGGCGAAACCAACCTGCATTGGCGCGGCAAAGGCAACGGCGCGCTCGAAGCGCTGGTGGCCGGCCTGCCGATTCCGGTGGAGATCATGGACTACAACGAACACGCCATCGGCGCGGGCACCAACGCCAAGGCAGCGGCCTACATCGAGTTGCGGGTGAACGGCGAACGTGCGGTGCACGGCGTGGGCATCGATGAGAACATCACCACCGCCAGCTTCAAGGCCCTGTTCAGCGCGCTGAACCGCTCCCTGAGCCAGCCGGAAGCGAAAGCCGCGTAACCGGCCGCCGCCATGCAAAAGGCCCCAGGGTGCGAACCCTGGGGCCTTTCTTTTTGCCGGATGGTTTTGCGTTCACCGCTTCAAGTGAACTCGAACGTGTCCGCATCCAGGTTCGCCGGGAAGCGCTCACGGTAGGCCGCCAGCGTCGCCGCCTCCAGCACCACGCGGAACACGCCGTCCGCCTCCCCCGCCGCCAGCAGGGTTTCGCCCTGGAAGTCCAGCACCTGGCTGTCGCCGGTGTAGGCGAAGCCCTTGCCGTCGGTGCCGATGCGGTTGACCGCCGCCACGTAGCACAGGTTCTCGATGGCCCGCGCGGGCAGCAGACGGTTCCAGTGCTGCCGACGGGCGCCCGGCCAGTTGGCGGTGTACAGCAGCAGGTCGGTGTCCTGGGCGTCGCGGCTCCACACCGGAAAACGCAGGTCGTAGCAGATCAGCGGACGCACGCGCCAGCCCTTGAGCTCGAACTGCACCTGCCGCTCGCCCGGCGTGTAGTGGTTGTGCTCGCCGGCCATGCGGAACAGGTGACGCTTGTCGTAGTGCAGCACCTCGCCGTCCGGCCGCGCCCACAGCAAGCGGTTGCGGTGGCTGCCGTCGGCGGCCTGGATGATCACGCTGCCGGTGACCACGGCCTCCAGCTTCGCCGCCTGGGCCCGCAGCCATTTGCTGGTCGGGCCGTTCTCGGCTTCGGCCAGCGTCTCGGACGCCATGGAGAACCCGGTGGTGAACATCTCCGGCAGGATCACCAGATCAGCTCCACGGGCCTGCTCCAGCAGCGCCTCGAAATGCTCCAGGTTGGCCTGGCGGTCGTGCCAGGCCAGGCTGGTCTGGATCAGCGCCACATCAAGGTCGGGCAACGCACTCAGATCACGCATAGTTTTGCCGCCGCTTCGCGCAGCGTCTCCTCGCGTTTGGCAAAGCACAGGCGCACCAGGCGCTGGCCTTGCGGTGGATGCTGGCAGAACACCGACACCGGGATGCTGGCCACGCCATGCTCGCGGGTCATCCACATCGCCATCTCGACATCGTTCAGGTCGGGACGGATCTGCGAATAGTCGACCAGTTGGAAATAGGTGCCGGCCACCCGGGTGAACCGGAACCGCGAAGGCGCCAGCAGATCGCAGAACAGGTCGCGCTTGGCCTGGTAGAACGCCGGCAGTTCTTCGACGTGCTCAGGATGCGCGGCCATGTAGTCGGCCAGGGCGTACTGCAGAGGCGTCACCCCGCAGAAACTGACGTACTGGTGCACCTTGCGCAGCTCGGCGCTCAGGGCCGGCGGCGCCACGACGTAGCCGGTCTTCCAGCCGGTGACGTGATAGGTCTTGCCGAACGAGCTGACCACGAACGCACGCTGATACAGCTCCTCGTGGGCCAGCACGCTGACATGGGCCACGCCGTCGTACACCAGGTGCTCGTAGACTTCGTCGCTGATCACATAGATGTCGCGGTCGCGGATCAGCTCGGCCAACCGGTCGAGCTCGGCACGGCTGATCAGGGCGCCGCTGGGGTTGTGCGGGGTGTTGAGGATGATCATCCGCGTGCGCGGGCCGATGGCGGCGCTGAGCCGGTCGAAATCAATGGCGAAATCGTCCAGGGCGAGCTGCACGTGCACGCAACGGCCGCCGGCCAGTTCCACCGCCGGCTCGTAGCTGTCGTAGGCCGGGTCGAACACGATGACTTCGTCGCCGCTGCGGATGACCGCCTGGATGGCGCAGAAGATCGCTTGGGTCGCGCCGGGGGTGACCGTCACTTCATTGTCGGCATCCACGCTGGCGCCGTAGCTGCGGGCGATCTTCGCCGCGATCTGCTCGCGCAGCGCCGGCAGGCCGGTCATCGGCGAATACTGGTTATGGCCGCTGGCGATGTGGCGCCCGACGGCGTCGCGCAGCGCCTGGGGGCCGTCGAAATCGGGAAAGCCCTGTGACAGGTTGATCGCTCCGGTCTGCGCCGCGAGCTGAGACATCTGCGTGAAGATGGTGATGCCGACATTCGGCAGCTTGCTGGTGATCATCGATAGCCCCTTGCAGGTGAGCCGCCAGTTTCAAGCTGTAGGGCAGGGGGGTCAAGCGCTAAGCCACAAGCCGCAAGCTCCAAGCTCCAAGCTCCAAGCTCCAAGCTCCAAGCTGCTGGCGTTAGACCGACAGGCACAAAAAAGGGCTCTGAAAAGAGCCCCTATGGCTTTTGCCTTGCTTGTAGCTTGTAGCTTGTAGCTTGTGGCTTGTGGCTTGTGGCTTGCAGCTTAAGGCTTGAAGCTTGCGCTGCCCTACTTCCTATCGCGGCGCTTCTTCTCGGCTTTCTTGTGGTGCGACATCAAGCGACGCTTCTTGTTGACCTGGCGGTCGGTCAGCGTGTTCTTGTTGCCTTCGTACGGGTTCTCGCCGCCCTTGAACTCGATGCGGATCGGCGTACCGACCAGCTTCAGCACACGACGGTAGGTGTTCTCCAGATAGCGCACATACGACTTCGGCACTTTCTCGATCTGGTTGCCGTGGATCACGATCAGCGGCGGGTTCGCGCCGCCCAGGTGGGCATAGCGCAGCTTGATCCGGCGGCCGTTGACCATCGGCGGCTGGTGCTCGCTGACCGCGTCTTCGAGGATCTGGGTCAGGCGGCTGGTCGGCCAGCGGGTGACCGCCGACTTGAACGAGTTCTGCACCGAACCGTAGAGGTTGCCCACGCCGGTGCCGTGCAGCGCCGAGATGAAATGGATGTCGGCGAAGTCGACGAAGAACAGCCGGCGTTCCAGCTCGGTCTTCACGTAGTCACGCTCGCCCGGGGTCATGCCGTCCCACTTGTTGAGCGCGATCACCATCGCACGGCCTGCCTCGAGGGCGAAGCCCAGCAGGTTGAGGTCGTGGTCGACCACGCCTTCGCGGGCGTCCATCACGAAGATCACCACGTTGGCGTCCTTGATCGCCTGCAAGGTCTTCACCACGGAGAACTTTTCGACTTCCTCGTGGATCTTGCCGCGCTTGCGCACACCGGCGGTGTCGATCAGCGTGTACTTCTCTTCGTTGCGCTCGAAGGGAATGTAGATGCTGTCGCGGGTGGTGCCGGGCTGGTCGTAGACGATCACGCGCTCTTCGCCGAGCATGCGGTTGACCAGGGTCGACTTGCCGACGTTCGGGCGACCGATGATGGCGATCTTGATGCCGTCCTTCTCGCTCGGGCCGGGAATGCGCTTGGCTTCCTCGCCTTCGGCGACGTCTTCTTCCTCTTCGCCGTCCTGCGGCTCGTCATCATCCTTGGGGAAATCGCCCAGGGCGGTCTCCAGCAGCTGGGTGATGCCGCGGCCGTGGGCGCCGGCGATCGGGATGGCGTCGCCCATGCCCATCGGGGCGAATTCGGCGCGGGCCATTTCCGGGTCGATGTTGTCGACCTTGTTGGCGACCACGAAGGAACGCTTGTTACGCTTGCGCAAGTGCTCGGCGATCATCTGGTCGGCGGCGGTGAAGCCGGCCTTGGCGTCCACCAGGAACAGGACGACATCCGCTTCTTCGATGGCCAGCAGCGACTGCTCGGCCATCTTTTCGTCCATGCCGTACTCGTCGCCGGAGATGCCGCCGGTGTCGATCAGAATGTAGGAGCGCCCTTGCCACTTGGCCTCACCGTACTGGCGATCACGGGTCAGACCGGACAGGTCGCCGACGATGGCGTCGCGGGTCCGGGTCAGGCGGTTGAACAAGGTGGACTTGCCGACGTTCGGTCGGCCCACCAGGGCGATTACGGGAACCATGCGGCTCTCCACTGCGTTATTTCAGAAAATACAAAAGCCGCTGCGTGGCAGCGGCTGGTGCTCGGGGCTGCTCTGCGGGGGGCTGCCGGCGAAAAAACGTACCGCCGAAGCAGCACGCGTCATCGTTGACGCCCTACGCGGGCAAGCCCGCTCCCACAGGTGAAGCCGCTTGGGGAATTCCCCAAGCATAGTTGTTACTTGATGGTCAGGGCTTCCAGTTTGCCGCTGTTGCCATACACATAGATCGTATCGCCCACCACCAGCGGACGTGCGCGCAGGCCGTCGCTGTCGATGCGCTCACGGCCGACGAAACGGCCGTCCACCTGGCTCAGCAGGTGCAGGTAACCTTCCAGGTCACCGACCGCCACGTAGCTGGAGAACACTTCCGGCGCCGACAGTTGACGGCGGGCCAGCGAGTCGTTGCTCCACAGCGCGGTGGTGGAACGCTCGTCGACGCCTTCGACGGTGCCCGAAGACAGGCTCACGTAGACGCTGCCGAAACCTTGGGCCAGGCCCGCGTAGCTCGACGCGTCGCGCTGCCACAGCTGACGGCCGCTCTCCAGGTCCAGCGCCGCGACGCGGCCCTGGTAGCTGGCGACGTACAGGGTACCGCCGGACAGCAGCAGGCCGCCGTCGATGTCGACCACACGCTCCAGCTCGGAACGGCCCTGCGGAATCGCGATGCGCTGTTCCCACACCGGCACGCCGTTGGAGATGTCCACCGCGACCACCTTGCCGGTCGACAGGCCGGCCACCGCCAGGCGGTTGGTGACGATCGGCGCGCTGGTGCCGCGCAGGGTCAGCACGGCCGGGGTGCTGTCATACACCCAGCGCTGGTTGCCGGTGGAGGCGTCCAGACCGATCAGACGGTCGTCCTGGGTCTGCACCACCACCACGTCGCCGTTGTTGGCCGGCGGCGCGAGGACTTCGCTGTTGACCCGCGAACGCCACTTCTCTTCGCCGTTGATGGCATCGAGCGCGACGACTTCGCCGCGCAGCGTGCCGATCAGCACCAGGCCGTAACCCACACCCACGGCGCCGGACACCGGCAGCTCAAGGTCCTTTTTCCACTTCACGTCGCCGTTGCTGCGGTCCAGGCCCATCACGATGCCGGTCACGTCGGCGGCGTAGATGCTGTCGCCGTCGATCGCCGGCACCAACATGTTGTAGGTTTCGCCCTGACCGTCACCGATCGAGCGGCTCCACTGCTTGTGCAGGACCACTTCCTCTTTGAAGTCGGTCAGTTCGGCCGGTGGCAGTTCCTTTTTGCTGTTGCTGCTGCAACCCGCGGCCAGAATGGCCAGAGCCAGCACTGCTGCATGCTTCCAACCGATCACGTCACGCATCCCCTTTGGCCAGGTCGTCCAGCTTGATTTGAAGGCCACCGACCGCTGCCTCGTCCGACAGCGCCGCCTTGGCCTTTTGATACGCCGCGTTCGCTTCGTCGGTACGGCCCAGCTGCACCAGCAGGTCGCCCTTGAGTTCTTCGCGGGTGGCGAGGAACGCCTTGTCGGCGTCGCCTTCGAGCAGCTTCAGGGCTTCGTCGGCCTTGTTCTGCGCACCCAGCACCTGCGCCATGCGCTGACGGGCGATTTCGCCCAGCGCCGGGTTGGCCGGCTTGTCGATGATGGCCTTGAGCTCGGTCGCCGCATCGTCCAGCTTGCCGCTGTCGACGGCCACCTTGGCCACGAACAGGCTGCCGTACTGCGCGTAGGCGCTGCCGCCGAATTCGCTGTTGAGCTTGCCGGCCAGGTCCGTGACGCGGGCGGCGTCAGGCTTGCCGTCAGGGGTCAGCGTGGTTTCCAGCAATTGCTGATAGAGCACCGAAGCGCCCTGCGCCTGGTTGCTCTGGTACTTGTGAAAAGCCTGCCAGCCGAACACGATGACCAGCGCCAACAGGCCGCCGGTGACCAGAGGTTTGCCGTTGCGTGCCCACCAGTCCTTCAAATCCGCCAACTGTTCGTCTTCGGTACTCGACACCCCAATACTCCTTTGATCGCTAATTCGGCTGTTTGACAGCTTCAACCCTGCACGACGCAGGTGGCCAGGTGCGCAGCGAGCGCATCCCAGCCGATGTTTTGTTGTTCGCCCTGGCCACGCAGGGGTTTGACGCCGACCGTGCGCTGGGCCATTTCGTCGTCGCCGAGGATCAGCGCGAACAGCGCACCGCTCTTGTCGGCTTTCTTGAACTGGCTCTTGAAGCTGCCGGCGCCGGCGTTGACCTGCAGGCGCAGGTTCGGCAGCGCGTCACGCACGCGCTCGGCCAAGGCCAGCCCGGCCAGTTCGGCCTCTTCGCCGAAGGCGCAGAGGTAGACGTCCACCTGCCGGGAGATCTCTTCCGGGATCTGCTCCAGGGTTTCCAGCAGCAGCACAAGACGCTCGATGCCCATGGCGAAACCGACGCCTGCGGTCGGCTTGCCGCCCATCTGCTCGACCAGGCCGTCGTAACGGCCGCCCGCGCACACGGTGCCCTGGGCGCCCAGCTTGTCGGTGACCCACTCGAACACGGTCTTGCTGTAGTAGTCGAGGCCGCGGACCAGCTTCGGATTGAGCACGTACGGAATGCCGACGGCATCCAGACGGGCCTTCAGGCCTTCGAAGTGCGCGCGGGACTCGTCGTCCAGGTAGTCCGCCATCTTCGGCGCACCGACCAGCACGGCCTGGGTGTCGGCGTTCTTGGTGTCGAGCACGCGCAGCGGGTTGGTCTTGAGGCGGCGCTGGCTGTCTTCGTCCAGTTTGTCGTGGTGCGCCGAGAGGTACTCGACCAGCGCATCGCGGTAACGGGCGCGGGACTCGCTGGTGCCCAGGCTGTTGAGTTCAAGCTTGACCGCATCGCGGATGCCCAGCTCGCCCCACAGGCGCCAGGTCAGCACGATCAGTTCGGCGTCGATGTCCGGGCCGTCCAGGTTGAACACTTCCAGGCCGATCTGGTGGAACTGGCGGTAACGGCCTTTCTGCGGACGCTCGTGACGGAACATCGGGCCGATGTACCACAGCTTCTGCACCTGGCCGCCCCCGGTGATGCCGTGCTCCAGCACAGCGCGCACGCAGGCGGCGGTGCCTTCCGGACGCAGGGTCAGGGAGTCGCCGTTACGGTCCTCGAAGGTGTACATCTCTTTTTCGACGATGTCGGTCACTTCGCCGATCGAGCGCTTGAACAGCTCGGTGAACTCGACGATCGGCATGCGGATCTGGCGGTAGCCGTAGTTGTCCAGCAGACGCGAAACGGTGCCTTCGAAATAGCGCCATACCGGTGTCTGCTCGGGCAGGATGTCGTTCATGCCACGGATGGCTTGCAGAGACTTGCTCACAAAGATTCCTTAATTCGTTCGATCAGCCGCGCGCGATGACCGCAGCGTCGGCTTCGACCTTTTCGGCCGCCTTCTCGCGGATCAGCTTTTCCAGCTCGTCCACCAGATTGTCGTTCGTCAGTTTCTGCGACGGCTTGCCGTCGATGTAAATCAGGTTCGGCGTGCCGCCGGTCAAGCCGATATGGGCTTCCTTGGCTTCGCCTGGGCCGTTGACCACGCAGCCGATCACCGCGACATCCAGCGGCACCAGCAGGTCTTCGAGGCGCCCTTCCAGCTCGTTCATGGTCTTGACCACGTCGAAGTTCTGGCGAGAGCAGCTCGGGCAGGCGATGAAGTTGATGCCTCGGGAACGCAAATGCAAGGACTTGAGGATGTCGTAGCCGACTTTCACTTCCTCGACCGGGTCGGCCGCCAGCGAGATGCGGATGGTGTCACCGATCCCTTCGGCGAGCAGCATACCGAGGCCCACGGCGGATTTCACCGTGCCCGAGCGCAATCCGCCGGCTTCGGTGATGCCCAGGTGCAGCGGCTGGACGATTTCCTTGGCCAGCAGGCGGTACGCTTCGACGGCCATGAACACGTCGGAGGCTTTTACGCTGACCTTGAAGTCCTGGAAGTTCAGGCGTTCGAGGTGCTCGACGTGACGCAGGGCCGACTCGACCAGCGCGGCCGGTGTCGGCTCGCCGTATTTCTTCTGCAGGTCCTTTTCCAGGGAACCGGCGTTCACGCCGATGCGGATCGGGATGCCGCGGTCGCGGGCGGCGTCGACCACCGCACGCACGCGGTCTTCGCGGCCGATGTTGCCCGGGTTGATCCGCAGGCAGTCAACACCCAGCTCAGCCACGCGCAGCGCGATCTTGTAGTCGAAGTGGATGTCGGCGACCAGCGGAACCTTGACCAGTTGCTTGATCTTGCCGAACGCCTCGGCGGCGTCCATGTCCGGCACCGACACGCGCACGATGTCGACGCCGGCGGCTTCCAGACGGTTGATCTGGGCGACGGTGGCGGCGACGTCATTGGTGTCGCTGTTGGTCATGCTCTGCACTGCGATGGGCGCATCGCCGCCCACCGGCACGTTGCCGACCCAGATCTTGCGCGATACGCGCCGTTTGATTGGAGATTCGCCGTGCATGACTTATTGACCCAACTTCAGGCGAGCGGTCTCGCCACTGGTGAACGGAGCCACATCGACCGCCTGGCCGTTGTAGCTGACCTGAGCGCCGCGGGCATAGCCCAGGCGCACCGCGAACGGAGGCTTGCCGGCGACCGACAGGCTGTCGCCCTTGCGCTTCAGCCCGCTGAACAGCACCTTGCCGCTGCCGTCGGTGACTTGCGTCCAGCAATCGGCGGTGAACTGCACTTGTACCTGGCCCTGGCCCTGGCCGGCGACCGGCGCGGCTGGCGCCGTCACCGGCGCAGGCGCCTGGACGACCGGAGCCGCCGGGGCGACAACGGCTGGCGCGGGGGCGGCCGGAGCAACAGGGGCAGGCGCGGCGACGACCGGCGCCGGCGTGTGAACCGGGGCGGCAGGCGTTGCAGTCGGAGCAGGAGCCGCTGGCGCAGTCTGCGCAGCGGCCGCTTCGGTGCCGGTCGCTTCCGCGGCGGTTTCAGTGGAGGTTTCGCCCTGCGGCAGCGCCAGCGGGGCGGAAGCCTCGGCCTGGCCCTCTTCGACAGCCTGGTCTTCCGGCTCGTCCAGCGGGTGGATCTGGGTGGTGCCGTCGGCGCCTTCGACTTCGACGTGCTCCGGAGCCAGGCCGATCAGGTCCTTGGTGCGCAGCGAGGTCTGATCCTGCCACCAGACGAAACCGCCGCCGATGACCGCGATCAGCAGCAACAGGCTGACGATGCGCAAGATGGTGTGGGAAACCCGCACCGGCTCCTCGATCCGTCCCAGGCTGTGCACGTTGCTGCCCTGGGAGTCGGTGCCGGTGGACTGGTCGAACTGCTGGACCAGGACAGCCTGATCCATGCCGAGCAATTTGGCGTAGGCGCGAATGTAGCCGCGAGCGAAGGTATGCCCCGGCAGTTTGTCGAACGCGCCGGCTTCGAGGTTGCTCAGGGAAGTCACGGTGAGGTTGAGCTTGAGGGCCACTTCGGCCAGCGACCAGCCATTGCTTTCGCGGGCCTGGCGCAAGGTCTCACCGGGGTTAACGCGAGTCGCTGCTACAACTTCGGGATGCGCCGCTTTCATCATTGCTCCGACAGGTATTGCTGATATTCCGGCGTACCGGGATAGAGTCGTTTTAGTTGCAGGCCGTAACTGGCGGCCTTGTCGCGATCTTCAAACACTTTCGCCAGCCGCACGCCGAGCAACAGGCTGCGTGCGTTCTGCTCGGACAACTGGCTGTAACGGTCGTAATAGTCTCGCGCGGGCACATAATGCCTGTCTTCGAAGGACAACTCAGCCATTTCCAGCAACGCCCGCGGCTGTTGGCGGTTCAGGCGCAGCGCCTTTTCCAGCTGTTGCTGCGCCAGGTCGCGCTGGCCGAGCTTCGCCGCGGTCATGCCGAGGTTCTCGAAGACCCGGGAACGCTCAGGATACAGGGTATCGGCGGCCGCCTGTTCAAATCGCTCGTAGGCGTCCTTGTAACGCTGCTGCTCGTAGAGAAAACTGCCGTAGTTGTTGAGGATCCGGGCATCGGCGGGACGGGAGGACAGCGCCTTGCGAAAGTGCTCGTCGGCCAGCTGAGGCTCCAGCTCGGCCTGGAACACCAGCGCCAGGGCGGCGTTGGCGTCGGCATCCGAGCCGTCCAGCTCCAGGGCCTTCTTGAGCGGCACCTTGGCCCGTTCGGTCATACCCTGTTGCAAATAACCCAGTCCCAACTGCACGTAGGCAGCCCGCGCCTCGTCGCGGCCCTTGCTGGTCTTCATCGGGTTGTAGTCGCCCGACAGGACACAGCCAGCACAGAGGCTGGCCAACAGCAACAGCAGCGCGAAGCGCAGGGACATAGAGATCCTCTCTTAGTGAGTGTTCGCGGCGTTCTGCGCCAGATCGCCGTCGGCGCTCAATTCGCGCACCGCGATGTAGCGTTCGCTGCGACGGGTGCGATCCAGCACCTGTCCTACCAATTGACCGCAGGCGGCGTCGATGTCCTCACCACGGGTGGTGCGCACGGTGACGTTGAAGCCTGCGTGGTGAAGCTGATCCTGGAACCGGCGGATGGCGTTGTTGCTCGGCCGCTCGTACCCGGAATGCGGGAACGGGTTGAACGGGATCAGGTTGATCTTGCAGGGGATGTCCTTGAGCAGCTCGATCATCTCGACCGCATGCTCGAGCTTGTCGTTGACGTCCTTGAGCAAGGTGTACTCGATGGTCAGCACACGCTTCTCGCCCAGGGCGGACATGTAGCGCACGCACGAGTCGAGCAGCATCTTGAGCGGGTACTTCTTGTTGATCGGCACCAACTGGTTGCGCAATGCGTCGTTCGGTGCGTGCAGGGACAACGCCAGGGACACGTCGATGTGCTTGGCCAGCTCATCGATCATCGGCACCACACCCGACGTGGACAGGGTCACGCGGCGCTTGGAGATCCCGTAGCCCAGGTCATCCATCATCAGATGCATGGCGGCCACGACGTTGTCGAAGTTCAGCAGCGGTTCGCCCATGCCCATCATCACCACGTTGGTGATGGCGCGGTCGATGGTGGCCGGAACGCTGCCGAAGGATTTGTTCGCGATCCACACCTGGCCGATGACTTCGGCGGCGGTGAGGTTGCTGTTGAAGCCTTGCTTGCCGGTGGAGCAGAAACTGCAGTCCAGGGCACAGCCTGCCTGGGACGAAACGCAGAGGGTGCCGCGCTTGCCCTGGGGAATGTACACGGTCTCGACACAGCTGCCGGACGCCACGCGCACCACCCACTTGCGGGTGCCGTCGCTGGAGATGTCCTCGCTGACCACTTCGGGACCACGAATTTCGGCAACGGCCTTGAGCTTCTCGCGCAAGGCCTTGCCGACGTTCGTCATGGCGTCGAAATCATCCACGCCAAAGTGGTGAATCCATTTCATAACCTGACCGGCACGGAAACGCTTCTCCCCGATTGAGTCGAAGAATTTTTCCATTTCCGGCTGGGTCAGACCCAGCAGGTTGGTTTTAGCAGTCGATGTCGTCATGGATTCACCTTCACTCTTTAAGCCAATGCTTAGCGAGTGGTTACTTCGGTAGCTGCGAAGAAGTACGAGATTTCGCGAGCGGCAGCGGCTTCGGAGTCCGAACCGTGAACGGCGTTGGCGTCGATCGATTCAGCGAAGTCAGCGCGGATGGTGCCGGCAGCAGCTTCTTTAGGGTTGGTGGCGCCCATCAGCTCACGGTTGCGAGCGATGGCGTTTTCGCCTTCCAGAACCTGAACGACCACTGGACCGGAGATCATGAAAGCAACCAGGTCACCGAAGAAACCGCGCTCTTTGTGCTCAGCGTAGAAACCTTCGGCTTCGGCTTTGGACAGTTGCTTCATTTTCGAAGCAACCACTTTCAGGCCAGCCTTTTCGAAACGGGTAACGATTTCGCCGGCAGCGCCTTTTGCAACGGCGTCAGGCTTGATGATGGAGAAAGTACGTTGAACAGCCATGGTGTAACTCCAGAAACGGTAATTTGCGAAAAATTAAACCCGCGAATTATACGCGGGTTCTTGGGTATTGCCTAACCTGCGAGGACGATCAGTCTAACTCGTCGGCCCAGAGCGTCTGAACCGCTTCCAACACCTTCTCGCCCACACGGCCCGAGTCGTTGTCGAAATCCGGCAGCGCCATGATCCATTTTTGCAGGTCGACGAAATTGACAGAGTACGGATCGACGCCCGGATGGGCCTCGGCCAGCTCTTCTGCAATGCGTTGAACATCATTCCAGCCGTAGCTCATGACAGTCTTACCAGTCAGTGCGGCGCTTCGGCCGCATGGTTAAGCGAATATTTCGGGATTTCGACGGTCAGGTCTTCCTCGCCGACAATGGCCTGGCAGGCCAGGCGCGATTGGGCTTCCAGGCCCCAGGCACGGTCGAGGAAGTCCTCTTCCAGTTCGTCGGCCTCTTCCAGCGAATCGAAACCTTCGCGGATGATGCAGTGACAGGTGGTGCAGGCGCAAACGCCGCCGCAGGCGCTTTCCATCTCGATGTGGTGCTCGTGGGCCAGTTCGAGAATGGACGTGCCGGGCTCGGCCTCGACCACCATGCCGTCAGGGCAGAACTTCTCGTGTGGCAGAAAAATGACCTGCGGCATCAGTTATCCTCGATTTCATTCAGGTTGCGCCCCGCCAGCGCGGCTTTCACCGTCGAATCCAGGCGGCGGGCGGCAAAGGCGTCGGTCACTTGCGACAGACGCTTGGTCTGCTGCTCGATGGCGAAGCCATCGGTGCCCTTCATCAGTTCGGTCAGTTCCTGCACCTGCAGGTCGATGACCATGCGTTCTTCGGCGTCCAGCAGACGCTCGCCGTCGGCGTCCAGGGCAGCCTGCACTGCCTCGACCAGGCGCTGGGCGTCGACCTGATGCTCGCGCAGGACACGGGCGACCTTGTCGTCGTTGGCGTGCTGGAACGAGTCCTTGAGCATCTTGGCGATTTCGCCGTCGGTCAGGCCGTAGGACGGCTTGACCTGGATGCTGGCCTCGACGCCCGAGCCCAGTTCACGGGCGGAGACGCTGAGCAGACCGTCGGCATCGACCTGGAAGGTCACGCGGATCTTCGCCGCGCCGGCCACCATCGCCGGAATCCCGCGCAGCTCGAAGCGCGCCAGGGAGCGGCAGTCGCTGATCAGCTCGCGCTCGCCCTGCAGCACATGGATCGCCATGGCCGACTGGCCGTCTTTGTAGGTGGTGAAATCCTGGGCGCGGGCGACCGGGATGGTGGTGTTGCGCGGAATCACCTTCTCCATCAGCCCGCCCATGGTTTCCAGCCCCAGGGACAGCGGAATCACGTCGAGCAGCAGCAGTTCGCCGCCGTCACGCTTGTTGCCGGCCAGGGTGTCGGCCTGGATCGCGGCCCCGATGGCCACCACTTGATCCGGGTCGATGGAGGTCAGCGGCTGACGGCCGAAGGCCTCGGCGACGGCTTCGCGCACACGCGGCACACGGGTCGAACCGCCGACCATGACCACGGCGTGAACGTCTTCCAGCTCAATGCCGGAATCACGCACGGCACGGCGGCAAGCCTTGAGGCTGCGCGCGACCATCGGCTCGATCAGCGCGTCGAACGCTTCGCGGGTCAGTTGCGCCTTCCAGTCGCCATGAACCACCTCAACCGCAGCGGCATCGGTCAGCGCTTCCTTGGCCGCGCAAGCGGTCTGCAGCAGATTGCGTTGCGCACCCGGATCGAGGTCGGCGGACAGGCCGGCGCCCTCGATGATCCAGCCGGCGATGGCATGGTCGAAGTCATCGCCGCCCAGGGCGCTGTCGCCGCCGGTGGCCAGCACTTCGAAGACACCGCCGGTCAGGCGCAGGATGGAAATGTCAAAGGTGCCGCCGCCCAGGTCGTAGATCGCGACCAGGCCTTCGGCATGCTGATCCAGGCCATAGGCCACAGCGGCGGCGGTCGGCTCGTTGAGCAGGCGCAGCACGTTCAGACCGGCGAGCTTCGCCGCGTCCTTGGTGGCCTGGCGCTGTGCATCATCGAAATAGGCCGGCACCGTGATCACCGCACCGACCAGCTCGCCGCCCAGCGTCGCTTCGGCGCGCTGGCGCAGCACCTTCAGGATGTCGGCGGAGACTTCGACCGGGCTCTTCGGCCCCTGAACCGTGTCGATGAACGGCATGTGCGACTCGCCGCCGACGAAGCGGTACGGCAGTTGCTCGCCCAGCTGCTTGACGTCGGACAGGCCACGCCCCATCAGGCGCTTGACCGACAGCACGGTGTTCAGAGGGTCTGCGGATGCGGCCAGCTTGGCCGACTCGCCGACCTCGACGCGGTCGGCGTGATACCGCACGGCGGACGGCAGGATCACCTGCCCTTGGGCGTCGGCCAGCGGATCGGAAAGACCACTGCGCAACGCAGCGACCAGCGAATTGGTAGTGCCCAAGTCGATCCCCACAGCCAGACGGCGCTGGTGCGGTTGAGGACTTTGGCCGGGTTCGGCGATCTGCAGTAGGGCCATCGTGATCAGGACTTATCTGTATATCAGGCGTGCGACCGGAGCGGCACTGGGTTAATCGTCGAGGCGCTCTTCTAGCTGGCGCACTTCGTAGGAGAGCTTGTCGAGGAACTGCATGCGCCGCATCAGGCGTTCGGCCTGCTCGCGTTGCGCCGCGTCGTTCCAACAGGCTGCGAAGCTTTCGTTCAATCGGTCCTGGGCGGCCTTCAGCCGGCGCTTGAAGGCGGCGACACCGTCCAGGTCGGCGTTGTCCTGCAGGTCTTCGAGCTCCTCGCGCAGCTCCATCTGCTGCAGCAGGAACTCCGGATCGTGCACCGTCACCTCCAGCGGCAGCTCGCGCCCGCTCATGGTGAGCAGGTAACGCGCGCGTTGCGGGGGGCTCTTGAGGGTCTGGTACGCCTCGTTGAGCCGGGCGGACTGCTCCAGCGCCAGCCGCTGCTCGCGCTCGGAGGCGTCGGCGAAGCGGTCTGGGTGAACGCCGCGCGCCAGCTCGCGGTAGCGCGAGGCCAACTGCTCGAGATCCAGGCGAAAATCCGGTTGCAGGTCAAACAAGGCGAAATGACAAGGAATACCCACGAGCGGCCTCAGACGTTGAAGCTTTCGCCGCAGCCACACTCACCGCGCACGTTGGGGTTGTTGAACTTGAAGCCTTCGTTCAACCCTTCCTTGACGAAATCGAGTTCGGTGCCGTCCAGGTACGCCAGGCTCTTGGGATCGATGATCACCTTTTCGCCATGGCTTTCGAACACCTGGTCGTCTTCGCCCAGGGCATCGACGAATTCCAGCACATACGCCAGCCCCGAGCAGCCCGTGGTGCGGACGCCCAAGCGGATCCCTTCGCCCTTGCCGCGACCGTCCAGGGAACGGCGCACGTGCTTGGCGGCGGCTTCTGTCATGCTGATGGCCATCGAGACTCCTTACATCTTGCGATGTGTGCTGTTAGAGCAAACCTTTCTTCTGCTTGTAGTCGCGCACGGCCGCCTTGATGGCGTCCTCGGCGAGCACGGAGCAGTGGATCTTCACCGGCGGCAGGGCCAGTTCTTCAGCCAGCTGGGTGTTCTTGATGGTTTCGGCTTCGTCCAGGGTCTTGCCCTTCATCCACTCGGTGGCCAGGGAGCTGGAAGCGATCGCCGAACCGCAGCCGTAGGTCTTGAACTTGGCGTCTTCGATCACGCCCTGCTCGTTGACCTTGATCTGCAGGCGCATCACGTCGCCGCACGCCGGGGCGCCGACCATGCCGGTGCCGACATCCGGGTCTTCGGCGTTCATCTTGCCGACGTTGCGCGGGTTTTCGTAGTGGTCGATGACCTTTTCGCTGTAAGCCATGATGCTTAATCCTCACTCATCAGAGAGTCGCTCTTTGGGCCCTGCCGCCTCTGGCCGCAGGGCTGGTTCGCGGCGACTTGAAATCAGTGTGCCGCCCACTCGATCTTCGAAATGTCGACACCGTCTTTGTACATGTCCCACAGCGGCGACAGGGCGCGCAGCTTGGTGACGGCCTCGCAGACTTTCTGCGCGGCGTAGTCGATCTCTTCTTCGGTGGTGAAGCGGCCGAAGGTGAAGCGGATCGAGCTGTGCGCCAGTTCGTCGTTGCGGCCCAGGGCGCGCAGCACGTACGAAGGCTCCAGCGACGCCGAGGTGCAGGCCGAACCGGACGATACCGCCAGGTCCTTGAGCGCCATGATCAGCGACTCGCCTTCGACGTAGTTGAAGCTCAGGTTCAGGTTGTGCGGAACGCGGGCGGTCAGGCTGCCGTTGACGTACAGCTCCTCCAGGTGCTCGACCTGCTTGTAGAAGCGGTCGCTCAGGGCCTTGATCCGCACGTTCTCGGCGGCCATGTCTTCCTTGGCCACGCGGAAGGCTTCGCCCATGCCGACGATCTGGTGGGTCGCCAGGGTGCCGGAGCGCATGCCGCGCTCGTGGCCGCCACCGTGCATGGTCGCTTCGATGCGCACGCGCGGCTTGCGGCTGACGTAGAGCGCGCCAATGCCTTTAGGGCCGTAGGTCTTGTGGGCGGAGAACGACATCATGTCGACTTTCAGCTTCTGCAGGTCGATCTCGACCTTGCCGGTGGACTGAGCGGCGTCGACGTGGAACAGGATGCCTTTGGAACGGGTCAGCTCGCCGATGGCGGCGATGTCGTTGACGGTGCCGATTTCGTTGTTCACGTGCATCACCGACACCAGGATGGTGTCTTCGCGCAGGGCGGCTTCGACCATTTCCGGGGTGACCAGACCGTCTTCACGAGGCTCGATGTAGGTCACTTCGAAACCTTCGCGCTCCAGTTGGCGCATGGTGTCGAGGACGGCCTTGTGTTCGATCTTGGTGGTGATCAGGTGCTTGCCCTTGGAGGCGTAGAAATGTGCCGCACCCTTGATTGCCAGGTTGTCGGACTCGGTCGCGCCGGAGGTCCAGACGATTTCGCGCGGGTCGGCGTTGACCAGGTCGGCCACCTGACGACGGGCGTTCTCCACGGCTTCCTCGGCCTTCCAGCCGAACACGTGGGAGCGGGATGCCGGGTTACCGAAGTTCCCGTCGACCAGCAGGCATTCACTCATCTTTTGCGCAACGCGCGGATCGACCGGGGTGGTCGCAGAGTAATCAAGGTAAATCGGCAATTTCATGGACTATCTCCTAAATCAGGCTGGCTGGCGTACCGCTGGCTCTCTGGCTGTCATTCGACGGCGGACGCTTCAATCTTGTCCAGGCGCGGCGCCTTGCCATTGCAACGACGCTGATCCTGGCGCTGGGCCACTTCCTGCACCTCACGGCGAGTTACGAGGTCGGCCAAGCTGATACCGCTGAGAAATTCGTGGATCTGCAGGCTGAGGTCGCACCACAGGTGATGGGTCAGGCAGGTGTCGCCGGAATGGCAATCGCCCTGGCCCTGGCATTTGGTCGCATCGACCGATTCGTTGACCGCATCGATCACCTGAGCGACCTGGATGCCCTGCATGTCGCGGGACAGCTGGTAACCGCCGCCCGGACCGCGGACGCTGGACACCAGGTTGCTGCGGCGCAGCTTGGCGAACAGCTGTTCGAGATAGGACAGGGAAATGCCTTGGCGCTCGGAGATATCGGCCAGGGACACGGGCCCGTGCTGCGCGTGCAACGCCAGGTCGAGCATGGCGGTCACGGCGTATCGGCCTTTTGTAGTCAGTCGCATGGACAATTACCACGGAGTTCGGAATGGGCGGGAGTATGCAATTCCCGAGCATTTAAGTCAACTATAAGACCTAGTGCTTTAGTCGGGTTTACCCGCAAAGAGCGCGCGCATGATAGCAGGGTCTGCGGCTTAATGGCACACCGGCCAGCGCTGCGCCATTGCCTGATCGCGACACCCGAGGGGCGGCACCGTTCGCGCCTCCCCTCGTGCAGGCCTCAACCCGCCGTGGTGTCTTCCTTGCCCTTGACGCAAGCGAAGTCCTCTTCGCGCAGCTCAGGCAGATCTTTCGCACAGTAATTGCTGCCCAGATCCTTCAGCGCGCCGCACATCCCCTCCAGTCGCCCGTCCACCGCCTGCAGGTGATCGAGCAACTGACCGATGGCCCGAGCCACCGGATCCGGCATGTCGCCGCTGACGCCGTAGGCATCGAAGCCGATCTTCTCGGCCATCGCCTTGCGCTTGGCGTCCTGCTCGTCATCGGACTTGACGATGATCCGCCCCGGAATGCCCACCACGGTCGCACCCGGCGGCACTTCCTTGGTGACCACCGCATTGGAGCCGACCTTGGCGCCGGCACCCACGGTGAACGGCCCGAGCACTTTCGCGCCGGCCCCGACCACCACGCCGTCACCCAGCGTCGGGTGACGCTTGCCCTTGTTCCAACTGGTGCCGCCGAGGGTCACGCCCTGGTACAGGGTCACGTCGTCGCCGATCTCAGCCGTTTCCCCGATCACGATGCCCATGCCGTGGTCGATGAAGAAGCGGCGCCCGACCTTCGCCCCCGGATGGATCTCGATCCCGGTCAACCAGCGGCCGAAGTTCGACACCAGCCGCGCCAGCCATTTCAGCTCTGCACGCCACAGCATCGCCGACAGCCGATGGATCCAGATCGCGTGCATGCCGGGGTAGCAGGTCAGAACCTCAAAAGCGTTACGCGCCGCCGGGTCTCGGTGGAATACGCTCTGGATATCTTCACGCAAACGCTCGAACATCATCATTCCTTCCGTTTAAGGAGCTCGCCACGGGCCGCTTTCTGGGTTTCCGTGAGGATGCCACGCAAAATATTCATTTCCGCCCGGCTGACCGAGCTGCGTCCGTACAACCGGCGCAGGCGTGCCATCAAGTGCCGCGGCTTTTCAGGATCGAGGAACTCGATGGCCACCAGGGTCTGTTCCAGGTGCTCGTAGAACCGCTCCAGTTCGTCCATGGTCGCCAGCTCATTGCTTTTGACGGAGGCCACTTCTTCCTTTTCGAACTTGCTCGGCTGGCCTTGCGCCGCCAGCCAGGCCATGCGCACTTCATAGCTCAGCACCTGCACCGCCGCCCCGAGGTTCAGCGAGCTGAATTCAGGATCGGAGGGGATGTGCACGTGGTAGTGACATCGCTGCAGCTCTTCGTTGGTCAGTCCGGAATCCTCGCGCCCGAACACCAGGGCGATTTCCGCGCCCTGCCCGGCCTCCTCGACCACTTTGGCGCCGCATTCGCGGGGATCGAGCAGCGGCCACGGGATCCGCCGGTCACGGGCGCTGGTGCCCAGCACCAGGTTGCAGCCGACCAAGGCGTCTTCCAAGGTGGCGACGACTTGCGCGTTTTCAAGGATGTCGCCGGCACCGGATGCGCGGGCATCGGCTTCGTGGTGCGGAAACACCCGGGGCTCCACCAGCACCAGCCGCGAAAGCCCCATGTTCTTCATGGCGCGCGCGGTCCCGCCGATGTTGCCCGGATGGCTGGTGTTGACCAGGACGACACGAATGTTTTGCAGCACGGCGCAGGCTCTCGGACTCGGGAAAGGGGTGCAAATCTTACAGAACAGCCTACCGTTAAGCCATGAATGCGAACAGCGACCTTCACCTGAAGAAAACTTCTGATAGAATGCGCGGCTTTCTTTAACAACCTTAGGTGACACATCCATGCAGCCCATGCTGAATATCGCGCTGCGCGCCGCCCGCAGCGCCAGTGAACTGATCTTCCGCTCCATCGAGCGCCTGGATAGCATCAAGGTCGACGAAAAAGACGCCAAGGACTACGTGTCCGAGGTGGATCGCGCCGCCGAACAGAAAATCATCGACGCCCTGCGCAAGGCTTACCCGAATCACTCGATCATGGGTGAAGAGACCGGCATGCACGCAGGCTCCGGCATCGAAGGCGAAGAGTACCTGTGGATCATCGATCCGCTGGACGGCACCACCAACTTCCTGCGCGGCATCCCTCACTTCGCGGTCAGCATCGCCTGCAAATACCGCGGCCGTCTGGAACACGCCGTTGTCCTGGATCCGGTCCGTCAGGAAGAGTTCACCGCCAGCCGTGGCCGTGGCGCCCAACTGAACGGCCGTCGCCTGCGCGTCAGCGGCCGCACCAGCCTGGACGGCGCCCTGCTGGGCACCGGCTTCCCGTTCCGTGACGACCAGATGGACAACCTGGACAACTACCTGGGCATGTTCCGCGCCCTGGTGGGCCAGACCGCCGGCATCCGCCGCGCAGGTTCGGCGAGCCTGGACCTGGCCTACGTGGCCGCCGGCCGTTTCGACGCGTTCTGGGAATCGGGCCTGTCCGAGTGGGACATGGCAGCCGGCGCCCTGCTGATTCAGGAAGCGGGCGGCCTGGTGAGCGACTTCACCGGCGGTCACGACTTCCTGGAGAAAGGCCACGTCGTCGCCGGCAACACCAAATGCTTCAAGGCCGTGCTGACGGCCATCCAGCCGCACCTGCCGGCTTCGATGAAGCGTTAAGCGCTACGCAATACGAGAAAAGCACCCCTCGGGGTGCTTTTTTTATGCCTGTGATTGACCCGCTTTCGGCAGCCACCACAATCCATGTGGGAGCCAGCCTGCTGGCGATGGAGTCAGCCAAGACCCCCAAGTCGTACGCCGAACGATAGGCACAAAAAAGCACCCCGCAGGGTGCTTTTTCATGCTTGATCACTGTCCGGGCTGGGCCTGGGATAGGATCAGCTTGCCTTCCTTGTCCACCGGAATCTGGTTGCCCGGATCCCGATCCATCCGCACTTTGCCTTCCTTGCCATCCAGCGAATAGCGAACGTCGTAGCCGACGACCTTGTCGCTGATGTCATTCACGGTGTTGCAGCGCGTCTGCGTCGTGGTGTAGGTGTCACGCTCCTGCATGCCCTCCTGCACCTTGTTGCCGGCGTAACCGCCGCCGACCGCACCGGCCACCGTGGCGATCTTCTTGCCGGTGCCGCCGCCGATCTGGTTGCCCAAAAGGCCGCCGGCCAACGCACCGACCACCGTACCGGCGATCTGATGCTGATCCTTCACCGGCGCCTGACGGGTCACGGTGACGTCCTTGCACACTTCACGTGGAGTCTTGATCTGCGTCTTGACCGGCTCGACAGCCAGCACTTGCGCGTACTCAGGGCCGCTTTTCACCAGGCTGTAGGTAGCAACAGCACCCCCGGCGGTCACACCGACAGCACCCAATACCGCACCAACCAGCAACGACTTGTTCACATGAACCTCCTGACCATCACATGCGGGGCGTGCCCGCGCTTCTCCCAGCCTTGGAGCATGAAAAAAGGCGCGAGTTCAACTCGCGCCTTTTTCGGGTGACTCTGCCGGGAGAGGATGGCCTCAAGGACGGTCGTCGATTTCCTTGTCGGTGTTGGCCGGCGGGATCAGGTCCTCGCTGGTCAGGTTCAGCCAGATCAGCACCACGTTGGCGATGTAGATCGACGAGTAGGTACCCGCCAAAACACCGATGAACAGGGCGATGGAGAAGCCGAACAGGTTGTCGCCGCCGAAGAACAGCAGCGCCGCGATCGCCAGCAACGTCGAGATCGAGGTCGCCATGGTGCGCAGCAGGGTCTGGGTGGTCGAGATGTTGATGTTCTCGATCAGGCTGGCCTTGCGCAGCACACGGAAGTTCTCGCGGACCCGGTCGAACACGACGATGGTGTCGTTGAGCGAGTAGCCGATGATCGCCAGCACCGCCGCCAGCACCGTCAGGTCGAAGGTGATCTGGAAGAACGACAGGATGCCGATCGTCACGATCACGTCGTGGATCAGCGAAACAATGGCGCCCACCGCGAATTTCCACTGAAAGCGGAAAGCCAGGTAGAGCAAGATGCCGCCGAGCGCCAGCAGCATGCCCAGGCCGCCCTGGTCACGCAGTTCCTCGCCCACCTGCGGGCCCACGAACTCGACGCGCTTGACGGTCGCCGGGTTCTCGCCGCCGACCTTCTGCAGTGCCTCGGCCACCTGATGGCCCAGTTGCGGGTCTTCGCCCGGCATGCGCACCAGCAGGTCGGTGGTCGCGCCGAAGTTCTGCACGACCGCCTCGTGGTAACCGGCCGTCGCCAGTTGCTCACGCACCTTGGTGACATCGGCCGGACGCTCGTAGGTCAGCTCGATGAGCGTACCGCCGGTGAAGTCCAGGCCCCAGTTCATGCCCTTGTGGAACACGCTGAACAAGGCCAGTGCCGTCAGGAACAGAGTGACGCCGAACGCGAAGTTGCGAACGCCCATGAAGTTGATAGTACGTAACATGGCAGCCCCTTAAATCCACAACTTCTTGAAGTCACGACCGCCGAAGATCAGGTTGACCATCGCGCGGGTCACCATGATGGCCGTGAACATCGAGGTAAAGATCCCGAGGGACATGGTCACCGCGAAGCCCTTCACCGGGCCGGTGCCCATGGCGAAGAGGATGCCGCCGACCAGCAGGGTGGTCAGGTTGGCGTCGAGGATCGCGGTGAACGCCCGGCCGAAGCCTTCGTTGATGGCGCGCTGCACGGTCATGCCGGCGGCGATCTCTTCGCGGATCCGCGAGAAGATCAGCACGTTGGCGTCGACCGCCATGCCCATGGTCAGCACGATGCCGGCGATGCCCGGCAGGGTCAGCGTGGCGCCCAGCAGCGACATCAGCGCCAGCAGCATCACCATGTTCACGGCCAGCGCGACCGTGGCGATCAGGCCGAAGAAGCGGTAGATGGCGATGATGAACAGCGAGACGAACAGCATGCCCCACAGCGAAGCGTCGATGCCTTTGGTGATGTTGTCGGCACCCAGGCTCGGGCCGATGGTGCGTTCTTCAGCGAAGTACATCGGCGCCGCCAGGCCGCCGGCGCGCAGCAGCAGCGCCAGTTCGGACGACTCGCCCTGGCCGTTCAGGCCGGTGATGCGGAACTGCGCACCCAGCGGCGACTGGATGGTCGCCAGGCTGATGATCTTCTTCTCTTCCTTGAACGACTGCACCGCCACGTCTTTCTCGACGCCGTCGACCACCTGCTTGGTGTAGGTGGTGACCGGACGCTGTTCGATGAAGATCACCGCCATGCTGCGGCCGACGTTGCTGCGGGTCGCGCGGCTCATCAGTTCGCCGCCGTGACCGTCCAGGCGGATGTTCACTTCAGGCGTGCCGTGCTCGCCGAAACCGGCCTTGGCGTCGGTGACCTGGTCACCGGTGATGATCAGGCTGCGCTCGATCTGCGCCGGAGGACGCTTGCCCTCGCGGAACTCGAAGGTCTCGGAAGTGGCCTTGGAGGCACCCGGCTCGGCGGCCAGGCGGAACTCGAGGTTGGCCGTCTTGCCCAGGATCCGCTTGGCTTCGGCGGTGTCCTGCACGCCCGGCAGCTCAACCACGATGCGGTTGGCGCCCTGACGCTGGACGATCGGCTCGGCGACACCCAGTTCGTTGACGCGGTTGCGCACCGTGGTCAGGTTCTGCTTGATGGAGTATTCGCGGATTTCCACCAGCTTGGCCGGGGTCATCGCCAGACGCAGCACCGGCTGGCCGTTGAGGTCGGCCGGAACAATGTCGAAATCGTTGAAGCTCTTGCGGATCAGCGCACGGGCTTGTTCGCGGGACGCATCGTCGCTGAAGCCCAGCTGGATGGCGCCGCCCAGTTGCGGCAGGCTGCGGTAGCGCAGCTTCTCTTTGCGCAGCAGGCTCTTGACTTCGCCTTCGTAGATCTTCAGGCGCGCGTCGATGGCCTTGTCCATGTCCACTTCCAGCAGGAAGTGCACACCGCCGGACAGGTCGAGACCCAGCTTCATCGGGTGCGCGGCCAGGTTGCGCAGCCACTGCGGCGTGGTCTGGGCCAGGTTCAGCGCGACGACGTAGTCGTCACCCAATGCCTTGCGCACGACGTCCTTGGCCGGCAGTTGGTCTTCAGCCTTGGTCAGGCGGATCAGGCCGCCCTTGCCGTTGGCAGACAGGCTCGCGGCCTTGACGGCGATCCCGGATTCCTTGAGCGCAGTACCCGCACGGTCCAGGTCGGCCTGGTTGACCTGCAGGGCCGTGCTGGCGCCGCTGATCTGGATGGCCGGATCATCGGGGTACAGATTGGGAGCGGAATAAATCAGACCGATCGCCAGCACCGCCAGGATCAGAATGTATTTCCACAGAGGATATTTGTTCAGCATCACGCCGCCCGCTATGACGCGGGGCGCCTTGCGCGCCCCGTCGATTGAGTGGAAGTTGAAACTTTAGATCGCCTTGAGCGTGCCTTTTGGCAGCGTGGCGGCGATCGCGCCCTTCTGGAACTTCATTTCCACGGTGTCGGACACTTCCAGCACCACGAAGTCATCGGCCACTTTGGTGATCTTGCCGGCGATGCCGCCGGTGGTGACCACTTCGTCGCCCTTCTGCAGGCTGCTCAGCAGGTTTTTCTGCTCTTTGGCGCGTTTGGCCTGCGGACGCCAGATCATCAGGTAGAAGATGACCAGGAAACCGACCAGGAAAATCCACTCGAAGCCGCCGCCGACAGGCGCAGCAGCCGGTGCAGCCGCGTCGGCCATGGCGTTAGAGATAAAAAAGCTCATTTAGCACTCCAGTTGCAAAAATGTTGAATCTTGGGGTCAGGAAACTCAGTCCAAAGGCGGTACGGGAAGCCCGCGCTTGGCATAGAAGGCCTCGACGAAGGCGGCCAATGTACCCTGTTGAATAGCCTCGCGCAAACCAGCCATCAGCACCTGATAATGGCGCAAATTGTGGATGGTATTGAGCATGCTGCCGAGCATTTCGCCGCATTTGTCCAAGTGGTGCAGATAAGCGCGGGAGAAGTTCTGGCAGGTGTAGCAATCGCAGGTCGGATCCAGCGGCGAATCATCATGGCGATGGAACGCGTTACGGATCTTCAGCACACCGGTGTCGATGAACAGATGCCCGTTGCGGGCATTGCGGGTCGGCATCACGCAATCGAACATGTCCACCCCGCGGCGCACACCCTCAACCAGATCTTCCGGTTTGCCAACGCCCATAAGGTAACGAGGTTTGTCAGCAGGCATCTGGCCCGGCAGGTAGTCCAGCACCTTGATCATTTCGTGCTTGGGCTCGCCCACCGACAGACCGCCGATGGCCAGGCCGTCGAAGCCGATCTTGTCCAGGCCTTCGAGCGAGCGCATGCGCAGGTCCTGGTGCATGCCGCCCTGGACGATGCCGAACAGCGCCGCCGTGTTGTCGCCGTGGGCGTTCTTCGAACGCTGGGCCCAGCGCAGGGACAGCTCCATGGACACCCGCGCGACGTCTTCGTCGGCCGGGTACGGGGTGCATTCGTCGAAGATCATCACGATGTCGGAGCCCAGGTCGCGCTGGACCTGCATCGACTCTTCCGGCCCCATGAACACCTTGGCGCCGTCGACCGGAGAGGCGAAGGTCACGCCCTCCTCCTTGATTTTGCGCATGGCGCCGAGGCTGAACACCTGGAAGCCGCCGGAGTCGGTCAGGATCGGGCCTTTCCACTGCATGAAGTCGTGCAGGTCGCCGTGCTTCTTGATCACTTCCATGCCCGGACGCAGCCACAGGTGGAAGGTGTTGCCCAGGATGATCTCTGCGCCGATCGCCTCGATGTCCCGCGGCAGCATGCCCTTGACGGTGCCGTAGGTGCCCACCGGCATGAACGCCGGGGTCTCGACGGTGCCGCGCGGGAAGGTCAGGCGGCCACGGCGGGCCTTGCCGTCGGTGGCGAGCAGCTCGAACGACATGCGACAGGTGCGACTCATACTGTTTCCTCTGGGCCGCGTGGAGCGGGGTTGCGGGTGATGAACATCGCATCACCGTAGCTGAAAAAGCGGTAACCGTTGTCGACCGCAGCCTTGTAGGCCGCCATGGTCTCCGGATAACCGGCGAACGCCGAAACCAGCATCAACAGCGTGGATTCGGGCAAATGGAAGTTGGTGACCAGGGCGTCGACCACATGGAACGGCCGGCCCGGGTAAATGAAGATGTCGGTGTCGCCGCTGAACGGTTTGAGCACGCCGTCGCGAGCCGCGCTCTCCAGCGAACGCACGCTGGTGGTGCCCACCGCGATCACCCGCCCGCCCCGCGCCCGGCAGGCGGCGACGGCATCGACCACGTCCTCGCCGACTTCCAGCCATTCGCTGTGCATGTGGTGGTCTTCGATCTTCTCGACCCGCACCGGCTGGAACGTGCCAGCGCCGACGTGCAGCGTGACGAACGCGGTCTCGACGCCCTTGGCGGCGATGGCCTCCATCAGGGTCTGGTCGAAATGCAGGCCGGCGGTCGGCGCCGCCACCGCGCCAAGGCGCTCGGCGTACACGGTCTGGTAGCGCTCGCGGTCGGCGCCTTCGTCAGGGCGGTCAATATAAGGAGGCAACGGCATGTGCCCGACGCGGTCGAGCAGCGGCAGCACCTCTTCGGCGAAACCCAGCTCGAACAGCGCGTCGTGACGGGCCAGCATCTCGGCCTCGCCGCCGCCCTCGATGAGGATCTTCGAACCCGGCTTGGGCGACTTGCTGGAGCGCACATGGGCCAGCACGCGGTGCGTGTCGAGCACCCGTTCGATGAGGATCTCCAGCTTGCCGCCGGACGCCTTCTGCCCGAACAACCGCGCCGGAATCACCCGGGTATTGTTGAACACCATCAGATCGCCAGGGCGCAAATGCTCAAGCAAATCAGTGAATTGACGGTGTGCCAGGGCACCGCTGACCCCGTCCAGGGTCAACAGCCGGCTACCGCGTCGCTCGGCCAACGGATGGCGGGCGATCAGCGAATCAGGAAGCTCGAAGGTAAAGTCAGCAACACGCATGATGGGGTTCGTCTGGCAGGGCCGGAAAGTCTAGCGGAATTATCAAAAATTGACCATGAAACGTGATTGACCAACGGTAGGCGCGTCTCTATACTTCGCCGCCATTGAGCCCTGATGGCGGAATTGGTAGACGCGGCGGATTCAAAATCCGTTTTCGAAAGGAGTGGGAGTTCGAGTCTCCCTCGGGGCACCATCTGCAGCACATAGACGACTACCATCGTCTAGGTAACATCTCTAGAGCCCGCTAACAGCGGGCTTTTTTGTTTTTGGGGTTTATCTCCTACCCTTCCCTCACCGATCGCGATTCTGATCAGGCCGCGCCAATGCATTGGGCGCAGCCACTGCCCGTTTCCGGATAGTGGCGAGCAATGTCCCGCCATCAATTAATGGCAAGAAACTCGTTATCGCCACTGCGGCATGATCAATTGCGCGACTCCTGCTCGGCCTGGATCGCGCTTAGCGGCCATCAAGCCCAGGCAAGGCATTTTGGAGTGCAGCGTGCCAATGCCGCCTCCAGGGCAGCCAGAACGCGGTACAGCCCCTCTCTGCGGGCACCACAGCCACGTGCTGCCGCCATTGCACACTTGACGCGAACAACCCGTATGCGTTTGCGAGGGGCCATCCTGGACAGTCCTACACCCTCCTCTGCACGGCAATCCTCAGCCATGCCCCTGTGAGTGCCCCCAGCAGGAAACTCGACGCACGAACTTTCCTGCGGGCAAAACAAAACCCCAACCGCTTTCGCAGTTGGGGTTCCGGAATTTAATCTTGACGATGACCTACTCTCACATGGGGAAACCCCACACTACCATCGGCGATGCATCGTTTCACTTCTGAGTTCGGGATGGGATCAGGTGGTTCCAACGCTCTATGGTCGTCAAGAAATTCTGTGTGCCGGTCCGCGCCCTGGGGGCCCGTGCCGACGAATGGGTATGTGACAGCTTTGTGCGTTTGGCGAACTTTCGGTTCTTTCGTCTCCACACACCGCAATCTGGCCCTTCCGGGTTCGCAAATTGCTTGGGTGTTATATGGTCAAGCCTCACGGGCAATTAGTATCGGTTAGCTCAACGCCTCACAGCGCTTACACACCCGACCTATCAACGTCGTAGTCTTCGACGGCCCTTCAGGGAACTCAAGGTTCCAGTGAGATCTCATCTTGAGGCAAGTTTCCCGCTTAGATGCTTTCAGCGGTTATCTTTTCCGAACATAGCTACCCGGCAATGCCACTGGCGTGACAACCGGAACACCAGAGGTTCGTCCACTCCGGTCCTCTCGTACTAGGAGCAGCCCCTCTCAAATCTCAAACGTCCACGGCAGATAGGGACCGAACTGTCTCACGACGTTCTAAACCCAGCTCGCGTACCACTTTAAATGGCGAACAGCCATACCCTTGGGACCGGCTTCAGCCCCAGGATGTGATGAGCCGACATCGAGGTGCCAAACACCGCCGTCGATATGAACTCTTGGGCGGTATCAGCCTGTTATCCCCGGAGTACCTTTTATCCGTTGAGCGATGGCCCTTCCATACAGAACCACCGGATCACTAAGACCTACTTTCGTACCTGCTCGACGTGTCTGTCTCGCAGTCAAGCGCGCTTTTGCCTTTATACTCTGCGACCGATTTCCGACCGGTCTGAGCGCACCTTCGTACTCCTCCGTTACTCTTTAGGAGGAGACCGCCCCAGTCAAACTACCCACCATACACTGTCCTCGATCCGGATGACGGACCTGAGTTAGAACCTCAAAGTTGCCAGGGTGGTATTTCAAGGATGGCTCCACGCAGACTGGCGTCCACGCTTCAAAGCCTCCCACCTATCCTACACAAGCAAATTCAAAGTCCAGTGCAAAGCTATAGTAAAGGTTCACGGGGTCTTTCCGTCTAGCCGCGGATACACTGCATCTTCACAGCGATTTCAATTTCACTGAGTCTCGGGTGGAGACAGCGCCGCCATCGTTACGCCATTCGTGCAGGTCGGAACTTACCCGACAAGGAATTTCGCTACCTTAGGACCGTTATAGTTACGGCCGCCGTTTACCGGGGCTTCGATCAAGAGCTTCGCGTTAGCTAACCCCATCAATTAACCTTCCGGCACCGGGCAGGCGTCACACCCTATACGTCCACTTTCGTGTTTGCAGAGTGCTGTGTTTTTAATAAACAGTCGCAGCGGCCTGGTATCTTCGACCGGCGTGGGCTTACGCAGCAAGTGCTTCACCCTCACCGGCGCACCTTCTCCCGAAGTTACGGTGCCATTTTGCCTAGTTCCTTCACCCGAGTTCTCTCAAGCGCCTTGGTATTCTCTACCCAACCACCTGTGTCGGTTTGGGGTACGGTTCCCGGTTATCTGAAGCTTAGAAGCTTTTCTTGGAAGCATGGCATCAACCACTTCGTCGCCTAACGGCAACTCGTCATCAGCTCTCGGCCTTGGAACCCCGGATTTACCTAAGATTCCAGCCTACCACCTTAAACTTGGACAACCAACGCCAAGCTGGCCTAGCCTTCTCCGTCCCTCCATCGCAATAACCGGAAGTACAGGAATATTAACCTGTTTTCCATCGACTACGCTTTTCAGCCTCGCCTTAGGGACCGACTAACCCTGCGTCGATTAACGTTGCGCAGGAAACCTTGGTCTTTCGGCGTGCGAGTTTTTCACTCGCATTGTCGTTACTCATGTCAGCATTCGCACTTCTGATACCTCCAGCAAGCTTCTCAACTCACCTTCACAGGCTTACAG